>NZ_JBIVDS010000006.1:0-605185 GCF_044747265.1 Streptomyces sp. NPDC090106 | reverse complement strand
CCCCAAGTGGCAGGTCCTCGCGGAACTCAACGCCCACAACATCCCCTGCGGGCCGATCCTCTCGACCAAGGAGATCATCGAGGACGCCTCCCTGGCCGCCGACGACATGATCGTCACCGTCGACCACCCCGAACGCGGCGCGTTCACCACGGTCGGCAACCCGGTCAAACTCTCCGACTCCTCCACCCTGATCACCGCTTCCCCCCTCCTCGGCGAGCACAACGAAGAGGTCTACATCGGCGAACTCGGCCTCGGTGACGAGGAGTTGCGCCTACTGAAGTCGAGCGGGGTGATCTGAGGTGGGGTCCCTTCACCCGCGCCGTGACGGCGCCAGGCCTCTCTGGGGGCGGCCCATGACGTGACCGAGCACGGGGCGGCCGACGGTGCGCGTCGGTACGGCCCCGGGACCCGTGTGCGCACGAAAGGCATTTGGACAGGGGGCGCTGGCCAGATCTTTCGACGCAAGGAGTCTTGACCGAGATGACAACCATCGACTACTCGACATCGGTTCCCTACCGGGAGGTGTCGGACCGCAACGGCCGCGTGTATCGCATCGGCGAGTCCGATGTCGACATCATGGGGCGCCGGCGCAAGTGGATGGTCATCCTGCCGTGGATCGGCATGATGGGCATCAGCTCCGCCGAGTACGCGTTCACCTCCGCCGAGGAGACCCTCCACGAGGCTCATCTGTGGAGCAGCGGACACATCTTCTGGCTCATGGGCGTCTGGGTGTTCTTCCAGGCCGCCGTGGCCTTCCCCGCCGGTCAGCTGCGCGAGAGCGGCAAACTTCCCGCACGGACGGCGATGATGCTCGGCGCCGTCGGCACCATGCTCGGGTATCTCTCCCTCGCGTACGCGCCGAACGTGCTGGTGGCCTACTTCGGCTTCGGTATGTGCAGCGGCATCGGCGCCGGTCTCGTCTACGCGACCTGCGTGAACATGGTCGGCAAGTGGTACCCGGAGCGCAAGGGCGGCAAGACCGGCTTCGTCAACGGCGGTTTCGCCTACGGCTCGGTGCCCTTCGTGTTCCTGTTCACCTCGTACATGGACCTGAGCAACTACCAGACGGTACTGGCCTGTGTGGGCGTCGGGCTGTGCCTGGTCGTCGCCTCGGCCGGGTGGTTCTTCCGGGACCCGCCGAAGAACTGGTGGCCCGAGCACGTCGACCCGCTGAAGGCCACCGACGACCCCAAGATCCGCCGGGCGCTGGAGAAGAACCCGCCGGCGACCAAGCAGTACACCCCGAGGGAGGCCGCTCGTCAGCCCGTTCTGTGGATGATGTGGTTCTGCCTGCTGTGCACGGCCGGCATCAACATCTTCGGCATCGCCTTCCAGGTGCCGTTCGGCAAGGACATGGGCTTCGCGGGCGGGATCGTGGCCACGGCGATGTCCCTGAAGGCGATCGTCAACGGCACCGGCCGCGGCGTCATCGGCTGGATCTCCGACCGCTACGGCCGCCGCAACACCCTGATCATCGTGTGCCTGGTGCTGGGCACCGCCCAGTTCGGCGTGCTGGTCTCCGGCCAGATGGGCAGCATGCCGTTCTTCCTGTTCTGCTCCATGGTCTCCGGCTTCGGCGGCGGGGCGATCTTCCCGCTGTTCGCCGCCATGACCGCGGACTACTTCGGTGAGAACAACAACGCCTCCAACTACGGCATGGTCTACAGCTCGAAGCTCATCTCCGGGCTCGTGGGCTCCGGCGTGGGCGCGGTCGTGGTCGGCGCCTGGGACTACGAGGGCGCGTTCGTCCTCGCCGGGTGCATCGGCCTGGCCTCCGCGGTCCTCGCCGTCTTCCTGAAGTCCCCAGGAACACCGCGCTCCGACCGCGCGGTCGCACCCAACCCCCAGCCGCTCGGCGAGGAAATGGCCTGACACACGGAGGAATTGGCCCGAGATGACGGCAGATCCCCTGGCAACGAACAGCTCGTCGACCGACGCCGCACACCGTCCCTACCGAGAGATCACCGATCCGCACGGCCGTACCTATCGCGTCGGCGAGACCGACCGGGACATCCTCGGTCACTCCCGCAAGCTCATGGTGTATCTGCCGTGGATCGCGATGATGGCCATCAGTGTCTTCGAGTACGCGTACGGCTCGGCGGAGGACACCCTGTCCCACGCCCACGGCTGGACGCAGAGCAACACCTTCTGGATCCTCAGCGTCTGGGTCTTCTTCCAGGCAGGTATCGCCTTCCCGGCGGGCTGGCTGCGGGAGAAGGGCGTCCTGACCGCCCGAAAGGCCATGTACATCGGCTCGTTCATGTGTCTGGCGGGATTCCTCGCCCTGTCGCATCTGGGCAATGTGTGGCTGGCCATCGTCGGCTTCGGCGTCGTCGGTGGCATCGGGGCCGGCCTGGTCTACGCGACCTGCATCAACATGGTCGGCAAGTGGTTCCCCGAACGGCGGGGCGCCCGGACCGGATTCGTCAACGGAGGATTCGCGTACGGATCACTGCCGTTCATCTTCATCTTCAACTACGGCTTCGACACGGCGAACTACCACCGTGTCCTGGACCTCATCGGCTGCTACATCGTGATCGTGGTGTTCGGATGCGCGTTCTTCTTCAAGGACCCGCCGAAGAACTGGTGGCCCGCGGACATCGATCCCCTGACGTTCTCGGGTGACGGCAAGAACGCGAAGGCGCTCGCGAAGAACCCGCCGGCGGTACGGCAGTACACCCCCAAGGAGGCCATCAGGACCGGCATGCTGCCCCTGATGTGGCTCGCCATCGTGATGACGGCGGGAGTGTCGATCTTCGGCATCTCCTTCCAGGTCGACTACGCCAAGGAGGTCGGCTTCGGCCCCCTGGTGGCGGCCTCGTCGATGGGTGTCATGGCGGTCATCAACGGCATCGGCCGCGGTGTCGTGGGCTGGCTCTCGGACCAGTGGGGCCGCAAGCAGGCGCTGGTGTTCGTGATCGTCGTCCTGGGGCTCGCCCAGTTCGGCGTGATCTGGGCGGGTGACGTCAGGAGCGAGGCGCTGTTCCTGTTCTTCGCCTTCCTCTCCGGCTTCGGCGGCGGCGCGTTCTACCCGCTGTTCGCGGCGCTCACCCCGGACTACTTCGGGGAGAACTACAACGCCTCCAACTACGGCCTGGTGTACAGCGGAAAGCTGATCAGCGGCCTCTTCGGCGGCGGACTGGGCTCCATGGTGGTCGCCGCGTGGGGCTACGACGGCGCGTACGCCCTGGCCGGGGGCGTCTCCATGGTGGCGGCGCTGATCGCGCTGACCTTGCGTCAGCCGGGCCGGACGCGGGTGCCGCAACCCGCTTCGTAGAAAGGCGGACCGAGCACAAGGCCGCACATGAGGAGGCCCTCCCCGACCGGATTCCTTCCGGATTCGGGGAGGGCCTCCTCATGTGCGGCCCCAGCGGTGGGTCAGCACTTCTCCCGCAGCGAGTGCAGGTGCTCGCTGGAGCGGCGGGCGAAGGTGAACGACTCGGCGGGCTGGTCGTGTTCGGCCTGCCAGTGGTGGGCGAGACGCTCGCCGCGCAGCCGGGTCACGGCGGAGATGAACCGCTGGTAGTCGATGTCGCCGTCCCCGACATCGGTCATCTGATAGCCGTAGGTACTGGCCGGGTCGTGGGTTCCGTCCTTGACGTGGAACAGCGGGTAGCGGTGGGGCTGGCGCAGCACGTAGTCGAGCGGCTCGAACGGCGCGGGCTTGCCGTCGGGGCGCTTGGAGAAGCGGAACTGGCCCGAGTAGGCCCAGAAGATGTCCATCTCCAGGAACACCAGGTCGGGGTCGGTCTCGGCGAGCAGCACGTCGTAGAGCCGGACCTTGGGGTTGTCGGTGGCGAAGGAGAACTCCTCGGAGTGGTTGTGCTGGTAGAACTTCATGCCGCGCGCCTTCGCCGCGGCGCCGTAGGTGTTGAACTCCGCGGCGGCCCGCTTCCAGGCGTCGACGGTCGAGCCGTAGCGGAAGGGCCCCGAGGCGGTGCCGATGTGCTTGAGGCCGAGGGCCTGGGCGTCGTCGAGGACCTTGGTGAGGTTCTGCGCGAAGGTGTACGCGTTGGGGTCGTCGGAGTAGTAACCGACGTGGCTGCCGATCGGGTTGAGCCCGTGGTCACGGGCGAGGCGGCGGAGCTGGGCGAGGGTGATCGGGCCCGCGGAGCCCTGGGTGTAGCCGGCGAACTCGACCTCGTCGTAGCCGTACTTCTCCAGTTCGGCGAAGACGGGGGCGAAGCCCAGGGTGGAGACCTTGTCGCGCAGGCTGTAGAGCTGGATGCCGAGGCGGCCGGGCGGCAGGACGGGACGGCCCCGGCC
The DNA here is from genome assembly GCF_044747265.1 of Streptomyces sp. NPDC090106. NCBI lineage: Bacteria > Bacillati > Actinomycetota > Actinomycetes > Kitasatosporales > Streptomycetaceae > Streptomyces > Streptomyces sp. NPDC090106. The sequence goes on along the minus strand of NZ_JBIVDS010000006.1, from coordinate 600,919 downwards.
CCCGGGGGCGCTCGCGGCGGCGGTCGCGGGCGTGGCGGCGGCGCCGAGCAGGGCGGCGGCCGTGGCTCCGGCGGCCACGCCGAGCATGCCTCGTCTGCTGAGGCGGTGGGTGAGTTCGGGGTCGGGTCGGGAGATGCGGCTCATGCCTGGGACTCCTCTGTGTCTGAGGGCGTTGTCAGTGGCGGGTGCTTCACTGGTGACCAGTCGGACAGGAACAGCTCGCCGGTCAGGACAGACCGGCGAGCCGGAGCAGCAGGGACTTCACATCGGTGGCCGCCACGCGGTCGCCGACGGCACGGGGGGTGGAGCAGATGAGGAGCGGACCTTCGTCGTCGCTCGCGGGAAGGCGGCCGTGGCTGCCTCGGACAGGCGCCGGATCCAGAGGCACGACCGCCATGCGGTAGCGCAGGCCGAGCTTCTTGCGGGCCAGCGCGGTCGCCGCCTTGACCTTGACATAGGGGTCGAGGGGATCCATGAACAGTTCGACCGGGTCGTATCCGGGTTTGCGGTGGATCTCGACGAGCTGCGCGAAGTCGGGCGCGCGGGCGTCGTCGAGCCAGTAGTAGTACGTGAACCAGGCGTCCGGCTCCGCCAGGGCGACGAGTTCGCCGGAGCGCGGATGGTCGAGCCGTTGGGCCTTCTTGCCCTGGTCGTCGAGGAGCCGCTCGATGCCGGGCAGGCCGGCGAGGGCCGCGCGGGTGGCGTCGAGGTCCTCGGGGCGGCGCACATAGACGTGGGCGATCTGGTGGTCGGCGACCGCGAAGGCCCGTGAGGCCATCGGGTCCAGGTACTCCATGCCGTCCTGGGTGTGCACCTCCAGGAGTCCGGCGCGGCGCAGCGCGCGGTTGATGTCGACGGGCCGGTCCGCGCGGGTGATCCCGTACTCGGACAGGGCGACGACGGTACGGCCCTGTGCGCGGGCGTCGTCCAGGAGCGGGGCCATGGCCCGGTCCAGGTCGGCGGCGGCCTTCAGCGAGCGGGGGTCGTCGGGGCCGAAGCGCTGGAGGTCGTAGTCGAGGTGGGGGAGGTAGCACAGGGTCAGGTCGGGGCGGCGGGTGGCCATGACGTGCCGGGTGGCGTCGATGATCCACTGGCTGGAGACGAGGTCCGCGCCCGGTCCCCAGAAGTGGAAGAGGGGGAAGGTGCCGAGTTTCGCGGTGAGTTCGTCATGCAGGGCCGGGGGCCGGGTGTAGCAGTCGGGTTCCTTGCGGCCGTCGGCGTAGTAGACCGGGCGGGGGGTGACGGTGTAGTCGGTGTCGGCGCCCATGGCGTACCACCAGCAGATGTTGGCGACGGTGTAGCCGGGGTGGGCGCGGCGGGCGGCGTCCCAGAGCTTGTCGCCCTCGACGAGGCCGTTGTGCTGCCGCCACAGCAGGACGTCGCCGAGGTCGCGGAAGTACCAGCCGTTGCCGACGATGCCGTGCTCGGCGGGGTGGGTGCCGGTGAGGAAGGTGGACTGGGCGGCGCAGGTGACGGCGGGCAGCACGGTATCCAGCGGGGCCCGTGAGCCCCGCTGGGCGAGGGCCTTGAGGTGGGGCATGTGGTCGAGGAGACGGGGGGTGAGGCCGACGACGTCCAGCACGAGAAGGGGGGTGGGCGTGCCGGCGGGTGCGGGGTCGCCCGGGTGGGGGGTCATGGGAGTTCCTTCAGGCCGAGGTCGGTCAGCAGGTCGCGGGCGAGGGTGAGTTCGGCGGCGATGCCGTCGGCGAGCTGGGTCCGGCCGCGGGGCCGCAGGGCGGGCGGGAGGGCCTGCCAGGTGTAGGTCTCGACCTCCAGATGGGTGGTGAGCGGGTGCGGGCCGCCGACCAGCCGGGCCAGCGCCGCCTTGAGGACGGGCAGCGTGGAGGTGAGGGGCGCGGCGGGTGCCGCGTGCAGGGGGACGTGGAAGTGGGCGCGCCAGGGCGCCCCGTCGGGCAGGGCGTCGCCCGCGAGGGCCTCGCCGAGGTCGTCGGTGCCGCGGAGTCCGGCCGCGGTGGCGGTGCGGGTCTGGTGCAGGAAGCGGGGTTCGTCGAACGCGGCGAGTGCGGCGCGGACCTCGGGCAGATGGGGGTGCTCGGCGTGCAGGGCGGCCGAGAGCTGGGACTTGACGACGGTGACACCGGCGGCGGCGAGCGCGTCGACGGCGGTGTGCGGATCCTCGAAGGAGGTGGCGAGGTGGCAGGTGTCGACGCAGATGCCGATGCGGTCGTGGCCGATCGCGGTGAGCGGGGCGAGGGCGTCGCGGGTGGTCTCGACGGCACAGCCGGGTTCGGGTTCCAGGCCGACGCGGATCGACCGGCCGGTCAGCTCCTCCAGCGCGTCCAGGCGTTCCGCGAGCGCGCGCAGCGATTTCTCGGTGCGCTCGGCGTCGTGCGCCGTGCGCCAGGCGAGCGGCAGCGTGGAGATGCTGCCGTCGGTCACGTCGTCGGGGAGGAGTCCGGCGAGGATCCGGGCCAGGTCGGTGGTGTGGTCGAGGCGTTCGGGGTCGGCCCAGTCCGGTGTGTAGACGCGGTACTTGACCTCCTCGGCGCCGAACCCCTCGTAGGGGAAGCCGTTGAGGGTGACGACCTCCAGGCCGCGCCGGTCGAGTTCGGTGCGCAGGCCGCGCAGTGCGGAGGGGTCGGTGACCAGGGCGTGCGCGGCGTCCTTGGCGAGCCACAGGCCGATGCCGAGGCGGTCGCGGCCCAGGCGCCGGCGGACGGGTTCGCAGTGCTCGCGGAGCTGGGCGAGGACCCCGTCGAGGGTCTCGGCGGGATGGACGTTGGTGCAGTAGGCGAGGTGGACGGTCGAGCCGTCGGGGTGGCGGAAGCGCATGCCCTACTCGCCTCCGCGCAGGATCGAGTTGCCCTCATGGGTGGCGCCCGTGCCGGTGGGGCCGCTGTCGAGGGCGAGCCGGCCGCTGATCCCGTAGAAGGCGACGGGGTTGCGCCACAGCACGAGGTCGACGTCGTCCTCGGTGAAGCCGGCGGCGAGCATGGCGTCGGCGACCCTGCGGGTCTTGAGGGGGTCACTGCGGCCCCAGTCCGCGGCCGAGTTCACGAGGACCTTGTCGGTGCCGTAGGTCTTGAGGAGGGCGACCGTCCGGTCCTCGTCCATCTTGGTGTCGGGATAGACGGAGAAGCCGAGCCAGCAGCCGCCGTCCTTGGCCTCCTTGACGGTGGTCTCGTTGAGATGGTCGACCAGGACGTGGTCGGGCGGCAGCGCGGACTCCCGGACGACGTCGAGGGTGCGGCGCAGGCCGGCCAGCTTGTCGCGGTGCGGGGTGTGCACGAGCGCGGGCAGCGCGTGGTCGGCGGCGAGCTGGAGCTGGGCGGCGAGGGCGGTGTCCTCGGCCGGGGTCATGGAGTCGTAGCCGATCTCGCCGACGGCGACGACCTGGTCCTTGACGAGATACCGGGGCAGTTCGTCGAGGACGGGCGTGCAGCGCGGGTCGTTGGCCTCCTTGGGGTTGAGGGCCAGCGTGCAGTGGTGGGCGATGCCGTACTGGGCGGCGCGGAAGGGTTCCCAGCCGAGGAGGGCGTCGAAGTAGTCGAGGAAGGAGGCGGGCGAGGTGCGGGGCTGGCCGAGCCAGAAGGAGGGCTCGACGACGGCGCGGACGCCGGCCGCGTACATGGCCTCGTAGTCGTCGGTGGTGCGCGACGTCATGTGGATGTGGGGGTCGAAGATGCGCATCAGGACTCCTTGCCGTCGCTGCCGCGGGACGCGGGACGCTGCCCGGTGGGGGGTGTGGAGCTCGGGTCGGTCAGGGTCAGGACACGGTGCAGGTCCCGGGGCACGCGGCGGCCCGCGGCGGTGCGTTCGGCGGCGTAGTCGCCGAGCATGCGGGCCAGTTCGGGGTCGCCGTGGGCACGCCGGGCCAGTCCGTCCACGGCGTCGACGGGGACGCCGGTGAACAGGCACTTCAGGACGGCGTGCCGCCATGGGTGCGGGTCGAGATGGCGGGCGGCGTAGGGGCCGACGGCGGCGGCGACGAGCCGGGTGTCGTTGGTGCGCAGCGCGTCCTCGACCAGGGGCAGCGCGTCCGGTCCCGGCACCAGGTGGGGCAGGGCGTCGAGGACGGCGCGGCGTTCGGCGGCGGTGCCCTGCCGGTAGACCCGGGTGAGGGCGGCGGTGTCGGCGCGCGCCGCGTGCAGGATCAGGACGCGGACGGCGTCGGCGTGCTCGGTTCCGCAGCGCCGTCCGGCCTCGGCGAGCCGCAGTTCCCACACGGCGATGGGGCCGTGGGTGCCGGGGTGGGCGGCGGCCTCGTCGAGAGCCTGGTCGAGCCAGGCCCGGGCGGCGCCGGGGAGCCGCCTGGCGAGCCGGTCGTGCAGGGTGGCGGGAGGGACGCGGGCGGGGTCGGGGGCGGGGTCGGTCTGCGGGTCCCGGCCGGACGGGGGCGGGGCGGGGGTGGCGGTGTCCGGGGACTGCGTGTTCGGGGCCCGGGTGTCCGCGGGCGTGTGGGGATCCGCGGGGGTGTGGGGGTCCACGGGGGCCCGGGTGTCCGCGGGGGTGTGGGGGTCCGCGGGGGTGTGGGGGTCCGCGTGAGGGCGGGTCACAGGAGGCTCCCTTCGGGGGTGGCGGAGGGGGCGCCGGACGCGAGGGCGGCGGTGGCCGCCGTGTGCAGGAACCGGAGGGACGTTTCGGCGTAGTGGGGTCCCGCGTGGGAGTGGCGGGGCAGTTCGACGACGGTCAGTCCCCGGTAGCCGGTGCCGGCCAGGGCGGCGAGCACGGCCGGGACGTCGATCTCCCCCTCGCCGAAGGGGAGGTGCTCGTGCACGCCGCGGCGCATGTCCTCGATCTGGACGTGCCGCAGCCAGGGTCCCGCGGCGCGGACGCAGTCCTCGGGCGGCTCGGGTTCCAGGCACTGGCAGTGGCCGATGTCCAGGGTCAGCCCCAGGGGCCCGGGGTCGCCGAGCGCCCGGCGCAGCCGGTGGAAGTCGGAGAGCGTCGCGAGGAGATGACCGGGTTCGGGCTCCACGGCGAGCGGGACACCGGCGTCGGCGGCGGCCTCCACCACCGGTTCGAGGGCCACGCTGAGGCGGTCCCACGCCGTGTCCGGGTCCGTGCCCGGCGGGGTGATGCCGCTGAAGCAGTGCACGGCGTGCGCGCCGAGGTCGGTGGCGACGCGGACGGCGCGCACGAGGAGGTCCACGCGGCGGGCCCGGTCCGTGGGGTCCGGGTCGAGGAGGGAGGGGCCGTGCTTGCGGCGCGGGTCGAGGACGTAACGGGCACCGGTCTCCACGGTGACGCCCAGGCCGAGCGTGTCCAGCCGCCGGGCGACGTGCGCGGTGCGGGCGGCGAGGTCCGGGGCGAACGGGTCGAGGTGCATGTGGTCGAGGGTCAGGCCGAGCCCGTCGTAGCCGAGGTCGGCGAGGAGGCCGAGGGCGTCGTCCAGACGGAGATCGGCGAGGCCGTTGGTGCCGTAGCCGAACCGGAAGGGGGTGGCGCCCGTCCCGGCGCCGGGGTCGGCGCTCACGTGATGCTCACCTTCTTCGCGAACCTGCGTCCCAGGGGGGCGAGCGCGGCGACGAGCAGGGCACCGGCGGGCGCGCCCGCCCGGGCGGTGAGGGCGGCCTGGAGCGGGATCATGGCGCGGATCCCGCTGCCGACGGCGCGTTGGGTGAGCGGCGGTGAGGGGTTGAGGGCCGCGTGGACACAGGGCCTGGCCATGGTCGTGGCGTAGGCGGCGGCGAGGGCCCTGCGCAGCGCGGTCGTGGCGGTGGGGCCGGTGCCCGGCAGGCCGGGGGAGGCTGCTTCCCGTCGGCCTGTCGGGGGGCGGGGGGCGAGGAACCGGGTCAGGCACGCGGTGACGGCCAGGGCCGCGACGGGGGGCAGGTGTGCGCCGCCCTGTGTCTCGTGCCGGGACACGGCCGTGACCGCGAGGGTGTGGGTGCCGAGCGCGGCGGCGGAGGGCAGGGCCGCGCGGATGCCGCCGGTGGTGGCCGCGGCGCCCATCAGCAGGTCGAGCCCGCGGGCCGCGGCCATGGCCACCGGGCCCGCCGGGGTGTGCTTGAGGACGAGGTCGTAGGCCCAGACGGTGGCCGCGAGGGGTGCGGCGACCGCGAGTGCGGGGCGCCCTGCGCGGGCGGCGAGGGCCAGGCCCGCCGCGGTGAGACCGCCCGCCGCCGCCAGGGCCGCCGCGGGGCGGATCCGGCCGGACGGCAGGGGGCGGTGGGGTCGTTCGGCGGCGTCCTCGGCACGGTCCGCCCAGTCGTTGAGGGCCATACCGGCCTCGTAGAGGCAGAGGGAGGAGCCGATGGCGCAGACGGTGCGGGGGGTGGGGCGGAGGCCGGTGGCCGCGGCTCCGGCGAGCACGTCACCGGGGACGGTGAACAGGGCGGGCAGACGCAGGAGTTCGACCCAGGCCCCCAGCTCCGCACCCCGCGCACCCGCTGCGACGCGGCCGGCCCGCCCCTCCGGACCGGCGTCCCCGGTCCCCGCCCCCGATGCGGCGGCGCTCTGCTCCTCCGGTTCCGGGACGCGGGGCTGCCGCGGCCCGGTGAGGGGCCGTTGCCCTTGCTCCGGTGGCCCGGTGAGGGGCCGTTGCTCGTGCTCCGGTGGCCCGGTGACACGCTGTTGCTCGCGCTCCGCGGCGCGGCGTCGCTCCGGTGGGGTGGTCTGGCGGTGCGGTCTCATCGGGCCTCCCCCGGGCGGGCGTCGGCAGGGGCGGGTCCGTCGGCTGGGGCGCGTCCGTCGGCGGGGTCGGGCTTCAGACGGGTCGCGAGGCCGACCAGGGCCCGGTACTGCTCCCCCAGCGCCGCGGGCCCCTCGCCCACCGGGTCCTTGAAGTAGAAGCCCAGTTCGGAGAGGGGGCCGGACAGGCCCGTCTCGTGGGCGCGTGCGGTGAGGCGGGCCAGGTCGAGCACGAGGGGCGCGGCGAGCGCGGAGTCGCAGCCCTGCCAGATGGTCTGGAGGACCATGCGGGTGCCGAGGAAGCCGTCGAAGGCGATGTGGTCCCAGGCGGTCTTCCAGTCGCCGAGCGCGGGCACGTCGTCGATGTGCACCTCGCCCTCGGGGGCCGTGCCGAGGGTGTCGAGCAGGACGCGTTCCTTGCCGGCGTTCTTCGCCGCGGCCGCCGCGGGGTCGGCGAGCGCGGCACCGTCTCCGCCGCCGAGCAGGTTCGCTCCCGACCAGGCCCGGACGTCGAGCGCGCGCTGGGCGAACATCGGGCCGAGGACGGCGCGCAGCAGGGTCTGGCCGGTCTTGCCGTCCCGGCCCGCGTACGGGAGTCCGCTCGCCTCGGCCGAGGCGGCGAGCGCGGGGTGGTGCAGTCCGGCGGACGGGGTGAAGTTGACGTAGGGGCAGCCCGCGCGCAGGGCGGCGGCCGCGTACAGGGAGCTCGGGGGCAACGCGTCCCCGGTGGGCGCGGGTTCGGTGGAGGCGACGTTGACGACGACCGCCCGCGCCAGCCCGTTGCGGCGTACGAAGTCGTCGATGTCGGCGGCGAAGGCGGCGATCAGCTCGTCCTCGCCGGGGCCGGGTGTGGAGGCCGGGTGTGGGCCGCCGGGGCGGATCTCCCGGTCGGCGGCGGTGAGTTCGGCGGCGATCGCGGAGGGCAGGCCGGGTGGCAGCACGCCACCGGCGGCAAGTGCCTCGGCGCGCTTGGGCAGCGGGCAGTCGAGGGTGTCGTGGCCGCCGAAGACCAGTGAGGCGAGCGGCGGCAGCGCGGAGTCGGTGAAGGGCGGTGTCCCGGTGACCAGTCCGGTCGACGGGTGCAGACCGGCGGTCATGGCGGCGGCGCCGGCGACCACTGTGGTGGCGACGGAGCCACGGGCCCCGATCAGCCAGACACCTGTGCGGGACGGAAGGGCGGACGCGGACATGGGCAGCCTCCTTGTCGAACGCGTCGGGCGTGAATCCCTCTTCGGGCTCAGGGAGGGAAGGAAGCAGAGGAGAAGAGGGATTCCTGGCCGGAAGACGGCGGGCGGGGGTCCGGCGTCCCCCGCCCGCCGCCGCTCAGTCGCCCGTCGCGGGCAGTTCCTTGATCCGGACGTTCCGGAAGGACACCTGGTCGTCGGCACCGTGGTTCTGGACGCCGATGTGTCCGTCGAGCAGGCTCCGGGCCGGATCGGTGTTGGTGAAGTCGTTGATCTGCACGCCGTTGAGCCGGACGCGGAGTCGTTCGCCCTCCACGCGGATCTCGTACGTGTTCCACTCCCCCGGCGGGTTCAGTGCGCGGTCCCGCCGGGTGAGGTCGGCGGACCGGAAGCCGTAGACGGAGCCCGTGGTCCTCTCGGGTACGTCACTGGCGTCGATCTGGATCTCGTAGCCGGTGTTCACGGCCGACCATGGGTCGTCCGAGGGCGGGAAGCCCACGAACACTCCCGAATTGTCGTCTCCGGCCACCTTCCAATCGAGTTTGAGGGAGTACGACGTGAACCCTGAAGCGGCGTACCAGAGCATCCCCATGCCGCCCGTGGAGGTGAGGGTGCCGTCCTCGTCGAGGGTGAAGGAGCCGGGTCCGGCCTGCTGCCACCCGTCGAGGGAGGTGCCGTCGAACAGGGGGCGGTACCCGTTCTCGGGGCGGCAGTCGGCCTGGGTCTCGCCGAGGGCGTACGCGATCCCGCCGGCCAGGTGCTGCCGGAACGCGGGGTCCGCGTAGGACTCCTTGGTGTGTCCGCCGCCGGTGTAGAAGGCCCGGCCGCCCTGGTAGGTCTGGCACCAGGCGAGGGGATGGTCGCCGTTCATGGTGCCGCCGGTGTACGACGACTCGTCGAGCGAGGCGAGGACGTGCACCCGCTCGCGCGGGTTGGAGCGGTAGTTGTACCACTCGTCGGTCCGCGGCCAGGCGGGGCCGAGTGCCGAGGTGGCCGGGTGGCCCCGGTCCTCGACGTCGACGGTGGCGGGCTGGATCGCCGGGTGCGACTGGAAGTACGCGCCCACGAGCCCGCCGTAGAACGCCCAGTCGTACTCGGTGTCGGCGGCGGCGTGGATGCCGACGTAGCCGCCGCCGTGCCGGATCCAGCCCTCGAACGCGCGCTGCTGGGCGGTGCCGAGGACGTCGCCGGTGGTCGACAGGAACACGACGGCGTCGTAGCGGCGCAGGTTGCGGGTGGTGAAGGCGCCGGCGTCCTCGGTGGTGTCGACGGTGAACCCGCCGCTCTCACCGAGCTGTTGGACGGCGGCGACGCCTTCGGGGATGGAGTCGTGCCGGAAGCCCGCCGTCTTGGAGAAGACGAGCACGCGCTTCTGCTCCGCCTTCTCCCGTGGCCCGTCGCCGGGTTGGGAGGCGGCGGGGCCGCTGACGCAGCCGAGGAGCAGGGCCGCCGCCGCGATCGCCGTCGAGCGGCGTGCGGTGGATCGCATGGGGTGTCTCCTCTCAGCCGGTGGTGAAGGTGAAGTCGTCCACGTCGAACAGGGCGCCCGATCCGGTGGCCCCCTTGAAGACGAGGTAGAGGGTGGTGGTGCCGCGGGGGGCGCGGGTCAGGTTCGCGGTGACGTCCTGGAAGGTCTCCCAGCCGCCGGTCACCGGGACGGTCGCCTTGCCGAGGAGGGTGCCGGTCGCGGATCCGGCGCGGATCTCCAGGGTTCCGCCGGCGCCGCCCGAACTGACGCGCGCGGTGACGGACTTGGCGTTGGCCAGGGCGTAGGGCGTGAAGGAGACCCAGTCGCCGTTGTCGATGTCGCCGACGGTCCGGCCGCCGTGGGCGGTGGCCTTCTCGATGACGCTGACGCCGCTCTGCGCGCCGAAGTGCTCGGCCTGGCGGTGCCGGGGCTGGAGGACGTTCTGGTCGTGGGTGGTGAGCGGGGCCTGGCCGCCGCCTCCGCCGTCGGTGTACTCGGCGTCCATCACGCCGAAGATGTTGGCGTCCTCGTCGTGGCCGCCGTCGGCGCTGGTCTGGATGGTGCCGGTGCAGCCGTTGGCGGAGGTCAGCGGGTGGCCGTGGGTGTCGTGGCCGAGGACGAAGGTGACCTTGACGGTGGAGCAGTCGACGGCCCTGCCGTCCTCGGGGTCGGTGACCCTCACCTTGAACGGGATGGCGTCACCGAAGCTGAACAGCGCGCCGTCCTGCGGAAGTTCGAGGGTGACCTTGGGCGCGGTGTTGCCGACGACGATCTGCACGCTCGCGCTGCCGGTGCGTCCCGAGGTGTCCTCGGCGGTGAGGGTGGCGGTGTAGGTGCCGTTCCGCTTGTACTTGTGCGTCGGGTCGGCCGCCGTGGAGGTGGCGCCGTCACCGAAGTCCCAGGCGTAGGTGAGGGCGTCGCCGTCCTGGTCGGTGGTGCCGGCGGAGGAGAACCGGACCTTCAGCGGCGCCTGTCCCGAGGTGCGGTCCGCGGCGGCCTGGGCGACCGGGGAGTGGCCGTCGGTGGCGTTCTCGATGCGGTACAGGGCGGAGTGCTCGTCGCCGCCGAACCAGGCGGTGCCGTAGTCGAGGACGTACAGCGCGCCGTCGGGGCCGAAGGCCATGTCCATGATCTGGGTGCCGGTCCAGGGGACGTCGGCGATCGACTCGACGGTGCCCTGGGCGTCGCTGCTGATCCGCTTGATCCAGCGGCGGCCGAACTCCCCGGCGAAGAAGTCGCCGTCGTAGGCCTCGGGGAACTTCACGGGCGAGTCGAGCGCGGCGTCGTAGTGGTAGACGGGGCCGCCCATCGGGGACTCTGAGCCGGTGCCGAACTCCGGTACGGAGCCGCCGTCGTAGGGGATCCAGGCGGACTGGGCCGGGGGCAGGTCGGTGAGGCCGGTGTTGTGCGGGGAGGTGTTCTTCGGAGCGGCGCAGTCGAAGGCGGCGCCGGAGGTGCCGGTGGCGAAGTCGTAGTCCACGTAGGCGTCGTTGGCGCCGGTGCAGTAGGGCCAGCCGAAGTTGCCGGGGCCGGTCACCCGGGCGAACTCGACCTGTCCTGCCGGTCCGCGCGCCGGGTCGGCGGCGCCGGCGTCGGGTCCGTAGTCGCCGACGTAGAGGATGCCGGTCGTTCTGTCGACGCTGAAGCGGAACGGGTTGCGGAAGCCCATGGCGTAGATCTCGGGGCGGGTCCGGTCCGTGCCGGGGGCGAAGAGGTTGCCGTCGGGGACGGTGTAGGAGCCGTCGGCCTGGACCTTGATGCGGAGGATCTTGCCGCGCAGGTCGTTGGTGTTGCCGCTGGACCGCTGCGCGTCGAAGCCGGGGTTGCGGCCGTCGCGCTCGTCGATGGGGGTGAAGCCGTCCGACTGGAAGGGGTTGGTGTCGTCGCCCGTCGACAGGTACAGGTTGCCCTCGGCGTCGAAGTCGATGTCGCCGCCGACGTGGCAGCACAGGCCGCGGGTGGCGGGGACGTCGAGGATCTGCCGCTCGCTGGCGGTGTCGAGGGTGCCGTCGGTGTTCAGGACGAACCGGGAGAGCCGGTTGACGCCGTCGAAGGGGGCGAAGTCGGCGGCGGTGCCGGTCTCGGGCGCGTCACCCGCGGGGGTGTTCAACGGGGGCGCGTAGTACAGGTAGATGAACCGGTTGGTGCTGAACTCCGGGTCGACGCCGATGCCTTGCAGTCCCTCCTCGTCGTGGTTGTACACGTCGAGTTTGCCCGCGAGGGTCGTGTTGCCCGCGGCGTCGGTGAGCCGGAGTTCGCCGTCGCGGGAGGTGTGCAGGACGGAGCGGTCGGGCAGGACGGCGAGCGACATGGGCTCGCCGACCTCCGGTTCGCCCTTGGCGAGGGTGACCTGCTGGAAGTCCTCGGCCGCGACGGCCCCCTCGTCGGCGACGGCTGCGCCGGCCTGGGGTGCGGTGAGGGTGAGGGAGGCGCCGGCCAGCAGCAGGCCGCTGATCAGGGCCGCCGCTCTGCGCCAGGGTGCGCGTCGTCTGCGGGGCCGGTTTCTGGCGGTGTCGATGGTGCTGTCGTTCCCGTGCACGGATTGCCTCCAGAATGGGGCGGGTTGTACGGGCGGGTGCGTGCGCCGGGATGCGCCGTCATCCCGGAACTCATCTGTGCGGCAGGGCTGTTGTCGCCTCAGTCGTTGCCGCCGAACGCCGCGTCGAAGGAGGCCGACGGCGGCTCGAAGTCGAACGCCTTCAGGTGCTTCAGCGCCTCGGGGGCGCCCTGCAGCCGGTCCATGCCGGCGTCCTCCCACTCGACGGAGACCGGGCCCTCGTAGCCGATGGAGCGCAGCATGCGGAAGACGTCCTCCCAGGGGACGTCGCCGTGTCCGGCGGAGACGAAGTCCCAGCCGCGGCGGGGGTCGCCCCAGGGGAGGTGGGAGCCGAGGCGGCCGTTGCGGCCGTCGAGGCGCCTGCGGGCCTCCTTGCAGTCGACGTGGTAGATCCGGTCGCGGAAGTCCCACAGGAAGCCGACCGGGTCGAGGTCCTGCCAGACGAAGTGGCTGGGGTCGAAGTTGAGGCCGAAGGCGGGGCGCCGGTCGACGGCGTCCAGGGCGCGGACGGTCGTCCAGTAGTCGTAGGCGATCTCGCTGGGGTGGACCTCGTGGGCGAAGCGGACGCCCTCGGTGTCGAAGACGTCGAGGATCGGGTTCCAGCGCTCGGCGAAGTCCTCGTAGCCGCGGTCGATCATCGACTCGGGGGCGGGCGGGAACATGGCGACGAGGTGCCAGATCGCGGAGCCGGTGAAACCGATGACGGTGTCGACGCCGAAGGCCGCCGCGGCGCGCGCGGTGTCCGCCATCCGGTCGGCCGCGCGCCGCCGTACGCCTTCGGGGTCGCCGTCGCCCCAGATGTCGCCGGGCAGGATGGCCTGGTGGCGTTCGTCGATGATGGCGTCGCACACGGCCTGGCCGACCAGGTGGTTGGAGACGGCCCAGCACTTGAGGCCGTACTTGTCGAGGAGCTGGTGGCGGGAGTCCAGGTAGGAGGGGTCGGTGAGGGCCTTGTCGACCTCGAAGTGGTCTCCCCAGCAGGCGAGTTCGAGGCCGTCGTAGCCGAAGTCGCGGGCCAGGCGGCAGACCTCTTCGAGGGGGAGGTCCGCCCACTGTCCGGTGAAGAGCGTGAACCTGCGCGGCATGTCGCTTCCAGCCTCCTCAGACGGCGATGGGCGTGTAGACGGAGTTCTTGGCGGCGCTCTCCTCCACCGCAGCGAGGACGCGCTGCACCTGGAGCCCGTCGGCGAAGGACGGGACGGGGCGGCGCCCGTCGGCGACGGCGTGGACGAGATCACGGGCCTGGTGGACGAAGGTGTGCTCGTAGCCGAGGCCGTGGCCGGGCGGCCACCAGGCGTCCAGGTAGGGGTGGTCGGGCTCGGTGACGAGGATGCGGCGGAAGCCCGCGTGCGTGCCGGGCTCGGTGCCGTCGTGGTAGGTCAGTTCGTTGAGGCGTTCCAGGTCGAAGGCCAACGAGCCGCGCTCACCGTTGAGTTCGATGCGCAGGGCGTTCTTGCGGCCGGTCGCGAACCGGGTCGCCTCGAAGGAGGCGAGGGCGCCGGAGCCCGCGAAACGGCCGGTGAACAGGGCGGCGTCGTCGACGGTGACCGCTCCGCCGCCCGCGGCGGCGCCGCCGCTCAGCCCGCTGGTGGCGCCGACGGGCAGGGGCCGCTCGCGGACGAAGGTCTCGGTGAGGGCCGACACCCCGGCCAGCTGCTCCCCGGCCAGGTACTGGGCGAGGTCGATGATGTGGGCGCCGAGGTCGCCGAGGGCACCGGAGCCCGCGATCTCCTTGCGCAGCCGCCAGGTGAGCGGGAACTCCGGGTCCACCAGCCAGTCCTGGAGGTAGGTCACCCGCACGTGCCGCAGGGTGCCCAGGCGCCCCTCGGCGACCATGGAGCGGGCGAGCGCGGTGGCGGGCACCCGGCGGTAGTTGAAGCCGACCATCGCCAGGAGGCCGCGCGCCTCGGCCTCCTCGGCCGCCCGGGTCATGGTCTCGGCCTCTTCGACGGTGTTCGCGAGGGGCTTCTCGCACAGCACGTGCTTGCCGGCCGCGAGCGCCGCCAGGGCGATCTCGGCGTGGCTGTCGCCGGGGGTGCAGATGTCGACGAGGTCGATGTCGTCCCGGGCGATCAGCGCACGCCAGTCGGTCTCGGCCGCCGCCCATCCGTGCCGCACGGCCGCCGCCCGCACGGCGGCACCGTCCCGTCCGCAGATCGCGGCCAGGACGGGCCGCCTCGGCAGGTCGAAGACGCGTCCCACGGTGCGCCAGCCCTGGGAGTGGGCGGCGCCCATGAAGGCGTAGCCGACCATGCCGACGCGGAGCGGTGGCTTCTCGGCCTCTTCTGAACTCTGCGGCTGTGGCATGCGCGATGTCCTCCTCGTCGTGGTGCGCGGTGGGGGGTGCGGCCCGCCCGGGGGAACCGTGAGGTCCGCCGGGCGGAATGCCTCACTTGAAGCCGGTGGACATGTACTGGTCGACGTTGTCCTTGTCGACGACGGCCGAGTACAGGGTGATCGAGGCCGGGATCTCGTACTCGGCGAGTCCGCCGACGCCCTTGGTCTGGCCGAGGGCACGGGCCAGGTCGATCGCGGAGGCGGCCATGGTCGGCGGGTACAGGACGGTCGCCTTCAGCACGCCGTCGCCCTGCTTGATGGCCTGGAACGCGGAGAGGGCGCCCGCCCCGCCGACCATCAGGAAGTCGTCGCGTCCGGCCTGTTCGATGGCCCGGAGCGCGCCCACGCCCTGGTCGTCGTCGTGGTTCCACAGGGCGTCGAACTTCGACTGCGCCTGGAGGAGCTGGGCCATCTTGGCCTGCCCGGACTCCACCGTGAACTCGGCGGCCTGGCGGGCCACCTTCTTGATGTTGGGGTAGTTCTTCAGGGCGTCGTCGAAGCCCTGGGTGCGCTGCTTGGTCAGCTCCAGGTTGTCCAGGCCGGCCAGCTCGATGACCCGGGCGTCCGGGGTGTCCTTGAGCTGCTCGCCGATGTAGTGCCCGGCGTTGAGGCCCATGCCGTAGTTGTCGCCGCCGATCCAGCAGCGGTACGCCTGCGGGGTGTTGAAGACCCGGTCCAGGTTGATGACGGGGATGCCGGCCCGCATCGCCTTCAGTCCGACCTGGGTGAGGGCCTTCCCGTCGGCGGGCAGCACCACCAGGACGTCGACCTTCTTGTTGATGAGGGTCTCGATCTGGCCGATCTGCGCGGCGGTGTCGTTGGAGCCCTCGGTGATCTCCAGGGTGACGTCCGCGTACTTCTCGGCGCGGCTCTTGGCGTTGTCGTTGATGGCGTTCAGCCAGCCGTGGTCGGCCTGCGGTCCCGCGAAGCCGATGGTGACGGCCTTGCCGGTGCTGTCGTCGGCGGCCGGCTGGTCGTTGGCGGCCGGCTCGTCGTCGGAGTCGTTGCTGGTGCAACCCGCGAGAACGGCGCCCGCGGACACGGCGGCGGCCCCGAAGAGCAGTCCCCGGCGAGTGGCGAATCGGCTGTCGAGTGGCTTCATGGCGATGAACCCTTTCCTCAGGTCGTGCTCGCGGTACGGCGCTGGACCAGCACGGCGGCGACGATGATCGCGCCCTTGGCGATCTGCTGGACGTCGCTCTGCAGGTTGTTCAGGGCGAAGATGTTGGTGATCGTGGTGAAGATCAGGACCCCGAGCACGGAACCGGTGATGGTGCCTCGGCCCCCGCTGAGCAGGGTGCCGCCGATGATCGCGGCGGCGATGGCGTCCAGTTCGTAGAGGTTGCCGTTGGTGTTCTGGCCGGACCCGGCGAGGATGATCAGCAGGAACGCCGCGATGCCGCAGCACAGTCCGGACAGCAGGTAGAGGTAGAGCCGCTGGCGGCGCACGTCGATGCCGGCGAGCCGGGCGGCCTCCGCGTTGCCGCCGACGGCGACGGTGCGGCGGCCGAAGGTGGTGCGGTTGAGGATCAGCCAGCCGATGACCGTCACGACCGCGAAGACCAGGACGAGCGGCGGTATCCCGAGGACGTAGGCGTCGCGTTCCCCGAGGTCGAGGACGGAGGTGATCGTGACGATCTGCGTCTTGCCGTCGGTGATCTGGAGGGCGAGGCCGCGCGCGGAGGCGAGCATGGCGAGGGTGGCGATGAACGGGACCATGCCGCCGTAGGCGATGAGCAGTCCGTTGACCAGCCCGCAGCCGAGGCCGACGAGCATCGCGGTGAGCAGGATGCCGCCGAAGCCGTACTCCTGGGTCGCGACGGTGGTGGCCCACACGGAGGCGAGGGCGACGATCGCGCCGACCGACAGGTCGATGCCGCCGGAGGTGATGACGAAGGTCATGCCGACGGTGACGACCCCGATCACCGAGGCCTGGGTGAGGACGAGTTGGAGGTTGCGGGTGTCGAGGAACTCGTCCGGTTTGGTGATCCCGCCGATCAGGACCAGTGCGGCGAGTACGCCGAGGAGGGACAGGGTCCGCACATCGGCGCGGGCCACCGTGGACCGCCAGGCGGGGAGCCGGGGCACGGTCGCCGCCTTGTCGGTGCCGCCCCTGGGCGGGGAGACGTGCTGCGTCATGACGCCGGGCCTCCTTCCATGACGAGGTCGAGTACGCGGTGTTCGTCGAGTTCACGGGCGGGTGCGGTGTGGACGACGCCGCCCTCGCGCAGGACGAGCACGCGGTCGGCGAGGCCGAGCACTTCGGGCACCTCGCTGGAGACGAGCAGGACGGCGAGTCCTTCGTCGGCCAGCCGGCGCACGACCGCGTACAGCTCGCTGCGGGCGCCGACGTCGACCCCGCGGGTGGGCTCGTCGAGCAGGAGGACCCGGCAGCCGCGCAGCAGCCAGCGGGCGAGGACGGCCTTCTGCTGATTGCCGCCGGACAGGGTGCGCACGGGCGCGGACGGGTTGTCGGGCCGCAGCGACAGTTCACGGGTGGCGGCGCGGGCGGCGCGGGTCTCGGCGCTCCGGTCGATCCAGCTGGCCCGGGAGAAGCGGGACATGGAGGAGACGGAGACGTTGCGGGTGACGGACTCCAGCAGCAGCAGGGCCTGGGCCTTGCGTTCCTCGGGGGCGAGTCCGAGTCCGGCGCGGACGGCGGCGCGGACGCTGCCGGGCCTGAGCGCCCGCCCGTCGACGAGGACCTGCCCGGAGGTGGGCCTGCGCGCCCCGTAGACCGTCTCCAGGATCTCGGAGCGCCCCGATCCGACGAGTCCGGCCAGCCCGACGATCTCCCCGGCGTGCACGGTCAGGTCGAGCGGCGCGAACTCCCCGGTCCGCGCGAGGCCGCGCACCTCCAGCACGGGCGTGCCGGGCGGGGCGTCCGTCGGCGGGCGTTCGGGGAAGACGTACTCGACGTTGCGGCCCGTCATCAGTGCCACGACCTCGCGCGTCGGTGTCGACTCGGCGGGCAGTCCGCCCGCGACGGCCCGACCGTCCTTGAGGACGGTGACGCGGTCGCCGATGCGCCGGATCTCCTCCAGGCGGTGGGAGATGTAGACGACGGCGACCCCGTCGGCGGTCAGGTCGCCGACGATCCGGAAGAGGTTGTCGACCTCGTCGGGGTCGAGGGCCGCGGACGGCTCGTCCATGACGATGAGCCGCACGTCGTGGGAGAGGGCCCGCGCCATGGAGACGATCTGCTGCTGCGCCGCCGACAACTCCCCCACCAGCCGCCCCGGTTCGATCTCGGGGTGCCCGAGTCGCCCGAGCAGGGCGGCCGTCGAGGCGCGTGCCGCCCGGCCCCGTACGACGAATCCGGCGGTGGTGGGTTCATGGCCCAGATGGACGTTCTCGGCGACCGACAGGTGTTCCACCAGGTCGAGTTCCTGGTAGATGGTGGCGATGCCGAGGCGCATGGCGGCGATCGGCGAGCGCAGGGTGACGGGTTCGCCGCGCCAGGTGATGGTGCCGTCGTCGGGCTGGTGGGCCCCGGCGAGGACCTTGATGAGCGTGGACTTCCCGGCCCCGTTCTGGCCGAGCAGGCAGTGCACCTCGCCGGCCTGGACATCGAGGTCGACGCCGTCGAGGGCCCGGACTCCGGGGAACGACTTGGTGATGCCGGACATGGTGAGGAGCGATGGTTCTGGTGCCATGCGGATTCCCCTTGGCGGGCGTGCGGGCCGGTGTCAGGGCGGGTGCGGTGCGTGGGAGGCGGCAGGCGGCAGGCGTGAGCGTGACCGGAAGGCCTGGGCCGGGGCAGGGCGAAGCAGCGCGCTGTACTGAAGTGGCTTACGCGAAGGTGCGGTTGCGCGAGGTGCGGTGACGCGGCGTGCGGTGACGCGAAGGTGCGGTTACGCGGGTGAGAAGAGGTGGTCGCTGATGAGGCGGGCCGCGCCGATGACTCCGGCGGTGGGCCCCAACTCCCCCAGGACGATGGGCAGGTTGCCGGTCGCCAGGGGCAGCGACTGGCGGTAGACCTGGGTACGGATCGCGGCGAGCAGGGTGTGGCCGAGGCCGGTGACCCCGCCGCCGATCACCACCAGGCCGGGGTTGAAGAAGCTGACCAGGCCGGCGATGACCTGGCCGGTGCGGTTGCCGCCCTCGCGGATCAGGTCGAGCGCGGTGGCGTCCCCGGCCGCGGCGGCGGCGGCGACGTCGACGGCGGTCAGGATGCCGTTCGTCTCCAGCCGGCCGGCGAGTTCCGCCGACAGCCCCTGCTGGGCCGCCTCCACGGCGTCCCGGGCGAGGGCCGCCCCGCTGAAGTGGGCTTCCAGGCAGCCCCGGTTGCCGCAGGCGCAGGGTCGTCCGTCGGGCACGGCCTGGATGTGCCCGATGTCGCCCGCGCTGCCCGTCACCCCCCGGTGGACGGCGCCGCCGACGACGATCCCGCAGCCGATGCCGGTGCCGATCTTGACGCAGAGGAAGTCGCCGACACTGCGGGCCACGCCCGCGTGCTGCTCCCCCATCGCCATCAGGTTCACGTCGTTGTCGACCATCACCGGGCAGCCGAGCTCCTGGCTGAGCGCCTCCCGTACGGGGAAGCCGTCCCAGCCGGGCATGATCGGCGGCGCGACCGGTACGCCCTCGGGGAAGCGGACCGGTCCCGGGACGCCGATGCCGGCGCCGTCGAAGCCCTCGGCGAGTCCGGTCGCCCTCAACTTGGCCGCCATGGCGAGGACTTGCTCGAAGACCGCGACCGGGCCCTCGCGTACGTCCATGGGGTGGTTGAGGTGGCCGAGGATCTCCAGTTCGGCGTTGGTGACGGCGACGTCGACCGAGGTCGCGCCGATGTCCACGCCGAGGAACCGCAGGGCGGGGGCGAGCCTGATGTTGTGGGAGCGGCGGCCACCGCGCGAGGCGGCGAGTCCGTCGGCCACGACCAGGCCCGTCTCCAGCAGCCGGTCGACCTCCACGGCCAGTTTCGACCGTGACAGGTCGATCTGGTCACCCAGCTGGGCACGGGAGTTGGGACCTTCGTCGCGCAACAGCTTGAGCAGCCGGGCCTGGTGGGCGTTCGCGGGTCGTGCCGTCATGCGTCTCACGAGCCCCTCCCCGCCTCAATAGGCCGCCTGCTGTCGTGCTTTCGAGGGGAACGTAGCAGCGGCTGCCGAACCTGGGAAGAAGCTGTGCACGAATTGGTGACGACTTTCTCCACTGACAGGACAAAGAAGGGCCCGGCCTGCCCCTGCCAGGACCCGCCCCCGTCAGGACGTGGACCTGTCAGGACGTGGACCTGGCGCGCTCCCGGTAGGACCGCCGGGTGTGCTCGGTGTGCTCGCGCATCAGCCGGGTCGCGCGCTGTTCGTCGTGCGCGAGGATCGCGTCGATCAGGGCGCGGTGCTCGGTCCAGGACTGCGCGCCGCGCTGCCGGGCGACCGGCGTGTAGTACCAGCGCACCCGGCGGTCGACCTGGGCGGAGAGCTCGGCGAGGACCGCGTTCCCGGCCAGCTCCATGATCTTGGCGTGGAAGCGGGCGTTGAGGGCGACGGCGGCGTCCACGTCGTCGGCGGCGACGGCCTGGAGGCCGAGGGCGTGGATGACGTCCAGGTCACGGACGTCGCCCTCGGACGCGTTGAGGGCGGCGAGCCGCGCCGCCTCGGCCTCCAGCATGCCGCGCACGGTGAGGAGCTGGTCCGCCTCGGCGTCGGTCGGCTCGTGCACGAACGCGCCCTGGGCGGGCCGCAGATCGACCCAGCCCTCGGTGTTCAGCCGTTGCAGCGCCTCCCGGATGGGCTGCCGCGAGACCCCGAGATGCGTGGCGAGTTCGCTCTCGACCAGATGCTGGCCGGGCTCCAGCGCGCGGGTCGTGATGAGTTCGAGCAGCGCCTCATAGACCCGCTCACGCAGCGGCCCCGGGCGTTCCAGCCGGGGCACGGTCCCCTGCGGCAGGCCTGTCGGCGACATCATCGGTCGATCCCCCTCCTGGGCAGCGCGGGGCGGCCACGTCCACGAGCACGCAACTGTCTTTCGTCTACAGTCTACGGCTGCGGAGCGTCCGCCGTCGGCTCTCCGGGCGACACCGCCCTCACGAGGCCCGCCCGCGCAAGGCCCGCACTCGCGGCACCCACCCTCACGGACACCGCCCTCGCGGCACCCTCGCTCATGGACACCGTTCTCATGGACACCACCGCGCGGCACCCTCGCTCACGGCGCCCCGCTCACGGCACCCGGACGACCTGCCCGGCGTACGACAGGTTCCCGCCGAAGCCGAAGAGCAGCACCGGGTCGCCGCTGCCGAGGGCGCCCTGCTCGACCAGCTTGGAGAAGGCGAGCGGGATGCTGGCCGCGGAGGTGTTGCCCGAGTCGACGACATCGCGGGCGACCACGGCGTTGACGGCGCCGATCTTCTCCGCGAGCGGCTCGATGATGCGCAGGTTGGCCTGGTGCAGCACGACTCCGGCCAGCTCCTCGGGGGCGAGCCCCGCGCGCTCGCAGGCCCGGCGGGCGATCGGCGGCAGCTGGGTGGTGGCCCAGCGGTACACGCTCTGCCCCTCCTGCGCGAACCGCGCGGGCTGCCCCTCGATGCGCACGGCGCGCCCCATCTCGGGCACGGAGCCCCACAGCACCGGCCCGATGCCCTGCTCGTCCTCGGCGCACGCCTCGACCACGGCGGCTCCGGCCCCGTCGCCGACGAGCACACAGGTGGTGCGGTCGGTCCAGTCGGTGACCTCGGACATCTTGTCGGCGCCGATGACCAGCGCGCGGACGGCGCCGCCGGCCCGCACCGCGTGGTCCGCCGTGGCCAGGGCGTGGGTGAACCCCGCGCAGACCACGTTGACGTCCATCGCGGCGGGCGAGGGGATGCCGAGCCGGGCGGCGACGCGCGCGGCCATGTTCGGGGAGCGGTCGACGGCGGTCGACGTGGCGACCAGCACCAGGTCGATGGCGTCGGGGGCGAGGCCGGCCGCCGCGAGGGCCTTGGCGGCGGCGTGCGCGGCGAGCTCGTCGACGGGCTCGTCGGGCCCGGCGATGTGGCGGGTACGGATGCCCACCCGGCTCCTGATCCACTCGTCACTCGTGTCGACCAGGCCCGCCAGGTCCTCGTTGGTGAGCACCTTGGCGGGCTGGTAGTGGCCGACGCCGGCGATGCGCGAGCCGTTCATTGGGTGGTCCCCCTCGTTGCCTTGGGTTGCGGGATCCACCAGTCTGATCAGTGACTCACGGGTACGACGGCACGCGAGGCGACAGGAAACGGGGGCCGGGGTTGTCGGCTTCCATCAGACCCTCGGACGCCCGAACACCTGTCGAACAGTCACCCGGCGGACGGACCGCCGGGCGCGCGTGTCACCCGGTGAACAGCTTCGTCGCCTTCTGTACGAGTTCGTAGAGCCCGTACGCCAGCGGCACTCCCACCCACAGCCAGGCGAAGGCGATGAGCGGGCGCCGGTCAGGCGGACTCTGACTGCTGTCCTGCTGTTGCGACATCGGTGGCCTCCTTCGGGGCGGGGATGTGGTGACGGGGGTCGACGGGCCGGACCAGTTCGTTGGCGACGAACCCGATCACGAGCAGCCCGATCATGATGAACAGGGAGAGCGTGTAGAGCGCGGGCCCGGACTTCCCGGCCTCCTCCTGCCGGTCGGCGATCCAGTTCACGATCAGCGGCCCGAGGACACCGGCGGTGGACCAGGCGGTGAGCAGCCGCCCGTGGATGGCGCCGACCTGGTAGGTCCCGAAGAGGTCCTTCAGATAGGCGGGGATCGTCGCGAAGCCGCCGCCGTAGAAGGAGAGGATCACCAGGGCGCAGAGGATGAACAGCGGCTTGGAGGAGTCCCCGGCGAGCGCGATGACCAGGTACATCAGCGCGCCCGTGCCGAGGTAGACGCGGTAGATGTTCTTGCGGCCGATCAGGTCGGAGGTGGAGGACCAGCCGATGCGGCCCGCCATGTTGGCCGCCGACAGCAACGCGACGAAGCCCGCCGCGGCGGTGGCCGACACCGTTGTCGAGGAGTCCGCGAAGAAGTCCGTGATCATCGGGGCGGCCTTCTCCAGGATGCCGATGCCCGCGGTGACGTTCATGCAGAGCACGACCCACAGGCACCAGAACTGGGGGGTGCGCACGGCGCTGCGCGCGGAGACCTGCGGCCCCGACAGCACGCTGGGCGCCCCCTCGACCGGCTTCTCCGTCCGCGGCACCCGCACCAGCAGCACGCCGAGCGTCATGAAGACGGCGTACGACAGCCCGTGGACGAGGAACGCCAGCGCGATCCCGGAGCTGTCGGAGCCGAACGACTCCAGCATCTGCGCGGACCAGGGCGAGGCGATGAGGGCGCCGCCGCCGAAGCCCATGATGGCGATGCCGGTGGCCATGCCGGGCCGGTCCGGGAACCACTTGATCAGGGTCGAGACCGGGGATATGTAGCCGATGCCGAGGCCGATCCCGCCGACGAAGCCGTAGCCGAGGACGATCAGCCAGTACTGCTCGGTGGCGGCGCCGAGGGCGGAGATCAGGAACCCGGAGGAGAAGCAGACCAGGGCGACGGTCATGGCCCAGCGCGGGCCGTTGCGCTCCACCAGGGTGCCGCCGAACGCGGCCGACAGCCCGAGCATGACGATGGCGAGCTGGAACGGCAGCGCGCTCTGGGTGCCGCTCAGGCCGAGCGCGGACTCCAGCGGCGGCTTGAACACGGACCAGGCGTAGGCCTGCCCGATGGAGAGGTGGACCGATAGTGCGGCCGGGGGAACGAGCCAGCGGCTCCAACCGGCGGGTGCGACAGGGGGACTCATGATCCCGGACGGTAGGAACCGCCGAGGTGGTTGAAAAGCGTTACGTCGACCGTATGCGGTGAGCGGTATGCGGGACGCGACGAACGGTCGGTCCGGCCGACTTCGTCACGATCCTTGCCGACCCTCGGCTCCATACTGTAGACAATATGGCGTCAGCATATCTCCCGGTCTCTCTCCGCGGTACACCCTCGACCGAACGGAGTGTTCCCCAGATGAAAGTCGCAGTCCTCGGCGCCGGAGCCATCGGCGCCTACGTCGGAGCCGCCCTGCACCGCGCGGGCGCCGACGTCCATCTCGTCGCCCGCGGACCCCACCTCGCCGCGCTCAAGGAGCACGGCGTCCGGGTCCTCAGCCCCCGCGGCGACTTCACCGCCCGGGCCCACGCCACCGACGACCCCACCGACATCGGCCCCGTCGACTATGTCTTCCTCGGCCTGAAGGCCAACTCGTACGCGGCGTGCGGGCCGCTCATCGAGCCCCTTCTGCACGACGGCACCGCGGTGATCGCCGCGCAGAACGGCATCCCCTGGTGGTACTTCCACCGGCACGGCGGCCCCCACGACGGCCACCGCGTCGAGAGCGTCGACCCCGGCGGCGCGGTCAGCAGAACGCTCGCCCCCGAACGGGCCATCGGCTGCGTCGTCTACGCCGCCACCGAACTGGAGGGCCCCGGTGTGGTGCGGCACCTGGAAGGCACCCGGTTCTCCATCGGGGAACCCGACCGCGGCACCTCCGAACGCTGCCTCGCCTTCAGCCGGGCCATGCAGGCGGGCGGGCTGAAATGTCCGGTCGAACCCGACCTGCGCAACGACATCTGGCTCAAGCTGCTCGGCAACATCTCCTTCAACCCCATCAGCGCGCTCGCCCGCGCCACCATGCGCGAGATGTGCCTGCACGGCGGGACCCGCGAGGTCATCGAGACGATGATGAAGGAGACCCTGTCGGTCGCCGGGACCCTGGGCGCCACCCCCGACATCACCATCGAGCGCCGTCTCGCGGGCGCCGAGAAGGTCGGGGACCACCGCACCTCCACCCTCCAGGACCTCGAAGCCGGCAAACCCCTCGAACTCGACGTCCTGCTCACCGCCGTCATCGAACTCGCCGCCATCACCGGCGTCGACGTCCCCACCCTGCGCACCATCCACGCCCTCACCGACCTCCTCGCCCACCGGACCGCCGTGGCGGCCTGACCGAAGGACCGCTCCGGGGTGAGCGGGAGCCGATCGCGCACGTGCAGGACAATGGGATCTCCGCAGCAAGGGCCGCTCCGGCGGCCGGTACCGACAGAACCGGGGCTGATCAGGCATGGGACGAGTCACGGAACGCCGCAAGGTCCTCCGCATACGCGACGGGGCGATCTCCACCCGCCCGGACACGCTGGTCGCGGAGGAACCGCTGGAGATCCGGCTCAACGGCAAACCCCTGGCCATCACCATGCGCACACCCGGCGACGACTTCGCGCTCGCCGCCGGGTTCCTGGTCAGCGAGGGGGTGCTGGCCGAGGGCTCCGACCTGCGGAACATCGTCTACTGCGCGGGGGCGACCGTCGACGGCTCGAACACGTACAACGTGGTCGACGTCCAGACGTCCCCCGACGTCGTGATCCCGGACATCACCCTGGAACGGAACGTCTACACCACCTCGTCCTGCGGCCTGTGCGGCAAGGCCAGCCTGGACGCCGTACGGACGACGGCCCGCTGGCCCGTCGCCGACACTCCCCCGGTCCGCGTCGAGCCCGGACTGCTCGCGGGCCTCCCCGACCGGTTGCGCGCCGCCCAACGGGTCTTCGACCGGACCGGGGGTCTGCACGCCGCCGCCCTCTTCACCGAGGACGGCGAACTCCTCGACGTGCGCGAGGACGTCGGGCGCCACAACGCCGTCGACAAGCTCGTCGGCCGCGCCCTGCAGAACGACGGCCTGCCGCTGTCCCGCGTCATCCTGCTGGTCTCCGGCCGCGCCTCCTTCGAACTGGCGCAGAAGGCCGTCATGGCCGGCATCCCCGTGCTCGCGGCGGTCTCGGCGCCGTCCTCGCTCGCCGTCGACCTGGCCGCGGAGACGGGCCTGACCCTGGTCGGCTTCCTCCGCGGCACCTCCATGAACGTCTACACCGGCCAGGACCGCATCGCCCTGCCGGCCACGGCGGCCACCACCGGCTGACGGACCCTGCCCATGGACCGGGTGCGCGGGAGCCACTAACGTCCCGTGGGTGCCCGACGACGGACGAGCACGGCAGCGGACGGGAACCGGGATCGGCCTGGTGCTGGCCCTGGTTCTCGGGGCGGTGCTGCTCCAGGCGCTGCCGGGCGACGACGAGGGGCGGGAGGGGGACGGCTGCTCCCCGTACACCGTCGCCTCCTGGTCGGCGGACGAGCGGCTCACCGCCGAGTTCACGCGCTACGGCGACGACGCCACCCGCGCGGACGACTGGACGGGCGGCGACGGCACGCATTCGGTGCGGCTCCCGGACGGACGGGTGCTGTGGCTGTTCTCGGACACCTACCTCGGCCAGGTGTACGCCCCGCCCAACCCGGTCGGCGAGTCGCACGCCTGGCGGGACACGACCGCCCCGCTGGTCCGCAACTCGGCGGTGGTGATGCGGGACGGACGGCTGGAGAGCACGCTGTCCGCGCCGCTGTTCGCCGATCCGGGCCCCGACCGGTGGCGCTGGCCGGTCGCCGCGCGCGTCGAGCCCCGCTCCCCCGGCTCCTCGGAGCGGGTCGTGCGGGTCCTGCTGTGGGTGCGGACGGCCGCCGCCGCGCCCTGGATCTTCGGGACGCCGACCGCGACCGAGGTGGCCACGCTGTCGCTGCCGGATCTGCGCGTCGAGTCGGTGCGGACGGTGTTCGACCAGTCCCTGGTGCCCGACCCGTCCCGGCGGGTGCTGTTCGGCACGACACTCCTCGCGTCGGGCGGCTGGACCTATGTGTTCGGGGGCGACGACGGCCAGGCCGTGTCCCGGCCCGTCTCCTCGGCGTACGTGGCCCGGGTGCCCCGGGGCAGACTCGCGGAGGCGGGGGCCTGGCAGTACTGGAACGGCTCCACGTGGTCGTCCGCCCAGCATCCGGCCCCGGTCCTCGGCGACGGGAAGCGGGGCGTCGGCAGCGCGTTCTCCGTCGTCCGCGAGGGCGGGACGTACGTCCTGTTCACCATGGCGGCGGGGACCGAAGGGCTGACGACCGTCACCTCGTACTGGGCCTGCTCCCCCACCGGGCCCTGGTACGGGCCCGCGAAGGACTTCCGCCCGGGTCTGCCCGAGGGGCAGGTCGCGGCGTACAACCCGCAGGCCCATCCCGAACTGGGCCGCGGCGCACGGCTGGTGCTCAGTTACGACGTCAACTGGCTCGATCCGTCGGCCGCGGCGGAACGGCTCAACCGGAACGTGTCGCTGTACCGACCGCGGTTCGTGACGCTGCGCCTGGTCCCGGGGAGGTGACGGCCTCCTCGGGCAGCGGGTCGCGGGAGCGGCGCTTGGCGATGACCGCGCACACCATCAGCTGCATCTGGTGGAAGAGCATCAGCGGCAGCACGGCGAGGGAGGCGTGCGCGCCGAACAGGACGCTGGCCATGGGCAGTCCGGCGGCCAGGGACTTCTTCGAGCCGGCGAACTGGATCGTGATCCGGTCGGCCCGGCCGAAGCGCAGCGCCCTGGCGCCGTACCAGGTCACCGCGAGCATCAGGGCGAGCAGCACCGCCTCGACGGCGAGGAGCCCGGCGAGCCGGCCGACGCTGACCTGGTGCCAGATGCCCTGGACCATGCCCTCGCTGAACGCGGTGTAGACGACGAGGAGGATCGAGCCCCGGTCGACGAGGCCGAGGACCTTCTTGTGCCGGGTGATGAAGCCGCCGATCCAGCGCCGCAGCAGCTGTCCGGCGAGGAACGGGACGAGCAGCTGGAACACGATCTCGACGAGCGAGTCGGCGGAGAAGCCGCCCGCCCCGCCGCCCAGCAGCGCGGCGGCCAGCAGCGGCGTGACGACGATGCCGGCCAGGGAGGAGAAGGAGCCCGCGCAGATCGCGGCGGGCACGTTGCCGCGGGCCATGGAGGTGAAGGCGATCGACGACTGGATCGTGGACGGCACGAGGGTCAGGAACAGCAGGCCCTGGTAGAGCGGGTCGGTCAGGAACACCGGGACGAAGCCGCGCGCCGCGAGCCCCAGCAGCGGGAACACGACGAACGTGCAGGCCAGCACGGTGACATGGAGCCGCCAGTGCTTGAGTCCGTCCAGCGCCTCCCGGGTGGACAGACGCGCCCCGTACAGGAAGAAGAGGAAGGCGATGGCGGCGGTGGAGGCGCCGGAGGCCACGTCCGCGCCCGTGCCGCGCGCGGGCAGGAGCGCGGCGAGCCCCACCGTCCCGAGCAACAGCAGGATGTACGGGTCGATCGGCATCCAACTCGGCCAACGCAGGCGATTCACGGTGCTCCACAGGGTCGTGCTCAACGGTCGTGCTCCGGGCGGTCCGGGGACCGTAGGTCCCCGCTCATCGTCCTCCTTCGCGCCTTGATCGGGAATCCGGTATACCGCACTGACTGTCATCACGTTCCGCGATGACCACGCTAGGCTGTACGGCATGTACGACCCGTCCCACCTGCGTACCTTCCTCGCGGTGGCCCAAACGCTGAGCTTCACGCAGGCCGCGCGGCGGCTCGGGCTGCGCCAGTCGACGGTCAGCCAGCACGTGCGGCGGCTGGAGGACGCGGCCGGGCGGCAGCTGTTCACCCGGGACACGCACTCGGTGGAGCTCACCGAGGACGGCGAGGCGATGCTCGGGTTCGCGCGCCGCATCCTGGAGGTGCACGAGCAGGCGTCGGCGTTCTTCACGGGCACCCGGGTGCGGGGCCGGCTGCGGTTCGGGGCGTCGGAGGACTTCGTGCTGACCCGGCTGCCGGAGATCCTGGAGGGCTTCCGCCGCGACCATCCCGAGGTCGATCTGGAGCTGACCGTCGAGCTGTCGGGCACCCTGCACGAGCAGCTGGCCGCCGGGAAGCTCGACCTGGTGCTCGCCAAGCGGCGGCCCGAGGACCCGCGCGGCGAGCTGGTCTGGCACGACCGGCTGGTGTGGATCGGCGCGGACCGTCTGCGTCTGGACGCCGAACGGCCCGTCCCGCTGATCGTCTATCCCCCGCCGGGCATCACCCGTGCCCTCGCCCTGGAGGCGCTGGAGCGGCAGGGCCGTGAGTGGCGGGTGGTGTGCACCAGCGGCAGTCTCAACGGCCTGGTCGCGGCGGCCCGGGCCGGGCTCGGGGTGATGGCGCACTCGCAGGGCCTGATCCCCCCGGGCCTGGTGCGCGTGCCCGACCGCGCCGGCCTGCCGGAACTGGGCCGCGTCGACTTCGTCCTCGTCCACGGGCTGCGCCGCACCGCCGCCCAGGAGGCCGCGGACGCGCTCGCGTCGGCGATCCTGGCGGGCGGCGACCGTCTGCACCTGCGCTGACCGGCGTCCGGTCAGCGCGGCGGCCTCGGGTACGTCAGTTGCTTCACATGGCGGGTGAACGGTGAGGTCTCCACGTGCTGGACGCCCTCCAGGCGGGCCAGCGGGCCGCTGAGGTAGGCGTAGAGATGGGCGCTGCCGCGGACCACGGCGGTCGCCATCAGGTTGGAGGGGCCGGCGGTGGCGGCGGCGTGGGCGATCTCGTCGTGCGCGGCGAGCGCCTCGCCGACGGCGGTCATGGCGGCCGGGGTCGTGGTGATCCACAGGGCGGCCGACATCGGGAACCCGAAGACCCCGCAGTCGTACTCGACGTCGATGTAGAGGGCGCCGGAGGCCAGCAGGACGGCGAGGCGGCGCTTGACGGCGGACTCGGATCTGCCGGTGGCCCGCTGGAGCTCGGGGAAGGTCGCGCGTCCGTCGCGTTCGAGGACGGCGAGCAGGGCCTCGTCCTCGGGGTCGACGCGGGCGGGACCGACCGGGCCGGGGGGCGGCTCGGGGCGCAGGCGGTCGGCCTCGGCGGGGTCGAGCGTGCGGAACTTGCCGAGCCAGCCGCTCGGGCCGCCGTAGAAGCGGTGCAGCATCTGGTGGGCGCGGATCTCCAGGACGCGCGGGGTGCGCGGGAGCTTGCCGAGGAGCAGGTCGTCGCGGTCGCCGGGGCTGCGCGGCCGGGTGCCGAAGACGATCTCGGTGCCGCCCGAGGCGAGCCCGATCCAGTTGGTGTCGGGCCGCTTGGCGAGCGCCTCGGCGACGGCCTGGGCGCTGTCGGGGACGCAGCGCAGCCGCAGCGTCCACTGGTCCTGGCCGAGCGCCTCGGCGTCGCGCACCCCGACCACGCGCAGCCCGGCCCCGGCGCACAGCCGCCGGTAGCGGCGGGCCACGGTCTGGTCGGAGACGCCGAGCACGGCGCCGATGCGGCTGAAGGAGGCCCGGCCGTTGACCTCCAGGGCGCCCAGCAGGCGTACGTCGAGCTCGTCGAAGGTGTCGGATCTCAGCTCCATGGCTCCCGCCGATGTCGGATTCGGTCGCTCCCCCACCCGTTACCGCCGTGATCGGCCGGGCTCCGTCCATCGTACGGAGACAGACGGGGGCCTACGCGTCCCGTGGACGAGGAGTTGAGGACACATGCGTACATGGGGGCCGCTGACCGCGGTGTGCCTGGGCACGTTCATGTTGCTGCTGGACGTGACGATCGCGATCGTCGCGCTGCCCGACATGGCGAGGTCGCTGGACGCGTCGCTGAGCGATCTGCAATGGGTGATGGACGGGTACGCGCTGGCGCTGGCGGCGCTGCTGCTGGGGATCGGGGCCGCGGCCGACGTGCTCGGGCACCGGCGGGTCCATGTGGCCGGGGTGGTGCTGTTCGCCGGGGCGTCGCTGCTGTGCGGGCTGGCCTCCGGGCCGCAGACGCTGATCGCGGCGCGCGGGGTGCAGGGCGTGGGCGCGGCGGCGATGTTCGCGACGACGCTGCCGCTGCTGGGCTCCGTCTACCAGGGGCGGCGCCGGTCGGCGGCGCTCGGCGTGTGGGGCGCGGTGAGCGGCGCGGCGGCGGCGGTGGGACCGATCCTGGGCGGGCTGCTGACCGACGGGCCCGGCTGGCGGTGGATCTTCTACGTCAACCTGCCGGTCAGCGTGGTCGCGGTGTGGCTGACCCTGAAGGTGGTCCCGGAGTCCCGCGGCAGGAGCGGGCGCCGCGTCGACTGGGCGGGGACGGTGACGTTCGCGGCTGCCGCGGGCGGGCTGACGTACGGGGCGGTGCGCGCCGGGTCGCACGGCTGGGGTGCGGCCGGGACGCTGGTGTCGTTCGGCCTCGCAGTGCTGGCTCTGGTGGCGTTCGTCGTGGTGGAGCGGCGCTCCGCGGATCCGCTGATCGATGTCCGGCTGTTCCTCAGGCCCGCGTTCTCCGGGGTGATGGCGGGCGCGTTCGCGTTCAACGCGGCGGCGTTCGGGGTGATGGTCTACACGTCGATCTGGCTCCAGACGGTGCTGGGCATGAGTCCGGTGCGCGGCGGCCTGGTGCTGCTGTGGATGTCGGCGGCGGCGTTCGTGGTGGCCGCGGCGGGCGGCCGGCTGCTGCACGGGGTGCCGGCCCGGATCACGGTCGGCGGCGGTCTGGTGCTGATCGGCGTGGGCCAGTTCTGCATGGCGACCCTGGACGCGTCCTCAGCCTCGGGCGCGCTGGTGCCGGGGCTGGTGCTGGTGGGGGTCGGCACGGGGCTGGTGTCGCCCGGTCTCGCGGGCGCGGCGCTGGCGACGGTGGAGCCGCGGCGCGCGGGCATGGCGGGCGGCGCGGTCAACACCTTCCGCCAGTTCGGGTACGCGCTCGGCATCGCCTTCTTCGGCACGGTGCTGACGTCCCGGATGACCGGCTCCCTCCCGCACGACGCGGCGCACACCCTGGCGGGCGGCGGTGCGGGGGCGCTGCGCGGCACGTTCTCCGAGCAGGTCCTGCGGGGCGCGTTCGCCTCGGGCCTGAACACCGCGGCGGTGGCGGCCGGTGTGCTGGGGGTCGTCGGCGGTCTGCTGGTCTTCGCGCTGGTCCGTCCGTCGGAGGCGGCCGGGGCCCCGGTGACGGAATCGGTGCCCCGTGCGCTGGAGGAGGAGAAGACGGCAGCCCGGCGGAACTGATCGTTCCGCCGTCGCCGCCGCGGGGAGCGGGTCGTACAGATTCGGTGGAGATTACGCGCCCGAAACTTACGGCAGCGTCGGTTTTCTGTCCGACCCTTCCCCATGTGAGCGCATTTTCCGGCGCTGACCAGGCCGGACCCGAACATGGCGCGTTTTCGCGCCCCCTCCCGCCCCGTCTTCCGGTGGGGTAGCTTTCACGGCGCTGTGCGGAGCGTCACCAGGAGCGGGGACCAAGGAGCGGGGAGCGGGGTTTGCGCGAGTTCACCAACCCTCCGTTGGCGTTGGCACCCCCGGTGGGCGGATTGGCCGACGTGGTCTTCCAGCATGCCCAGGAGGACCCGCACCACGTGGCGCTCGGGCGCAAGGACGAGCAGGGCGCCTGGCGTGACGTGACCGCCGCCGAGTTCCGCGACGAGGTGCTCGCCCTCGCCAAGGGCCTGCTCGCGCGCGGCATCCGGTTCGGGGACCGGGTCGCCATCGCCTCCCGCACCCGCTACGAGTGGACGCTGTTCGACTTCGCCCTGTGGACGATCGGCGCGCAGGTCGTCCCGGTCTACCCGACCTCCTCCGCCGAGCAGTTCTTCTGGATGCTCTACGACTCCGAGTGCAGCGCGGCGATCGTGGAGCACGAGGACCACGCGATGACGATCGCCACCGTCATCGACCGGCTCCCGCAGCTGCGCGACCTGTGGCAGCTGGACGCGGGCTGCGTCCAGGAGCTGTACGACGCGGGAGCCCACCTCGACGACGACATCGTCCACCGGCACCGCGAGGCCGTCACCCCCGACTCCGTCGCCACGGTCATCTACACCTCGGGCACCACGGGCCGCCCCAAGGGCTGTGTCATCTCGCACGGCAACTTCATGCACGAGGCGGACACGGTCATCGACCGCTGGGAGCCGGTGTTCCACTCCAAGAAGGGCGACGAGGCGGCGACCCTGCTGTTCCTGCCGCTCGCGCATGTCTTCGGGCGGATGGTGCAGGTCGCGGCGATCCGCGGCAAGGTCCGCTTCGGCCATCAGCCGGTGATGCAGGCGGCGGCCCTGCTGCCCGACCTCGCCGCCTTCCGGCCGACGTTCTTCCTCGGTGTGCCGTACATCTTCGAGAAGGTGTTCCGCGCCTCGCGCCGCAAGGCCGAGAAGGAGGGCAAGTCCGGCCCGTTCGAGAAGGCCGTCGACGTCGCGGTGAAGTACGCCGAGGCGGCGGAGGCCAGGGCCTGGGGCATCGGACCGGGCCCCTCGGCGGGTCTGCGCATGCAGCACCAGCTCTTCGACAAGCTCGTCTACGCCAAGATGCGCGCGGCGATGGGCGGGCGCATCCGGCACGCCATGACCGGCGGCTCGGCCATGGACCGCAGGCTCGGCCTGTTCTTCGCGGGCGCCGGCATCCACATCTACGAGGGGTACGGCCTCACCGAGTCGACGGCCGCCGCCACCGCCAACCCGCCCGAGCGCACCCGCTACGGCACGGTCGGACAGCCCATCCCCGGCATGACCGTGCACATCGCGGACGACGGCGAGATCTGGCTGAACGGCCCCAACGTGTTCCAGGGCTACCTCAACAACAAGAAGGCCACCGACCAGACCCTGCACGACGGCTGGCTCGCCACCGGTGACCTCGGCTCCCTCGACGAGGACGGCTACCTCACCATCACCGGCCGCAAGAAGGAGATCCTCGTGACCTCCGGCGGCAAGAGCGTGGCCCCCGGACAGCTGGAGGAACGCGTCCGGGACCATCCGCTGGTCTCGCAGTGCATCGTCGTCGGCAACGACCGCCCCTACGTCGCCGCCCTGGTCACCCTCGACCAGGAGGCCGTCGAGCACTGGCTGGCCATGCGCGGCAAGCCGGAGCTCAGTTCGGTCGAGCTGGTGCGGGACGCCGATCTGGAGACGGAGGTGCGGCGGGCGGTCGTCGCCGCCAACACGCTGGTCTCGCAGGCCGAGTCGATCCGTACGTTCCGGATACTGGCCCAGCCGTTCACCGAGGAGCACGGGCTGCTCACCCCGTCGCTGAAGCTCAAGCGCAAGGCGATCGAGAACGCCTACGCGAACGAGGTCGAGGCCCTCTACCGGTCGTGAAGCGGTTTCCGGGCGGATTCCCGGGTCTGGAATGCATCGCG
Source organism: Streptomyces sp. NPDC090106 (assembly GCF_044747265.1). Taxonomy (NCBI): domain Bacteria; kingdom Bacillati; phylum Actinomycetota; class Actinomycetes; order Kitasatosporales; family Streptomycetaceae; genus Streptomyces; species Streptomyces sp. NPDC090106. The sequence goes on along the minus strand of NZ_JBIVDS010000006.1, from coordinate 567,877 downwards.
CCCCGTGATCGTTGACGATGGGGAGTACCCACAGACGACAACCGTAAGGATCACGAGCTCGTGAGCAGCAAGGTCCCCCCGATCATCCTGAACAACGGCGTCGAGATGCCCCAGCTGGGCTTCGGCGTGTGGCAGGTGCCGGACGACGAGGCCGAGCGGGCGGTCGCCACCGCCCTGGAGGCCGGGTACCGCAGCATCGACACAGCGGCGATCTACGGCAACGAAGAAGGCACCGGCCGGGCGATCTCCGCCTCCGGTGTCCCCCGTGAGGACATCTTCCTCACCACCAAGCTCTGGAACAGCGACCAGGGGTACGACTCCACCCTGCGCGCGTTCGACACCTCCCTGGCCAAGCTCGGCACGGACTACGTGGACCTGTACCTCATCCACTGGCCGACGCCGTCGCGCGACCTGTACGTCGACACGTACAAGGCGTTCGAGAAGCTGTACGCGGACGGCCGGATCAAGGCGATCGGTGTCTCCAACTTCGAAGTGGCGCATCTGGAGCGGCTGATCGCCGAGACGTCCGTCATCCCGGCCGTCGACCAGATCGAGCTGCACCCGCATCTCCAGCAGAAGGCGGCCCGCGAGTTCCACGCGGAGCAGGGCATCGCCACGGAGGCCTGGTCCCCGCTGGGCTCGGGCAAGGGCCTCCTGGAGGTCCCGGCCATCGTCGCCGTCGCACAGAAGCACGGCCGCACCCCGGCGCAGGTCGTGCTCCGCTGGCACCTCCAGCTCGGCAACGTCGTGATCCCCAAGTCCGTGACCCCGTCCCGGATCAAGGAGAACATCGAGGTCTTCGACTTCTCCCTCGACGACGAGGACCTCGCCGCGATCAGCGCCCTGGGCGAGGACCGCCGCCTGGGCCCCGACCCGGAGACGTTCGACGCGGCCTGACAGCAGGCGCCTCGACGGGCCCGGACGGAGATCCCTCCGTCCGGGCCCTGTCGTTCCGCCGCCGCGCCGGGGTCAGTTGGGCTGTCCGACGGGACGGACGACGACGGTGTTGACGTCCACGCCCTCCGGCTGGCGGACGGCCCACACGACGGAGTCGGCGAGCTGGTCCGCGGTGAGGAGCCGGCCGGGCGGCAGGCTGCCGTAGCCGTCCCAGAACGAGGTCTCCACACGGCCCGGGGCGACGAGGGTGACGCCGATCCCCCACTCGGTGACCTGGCGCCGGGTGTTCTCGGCGAGCCCCGTCACCGCCCACTTGGTGGCGCCGTAGATGTTGCCCGGCGTCGGCACGAACCCGGCGACGCTGCCGATGAGCACGATCCGGCCCCGGGTCTCCTTGAGGGCGTCCACCGAGGCGCGGACGAGCAGCGCCGGGCCGAGGACGTTGGTGAGGACCATCTCGGTCCACCCGGCCGGGTCGCCGTCGGCGACCGAGTCGTGGGTGGCGGTGCCCGCGTTGGCGACGACCGTGTCGAGACGGCCGAACTCCTTGAGCGTGCGGTCGACCGCCGCCCGCACGTCGCCGTAGTCGGCCGCGTCGCCGGTCATCGTCAACAGCCCTTGCGAGTTGCCCAGTTCGTCGGCGAAGCCGCGCAGCCGTTCCTCGCCGCGGCCGGTGACGGCGACGCGGTGCCCGGCGTCGAGCAGACGCCGCGCGACCGCCGCGCCGATACCGCTGCCGCCGCCCGTGATCAGTGCGACCGGAGACTCGGTCATGGTTCCCCCTGTGACTCGTCGTCGTGAGACCGGCGAGTACATCAGTTGGAGCCTTCTCGAAGTCAAGGCACGGCGTCAGACCGGGCGGGTCGCCGTGTGCACAGTGCGTGCCGTCAGCAGGAACACGTCCGGCCGGTGGTGCAGGCTCGCCTTGTCGTCGGGGTCCAGGAGCCGGTCGAGGGTCGCGAGGTCGTCGGCGCCGACCCGGTCGGCCAGGACCTCGCGCAGCCGGGTGTAGGTGCTGATCGCGTGGGCGCGGGCCCGGTCCGTGGTCGGGGCGGGCAGGTCGAGGAGGAAGGTGCGGCTGCCGGTGGGCCGCAGTCCGGCGGCGGTGAGCAGCGCCGGCCAGTCCTCGACGACGTCGACCGTGCCGGGCAGCCCGGCCCGCATCTCGCTGAACCAGTCCTCGTGGACGGCGTCGAGCCGGGCCTGGAGTCCCGGGCGGCCGATACCGATGTCGCGGGGCAGATAGCGGGTGGGCAGACCGCCCTCCAGCAGGGCGAGGGTGCCGCCGGGGGCGAGCCGGTCGGCGAACGCGGTGAGGGCGGCCTGCTGGTCGCCGAGGTGGTGCAGACTCCAGCTGGCCAGGACCAGATCGGCCGGGTAGTCCAACTCGTCCAGCACACCGGGCAGTTCACCGGCGAGCGTGCCGAAGCGGTCGGCCACGCCGAGCCGGCCCGCCCGCTCGCGCGCCAGCTCCAGCAGCGGTTCGGCCCCGTCCACGGCGACGACCCGGGCGCCCGGGAAGGCGTCGGCGAGCAGACAGGACAGCACCCCCGGCCCGCTGCCCACGTCGACGACGAGCCCCGGCTCGGTCTGCCGCTTCCCCAGCCAGGCCATCGCCTTCTCGTACAGCGGGGTGAACAGTTCGGCCTGCTGGACCAGGTGCGGGGCCATCTCGGCCCAGTCGAGGTCGCCGTGGTCGTGGTGGTGGCCCGGGTGACGGTCCTGGCCGTGCTCGTGGTGGTGATCGTGCGCCATGGTGGTCAGCCTCTCGTCCGGATGCGGCCAGCGTGCGCCGACGCACCGCCGGGAGGCCAGTTCTGTTGCCGGTGCGGCAAAAAACCAGGTGCGCTTCGGCAACCCGGCACCGCAGGATGACCGTCATGGACGACACGATGGCGGAGCGCTTCGCCGAGGACGGGTTCGTCAGGATCGAGGGCGCCTTCCCCCCGCGCGTCGCCGAGCACTGCGCGCGGCTGCTGTGGCGGGAGACGGGGTACGACCCGGCGGATCCGGCCACCTGGAAGGACCCGGTGGTGTGGGTGTCCGACATGGCACAGGGCCCGTTCGCCGCGGCGGTCAACACCCCGGTGCTGCATGAGGCGTTCGACCGGCTCGTCGGCCGGGACCGCTGGCATTCGCGCTACTCGCTGGGCAGCTTCCCGCTCCGTTTCCCGCACGCGGAGGAACCGGACGACGCGGGCTGGCACATCGAGGGCAGCTTCCTGCCGGAGGGCGCCACGGGGTACCGCACCAACGTGCGGTCCCGGGACCGCGCCCTGCTGATGCTGTTCCTGTTCAGCGAGGTGACCGAGGAGGACGCCCCGACCCGCGTCCGGGTCGGTTCGCATCTGGACGTGCCCGCCGTCCTCGCGCCGTACGGCGAGGCGGGCGCCGACTTCGCGGAGCTGGGCCCGAAGGTGGACGCGGCCTCCGCGCACCGCCCGCTCGCCCTGGCCACCGGCCGCCCCGGTGACGTCTATCTGTGCCACCCCTTCCTGGTGCACGCGGCCCAGCCGCACCACGGCACCCGCCCCCGCTTCATGGCCCAGCCGCCGCTGATGACGGCCGTGGACCATGAGCTGGAGCGGGCGGACGGGGCCTATTCGGTGATCGAGTCGACGATCCGCCGGGGCCTGGCCCTGGATCCGGGCCGGGCCCCGGCGGACGGGTCCGCCGGCTAGGACAGCGGCGGGTAGGCGTTCTGCATCAGCTGCTGGAACTGGGCGGAGAACCAGTGCCCGGACAGCGGGGCGTTCGCCAGGGCGCCGGACATGCTGTTGCCGTTGCGCGCGTTGCCCGTGTAGGTCGGGTCGCACATGCGGTCGAAGCCCTTGCCCTCGTCGTTGGCGATGGCGGTGCTCGACCCGTCGGACTCACCCGGCGGCTTCATCCACACGTACGCGTCGATGCCGGTCGCGGGGCTGGCCTGCGGACGCTCACCGAGACCGGCGCCGGACTGGTTGCACCAGTTGCCGACGTGGATGCGGCGGTCGTAGCGTCCGCCGTCGACGTAGGTGTCGACGGTGGTGGTCGCTCCCGGACCGGTGGGCCGGGCGGTGCCGCCCCAGCCGTTGCGGGAGGTGTCGATCAGCATGCCGATACCGGAGTTGAAGCCCGCCGTCACCAGCTGGTTCCGGAAGCCCTGCGCGTACGACAGCTCGTCGACGTAGCGGTTCCAGTCGACCCACTTGGACTGGCGGACCGAGGTGCCGTTGACGGTGTCGTTGATGGTGAAGTTGTTCTCCTTCAGGGCGCTGTAGTTGGCCGTGTTGGTGATGAATCCGTGGACGTCGGCGACGGTCGCGCCCTCCGCGTTCGCGGCCTGGTAGAAGAGCTGCGCGGACGGGGCGAAGTTGTCGTCCCAGCCGAGCCAGCCGTGGTGGCCGGCGTCGATGTAGTTGTAGACGTTGGGGATCGCGCCGAGCTTGTTCAGCGCGTAGCCGACGCCCTTCACGTAGTTGCCGTTGGCGAGCATGGTGTCGCAGGCCGCGGTGGCGGTGGCCCGGCTGCCGGTGTTGGTGACCAGGTTGGGCAGCGAGTCGATCTCGATGGTGGTGACGATCCGCAGGGAGGCGTACTTCGAGTCGGCGAGGATCGCCGCGATCGGGTCGATGAACTCGCTCTTGTAGCGGTCGATCTCCGTCGGGCCGAGTTCGCCGTTGGAGGCGAGGGCCGCGCAGTCACGTCCGGGCAGGTCGTAGACGACCAGCTGGACGACCTCCTCGCCGCTGCCCTTCTGGGTGAGCGCGGCGTCGAGGTGGTCGCGCAGGCCCATGCCGCTGCCCACGCCCTCGATGGCGGCGATGCGGTCGAGCCAGACACCGGTGGGCTGGCTGGAGATCCGGCTTCCCCCGGTCTCGGCGGCGGCCTTCGCGGACCACTCGGGGTTCACGTACACCTTGGCGCCGCTGTACGGGTTGTCGACCCGGTCGGTCGGATCGGTGGGGTCGGTCGGGTCCGTGGGGTCGGTGCCGCCGTCGTCGACGTTGCAGGTCACCCCGTCGAGCGTGAACGTGGTGGGGATCGCGTTGGTGCCGCTGTAGGAGGCGTTGAAGCCGAAGCTGACCGAACCGCCGGTCGCCAGCGTGCCGTTGTAGCTCTCGTTGGCGGCGGTGACGGCCGTGCCGCTCTGGGTAATCTTGGCGTTCCAGCCGTTGGTGACGGCCTGGTTTCCGGCGTAGGCCCACTTGACCGCCCAACTGCTCTTGGCGGCACTGTTGTTGGTGACGGTCACGGCGGCGGTGAAGCCGGTGCTCCACTGGCTCTGCACCTGGTAGTTCACGGTGCAGGGGATCGCGGCGATGCCGACGTCCGCGGGGACGTTGGCCAGTGCCGTCCCGGAGGCTCCGGCGACCAGCGCCAGGGCGGCGACGAGCGCAGTTCTCGTACGACTCATGAGTGCGGGTTTCCTTCTGGGTTGCGGGAGTTACGGATTACGGGCGGTGCGGGAGGTGCGGGTCCCGCGCCCTACGGGTTGACGGCCCGCAGGTGATCGCGCAGTCCGATGCCGAACGACGTGGGGGTCCCGTCGTAGGCGGAGATCAGGGACGGTCCCGAGGAGCAGTCCCAGGTGTTCCAGGTCCAGCCGAGGTAGGACAGGCCACGGTCGTCGAACCACTTCATGACCTGGTCGATGAACGTGTGACCGCAGGTGTTCTCACCGATCTCCCCGGCGACCAGCGGCACCTGGGCCGCGACGGGGGCGAGCGTGGAGTTCCAGCAGCTCTCGTTCGCGCAGGAGTTGAAGTTGTACACGTGCCAGGCGGCGGCGAGATTGTTCCTCGGGTCGCTCGGCTTGTACGTCAGCCACTGGCTGAGGTCGTTGGAGTAGGCCAGTCCGCCGGCCAGGATCAGGTTGCCGGCACCGGTGGCCCGGACGGCGTCGACGAGATCCTGCATACCGGCGACCTCGTAGCCGATGCCGGGGCAGGTCCCGCCGTCGCGCCAGCACTGCCACGCCTGGGTGGTCGTGGAGGTGGCACGGTCCGGGTAGGGCTCGTTGAACAGGTCGAGGACGACGGTCGGGTCGTCCTTGAAGGTGTTGGCCACCGACGTCCAGAAGGACGGGGTGTACTGCATGCCGGGCATCGGCTTCTGGCAGCTGGCGTGCACGTCGGAGCAGCCCGCCGAGTTGCCCGTGTACTGGCCGTAGGACCAGTGGAGTTCGACCAGCGGCGTCATGCCGTGGGCCTTCACACGGGCCACCAGGTCCTTGACCGCGGCGATGTAGTTCGCGCCGCCGTACTCGGACTTGATGTTGGACAGGCCGAGCCAGCACTCCTCGTTGAGCGGAATGCGGACCGTGTTCGCGTTCCAGTCGGCGATCGCCGCGATCGCGGCGTCGTCGACCGGACCGTCCCAGATGCCGTACCCCTGCACACACATGAACTCGCCGCCGGAGCGGTTGACGCCGAGCAGCCGCCGGGTGGCGCCGTCGGCGTCCACGAGCCTGTTCCCGGAGACCTTCAGGACGGGGGGTGTGCCGTCCCCGGTGTCCGGCGGGTCGGTCGGTGTGGGTGTCGGCGTGGGCGAGGGCTCCGCGTCGACGTTGCAGGGGGTGCCGTTGAGCGTGAACGCCGCCGGGACCGGGTTGCTCCCCGACCAGGAGGCGATGAAACCGGCGCTGACGCTCGCGCCGGTGGCCAGCGAGCCGTTGTAGCTCTCGTTGGCCGCGGTGACCGTCGTACCGGACTGGGACCACTTGGCGTTCCAGCCCTGGGTGACCTTCTGTCCGCCCGCGAAGTCGAAGCCGAGGCTCCAACCACTGACGGCGGCACTGTTGTTGGTGATCGTCACAGCGCCCTGGAAGCCGGTGTCCCACTGGCCGGTGACCGAGTACTCCACCGTGCACGCGGGCGTGGCTCCCGACGCCGTGACCACCGGTGCGACCGCGGTGCCCGACAGGGCGATCGCGGCGGCACCGGCCAGTAAAAGACCTGAACGAGTCCCTGAACGCGGGGGGTGTCGCATGAGCGACTCCTTGCAGACCGGGCGCGTCGTGGCGGACGCGTCGACTGATGGAACCGCTCCCACTGGTGCGACAGAAGCTAGCGCCAAGTGACGGCAAAGAACAGGGGAGTCGCTTGACTTTTCCTCAACACCGTTCGTCGAATCTTTTCGACTCTTCAAGCATCTTGACCGCTCCCACCCCCGTCCCCACTATGGGAGCGCTCCCACTGGTTCAAGCCTTGACTTCTCCGAGCCGCAAGGAGGAACCAGCACATGCTTCCCCGCACGAGACGCCGCCGGCCCGCCCGGCGTCTGTGGACCGCCGTCGTGGCAGCCCTCGCCCTCCCGTTCGCCATGCTCAGCGGCGGTTCGACGCCCGCCCAGGCGGCGGCACTCCAGTGCAGCGTCGACTACAAGACGAACGACTGGGGTTCCGGATTCACCGCGGAGCTGACGCTCACCAACCGCGGCACGGACGCCATCAGCGGCTGGACCCTGACGTACGCCTACACCGGCAACCAGAAGCTGACCAACGGCTGGAACGGCATCTGGTCCCAGTCCGGCACGGCCGTCACGGTGAACAACGCCTCCTACAACGGGACGATCGCGGCCGGCGCCGCCGTCTCCACGGGCGCGCAGTTCACCTACAGCGGCACCAACACCGCCCCCACCTCCTTCGCGGTCAACGGGACCACCTGCACCGGCGCCCATCAGCCGCCGATCACGGTGCTGACCAGCCCGGCCGCGGGCGCCGTCTACACCCAGGGCGACGCCGTCCCGTTCGCGGCCACCGCCGCCGCGGCCGACGGGGCGACGGTCAGCAAGGTGGAGTTCTACGACGACACCACGCTGCTGGGCACGGACACGACCTCCCCGTATTCACTTTCTGTCTCAAGTTTGACCGTGGGCAGTCATTCACTGCTCGCGAAGGCGTACGACAGCCTCGGCGCGTCGGGGTCCTCGACCCCGGTCGGCATCACGGTCGCCTCCGGCCCCTCGGTGGTCGCCTCGGCGACCCAGCTCGCGGTGCAGCAGGGCGAGTCGGGGACGTACACGGTGAAGCTGTCGACCCAGCCGTCGGCGAACGTCACGGTGACGACGGCGCGCGCGAGCGGCAACACCGGACTGTCCGTGTCGGGCGGCGCCTCGCTGACCTTCACCCCGTCGAACTGGAACACGGCCCAGACCGTGACCATCGCCGCCAACGCCTCCGGGACCGGCGCGGCGAGCTTCGAGTCGACGGCCACGGGGCACGCGAAGGCCGCGGTGACGGTGACACAGATCGCCGCCTCCGGTGAGTACGACGCCCGCTTCCTGGAGCTGTACGGGAAGATCACCAACCCGGCGAACGGCTACTTCTCCCCCGAGGGCATCCCGTACCACTCGGTGGAGACGCTGATCGTCGAGGCCCCGGACCACGGCCACGAGACCACGTCGGAGGCCTACAGCTACCTTCTCTGGCTGCAGGCCATGTACGGCAAGGTCACCGGGGACTGGTCCAAGTTCAACGGCGCCTGGGAGATCATGGAGAAGTACATGATCCCGACCCACGCCGACCAGCCGACGAACTCCTTCTACAACGCGTCCAAGCCGGCGACGTACGCCCCCGAGCTGGACACCCCGAACGAGTACCCGGCCAAGCTCGACGGCACGGTCTCCGTCGGTCCGGACCCGATCGCCGGTGAGCTGAAGAGCGCGTACGGCACGGACGACGTCTACGGCATGCACTGGCTCCAGGACGTCGACAACGTCTACGGCTACGGCAACTCGCCCGGCAAGTGCGAGGCCGGACCCGCCGACACGGGACCGTCGTACATCAACACCTTCCAGCGCGGCGCGCAGGAGTCGGTGTGGGAGACGGTGCCCCAGCCGACCTGCGACAACTTCACCTACGGCGGCACCAACGGCTACCTCGACCTGTTCACGGGCGACGCGTCGTACGCCAAGCAGTGGAAGTTCACCAACGCCCCGGACGCCGACGCGCGCGCCGTGCAGGCCGCGTACTGGGCGGACGTGTGGGCCAAGGAGCAGGGCAAGGGGAGCGACGTCTCCGCGACCGTCACCAAGGCCGCGAAGATGGGCGACTACCTGCGGTACGCGATGTACGACAAGTACTTCAAGAAGATCGGCAACTGCGTCGGGCCGTCGACCTGTGCGGCCGGCACCGGCAAGGACGCCTCGCACTACCTGCTCTCCTGGTACTACGCGTGGGGCGGCGCCACGGACACCAGCGCGGGCTGGGCCTGGCGCATCGGTTCCAGCCACACCCACGGCGGCTACCAGAACCCGCTCGCCGCGTACGCGCTCGCCTCGTACGCCGATCTGAAGCCCAAGTCCTCGACGGGCGCGGCGGACTGGAACACCTCGCTGACCCGGCAGCTGGAGTTCTACCGCTGGCTCCAGTCGAACGAGGGTGCCATCGCGGGCGGCGCGACCAACAGCTGGGCGGGCCGGTACGCGACCCCGCCGAGCGGCACGTCGACCTTCTACGGCATGTACTACGACCAGCAGCCCGTCTACCACGACCCGCCGTCCAACCAGTGGTTCGGCTTCCAGGCGTGGTCGATGGAGCGGGTGGCCGAGTACTACCAGCAGACGGGGAACGCGCAGGCCAAGACGGTCCTCGACAAGTGGGTCGACTGGGCGCTGTCCAAGACCACGGTCAACCCGGACGGCACCTATCTGATCCCCTCCACGCTCCAGTGGTCGGGCCAGCCCGACACCTGGAACGCGTCGAGCCCCGGCGCCAACGCCTCGCTCCACGTCACCGTCGCCGACTACACCAACGACGTCGGCGTGGCCGCCGCGTACGCCAAGACCCTGACGTACTACGCGGACCGCTCCGGTGACACCGAGGCGGCGACGACGGCGAAGGCGCTGCTCGACGGCATGTGGGACAACTACCAGGACAGCCTCGGCATCGCCGTCCCGGAGACCCGCACCGACTACAACCGCTTCGACGACGCGGTCTACGTCCCGTCCGGCTGGACCGGCGACATGCCGAACGGCGACCTCGTGAACGCGTCCTCGACCTTCGAGTCCATCCGGTCGTTCTACGAGGACGACCCGGCCTGGTCGAAGATCGAGGCCTATCTGGCCGGCGGCGCGGCACCGTCGTTCACGTACCACCGTTTCTGGGCCCAGGCGGACATCGCCCTGGCCATGGGTTCGTACGCGGAGCTTCTCGAATAGCCCCGCCAGGCGCACCGCCTGAGGAGTGCCGCGTACCAGGTCTCGCCACCGGACGGTGAGGCCGAACCGGCCGGGCGGCCCCCACCCGCACTGGGGGCCGCCCGGCACCTCTCGCACCAGACGGAAAGCGCTTACTAACCGGCCGTGCCCATCGGCCGGCCCCCGCACGTCCCCTCCCACCCCTTCCCCCTCCCGGAAAGGACTCCCCGTGCGAAGAACCCGCATCCTCACGGCCGTCCTCGCGCTGGCGGCCGGCCTGCTCGCGGGCACGCCGCCCGTGCTCGCCGCCGACAACGGTCAGGTGGCCGTCGCCGCGGACACGTACAGCTGGAGCAACGCCCGGATCGACGGCGGCGGTTTCGTCCCCGGCATCGTCTTCAACAGGTCCGAGAAGAACCTCGCCTACGCGCGCACCGACATCGGCGGCGCCTACCGCTGGCAGGAGTCGAGCAAGACCTGGACACCGCTGCTGGACTCGGTCGGCTGGGACGACTGGGGGCACACCGGGGTGGTGAGCCTCGCCTCCGACTCGGTGGCCCCGGACAAGGTGTACGCGGCGGTCGGCACGTACACGAACAGCTGGGACCCGAAGAACGGTGCCGTCCTGCGCTCCTCGGACCGGGGCGCGAGCTGGCAGAAGGCGGACCTGCCGTTCAAGCTGGGCGGCAACATGCCGGGCCGCGGCATGGGCGAGCGGCTCGCGGTCGACCCGAACCGCAACAGCGTGCTCTACCTGGGCGCGCCCAGCGGCAAGGGCCTGTGGCGGTCGACGGACTCGGGGGCGACCTGGTCGCAGGTCACGAACTTCCCCAACGCCGGCAACTACGTCCAGGACGCGAGCGACACCTCGGGCTACGCGAACGACAACCAGGGCATCGTCTGGGTCACCTTCGACCCCTCGACCGGCAGCTCCGGCAGCACCACGCAGACCCTGTACGTCGGGGTCGCCGACCTCCAGAACTCGGTGTACCGCTCGACGGACGGCGGCGCGACCTGGTCACGCCTGGCCGGGCAGCCGACGGGATACCTCGCCCACAAGGGCGTCCTGGACACGGTGAACGGCTATCTGTACCTCGCGTACAGCGACAAGGGCGGGCCCTACGACGGCGGCAAGGGCCAGCTGTGGCGGTACGCGACGGCGACGGGCACCTGGACGAACATCAGCCCGGTCGCGGAGGCCGACACCTACTACGGCTTCAGCGGACTGACCGTGGACCGGCAGCATCCCGGCACGCTCATGGCGACCGGGTACAGCTCCTGGTGGCCGGACACCCAGATCTTCCGCTCGACCGACAGCGGCGCGACCTGGACTCGGGCGTGGGACTACACGTCGTACCCCAACCGCTCGAACCGCTACACCATGGACGTCTCGTCCTCGCCCTGGCTGACCTGGGGCGCCAATCCGTCGCCGCCCGAACAGACCCCGAAACTGGGGTGGATGACGGAGTCCCTGGAGATCGACCCGTTCAACTCGAACCGGATGATGTACGGGACGGGCGCGACGGTCTACGGCACGGAGAACCTCACCAACTGGGACTCCGGGAGCCAGTTCACCATCAAGCCGATGGTGCAGGGCCTGGAGGAGACCGCGGTCAACGACCTCGCCGCTCCCCCGTCGGGCGGCGCCCAGCTGCTCAGCGCCCTCGGTGACGTGGGCGGCTTCCGGCACACGGACCTGACCAAGGTCCCCTCGATGATGTACACCCAGCCGAACTTCACCTCCACCACGAGCCTCGACTACGCCGAGACCAACCCGAACACGGTCGTCCGCGTCGGCAATCTCGACTCCGGTCCGCACGTGGCGTTCTCGACGGACAACGGCGCCAACTGGTTCGCGGGCACCGACCCTTCGGGCGTCAGCGGCGGCGGCACGGTCGCGGCGGCCTCGGACGGCAGCCGGTTCGTGTGGAGCCCCGGCGGCACGGGCGTGCAGTACACGACCGGCTTCGGTACGTCCTGGTCGGCGTCCTCCGGCATCCCGGCGGGCGCGGTCGTGGAGTCCGACCGGGTCGACCCGAAGACCTTCTACGGCTTCAAGTCCGGCAAGTTCTACGTCAGTTCCGACGGCGGCGCCACGTTCACCGCGTCGGCGGCGACCGGCCTGCCGAGCGGCGACAGCGTCCGCTTCAAGGCGCTGCCCGGTGTGAAGGGCGACGTGTGGCTGGCCGGCGGGGCGACCGACGGCGCGTACGGCCTGTGGCACTCGACGGACGGCGGGGCGACGTTCGGCAAGCTCTCGGGCGTCGAGCAGGCCGACACCGTGGGCTTCGGGAAGGCGGCCACCGGCGCCTCCTACCAGACCCTCTTCGTCAGCGCGAGGATCGGCGGCGTCCGCGGCATCTTCCGCTCCACGGACCAGGGCGCGACCTGGACCCGGATCAACGACGACGCCCACCAGTGGGGTTGGACCGGCGCGGCCATCACCGGCGACCCGCGCGTCTACGGCCGGGTCTACGTCTCCACCAACGGCCGCGGCGTGATCTACGGCGACACCTCCGACACCGGCGGGGGCGGCGGGGGCGGTGGCACCGACCCGACGCCGACCAGGGCCTGCGCGGTGGCGTACACGATCACCAACCAGTGGCAGGGCGGCTTCCAGGCCGACGTACAGCTCAGCAACACGGGATCGGCCGCCTGGAGCGGCTGGTCGCTCGGCTGGTCGTTCCCGGGCGGCCAGACGATCGGGCAGCTGTGGAACGCCGAGTACACCCAGTCCGGAGCGGCGGTCACCGCGAAGAACGTCGGCTGGAACGCCACCGTGGCGGCGGGCTCCTCGGTGAGCTTCGGCTTCACGGGCACCTGGACGGGGACGAACGCGGAACCGACGTCGTTCAAGCTGGGTGATCAGACCTGCGCGGTGAGCTGACGGAACGAAGGAGGCCCCGCCCGGGACGTCCACCCGGGCGGGGCCTCCGCATGAGGGCGGCCCGTCAGGGGGTGTAGACGGTCGGCCGGGGCGCGGTGGCCATGCCGTTGCCGATGAAGAAGCTCGGGTGCGGGGGCTGGTTGTAGGCGGTGTTCTGCCAGGCCAGGCCCGTGCGGTACATCGTGTCGTGGAGCAGGGTCGTGATCCTCGTCGTCGTCTCGTACGGCGTCGAGTAGATGCGCAGGGCCGTGTTGTTCGTCGTCGGCCAGACGACCTCCTCGCGCCAGTCGCCGAGGATGTCCCCGGACAGCGACGGGGTCGCCTTGGTGCTGTTGTTGGAGTGGACGTCCGCGCCGGTCAGCAGCCGGGTGTCGGACGAGGTGCCGTACTTGTCGATGTGCGTGCCGTCCAGGAGCTCACGCGTGGTGTCGCCGTCCCACCAGGACAGGAAGTTCACCGACGAGGGCTCACGGCCCTTGGTGGCGCCTGCCTCGTCCCGGATGTAGGTGTCGGAGGCGGACCAGACCTCGGCGCCGTCGTTGCCCGCGTAGATGTCCCCGGCCACGCCGCGCCCGTTGTCGCAGCAGGAGGCGAGCTGCCAGCGGATCGCGCCCGTCGCGGGGTTGATGTACAGCTCGGCCGGCTGCGAGGACGACTCGGAGACCTTGAAGTACTCCAGGCCCGAGGTGGAGGGGTCGAGGTCGCCGAGGTGCTGGGCGTCGCCGTGTCCCGTCTTCGTCGTCCACAGCCCGTTGCCGTTGTCGTCGACGGCCATCGCGCCGTACACGATCTCGTCCTTGCCGTCGTTGTCGACGTCCCCGACGGACAGGCTGTGCGAGCCCTGGCCGTCGTACCCCTTGCCGGTGTTGGTCGAGGAGTTGGTGTCGAAGGTCCAGCGCCGGGTGAAGGCACCGCCGCGCCAGTCCCAGGCCGCGATCACGGTACGGGTGTAGTAGCCGCGCGCCTCGATGAGCGAGGGCCGGGAGCCGTCGAGGTAGGCCGTGCCGGCGAGGAAGCGGTCGACGCGGTTGCCGTAGGAGTCGCCCCAGGAGGAGACCGTGCCGCGCGCCGGGACGTAGTCCACCGTGCCCATCGCGGCGCCGGTCTGCCCGTTGAACATGGTCAGGTACTCGGGGCCGGACAGGACGTAGCCGCTGGAGTTGCGGTAGTCGGCCGAGGAGCTGCCGATGACGGTGCCCGCGCCGTCGACCGTGCCGTCGGCGGTCTTCATGGCGACCTCGGCCTTGCCGTCGCCGTCGTAGTCGTAGGCCTGGAACTGGGTGTAGTGGGCGCCGGAGCGGATGTTGCGACCCAGGTCGACGCGCCACAGGCGGGTGCCGTCGAGCTTGACGCCGTCGACGATCGTGTTCCCGGTGTAGCCGGACTGGGAGTTGTCCTTGGCGTTGGTCGGCTGCCACTTCAGGACGAAGTCCAGCGCGCCGTCGCCGTCGAGGTCGGCCACCGAGGCGTCGTTGGCCTCGTAGGTGTAGGCCACACCGTCGGGGGTGGTGCCGCCGGCCGGCGGGGTGATGGGGACGTCCTTGTAGCCGGTGCGGAACTGGATCGCGTGGACCGAGTCGGCCTGTTCCACGCCCCCGACGATCGCGCGGACCGTGTAGTCGGCCTGGGCGGGCGCGCCGGAGTGGAAGTAGGTGGTGGAGCCGGTGATCGGGGTGGAGTTGACCAGCGTTCCGGCCCGGTAGACGTTGAAGGACACGCTGTCCGGGTCGGTGCCGAGCCAGCGCCAGCTGACCAGGTTGCCGCTGTCGGTGTGGACGCTGACGACACCCCGGTCGAGCTTCTCGACCTGGCGGGCGGTGGCGGCCTCGGCGGTGCCGGGGGTGATCGCGGTGAGCCCGGCGGCGACGAGCGCCGACACGGCCGTCGCCGCCGCGAGGAGGGCTCGGCGTCTGCGGCGCGGAGACACGGGGTGCGGGTGCACGTGCGGGTGCGGGTGCTGCACGAGGTGAACCTCCAGAGAGGACGGACGGGTTCCGCTCTCTCAGTCGCCGCCGCGCGCCCCCGGGTTGCCGTACATTCCGGCCAGTTCGGCCACCGTGCGGGCCATGCGTTCGCGCAGCTCGGGCGGCCGAAGCACCTCGATCCCGGCTCCCAGGCGCAGGAACTCGCCAACGGCGCGCTCGACGGACTCGACAGGGACGGTCGCGGTGACCCACCCGTCGGGCTCCGCCTCGCCGTACCTCGCCCGCGCGAGCGAGACGCCCGGGGCGAGCCGCACCTCGGCCTCGCCCTGGTACAGCCGGTCGTGGAAGTCGCGCTGGTACGCCGTCCAGTACGCGGGCAGGTCGAAGTCGGCGGGCCGGTCGAACTCCTCCTCCGTCGCGTCGAGCCGGAGGATCTGGTCGACCCGGAAGGTGCGCGGCCCCGGGCCCGCGACGACGTACCAGCGCCCCGCCTTCAGGACCAGCCCGTACGGCTCCAGGCGGCGCTCCACGTCGGTGGGCGCGCGCCAGCGGCGGTAGACGACGTGCAGGACCCGGCTGTTCCAGACCGCGGCGGCGACCGCCGGCAGACAGGGCACGTCGTCCGCCGACGCGTACCAGCCCGGGGCGTCCAGATGGAAGCGTCCGCCGATCCGGTCGGCGTGGGCCCGCAGCTCCGCGGGCAGCGCGGCCCGCACCTTGAGCCGGGCCGCCGCCAGGACCGACCCGAGCCCCAGTTCGGCGGCGGGCCCGGGCGCGCCCGCGAGGAACAGGGCCTCGGCCTCCGGTGCGGTCAGGCCGGTCAGCCGGGTGCGGTAGCCGTCGAGCAGGCGGTAGCCGCCGGCGTGCCCCGCGTCGCCGTACAGCGGGACACCGGCGGCGCTCAGGGCGTCCACGTCCCGGTAGACCGTGCGCACCGAGACCTCCAGCTCCTCGGCGAGCTGGGCGGCGGTCATCCGGCCCCGGGTCTGGAGCAGCAGGAGGATCGAGAGCAGCCGACCGGACTTCATTCCGTGAGCATCGCAGACTCCACTGACAGAAGGTGTCAGTGGAGTGGGCCTAGCGTCCCGCCCATGGCCTTCCAGGAGAAACTGCTGACCGTGCCGCCCCCGATCGAGCTGGCCGGCCGGCACATCAAGCGCTACCACGTCACCGCCGACCCGTCCGGCATCGATCCCGGGGTGGAGAAGGCGGCGTACGCGATCCTCCCCGAGCTGCTGCCGGAGGCGGACGGCACCCCGCCCATGACGTTCGTGGTGCTGCACCGGGGCGGGGACACCGGCGCCTACCTCAACGCGTACAGCTGGGTCTGGGACAACGTCCTGCACTTCCGGGGCGCCTGCGCGGGTCAGCCGGTGCTGGGCTGCCCCGACACCGACCCCGTCCACTTCGTCCGGCCGGACCTGCCGTGGATCGGCTGCGTCTGGGAGCTGCCGCCGATCCAGCACGAGCGGGACGCCTGGATACGGCACGTCCTCGCACCCGAAGTCCCCGACCTGGAGGCCTACTTGGCGGACTCTCTGCCCGAAGGTACGACGGGGGGCCGGGCATGAGCGGTCCGCGCGACTTCGACTTCCTCCACGGCGACTGGCAGGTGCGCCACCGCCGCCGCACCGACTTCCTCGACCCGGACAGCGCCTGGGAGGAGTTCGGGTCGACCAGCCGCTGTGTGCCGCTGTTCGACGGGGCGGCGAACCTCGACGAGATCGACATGCCTCATCTGTCGGCGAAGGGCGCCACCCTGCGCCTGTTCGAGCGGGCGACCGGGCAGTGGTCGCTGAACTGGGCGTCCAGCGTGACCGGGACGCTGTACCCGCCCGTCCTCGGCCGCTTCACCGACGGACGCGGCGAGTTCCACGGCGACGACACCTACGACGGCAAGGAGGTGCGGGTGCGGTTCGTGTGGTCCGGTGTCTTCGCGAACGGGGCCCGCTGGGAGCAGGCGTTCTCGCTCGACGGCGGGGCGACCTGGCTGACCAACTGGGTCATGGAGTTCACCCGGGTCGCGGTCAGCCGGGCTTCCTGAACGCGCGCAGCTGGAACACCGGGTCGGCGCGCCGCCGGTCCTGGTCGGGCAGGGTCTCCAGCCGGGCGGCGAACCGCTCGGTGCGCGGCTCGCCGGGCGGCAGCTGGGTGAACCAGCCGCGCCGCAGGTCGGCGGCGGTGCCGCGGGGGCTGCGGCCCTGCCCCAGGCCGGTGAAGGCGGACCGCCCGGCGGCGACGAGCCCTTGCGCCGCCGCGCACCCCTCCACGCGGTGCGCGGCGTCCGGGGCCGAGCGGCGCGGGCGGGGGGCGAGGACGGCGTCGATGTCGCTGCCGACGTCGTGCGACGCGGCCTTGTCGACGGTGGTGACGTACACGCCGCCGGGTCCGAGCACCCGGGCGCACTCGGCGACGATGCTGCCCACGTCGTCGGCGCCGTCGATGAGATGCAGCAGCCAGATGCTGGTCACCGCGTCGAACACGCCGTCGGGGAAGGGGAGTCGGCGGCTGTCGCCGAGCACGACCGCCCCCGGCAGCCGGCCGGCCGCCTTGCGGGCCATGCCGTACGTCAGGTCGGCGCCGGTGACCCGGAGCGCGGGCCGGGCCCCCGCGAGTCTGCGGGTGACGATGCCCGTGCCGCAGGCCACGTCGAGGAGCCGGCCGGGCCGCCCGGGGGTGCGGTGGGCGCTCTCGGGGATCAGGCCGAGCACCGCGTCGGCGGCAGCGGCGGCGCGGGGTTCGCCGCCCCGGCTGGCGTCGTAGACGCGGGCCTCCTTGTCGTAGTCCAGCACGCCGTCACTGCGCCCCGTGGCCGGGGGCGAGCGCCTCCACCCGCCGGGCGAGCTCGACGTCCTTCTCGGTGACCGCGCCGCCCGCGCTGTGCGTGTTCACGCTCAGGGAGACGGTGTCGTAGCCGAGGACGAGGTCGGAGTGGTGGTCCAGCTCCTCCTGGACCTGGGCGATGTGGACGACCAGCGCGGTGGCCGCGAAGTGCGAGGCCAGCCGGTAGGAGCGGCGGATGCGGTCGCCGTCGAGCGTCCAGCCCGGCAGTTCCGCGAGACGGTCCTCGATCTCCTGCTGCGACAGCGGTACGACGGGCATGGCGTCGCTCCTTCCTGAGCCGGACTCTGCTGAGCTGGGGTTCCTCCCAGCCTGCCACAGAGCGGACGCCGAGGCCCTGGTCAGAGGGGTTTCCCGAGGCCGGCCGGCGCGGGGGATCCGCCTCCCCCGCGCCCCGGCCCGCCGTCCACCGTCTACCGTCCTCGTATGACCACCTCCTCGCGCACCGATCCCGGCGTCGGCCCCCTCCTGCGGGCCTGGCGGGAGCGGCGCCGGGTGAGCCAGCTGGAGCTGGCGCTGCGCGCCGGCTCCTCCGCCCGGCACATCAGCTTCGTCGAGACCGGCCGGTCCCGGCCGAGCGAGGAGATGGTGCTGCGGCTGGCGGAGCACCTGGAGGTGCCGGTCCGGGAGCGCAACGCCCTGCTGCTGGCGGCCGGTTACGCCCCGCGCTACCGGCAGACCCCGCTGGAGGACCCGGCGCTGGACGCCCTGCGGGCGGGCCTGGAGCGGCTCATCCAGGGCTACGAGCCCTATCCGGCCCTGGTGATGGACGCGCGGTACGACGTGGTCGCGGCCAACCGGGGCATCCTGATGCTCCTCGACGGCGTCGACGCGTCCCTGCTCGCACCCCCCGTGAACGCGATGCGGCTGACCCTGCACCCGCGGGGTCTGGCGCCGCGCATCCGCAATCTGCGCGAGTGGCGCGGCCATCTGCTGGCCCAGTTGGAACGGCAGTCGGCCCTGCACCGCTCGGAGCCGCTGCGCGCGCTGTACGAGGAGGTCGCCGGGTACCCGGTGGCCGACGACGGGCGCGAGGACGGTGAGCCGCTCGGCGACGCCCCGTACTTCGCCCTGCCGATGCGCGTGGAGCACGAGGGCCGGGTGCTGTCGTTCGTGTCGTCGGTGTCCACCTTCAACACACCGATGGACGTGACGGTCGCCGAGCTGGCCATCGAGACGTTCCTCCCGGCCGACCCGGCGACGGTCAAGTACCTTCAGACGCTCATGTCCTGACGTGCCCTCAGGCTCAGGTGCTGCGCGGCGGCGAAGGCGGCGACGGCGACCGCCTGGAGGACCGTCCACACGGCGCCCGCGGTGGTCGGTGTCAGCCACAGGGCGAGCGCCACGCAACTGAGCGTCGCCCAGAGGAGGTTGGCCTCGACGACCAGGCGTACCGGTGGCGCGGCCGGGCGGGCCCGGGACGCGAGCAGGCCCACACCGGCGGCGTACACGGTGAGGAACGCGCCGAGGGCGAGCAGCAGCGCGGAGCCGGCGCCGAGGAGGCGTCCGAGCGGGCCGGAGGCGGCGAGGTAGGCGATCCCGTTGGCGCCGGTGACCACCGCGTCCAGGGCGAGGAGACGGCGCAGCGCGCGGCCCGGGTCGCCGGTGCGGACGAGGGCCGACAACACGGCGGCGGGCCGCGGGTGGACGGGCTGCGGGCTGGTCGACATGGAAGATCACCCTCCGACGGGTCGGGGCGGAAGCGGAGTCGGGGACGGACCCGGACCCCGGGACGGAGTGCGCCGCCCCGGAACCCGGTGCCCCGACGATCCCGCACCCGTCCGGCCGGGTCGATTACCCGCGAGGTAATGCGGACATGCCTGATTCGCCGGGCACCGCTACGTCCCGCGTGGCGTGCGCGTCACCCGCAACCGGATGAGACAGGCTGCGGAACATGACACACTGCCCCGGATACTTCGGCGCGTAGGGGAGGCGTGGCGTGAGTGAGCGGCGTCCTGCGCCCACCGTGGGTCAGGTGGTGCTCGGCAAGCGGCTTCAGGAGTTGCGGGAGGCGGCCGGGCTCAAACGCGAGGAGGCCGCGAAGGTCCTGCGCGTGGCCCCGGCGACCGTGCGGCGCATGGAGATGGCCGAGGTCGCGCTGAAGATCCCGTACGTACAGATGCTGCTGTCGACCTACGGGGTGCCCGACGAGGAGGCGGACGCGTTCGTCTCGCTCGCCGAGGAGGCCAACCAGCCGGGCTGGTGGCAGCGGTTCCACGACGTGCTGCCGGACTGGTTCAGCCTGTACGTGAGCCTGGAGGGCGCGGCCCGCATCATCCGCTCCTACGAGCCGCACTTCGTACCCGGCCTGCTCCAGACCGAGGGATACGCGCGCGCGGTCATGGAGGCGGGCACGATCGGGCAGGACGGCGCGGACGCGATCGAGCGGCACGTGTCGCTGCGCATGACCCGCCAGGAGCTGCTGGAGCGCCCCGATCCACCCCACCTGTGGGTCATCATGGACGAGACGGTGCTGGCCCGGCCGGTCACCCGCGAGGCCGGGGTGATGCGTGAACAGATCGACAAACTCCTGGAGTTCGGCGAGCGCGACCGGGTCACACTCCAGATCGCCGAGTTCGCGGACGGCCCGCACCCGGGGACGTACGCGCCGTTCTCGCTCTTCCGTTTCGCCGAACCCGAGCTGCCCGACATGGCGTTCACCGAGTATCTGACCGGGGCCCTGTACCTGGACTCCCGCCGGGAGGTCTCCGCGCATCTGGAGGTCCTCGACCACATGACGGCTCGCGCCGCGTCGGCCGAGCGCACCAAGCAGTTGCTGCGGGAGCGCCGGGCCGACTTCTGAGGCCCCCGGCGCCCTTTCGCCATCTGCCCGCAACTCCCCATCGAGCGCACCCACTTGAGGAACGAGGAGCTGACACCGCATGACGGCATCCGAGGGCGCGCCCACCACCGTCGACACCAGCCGGCCGCATCCGGCCCGGGTGTACGACTGGTGGCTGGGCGGCAAGGACAACTACCCGGTGGACGAGGAGCTGGCCCGCCGGATCCTCGCCACGGACGGCACCGTGGTGCGCGGCGCGCGCTCCAACCGCCGGTTCATGCACCGCGCGGTGCGCACGGCCGCGCAGGCCGGGCTGCGCCAGTTCCTGGACATAGGCACCGGCATCCCGACCGAGCCGAACCTGCACCAGGTGGCCCAGGAGGTCGCCCCGGACGCGCGGGTCGTGTACGCGGACAACGACCCGGTCGTGCTGCGGCACGCGCAGGCGCTGCTGCACAGCTCCGCCGAGGGCGCCACGGACTACGTGCACGCCGACGTCCGCGACCCCGACACGATCCTGCGGCTGGCCGCCGGGACCCTGGACTTCTCGAAGCCGGTCGCGCTGTCCCTGGTGGCGCTCACCCACTATCTCAACGAGGACCCGGACGGCGACGACGTGTACGGGCTGCTCGGCCGGTACGTCGCCGAGCTGGCCCCGGGCAGCTTCCTGATCCTGTCCCAGGTCACCCCGGATCTGAGCCCGGAGGCCATCGCGAAGGCCGCGGAGCACTTCCGGGCGGGCGGCACACCGTTCTATCCGCGCTCGCTGCCCGAGTTCTCGCGGTTCTTCGACGGTCTGGAGCTCCTCGGCCCGGGCGTGATCCCGGTGACGGGCTGGCGCCCGGAGCCCGTCGACGTCGAGGCGCAGACCGAGGGCATCGTGCCGGTGTACGCGGGCGTGGCCCGCAAGGTCTGACCCGTACGGGTGCCGTGAACGGGTGCGCTCCCCGCACCGCCCCTAGCTTCGGGAGCAGGGGCCAGCAAGGGAGCGCATGTGACCGACACCCAGACACCGCCCACCGAGCCGGGTGCGGCGCTGCTGAAGGCCGGCAGGTTCTTCCGGCCCGGCACAGCGGCACCCGACCTGCACAGCATCGGGCTGACGGGCGGCCGGGAGGCGGACGCCTTCTACCGGGACCGCTGGAGCCACGACAAGGTCGTGAACTCCACGCACGGGGTGAACTGCACGGGCTCCTGCCGCTGGAAGGTGTACGTCAAGGACGGCATCATCACGTGGGAGACCCAGCAGACCGACTATCCCTCGGTCGGCCCGGACCGCCCCGAGTACGAGCCGCGCGGCTGCCCCCGGGGCGCCGCGTTCTCCTGGTACACGTACTCCCCCACCCGGGTGCGCTACCCGTACGTCCGCGGTGTCCTCCTCGACCTGTACCGCGAGGCCCTCGGCCGGCTCGGTGACCCGGTCCTGGCCTGGGCGGACATCCAGGACGACCCCGAGCGCCGGCGCCGCTACCAGCAGGCCCGCGGCAAGGGCGGCCTGGTCCGCGCGACCTGGGACGAGGCCGTGGAGATCGTCGCCGCCGCGCACGTCCACACGATCAGGACGTACGGCCCGGACCGGATCGCCGGCTTCTCCCCGATCCCGGCGATGTCGATGGTGTCGCACGCGGCGGGCGCCCGCTTCCACTCCCTCATCGGCGCGCCCATGCTGTCGTTCTACGACTGGTACGCCGACCTTCCCGTCGCCTCCCCGCAGGTCTTCGGCGACCAGACGGACGTCCCGGAGTCCGGCGACTGGTGGGACGCCGCGTATCTGATGATGTGGGGCTCCAACGTCCCGGTGACCCGCACCCCGGACGCGCACTGGATGGCGGAGGCCCGCTACCGGGGCCAGAAGGTCGTGGTGGTCGCCCCGGACTACGCAGACAACGCCAAGTTCGCCGACGAGTGGCTGCACCCGCACCCGGGCACGGACGGCGCCCTCGCCCTGGCCATGGGCCATGTCGTCCTCAAGGAGTTCTTCGTCGACCGGGAGACCCCGTTCTTCACGGACTACGTGAAGAAGTTCACCGATCTGCCCTTCCTGGTGACCCTCACCGAGAAGAACGGCGCTCTGGTGCCGGCGAAGTTCCTGCGCGCCGGCGATCTCGGCCAGGAGGGCGAGGGCGCGGAGTGGAAGACGGTCGTGCTGGACGCGGCGAGCGGGCGCGCGGTCGTCCCCAACGGCTCGCTGGGCTTCCGCTGGACCGAGTCGGGCAAGGGCCGCTGGAACCTCGAACTCGGGGCGATCGAGCCGACGTTGACCCTGCACGGCCAGGACGTCGCGAGCCCTGTCGAGGTGCTGCTGCCCCGCTTCGACACCGAGGGCGGCGAGCACGGCCAGGGCCGCGGCGAGGTGGTGCGGCGGGGTGTGCCCGCGACCCGGCTGGGCGGCCCGGACGGCCCGCTGGTGACGACGGTCTTCGACCTGCTGCTGGCGCAGTACGGGGTGGGGCGCGAGGGCCTGCCGGGTTCCTGGCCCGCCTCCTACGAGGACGCCGGGCAGCCCGGCACGCCCGCCTGGCAGGAGGTGCACACCTCCGTCCCGGCCGCCAAGTGCGTCAAGATCGCCCGGGAGTTCGCGCGCACCGCAGAGCGGTCCAAGGGCCGCTGCATGATCCTGATGGGCGCGGGCACCAACCACTGGTTCCACTCCGAGACGATCTACCGCGCCTTCCTCGCGCTGCTCCAGCTGACCGGCTGCCAGGGCAGGAACGGCGGCGGCTGGGCGCACTACGTCGGCCAGGAGAAGTGCCGCCCGGCCACCGGCTGGGCGACGCTCGCCGCCGCGTCCGACTGGTCCCGGCCGCCCCGGCAGATGATCGGCACGGCGTACTGGTTCCTCAACACCGACCAGTGGCGCTACGACCGCTTCACCGCCGACGTGATGGCCTCCCCGCTCGGCGAGGGCCGCTTCGAGGGCATGACGGGCGCCGACTGTCTCGCCCTGTCGGCGCGCACGGGCTGGATGCCGTCGTACCCGACCTTCGACCGCAGCCCGCTGGAGCTGGGCGCGGCCTTCGGCGACCCGGTGGCGAAGGCGGTCGCCGAACTCCGCTCCGGGACACTGAAGTTCGCGTGCGATGACCCGGACGCCCCGGAGAACTGGCCCCGGGTGCTGACCCTGTGGCGGGCGAACCTCCTCGGCTCCTCGGCGAAGGGCGCCGAGTACTTCACCCGGCATCTGCTGGGCACCCAGTCCTCGCTCAGTGCCCAGGAGGCCGAACCCGGCGAGCGGCCCCGGGACGTGACCTGGCGGGACGAGGCGCCCGAGGGCAAGCTCGACCTGCTGCTGTCGCTGGACTTCCGGCAGACCTCCTCGACCCTGCTGTCGGACGTGGTGCTGCCCGCCGCGACCTGGTACGAGAAGCACGACCTGTCGTCCACCGACATGCACCCCTACGTGCACTCGTTCACCCCGGCCGTGGACCCGCCCTGGCAGGCCCGCACCGACTTCGACACCTTCAAGGCGCTCGCCGACCGGCTCAGCGAGATGGCCGTCGTGCACCTGGGCGTGCGCCAGGACCTGGTGGCGACACCGCTCCAGCACGACACCCCGGGCGAGACGGCCCAGCCCGGCGGTGTGGTCCTGGACTGGAAGCGCGGCGACTGCGATCCGGTGCCGGGCCGCACCATGCCGAACCTGACCGTCGTGGAGCGCGACTACACGGCGATCGGCGCGAGGTTCCGGGCGCTGGGGCCGCTGGTGGAGCGGCTGGGCCTGCCCGCGAAGGGCATCGCGCTCAGGCCCGACGAGGAGATCGGGCACCTGGGCGAGCTGAACGGCGTGGTCCGCGAGGGCCCCACCGCGGGCCGCCCCCTGCTCGACACGGCGGTCAAGGCGGCCAACACCATCCTCGCCCTGTCCGGGACCACCAACGGCCGCCTCGCCACGCAGGGTTTCCGCACGCTCCAGGAGCGCACCGGGCAGGAGATGGCGCACCTGGCCGCCGAGCACGAGGGCAGACGCGTCACCTACGCGGACACACAGGCGGCGCCGGTCCCGGTCATCACCTCACCGGAGTGGTCGGGCAGCGAGTCGGGCGGGCGGCGGTACACGGCGTTCACGCTCAACACCGAGCATCTCAAGCCCTGGCACACCCTCACCGGGCGCCAGCACTTCTTCCTCGACCACGACTGGATGCACGAGCTGGGCGAGGCGCTGCCGATCTACCGGCCGCCGCTGGACATGAACAGGCTCTTCGGCGAACCGCGGCTCGGCCCCGACGGGGAGAAGGAGGTGACGGTCCGCTACCTCACCCCGCACAACAAGTGGTCCATCCACTCCGAGTACCAGGACAACCTGTTCATGCTGGCGCTCTCCCGGGGCGGCCAGAGCATCTGGATGTCCCCGCAGGACGCCGACGCGATCGGGGTGCGGGACGACGACTGGATCGAGGCCGTCAACCGCAACGGCGTGGTCGTGGCCCGCGCGGTCGTCTCGCACCGCATGCCGGCCGGCACGGTCTACATGCACCACGCGCAGGAACGCACGGTCAACGTGCCCAAGGCGGAGGCCACCGGGAAACGCGGCGGCATCCACAACTCGCTGACCCGTCTCATCCTCAAGCCGTCCCATCTGATCGGCGGCTACGCCCAGCTCTCCTGGGCCTTCAACTACCTGGGCCCCACGGGCAACCAGCGCGACGAGGTGACGGTCATCCGCCGCCGCAGCCAGGAGGTCGAGTACTGACATGCCCCGTGACGAAGTCACCATCGGACGCTGCATGGCCCAGATCGCGATGGTCATGAACCTCGACAAGTGCATCGGCTGCCACACCTGCTCGGTCACCTGCAAGCAGGCGTGGACCAACCGCCAGGGCATGGAGTACGTCTGGTTCAACAACGTCGAGACCCGACCCGGCCAGGGCTATCCGCGCCGCTACGAGGACCAGGACAAGTGGCGCGGCGGCTGGGAGCTGAACAAGCGGGGCGCCCTCAAGCTGAAGGCGGGCGGCCGGTTCCACAAGCTCCTCGGCATCTTCTCCAACCCGAAGCTGCCGGAGATCAAGGACTACTACGAGCCCTGGACGTACGACTACAAGAACCTCACCGACGCCCCGCTCGGCGACGACTACCCGGTCGCCCGCCCGGTGTCGCAGCTCGACGGAAAGCCGATGAAGATCGAGTGGTCGTCGAACTGGGACGACAACCTCGCGGGCGCCCCCGCCTACGGCGACCTCGACCCGATGGTCGAACGCACGCGCCAACAGGCCTCGGACAAGGTCAGGTTCGAGTTCGAGCAGACCTTCATGTTCTATCTCCCGCGGATCTGCGAGCACTGTCTCAACCCGTCCTGCGTGGCCTCCTGTCCCTCCGGGGCGATGTACAAGCGGGCGGAGGACGGCATCGTCCTGGTCGACCAGGACCAGTGCCGGGGCTGGCGGATGTGCGTGACGGGCTGCCCGTACAAGAAGGTGTACTTCAACCACCGCACCGGCAAGGCCGAGAAGTGCACGATGTGCTATCCGCGCGTCGAGGTCGGGCTGCCGACGGTCTGTTCGGAGACCTGCGTGGGCCGGCTGCGCTATCTCGGGGTCGTGCTGTACGACGCCGACAAGGTCACCGAGGCCGCCTCCGTGCGGGACGAGAAGGCCCTGTACGAGGCCCAGTTGGGGGTCTTCCTCAACCCCGAGGACCCCGCCGTGCGGCGCGCCGCCGAGGAGGCGGGCATCGCGCACGACTGGATCGAGGCCGCCCGCCGCTCCCCCGTGCGGGCCCTCATCAGCACGTACAAGGTGGCCCTCCCGCTGCATCCGGAGTACCGGACCATGCCGATGGTCTGGTACATCCCGCCGCTGTCGCCGGTCGTGGAGGCCCTGTCGGAGACCGGGCACGACGGTGAGGACGCGGACAACCTGTTCGCCGCGATCGACACCCTCCGCATCCCGCTGGAGTACCTCGCGGAGCTCTTCACCGCGGGCGACACCGCGCCGGTGCGGGCCTGTCTGGAGAAGCTTGCCGCGATGCGGGCCCACATGCGGGCGATCAACCTGGGCGAGGAACCCGACCCGCGGACCGGCGAGGCCGTCGGCATGTCGGCCGGGGAGATCGAGGACATGTACCGGCTGCTGGCGATCGCCAAGTACGAGGACCGGTACGTCATTCCGACGGCGGCCGTCGGTGACGCGCGCCGCCTGGAGGAGTCGGCGCTGCCCGACGGATGCAGCCTGGAGTACGACGGCGGTCCCGGCATGGGCGGCGACGGTCCGTTCGGCCAGGACTCCGGGCGCAAGCTGCTCCCGGTGGTGTCCGTGGAGAACTTCCACGGACTGCGCCGCCGCCAGACCTCCGACGACCCCGCCGACGCCGAGGAGGTCTGATGCCTTCGTACGCCGTGCTGTACCAGGCCGCCGCGCTCTGCCTGACCTATCCCGACGACGACTTCCGCGCCCGGCTGCCGCTGCTGCGCGAAGCGGCCCCGCAGCTGCGGGAGTTCGTGGACCACGCCGCGGTGACCGCGCCGCGGGAGCTGGCCGAGCACTATGTGCGGGTCTTCGACTTCAAGAACCGGCACAGCCTGTACCTGAGCTGGTGGCAGGACGGGGACACCCGGCGGCGCGGGATGTCGCTGGTGCGTTTCAAGGACGTCTACCGGGCGGCCGGGCTGGAGTTCACCGGCGAGGAGCTGCCCGACTTCCTGCCCGCGGTGCTGGAGTTCACGGCCCGCACCGGCGACACCGGCCTGCTCACCGAACACCGTGCCGGGCTGGACCAGTTGCGCTCCCGCCTCACCGACTTCGGTACGCCGTACGCGTCCGTGCTGGACGCCGTCTGCGCCACCCTGCCCACCGCACACACCGGAGTGCGCTCATGACCACGCTCCTGTGGGGCGTCCTGCCGTACGTCGCCCTCGCCCTCCTCGTCGCCGGTCTCCTCTGGCGCCACCGCTACGACAAGTTCGGCTGGACGACCCGCTCCTCCCAGGTCTACGAGTCGAAGCTGCTCAACATCGCCTCACCGGCCTTCCACTACGGCATCCTGTTCGTCCTGGCCGGCCATGTCGTCGGCCTGTTCGTCCCGACGTCCTGGACGAACGCGCTCGGCGTCAGCGAGCACACGTACCACCTGTTCTCGCTGTACGGCGGCACCGCGGCCGGGGTGCTCACGGTCACCGGGATCGTGCTGCTCGTCTACCGGCGGCGGACGAAGGCACCCGTCTTCCGGGCGACCACCGTCAACGACAAGGTCATGTACCTGGTGCTGCTCGCGGCGATCGCGATGGGCATGATCGCCAAGCTGACGCACGCCTCCGGCGACGGCTACGACTACCGTGAGTCGATCGCCCCCTGGGCCCGCAGCCTGTTCGTCCTCCAGCCGGACATCGACCGCATGCAGGGCGTGCCGGTGCTCTACCAGGTCCACGCGGTGATCGGGATGGCGCTCATCGCGTTCGTGCCGTACAGCCGACTGGTCCACATGTTCAGCGCACCGGTCCAGTACCTCTTCCGCCCCTACGTCGTCTACCGGGCACGTGACCCCGAGAGCCTGGGCCCGCGCCCGGAACGACGGGGCTGGGAACGCACGGGCTCCTAGCGGTTCAGGCCGCGCCGCCCTTGTGGTCGCGGTCCTCGTCGACGATCTCCGCGTCCACCACGCCCTCCTCCTCGGGGGGCGTGGTGTGCTGTTCGGGCGGGGTGTCGGAGGGTTCCTCCTGGGCCCGGGCGTACATGGCCTGGCCCATCCGCTGGCTGACGGCGGTGAGCCGGTCGATGCCGGTGCGCAGGGCGTTCGTGTCGGCGTCGTGCTCCAGCAGTGACGTCAGCTCGGCGATCGCCGCCTCCACCTCCGGCCTGGTGTCGGCGGGGACGCGCTCCTCGTTGTCGCGGATGAACTTCTCGGTCTGGTAGACGAGTTGCTCGGCGTGGTTGCGGGTCTCGGCGGCCTCGCGGCGCCTGCGGTCCTCCTCCGCGTACTGTTCGGCCTCCCGCATCATGCGGTCGATGTCGTCCTTGGCCAGGGCGGAGCCGCCGGTGACGGTCATCTTCTGCTCGCGCCCGGTCGCCAGGTCCTTGGCGAAGACGTGCATGATCCCGTTGGCGTCGATGTCGAAGGCGACCTCGATCTGCGGGACGCCGCGCGGGGCGGGCGGCAGTCCGGTGAGGTCGAAGACGCCGAGCTTCTTGTTGTAGGCGGCGATCTCCCGTTCGCCCTGGTAGACCTGGATGCCGACCGAGGGCTGGTTGTCGGCGGCGGTGGTGAAGATCTCCGAACGCCGGGTGGGAATCGTGGTGTTGCGCTCGATGAGCCTGGTCATGATGCCGCCCTTGGTCTCGATGCCCAGGGACAGCGGGGTGACGTCGAGGAGCAGGATGTCCTTCACGTCACCGCGGATCACCCCGGCCTGGAGGACCGCGCCGAGCGCGACGACCTCGTCCGGGTTGACGCCCTTGTGCGGTTCCTTGCCGGTGAGTTCCTTCACCAGGTCGGTGACGGCGGGCATCCGGGTCGAGCCGCCGACGAGGATGACGTGGTCCACCGCGGAGAGCTTCACGCCGGCGTCCTTGACCGCCTGGTGGAAGGGGTTCTTGCAGCGGTCGAGCAGATCGGCGGTGAGCTCCTGGAACTGGGCGCGCGTCAGCTTCTCGTCGAGGTGCAGCGGGCCTTCGGCGGAGGCGGTGATGTAGGGCAGGTTGATCGTCGTCTCGGAGGAGCTGGACAGCTCGATCTTGGCCTTCTCGGCGCCCTCGCGCAGCCGTTGCAGGGCCATCTTGTCGCTGCCGAGGTCGATGCCGCTGTGCCCCCTGAACCTCTTCACCAGATACTCGACGACCCGCTGGTCCCAGTCGTCGCCGCCCAGACGCGTGTCGCCGTTGGTCGCCTTGACCTCGATGACGCCGTCGCCGATCTCCAGCAGGGAGACGTCGAAGGTGCCGCCGCCGAGGTCGAAGACGAGCACCGTCTGCTCCTCGCCCCGGTCCAGGCCGTAGGCGAGGGCGGCGGCGGTCGGCTCGTTGACGATCCGCAGCACCTTCAGGCCCGCGATCTCGCCGGCCTCCTTGGTCGCCTGGCGCTGGGCGTCGTCGAAGTACGCCGGGACGGTGATCACCGCGTCCGTGACGTCCTCGCCGAGATATGCCTCGGCGTCCCGCTTGAGCTTCTGGAGCACCCGCGCGGACAGTTCCTGCGCGCGGTACCGGGTCCCGTCGACCGCGCCCTGCTCCGGGAACCGCCAGGCCCCGTCGCCCATGTGCCGTTTCACGGAACGGGCCGTCCGCTCGACGTTCGTCACGGCCTGCCGCTTGGCGACCTCCCCGACCAGTACCTCACCGTTCTTCGCGAAGGCCACCACGGACGGTGTCGTCCTGCCGCCCTCCGCGTTGGCGACGACGGTGGCGTCGCCCCCCTCCAGCACGGCCACCACCGAGTTCGTGGTCCCCAGATCGATCCCGACCGCACGTCCCATCGCTGTCCCCTTCCGCCAGGGCGCATCCCGGACTCCAGCACAAAACTTGAGTGGGCTGTTGTCAATGGGACGGTGGTCCGCGGTCCGTCGGGGGCGCGGGAACGGCGCACCGGAACACGAAGGCGCCGCGGCCGGAGCGAGACCGGCCGCGGCGCCCCCGCGCGAGGTGTTACGCGAGCTTCGCCGACAGCGTGATCGTCGTACCCGTCAGCGCCTGGCTGACCGGGCAGTTCTTCTTGGCGTCCTCGGCGGCGGCGACGAACGCGTCGTTGTCGATGCCGGGAACGGTGCCCTCGACGGTCAGGTGGATGCCGGTGATGCCCTCACCGGGCTGGAAGTTGACGTCGGCCGAGGTGACGAGCTTGGTGGGCGGGGTGCCGGCGCCGTTCAGGGCGTGCGACAGCGCCATGGAGAAGCAGCTGGAGTGCGCGGCGGCGATCAGCTCTTCGGGGCTGGTCCTGCCGTTCGCGTCCTGGGAACGCGAAGCCCACGTGACCGGCTGCGCCGTGATGGCGCCGGAGGAGTCGAAGTTGACGACACCGCTGCCCTCGAGCAGGTTGCCTTCCCAGACGGTGTGAGCGGAGCGCGTGGTAGCCACGGTTCTTCCTTTCAGGAGGGGGCCCGTTGCCGGGTTCCGTGACACCCATCCGATCACATTCCGGCCCTAGGCGGCGCGCGGCTCGTCCTGCGGCTCCGTCAACGGCACCTGGGGGCCGTCGGTTTCCCGCAGCCAGCGGCGCAGGACCCGGTGGACCTGTTCGGCGCCGACGAGTTCCCCGTCGCCGTCGACCGGCGCGGACAGCGCGAGCGGCGACAGCAGGAACGGCCGCCCCTGCGCCCCGCCGAGACCGCCGTGGGAGCCGATCTGCTCCTCGAAGGCGAGGACTTCGCCCTCCTCGGGGTCGTACCAGGAGTTGACCATGATGTCGGCGGTGTGCGGGAACCCGTGCGTGCGGCGTACGGCGTCGGCGGCGCCGGGTCCGAAGACCGCCAACGGCCCCGGACGGGCGTCGAGTTCACCGAGCGGGATCTCCGTGCCGAACGGGCCGAGCACCACCCCGCCGTGCCGTTCGCTGCGCACCAGGAGGAAGCCGATGCCGGGGTGGTTGGCGAGGGTGCTCAGCAGCGCGGGGTGGCGGGCGTCGATCTCCTCCTTGGTCATCCGGTGGGGGACGTCCGGGAAGGAGACCAGGCCGAGGTTGCCGGAGGCGAGGACGATCGGCTCGGAGCGGCGTCCGGTGGGCGCCTTCTCCTCGACGGGGCGGCGCAGCGCGGCGCGGACGGCGGCGCGGGCCTCGGCGCCGCTGTGGGTGCGGCGGGCCCTGCGCGGCACGGGCAGCCCGCATCCGGCGCGCACCAGGTCGCCCAGCGAGAGGCCGTAGCGGGTGCGGAAGGTCTCGCCGGGGCTCTGGCCGTGGTCGGACAGGACGACGATCCGGTACGGGCGCGGGGCGTGGTCGGCGGCCTTCTCGATCAGCGCGAGGGCGCGGTCCAGCCGCTGGAGGACCTGCTCGACGTCACGGCTCGCGGGGCCGGAGTGGTGGGCGACCTCGTCGTAGGCGACGAGGTCGGCGTAGACGGCGGTGCGGCCGGCGAGCAGGTCGCCCATGACCGAGGCGACCACGACGTCCCGTTCGACGACGGTCGCGAAGGCCCGGACGAAGGGGTAGAGGCCGCCGCGTCCGATGCGCGGGCGGACGCGCCGCACGCGGGTCCGGGTGGACTGGCCGATCTCCCGTCCGATCTCGGCGAAGAACGACAGGGCGGTGCGCACGGCGTTGGCCGGGTCGGAGAAGTAGGCGAAGTAGCCCGAGCGGGAGCGGGTCTCGCGGCTGCGCCGCCGGGTCGCGATGGACAGCACGAGGGCCTGTTCGCCGGCGCCGCCGCTGAAGAGGTTGCCGCGGCTGGCGCCGTCGGCGCTCAGGAGCCCGCCGTCGCCGGTGCGTTCGACGGCACGCCGCTGGAGTTCGGCGGCGCTGGTCGGACGGTTGCAGACCATCACCTCGCGGGTGTCCTTCTCGTACCAGCGGAAGGCGGGCACGTCCTCGTTGCTGCCGTGCAGGATGCCGAGCTGGCTGGCACCGGTCTGGCTGGACCAGTCGGTGCGCCAGGGGGTGAGGCGGTGGGTGCCGCCGTCGAGCCAGCGGGCCACGGTCGGCATGAGTCCCTTGCCGACGGCGGCCCGCAGGACGTCGTGGCCGACGCCGTCGAGCTGGAGGAAGAGCGTGCCCGGCGTGGACGGCGCGGCCGGGTCGCGTCTGCGGCGGCGGTCGGCGAGCCGGTACAGGCGCCGCCGGTAGGCGTCGTCGTCGCGGACGGCGAGCGCGCCGCCGGTCGCGGAGGCGACGGCGGACATCACGGCGGCGACCACGACGGCGGTCTCCCAGGTGGCGCCGCCCTGCTCGGCGGGGTTCAGGCGCAGCGCGACGAGGAGGAGGGCGCCGTTGAGGAAGAAGACGAGCAGACCGAGGACCAGGGCGGGCACGAGGAGCAGGAGCCGCACGAGCAGCGGCCACACCAGGGCCGACAGGAGACCGAAGACCCCGGCGCCGAGCGCGGCGGTGACGGCGATGTCGGTCGCGCTGTCGCCGTCGGCGGAGCGGAGCTGGAAGTCGGGCAGGATGCCGGCGAGGACGAGCATGGTGAGGGTGGAGACCGCCCACACGGCGATGCTCCGCCCGATCTGACTGGCGACCCGCCGCCACCGCGCGCTGACCACGCCCCGTGCACCTCACCGTCCCGGCCCGTCGCCGGTGCGGGCCTGTACCCACCCTGTCACAACGGACGGAGGTTCCCCTTTGTCACGACATGAGGGGCGGTGGCGGGAGCGGGGAGCGGCGCCGGGCTACCGGCCGTCGTAGCCCGCCGTGGGCATGGAGAGCCGGCGGTGGACGCTGGCCTTCATCTGGGCGTCGTAGGCGGGTTCGGCGGAGCCCACGGTCTCCACGCGCACCCCGCGACGTGCGCACTCGGCGAGGAAGTCCTCGACGGAGGACAGGGCGCTCTCCAGGACGCGGCGGCTCGGGGCGACGAAAAGGTCGGAGCCGGCGCGGACGCCGTCCCACAGGACGCAGTGGTCGGGCCTCAGGCCGCGCACGAGCAGTTCCCGGCTGACGCTGTAGCCGCGTTCGGCGGCCCAGCGGGCGCACATGGCGTGCTGGCTGCGGGAGTCCACCAGGAAGGGATCGGCCTCCAGCTCCTCCAGCGGCGTCAGACTCGCGATCGCCGTGACCCGCACCCATCCCATGGCGTCCCCCCTCACCTCCGGGTTTCGCCGCCGACCCTACTCCTGCCCGTAGGCTTCGGGGAGTCGCGCGAAGGAGGCAAAGAAGGTGCCGGTGGAGATCACCTGGTGGGGTCACGCCACCTGCACGATCGAGGATTCGGACGTGCGTGTGCTCACTGATCCTCTGTTCGCACGACGGCTCGCGCATCTGCGGCGCCGCCGGGGCGCGCTGCCCCCACCGGGCGCCTGGAGTGCCGACGTGGCACTCGTGTCCCATCTGCACGCCGATCATCTGCACCTTCCCTCACTGAGGAGACTGGCCCCGGGCACGCGCCTGCTCGTGCCCCGGGGCGCGCTCCGTGCGGTGCCCGCGCTGCGCCGGCTCGGTCACCTCCAGGTCGTGGAGACGGCGCCGGGCGACGAGACGGTGGTCGGCGACCTGGTCGTACGGGCGGTTCCGGCGCGGCACGACGGGCGGCGGCTGCCGGTCGGACCGCACCGCTCCCCCGCGCTCGGCTATGTCGTGGAGGGCGAGGCGCGCACGTACTTCGCCGGGGACACCGGGCTGTTCGACGACATGGCGAAGGAGGTCGGGCCGGTCGACGTGGCGCTGCTGCCGGTGGGCGGCTGGGGGCCCTACCTCGGCGAGGGGCATCTGGACGCGGGGCGCGCGGCGCAGGCGCTGGCCCGGCTCGACCCGGTGAGCGCGGTTCCGGTGCACTACGGCACGTACTGGCCGATCGGGATGGACGCCGTGCGCCCCCATGAGTTCCACGCTCCCGGCGCCGAGTTCGTGCGCCTGGCCGCCGAGCGTGCGCCGGGTGTGGCGGTGCATCTGCTCGGGCACGGGCAGAGCGTGCGCCCGGAGGTGACCCGGTGAGTCTTCCGGCGACGCCGGTCGTCCTGCTCGCGGCGGCCTCCTCGACGGTTCCGCCGGAGACGACGCAGCGGGCGATCGGCTATCCCTCGCTGTTCCTGCTGGTGCTGATCGGGGCGCTGGTGCCGGTCGTGCCGACGGGCGCGCTGGTCAGCTCGGCGGCCGTGGTGGCGTTCCACCAGACGGCGCCGTTCTCGATGCTGCTGGTGTTCGTGACGGCGTCCCTGGCCGCGTTCCTCGGGGACGCGACGCTGTACTGGCTGGGGCGGCGCGGGATGCGCTCGAAGAACGGCTCGCGCTGGCTGGAGGCGATCCGCTCGCGTGCCCCGGAGGACCGGCTGACGCAGGCCCAGGGGAAGCTGGCCGAGCACGGGGTGACGGTGCTGGTGCTGTCCCGGATGGTGCCGGCGGGGCGGATCCCGGTGATGCTGGCCTGTCTGATGGCCGACTGGCCGGTGCGCAGGTTCGTCCGGGGCAACCTCCCGGCCTGTCTGGCCTGGGCCCTGACGTACCAGCTCATCGGCATCCTGGGCGGGTCGCTGTTCCAGGAGCCCTGGGAGGGCGTGGTCGCGGCGGTCGCCCTGACCGTGCTGATCAGCGCGGCCCCCTCGCTGTGGCGCCGGATCCGCGGCACGGCGAAGGCGTGAGCGGGCGCTAGGCGCTCCGGGGCAGGAGGCGTGAGGCTCCCACGGGGAGGTCCCACAGGTCGGAGCGGTCGCGGCCGGTCCTGGCCCAGGCCTCGCGGACGCGGGTGAGCGGTTCGAGGACGGGTTCGGCGGACAGCACGAACGCGCCCCAGTGCATGGGCGCCATCCGCCGCGCCCCGAGGTCCTGTACGGCCTGGACGGCCTCCTCCGGGTCGCAGTGGACGTCTCTGAGCCACCAGCGGGGGTCGTAGGCACCGATGGGCAGGAGGGCGAGGTCGATGCCGGGGTAGCGGCGGCCGATGCGGGAGAACCAGTGGCCGTAGCCGGTGTCCCCGGCGAAGTAGACACGGGTGCCGTCGGGGTCGGTGAGCACCCAGCCGCCCCACAGACTGCGGCAGGTGTCGGTGAGGCTGCGCTTGGACCAGTGGTGCGCGGGCACGAAGTCGAAGCGGACACCGCCCAGTTCGACCGCCTCCCACCAGTCGAGCTCGCTGATCCGGGTGAAGCCGCGGCGGCGGAACCAGGTCCCGAGCCCGGCGGGCACGAACACCGGGGTGTCGCGCGGCAGGCGGCGCAGGGTGGGGGCGTCCAGGTGGTCGTAGTGGTTGTGGCTGATGACGACGGCGTCGACGCGCGGCAGCGCGTCCCAGGGCACGCCGACCGGGGTGACCCGGCTCGGGGTGCCGAGGATGCGGCGGGACCAGACGGGGTCGGTGAGGACGGTCAGCCCGCCGATCCCGAGGACCCAACTGGCGTGTCCCGCCCAGGAGACGGCGACCGTGCGGGCGTCCGGGCGGGGCAGCGGGCCGGGGGCGAAGGGGATGCGGGGGACGTCGGCGAGGCCCTCGCGGGCGGGGCGCGCGGAGCCCTCGCGGGCGAACCGGGCCAGGGCCTTGAGGCCGGGCAGCGGTGCGGTGAGGCGGTCGTGGAAGGTGCGCGGCCACACACGGCGCTCGCCGAGCGGACGGGGCTCGGCGAGCGGCGGGTACGGGGGCGCGAAGGGGGGAGCCGCGGCCGGGTCGTCGGTCTCCCTGGTCGTGCTCGTGGTGGTCGACTCGGACTGCTGCGTCATCGAGGAGGCTCCCATCGCTGAGCGTCGTCGCGGAGGTCGTCGAAAACCGACTTCAGAGTGGTCAACGGGCTTGCCGCGGGCGGCGGTTCCGGCGGTCCGGGCGGACCGGGGCGTTCCCCGGCCGCCGCCGGTGCCGTGCCGAGCAGCGCCGAGGTGGAGAGCCGGACGCGCAGGGCGCCGAGGTCGTCGCCGAAGCGCTGGCCGCCCGGCGCGGGCATGCCGAGGCGGGCGGTGAGGAAGTCCTCCAGGTCCTGGGCGTCGCCGACGCCGTGCGCGCCGAGGGCGCCGCGCAGCGGGCCGAGGTCGACGTAGAGGTGGCGTCCGGCCTGCGGCGGGCGGGCCAGGGCGCCCGCCTTGACGACGACGGCGTGCGCGTCGGCGGCCACGCGCGCGTGCAGGTCCACGGCGGCGCGCACGCGCGTGGTGACGGGTTCGGGTTCGGTGAGCGCGTAGCCGGCCGCGGCGGCGACCGGGGCGGCCACGCAGGCGCCGAGCGCGGTGAGGACGTCGAGCACGCGCGCGTGCAGCCGGTCGCCGAGGTCGCCCTCGGGGAAGCGGGCGACGGCGGCGGGCCAGCCCGGCGGCAGCAGCGCACCGGCCAGGTCGGTGACGACGGTGACCCGGTCGGGCAGCATCTCGGCGGGGCTGAGGAGCACGGTGCCGTGGGGCGTGTGCAGGGTGTCGCGCCAGGTCTCGTCGCTGACCAGGTGCAGTCCGGCCGAGGCGGCGGCCTCGACGGCCTCGTGGAGCGCCTCGGGCGGTGCCACGGTGGCGGTCGGGTCGTCGGCGACGGACAGCACGAGCAGCCGGGGGTCACCGCCCTCGTCGCGGACCCGGCGCACGGTCTCCAGCAGGGCGTACGGGTCGGGGACGCCGCCGCACTCCGCCGGGGTCGCGACGTGGAACACGGGCCGGCCCAGCAGGCGCGCGTAGGGCGCCCACCAGGCGGCGCAGGGCCGGGGCACCAGGACGTCGCCGCCGAGCGCGGCGGTCAGCGCGAGCAGCAGGGAGGGGGCGCCGGGGGCGGCGACGACGCGTTCGGGCCCGGCGGGCAGTCCGCGCCGGGCCCAGTAGCCGCACGCCGCCTCCAGGAGGCCGGGGCCGCCGCCGACGGGTTCGGCGCCGCCCCGGGCCGCCGCGGCGGCGAGGACGGCCGACAGGTCGGGAAGCACGGGCAGCCCCTCGTCCGGCAGGGTCGGCCCGAACCGGACGGGGCCGTGGCCTTCCAGGTCCGTCCGCCGCATCCGTACCTCCGGGTGAGCTGCCACTGTGCTCCGCGTACCCAGGGTGGCGCACACCCTCGACGGTCCGCTCGGGAGGCGCCGCTCGCGCGAGCGCACCCCTAGGGCCATCTGACCGTTCCTGCGGCGGGCCCGCGCGCGGCCCGGGCCCATTGGCGGGAAGGGCGGGGGCCGAGCGGGTGAAACGGCGGTGTCACGGGTGTCGGGCGGCGGACCCGGCCCCGGCCGGTTCCGCCGGGGCGGTGCGCCGGGACCTCGCTGACACCTCCTAGGAGAAGAGCGCCGGGATGTCGGGCTTCTCGTCGCCGAAGAGGCCGTCCTGTTCGCCGAGGGAGGCGAGCTTCTCCAGGGAGGGCAGGTCGACCTCGGCGGGCCAGCTGGGCAGGGTGACCTTGTCGATGACGTCGGCGCTGATCCTGGTGTAGGTGGTGAGGATCCGCCGGGCCTCGTCGGGGTGGGCGGCGGCGTAGGTGAGCGACTCGGTCATCGCTGCGGTGAATTTCTCGACCAGCTCCGGGTTCCGCTCGGTGAGCTGGGTGGAGGTGAAGTAGGTCGCGACGGTGAGCCTGGGGTCGGTCTCGGCGAACGGGGAGGCGATGACGCGGGCGCCCTGCTCCTCGGCGGTGATCTTCGCGGGGTCGCCCATCCAGGCGGCGTCGACGCGTCCGCCGTCGAGCGCGGCGGGCATCTGGTCGAAGGGGATCTCGACGAACGTGACCTTCGAGGGGTCGCCGCCCGCCTTGCGCACGGACTCGCGGACCGTGGTGTCGCCGATGTTCTTCAGGGTGTTGACGGCGACGGTCCGTCCGGCGAGGTCCTTCGCCGTCCGGACGGGACTGTCCTTCTTGACCAGGACGCCGGTGACGTCGGCGCCCACCTCGCCGTTGGAGGCGGCTCCGTTGACGACGGACCTGACGGGCACCTTCTTGGTCTGGGCGATCATCAGCGAGGTGGTGTTGCTGAACCCGAACTGGAACTGCCCGCTCACCACCCCGGGGATGATCGCGGCGCCGCCCTGTGCGGTCACCGTCTTCACCTCGATGCCCCGCTCGGCGAAGAAGCCCTTCTCCTTGCCCAGGTAGAGGGGCGCCACGTCGATGATGGGGATGACGCCGACGGTGACCGTCGTCCTCCCCTTGCCGGTGTCCGCGGACGGGCCGGCGTCGCCGCCCGACCCCCCGGACCCGCACCCGGCGGCACCCACCACGAGCGCCGCTGCGACAAGACCGATCATGCCTCTGTGCACGGGTCCCCCTCGGAGACTCGGACGGGTCGAACCTCGATGGTGCGCAGATTCTTGACGCCCGCAATGTACACGCACATGTATGCCGTGTCAGTCCCCTGTTCCGAGGTGGCGGCGACTATTCCGAGGTGGCGGCGACCGCCGTCGCGCGGTCAGACGCGGGGGGTCTGCGGCTCGCCCCGGCCGCGTTCGCGCGCGCCCGCCCGGGTGCGTCCGGAGGCGACCCGGCGCCCCGGGTTGCGCCGCAGGTACTCGCCCTCCAGCGCGGCCATCCGGCCGTTGTGGGCGCGCAGCGCGTCGTTCGAGCCGTACAGCAGGGTGTCGTGGCGCGTGCGGTGGACGGACTCCAGCTCCTTCATGAGCTGCTGATCGTCCAGGCGGCTGGGGTCGACTCCGGTCATGGCGGTGTCCCACTCGTCGTGTGCGGTTCGCCTTCCGCCTCCACTGTACGAACCGGGACGGCACCCCGCAGCCGTCCCGGCTCCCCCGTCAGCGGGCCCGCTCGACCCGCCGTTCGTCCCACACCGGCTCGGCCGTCTCGCGGACGCGTCCGTCGCTGCCGAAGACCAGGTAGCGGTCGAAGGAACGGGCGAACCAGCGGTCGTGGGTGACCGCGAGGACCGTGCCCTCGAAGGCTTCGAGGCCCTCCTGGAGCGCCTCGGCGGACTCCAGGTCGAGGTTGTCCGTGGGCTCGTCCAGGAGCAGGGCGGTGACGCCCTGCAACTCCAGCAGGAGGATCTGGAAGCGGGCCTGCTGGCCGCCGGAGAGACGCTCGAAGGCCTGCTCGGCCTGGGCGGTCAGCTCGTAGCGCCGCAGCCGGGACATCGCGGCGCCCCGGTCCTGGGCGTGCTCCTTCCACAGGATGTCGAGGAGCGTGCGGCCCTCCAGCTCGGGGTGGGCGTGGGTCTGCGCGAAGTGCCCGGGGACCACGCGCGCGCCCAGCTTCCACTGCCCGGTGTGCGCCACCGTGTCACCGGCCAGCAGCCGCAGGAAGTGCGACTTGCCGGAGCCGTTGGAGCCGAGGACCGCGACACGCTCGCCGTAGAACACCTCCAGATCGAAGGGTTTCATCAGGCCCGTCAGTTCGAGCCCCTCGCAGGTGACGGCCCTCACGCCGGTACGGCCGCCCTTGAGGCGCATCGTGATGTCCTGCTCGCGCGGCGGCTCCGGCGGCGGTCCCGCCTCCTCGAACTTGCGCAGCCGCGTCTGCGCGGCCTGGTAGCGGGACGCCAGCTCATGGCTGATGGAGGCCGCCTGGCGAAGGCTGAGCACCAGCTTCTTCAGCTGGGCGTGCTTCTCGTCCCAGCGCCTGCGCAGCTCCTCGAACCGCGCGAAGCGTTCCCGCCGCGCCTCGTGGTAGGTGGCGAACCCGCCGCCGTGCACCCAGGCGTCGGCGCCGGCCGGGG
This sequence comes from Streptomyces sp. NPDC090106, assembly GCF_044747265.1. Lineage (NCBI taxonomy): Bacteria > Bacillati > Actinomycetota > Actinomycetes > Kitasatosporales > Streptomycetaceae > Streptomyces > Streptomyces sp. NPDC090106. The sequence goes on along the minus strand of NZ_JBIVDS010000006.1, from coordinate 528,310 downwards.
AGGGTTCCACCGAGACGATCTTCTCGGCGGCCCGGGAGAGCAGTTCCCGGTCGTGGGAGACGAACAGGACCGTCTTGCGGGTCTCCTTCAGCCGCTCCTCCAGCCAGCGCTTGCCGGGCACGTCGAGGTAGTTGTCGGGCTCGTCGAGCAGCAGCACCTCGTCGGTGCCGCGCAGCAGCGCCTCCAGGACGAGCCGCTTCTGCTCGCCCCCGGAGAGCGTGCGCACCTGCCGGAACTGCGCCTTGTCGTAGGGGACGCCGAGCGCGGCCATGGTGCACATGTCCCACAGCGTCTCGGACTCGTAGCCGCGGACCTCCGCCCAGTCCGACAGGGCCTGCGCGTACTGGAGCTGGGCGGCCTCGTCGTCGACGGTCATGATGCCGTGCTCGGCCCGGTCGACGGCCTGCGCGGCCTCGCGGATGCGGGGCGGCGCGACGGACACGAGGAGGTCGCGCACGGTGGTCTCGTCGCGCACGGAGCCCACGAACTGGCGCATCACGCCGAGTCCGCCGCCGACGGTGACGGTTCCGCCGTGCGGCTTGAGCTCGCCGGAGATCAGCCGGAGCAGGGTCGTCTTGCCCGCGCCGTTGGGCCCGACGAGGGCGACGACGGCGCCCTCGCCGACCCGGAAGGAGACATCGCCGAGCAGCGCCCTCCCGTCAGGGAGGTGGTACTCGAGGTGCGCGGCTTCCAGATGTCCCATGAGGCCGCATTGTGCGGGTGCGGGGCACCGTCGGGCAAACCGTTATTCGACCTGGTCCAGGGGGCGGCCGGCCGGTCCGCCCTCGGTGCCGGGGCCGGTGGCCCCGACGGTCGCGCCGGCCCAGGAGATCACCTTCCAGCCGTCGCCGGGCGAGCCCTCGACGACGACCACGCCGGTGTTGTCCAGGAGGTGGGACCCGGCGTGCCCGGCGTCCAGGTTGTCCGCCCGGTACCCGGCCCACATCCGGATGACGGCGCCGTGGCTGACCAGGGCGACGGTCCCGGCGCCGCCCTCGGCGGCCTCGGCGACGACGGCGTCGTAGCGGGCGAGGACCTCGTCGCCGCTCTCGCCGCCCGGCATGCGCAGCGCGGTGTCGCCGGCGGTCCAGGCGAAGACGGTCTCCAGGTAGGCGCGGCCCGCGCCGGTGTGACCGGGCAGCATCTCCAGGTCGCCGGCCGCGATCTCGCGCAGGCCGTCGCGGACGTGGACGTCGAGGCCGCGGGCGGCGGCCAGCGGGGCGGCGGTGAGCTGGGTGCGGACGAGGGTGGAGGCGTAGATCGCGTCGATGTCCTCGCCGGCGAGCGCCTCGGGCAGGGCGGCGGCCTGCCGCTCGCCGAGCGGGGTGAGCTCCGCGCCGGGTATCGCGGTGTCGAGCAGGAAGGCGAGGTTCGACGGGGTCTGGCCGTGTCGGACGAGGAGCAGACGCATGCGGTGGGCCTCCGTGATCGTGACCGCCCCCGGACCAGAAACGGCCACCTCAGCGTACCCGTGGCACCCCGCGGCCCTCCCGGCCGTCCACCGGGCTCCGAACCCTGCCCCCTGACGTATCGTCAGTCCACATGTCAAAACGCCGGTCTCATCATTCGACATGCGCGCGTACCGTGTCGGCTACCGGCAACGCGTCGAAAAGGGGAGTTCAGCCATGTCGAAACCGCGGGAGACCGCCGTCTACACGCACGGGCACCACGAGTCGGTGCTGCGTTCGCACACCTGGCGGACCGCCGCCAACTCCGCCGCGTATCTGCTCGGTTCGCTGAAGCCCCACATGCGGATCCTGGACATCGGCTGCGGCCCCGGCACCATCACCGCCGACCTGGCGGCCCTGGTCCCCGACGGCCGTGTCACCGGCGTCGACCACGCGGCCGGTGTGCTGGAGCAGGCGCGGGCCACGGCCGAGGCGCGCGGCCTGACGAACATCGACTTCGCCGTGGCCGACGTGCACGCCCTGGACTTCCCGGACGACACGTTCTGCGTGGTCCACGCCCACCAGGTGCTCCAGCACGTCGGCGACCCGGTGCAGGCGCTGCGCGAGATGCGCAGGGTCGTCAAGCCGGGCGGGTTCATCGCCGTACGGGAGTCGGACTACGCGGCGATGACCTGGTACCCGGAGTCAGCGGGGATGGACGACTGGGCGGCGCTCTACCAGCGTGTGGCCCGGGCCAACGGCGGTGAGCCGGACGCCGGGCGGCGGCTGAGGTCCTGGGCGCTGCGGGCCGGGCTGACGGACATCACAGCGACGTCCTCGACCTGGACGTTCGCCACCGCCGAGGAGCGGGCCTGGTGGAGCGGCCTGTGGGCGGACCGGACGCTGGCGTCCGCGTACGCGGAGCGGGCCGTCGGGGGCGGCCACGCCACCGAGGAGGAGCTGCGGGCCGTGTCCGAGGCCTGGCGGGAGTGGGGGCGGCAGGAGGACGCGTGGTTCAGCGTGCTGCACGGGGAGATTCTGTGCCGGAAGGACGTCTGATCCGCGAAATCCTGGATACACGGAGGCCAGGAGGTTCACACTATGGTTCCCATCTTGCTGGTACTGCTTCTGGTTCTGGTCCTGTTCGGCGCCGGATTCGCAGTGAAGATTCTCTGGTGGATCGCGCTCGCCGTGCTGGTCCTGTGGCTGCTCGGATTCCTGGCACGTGGCACGAACGCGGCCGGAGGCCGGGGCCGCTGGTACAGGTGGTGAGTCGTCCCCGGTTCTCCCACCGGGGTCAGGGCCGCTCTCCCGTGAAGGAGTAGGCCGCCCAGGGGCCGTCGAGTTCCACCCGGAATTCGGCGGCCCCGCCCGTGCCGCCTTCTGTTCCGTTCAGCAGGCCCACTTGTTCCACGAACTTCTCGCATTCGACGCGCCGGACCAAATAGGCGGCGTCGAGCACATGCGTTCCCGGGGAATGCAGCCGGAAATCCTCGGCGACGGCGGAAAGGGCCCGGTGCACCCGGTTCCCGAATTCCTCGCCGTATCGGTCGCCGCTGGAGGCGGCTCCGCCCCGCCGGTCCACCGTCACCCCCCACTCCACCCTCCCCTCCAGCCGGTCGAGGGTGCGCCGGAAGTCCGCCTCGCGCGCCTCCAGCATGGTGCGTACGCCGCTGTCGTCCCGGAAGACGGTGGCGCACCGCAGCGGCAGCGGGGTGGTGACGACGGTGAGCGCGTCGATGACGCCCTGGTGGGCGCGGGTCGTCGCGGCGGCCCAGTCCGGGTCCGCCAGCCGGGCGCGGAGCGGTTCCTCCGCGAAGTCGCGCTCCGGGACATGACTGACGACGGCGACCAGGCCGTGGTGGTGGAGCAGCCGGGGCGGATCGCCCGCGACGCCGGTCAACTGGGCCTGGAGCGGCGCCCCGAGCGGACGGCAGACGGCGTAGACGTACCGCAGTCCGCTCATCCCGTGCTCCCTCCCGGCATCCGCCTCGCCCACCGGACGTTCCCTCCCAGCTTGCTCTTACCCACCGCGCCCCGCCTCCCCACGGCGGCGTGCGGCTCAGCGGGGTGGGCTCAGCGGGATGACGGGCCGCTCACCGGACGATCGCCTCTTCCACCAGCAGCAGGGCTGCCGCGGCGATGGACCCGGCGTCGATGCCGGCGGCGCGCAGCTGCTCGTCGGGGGACGCCGAACCGGGCATCGTGCGGACGGCGAGGCGGACGAGACGGGGGGTGGGGCGGCCGTCGAGGAACGCCTCGAGGACGGCGTCCCCGAGACCGCCCTCCTCGTGGTGGTCCTCCACGGTCAGCAGACAGCCGGTCTCCTCGGCGGCGCGGCGCAGGGTGGGCCGGTCGACGGGTTTGACGGAGTAGAGGTCGATCACCCGGACCGCGATGCCCTGCGAGCCGAGGGCGTCGGCGGCGGCCAGCGCCTCGTGCACGGTGACGCCCGCGGCGACGACCGTCAGCCGGTCGCGGTCCCCGGAGCGCAGTACCTTGCTGCCGCCGACGGGGAACTCCTCCTCGGGCCCGTAGATCACCGGGGTCGCGCCGCGCGAGGTGCGCAGATAGCGGACACCGTCGAGGTCGGCCATGGCGGCCACCAGGCGGGCGGTCTGGTTGGCGTCGCACGGGTACAGCACGGTCGAGCCGTACACGGCCCGCATCATCGCCAGGTCCTCCAGCCCCATCTGGCTCGGCCCGTCCTGCCCGATGGCGACACCCGCGTGCGAGCCGACGAGGTTGATGCCGGCGCCGCTGACGGAGGCCATGCGGACGACGTCGTGGGCGCGGGTGAGGAACGCGGCGAACGTCGAGGCCCAGGGCACGAACCCGCGCGCCGCGAGGCCGACGGCCGTGGCGACCATCTGCTGTTCGGCGATGTGGCACTGGACGTGCCGTTCGGGGAACTCCTCGGCGAACCAGCCGGTGCGGGTGGAGTCGCCGACCTCCCCGTCGAGGGCCACGACGTCCTCGCGCGCGGCGCCGAGGGCGACGAGGGCGCGTCCGTAGGCGTCACGGGTGGGGGTCTCGTCGGCCCCCTTCTCCCAGCGGGGCAGTTCGAGAGGTCCGGACGGGGCGGGGTCCATCACACGGGTGGCGGGCGGTTCGCGCACATCGACCCGCAGGTCGCGGGTACCGCCGAGTTCGGCGACGGCCTCGGCGGCGTCGGCGAGCGGCTTGCCGTGCGCGCCCTCCTGGTCCTCGACCGCCTTGACGCCCTTGCCCTTCAGGGTGCGGGCGAGGATCACCGTGGGCCGGCCGGTGGTGGACAGGGCCTCGCCGTAGGCGCGGTCGACGGCGTCCACATCGTGTCCGTCGACCTGCACGGTGTGCCAGCCGAAGGCGTGGAACCGGCGCGCGTAGGCGTCCAGGTCGTGTGCGTGCCGGGTCGGGCCGCGCTGGCCGAGGCGGTTGACGTCGACGATCGCCGTGAGGTTGTCGAGCCGTTCGTACGCCGCGTGCTCGGCGGCCTCCCACACGGAGCCCTCGGCGAGTTCGCTGTCGCCGCACAGCACCCACACCCGGTAGTCGGCCCGCTCCAGCCGTTTCCCGGCCAGCGCGATCCCGGCCCCGACCGGCAGCCCTTGCCCCAGCGAGCCGGTGGCCGTCTCGACCCAGGGCAGGCGCCGTGGCGTGGGATGCCCCTCCAGGCGGCTGCCGTGTGCGCGGAAGGTGAGCAGTTCGGCGTCGTCGACGGCACCGGCCGCCTTGTACGCGGAGTACAGCAGCGGCGAGGCGTGTCCCTTGGACAGGATCAGGCGGTCGTTGCCCGGATGCTCGGGACGGTCGAAGTCGTAGCGCAGACGCCGGGCGAGGAGGACGGCCATCAGGTCGGCGGCGGACATCGACGACGTCGGATGCCCGGAGCCGGCGGCATCGGCGGCGCGGATGCTGTCGACGCGCAACTGCTGGGCGAGTTCGGTGAGTTCGGCGGTGTTCACGTGTCACCTCCGGTGATGCGGCCGTTCGGGGTCCAGGTCGTCCGCCGCAGGCGCCGGCAGGGTCGGCGGGACCGGCGGCGGATACGGCATGCCGAGGCCGCTGGGCGGTGCCGCGGGCGGTGTGCCGCCGATGACGTGGCCCGCGCCGCGCCCGCCCTCGTACCGTGCGGCGGGATCGGCCGTGCCGCGCACCACCAGGACGACCGCCACGACGATCACGAGGGTCACCACCGCGACCACCAGGGCGGTCAGCACGACGGCCCCCCGCCCCCGAGGACGCCGTGCGAGGGCTCGGCCAGGTGTTCTTCCGGGTGCTCCAGGCTCTTCATCCGCGCCGGGTACCCGCACCCCGGGCCCCGTAACGTGGCCCGCGGCCCACCGGCACCGTGCGGCCGGGCGGTGGGCCCCAGGGGGATCCCGTGAAGTGATCCCGTGAAGTGATCCGGTGAAGTGATCCGGTGAAGTGATGCGGTGAAGTGATCTCACGCCCCGGAAGGGCCAACTAGGCTCGTCCGCATGGACATTCTGGGAACCACGCTGCGCGTGTGCGTCGACGACCTGGAGGCCGCGGTCCCCTTCTACGAACGCCTCGCGGGCGGCCCCGCGCTGCGTTTCGAGCGCGGTGGGGTCGAGGTCGCCGCGGTCGGCTGCTTCCTGCTGATGAGCGGCCCGGAGTCCGAACTGGAGGTGCTGCGCAAGGTCGCCGCGACCATCGCCGTGGAGGACGTCGACGAGGCGTACCGCCTGCTCAGCGATCTGGGCGCCCGGATCGTCGCGGGCCCGGTGGCGAGCCCGGCGGGCCGGAACCTGATCGTGATGCATCCGGACGGGGCGGTGTACGAGTACGTGGACCGGCGCGGGGCGTAGCCGAGGCCGCGCCCGGTCACCGCATCCGGAAGTCGTACCGGGCCGGGACCGGCTCCTCGCTCACCCGCTCCCAGAGCCGTCCGACGGCCTCGGCGCCCTCTCTGAGGTCGGCGACCTCGAAGCCCTCCTCGAACACGGCGCGGGCCTCGTCGCGCCGCCCCTCGGCGAGGAGCAGCGCCGCCTCGACCAGCCGGAAGCGGCCCCGGGCCCGGGTCGCGGGATGCAGGCGTTCCCACACCGAGCGGGCGTCCGCCGTGCGGCGGGTCGCGAGCAGCGCCTCGACGGCCTCGCGGCCGAGCGCGGCCGTGGCCGCCGTCCACAGCTCCCCGGCGTCGCGCCGCTCCCGGCACAGGTCGTCGAAGGCCTCGGCGTACCGGTCGGCGGCCCGCTCGGGGTTTCCGCCGTCCTGGTCGGCGACGGCGAGGCAGCGCAGCAACGGCCACAGCGACGGGGCGAGTTCGAGGGCGCGCTCCCAGCTGCGCACCGCCTGGGCCCGGTCACCGGCGTGCCACTGGGCGACGCCGAGGTGGTACTCGCTGTGCGGGCTCGCGGGTGCGGTCTCCAGCATGTCCCGCCAGTGCGGGGCGACGAGGGTCTCCCCCGGCGGCCGGACCCGGCGCGGCTCGGGCAGCACGCCCTCGCGCAGCAGCCGCAACCAGGGGTGCTGGGCCTCGCCGAGCGTCGACTCGTCGAAGGGGGTGCCGGGCAGCTTCCAGTCTGCGCGCAGGACTTCGAGGGCGCCCCAGCCGGAGCCGACGGCGAGGGTCTCACGGGGTTCGGTGTCGGCGCAGGGGCGCCAGGCGGCGTGGGCGGCGTCGAGGTCGGCGCGCGGCAGCGCGGACTCCAGCCGGGCCTCCGCCTCGGCGGGGTCGGCCGGGGAGGTGAGCGGCCCGTACGCCTCCAGCCACGACACCTCGCTCTCCGCGTCGAGCCGTACGTGCTCCAGCTGGGTGCGGGCGAGGCCCGCCTGGATCTCGCGGTAGCCGTCGGTGCCGGGTTCGGTGAGCCATTCCTGCCAGCGGCGTCCGCCCGGGCCCGCGCCCCAGACGAACAGCTTGCGTCCGCGCAGCGCGTCGGTGGACGTCTGCACCAGCCCGTGGCCGTCCGCGTCGAGGGCGGCGATCCAGCGCCGCCGGTCCTCGGGCAGGTCGTAGAAGTAGTCGGCGGCGTGCGGCAGCCGCCCGATCTCGTCGTGCGACGGGACCGGCACCCGGCGCAGCCGCCGCTCGTAGCCGAAGTGCCAGGCGTCGTCGGCGGGCGCGAGGACGCGATGCCGTTCGGGTACGGCGATGTTGGACCACCAGTACGTGGGGACGGGGCGCTCGTGCGGGTTGCGGACGCGGACGCCGACGTACAGGAAGTCGGAGCCGTCGGGCAGCCACAGGTCGACCTGGAAGGGCAGGTCGCGCAGGCGTTCCCACTCCCACAGGCGCAGCATCTCGCCGCCGTCCGGGGCGGGTACGCGGGCGGCGTGCAGGGGTGAGCAGGACAGGGTGGTGTGCCCGGTGGCGCCGATGTTCCATTCGACGCCGCCGGAGAACCAGGCGCCGTTGAGGGCGAACGCGGCGGGCTGGAACACCGGGTTGCGGTAGAGGAGTTCGCGTCCGGTGGGCTTGTGGAACAGGGAGGCGATCCGGCCGCCGAGGCCCGGCAGGACGGTGGCGCGCAGCCGGTCGTTCTCGATGACGAGGGTGTCGACCGGGCGCGGTGCGCGGACCCGTCCGTAGCCGTCCCGGACGCGGACGGGCAGCAGGCTGCGCAGGGGTTCGTAGCCGATCTGGCGGGCCATGTCGCGCGGCAGGCCGTCGCGGTCGTCGATGCGGTGGAGTTCGTCCAGGGGCCGCAGCGGGGGCAGCGGGTTGTCGGGCCCCAACTCCGCGGCGGGCAGCGTCAGTACCTCACGTCGGATCGTCGTCACGATCACCATGGAAGCCGCTCGCCGGGGAGCTGAACAGGGGAGCCACCGGTCAGGATTGCGCAAAGGCGGACACGACGACGTCCGTGAGGAGGGCACCGGCCGTGCCGTCGGGGTCGAGATCGGGGTCGTAGATGGTGACGTTGAGGCCGACGCAGTGCGGGGACGCCAGCAACGGCCGCAGCAGGGAGACGAGTTCGTCCGGCCGGAGGCCGTCCGGGTCGGGGCTGTCGACCGCGGGCATCACGGACGGGTCGAGGACGTCGGCGTCCAGGTGCAGCCAGAAGCCGTCCAGTTCGGGGGTCTCGAAGGACTGGGCGGTGGCGCGGGCGAGCGCGTCGGCGCCCCATGCGCGCAGGTCGCCGACCGTGACGACGGGGATCTTCAGGGCGCGGAGTTCGGCGAGGTCGTCCTGGAAGGCGTCCCGGTTGCCGACGAGCCGTACGTCCTCGTCCCGCAGATAGGGCTTCAGGCCCTCCAGGTCGGTCAGGTCGTCCTGCCCGCGTCCCGTGCCGAGGGCGATCTCCTCCCCTCCGGCGGCGCCGATCCGGTCGGAGTTGCCGGGGTGCCGGAAGTCCGCGGACGCGTCCACGGCGACGAGCCCGTAGCGGCCGAGGCGGCGCAGGGCGAGGGAGGCGCCGAGCTGGATGGAGCAGTCGCCGCCGAGGACGACCGGGAACTCCCCGGCGCGCACGTGGTGTTCGACGCGGTCGGCCAGCTTGACCGTGTAGGCGGCGAGGGCCGCCGCGTTGAACACGCCGTCGCCCTCGCGCCAGTCGCCCCGGTCGTAGCGCGGGGGCACCACCACCCCGCCCTCCAGCGCGCCGAGGCGCTGGACGATCCGCTGCTCTCGCAGTGCCCCGGCGAGCTTGTACACGCCGGGTACGGTGCCGGGCGCGGGCGGGCGCAGGCCGAGGTTGGAGGGGGCGTCGAGCACGACCCTGGTGCGCATCGCCGTCACTTCCCCGTCATCTCGGCGGTGATCGCCCAGCGTTCGTGGTCCCGCCAGGCGCCGTCGATGTAGAGCATGTCCGGGGAGAAGCCCTCCAGGCGGAAGCCGCAGGAGCGGGCGAGGCCGATCGAACCGGCGTTGCCGGGCTGGACGTTGATCTCCAGGCGGTGCAGCCGCATCCGGCCGAAGGCGTACCGGACGACGAGCCCGAGGCCCTCGCGCATCAGCCCGCGTCCGGCGGCGTGGGCGAAGGCGCCGTAGCCGAGGGCGCCGCACAGGAAGCCGCCCTCGACGATGTTGTTGATGTTGATGTACCCGGCGAGGGCCCCGGCGCCGTGCTCGCCGTCCTTCTCGCAGACGAGGAACCCGGCCTTGGTCGGGTCGTCGATGAGCCGCCCCGCGAAGCCGGCGAAGGCGGCCGTGCTGTCCGGCGGGAACAGCCAGGGATGGTGCAGGGCCTTGCTCTCCCGGGCCCGCGCGGTGAACTCGCCGGCGTCCTCCCGGGTGATGTGGCGTATGCCCACGCGCGGGCCTTCGGCGAGATACGGCGGTGCTGTGTGCGGCATCCGGGCAGCATACGACGGGTGGAACCGCCCGTCGCGGGCGTGCGTGCCGGGCGTCGGGGCGCGGGCGGGGAGCCTCGGAGCAACCCCTAGTTGCGGCGCCTCATGAAGTACGCCCCGCACAGCGCGCCGATGACGCCTGTGGCGAGCAGGGCCATCCACAGGGGCATGGTCACCTCGGGGATCAGGAGCCTGATCCTGGTGGCGTGGGTGTTCTCGAAGATGAAGACGAGGGCGAGCACGGCGAGGAGCAGGACGACGATCCGTGCGGGAGTCAGCGCCGGGTTCCTGCCGCCACCCTTGGCGCCGCTCTCGGTGGTCTTCGGGCTCATGCGACCAGGCTGGGCCCGAAGACCGTCCCGCGCGCGGCGGGTACCGCCCTATGGGTGAGTCAGCGGCCGGTCACGGGCAGCTCCAGCACCCCGGTCCGGCCGGGCGCGCTCACCACGGTGACGGGCTTGACGCCCCGGTTCCCGAAGTAGGCGTCGTCGCTCGCCGCGACCACGAAGCGCAGCCGGTGTCCCTTCTCGTAGCGGTGGACGATCGCGGGCAGGGTGACGGTGAAGCCGCGGCGCACGTCGGGCACCCGGACCGGTGCGACGAGCCGGTGGACGAGGGTCTGGGTGCCGTCGGGGGCGACGTCGTAGAGCTTGGCGAACAGGACGAGCTTGTCGGCGGCGTCGCCGGAGCGCTGGGCGGCCTCGGCGGCCGGTGAGTCGACCTTGAGGGTGGCGCGGGGCGCGCCGACCACGTCGGTGGTGCGGGTGAGGGGCGCGCTGGTCCAGCCGAGGTAGGTGCCCTCGGTGTCGTAGGGCGCCGGGTCGGGCAGCCCGAGCAGGCCGTACAGGGAGCTCTCGGAGTGGCTGGTGGACACGGTCGCGTTGGTGTAGGTCCGGCTGCCGCGGGTGACCTTGCGGCGGTTGTCGACGAGTTTGCCGTCGCCGGACAGGTACAGCGTCCGGCTCGCGGAGGGGACGCGGTCGGCGGTGGCGTAGGTGTCGGTGGGGTCGGTGATCCAGTCGCGGTAGTAGGCGAAGGCGGGCCCGGTGTCGGTGTGCCTGCTCCGGTTCAGGTAGCGGTCGAACCAGGCGACGATCCGCCGGCCGACGTAGCTGGCCTCCAGGTTGCCCTGGCTCAGGTCGAGTTCGCCCGCGGCCATGCCCCCGCTGTGCCCCACGTTCTGCCAGATCATCTTGACCTGGGTGCCGCGCGCCTTGAGCGCCTTGTACGTGGCCGTCGCCTCGTTGAGGTTGAAGAGGGTGTCGGCCTGTCCCTGGACGAGGAGCGTGGGCGCCTTGACGCGGTCGAGGTAGGTGACCGGGGAGACGCCGCGGGCGTACGACAGCAGGTCCTCGGTGCCCTGGGCCGGGTAGCTGCCCGCGTTGAGGGTGCGGACGGTGTCGCAGGCGTCGGTGACGAAGTGGAGGCAGCCGAGGGAGTTGATCCGGGACGGGTCCAGGTTCGCGGCCGTGATCGGCTGTTTCTCCCCTATGAGGTAGAAGCCGTTGGTCCACTGCCACTTGAACGCGCCGGGCACCCGCGGGGCGCCGGCGGCGTTGTTGGGGTCCAGGGAGTACGCCAGGTCGTTCCAGGTGATCATCGGGACGATCGCGTCCACCCGGTGGTCGACGGCGGCGGTGGCCAGCTGGACGGCGCCGCCGTAGGATCCGCCGATCATGCCGACGCGCGGGTCGCCCCTGCGGTCGAGGGTGACGAAGTCGGCTCTGGTGCCGTCGTCGGCGGCCCGCGTCCCGGCGAGGAAGTCGATGAGCTGGGAGGCGGCGGTGCCGTCGATGCCGGGGTCGTCGAGGGAGATGAGGCAGCCGGACTGCCCGAAGCCGAGCCCGGAGTAGACGAGCGAGACGTAGCCGCGTTCGGCGAAGGCCTTGCCGATGGTGTTCGTGGAGCCGTCGTTCTTGCTGCCGCCGAAGCCGTTGGTGGCGAGCACGGCGGGCGCGGGGTGCGCGCGGTCCACGCCGGCGGGCCGGTACAGGTCGGCGTCGACGACGCAACTGCGCCCGCCCGCCTGGACGGTGAGCTTCAGCGCGGTGACGGTGTACTGGCCGGTCGCGGCGGTGGCCGGTGCGGTCAGCGCGAGGGGCACGGTGAGCGCGGTGCCGAGGGTGAGGGCGAGCGGGACACGGAAGCCGGGCACACGACGGGACAAGGAATCCTCCACACTGAGGGCAGCCCTGCGTACTGACCGGTAGGCACCGGCCGGTTGACATGGTGTGACACGTGTCAGACCGGGTCAATCACCGTGACGCATGATTCTTCGGGAGCCGGGGCCGAAGCGCCAGGCGCTCCCGGCCGGGACCGGGCCGGGAGTCGCCCGGTCAGCCGAGCGCGGGCGCGTCGAGCGTCAACGTCCCGGCGTCCGCGTCCAGTTCGGCGGCGACCCCGAACGGGATCGTGGACGCGCCCTCGCAGTGCCCGAACCCGAACTCCTCGGCGACCGGCACGCCGAGCCCGCCGAGCCGGTCGGCGAGCAGGGGCCGCACCTTCTCGTAGGGACCGCAGTCCTGCCAGGAGCCGAGGAGCACCCCGCGGACCCCGTCGAACCGTCCGGCGCGCAGGAGTTGGGTGAGGCAGCGGTCCAGCCGGTACGTCTCCTCCCCCACGTCCTCCAGGCACAGCAGTCCGCCGCGCGCCGACGTACGGGCGTGCTCGCCGCCCAGTTCGGCGGCGAGCAGGGACAGACAGCCGCCGAGCGTGACACCCCGGGCCCGTCCCGGCACCAGGGCCCGGCCGCCGGAGGTGATGACGCGGACGGTCTCCGGCGCGAACAGCGTGGCCCGCAGGTGCTCCTGGGCGCGCGCGTTCTTGACGAAGTCGAGGCCCGCGGCCATCGGCCCGTGCAGGGTGACCAGCCCGAGCCGGACGGCGAACGCCTCGTGCAGCGCGGTGATGTCGCTGAAGCCGACGAACACCTTCGGCCCGGCCGCCCGCATCGCCTCCCAGTCCAGCAGGTCGGCCATCCGCTGCGTGCCGTAGCCGCCCCGGGCGCACAGCACGGCGTCCACCGCCGGATCGCACCAGGCGTCCTGGAGGTCGGCGGCCCGGTCGGCGTCGGTGCCCGCGAGGTAGCCGAACTGCGGGTGCCGGTCCAGGACATGGGGTGCGACGACCGGGTCGAGGCCCCAGCCGCGCAGCACGTCGAGCCCGGCCAGGAGCCGTTCCCCGGGTACGGGGCCGCTGGGCGCGACCACGGCGACCCGGGCGCCGGGGGCGAGCCGGCGCGGCCGGACGAGCTCTGTCATGTGCGCGGCTTCCGTTCCCTCATGTCCGTCATGTGCGCAGTTCCAGGGTGGGCACGTCGGTCCGGTGCAGGCCGAAGACCTGGACGTACAGCGAGAGTTCGGCCTCCAGCGCGCGGACCATCGTCTCCGCGCGGCGGAAGCCGTGGCCCTCCCCCTCGAAGGCGAGGTACGCGTGCGGCACGCCCCGCCCTTCCATCCGGGCGAGGAACCGTTCGCACTGGACGGGCGGGCAGATCACGTCGTCCAGTCCCTGGAGCAGCAGGAAGGGCGCGGTGACCCGGTCGGCGTGCTCGGCCGGTGAGCGTTCGGCGTAGCGGGCGGGCACCTCGGCGAGGGGGCCGACCAGGGTCTCCAGGTAGCGGGACTCGAAGTCGTGGGTCTCGCCGTCGCCCCAGCCGGTGAGGTCGAGGATCGGGTAGACGATGGTGCCGCAGGCGTAGACGTCGGTGGTGGCGAGGGAGGCCGCCGAGGTCCAGCCGCCGGCGCTGCCGCCGCGGACGGCGAGCCGGTCCCGGTCGGCGGTGCCCTCGTCGGCCAGGGCGAGGGCGACCGCCGCGCAGTCCTCGACGTCGACCACGCCCCACTGTTCGCGCAACCGGTTGCGGTACGCGCGGCCGTATCCGGTCGAGCCGCCGTAGTTGACCTCGGCGACGCCGATGCCGCGCGAGGTGAAGTAGGCGATGGCCAGGTCGAGGACGAGGGGGGCGCGGCCGGTGGGTCCGCCGTGCGCCCAGACCACGTACGGCGGCCGTTCGTCGTCGGGGGCGACGCAGCCGGGGTGGTGGGGCGGGTAGACGTGGGCGTGGATGTCCCGTCCGTCGGGGCCGGCGAAGGTGCGGATCTGCGGTTCGGGGTAGTGGGCCGGGTCGACGGCGTCGTCGTGGGCGGCGCCGATCACCCGGGCCCGGCCGGTCCTCGGGTCGAGTTCGACGACCTCGTGGGCGCTGCGCGGGCTGGCCCCGACGGCGACGACGCGTTCGCCGTGCACGGCGAGGGTGGGGGTGAACTCCGTCCAGGGGCCCGCCGCGTCGACGACCTCGCCGGTCTCGGGGTCGAGTATCCCGAGCGCGGTGGCGCCCCGGCCGTGCGCGACGGCGATGAGGCCGCCGTCCAGCGGGGCGAACCAGCGCTGGCCCAGCTTCCACAGGGGGCCGGCGAACTCCTCCTCGCGCGGGCACAGCGGCTGCCCGTCGCGGTAGAGGTTCCACCAGCCGGTGCGGTCGCTGGCGTACAGCAGGCCGCCGTCCCGGGCCCAGTCGACCTGGGCGACGGACTCCTCGGGCCCGCCGGCGACCGTGCGGGGCTCGCCGAAGGTGCCGTCCTCGGTGACGGGGGCGACGAGCAGTTCCGTGCCGTCCCAGGGCATCCGCGGATGGTCCCAGGCGATCCAGGCCGCGCGCCGCCCGTCGGGCGAGACGCGGGGCCCGGTGACGAACCGGTGCCGGTCGTCGGTGAGTTCGCGCACGGCGGCGCGGTCCTCGGCGGCCGAGCCGTCCAGCGGCACCGCGGCGATGACCCGGCGCACGTCACCGGGTCCGTCCCCGGTGAACTCCTCCAGCACGCACCACACTTCACCGAGGTCGGTCCGCAGCACCGGGTCGGCCCAGCGCAGTCCGCCGCCCACCGCGGAGAGGGGGGTCAGCGGGACGGGGTCGGTGCCGGGCGCGTAGCGGTGGAGCCGCTGGTCGGCGAAGTCGACGAACACGACGAGCGGGGTGCCGTCGGTCTCGGCGCCGGCCCAGGGCTGTCCGCCGTACTCGATGACGCGGCTGCGCACGTTCCACGGGGCGGGCAGCACCGTCTCCCGGGTGCCGTCCGCGCGCCGCCGCACGAGGGCGCGCCGGCCGCCCTCGGTGGGGCGCGGTTCGGTCCACCAGGCCTCGTCGCCGACGAATCCCACGAACTCGGGGTGTCCGTCGTGCGCGGCGGCCAGGGCCGCGTCGATGGGCGAGGGCCACGAGCCGTACGCCAGGGTCTGCATCGATTCCCCCATGAGATCAGGCCGTTCGCAGGAACCGGTCGAGGACGTGGACGCCGAAGTGCAGCGCCTCGACCGGGACGCGCTCGTCCACGCCGTGGAAGAGCGCCTGGTAGTCGAAGCCCTCGGGGAGCTTCAACGGGGCGAAGCCGTAGCCGGTGATGCCGAGCCGCGAGAACTGCTTGGCGTCGGTGCCGCCGGACATGCAGTACGGCACCACGTGCCCCTCGGGCGCGAACTCCTCGACGGCCGCCCGCATCCGGGCGTACGTCGGTGAGTCGACCGGTGCCTGGAGGGCGACCTCGCGGTGGTGGAACTCCCAGTCGACGTCCGGTCCGGTGAGCCGGTCGAGGGTGGTGCGGAACTCGTCCTCGCCGCCCGGGAGATAGCGGCCGTCGACGTAGGCCACGGCCTCGCCGGGGATCACGTTGACCTTGTAACCGGCTTCCAGCATCGAGGGGTTGGCGCTGTTGCGGACAGTCGACTCGACGAGCTTCGCGGCGGGGCCGAGCTTCTTCAGCAGCGTGTCGACGTCGTCGAGGTCCGGTGCGACGCCGTACAGGGCGGCGAGTTCGGTGAGGGCGGCGCGCACGGTCGGGGTGAGCCGCAGCGGCCACTCGTGCTCGCCGATGCGGGCCACGGCGGCGGCGAGGCGGGTGACCGCGTTCTCCCGGTTGACCTTGGAGCCGTGTCCTGCCCGGCCGCGCGCGGTCAGCTTCAGCCAGCCGGTGCCGCGTTCACCGGCGGCGATGGGGTAGATCTGGCGGCCGGTCCCGTCGTGGAAGGTGAACGCCCCGGACTCGCTGACGCCTTCGGTGCAGCCCTCGAACAACTCCGGGTGCGCGTCGGCGAGGAACCCGGAGCCGTCGACGGCGCTGGCCTCCTCGTCGGCGGTGAACGCGACGACGACGTCCCGCCGGGGGCGCACGCCCTGGCGGGCCCAGCTCCGCACCACCGCCAGGATCATCGCGTCCATGTTCTTCATGTCGACGGCGCCCCGGCCCCAGACGACACCGTCGCGGATCTCCCCGGAGAAGGGGTGGACGCTCCAGTCGCGGGCCTCCGCGGGGACGACGTCCAGATGGCCGTGGACGAGCAGCGCGTCCGCCGAGGGGTCGGTGCCCTCGATGCGGGCGACGACGTTGGTCCGGCCGCGGGTCCGTTCCAGCAGCACCGGCTCCAGGCCCGCGCCGGCCAGCCGTTCGGCCGCGTACTCGGCGGCGGGCCGCTCCTGGCAGTCGCCGCCGCCGCGGTTGGTGGTGTCGATGCGGATGAGGTCGGAGGTGAAGGCCACGACCTCGTCGAGTGCCTGCCGGTCAGCCATACTGCTCCTCGATCGCGGCGGAGACGATCGTCGTGACCGCCTTGAAGGTGCGGATGCCCTCGTACATGGTGTCGTGCGTGTAGGCCACCTTGCGTTCGCCGACGCGGTCGACGCCGGGGACGACGGTGGCGGCCATCGCGAGGTGCTCGGCGTCGAACTCCAGGGCGACGGTGAACGGCCCCGCGCGCAGCGGTTCGTGACGGACCGCCAGGGCGGCTGCCTCCTTGGCCGCGGCGCGGATGTCGGCGGCGGTGCGCGCGGGTGTCCGGCACACGGCCGCGTAGCGCGACACATGGTCCTTCACCGCGACCTTGAGGGCCTCGGGCGCGTACCCGAGGGCGTCCTCGCAGGCCACGTCGTCGCCGGTGACGAGGACGACGGGTACCCCGAACTCGGCGACCACGTGCGCGTTGAGCAGACCCTCACTGGCCCGGACGTCGTTGACCCAGACCCCGGTGATCGAGTTGGCGAGGTAGGTGTGGGCGAGGACGCCCTCCGTGCCGGCGCCCGCGTGGTAGCCGACGAAGGCGATGCCGTCCACGTCGCCGTGCTGCACGCCCTCCACCATGGACAGCGCCTTGTGGCGGCCGGTGAGCATCTGGACGCGGTCGTCGAGGCGTTCCAGGAGCAGGTTGCGCATGGTCCAGTGCGCCTCGTTGACGAGAACCTCGTCGGCGCCGCCGTCGAGGAAGCCCAGGGCGGCGGCGTTCACGTCCGAGGTGAACATCGGGCGGCAGCGCTCCCACTGGGGTGTCCCCGGCAGCACATCGGCCGGCCAGGTCACACCGGTGGCGCCTTCCATGTCCGCGCTGATGAGGATCTTCATGCGGCCTCACGGTACGCGCAGCGGCGCGAAGTTCCTACGACCAGTATTTGCACACCGGCGAGCAAGAAACTAACCTGCTCATCGATGTGCAATTAACTCGTGCCCTGGGAGCCCCCGTGCCCTTCGTTGCCACCACCCCCGTCGAGAAGATGAGCGGGCCCTACCCCCGGCGCTGGTGGGCCCTGATCGTGCTCTGCCTGAGCCTGCTGATCGTCGTCATGGCGAACACGTCCCTGATCGTGGCCGCGCCCGACATGACCCGGGACCTCGGCCTGTCCAGCAGCGACCTCCAGTGGGTCATCGACGGCTACACCGTCCCCTACGCCGCGCTGATGCTGGTGCTGGGCGCGATCGGCGACAAGTACAGCCGCCGCGGCGCCCTGATCACCGGGCTGCTGCTGTTCGCCGCCGGTGCGGTCACCGGCAGCCTCGTGCACGGGACGGGCCTGGTCATCGCCGCCCGCGCGGTCATGGGCGTCGGCGCCGCAGTCGTCATGCCGGCCACCCTCTCGCTGCTGGTCGCGATGTTCCCGCGCGGCGAACGCGTCAAGGCGATCACCGCCTGGTCGGCCACCTCGGGCCTCGCCATCGCGGTCGGCCCGCTGCTGGCCGGCTGGCTGCTGGAGGACCACGCCTGGGGCTCCACCTTCCTGATCAACGTGCCCATCGCCGTCGCCGCCGTCATCGGCGCGCTGGTGCTGGTGCCGCCGTCCCGGGCGCGGGACATGGGCCGGATCGACTACGTCGGCGGCCTGCTGTCGATCGTCTCCATCGGCTCCCTGGTCTACGCGACCATCGAGGGCCCGCACTTCGGCTGGGGCGCGGGACCGGTCGCCGCGGCCGTCGTCGCCGGGGTGGGCCTGGCCGTCTTCGTGCTCTGGGAGCTGCGCCACCCCCACCCCATGCTGGACGTCCGCACGTTCGCGCTGCGCCCCTTCACCGGGTCGATGATCGCGGTGCTGTTCTTCTTCTTCGGCACCTTCGGCGCGATCTACTACTCCACCCAGTACCTCCAGTTCGTCCTCGGCTACGACCCGCTGGAGACCGGCGTACGACTGCTGCCGCTGGCCGGTGCCGTCGTGGTGGGCGCCGCGCTCACCGGACGGCTGACCCCGCGGCTCGGGGTGAAGGCGATGGTGGTGACCGGCATGCTGATCGGCACGGCCGGCGTCCTCCTGCTCACGCAGATCGACCGGACCTCGACGTACCCGGACTTCCTGGCCCCGATGGCGATGCTGGGCTTCGCCATCGGACTGAGCGTCTCCCCCGCCACCGACACCATCATGGGCACCTTCCCGGAGTCCGACCTGGGCGTCGGCGGCGGCGCCAACGACACCGCGGTGGAACTCGGCGGCTCCCTCGGCATCGCCCTGCTGGGCTCGCTGCTGGGCACCGCGTACCGGGACGAGCTCACCGACCTGGTGGGCGGGCGGCTGCCGGCCGCCGCGCTGGAGACGGCGAAGGACTCGGTGGGCGGCGGCCTCGCGGTCGCCGAGCGGATCGCCGCGGACCCGGCGGGCGGCGCCCAGCAGGCTCAGGCCCTGGTCGGCGCGGTCCAGGAGGCGTTCGCGCACAGCATCGCGCGGACGAGCCTGGTGGGCGGGATCATCATGGCCGCCGGGACGGTCGTCGTCCTCGCCGTTCTGCCCGGCCGCCGCAGCGCGCACAAGCCCGTGCGGCGGGAGGAGGAGCCGGAGGTCCGTGAGGACGCCGCCTCCGGCACCCGCTGAGGGGCCCGGTTCACTCCCCGGCCGTGGTGGCCTCCGCCGCCACGGCCGTCGCGGTCTCCGCCGCGACGACGCACGCCCGCTCCTGAGGCACCCCGGCCGCGATGAGCGTGACGACGGCCACCTGCCGGCCGCCGTCGTCCTCCAGCGCACCGGTGTTGACCGCTTCGAGGAGCGCGACGGTCATCGCCTCCAGGCCCGCGGCGAGCACGTCGGCCGGGAGATGCGTGTGGAAGACCCCGTCCCGCTGGCCGCGCTCAAGCACCCGCGCGGTCTCCGCGCGGGCCGGGGCGAGCACCTCGGCCACCCGTTCCGCGCCCAGATCACGCCGGGCCAGCGCCAGCAGCATCCGGTAGCGGTCGCCCACCGGCCACATCGCGCACACGAGCCGGGCCAGTACCCGCTCCGCCGACTCCCCTTCGGCCCGCAGCGCCCCGTCCACGACCGCGTCCCGCAGCGTCTCGGACGCCTCGTCGGCGAGGGCTTCGAGGAGCGCGGCCCGCCCGGGGAAATGCCCGAACAGGGTCCGCCGTACGACACCCGCGGCGCGGGCCAGTTCCTCCAGCGTGACGTCCGGGTCGCGGCCCAGTTCCCGGCGGGCCGTGGCCAGGATGCGCGCCCGGTTCGCCCGCGCGTTGCTGCGCAGCGGCGCACGGACGACGGGCTTGGACACAGGGGCCTCGGGGGATCGACGGGGTGGGACGGGTACAGCCGGGAGCGTCCGCATTCTCGCACGGAGGGGCACCGCGCCCCGGGGCGTGACGGCGAGGTCAGCGGCCTGGCGCGGCGGTACCGCTCACGCCGCGCCAGTGCATGATCTCCAGGGCCATCGCCACGTTCACGCCGTCCTCGCCCAGCGGGCGCGGCAGGAGTTCGCCGGCGCGGGCGAGCCGTCGCAGGACGGTGTTGCGGTGGGTGAACAGCCGGGTCGCGGCCCGCGAGGCGTTGCACTGCTCGCGCAGATAGGCGCGCACCGCCTCCCGCAGGGCGGGCGCCGCGGTCTCCAGCGGCCCCAGGGTGCGGGCCACGAAACGGTCCGCCCGGCTGGGGTCGGCGGTCAGCAGCAGGACGCCCTCGACGTCGGCGAAGGTCGCGACGCGCTGGGGCGTGTCCAGGCGGGTCATCATCTGCTGGGTGCTGACCGCGTCCAGGTGCGAGACCCGGAACCCGTCCAGCCCCGGCCCGGTCGAGCCGACCGCCACATGCACCCCGGAGCCGGGATCGAGCAGCCGGTCCAGGTCGCGCGCCACGGCACCGCCGAGCCACACCCACACGGTGCCCGCGCTCGCGACGACCCGGAGATGGCTGCGGGCCCGGGTGTGCCGCGCCAACGCCTCGGCGGCGCCCTCCAGTTCGGCGAGGGCGGGGTGACGGGCCGTGGTCCACACGACCGCGGCGGTGTGCGCCTGGTCGAGCGGGTAGCCGAGGGTGCGCTCGGCGCGTTGCCGGCCGACCGGGGCGCCGTTGACCAGCAGGGCGGCGATCTCCCGCCGCTCGGGATCGAGACCGCGGGTGAGCTGTTCGCGCTCCTCGCGGACCTGGGCGGTGGTGGCCGCGATGGTCGCGTCGATGAACTCGTCGATCGACCGCGCGCTGACGTCGAGCAGCTCCCGCAGGTCGTCCGGGTCGTCGGTGAGCTCGAACGCGATCTGCATCCACCGCCGCCAGGCGACGTTGCGGCCCAGCCGGTAGGCGTCGAGACCGGTCTCGTCGTAGCCACGGCGGACGAGGTTGCGGGCCGCCTCGATCGGCTCCTCGGTGTTGGCGGGCACGGGCGCGCCGGGGTTGCGGACGTTGGCGGCGGCCCAGTGGATCAGATTGGCGCGGGTGCCGCGCACGGTGAAGGCGCGCAGCTCGGGGTCGTCGGCGACGCGGCGCATCGCGGTGGCGGCGAGGGAGGCGGTGATGATCTCGTCGAACCATTCCGGCGGCGCGCTCAGCGCGATCTCCGCGCCCCGGCGGATGAGGTCCCGCACCCGGGCGGACGGCGTGGGCCATGACATGCGGCCCACCGTACGGCGGGTGGTGCACTGTGCACCACCCGCCGCTGGATCCGGGCCGTGTGCACCTCGCCCGCTCAGCCCGGACGGAGATCATGGAGAGCAGCCCGCAGAACGGCCGGCGGAACAACCCGCCGACCACGCCGCCGACCGCACCGCACCCCGGCGCCGAGCCCGTCGCCGGAAACGGATCCTGGAGCCGCGATATGACCGCCGCAGCCTCTGCCCCGCCCCCGGACACCGAGGTCGACCTCGACGTCGACGTGCTGATCGTCGGCGCCGGCATCTCCGGCCTCGGCGCGGCGTACTACCTCCAGCGCGATCTCCCGGACACGACGTACGCCGTGGTCGAGGCGCGTGACGCCCTCGGCGGCACCTGGGACCTGCACCGCTACCCCGGCGTCCGCTCGGACTCGGACCTGTTCACCTTCGGCTACGAGTTCAAGCCCTGGCGGGGCGACGCGATCGCGACCGCCGGCTCGATCCTCGGCTATCTGCGCGAGGTCGCCGACGAGAACCGCATCCACGACCGCATCCGCTTCCGGACGAGGATCGCCGGCGCGTCCTGGTCCAGCGCCGAGGCGCGCTGGACCGTGGAGACGGAGAACACGGCGACCGGGGAGCGCGGCCGGATCAGATGCGCCTGGCTGTTCGCCGCGACCGGCTACTACCGCTACGACCAGGGCTACGTCCCCGAGTTCGCGGGCCGCGCGGAGTTCGAGGCGGCGGGCGGGACGGTGGTCCACCCGCAGCACTGGCCCGAGGATCTCGACCACACGGGCAGGCGGGTCGTCGTCATCGGCAGCGGCGCCACCGCCGTCACGCTCGTCCCGGCGCTGGCCGGGGAGGCCGGGCACGTCACGATGCTCCAGCGCTCCCCCACCTACGTGGTGCCGCTCCCGGCGAAGGACCGGATCGCGAACGCCCTGCACAAGGTGCTGCCGGAGGGGCGCGCCCACGCGCTCATCCGCGCCAAGAACGTGTGGACGCAGCGGGTGACCTGGCGGCTGTGCCAGCGCTACCCGCGGGCGGCCCGGCGGGTGATCCGCCGGCTCAACGCCCGGAGCCTGCCGCCGGGTTATCCGGTCGACGAGCACTTCAACCCGCGCTACGACCCGTGGGACCAGCGGCTGTGCGTGGTCCCGAACGGCGACCTCTTCAAGGCCCTCTCGGCGGGTACGGCGTCCGTGGTGACCGACACCGTCGACACGTTCACGGCGACCGGCGTCCGGCTCACGAGCGGCAAGCATCTCGACGCCGACGTCGTCGTGACCGCGACGGGACTCAACCTCCAGGCCTTCGGCGGCATCGACCTGACCGTCGACGGGGCGCCGGTCGACCTGACCGGGACGGTCGCCTTCAAGGGCATGATGCTCACCGGCGTACCGAACTTCGCCTACGCCATCGGCTACACCAACTCGTCCTGGACGCTGAAGGTGGGGCTGCTGTGCGAGCACTTCGTGCGGCTGCTCGCGCACATGGACGCGCACGGCCACGACACCTGCGCTCCGGTGCTGCCGCCGGGCCTCGCGACGCGCCCGCTGCTCGACTTCGAGGCCGGGTACGTGCTGCGCGCCCTGGACCGGCTGCCGAAGCAGGGGCCGGGCTTCCCGTGGCTGACGTCCCGGGACTACCCGAGCGACGTGAAGCTGCTGCGGCACGGCCCGGTCGACGACCCCCACCTGCGTTTCACGTCGTCCGCGCAGCGCCCCGCGAAGGCGGCGGTGTGACGGGCACCGACGCGTTCTGCGCGCTGCCGGGCGGCATCCGGCTCTGCTACCGCGTGGACGGCACGGCGGACGGTGACCCGGTGCTGCTGGTGGGCGGCATCGGCTTCGACCTGTCCGCGTGGCCCGGGACCCTGGTGTCCGGCCTGACCGGGCGGGGCCTGCGCGTGGTCCGGTTCGACAACCGCGACTGCGGCCGGTCCTCGACGGTCGACGCCCCGGCGCCGCCCACGCTGCGGCTGATGACGGGGACGCTGCGCGAGGCGCCGTACGACCTCGCCGACATGGCGGGCGACGCGGTGGGGCTGCTGGACCATCTCGGGATCGGCCGCGCGCATGTCGTCGGCATGTCGATGGGCGGGATGATCGCGCAGACGCTCGCGGCCCGGCATCCGGACCGGGTCGCGTCGCTGACCTCGGTCTTCTCCACCACCGGGCATCCCCGGGTGGGCCGCACGGCCCTGTCGACGATGCTGATGCTGGGCCGCCCGCCGGCCCGTACCCGTCAGGCGGCCGTGGCCCGCGAGGTCGCGCTGCGCCGTCACATCGCCTCGCGGGGCTTCCCCTTCGACGCGGAGGAGGCCCGGCGGAGCGTGACCGCCTCGCAGGCCCGGCTGGAGGCCGGCGTCGATCCGCGGGCCCGGCTGTCCCGCCAGATCGCCGCGATCCGGGTCAGCGGCGACCGGACGGCCGAGCTGCGGCGCGTGCTGGCCCCGACGCTCGTCGTGCACGGCGACGACGACCGCATGGTGCATCCCAGCGGCGGCGCGGCCACCCTCCACGCGATCACCGGCGCCCGGCTGCGGATCGTCCCGGGGATGGGACACGACTTCGCCGCGCCCCTCGTCCCGCGGATCGTGGAGCTCGTCGGCGAGCACGTCCGCACGGTCGCGGCGCGGGAACCGGCCGCGCGGGACGCGCCCTGACCGTCAGGCGCCGCGTCCCACCACCAGCCATCTCGACGGCAGTTCGATGCGCGCCCCGCCGGGCCCGTACTCCGTTGTCGTCAGGGGCAGTTCACCGCTCGCGACGACGGTGAGGCCGGCCGCTTCCAGATAGCCCGGCACGGCGTCGTCGGACACCTCGCCGGGGGCGATGCCGTGCCGGAGGACCGGGGCGAGCTTCGGCGGCGGACCGTCGGGGCTCCGGGCCAGGCCGAGCAGGATCGGCTTCGCGGCCTCGGACAGTTCGACGAGCAGGGCACGGCCGCGCGAGCCGACGAGGGTCGCGACGCCGTCGACCAGGGGCTGGCGGTCCTCGGGCTCGCACTGGTGCAGGACGCCCCGCATATAGACGTTGGCGTCGCCGAGTTCGGCGTGCAGGGCCTCGGCGGCGCCCTTCTCGGCGGCGTCGAGGACCCGGTAGGCCGCCTGCCCGGCGGGGTCGCCCCGCTGGGCCTTCTCGACGGCCGCGGCGGACAGGTCGACGCCGACGACGCGCCGGAACCGGTCGGCGAGATAACGGGTCTGGGTGCCGTTGCCGCAGCCCAGGTCGACCAGGGGCAGGCCCGGGTCGGTCAACCGGGGCTCGAACAGGGCGAGATGGGGTCCGGCGGTCAGCGCGGGCTCCGCGTCCCAGAAGACCGCCCCCGTCTCCTGCGGCGCCGCCCGCCAGAAACTCTCCCAAGCGTCGCGGTAGCGACTCGTCACGCTCATGCCCAACTCCCCAGGGATGCGTAGCGGTCCGTCACCGAGCTGACGGGCCAGTACGGTCTATCGCGCCGGGGTCATGGCGACAAGCGGGTGGCGCATTCCTTCACCACCCGTGCGTCTCACGCACGCCGTCCGTACCTCGCGCGCCCCTGGCGCGCCCTCGGGGCGGATCAGCGGCGGGGCAGGGTCAGTTCGAACCAGACGGTCTTGCCCGCGCCGGTGCGGCTGGTGCCCCACTCCCGGGCGAGGGTGCTGACGACCCGCAGACCGCGCCCGAACTCGTCCGTGGGCTTGGCGTTGAGCAGGGTGGGCAGCTCGTGGTCGTCGTCGTCCACCTCGCACAGCAGGGTGTCGCCGCGCACCAGGCGCAGCTGGACGGGGCGGCCGTGGGAGTGGCGTACGGCGTTGGTGACGAGTTCGCTGACCATGAGTTCGGTGGTGTCGGCGAGCTTGCCGAGCCCCCAGGTGTGGAGCTGTTCGCGGACCGTCGCGCGGGCGCGGCCGACCTCGGCCGGTTCGAGGGGGAAGAGCGTCTCGGCGACGTCGTCGGACACGATGCCGTTGAGGCGGGCCATCAGCAGGGCCACGTCGTCCTTGCGTCCGCCGCGGGTGTTGAGGGCGCGGATGATGGTGTCGCAGGCGTCGTCCATGGACGCGGCGGGGTGGGCGGCGGACTCGCACAGCGTGGCGAGCCCGACGCCGATGTCCTCGCCGCGCACCTCGACGAGTCCGTCGGTGCACATCACGATCCGGTCGCCGGGCTCCACCGACACGCGGACGGCTTCGAAGGGCACGCCGCCGACGCCGATCGGGGCGCCGGTGGGCAGGTCGAGCAGTTCGCTGCGGCCGTCGTCGGCGCGGACCAGGACGGGCGGGATGTGCCCGGCGTTGGCGATGTGCAGTTCGCCGGCGATCGGGTCGTACACGGCGTACAGGCAGGTGGCGAGGTAGGTGTCGCCGAGGCGCTGGGCGAGGTCGTCGAGGTTGCGCAGCAGTTGCGCGGGCGGCAGGTCCATGGCGGCCATGGTCTGGACGGCGGTGCGCAACTGGCCCATCATCGCGGCGGAGTTGAGGCCGTGGCCCATGACGTCGCCGACGACGAGCGCGGTGCGGGCGCCGGGCAGTTTCACGGAGTCGAACCAGTCGCCGCCGACCCGGCCGAGGAGGGTGCCGGGCAGATAGCGGGTGGCGATGTCGCAGCCCGCCATGCGCGGCGGGATGTGCGGCAGCATGCTGTCCTGGAGGGTCTCGGCGACGGACTCCTGGTAGGTGTACATGCGCGCGTTGTCGAGCACCAGGCCCGCGCGGGCGGCGAGTTCGGCGCCGGTGACCCGGTCCATGTCGTTGAAGACGGGCCGCTCCGGGTGACGCAGCAGGATCATGAACCCGAGCACCACGTTGCGGGCCTTGAGCGGCACGACCAGCATCGAGCGGTGGGTGATCAGCGGCCGGATGTCGCGCTTCTCGAACTGCGCGGCGATCGCGTGCCCCAGCTCCTCGCCGATGCGCGGCACGAGGACGGGTTCGCCGGTGGTCATGCACTGGAAGAACGGGGTGTGCGCCGGGAACGGCATGGCCTCGCCGACGGGCACGACGTCGTCCCAGCGGCCGGGTTCGTCGGTGTGCTCGACGGCGACCCGGTGCCACATCGTGGTGGTGTCCGGCACGCCGTCGGGGAACCCCTCGCCGGCGACGACCTGTTCGCGCAGATAGGTGCCTGCGACGTCGGTGAAGCGGGGCACGACGGCCCGGCTGACCTCGATGATGGTGCGAGACAGGTCGAGCGAGGTGCCGATGCGTCCGCTGACCTCGTTGAGGAACTCCAGGTGCTCGCGGACGGCGGCGTACTCGAGGTCCTCGACCTCGTCGGCGTCGCCCGGCGGCAGGGACAGCCCTTCGGCGGCGGCCCGCGCGGCCCGCTCCCGGCGCGCCTTGCGCTCGGTGCGCCGGGGCACGCCCCAGTCGGGGGTCACCGGGACCCGGTCGTTCTGGCTGAACTCCAGGATCGGATAGCCCAGTTCGAGGACCTGCGAGACGATCCGGGCGCCTTCGTCGACGCTCATGCTGGGCAGGATCTCGGGGAGCCTGCGGGCCAGTTCCTCGGCGCCGGGGAAGTCGGTGTGCAGGGCGAAGGCGGGTGCGATGCGCTCGACGGCGATCTCGTCCTCGGCGTCGTCCACGCCGAGGGCGTCGGTGTCGGCGGCGAGCACCAGCAGCCGTTCGGAGCCGGGGCCGATCAGCGGGTAGGCCCACCACAGGACGTCGAGCCTGCCGCGGTCGGCGACGGTGAGGCGGGCGCGTCCGGCGGCCGGGTAGGAGAGCCTGCCGTCGAGGGAGTTCTCCAGGTCGGGGCCGAGGCCGTCGTAGGCGGCGAACTCGGCGTAGGGCTCCGGTTCGTCGTCGTCGGGCAGGGCGCCGGAGACCGGGAGGAGGTCGACCGCGGGACGGCCGATGGCCTCTTCCTTGGCGACGCCGAACAACCGGCGTGCGCCCCTGCTCCAGTGGGACACCAGGCCCTCGCGGTCGACCACGACCACGGCCAGCGGGATGCGGCCCGCCGCGCCGTCCCCGGCGCCGCGGCCAAGAGGTGCGCCCCTCTCACTGCCACGGTCCATGCCCCAGGCCCTCTTTCCACACGGCTCCGCAAGATCTGTGCCGACCGTTCCACCGTACGACCGTGGCCGGTTGTGATGTGCGGCAATACGGGAATTGACCGAGCCGGTCCGCGCGGCGCACGCCCCCTGTGCGCCCGGCCGGACGGAAAGTGCCGTTTGCGGGCGCGGTGGGGGCGTGAGCGGTCTTTCCGCCGGTGCGTCCGATCCGTTCCCGAACGGGCGTTCCCGCTCCGAGGGCGGTGCCGGGTGCGGGTCAGTCGTCGTGGCCGAGCTGGAGATCGCGCTCCGTGCGCCCCCCGCCGGCGACCTGGAGGACGGTGGCGACCGGCGGGTACCCGGCGGCGATGACGGTGTACTCGCCGCAGGACAGGTCGGCGAACCGGAAGGCCCCGTCGGCGCCGGTGGTGAGGGTCGCGACGACGTTGCCCGCGGCGTCGAGGAGGGTCACGCGCGCGTCCTGGACGGCGCGTCCGCCGGTAGCGCGCACGGTGCCGCGCAGGACGGCGCCGCCCGCGAGCTCGATGTCCTGGCGGGTCTCGCGCGCGGCCCGGACGGTGACCGGGAGGGCGGCCGGGCGGAACGTGGGGGCGCCGGCCGCCAGGGTGTACTCGCCGGCGACGAGTTCGGTGACGACGTATCCGCCCTCGTGTCCGCTGCGGGTGGTGGCGACGACCTCGCCGTACGCGTCGGTGAGGGTGACGGTGGCGTCGCGCACCGGGCCGCCGTCGGCGGTGAGGACGGTCCCCGCGAGGCGTCCGGTGCCGCCGAGGACGATGTCGAGATCGACGGGGTGCTCGCCGACGCTGACGGAGACGGCCTGCGGCTGGTGTCCGCCCGCCGCGGCGATCAGGACGTAGGTTCCCTGGCCGGGCGTGGCGAGCGCGTACCGCCCGTCCTCGCCGCTGGCGCCCCGGCCGACCTGCGTTCCGGCGGCGTCGATGAGGGTGAGCGCGGCGCGCGGGACGACGGTGGTGTCGGGGTGCTGGACCGTGCCCCGGACGGGGAATCCGGCGCCGTGCGGCGAACGGGCCTGCGGGACGGGGGCGTTGAGGGAGGTGTCGAGGTCCGCGGGCCCGGTCTCGGCGGCGTCATGGGTCATCAGGGGTTTCTCCTTGAGGAAGAAGGCGATGAGCAGGCCGAGGACGAGGACGGGCACCAGGTAGAGGAAGATCCGCGGCATGGCGTCGGCGTACGCCTGGATGTAGGCGTCCCGCAGGCGCGGCGGCAGGGCGTGGACGAGCTGCGGGGTGATGGCCTCGGCGTCGGGCAGCCCTTCCCGCGCGGGCAGGCGCCGGGCGAGGGCGTCGGTGAGCCGGTCGGCGAAGAGGGTGCCGAAGACGGCGGCGCCCACGCTGCCGCCGATCTGCCGGAAGTAGTTGTTGGCGCTGGTGGCGGTGCCGAGGTCGGCGGGGCGCACGGAGTTCTGCACGGCGAGGACGAGGACGGGCATCACCATGCCGATGCCGGCGCCGAGGACGGCCATCCAGAGGCTGTAGTGCAGCCGGGGCGTGTCGGCCTCAAGGCGGGACAGCAGCCACATGCCGAGGACGGACAGGGCGCCGCCGAGGACGGGCCAGATCCGGTAGCGGCCGGTGTGGCTGATGAGCTGGCCGGAGAGGATGGAGGCGCCGACGATGCCGCCCATCATGGGCAGCATGAGCAGTCCGGACTCGGTGGCGCTCGCGCCGTCCACCATCTGCAGGAAGGTGGGCAGATAGCTGGCGGCGCCGAAGAGGGCGACGCCGACCACCAGGCCGATCAGGGCGGTGGTGTTGAACACGGAGTCCCTGAACAGCCGCAGCGGGATGAGGGGTTCGGGGGCGTGGTGCTCGGCGACGAGGAAGAGGACGGTGGCGGCGACGGCGCCCGCGCCGAGTCCGAGGATCGTGCGGGACCCCCAGGCGTACTCGGTGCCGCCCCAACTGGTCAGCAGGACCAGGCAGGTGGAGGCGGCGGCCAGCAGCAGCGCGCCGAGGACGTCGAGCCGGGGCCGCCCCTGCGGCTTGGGCAGCTTCAGCACGACGGTGACGACGGCGAGGGTGACCAGGCCGAAGGGGACGTTGAAGTAGAAGCACCAGCGCCAGGAGAGGTGGTCGGTGAAGTAGCCGCCGAGCAGGGGTCCGGCGACGGAGGCGAGACCGAACGCCGCGCCGATGAGGCCCATGAACCGGCCGCGTTCGCGGGGCGGGACGATGTCGGCGATGATCGCCTGCACGCCGATCATGAGCCCACCCGCGCCGACGCCCTGGACCGCGCGGAAGGCGATGAGCTGGTCCATGCTCGTGGCGCGGCCCGCGAGGGCGGAGCCGATGACGAAGACGACGATGGCGAACTGGAAGACGCCCTTGCGGCCGAGGAGATCGCCGAGTTTGCCGTAGACCGGCAGGCCGACGGTGGCGGTGAGCAGATAGGCGGTGATCGCCCAGGACATCTTGTCCAGGCCGTGCAGCTCACCGACGATCTTCGGGAGCGCGGTGGCGACGATCATCTGCTCCAGCGCGGCGAGGAGCAGCGCGAGCATCAGCCCGATGAAGACCAACCGGACGCGGCGCGGGCCGAGTTCGCCGGGGCCGGCCGGCGCGGGGCCGGGGACGGGCGGGGAGTCCGGGGCGGGTCCGCTCCGTCCGTCGCGCAGTTCGTCCCGCACCAGCGTGGTCCCGCCCACGTACCGCTCCCTCGTCGCGCCCGCACAATTCCCGCTTAATGCGACAACTACGAGCAAGCGCGACGAGTTACGGCAGATCAGGCCGACGGACGGAGATCCACTCGATCCGGTGAGGGACGAGGCCGGAGATCAACGCCCGGCGGTGGTGCGGGACTTAGCTCTCGACCTCGGCGGCGAGCTTGGCGAGCACCTCGTCGTAGATCCGGCCGAGGCCCTTGGGGGCGAACGTCTTCTCGAAGAAGCCGCCGATGCCGCCGGCGCCGTTCCAGACGGTGGTGACGACGACACGGGACTTGCCCTCGCCGGCCGGGGTGACCCGCCAGGTGGTCACCATGGAGGAGTTGCGGTCCTTCTCGACCAGTTCACCGTCGGTGGGCTCGCTGACCTCCAGGAGGCAGTCGCGCACCCGCTTGCTGGTGGCCTGGAGCTTCCAGTGGACGAGGGTGCCCTCGCCGTCGCCGCCCTCGCGCACCTCGTACTCGCTGAAGTGCTCGGGGAGCAGCTTCGCGCGGGTGCCGCTGTAGTCGGCCAGGGTGTCGAACACCGTCTCGGCGTCCGCGGCGACGACGCGCTCCGTAGTGGCCTCGACCTGCGCCATTGAACTCCTCCAGGACCTTCGGTTTCGGGTGCCGGGCCAAGCCAACCACCCCCGCGCCATGCCGCCAAAATCGGGGTCGCACGATCAAGGGAACATGTGTTCTATTCTGGGGGCAGTGCTACCGAGGAGGCCTCATGCGCTGGGAGAACCTCACCGAGCCCGCCGAACACGGCCGGGCCGACACCGCCCTGTTCGGGGCCGACTCCGTGACCCGCCGGACGTTCGACACGCCCGAGTTCGCCGGCGTCACGTTTCACGAGATCAGAGCCCGTTCGATCATCAACCGGGTGCCCGCGGTCTCCCGGATGTCCTTCCAGTGGACGGTGAACCCCTACCGCGGCTGCACGCACGCGTGCGTGTACTGCTTCGCCCGCAGGACCCACAGCTATCTGGACCTCGACACCGGGCTCGGCTTCGACTCGCAGATCGTGGTGAAGGTGAACGCGCCGGAGCTGCTGCGCCGCCAGCTCGGCTCCCGCCGCTGGCAGGGCGAGCACATAGCGATGGGCACCAACGTCGACTGCTACCAGCGCGCGGAGGGCCGCTACGGCCTGATGCCGGGGATCATCGGCGCCCTGCGCGACCACGCGAACCCGTTCTCGATCCTGACCAAGGGCACGCTGATCCTGCGCGACCTCGACCTGCTCAAGCAGGCGCACGCGGTCACCGACGTAGGGATCAGCGTCTCGGTCGGCTTCACCGACCCGGTCCTGTGGCGCAGCGTCGAGCCGGGCACGCCCTCGCCGGAACGCCGCCTGGACGTCGTCCGCACGCTCGCCGAGCACGGCATCGGGTGCGGTGTGCTGATGGCGCCGGTCATCCCGTTCCTGAGCGACGAACCGGCCCAACTGCGCGCCACCGTACGGGCGATCGCGGCGGCCGGGGCGACCTCGGTGACCCCGCTGGTGCTGCACCTGCGGCCCGGCGCGCGGGAGTGGTTCATGGCCTGGCTGGCCCGGCACCACCCGTACCTGGTGCGCCGCTACGAGCGCCTGTACGCGGAGGGCGCCTACGCCCCGAAGTGGTACCAGCGCCGCGTCACCCGGCAGGTCCACGAGCTGGCCGGGGAGTACGGCATCGGCCCCGCCGGGGACGGCATGCCGCGCCGGATCCGGGAACCCGAGCCGGCCGGGCCCGAGGCGTCCGAAGCGCCCGGAGGAACCCAACTGACGCTGATCTGAGAGCGTTCGGGGGCAAACGGCGGCCCAATCGGGTCATGTCTCGCCAGAACGCGTTCTTCCGGGCGTGCTTTCCGGGACGATGCGCCGTGGACCGTGGCACTCACGGTCCGGGCAACCTCCGTCCTGGGAGGACTTCATGAGAAAACGCGCAGCCGTGCTGTGCGGCGCCGCCGCCGTCCTGGCCGGGTCCGTCACCGCGCTCCCCGCCGACGCGAGCACCCCGCGGGCCGCGGGGACCGCCGCGGTCACGAGACTCACGTGGAAGAAGTGCGGCACCACGGACTATCCGACGCTCCAGTGCGCGTCCCTCAAGGTCCCGCTCGACCACGACGACCCGCGCGGGCGGCAGATCACCCTCGCCCTGTCGCGCGTCCCGCACACCGCCGCCACGTACCAGGGCCCGCTCCTGGTCAACCCCGGCGGCCCCGGCGGCAGCGGCCTCTCGCTCGCCGGTTTCGTCGCCTCCTCGCTGCCCAAGGCGGTCGCGGCGCAGTACGACGTGATCGGCTTCGACCCGCGCGGCGTGGGCGCGAGCAAGCCGGCGCTGGACTGCAAGCCGGGGCACTTCGACCCGGTGCGGCCGGACTCGGTGCCGGTGACCGCGGCGGTCGAGAAGGCGAACCTGAGCCGCGCCAAGGCGTTCGCCGCCGCCTGCGGCAAGAAGTACGCCGATGTGCTGCCGTACATCAACACGGTGCAGACCGTGCGGGACATGGACTCGATCCGTGCGGCGACCGGCTCCAAGAAGATCAACTACTTCGGTTACTCCTACGGCACCTATCTGGGCGCGGTCTACGCGAAGCTCTTCCCGGAGCGGGTGCGCCGGCTGGTCCTGGACTCCATCGTCGACCCGACGGGTGTCTGGTACGACGACAACCTCGACCAGGACTACGCCTTCAACGACCGCCACCTCGCGTTCATGGCCTGGGTCGCCAAGTACGACACGACGTACAAGCTGGGCACCGATCCGGCGAAGGTCGAGGCGAAGTGGTACGCGATGCGGGCGGCCGTCGCCAAGAAGGCGGCGGGCGGCAAGGTGGGCCCGGCCGAGCTGGAGGACACCTTCCTGCCGGGCGGCTACTACAACGGCTACTGGCCGTACCTCGCGGAGGCGTTCTCCGCGTACGTGAACGGCAAGAACGCCGATCCGCTGGTGGAGGCGTACGAGAGCTTCGCCGCCGTCGACGCCTCGGGCGACAACGGCTACAGCGTCTACACCTCGGTGCAGTGCCGTGACGCGTCCTGGCCGCGCGACTGGAGCCAGTGGCGCAACGACAACTGGGCGGCGTACAAGAAGGCACCGTTCCTGACCTGGAACAACGCCTGGTACAACGCGCCGTGCGCGTTCTGGCCGACGAACGCGCAGCGACCGGTGAACGTGGCCAACGGCCATCTGCCGCCGGTGCTGCTGTTCCAGGCGACGAACGACGCGGCCACCCCGTACGAGGGCGGCGCGACCATGCACCGCTTGCTCAAGGGCTCCAGCCTGGTGGTCGAGCAGGGCGGCGGGAACCACGGGATCTCGCTCAGCGGGAACGTCTGCCTGGACAAGCACCTGGCGGCGTATCTCACCGACGGCACGGTGCCGCGCGGCGCCGGCGAGGCCGACGCGGTGTGCGACGCGCTGCCCGACCCGAAGCCGCCGGCCTCCGCGGCGGCCTCACCGTCGGCGCGGGCCTCGACGCTGCACGGGATGCTCGGCTTCCGCGGCTGAACCCCCTGTCGGGGGCGGGGTGTCAGACCCATGGTCCACCATGGAGCCATGAGTGAGCTGACCAGGATCCCCGCCCCCGACGGGCTCGCGCCCGCCTCCCAGTACACACATGTCGTCCTGGGCACCGGCCGCTTCGTCGCGGTCTCCGGCCAGCTCGCCCTGGACGAGCACGGCGGCCTCGTCGGCGAGAACGACCCGGCGGCACAGGCCCGCCAGGTCTTCGAGAACCTCCGCCGCTGCCTCGCCTCCGCGGGCGCGACCTTCGACGACGTCGTCAAACTCACCTACTTCGTCACGGACATGGCCCATATGCCGGCCGTCCGCGAGGCCCGCACCGCCCACATCCCCGACGACCGCCTCCCCGCCGCCTCGGCCGTCCAGGTCGCCGCGCTGATCCGCCCCGAGTTCCTGATGGAGATCGAGGCCTTCGCGATCGTGTCACCGTGACCGGCGCCCAGATCCGCGACATGGCGCTCGCCGGCTGCGGCCATGGGGCGCGGGAGGCTGGGAGGCGCGGGAAGAGCCTCAGCAGTTGACGAGAGAGCGACGAAGCCCGTCACCGAGCGGGGCGGGGGCATCCCCAAGGGGGCTGCCCCCTTTGAAAGGCCGGTGAGCCGCGCCCTTCAGAAGCCGACTGCGCGACTGTGCGCCATACATGTGCTCTCCCTGCCCACGCGTCAAAGGCACGGGGACGCACCCATGTCCGGGAAGCCGCACCGTTGCGCTTCGCCGCCGATCGCCCCTCCCCCTCGGTCCTGCACACCATGGAGCCCCCTCGACGTGAACCGAGCGCCATCTCCCGCGTCCCTCGCGGAGCGGTACGTCCGGGAGCCGTCCGGTCAGCGTTGAGCCGGGATCCGCGCCAGGGCGTGGACCGCCGCCTCCGCCAGGGACGGGTGGGCCAGGGCCTCGGTCAGGACCGGTCTGGCCCGGGTGTCGCCCAGGGAGCCGAGGCCCTCGACACAGGCGAGGGCCACGCGGCGGTAGGGGTCGTGCGGGGTCAGCCGGCGTTCCAGGGTGGTGATGAGGGCGGGGACCGACTCGGGCGCCCCCAGGTCGGCGAGGAGCCGGACCGGGACGAGGGCGTAGGCGACGCGGAGTTCGTTGGTCGCGAGCGCGGCGGCGGCGCGCGCCGTGCGCGGGTCGCCGAGGCGGGCCAGGGCATGGGCGGCGGAGACGCAGCGCGCGGGGTCACGGTGGTTCAGGAACAGGACGAGGGACTCGAAGGCACGCCGGTCCCCCGCCACCCCGAGCCGGAAGGCCGCCAGTTCCCGGGCCCACAGCGGCTGCCCCGGCGCGGTCAGCACCGACGCCAGTTCGTCCAGGTCCCCGGTCGCCTCCAGACGCTCGTACGCCTCCGGTTTCCCGGACTCCTGCCGTAAGCGCTCCGTGAGCGATCGCAACTCTTCGTCCATGACACGCAGCCTAGGCGGGTCGCCCGCGCCTGGGGCGTACATCACAAAGCCCAGGGGGTGGCGCGCTCGTTACCCGCCGGTTAAGCTCAATCGAGCGAGTTACCCACTCGTGGAACTTCCTCTCGGCGGCCTGGTGACGCAGCCGCCGGGAGAGCAGTCGGTTCGGTACGCCAAGTACCTGATGTACGACGTGGCTTCGGGACAGAGCCGGTCGATTCCCACCGTCCGTCCGAGCGTGTGCGCGCTCGCGGCGACGGCATCCCGGGCGTGTGCGCCAGTAGCCCGGCACCACCCGCATCGCATCCGCTGCACCCGTGTCTCTCCGCACCCGGTGCGCCCCTTCGGCGCACCGGGTCGCGCTCCCAGTCGTCACCCTCATTCCTGGAGTCCCGCGATGGCCGCTCCCCTGTCCGACCTGTCGTCCGACACCCCTCTGTCCCCGATCCGGACCGTCGCCGTCGTCGGCCTCGGCACCATGGGCACCGGCATCGCCGAGGTCCTCGCCAAGGCCGGCCGCACGGTCATCGGCATCGACATCAGCGAG
The DNA here is from genome assembly GCF_044747265.1 of Streptomyces sp. NPDC090106. NCBI lineage: Bacteria > Bacillati > Actinomycetota > Actinomycetes > Kitasatosporales > Streptomycetaceae > Streptomyces > Streptomyces sp. NPDC090106. Next base: position 493,452 of record NZ_JBIVDS010000006.1, on the reverse strand, counting down.
GCCGCCGCCGGCCAGGCCGTCACCGCCCTGGAGTCCTCGACCGCGCGGGCCGTGGAGCGCGGCCGGCTGACCGGCGAGGAACGGGCGGACATCCTCGCCCGGGTCCGCACCTCCACCGACCTGGCAACCGCAGCCGAGGCGGATCTCGTCATCGAGGTCGCGCCGGAGTCGTACGAGATCAAGCATCAGATCTTCCGTGAACTCGACGGCATCGTGCGGCCGGAGACGATTCTCGCGACCGGCACCAACGCGCTGTCGGTGACCCGGCTCGCCGCCGACTCGGCCCGCCCCGAACGGGTTCTCGGCCTGCACTTCTTCAACCCGGCGCCCGCGATGAAGCTGGTCGAGGTCGTCTCCTCGGTGCTCACCGCGCCGGCCGCCGTCACCGCCGTCACCGACCTCGCGCTCGACCTCGGCAAGGAGCCCGTCGCGGTCGGCGACCGGCCCGGGTTCGTCGCGGACGGGCTGCTGTTCGGGTACCTCAACCAGGCCGCCGCGATGTACGAGGCGAAGTACGCCTCCCGCGAGGACATCGACGCGGCGATGCGGCTCGGCTGCGGTCTGCCGATGGGCCCCCTCGCGCTGCTGGACCTGATCGGCATCGACACCGCGCGGACCGTCCTGGACGCCATGTACACCGAGTCCCAGGACCGGCTGCACGCGCCCGCGCCGATCCTGAAGCAGCTCAGCGAGGCGGGGCTGACGGGCCGTAAGTCGGGCCGCGGCTTCTACACGTACGAGGCCCCGGGCAGCGCGACGGTCGTGGCCGACGCCGCGACGCCGTCCGCCGCCGGTTCCGGCACGGCGGGCCGTACGGTCCGTTCCGTGGGTGTCGCGGGCTCCGGCACCATGGCGTCCGGGATCGCCGAGGTCTTCGCCAAGGCCGGGTACGCGGTCGTCCTCGCCGCCCGCAGCGAGGAGAAGGCGGAGGCCGCCAAGGCCCGGATCGGCACGTCCCTCGCACGGTCCGTCGGCAAGGGCCGGATGACGGCCGAGGCCGCCGCCGCGACCCTGGAGCTGGTCACCCCCGCGGGCTCGTACGAGGCGTTCGCGGACGTCGACCTGGCCGTCGAGGCGGTCGCCGAGGACCTGGAGATCAAGCGCCAGCTCTTCCAGGCGCTCGACAAGGTCTGCAAGCCGGGCGCGGTGCTGGCCACCACGACCTCCTCCCTCCCGGTCGTCGCCTGCGCGCGGGCCACCTCCCGTCCCCAGGACGTGATCGGCATGCACTTCTTCAACCCGGCGCCCGCGATGAAGCTCGTCGAGGTCGTCCGCACGGTGCTGACCGCCGAGGACGTGCACGCGACGGTCCGCGAGGTCTGCGGCCGGATCAGGAAGCACGCCGTGGACTGCGGCGACCGCGCCGGGTTCATCGTGAACGCGCTGCTGTTCCCGTATCTGAACAACGCGGTGAAGATGGTCCAGGAGCACTACGCCTCCCTGGACGACATCGACGCCGCGATGAAGCTCGGCGGCGGCTACCCGATGGGGCCCTTCGAGCTGCTGGACGTCGTCGGTCTCGACGTCTCGCTCGCCATCGAGAAGGTCCTGCACCGCGAGTTCCGCGACCCGGGTCTCGCCCCCGCGCCCCTCCTGGAGCACCTGGTGGCCGCGGGCTGCCTCGGCCGCAAGACGGGCCGGGGTTTCCGCGAATATGCCCGCCGCTGACCGCGTCGGCGACCGGTCCGGGCGCCGTGAGGACTGGGGCGGGCTGCTCGACCCCACCGCGCACCCCCCGCTCCGCGCGGGCGGGGGGTGCCCCGAGGGCCCCGGGATCCCCGGACATGAGCGCCAACCTGCGCCGATGCAGTACGTTCGGGTCATGCCCCAGCCCGCCAGGTCCTCACGTACCCCCGCCACGCCCGACGCGCCGGAAAGTGCCGCGGGCAGTCGCGCGGCGGCCCAGCGGCTCAAGATGCGCCGCGAACTGGCGGCGGCGGCGATGGAACTGTTCGCCACGAAGGGGTACGAGGCGACCACCGTCGACGAGATCGCGGCCCGGGCCGGGGTCGCGCGGCGCACCTTCTTCCGCCACTTCCGCTCCAAGGAAGAGGCGATCTTCCCGGACCACGACGACACCCTGATCCGTGCGGAGGCCGTGCTCAACGCGGCTCCCCCGCACGAGCACCCGCTCGACACGGTGTGCAACGGCATCAAGGAGGTCATGCGGATGTACGCGGCCCGGCCGGAGATCTCGGTCGCCCGCTACAAGCTGACCCGCGAGGTGCCCACCCTGCGCGAGGCGGAGATCGCGTCGGTGGCCCGCTACGAACGGCTCTTCACCCGCTACCTCCTCGGCCACTTCGACGAGCACGCGCACGACGACGACGCCAACGACGATCCGCTGCTGGCGGAGGTCGCCGCGTCCGCGGTGGTCACCGCCCACAACCACGTGCTGCGGCGCTGGCTGCGGGCCGGCGGCCAGGGCGACGTCGAGACGCAGCTGGACCACGCGTTCGCGATCGTCCGCAAGACCTTCGGGACGGGCATAGGGGCGGGCCGTTCGGGCGCCGGCGCCCCGGTGCCGTCGGCCGCGACGGTCTCCGCCCAGGGCGAGGTCCTGGTGGCGGTCGCGCGCACGGACGCGCCGCTGGACGAGGTCATGCGGACCATCGAAGAGGCCCTCAAGGACCGCTGAGCCCCACCGAGCCCCTCCCCTCCCTGTGATGACGGCCACCCTTCGGGGTGGCCGTTTTGCCATGTCAGAGGCGCTTTTCAGGCACCTTTCCCACCCCGTTCGATCGATCATCGCTCATTTGTTACGTAAAGATTTCACCTGAGAGCAATCTCTGGCACTCAGTGCCTTGCGGGGTGACACGCGGTGTCATACGTTGAAGGAGTCCGGGCGGCCGGCGTGCAGAGACCATGCGCACGCCGGCTGTCCCAGCAAGTCATCGACCTGCCCGCCCGGACGCCTGCGTCACAGGCAACCTCCCGCGCCACAAAGCGCTGCCGCACCGCAATCAACCGCCGAACCGACGGCACCGACGTAACCCTCAGCGCCCCTCCCTCAGGGCGCGTATCGCCGGAGGCAACACCGTGACCACCAAGGACATCCTGGAAGCGATCCAGTCGCCGGACTCGACCCCGGCCGACTTCGCCGCCCTGCCGCTGCCCGAGTCGTACCGCGCGATCACCGTGCACAAGGACGAGACCGAGATGTTCGCGGGGCTGGAGTCCCGCGACAAGGACCCGCGCACGTCGATCCACCTGGACGACGTGCCGGTGCCCGAACTCGGCCCGGGCGAGGCCCTGGTCGCCGTCATGGCATCGAGTGTCAACTACAACTCGGTGTGGACCTCGATCTTCGAGCCGCTCTCCACCTTCGGGTTCCTGGAGCGCTACGGCCGCACCAACGACCTGGCCAAGCGGCACGACCTGCCCTACCACATCATCGGCTCCGACCTCGCGGGCGTCGTCCTGCGCACCGGCCCCGGCGTGAACGCCTGGAAGCCCGGTGACGAGGTCGTCGCGCACTGTCTGTCCGTCGAGATGGAGTCGTCCGACGGCCACAACGACACGATGCTCGACCCCGAGCAGCGCATCTGGGGCTTCGAGACCAACTTCGGCGGTCTCGCCGAGGTCGCGCTGGTCAAGTCCAACCAGCTGATGCCCAAGCCGGACCACCTCAGCTGGGAGGAGGCCGCCGCCCCGGGCCTGGTCAACTCCACCGCCTACCGGCAGCTGGTCTCCCGCAACGGCGCCGGCATGAAGCAGGGCGACAACGTCCTGATCTGGGGCGCGAGCGGCGGACTCGGCTCCTACGCCACGCAGTTCGCGCTCGCGGGCGGCGCCAACCCGATCTGTGTCGTCTCCAGCGACCAGAAGGCGGACATCTGCCGGTCCATGGGCGCCGAGGCGATCATCGACCGCAACGCCGAGGGCTACCGGTTCTGGAAGGACGAGCAGACCCAGGACCCCAAGGAGTGGAAGCGGTTCGGCAAGCGCATCCGCGAGCTGACCGGCGGCGAGGACATCGACATCGTCTTCGAGCACCCGGGCCGCGAGACCTTCGGCGCCTCCGTCTTCGTCACCCGCAAGGGCGGCACCATCACCACCTGCGCCTCGACCTCGGGCTACATGCACGAGTACGACAACCGCTACCTGTGGATGTCGCTGAAGCGGATCATCGGCTCGCACTTCGCCAACTACCGCGAGGCCTGGGAGGCCAACCGGCTGATCGCGAAGGGAAAGATCCACCCGACCCTGTCCAAGGTGTACTCCCTGGAGGACACCGGCCAGGCGGCCTTCGACGTGCACCGCAACCTCCACCAGGGCAAGGTCGGCGTGCTCTGCCTGGCCCCCGAGGAAGGTCTCGGCGTGCGCGACGAGGAGATGCGCGCCCGGCACATCGACGCCATCAACCGCTTCCGCAACATCTGAGACACCCGGGGTCATAGATGACTGAGCGTCAGAACGCCGACGTGGCGACGGAGTCCGCGCCGCGGGCGCAGAAGGAGAAGGACCGGCCGTGGCTCATGCGCACGTATGCCGGTCACTCCACGGCCGAGGCGTCCAACGAGCTGTACCGGCGCAACCTCGCCAAGGGCCAGACCGGTCTGTCGGTCGCGTTCGACCTGCCGACCCAGACCGGCTACGACTCCGACCACATCCTCGCCCGCGGCGAGGTCGGCCGGGTCGGGGTGCCGGTGGCCCATCTCGGTGACATGCGGCGGCTGTTCCAGGACATCCCCCTGGAGCAGATGAACACCTCGATGACGATCAACGCCACCGCCATGTGGCTGCTGGCGCTCTACCAGGTCGTCGCCGAGGAGCAGGGCGCCGACATCACCCGGCTCCAGGGCACGACCCAGAACGACATCGTCAAGGAGTACCTGTCACGGGGCACCCATGTGTTCCCGCCGGGACCCTCGCTCCGGCTGACGACCGACATGATCGCGTACACGGTCTCCCACATCCCCAAGTGGAACCCGATCAACATCTGCAGCTACCACCTGCAGGAGGCCGGGGCCACGCCGGTCCAGGAGATCGCGTACGCCATGTCGACGGCGATCGCGGTGCTGGACGCGGTGCGCGACTCCGGTCAGGTGCCCGCCGAGAAGTTCGGTGACGTCGTCGCCCGGATCTCGTTCTTCGTGAACGCGGGCGTCCGGTTCATCGAGGAGATGTGCAAGATGCGCGCCTTCGGCCGCATCTGGGACCAGGTCACCCGCGAGCGCTACGGCATCGAGAACCCCAAGCAGCGCCGCTTCCGCTACGGCGTCCAGGTCAACTCGCTCGGCCTGACCGAGGCGCAGCCGGAGAACAACGTCCAGCGGATCGTCCTGGAGATGCTGGCCGTGACCCTCTCCAAGGACGCACGCGCGCGTGCCGTCCAGCTCCCGGCCTGGAACGAGGCGCTGGGCCTGCCCCGGCCCTGGGACCAGCAGTGGTCGCTGCGCATCCAGCAGGTGCTCGCCCTGGAGAGCGACCTGCTGGAGTACGAGGACATCTTCGACGGCTCGCACGTCGTCGAGGCGAAGGTCGCCCAGCTCGTCGAGGAGTCCCTGGCCGAGATGGAGCGGATCCAGGAGATGGGCGGCGCGATGGCCGCCGTCGAGTCCGGCTACCTGAAGTCGCAGCTGGTCTCCTCGCACGCCGAGCGCCGGGCCCGGATCGAGTCCGGCCAGGAGAAGATCATCGGCGTCAACGTCTTCGAGACCACCGAGCCCAACCCGCTGACGTCCGACCTGGACACCGCGATCCAGACGGTGGACCCGGCGGTCGAGGCCCGGGTGATCTCGGGCCTGGCGGCCTGGCGGGACACCCGCTACCAGCCGCCCTTCAACCACCCGCGCCCGTGCAAGGCGCTGGAGCGGCTGAAGGAGGCCGCGAAGGGCACCGGCAACCTCATGGAGGCCACCCTGGAGTGCGCCCGCGCCGGCGTGACGACCGGCGAGTGGGCCGGGGCGCTGCGCGAGGTGTTCGGCGAGTTCCGCGCGCCCACGGGCGTCTCCTCGGCGCCCGTCGCGGTGCCCGCCGAGGAGGGCTCGCCGCTCGCCGAGGTGCGCCGCAAGGTCGAGGCGACGGCGAAGGACATGGGCGTGGGCAAGCTGCGCTTCCTGGTCGGCAAGCCGGGCCTGGACGGGCACTCCAACGGCGCCGAGCAGATCGCCGTCCGCGCGCGTGACGCCGGGTTCGAGGTGGTCTACCAGGGCATCCGGCTCACCCCGGAGCAGATCGTGGACGCGGCGCTCGCGGAGGACGTGCACGCGGTCGGGCTGTCCATCCTGTCCGGCTCGCACGCGCAGTTGGTGCCGGACGTGCTGGAGCGGCTCCATGTGGCCGGTGCCACAGATATCCCGGTGATCGCCGGTGGCATCATCCCGAATGGGGACGCCGAGCAGCTCCGGGCCGCCGGAGTGGCCGCCGTCTTCACCCCGAAGGACTTCGACATCACCGGGATCATCGGCCGCATCGTCGACGAGATCCGGAAAGCGAACAAGCTCGACCCCCTGGAGGTCCCCGCATGACCGTCAACCGTCTGCGTCCCCGCCGCTCGTGTCTCGCGGTGCCGGGAAGCAACCCCCGCTTCCTGGAGAAGGCGCAGGGCCTCCCGGCGGACCAGGTCTTCCTGGACCTGGAGGACGCGTGCGCCCCCCTCGCCAAGCCCGAGGCGCGGCACACCATCGTGAAGTTCCTCAACGAGGGCGACTGGACCGGCAAGACGCGTGTGGTCCGCGTGAACGACTGGACGACGGAGTGGACGTACCGCGATGTCGTGACCGTCGTCGAGGGCGCCGGGCAGAACCTCGACTGCATCATGCTGCCGAAGGTGCAGACGGCCCAGCAGATCGTCGCCCTGGACCTGCTGCTCACCCAGATCGAGAAGACGATGGGCTTCGAGGTCGGGAAGATCGGCATCGAGGCGCAGATCGAGAACGCGCAGGGCCTGAACAACGTCAACGAGATCGCGACGGCCTCCCAGCGCGTCGAGACGATCATCTTCGGCCCGGCCGACTTCATGGCGTCGATCAACATGAAGTCGCTGGTCGTCGGTGAGCAGCCGCCCGGCTACCCGGCGGACGCCTACCACTACATCCTGATGAAGATCCTGATGGCGGCCCGCGCCAACGACCTCCAGGCGATCGACGGCCCCTACCTCCAGATCCGCAACGTCGACGGCTACCGCGAGGTCGCGCAGCGCGCCGCCGCGCTCGGCTTCGACGGCAAGTGGGTGCTGCACCCGGGGCAGGTCGAGGCGTCCAACGAGATCTTCTCGCCGTCGCAGGAGGACTTCGACCACGCCGAGCTGATCCTGGACGCGTACGACTGGTGCACGTCCGAGGCCGGCGGCAAGAAGGGCTCCGCGATGCTCGGCGACGAGATGATCGACGAGGCCAGCCGCAAGATGGCGCTGGTCATCTCCGGCAAGGGGCGGGCGGCCGGCATGCGGCGCACCAGCAAGTTCGAGATTCCGGAGGCGTGAGGCCATGCAGTTCGGGCGCACCTACGAGGAGTTCGAGGTCGGGGCGGTCTACAAGCACTGGCCCGGGAAGACGGTCACGGAGTACGACGACCACCTGTTCTGTCTCCTCACCATGAACCACCACCCGCTCCACATGGACACCAACTACGCCGAGAAGACCACGGACTTCGGCAAGAACGTCGTCGTGGGCAACTACATCTACTCGCTGCTGCTCGGCATGAGCGTCCCGGACGTCTCCGGGAAGGCGATCGCCAACCTGGAGATCGAGTCGCTCAAGCACGTGGCGCCGACCTTCCACGGCGACACGATCTACGGCCAGACGACCGTGCTGGACAAGTGGCCGTCGAAGTCGAAGAACGACCGCGGGATCGTCCACGTCGAGACCAAGGGCTACAAGCAGGACGGCACGCTGGTCTGCGTGTTCCGCCGCAAGGTCATGGTGCCGACCGAGACGTACATCAAGGAGCGCGGCGGCGAACAGCCCGGCCGCCCGGAACTTCAGGAGGGCTGAGCCCGATGGCACGCCTCGCCCAGACCGCCGGTCTGACCGACATCCAGCAGGAAATCCTCTCCACCGTCCGCGACTTCGTGGACAAGGAGATCATCCCGGTCGCCACCGAGCTGGAGCACCGCGACGAGTACCCGCAGCAGATCGTCGACGGCCTCAAGGAGTTGGGCCTGTTCGGGCTCATGATCCCGGAGGAGTACGGCGGTCTGGGCGAGTCGCTCCTGACGTACGCGCTGTGCGTGGAGGAGATCGCCCGCGGGTGGATGTCGGTGTCCGGCATCATCAACACCCACTTCATCGTGGCCTACATGCTCAAGCAGCACGGCACGCGGGAGCAGAAGGAGCACTTCCTGCCGCGGATGGCGGCGGGTGACGTCCGGGGCGCGTTCTCCATGTCGGAGCCGGGCCTGGGTTCCGATGTGTCGGCCATCACGTCCAAGGCGGTCAAGGACGGTGACGAGTACGTCCTGAACGGTCAGAAGATGTGGCTGACGAACGGCGGGACGTCAAGTCTGGTCGCCGTTCTCGTCCGAAGTGACGAAGGACACTCCCCCGAGGAGGCGGCCGCCAAGCCGCACAAGTCGATGACGACCTTCCTGGTGGAGAAGGAGCCCGGTTTCGGTGAGGTCCGCCCCGGCCTCACCATCCCCGGGAAGATCGACAAGATGGGCTACAAGGGCGTCGACACCACCGAACTGATCATGGACGGCCTGCGCATTCCGGCCGATCGCGTGCTCGGCGGCGTCACGGGCCGAGGTTTTTACCAAATGATGGACGGCGTCGAGGTGGGCCGCGTCAATGTGGCGGCGCGTGGCTGCGGTGTCGCTCAGCGTGCTTTCGAACTCGGCGTCCGGTACGCCCAGCAGCGTCACACTTTCGGCAAGGCGATCGCCCAGCACCAGGCCATCCAGTTCAAGCTGGCCGAGATGGCTACCAAGGTCGAGGCCGCGCATGCGATGATGGTCAACGCTGCACGCAAAAAGGACTCCGGTGAGCGAAACGACCTCGAAGCAGGGATGGCGAAGTACCTCGCCTCCGAATACTGCAAGGAAGTCGTGGAGGACGCCTTCCGGATCCACGGCGGCTACGGCTTCTCCAAGGAGTACGAGATCGAGCGGCTCTACCGGGAGGCTCCGATGCTGCTGATCGGCGAAGGTACCGCCGAGATCCAGAAAATGATCATCGGTCGCAGGCTGCTCGAAGAGTATCGATTCCAGGGCTGATTGTCCGGATACGGGGTGTTTTCTTGGAGAAGAAGGTCACACCCCGTCAACCCTCTTCGGCCGCCGACTCGGCTTCCTGGCTTGCCCAGTTGTGGCCCGTGACCGGTACGATCCCGGAAAGCCGCCGTCCCCCGAACGAAGCGCGGCATCATCCGCTACGAAGGTCATCCATGCCCCACAGCCAAACCTCTGCACCTCGCGACAGCCGGGCCGGCGTACGCCTCGCGCGCGGAGCATCGCCGTGGCTCTTCCCGACCGTCGCCACCGCAGCCCTGAGCCTCGTCAAGGCACGCCGCTCCGGCGTCGCCAAGGCGGTGGCCGTGCCCGCCACCGCGCTCGCGGCGGGCATGCTGTGGTTCTTCCGCGACCCCGAGCGCGAGATCGCCCAGGGCCTGGTCATCTCGCCCGCCGACGGTGTGGTGCAGAGCATCATGCCGTGGAAGGACGGCCGCACCCGCGTCGCGATCTTCATGAGCCCGCTCAACGTCCACGTCAACCGCGCGCCGCTCTCCGGCACGGTGACCTCGGTCGAGCACATCCCCGGTGGGTTCGTTCCGGCGTTCAACAAGGAGAGCGAGAACAACGAGCGCGTAGTCTGGCATTTCGACACCGAACTCGGTGACATCGAGATGATCCAGATCGCCGGTGCGGTGGCCCGCCGCATCGTGCCGTACATCCCGCAGGGCACGAAGGTCGAGCAGGGTGACCGCATCGGTCTGATCCGCTTCGGCTCGCGCGTCGACATCTACCTGCCCGAGGGCGTGGAGGTCGGCGTCGAGGTCGGGCAGAAGACCGTGGCGGGGGTGACTCGCATTGACCGTGATTGATCCTGAGACACAGGCGGGCTGGGTGCCCGAGGCCGACGAGGTCGACGAAGAGGAGGAGATGCCTCTTTCTCTCCGTCTGTCGATAGCGGACACCCTCACCCTCGGCAACGCCACGTGCGGCTTCATGGCGGTGTACTTCACCACCACCGGCATCCTGATCCCGCACCTCACCGGCAGCCAGGAATCCGGCATGGCCCGCCACAGCGCGGCCACCGCCGTCATCCTGATGCTCTGCGCGGCGGTCTTCGACCTGTTCGACGGCCTGGTGGCCCGCAAGCTCCGCTCCTCGCCCATGGGCGCGGAGCTGGACAACCTGTCGGACCTGATCAGCTTCGGTCTGGCGCCCGCGTACTTCGTCCTCGTCTACGGCATGGTCGCCGACGACGCGCACCAGCGGGTGGCGGCGGTGGGGGCGATCGTGGTGCTCCTGGCCGTCGTGCTGCGCCTCGCGCGCTTCTCGTGCGTGACGGTCCCGAACGGCATGTTCCAGGGCATGCCCTCGCCGTTCGGCGCGCTGACGGTCGTCTCGATCGTGCTCCTGGAGCTGCCCTTCGTGGCGACGCTCCTGGCGATCCTGGGCACCGCCTGGCTGATGGTGAGCCGGGTCGAGTACCCGAAGCCGCGGGGCCGCCTCGCGGTCGCGATGCTCTCCTGGATCGTCGTCTCCATGGGTCTGCTCGCCGCCTGGGCCTTCGACGCCCCGAGCGGCCAGCTGCTCCTGCAGACCGGCTGCGCGCTCCAGCTCGTCATGGGCGCGGTCATCCCGCTGTTCGCCACGGCCCGCCGGGTGAACAACTTCCGCGACAACCGTCGCGAGGCACGGGCTCAGCTCCCGTAGCCGTCGCCGTCGCCGTACCAACCGCCGAGGGCCCGAACCGGACATCCGGTTCGGGCCCTCGGCGGTTTCTCAGGCCTGCGGGGTGTAGCCCTCGGCCGCCTCGGAGGCGGCGGCCTCCTGGACGACCGTCATGCCGCCCGTGGCGCTCTTGTCGGGCTGGAGGATCACGCTCTGCCGGGAGGAGGCGGACGCCGGGTCGCTGAAGTCCTGGTCGACGCCGAAGCCGTTGTCGTAGGAGGCGAGCGTCAGCAGGGCCTTGTCGACGCCCTCACGGGTCAGGTCCTTGCTCGCGCAGGCCTTCTTCAGCGCCTCGCCGAACACGGACGCGGCGGTCCAGCCCGCGACGATGCCGTTGTCGAGGGCGTCCTTCGGGTACGCCTTCCGGTAGTCGGCGACGAGCTTCTTCGCCTCCGGGGTGTCCGCGCCGATGGGCAGCGACGGCGAGGCCACCCAGTAGTTCTTCTCCAGGGCCGGGCCCGCCTGGGTGGCGAGCAGCTGGGGCGCGAACGCGGAGTTGTTGCCGATGACCGGCACGTCGAAGCCGGCCGCGGCGGCGACCCCCACCAGCGACGCCGCCTGGCGCGGGCCCGCGCTCAGCACGATCGCCTTGACCCCGGCCTTCTTGAGCGCGGTGACCTGGGCGGTCATGTCGTTGTCGGTGGGCTTGATCTTCTGCTCGACGACGGTCAGGCCCGCCTCCTTCGCCGCGTACTTGGAGCCGACCAGGGCGCTCTCGCCGTAGTCGCCCTCGAAGTACACGTGCCCGATCTTGTCGCCCTTGGCGATGCCCTTCTCCTTGATCAGGAAGTCGACGGCGTTGATCGTCTCCAGGTCGTACGTCGATCCGATGACCCGGATGTACGGGCTGCCCAGCAGCGCCGAGGACCACGCCTGCGGCAGCACCAGGGCCTTGTCCTGGCCGTCGATACGCTGCTTGACGGCGGCGACGAACGGCGAGCCGATGAACTGGGCGAAGCCCAGCACCTTCGGTTCGAGCTCCGTGTAGCCGGAGACGGCCTTCTGCGGGTCGTAGCCGTGGTCCCGGACGGTCAGGGCCACCTTGTAGCCGCAGACGCCTCCGGCGGCGTTCAGCTGCTTCACATAGAGCTGCTGGGCCTGGGTGACGCTCTTGCCGAGGGTGGCGTAGACCCCGGTCATGTCGGTGAGGACGCCGAGGTTGATCGTCTTGCCGGAGATGCCCTCACCGGTCTTGACGCCTCCCGCGGCGGCCTTGTCGCCGTCCTCCGAGTCCTTGGCCTTGGAACTGCATCCGGCCAGCACCAGCAGAGCGGCAAGCGCTCCCGCCGTGGCCCTGGCGACGTACGTCGTGTTCATCGGTCCTCCCCTGAGTGGGTTCTGGTACGACGCCGGGCGGCCACGTGGACCAGGCCGCCGGGCAGGAACAGCACCACCAGCACGACGGCGGCCCCGTACAGGTACCGGGACGCCTCGCCCGGGGCGATGCCGCCCGTGCCGGGGTCCGAGACGAGGGGCAGCGCGTCGCTGTAGCGGGTCAGCAGTTGCGGCAGCAGTGAGACGAACACGGCCCCGGCGACCGCGCCCGAGACCGATCCGAGCCCGCCGATGACGATCATGGCGAGGTATTCGAGGGACAGGGTGATGCCGAAGTAGTCGGGCACCGTCCGCTGGAAGACCAGCGCGAGCAGCACGCCCGCGAGGCCCGCGTACATCGACGACAGCACGAACACGGCGGCCCGCTGCCTGGCCACCGGGACCCCGATCACGCCGGCGGCGATGCGGTGGTCGCGGATCGCGTTCATGGCGCGTCCGGGACGCCCGCGCAGGACGCCCCGCGCGAACAGCGCGCCCGCGAGCAGGGCGGCGAGTCCGGCGTACCAGAGCTTCTCCGCCGAGCCGAACGGGACGGCGGCGACGAGGAGTTCACGGTCGTCGAAGGTGAGCCCGAACAGGTTCAGGGGCGGGACGTCACGGCCGTTGGCGCCACCGGTCAGGTCATGGGCGTTGAACATCACGTGCTGGCCGATGAAGACGAGGGCGAGCGTGGCGATGCCGAGGTAGGCGCCGCTGAGGCGGCCGGAGATGGGACTGAACAGGCCGCCCGCCACGCCGGCGACGAGGACCGCGAGGACGGCCGCGAGCCAGGTCGGCAGGCCGAGCCCGGTGAGTCCGTCGTCGCCGTCGGCGGCGAACACGCAGTAGGCGTAGGCGCCGACGGCGAGGAAGAAGGCGTGGCCCATGGACAGTTGGCCGGTCGCCCCGGTGAGGAGGTTGATGCCGATCGCGCCGATCGCGGCGGCCATCGCGAACAGGCCCGCCTGGAGCCAGAACCGGTCCAGGTAGAACGGCAGGGCGAGCAGAACGACCGTCGCGGCCGTCCACGCGCTGGTGCGGGTGCGCAGCAGGCGCAGGGGTCTCGCCAGGGTCTCAGACACGGGCGAGCTCCTTCGTGCCGAACAGCCCGGCGGGCCGGATGAGCAGGATCGCCACCATCACGAGATAGGGGGCGAGGTCTCCGAGCCCTCGGCCGAGGAAGGTGAGGTCGCTCTGGTAGCCGGTGGCGAGGGACTCGGTGATCCCGACCAGGAGGCCGCCCACCAGGGCGCCGGTCGTGGAGTCGAGGCCGCCGAGGATGGCCGCCGGGAACGCCTTCAGCGCGGCGAGCGAGGTGGCCCGTTCCAGGCCGGGGGTCGGGAAGACGGTGAGGAACAGGGCGGCCACGGCGGCCAGTCCGCCCGCCACGGCCCAGGCGCCCAGTGACACCCGGCCCAGGCGGACGCCCATCAGCGCGGCCGTCTCCGAGCTCTCCGCCGCGGCCCGCATCGCCACGCCCCAGGAGGTGAAGCGGAAGGCCAGCAGGAAGACGGTGATGAGCAGCGCCGCCGTCACGAACGCGGCGATCCTGGTGTGGGCGAGGGAGATCGCGCCGATCCGCAGCACGTCGTCGCCCCAGGGGTCGCCGAGCGCGAGGACGTCCGTGCCGATCCGGCGGGTCAGTTCGGTGGTGAGGAGGATGTCGACGCCGATGGTGACGATGGCGAGGACACTGTGGTCGGAGCCCCGGTAGCGGCGCATCACCAGGAACTCCACGGCCGCCCCGACCAGCGCGGCGCCCGCGATCCCGACGAGCAGCGCGGGCCAGAAGCCGAGGTCCTCGTGGAGGGACGCGGTGACGTACCCGCCGGCCAGCAGCAGGGACGCGTGGGCGAAGTTGACGACCTCGGTGGCCCGGAAGATCACCACGAAGCCGAGCGCGATCAGCGCGTACACCGACCCCAACGAGACGCCGTTCAGCAGGATTTCGGCGAAGGTGCTCATGAACCCGCCCCCAGGTAGGCCCGGACGACGGCCGGGTCGTTCTGTACGTCGGCCGGGGCGCCGTCGGCGATCCGGCGCCCGAAGTCGAGTACGGTCACCGCGTCCGCGAGCCGCATCACCACCCCCATGTCGTGTTCCACCAGGACGATCGAGATGCCGAGGCCGTCGCGGACCCCTGCGATCACGGCGGCGGTGCGCCGCCGTTCGTCGGCCGTCATGCCCGCCACCGGCTCGTCCAGGAGCAGCAGGCGCGGCTCCATGCACAGGGCGCGGGCGAGTTCGGCGAGTTTCTGCCGCCCGTAGGGCAGGGAGCCCGCCGGGTGGCCGAGACAGTCCGCGATGCCGACGAACTCGGCTATCTCGCGCACGCGTTCACGGTGCCGGCGCTCCTCGCGGGCCGCGGACGGCAGCCGGAGTCCGGCCGCCAGGAAGCCGGTCCGGGTCAGCCGGTGGCGGCCGAGGAGCAGGCTGTCCTCGACGGTGGCGCGGGGCGGCAGCGCGAGGTTCTGGAAGATGCGGGCGACGCCGAGCGCGGCGATGCGGTGCGGGGGCATGCCGACGAGTTCGTGTGCGCCGAAGCGGACGCTGCCGGCGGTGGCCCGGTAGACCCCGGACAGGACGTTGAAGCAGGTCGATTTTCCCGCCCCGTTGGGGCCGATGAGGGCGTGCACGGTGCCGGGGCGGACGGTGAAGCCGACGTCGTCGAGGGCGGTGAGCCCGGCGAACCGGACGGTCAGCCCGCGCACTTCGAGCGCTTCCTGCGTCTGCGGTGCGTCCACGGTCGTCATCCCTCCCATCTCGTGAGGGTCCGCGTGGTGCGCTGGGCCGCGTCGGCGGCGGCGTCCTCGTCGACCACGCCCAGGTAGCGGCGGCGGACCTCGTCGGAGGCGGCGAGTTCCGCGGCCGGGCCGGAGAGGGTGACCTCGCCGACCTCGAGGACGTACGCGTGGGTCGCCAGGCGCAGGGCGAGCGCGGCGTTCTGCTCGACGAGCAGGACCGAGGTGCCCTGGGTGTTGATCTGGCGGATGGTGTCGGCGATCCGCTCGGCCATGAGCGGGGCCAGGCCGAGGGAGGGTTCGTCGAGGAGGAGGACCTTCGGCGCGGCCATCAGGGCGCGGGCGACGGCGAGCATCTGCTGTTCGCCGCCGGAGAGCAGCCCGGCGCGCTGCCGGGCGCGTTCGGCGAGGACGGGGAACAGCTGGTGGACCCGGGCCAGTGCCCCGGTCCGGTCCGCGCGGTCCCCGCCGAGGGCGCCCGCGCGCAGGTTGTCGGCGACGGTCATCCGGGCGAACACCTGCCGTCCTTCGGGGACTTGGGACACCCCGGCGGCGACCACCCGGTCCGGCGCGAGCCGGTCGAGGCGGCGGTCGTCCAGTCGGATCTCGCCCTCGGCGACGGTGCCGCCGTGGAAGGACAGGGTGCGGCTGATCGCCCGCAGCAGGGTGGACTTGCCCGCGCCGTTGGCGCCGAGCACCGTCACCACGGCCCCCTCCGGCACCTGGAGGGACACCCCGCGCAGCGCTCGTACGGGCCCGTAGCCGACGGACAGATCTCGTACGACTAGTCCGGCTCCACCCATGGACTTCCCCTCTGTCACCGGCGACGTGACGCTCACCCCAGCACCGGCGGAGGCGTCCGTCCACGGCCCGCGGCGGAATCGCTGCGGGTGCCCAGCGGGACGGGCCGGACGTTGTGCGTGAGCACAACGTCGCGTGTCAGGGGCCTGTGCGCGGCCCGGCCGGGGTGGCATCCTCCGGCCATGGGAGCTCGACGGCCGCCGACCGGTCATGACTGGAAGCTGCTCGCGGAGTCCTGCACGACTCTGCTGGAACGGGTGCCGGAGCTGGTCGACGAGCACCTAGGACAACTGTTCGACCACTCCCCCGTCTACGCGCGGGTGCTGCCCTACGACCAGCAGTGGCGGGAGGCGGAGGAGGCGATACGGATCGGCATCGAGACGATCTCGGCGCCCCGGGACTCGCCGCGCCGCGACCTGGAGTGCGCCGAGGACGCGGGCCGGCGCCGGGCCCGGCAGGGGCTGCCGCTGGACCTGCTGGTGCACGCGTACCGCAACGCGGGCTATCTCGTGTGGGACGCGCTCGTGGCGGGCACCGCCGGACAGAAACCGGACCGGCTCGCGGCGCTGATGCGGTCGGCGACGATGGTGTGGTCGGCGGTGGACGCGCAGGCCCAGGCGGCGTCGGAGGCGTACCGGGCGACGGAGGCGGAGCTGCGCCGCCGTACCGACGAGCAGTTGCAGGCGCTCCTGGACGCGCTGCTGGAGGGCAAGGCGACCCCGGGGCTCGCGGCACGGGCCGCCGCGGGGCTCGACCTGCCGGAGCACGGGCCGTACGCGGTCGTGGTGTTACGGGCCGAGCGGCGGGAGGCGGCCGAGCGTCCGCTGCGCGGGGCCGGGTTCCGGTTCATCTGGCGGATGCGGGCCGACGGCGAGATCGGGGTGGTGGCCCTCTCCCCCGGCCAGGGGCTCGACGGGGTGGCGCGGGCGCTGGACGGGCGCTGCTCGGGCCCCGGTGGGATCAGCCCGGTGGTGCCGGGCCTGGCCGAGCTGGGCCAGGCCCGGCGGCTCGCGGAACTGGCGCTGCGCACCTGCCCGCCGGACGCCGCGTCCGTCGTGCGCCTGGACCAGCGGATGCCGACGGCGCTCGTGGTGAGCCAGCCGGAGCTGGCCGACCGGCTGGTGTCGGACGTCCTGGGCCCGCTGCTGGAGCTGGAACCGGCCGACCGGGCCGTCCTCCTGGAGACCCTCGACGTCTGGCTGACCTGCGAGGGCTCGGCGGGCCGGGCCGCCGCGCGCCTGTACTGCCACCGCAACACGGTCTTCAACCGCCTGCGCCGCCTGGAACAGCTCACCTCACGCTCACTGGCCCGCCCCCGGGACCTGATCGAGATGACACTGGCCCTGGACGCCTACCGCCTGTCGGGCAACCGCAGATGAACACGGCGCCGGGCGGCCACGGGACCTGGCGCGAGGCCGTCGCGACCGGTCTCGGGACGACTGACGGCTCGGCCCGGATCCACTGAGCTCGGGCCAGCCGGAATCGGCTCGACGCGAACGTCTCGGCTCAGCCCGGCTGAATTCAGCTCGACCCGCCGGACTCTGCACAGCCGGCTCGGGACGGCTCGGGACGGGACGGCTCGGCTCGGGACGGCTCGGCTCGGGACGGCTCGGGCGAGCCGGGATCTGCCCGCTCAGCGCCGCCCGATCCCGTCCACCCCGGCCCCGCAGGCATCCGGTCAGTTCAGGAAGTCGCGGCCGATCTGTTCCGCCACTCGTTCCAGGATCGGGCCCGCCTCCGCGATGCACTTCGCGATGTCGGGTTCGGCCTCGGTGAGGGGGTAGGCGCGGCGGATGCCGGCGCGGCCGAGGGCCTCGGGGCGCAGGGCGAGGCGGCCACAGACGGCGACGACCTCCTTGTCGGCGGCGCGGGCCGCGGCGGCGACACCGGCGGGGGCCTTGCCGTGCAGGGTCTGCTCGTCGAGGGAGCCCTCGCCGGTGATGACCAGGGTGGCCCGGTCGAGGGCGGGGGCGAAGCCCAGTACGTCCAGCATGACCTCGATGCCGGCGCGGAAGCGGGCGCCGATCAGCAGGGCGCCGTAGCCGATGCCGCCGGCGGCGCCCGCGCCGGGCGAGGCCGCGAACGCGTCGGCCCGCGGACCGACGGTGTCGGCGAGCACGCGCGCGTAGTGCGCGAGGGCCTCGTCCAGGGCCTCGACGTCGTCCGGTGAGGCGCCCTTCTGGGGGCCGTAGACGGCGGGGGCGCCCTTGGGGCCGGTGAGCGGGTTGTCGACGTCGCTGGCGAGGACGAGTTCCACGTCGGCGAGGCGCGGGTCGAGGCCGGACAGGTCGGCCGTGGCGAGCTCGGCGAGGCCGCCGCCGCCCGGGGCGACCGGTTCGCCGTCCTTGTCGAGGAAGCGGGCGCCGAGCGCGGTGAGCATGCCCGCGCCGCCGTCGGTGGTGGCGCTGCCGCCGACGCCGAAGACGATCGTGCGGGCGCCCGCGTCGAGCGCGGCCCGCAGCAGCTCGCCGGAGCCGTAGGTGGAGGAGGTGAGCGGGGCGAAGACGCCCTTGGGCAGCCGCTGGAGCCCGCTGGCCTCGGCCATCTCGACCACGGCGGTGTCGCCGCGCAGCGCGAAGGCCGCCGTCACCTCCTGACCGAGCGGTCCGGCGACCCGGGCCTCGTGCCGGGTGAACCCGGCTGCGACGGCCGCGTCGACGGTGCCGTCACCGCCGTCGGCCACCGGCAGCGCCTCGACCTGGAGGTCGGGCACGACCCGGCGCAGCCCGGCCGTCACACGCTCGGCGACCTCGACGGCCGTCAGTGATCCCTTGAACTTGTCCGCGGCGATGAGCACCTTCTGAGCACTCTTGCCTGCAGCGTCAGCCACTTGCTGTCCCCTTGCTCTCCAGGCCCGACGCATGTCAGGGCCAGTCGCGCCGCTGTGACCATAACCGGAGCCCGCCCTCCCCGTCATGCCCTGCCCGGAGCTTGAGAAGCCGCTGGGTCCCCGCTGTGCCGGTGGCCGGAATCGGGTGGACCGGGCGTATGCCCCCTGTGGACGACGACGTGGACCACGCCGTCCTCGGCTGCGGCTGCCGTACCTCCGGACGTACACCGCCGAGCGGCCCGTCCACCGCAGTCTCGTGAACGGGCTGAAGCCGCCGCTGACAGCGACGTACGAGAACCCCTGCCAGGAGTGGATCGGGGCGCTGATCCGGGCCGAACGGGGTGTACGGGGCGATGTGGGCGGCGGCGCTGGTCTCGGCGGCGTTCACGGCCGGCACCGAGCGCGAGGCGCTGGACCGGGCGCTGACGGCGATCCCGGCGCGGTGGAAGGACCCGCTGGAGGGCACGATGCGCAGCGCGGTGTCCGGGTTCGACGGGGTGCGGATCAGTGAACTCGCCGAGCGGCCGGTGCGGCTGGTTACCCTTCCTGAATGACCGCTGCTCAGGACTTCGCCACGTACATCGCCGGGCTCCCCCGCATCCTCTCCGGCTCCGCCGCTCTCTTCCGTGACGCCGAGGGCCGGGTGCTGCTCGTCGAGCCCAACTACCGTGAGGGCTGGGCGCTTCCGGGCGGCACCATCGAGTCCGACGACGGGGAGACGCCCCGGCAGGGCGCCCGCCGCGAGACCCTGGAGGAGATCGGCCTCGACCGTGAACTGGGCCCGCTGCTCGCGGTGGACTGGGTCTACCGCGCGGGCTGGCCGCCGCTGGTGGCGTACCTCTACGACGGCGGAGTGCTGGGCGCTGAGGACTTCGAGGCGATCCGGCTCCAGGAGGAGGAGCTGCTGTCGTGGAAGCTGGTGCCGCGCGAGGAATTGGCGGGATATCTGCTGGGCTCCCTGGGTCACCGGGTTCTCGCCGCGCTGGACGTTCTCGACGAGGGCACCGGAACGGCTGAACTGGAGAACGGCCGACGGGTTTCCTGAACACCCGCGAGGACTGGGGGAATTCAGGGCTCCCCGAATTCTCCGAACTCCCAGAATTCTCCGAACTCCCCGAATTACCAGAATCTCCAGAATTCCCCGGACTTTCTCCAGAACCGCCCCCACCTGCGGCGACATCGGCCGACACCCCTGTGAAAGCTACGCCCTTGCGCGTACGGACCCCCTACACCCACCCCAATAGCGTGCGTCTCCTCTCGCCGTGTCCGCAGCCGCCGGCGACGGGCCGAGGCGCACGCGCCGGGTTCCATGACAGGGGGAATCATGCGGGTACTCGTTCAGATGCGACCAGAACGCGACATCGTCCAGGCGGTCGTCGATCCTTCCGTCTCCACCCCGCCGGCCGGTGACGTCGCCGGCGCGCTCCCCGGCGTCGTCCTGGACACCTCCTTCGAGCCGGTGCCCGTGCCGCAGCCGGTCCCGAGGTACTCCGACGGCGACCCCCTCTCGCTCGACCAGCCGCTCACGTTCTCGCTGGCCCCGGACGACGCCAGTGTGCTGGTGCGCGGCGAGATCGAGGACCGGGACGCCGCGAGCCGGCTCGCCTTGCTCGCCGGGAGGCGCCCCGACATCGTCGGGATCTCCTCCGACCCCCAGGTCGGGACGATGCCCACGTGCGGCGGCGACGCCCCGGTGGGCGACTGGCACGACGTCCAGCGGGCCGTCACGGACGCGCTGGCCGGTGACGGGCTCGACGGGTCCGGGGTGCCGCTCGCGATCGTCGACACCGGCATCAACGTCGCGCACCTCACGCAGGCCCTCGGCTCGGCCGTCACGGTCGACGCCACGCGCAGCTGGAAGCCGCCGGACGTGAACGGCACCTTCGGCCAGTTCGCCGTGCACCACGGCACGATGTGCGCCTTCGACTCGCTGATCGTCGCCCGCAAGGTCTCCCTCCTCGACATCCCGGTGCTGCTCTCCCAGCGGCCCGGCGCGACGGTGATGGAGGGCGTGCTGTCCGACGCGATCTCCGCCTACGCGCATCTGTGGTCGCTCCTGGAGCAGATGCCGCGCGAGCGGCGCAGGCTCGTCGTCAGCAACAGCTGGGGCTCGTTCAAACCGAGCTGGGACTTCCCGCCGGGGCATCCCGGCAACTACTCCGACAACAAGGCGCACCCCTTCAACCTGATCCTGGCCGCCCTGGAGCAGTCGGGCGCGGACATCGTGTTCGCCGCGGGCAACTGCGGCACGGAGTGTCCCGACGGCCGCTGCGGCTTCCCGAGCCGTCCCGTCAACGGGGCGAACTCGCACCCCAAGGCGCTGTCCGTGGCCGGGGTGGACACCCGCGACGCCCGGGTCGGCTACTCCTCCCAGGGGCCCGGCCGGCTCACCGAGCGCAAGCCCGACATCGCGACGTACACGCACTTCAGCGGCTCCAGGGCGTTCGGCCCGGCCAGCCCCGACTCCGGTACGTCGGCGGCCTGTCCGGTGGCCGCGGGGGTCGTCGCGGCGATTCGCACCAGACTGTCGGCCCGGGACCTCTCCCCGTCCCTGATGCGGACGCTCCTGCGCCGGACCGCGCACGACTCGGGCGGACGGGGCTACGACTTCGACTACGGGTACGGCATCATCAACACGCCCTCGATCGTCGAGGCGTTGCGCCGCCTGGGCAAGACCGACGCGAAGCTGTAGGAGACCCATGGCTCCCCAGAGCCCCACCGTCCTCGTCACCGTGACCCTGCCGCCGGGGGCGACGCTGGACGACGCCGTGCGCCGTCTGGGCCTCGCGGACGACGAGGTCGACACGGCGTACGGCCTGGTGCCCGTCGACCCGGCCCACGGTACGTACGCGCTCCTGGTGACCGAGGCCGCCGGGGCGCGCGTCCAGGGCGCCCCGGGCGCGCGGGGCGCCTACCGGGGGCCCTACGAGAACCCGAGGATCGAACCGTTCGGCCCGGTGCAGGAGGCGGACGACAAGGACGACAAGGACGGTTAGGGCCTGCCCGGGGGCGGCGAACGCGCGAATATCCGCTGGTCCGGCGCGGTCCGCCGCCCTACGCTCGCCCCATGGCCAAGCCCCTTGTCGCGCTCCTCACCGGGGCGGGCGTCTCCACCGATTCCGGCATTCCCGACTACCGCGGTCCCCACGGCCTGTGGCGTGCGGAACCCGACGCCGAGAAGCTCGTCACGTACACGTACTACATGGGCGATCCGGAGATCCGGCGCCGTTCGTGGCGGATGCGGCAGGCGCTCCAGGAGCTGGGGGCCGGGCCGAACGCCGCGCATCTCGCCGTGGCGGAGCTGGAGCGGGCCGGGGTGCCGGTGCGGGTGATCACACAGAACGTGGACGGGCTGCACCAGCTCGCCGGGCTGCCCGCCCGCAAGGTGCTCGAACTCCACGGCACCGCGCGGGAGGTGGTCTGTACGCGGTGCCACGCGCGCGGGCCGATGGAGGACGCCCTGGCGCGGGTGGCGGCCGGGGAGGACGACCCGGCGTGCCGGACGTGCGGGGGCATCCTGAAGTCCGCGACCGTGATGTTCGGCGAGCGGCTCGACCCGGTCGTCCTCGGCGACGCGGTGGCCGTCACCAAGGCCTGCCAGGTCTTCGTGGCCGTCGGCAGCAGCCTCCAGGTCCATCCGGCCGCCGGGCTCGTCGACGTCGCCACCGGTCACGGCGCCCGCCTGGTCATCGTCAACGCCGAGCCCACGCCGTACGACGAGGCCGCCGACGAGGTGATCCGCGAGCCCATCGGGACGGCGCTGCCGAAGCTGCTGCGCCGGCTCCGGGAGGAGGACGCCGGGTAGCCCCGGTCAGAACAGCGCCGTGCCGCGTTCGAAGTCGAGGAGGCGGCGCTTGCGGTCCAGGCCGCCGCCGTAGCCGGTGAGGCTGCCGTCGGAGCCGACGACGCGGTGGCAGGGGACGATGATGCCGATCGGGTTCTTGCCGTTGGCGAGGCCTACCGCGCGGGAGGCGCCGGGACTGCCGAGGGCTTCGGCGAGTTCGCCGTAGGAGCGGGTCTCGCCGTAGGGAATGCGGAGCAGCCGGCGCCAGACGCTGCGCTGGAACTCGGTTCCCTGGAGGTCGAGTTCGAGGGTGAACTCCGTCAGCTCACCTGCGAAATAGGCCTTCAGCTGGTGGTCGGCCTCGGGGAAGGGGCCGTCGTCGTCGCGGTCGCCGAAGGTCTCCTCGGGTGGGCGGTGGCGCTGGTCCGTCATGTAGAGGCTGCTCAGGGTGCCGTCGGTCGCGACGAGGGTCAGCGGGCCGTACGGGCTGTCGACCACGGTGTGGGTCTTGCGCGGGTTCATGGAACGTCCTTATGCGGGAAGGAAGTTGATCGGGTGGCTGTCGGTCGCCCACAGATACTGCACGGCGTACGCCCGCCAGGGCCGCCAGGCCGCCGCGCGGGCGGTGAGCGCGGCCGGCGTGGACGGCAGGCCCAACTCCCTTGCGGCCTTGCGGACTCCGAGGTCGGTGGGGAGGAACGCGTCGGGGTCGCCGAGGGCGCGCATGGCGATGACGTCGACGGTCCAGGGGCCGAAGCCGGGCAGGGCGAGCAGCCGGGCGCGGGCCTGCGGCCAGTCGCTCTCCACGCCCAGCCGCAGTTCCCCGTCGGCGAGTCGGGTGACGAGCGTGGTGAGGGTCGCGCGGCGGGTACGGGGCATCGCGAGGGTGTCCGGGTCGACGGCGGCCAGCGCCTCCGGGGACGGGAAGAGGTGGGTGAGTCCGCCCTCGGGGTCGTCCACCGGGTCGCCGTGCGCCCGGACCAGCCGGGCCGCGTGGGTGCGGGCCGCGGCCGTGGAGACCTGCTGGCCGAGGACGGCCCGGACGGCGAACTCCGCCTCGTCGACCGTGCGCGGCACCCGCCGCCCGGGGGCCTTGTCGACGAGGGGCGCGAGCACCGGGTCCGTGCGCAACTGGTCGTCGACGGCGACCGGGTCGGCGTCGAGGTCGAGCAGCCGACGGCACCGGCTGATGGCGACGGTCAGGTCCCGCGGGTCGCCGAGGGTGAGCCGGCAGGCGATGTGGTCGGGGCGCGGGGTGAGGGCGACGATGCCGTGGCCGTACGGGAGGCGCAGGGTGCGCCGGTAGGCGCCGTCGCGCCACTCCTCCACGCCGGGTACGGCGGTGGCGGCGAGGTGGCCGAAGAGGTTGTCGGGGTTGAGGGGGGTGCGGAACGGCAGCCGGAGGGTGATCGCCCCCGGGGTGCCCGCCGCGGGTCCGCCGCCGGCCCCGAGCGAACCGCGCGGGGCCTTGGCGCGCAGTTCGCTCGGGGACAGCGCGAAGACCTCGCGGACCGTGTCGTTGAAGGTGCGGATGGAGGAGAACCCGGCGGCGAAGGCGATCTCCGCCATGGGCAGCGGGGTCGTCTCGATCAGCAGCCGTGCCGTCTGGGCTCGTTGGGCCCGGGCCAGGGCGAGCGGTCCGGCGCCGAGTTCGGCGAGGAGCTGGCGTTCGACCTGCCGGGTGCTGTAGCCGAGCCGGGCGGCGAGGCCGGGCACGCCCTCGCGGTCGACGACGCCGTCGGCGACGAGCCGCATCGCGCGGGCGACGAGGTCGGCGCGCTGGTTCCACTCCGGGGAGCCGGGGCTGGTGTCGGGCCGGCAGCGCTTGCAGGCCCGGAACCCGGCCTGCTGGCAGGCGGCGGCGCTCGGGTAGAACGTCATGTTCCGGGGCTTGGGCGGGACGACGGGGCAACTGGGGCGGCAGTAGATGCGGGTCGTCAGGACGGCGGTGAAGAACCAGCCGTCGAAGCGGGCGTCCTTCGACCGGACGGCGCGCACGCAGCGCTCGGTGTCGGTGTGCATCCCCATCTGCATGCGTCCAGCATGCGGCAGCCCCGGGGGCTCGGCTGGCGGGAATCCGACATGGACGTGCCGCTCGCCGCGCCGGTCCGGATCACCTGGTGCGCGGCCGGGCGGCCAGGAGGGCGATGTCGTCGTGGGTGGCGCCGGCCGCGGCGTGGGCGAGGACGCCGTCGAGGATCTCGTCGAGGGTGCCGCCGGGCGGCAGTCTGAGGGAGGTCAGCCGGCGCAGGGAGACGTCGATGTCCTCGCCCCGGCGTTCGACGAGGCCGTCGGTGTAGAGCAGCAGGGTGGCGCCGGGCAGGCCGGGGCGGGTGACGGTCTCGTAGGCGCCCAGTCCGGTGCCCAGCGGCGGGCCCACGGTCAGCGGGACCAGTTCGACGACGCCGTCCGGGAGGACCTTCAGGGGCGGCAGGTGCCCGGCGTTGGCGTAGCTCATCGTGCCCGCCTCGGGGTCGCCGAGGGCGAGCAGGCAGGTGGCGACGCGGTCGAAGCCGGAGCCGGCGATCATGCGGTCGGCCTGGGCGAGCAGCTCGTGCAGGGGCGGCCCGGAGGAGGCGAGGGCACGCAGCATGGACCGGTAGTGGCTCATGGCTACGGCGGCCTCGACGCCATGGCCCATGACGTCGCCGATGACGAGGAGGTTGCGGCCCTGCGGGAGGGCGAGGGAGTCGTACCAGTCGCCGCCGACGACGGTGCTGTCGTCGGCGGGGAGGTAGCGGGAGGCGGTCTCCAGGTCGGGGTGCGGGAGGGTCGGTTCGCTGAGCAGGGCCCGCTGGAGCTCCAGGGCCATGGTGTGCTCGCGGTCGTAGCGGCGGGCGCGTTCCATGGCGCGGGAGGCGCGGTCGGCGAGTTCCTGGGCGACGGAGGCGTCCTCGGCGGTGAACGGCGGGGACGTCCCGGTGCGGAGCATGCCGAGCACGCCGACGGTGCGGGAGTCGGTGGTCAGGGGCACGAGCAGGGCGGAGTGGACGCCGGCGGCGCGGTAGAGGGCGTGCCGTTCGGTGAGCGGCGCGCCGGGGGGTGCCGTGG
This sequence comes from Streptomyces sp. NPDC090106, assembly GCF_044747265.1. NCBI lineage: Bacteria > Bacillati > Actinomycetota > Actinomycetes > Kitasatosporales > Streptomycetaceae > Streptomyces > Streptomyces sp. NPDC090106. The sequence continues at coordinate 468,088 of NZ_JBIVDS010000006.1, read as the reverse complement.
CCTCGCGGGAGGCCGACGTCAGCCGGGGGCGTCCGCTGTCCAGGCAGCGGCGGACCGGGGAGTCGGGGACGTGGTCGCTGACGGTGTGCCGGGTGACCCAGTCACCGAGACCGGCGGCGACGGCCGGCCGGGCGCTTCCGGCGGCGCGGCGCAGCCGGGTGACGCCCGGGGGTGTGGGCCGGGCCGGATCGTTGTCGACCACCAGTTCGACGGCGGCGGCGTCGGAGAGGTCGCGGGTGACGAACTCGACGAGTTCCCGGCAGGTGGTCTCCAGGTCCAGCGTCGTCCCGATCCGCAGGGTCGCCTCGTGGACCATCGCCATCCGGCCGTGCGCCCGTTCCAGCTCGCTCAGGTAACGGCGCCGCTCGGTGACCTCGACGCCGATGCCCGCGAGCCCGATGATCGTGCCGCGCTCGTCGGCGAGCCGGTGGTAGGTGCTCTGCCATTCCCGCTGCCGGCCGCGGATGCGGGCGGAGACGAGCAGGTCGCGCGGTCTGCCGTCGCGCAGAACCGCCCGCAGGACCTCGTCGGGCCGCTCGACGCCGGGGACGATCTCGGCGAGGGTGCGCCCGAGGTGCGCCTCGGCGGGCAGGCCGGTGACACGGGCCATGTGGGGGTTGACGTACAGATGGCGCAGCCGGGTGTCGAGCACGGCGACGACGGCGGCGCCGCCCTCCAGGACGTCCCGCAGCAGGCCCCAGGGCAACGGCGGGGCTGGCCCCACAGGCACCTCCCGCGCTCGGACCGGATTCCCATGATCCGGTGGAAGCGCGGCACGTGCACCTCACACGGGCCGCGCCCACACCCGTCCTACGACGGGCCCGCGATCGCCCGGCGAGGGTGACACACCCTGACGGACCAACGGCCGCCTCTCGCCGCGCGGGGCGGGGCGGTGGGGGAACGTCCTGGTCAGGGTCGGCGGGGAGGGGCGAGAGGGCGGGCGCCGGGCCCGGAACCGGTTGCGGGGCGCCGGGGCGCTTCCCACCGTGGGCGGCAGGGGCCGCGGTTTCGTGCGGCCTCTGGCGCTTCGAAAGGAAACACCATGCGCGCCCTTGTCTCCCGCGGCCTCATAGTGCCGTCCCTGGTCTGTGCCGCCCTGCTCCTCGGGCCGGTCGGCACCGCAGCCGCCGTCGGTGACGCGGGCGCCCAGGCGCCCGGAGTCCGTGCCGCCGAGGCCGCCGCGCGGGCCGTCGCCGGGGCGGACACGCTGCTCGACTCCCTCCGCGACGAGACGCACGCCGGCCGGCTCGACCCGGCCGCCGCCTCCGCGTACGCCGGGGAGGTGAGGGCCTGGGAGGCGGCCGTCGAGGAGCGGCTGCGCTCCTCGGACACGGACCGCGCGGCGGCGCCGGGCGCGGCCGACCCGGTCGCCGATCTGCTCGCCACGGTCCAGTCGGCCGTCCAGGATCTGCTCGCCTCGCTGACCTCGCTGGATCTCGGCGGGGTGCTCGGCGCGGTGACCGATCTGCTCGGTTCCGTGACCGGCGCGGTGACCGACCTGCTGGGCAGCGGGCTGCCGGACCTGCCCGCGGTGCCCTCGCTCCCGGAGGCGCCGTCCGTGCCCGCGCTGCCCTCGCTGCCCTCGCTGCCCGTCCCGACGGGCTGATCAGCCGATCCGCGCGGCGAACACGTCGTACGCCCGCTGGTCGAAGAGCACGAACCTGACCTCCTCGACGGAGGTCCGCGCGGCCCGCACCGTCTCCAGGGCGATGCGGGCCGCGTCGTCCATGGGCCAGCGGTAAACGCCCGTCGAGATCGCCGGGAAGGCGACCGTGCGGGCGCCGAGTCCGTCGGCGGCCTTCAGGGACTCCCGGTAGCAGGAGGCGAGGAGGCCGGAGCGGTCCTCGCTCGCGCTGAAGACGGGGCCCACGGTGTGGACGACCCAGCGGGCGTCGAGCCGTCCCGCCGTGGTGACGACCGCCTGTCCCGTCGGCAGCCCGCCGCCGAGATGGGCGGCGCGCAGCCGCCGGCACTCCTCCAGGATCTCCGGGCCGCCGCGCCGGTGGATCGCTCCGTCCACTCCTCCGCCGCCGAGCAGCGAGGAGTTGGCCGCGTTGACGATCGCGTCGGCGCTCTCGCGGGTGATGTCCCCGAGGACGAGGGTGATGGTGGTCATGCCGGTCTGTATAGCAGCACGTCCGGCAGGGGTTCAGCTCCGTTGCTCGCGCAGCCGACGCCACACCGCCTTCGCCGCGTTGTGGCCCGACATGCCGTGCACACCGGGGCCGGGCGGGGTGGCCGAGGAGCAGATGAACACGGCCGGGTGCGGGGTGGCGTACGGGTGCAGGGAGAGCCTCGGGCGGAGCAGGGCCTGGAGGCCGGTGAACGCGCCGGAGCCGATGTCTCCGCCGACGTAGTTGGCGTTGCGGGCGGCGAGTTCGGGCGGGCCCGCGGTGGCGCGCGCCAGGACCCGGTCGCGGAACCCCGGTGCGAAGCGTTCCAGTTGACGCTCCAGGGCGTCGGTGAGGTCACCGGTCCAGCCGCTCGGGACATGGCCGTACGCCCAGAAGACGTGCTTGCCCTCGGGGGCGCGGGTGGGGTCCACGACACTGGGCTGGACGGTGATCATGAACGGCTTGTCGGGGGCGCGGCCCTCCCGGGAGACGGCGCGCAGGGCGGTGTCGATCTCGCGGCTGCTCGCGCCGATCTGGACGGTGCCCGCGATCCTCGCCTCGGGCGCCGTCCAGGGCACGGGGCCGTCGAGCGCGTAGTCGACCTTGAAGACGCCCGCGCCGTACCGGTATCCGGCGTAGTGGTCGCCGAAGCCGGCGATCCGGGCGAGGGCGGTCGGTGAGGTGTCGAAGACGTAGGCGCGGGCGGGCGGCAGGTCGTCGAGCCGCTTGACCTCGTAGTCGGTGTGGACGGCGCCGCCCAGGTCCTTGAGGTGGGCCGTGAGGGCGTCCGAGATCGCCTGGGAGCCGCCCTTGGCGACGGGCCACCCGCGCGCGTGCGCGGCGAGCGCGAAGACCAGGCCGATCGCCCCGGTGGCGAGGCCGGACAGGGGGGCCATCACATGGCCGACGAGACCGGCGAACAGGGCCTTGGCCCGCTCGTCGCGGAAGCGGCGCATGAGCAGGCTCGACGGGGGCAGTCCGACGAGGCCGAAGCGGGCGAGGGTGACCGGGTCGCGGGGCAGCGCGGTCAGCGGCAGCGCCATGAAGTCCCCTGCGAGCGTGTCCCACTTGGGCAGGAACGGTTCGACGAGCCTGCGGTAGGCGCCCGCGTCGTGCGGTCCGAAGGAGGCGGCCGTCTCGGCGACCGAGCGGGACAGCACGGCGGCGGTGCCGTCGGGGAACGGGTGCGCCATGGGCAGCCCGGCGTGCAGCCACTCCAGTCCGTACCGCTGGAGCGGCAGGGCCCGGAAGGCGGGCGAGTTGACGCCGAGCGGGTGGGCGGCGGAGCACGGGTCGTGCCGGAAGCCGGGGAGGGTGAGTTCCTCGGTGCGGGCTCCCCCGCCCACGGTGTCGCGGGCTTCGAACACGGCCACGGAGAAGCCGCGCCGCGCCAGTTCCACGGCGGCCGTCAGTCCGTTCGGCCCCGCTCCCACCACGACCGCATCGAGCATCGACGACACCTTCGGACCCCTTTGTCAGCCGGACGGCCACCGGGGGTCAGGATATGCCGGGGCACCGACGGAGCAGGGGCGCCGGGTCGACACCGGGTTCAGGCGGCCCGCTCCTCCCCCTCCGCCGGCTCCGCCCCCGCCAGGAGCCCCGCCACGCGGCGGGCCGTCGCCTCGTCGCGGGCCGCGGTGAACGGGAGGGTGTTCCCGCCCGTGACGCGGAAGGGGTCGCCGGTCGCGGTCAGATGGGTGCCGCCGGCCTCCTCGACGAGGAGCAGTCCGGCCGCGTGGTCCCAGGCCAGCTCCCAGGAGAAGGCGGTGGCGTCCAACTCGCCCGTGGCGACGTTCAGATACTCCAGGCCGGCCGAGCCGCAGGGGCGCGGGGCCACGCCCTCGGTCCACAGGCCGAGCAGGGCGCGCTTCTGGGCGTCGGTCGTGTAGTCGGGGTGGGAGGTGGCCACGGAGAGGCTGCGGCCGGGGTCGGGGGCTCCCGCGTGCAGCTTCTCGCCGTCCAGGAAGGCGCCCTGGCCGCGGACGGCGGTGGCGAGCCGGTCGTGGGCGGGCAGATAGGTCCAGGAGGCGAGGAGGACGCCGCGGTGGGCGAGCGCGACCAGGGTGCAGAAACCGGGGTCGCCGTGCACGAACTGCCGGGTGCCGTCGACGGGGTCGACGATCCAGACGGGGGCGTCGCCGCGTATCGCCTCGTACAGCGTCGGGTCGGCGGCCACGGCCTCCTCGCCGACGACGACGGAGCCGGGCAGCAGCGCGGGGAGCGCGCGGGTCAGACGCTGCTCGGCCAGCCGGTCGGCGTCCGTCACCAGGTCGTGCGGTCCGCTCTTCTGGTCGATCTCGTGCGCGGCCAGACGCCGGAAGCGGGGCAGGATCTCGGCCGCGGCGGCTTCACGCACGGCTGCTTCCACGTCGTCGAAGCGGTGTGCGAGAAACTCGTCGATGGTTTCCGTGTGTTCGATCATGCCTCCATGAGAGCACGCGCCACTGACAATCCCTACCGGCGGGATGGATACCGGATGGAATCGGCGTGAACTCCCGGGTGCGGGGTCAGCGGCCCACCGCGTACCCCTGTGCTCCCCTCGGGTTGGCGGCGGCGGACAGGACACCCGTCTCCGGGTCCCGCGCGACGGCGCACAGCCGCCCCTCCGACCAGGCGTCCCCGACGGTCACGTCGTGCCCGCGCCGCCGCAGCTCCCGGATCACGCCCTCGTCCGTGCGCGCCTCGACCGTGACGCTGCCCGGCCGCATGCCGCGCGGGTAGAAGGAGCCGGGGAAGCTGTCGTTGTGCCAGTTCGGGGCGTCGATCGCGCCCTGGAGGTCGAGGCCGCCGCGCACGGGCGGGCGCAGGGCGACGGCGAGGAAGAAGTGCAGCTGCCACTGGTCCTGCTGGTCGCCGCCGGGGGTGCCGAAGGCGAGGACGGGCACGCCGTCGCGCAGGGCGAGCGACGGGGTGAGGGTGGTGCGGGGGCGGCGGCCCGGGGTGAGCGTGGTCGGCAGCCCCTCCTCCAGCCAGGTCATCTGGAGCCGGGTGCCGAGCGGGAAGCCCAGCTCGGGCACGACGGGGTTCGACTGGAGCCAGCCGCCGCTCGGGGTGGCCGCGACCATGTTGCCCCAGCGGTCGACGACGTCCAGGTGGCAGGTGTCGCCCCGGGTCAGCCCGTCGGCGCCGGTCTCCGGCTCGCCCGGCACCGGGTGCGGGTGCCGGGCCACGGTCGGTTCGCCCGCGCCCATCGGGTCGGACCCGGGGTCGTCGGTGGCCACCACGCGCGCGTGGGCGCACAGGCGCGGCGCGCGCCCTCCGGGGCTGCCGGGGCGCAGTTCGTGCGAGGCCCGCTCGCCGACGAGGGCGCGCCGCCCGGCGTTGTAGCCGTCCGCGAGCAGCTCCCCGAGCGGCACGTCGGCGGCGTCCCCGTACCAGGCCTCCCGGTCGGCCATGGCGAGCTTGCACCCCTCGACGAGCAGGTGCACGTACGCGGCGGACCCGTACGCGGGCAGTTCGTCGGGGAGCAGCGCGAGCTGCTGCAACAGCACGGGCCCCTGGCTCCAGGGCCCGGCCTTGCACAGGGTCCAGCCGTTCCAGTCGTACGTCGCCGGTTCCTCGTAGGACGCCGACCAGCCGGCGAGGTCGGCGGCGGTCAGGGTGCCGGTGTGCCGTGCGCCGCTGGTGTCCAGGGTGGGCCGCGCGGCCTGGCGCACGAGGGCCTCGGCGACGAAGCCGGTGCGCCACACCTCGCGCGCGGCCTCGATCTGCGCGACGCGGTCCCCGGCGGGGGCGACCTCGTCGAGCAGGCGCCTCCAGGTGGCGGCGAGGGCGGGGTTGCGGAACAGCTCGCCGGGCCGCGGGGCCTTGCCGCCGGGCAGATAGACCTCCGCCGAGGAGGTCCACTCGGTCTCGAAGAGTTCCCGTACGGCCTCGACGGTCGCGCCGAGGTTCTCCACGGGCGCGTGCCCGTCCTCGGCGTACCCGACGGCGTACTTCAGGACGTCGGCGAGGGACTTGGTGCCGTGGTCGCGGAGCAGCAGCATCCACGCGTCGAAGGCGCCGGGGACGGCGGCGGCGAGGGGTCCGGTGCCGGGGACGAGGTCGAGGCCGAGCGCCTTGTAGTGCGCCACGGTCGCCCCGGCCGGTGCGACGCCCTGGCCGCACAGCACGCGGACCTCGCCGCCCGCCGGTGCGAGCAGGATCGGCACCTCCCCCGCGGGTCCGTTGAGGTGCGGTTCGACGACGTGCAGGACGAACGCGCCCGCCACGGCGGCGTCGTAGGCGTTGCCGCCGTCCTCCAGCACGGCCATCGCGGACTGCGAGGCGAGCCAGTGTGTGGAGGACACCATGCCGAAGGTGCCCTGGAGGGTGGGTCGGGTGGTGAACGGCAAGTGGCACCTCGCTGAGTCCGCGCGCGTCCGGTCGGTCTTCGGGCCGGTCGTCTCTCCGGCCGCCGGTCAGGTTATCGATCGGATGTGCCGGCGCGGAGGGGGCGGGGTGCGGCGCTCGTTCGGGCCGCGGCCGGCGCCCCGGTCATCCGCCGCGTGCCGTCACCAGCCCCGACTCGTAGGCGAACACGACCAGTTGGGCGCGGTCGCGGGCGCCCAGCTTCGTCATGGCCCGGCTCACATGGGTCTTGGCGGTGAAGGGGCTGATGACCATGTGCCCGGCGATCTCCTCGTTGCTCAGCCCGCGCGCGGCCAGCGCGGTGACCTCGCGTTCGCGGCGGGTGAGGGCTTCGAGGCCGGGGGCGGTGGCGCGGTCGGGGGGCCGGGCGACGAACTCGCCGATGAGGGTGCGGGTGACGGACGGGGAGAGCAGGGCCTCGCCGCGGACCACGACCTGGATCGCCTGGAGCAGGTCGGCCGGTTCGGTGTCCTTGAGGAGGAAGCCGCTGGCGCCCGCCCGCAGCGCCTCGAAGACGTACGCGTCGAGGCCGTAGTTGGTGAGGATCACCACGCGGACGGTGCGCAGCGCCGGGTCCGTCGCGATCCTGCGGGTCGCCTCGATGCCGGTCATCACCGGCATCTGCACGTCGATCAGGGCGATGTCGGGCACCTGCGCGCGGACGAGGGCGACGCCCTGTTCGCCGTCCGGGGCCTCGCCGACGACCTCGATGCCGTCCTCGGCGTCGAGGAGCGCGCGGAACCCGGCGCGCATCAGCGCCTGGTCGTCGACGAGGGCCACCCGGATCACGCGGGCACCTCCCGGGGCAGCCGTGCCCGTACGGAGAAGCCGCCCTCCTCGCGGGGTGCGGCGTGCAGGTCGCCGCCGAGCGCGGTGACCCGCTCGCGCATCCCGGTCAGGCCGATCCCGGGCACCACGGGGCGGGCCGGGTCGGCGGTGCCGTCGTCGTCCACGGAGACGGTCAGGCCGGCGTCGGCGTACGCGAGGCGCACGCTGACCTTGGCCGCGCCCGCGTGCCGTGCCGCGTTCGTCAGCGCCTCCTGGACGATGCGGTACACCGCGCGGTCGACGGGCGCGGCCAGCGGGCGTTCCTGTCCCGTCACGGTCAGTTCGACCGGCAGTCCGGCGGAGCGGGCGCGCTCGACGAGGAGGGCGGGGGTGCCGGTGGGTTCGTCGCTGCGCAGCACCTCCAGGGTGGAGCGCAGTTCGCGCATCGCCTCACCGCTCGCCTCCTGGATGGCGAGCAGGGCCGCGGGGACCTCCTCGCCGCGTTTGCGGGCGAGGTGGACGGCGACGCCCGCCTGGAGCTTGACGATGGAGATGCTGTGGGTGAGGGAGTCGTGCAACTCCCTTGCTATGCGCAGGCGTTCCTCGCCCGCGCGGCGCAGCGCGGCCTCCTCGCGGGTGCGTTCCGCCTCCAGGGCGCGCTGTTCGGTCTGGCGCAGATACGCCTGCCAGTTGCGGTCGGCGAGGCCGGTGACGACCGCGGCCAGGAACCAGCCCGCGAGCAGCGCGGCCTCCTTGAGGAGGTCCACCGCGGCGGGGTCCGTCGACACGTACACACCGAGGTACAGGGCGCTCGCCGCGCCGGCGAGGGCCCGGTGCCCGACCCGGGCGGCGGTGTGGACGGCGCCGATGACGGGGAACGCCACCAGTGGCTCCGCGTGGGCGTGCAGGACGTAGGCGGCGCCGAGGCCGGTGACGGTGGCCAGTACCGCGCGCGGGAGGAGGCGGTAGCAGCCGAGGGCGGCGGCGCTCAGCGCCAGGAGCAGGTGGTCGACGGCCGTGGCGTGCCCGCCGAGGACGGACAGGGGCAGCACCAGGGCGCCGACGACGACCGCCAGGGCCGCGTCGGCCAGTCCCTTGCGGGTGAGGACGGGCCGCCTGCTCATGTCGGCACAGTAGACGGCGGCGCCGACCGCCGCGTCAGCCCTGTGGACAACTCCCCGGCTACTCCCGCCGTAGTAGTCCGGGGCCCCGCCCCGCCCGGGCGACGCAGTGCCGACTCCGTTCGCCGGTACGACGACCGGGGACGGGCGGGCGGCGCACGCTGGCCGCATGTCCACACCATTCCGCTACACCGAGCCGCCCTCGCCCGAGGCGGCGGGCGGCCGGGTCGCCGAGGTCCACCGGCAGATCGCCCGTGACTTCGGGATCGACGGCCCCTCCACGTTCCTGGTCCTCTCCTCCTCGCCCGAACTCCTGGCCGCCACCTGGGCGTTGACGCGCGAGTCGCTGATCGCGGGCCCCGGTGGCCGGACCGGTAAGGAGCTGGCGGCGCTCGGGGTGTCGCTCGCCAACCGGTGCCCGTTCTGCGTGGACGCGCACACGGTGCTGCTGCACGCCACCGGCGACCACGCCGTCGCCGAGCGCGTCGCCCGAGGGCGGCGCCCCGCCGACGAGGAGCACGCGCGCGTGCTGGAGTGGGGCAGGCTCACCCGCGTCCCGGGTGCGTCCTCGCGGCCGTACCCCTTCGCGCGCGAGGACGCTCCCGGCTATCTGGGGACCGCGCTCGCCTTCCACTTCATCAACCGGATCGCGTCGGCGCTCCTTGAGGAGGACCTGCTGCCGGGCGGCGCGCAGCGGTTCCGCGCGGTGCGCAGTCTCGCGGGCCGCGCGCTCGCCCGGACCGTGCGCCGCCCCGCGCTGCCGGGCGAGAGCCTCGCCCTGCTCGACCGGCCCGAGCCCGGCGAGGCGCCCGCGTGGGCGGACGGCACGCCGGCCGGGGTCGCCTACGCGGCGCTGCTCAGGTCGGCGATGACGGGTGCGGAGCTGCTCGGCACGGACGACCAGGAGCTCGTCGAGGAGGTCGTGCAGGACTGGGACGGCGGGCATCCGCCGCTCGCCCTGCCGGGGGTGCCGGACCGGCGTGAGCGGCCGGGGGCGCGGCTGGCGCTGCTGGCGGCCCTCGCGCCGTACCGGGTGACGGACGAGGACGTGGCCGCGTGGCGGCGTCCGGGGCGCACCGACGACGAACTGGTGCGTCTCGTCGCGTACGGGTCGTTTCTGGCCGTGGACCGGATCGAATCGGCGTTCAGCCGCATTTCCGTTCGGACATAACGGGACACAGGCCGCTCCGGTCGCGGGGCTCCGTCACCGCCCATGTACGGAGCGAGTTGGCACTTCCCCACCACAGGGACTCGTGTGACACTGTCGTCCCCGTCCGCAGTGCGGACTCGCTCCGCACCATCCCCCACGAGAAGTGCGCCTGTGCGTTCCCTTCCTCTGCCGCTCACCCTGACCGCGCGTCTGTCCCCGGTCGTCGTGCTCGCCGTCGCGGGCTGGACGCTGACGTCCGACCCCGGTCCGACCGCCGGCGACGAGCCCGCGGCCAAGGGCGCCACGCAGTCCGCGTCGGCTCCCGCGACGGCCGCGGCGTCGAAGACGTACACGGCCTCCCCCGCGCCCTGCGAGGGCGTCGCCACGGCCACCGTCAAGTCGCTGGTGCCCGGCGCGAAGACGGCGGGCAAGGAGATCCCGTCCACGGACACGGAACTGCGCCGCACCTGCTCCTGGAACGCCCTGAAGGGGTACGACTACCGCTGGCTCGACGTGTCGTACGAGATCACGGACACGGACGAGGACGCGGAGAAGGCGTACAAGAACCGGCTGGAGCAGAAGAGCGGCGGCGGTGACGTGCCGGGCCTCGGCGACCAGGCCTACTCCGTCGTGAACCTCACCACCGAGGACAAGCAGCAGACCCGCGAGGGCGAGGTGTACGTCCAGGTCTCCAACGCGCTCGTGGTCATCACCTACAACGGCAGCGACTTCGAGTCGAAGAAGGCGCCGAGCACGGACGTCGTCAACAAGGGCGCCATCAAGGCGGCGAAGGACGCGGTGGCCGCGCTGGAGGGCGGCGCCAAGAGCTGACGGCCGCCCTCCTGACGGGGTGTCACGCCACCTCGGACGGCGCCTCCTTCTCCTGCTCCCGGCCCAGCGGCAGCATCAGCGCCACGTACAGCACCAGGGACGTCCCCAGGCCCACGGCCCAGCCGTAGTCGGCCAGCGGCTTGAGGAACGGGACGAGTCCGTCGGCCGGGAAGGGTCCGCTGCTGGACCCGTCGGCGCCGACGGCGGAGTACGAGCCGCCCACCGCGAGCAGTCCGCCGACCACGAAGGCCGCGATCGCCCGCCAGTTCCAGCCGTTGCTGTACCAGTAGCGCCCGCCGGGCGTGTACAGGTCGGCGAGGTGCAGCACCGTGCGCCGCACGATCCAGTAGTCGGCGATGAGGATGCCCGCGACCGTGCCGAGCAGTCCGCCGACCACGCCGAGCCAGGTGAAGATGTAGAACTCGGGCGTGGAGATCAGCTTCCACGGGAAGATCAGCACCCCGACGACGCCCGTGATCAGCGCGCCCGTACGGAAGTTGATGAGTTTCGGCGCGAGGTTCGCGAGGTCGTACGCGGGTGAGACCACGTTCGCCGCGATGTTCACGGAGACGGTCGCGACGAGGACGACGACCAGCGCGAACAGCAGACCGAAGGCGCTGTCGGTCTTGGCGGCCAGCGTGACCGGGTCCCAGATGGCCTCCCCGTAGACGGCCTCGGAGCCGGAGGTGACCAGCACGGCGAGGATCGCGAACAAGGTCATGGTCGTGGGCAGACCGAGGCTCTGCCCCCAGGTCTGCGCCTTCTGGCTGGCGCCGAAGCGGGTGAAGTCGGGGATGTTCAGCGAGAGCGTGGCCCAGAAGCCGATCATGCCCATGAGGGAGGGGAAGAAGACGGGCCAGAAGTCCGGGCCCCAGCCCAGCTTGGACGGCTGGTCCAGCAGCGCGCCGAACCCGTCGGCCTTGACCGCGATCCACACCAGCAGCACCAGCGCGCCCACGATCACGAACGGCGCGGCCCAGTTCTCGAAGTGGCGCAGGAAGTCCATGCCCCGGTAGATGATGGCGATCTGGAGCGCCCAGAACAGGACGAAGCAGAGCCACAGCGGCCAGGGGTTGCCGGCGATCTGCCCGGCGTTCTCCCAGTGCCCGCCGGTGAGTTTGGAGCCCAGCGCGAAGATCCCGCTGCCGCCGATCCAGGTCTGGATGCCGAACCAGCCGCAGGCCACGGCCGCCCGGATCATCGCCGGGATGTTCGCGCCGCGCAGTCCGAAGGAGGCGCGGGCCAGGACCGGGAAGGGGATGCCGTACTTGGGTCCGGCGTGCCCGGTGGCCAGCATCGGCAGCAGCACGATGACGTTGGCGAGGGCGATGGTGAACACCGCCTGCTTCCAGTCCATCCCGAGCGCGACCAGGCCGGAGGCCAGGGTCCAGCTGGGGATGCAGTGGGCCATGGAGATCCACAGCGCCGCGAAGTTGTACGTCGTCCACTTGCGTTCGGAGACCGGTACGGGGCGCAGGTCCTCGTTGGCGAAGGGGCTGTCGGCGGGAAAGGCCTCGGGGCTGAGTTCGACGCGGCCGTCGGAGCCGGCGGACTGCGGTATCGGCGACCCCGTGGGGACTGTTTCGGTCATGGGCAGGCCAATCGATCAGGACGGGAACGGGAGAGGCCGTGCGGGGGCCTTGGGCCCCTCCTCACCGGGACGGCGGCAAGGAGGGGGGACAAGGTGTGGGGGGCGTCGGGGCGGTGGGTGAACGGGCCGGTGGGTGAGGGGGGTTCAGGCGTTGACGGCGGGGATGACCTTCGTGCCGTACGCGTCGATGGTCGCCTCCTGCGCGTCGTGCATGTCGTAGACGGCGAACTGGTCGACGCCCAGCTCGCGCAGGGCGTTCAGCTTCTCGATGTGCTTCTCGACCGGGCCGATGAGGCAGAACCGGTCGACGATCTCGTCGGGCACGAACGCGGTGTCGGGGTTGTCGGCGCGCCCGTGGTGTGAATAGTCGTACCCCTGGCGGGCCTTGATGTAGTCGGTGAGTTCCTCGGGGACCTGGGAGGAGTGCTCGCCGTACTTGGACACCAGGTCGGCGACGTGGTTGCCGACCATCCCGCCGAACCAGCGGCACTGCTCACGGGCGTGGGCGAGGGCCTCGGGCGAGTCGTCCTCGGTGACGTAGGCGGGGGCGGCGACGCAGATCCTCACCTCCGAGGGGTCGCGTCCGGCGGCGACCGCCGCGGCCTTGACCGCCTTCACCATGTACTCGGTGAGGTAGAGGTCGGCGAGCTGGAGGATGAACCCGTCGGCCTCCTCACCGGTCATCTTCAGCGCCTTGGGCCCGTACGCGGCCATCCACACGGGGAGTTCGGCGTCCTCCTTGATCCAGGGGAAGCGGATGACGGTGCCGCCGAGGTCGGCCTCCTGGCCCGAGCCGAGGGCGCGGATGACCTTCATGGCCTCGCTGATCCGGGCCAGCGTGTTGGGGGTGCGGCCCGCGACGCGCATCGCGGAGTCGCCGCGGCCGATGCCGCACACCGTGCGGTTGCCGAACATGTCGTTGAGGGTGGCGAAGGTGGAGGCGGTGACCTCCCAGGTACGGGTGCCCGGGTTGGTGACCATGGGCCCGACCTTCAGCTTCGAGGTGTTGGCCAGGATCTGGCTGTAGATCACGAACGGTTCCTGCCACAGCACGGCGGAGTCGAAGGTCCAGCCGTAGGTGAAGCCGTTGCGTTCGGCCCGCTTCATCAGGCTGACGACCTTCGAGGCGGGCGGGTCGGTCTGCAGGACGAGTCCGAAGTCCATGGGCACCACTCCTAGTTGAGGTACTGACAGGTGGAGCGGGGGGTGTAGACGCCGTGCCCGGCGTGCCCGGTGTACTCCCGCTCGGTGATGACGGGCTCGCCGCGCGACAGGACCGTCTCGACCCGGCCCGTGAGGCGCTTGCCCTCGTACGCCGAGTAGTCGACGTTCATGTGGTGGGTCGCGGCGGAGACGGTCTGCTCCGCGTGCGGGTCGTAGATGACGACGTCGGCGTCGGCGCCCGGCGCGATGGTGCCCTTCTTGGGGTACATGCCGAACATCCGGGCCGGGGTGGCGCAGGCGATCTCGATCCAGCGGCGGCGCGAGATGTGCCCGTCGACGACGGCCTGGTGCAGCAGGTCCATCCGGTTCTCCACGCCCGGGAGCCCGTTGGGGATCTTGGAGAAATCGCCGCGGCCGAGCTCCTTCTGGCCGGTGAAGCAGAACGGGCAGTGGTCGGTGGAGACGACCTGGAGGTCGTTGGTCCGCAGCCCCTGCCACAGCTTCGCCTGGTGCTCCTTGGGCCGGAGCGGTGTGCTGCACACGTACTTGGAGCCCTCGAAGTCCGGCTCGGCGAGGTTGTCCGTCGACAGGAACAGGTACTGCGGACAGGTCTCGCCGAAGACGTTGAGTCCCTCGTCGCGCGCCCGCGCCAGCTCGGCGACCGCCTCCATCGCCGAGACGTGCACGACGTACAGCGGGGCGCCCGCGACCTGGGCCAGCTTGATGGCGCGGTGGGTGGCCTCCGCCTCCAGCAGCGCCTTGCGCACCTCGCCGTGGTAGCGCGGGTCGGTCTCGCCGCGGGCCAGGGCCTGTTCGACGAGCACGTCGATCGCGATGCCGTTCTCGGCGTGCATCATGATCAGGCCGCCGTTCTCGGCGGAGCGCTGCATGGCGCGCAGGATCTGGCCGTCGTCGGAGTAGAAGACGCCGGGGTAGGCCATGAACTGCTTGAAGGAGGTGACGCCTTCCTCGACGAGGAGGTCCATCTCCTTGAGCGTCTCCTGGTTCACATCGGAGACGATCATGTGGAAGCCGTAGTCGATCGCGCAGTTGCCCTCGGCCTTGGCGTGCCAGGTGTCCAGGCCCTCGCGCAGGGAGTGGCCGACGCTCTGCACGGCGAAGTCGACGATGGTCGTCGTGCCGCCCCAGGCGGCGGCCCGGGTGCCGGTCTCGAAGGTGTCGGAGGCGAAGGTGCCGCCGAACGGCAGCTCCATGTGGGTGTGGACGTCGACGCCGCCCGGGATGACGTACTTCCCGGTGGCGTCGAGGGTCCGCTCGGCGCTCCAGGCCTCGGCGGCCGGAGTGCCGGAGGCGGCGAGGGCGGCGACGCGGCCGTCCTCGATCAGCACGTCGGCGTGGATCTCGTCGGACGCGGTGATGACGAGTCCACCGCGGATGACGGTACGGCTGCTCATGTTCCCTCTCCTGGTGTCGTACGAGTCGATCGGTGCCGCCGGCCCGGACCTCGTGCCCCGGACCGGCGGCGGTCCAGGACGGTTACGGTGCCGTCAGCGGGGCGTAGGCGTCCGGGCGGCGGTCCCGGAAGAACTGCCAGCGGTCGCGGACCTCGCGGAGCTTGGCGAGGTCCAGGTCGCGGACGATGAGTTCGGTCTCCTTGTCGGAGGCCACCTCGCCGACGAACTGGGCTTCGGGGTCGACGAAGTACGTCGTGCCGTAGAAGTCGTTGTCGCCGAGCTCCTCGACGCCGACCCGGTTGATCGCGCCGACGAAGTACTCGTTGGCGACGGCCGCCGCGGGCTGCTCCAGCTGCCACAGGTAGGAGGACAGACCGCGGGAGGTGGCCGAGGGGTTGAAGACGATCTCGGCGCCGCCCAGGCCCAACGCCCGCCAGCCCTCGGGGAAGTGGCGGTCGTAGCAGATGTACACGCCGATCCTCCCGACGGCCGTGTCGAAGACGGGCCAGCCGGAGTTGCCGGGCCGGAAGTAGAACTTCTCCCAGAATCCGGGCACTTGGGGGATGTGGTGCTTGCGGTACTTGCCGAGGTAGGTGCCGTCCGCGTCGAGCACGGCGGCGGTGTTGTAGAGGACGCCGGGCTGCTCCTCCTCGTACATCGGCAGGATCAGGACGAGGCCCAGCTCCCGTGCCAGCGCCTGGAACCGCTGGACGATGGGGCCGTCCGGGATCGCCTCGGCGTACTCGTAGAACGCCTTGTCCTGGACCTGGCAGAAGTACGGTCCGTAGAACAGCTCCTGGAAGCACAGGACCTGAGCGCCCTGCGCGGCGGCGTCGCGGGCCGCTTGCTCGTGGACCTGGATCATCGATTCCTTGTCGCCCGTCCACGCGGTCTGGAAGAGGGCGGCGCGGATCACTCTGCTCATCGGGACCTCCGGTCGCTCGGTGTGCGAGCAATCTAGGAAGTCCGGAAGCGGGCTTTGAGTTGCACGGTGTCACGTCTGCGCGGGCGCGGCGTGCCACGGTGTCACTCTTGCCCGATCCCATGTCTCACCGCCGTTTCCGCAGGTCGTCACGTGTTTCCCAGCCGTTTCGCGGCCTGTTCGGGCCGCCCTGTGTCACCCCTGCTGCGCGTCGTGCGCGAGGAGCGCGATGTGCACGGACGCGGCCTGCTCGAAGTCGTCGAGGTCGACGCCGAGCCGGAGCTGTATCGCCTCAAGTCGCCGGTAGAGCGCGGGCCGTGAGACATGGTGGAGCTGCGCGGTGCGGGACTTGTTGCGTCCGGTGGCCAGATAGGTGCGCAGCACGGTGATCAGGTCGTCGCCGGCGGGCCCGCACAGCAGTCCGTCCAGCTCCCGCTCCGCGAAGGACTGCACCTGCGGGTCGTCGCGCAGGAGCCGGATCAGGCCGCGCAGATGGACGTCCTTGAGGCGGACGACGTCGGGCAGTTCGAGGGCGGCGGAGGAGTCGGCGACGGCGTCGGCGACATGCTGTGCCTCACGCAGCCCGGCGGGCACGTCGTCCCAGGCGGTGCGGGGGTCGGCGGCGGCCACGACCGTCCCCGGGGTCTCGGAGCGCACCCGGGCCGCGAGGTTGGCGACGAGCACGGCGGCGTCCTGGTCCCGGGCGAGGCTCAGCAGCACGGCCACCGCGCCCTCGGCGAGCTCGGCGACGACCCCGGGCAGCCCGAGCAGCCTGAGCACCCGGTCGAGCCGGTCGGACTCCGCGTCCCGGACGACCAGCGGCACGAAGGTGCGCCGGTTGACGGGCAGTCCGGCGGCCCGCGCCCTCGGCAGCAGCTGCCGGGCCGGGACGACGCCGCTGACGAGGTCGGTCAGCAGGCCCTGGGCGGACTGCTCCTCCCAGGAGTGGACACCGTTGCCGGCGAGCATGCGGTGCAGGACGAGGGCCTCGGCGGCGCGGTCGGCGAGCAGCCGTCCGGCGGCGGTGTCGCCGCGGTACCCGCACAGCAGGATCTGACCCCAGCGTTCGCCGCGTCCGCCGAGTTCGGCGCGGATCCAGCCGTCGCCCTCGCTGCCGCCGGCCTGCCGGGCGATGCGTTCCCAGTCGCGCAGCACGTCGTCCACGGCGGACCGCTCCCCCGCCGTGGCGAGGACGCGGTGGGCGAGGTTGGTGACGACGACGGGGCAGGCGGTGTGCTGGGCGACCTCGTCGAGGAGCCGCTGGAGCGGGGCACCGGCGGTGATGAGGCCGGTGAGGGAGGTGCGCACGGCCTCCGACAGGCTCACCGCGGCGAACTTGCGGCGCACCAGCCGGGACTGCACCTCCTCCGTCAGCTCGGCGAAGGGGGAAGGCCGGTGGAGGACCACCAGGGGCAGCCCGCACCGTTCGGCGGCCCGCCGCATCACGTCCGGCGGCGCGGGGAAGGCCCGCCCGAGCCCGAGGACGACCGCGGAGGCCTCCGCGCGGTGCAGGGACTGGATGTACTCGGCCTGCGCGCCCTCGTCCCCGGCGAGCAGCACCCCGGTGGTGAGGACCATCTCGCCGCCGGTGAGCATGACGCCGACGTCGGGCGCCTCGGCGACGTGCACCCAGCGCACGGCGCGGTCGAGCTGGGCCGCGCCGGCCACCACCTCGGGCTCCCCGGCGAGGACCCGCTCCAGGGCGAGGACCTGACGGACGGAGAGCATGGGCTCCAGGGTGGTGGCCATGGCGCGTGTTCCCTTGCTGGACCGGAGAACGGGTCGACCGGTGGACGGGTGCTGCTGGACGGGCCACGGGGGGGCGACCGGTGGACCGCGGGTGCTGCCGCAGGGACCTCGGCGCCCACCGCGCCCACGGGTGCTACGGGAGGGACCTCAGGGCCCGTTCGAGGACCGCGGCGCCCTCCTCGGCCTCGGCGACCGTGAGGGACAGCGGCGGGGCGATCCTGAGGACGCTGGTGTTGTGGCCGCCGCCCTTGCCGATGAGCAGCCCGCCCGCGCGGCACGCCTCCAGGACGGCGCTCGCGGCGTCCGGATCGGCCTCGTCGGTGCCGGGCCGGGCGAGTTCCACGCCGATCATCAGTCCCCGTCCGCGGACCTCCCGTACGGCGGGGACCTGCGCGGCGACGGCCCGCAGCCGTTCGATGAGCAGCCCGCCGACCCGCCGGGCGTTGCCCTGGAGGTCGTGCTCCAGCAGGTACGACAGGTTGGCGAGGCCCGCGGCCATGGTGACCTGGGTGCCGCCGAACGTCGAGATGCTGTGGGAGTCGAGGCAGTTCATGATCTCGGCGCGGGCGATGACTCCGCCGATGGAGGAGCCGTTGCCGATGCCCTTGGCGAAGGTGACGATGTCCGGCGGACCGGACTGCGCGTGCGCCTGCCAGCCCCAGAAGTGGTCGCCGGTGCGGCCCCAGCCGGTCTGCACCTCGTCGGCGATCCACAGGATGCCGCGCTCGCTCAGCACCTCGCGGAACCTGGCGTAGAGCCCGTCGGGGGGCGCGGTGAAGCCGCCGACGCCCTGGACGGGTTCGGCGATCAGCGCGGCGGGCGGGCGGGTGTGGCCGAGCAGGTCGGTGAGGTCGTCGACGCAGGCCTCGATGAACTCGTCGTCGCTCAGGGCCGCGTAGGGGCCGCGGGTGCGCACGCCGCCGTGGACGTACAGCGTCTGGAGCGGGGAGAGGGAGGTCGGGGACCAGCCGCGGTTGCCGGTGATGCCGACGGCGCTGAAGGAGCGGCCGTGGTAGCTGTTGCGCATCGCCAGGACCGTGTTGCTGCGCCGGTGGGTGGTGGCGAGCAGCAGCGCGGTGTCGTTGGCCTCGGTGCCGGAGGTGGTGAAGAAGACGCGGGCGTCCGGGATACCGCTCAACTGGGCGATGCGTTCGGCGAGTTCGACCATCGGCCGGTTGAGGTAGAGCGTGGACGAATGGATGATCCGCCCGGCCTGCTCGCTCACCGCCTTGGTGACCTCGGGCAGGGCGTGGGCGGTCATCGTGGTGAGGATGCCGCCGAAGAAGTCGAGGTAGCGGTTGCCCTCGGCGTCCCAGACGTGGCGGCCCTCGCCGTGGGTGATCTCCAGCGGGTCCTGGTAGTAGAGGGCGAGCCAGTCGGGCAGCACGGCCTTGTGCCGTGCCAGGAGGTCCTTGTCGGTCACGGCTGCACCAGTCCTTCGTAGGCGTCGGGTCGGCGGTCTCGGTAGAACGCCCACTGCCGGCGTACTTCCTCGATGAGGTCGAAGTCGAGGTCCCGGACGAGGAGTTCCTCGTTCTTGTCGCTCGCCCGCTCGCCCACGAACTGTCCGCGCGGGTCGACGAAGTACGACGTGCCGTAGAAGTCGTTGTCGCCGTACTCCTCCTGGCCGACGCGGTTGATCGCCGCGACGAAGTACTCGTTGGCGACGGCCGCCGCGGGCTGCTCCAGCTGCCACAGGTGGGCGGACAGACCGCGTGAGGTGGCCGAGGGGTTGTAGACCAACTGTGCGCCTTCGAGGCCCAGTTGCCGCCAGCCCTCGGGGAAGTGGCGGTCGTAGCAGATGTAGACGCCGACGCGGCCCACGGCGGTGTCGAAGACCGGCCAGCCCGCGTTGCCGGGCCGGAAGTAGTACTTCTCCCAGAATCCCTTGACCTGGGGGATGTGGTGCTTGCGGTACTTGCCGAGGTAGGTCCCGTCGGCGTCGATCACGGCGGCGGTGTTGTAGTAGAAGCCGGACTGCTCGACCTCGAACACCGGGACGACGACGACCATGCCGGTCTCGCGGGCCAGCTCCCGCATCCGGGTCACGGTCGGGCCGTCGGGCACCGGTTCGGCCCAGCGGTAGTGCTCGGGCTCCTGCACCTGGCAGAAGTAGGGGGCGTTGAACACTTCCTGGAACCCGATGATCCTCGCGCCCTGCCGGGCCGCCTCCCGGGCGTGCTCCTCGTGTTTCGCCACCATGGACTCGGTGTCGCCTGTCCAGGTGGCCTGGACCAGTGCGGCACGTACGACGTTGGCCATGAGCTGCTCCTTCGACGGGACGTCAGAGCCTCTACGCCCGTAGACGAAGGCCGTAGAGGGTCGAAAGTAAGCCTCCCCGGCAGCCTTGCCAAGACCATCGTCGTTAACCCGCTGAGTCGATCACGTTTCACACCCGGGCGGGTGAAACGGGTGATCGGGTCAGGCGGGGAACCCGGCCACCCGCAGCGCGTGGGCGAGATCCCAGCGCCGCTCCTCCGAGATCCCCCGCGCGGCCTCCAGCAGCAGCGGTACGAGGGTCCGCGGGCCGGGGGCGGCACTGCGCGCGGCCTCCTCGGGGGTGCGGACCCGGACGTACGCGTCGAGCAGCGCCCGTACCTCGCGGCGCCGCCCCTCGCCGACGAGCCCGAGCACGGCCCCGCCGATCTCCTCGGCGGGCCGCACGACGCCCTGCCGCAGGATCTGCTCGGCGTCCGGGCCGCGCCCGGCGCCGGCCAGCGCGTCGGCCGCCGCGACCAGGCGGTCGGCGGGCAGCGAGGCCGCCTCCCACAGCAGGGTCGCCCAGTCGGCCCCGAGCCCGGCCCGCTGGAGTTCCGCGGCGAGCAGCGGGAACCGGGCGGCGGGTCCGTGGGCGGCGTCGACGAGGAGGGCGTGGGCCTCTCCGCTGCGCCGCTCGCGCCGGAGCCGCACCAGGCCCTCCACAGTACCGGCGACCTGCCGCGCGTCGTCCGTGCCCGGCGACGGGGGCGCCGGACGCGGTTCCGGCCGCTCTTCGGCCACCGGCTCGGCCGCGGCCCCGGCGAACCGGGCGCCCCGCGGAACCCGCCGGGCCTTCGCGGCGGGTGCCGGTGTCACCGGTTCGGCCGCGGGCGGTACGGCGACGGGGGCGGCCTCCTCCTCGGTCATCCCGGCGAAGCGGGCGCTGCCCCGGCGCCGCTTGCGCTGCTTGGGGACGCGGGCCGCTTCCGGGTCGAAGGCGGCGGACCCGGCGGGGCTCTCCGCGTCCCGTGCCACGACGACGGGGTCGGAGAGCTGGGGGCCGGCGACCGGGTCGGCGTACTCGCGCCGCTCGGGCCGCTCGCTCCGTTCGGCGGGGAAGACGGGCTCGTCCGCCGTCCGGTCACGGCGGATCGCCTGGGCCTGGCCGTACGTCGAGCGCCGGTCCAAGTCGCTCATCCGGGAGCGGAGTTCGGCGCACCGGGCGGTGGCGCGCTCGTGGTCGTCGTGGGCCCAGGCGAGGTCGAGGCGGAGGGCCTCGGCGGCCTCCTGGGTGGTGGCCTCGGCGAGCAGGTGGCCCAGTTCCGCCTGGCGTTCGGCGGACCAGCGCTGTTCGCGGAGCATCACGTCGAGCCGGTCGCCGAGGGCGTCCCGGCCGCCGGGCCGGGCGTCGTAGGCGGCGAGGGCCTCGGTGTGCAGGGCGCGGGCGCGATCGGCCTCGGGGGCGGCGACGTCGGGACCGTACTCGGTGGCCAGGTCGTGCAGCAGGGCCTCCACGACGTCCCAGGGCGGCACCTCACGCCCCGCGAGGCAGGCCCGCATGCCCTCGGGGTCGCGCTGCCAGAACACGGCGCACCAGCCGCCGCCCTGGTCGAGGCGCGCCAGCAGTGCGTCCAAGTAGTTCACGAACTCCCGTACCCGGCCCGGGAGTTGATCCACGGCCATCGTTCAACTCCCGCCCAGCCGGAGCACTTCGGTCCGTAAGAAAACACGAGCCGTGTTACGAACGCGCTACGGAATGTTTTCGGAGTGGACGCGGAGTGCGCCCGCACCCCCGGAGCGTGACGCACACCGCCGGAAAGCGGTCACGCGGGGAGCAGCGCGCACTGCTCCACGAGATCGTCCATGGACAGTCCGAGCGTCCGCGCCAGCGCGGCGACGGTGAAGAAGGCAGGGGTCGGGGCCCGTCCGGTCTCGATCTTGCGCAGGGTCTCGGCGGAGATGCCCGCGCCCGCCGCGACGTCGGCCATGCTGCGGCGGCCTCGGGACTCGCGCAGGAGGCGGCCGAGCCGTTCGCCGCGTTCGCGCTCTTCGGGGGTCAGTGGGGTGCGCACCATGACACCATTCTAATACCGGTATAGTAATTGGCATGGTGGAGCTGAAGACGAACTCATCGATCGATGCCATGTACGAGGCGGGGCAGGTGGTCGGGCGCGCCCTGACCGCCGTGCGCAAGGCCGCCGACGTGGGCGTTTCCCTGCTGGAGCTGGACGAGCTGGCGCACGACGTACTGCGGGAGGCGGGGGCGACCTCGCCGTTCCTCGGCTACCGGCCCTCGTTCGCGCCGACGGCGTTCCCGGCGGTCATCTGCGCCTCGGTGAACGACGCGATCGTGCACGGCATCCCGACCCGCTACCGGCTGCGGGACGGCGACCTCGTCTCCATCGACTTCGGCGCCCAGCTCGGCGGCTGGGCGGGCGACTCCGCGATCAGCTTCACGGTCGGCACCGCGCGCCCGGCGGACGTCCGGCTGATCGAGACGGCCGAGCGGGCCCTCGCGGCCGGTGTCGGGGCGGCCGTCGTCGGCAACCGCATCGGCGACATCGCCCACGCCATCGGCACGGTGTGCCGCGGCGCCGGGTACGGCATCCCGGACGGCTTCGGCGGCCACGGCATCGGCCGCCAGATGCACGAGGACCCGGGCGTGCCCAACGAGGGCCGGCCGGGACGGGGCATGAAGCTGCGCCACGGCATGGTCCTCGCCATCGAGCCCATGCTCATCGGCGGCGGCACGGACGGCTACCACGCGGACGTCGACGGCTGGACGCTGCGCACCGACGACGGCTCCCGCGCGGCCCACGCGGAGCACACGGTGGCGATCACGGACGAGGGACCACGCGTCCTGACGGCCCGCGCGGACTGACCGCGCCAGGCGGGCGCCGGGGCGGTGGGCGGCCCGTCGGCGAGGAGCGGCGCGCCAGGCGGCGGGCGGTGAGCTGCGCGGGTTCGCACACCTGCGTCTCGCGGCGGACAGCCAGGTCCGCGTCGGCCGCCTCCCCGTGCCGCAGGAGTGACGGGGAGCTGTTCCGCGTCGGCCGCCTCCCGGTGCCGCAGGAGTGACGGCGAGCTGTTCCGCGTCCACTGCCTCCCCGTGCGGCAGGAGTGACCGGGAACGGTTCCACGTCGGCTGCCTCCCGCCCCCGGCCGGACGGGCCGGGGACGGGGTTCGGGACGGCGTCCGCGCCCCGCCGGGCCCGCCCCGGGCGCACCCGGCGGGGCGTTCTCCCGGAGGTGCTGCGGGGCGGCGATCGTGCGATCGTGTTGTACGAGTGCCGAGGCGGCCCGCGTACGACCGGGCGTCCGCCGCGGCAGGCCCCCGGGCCTCGTGGTGGACGAGGCCGCGTGCACCCGGCCGTCGGGCCGAGGAGGGGTCACAGGTGTGACCGGCCCAGGACCGGGTTACCCGGCTCCGGCATGTCGATCAGCGAGGCGTCCCGGGCCGCGCGGGGACGCCGGATGGGAACGGCCATGACCAGCGGCTTCAGCGGTCCCGAGGGGTACGACCAGTTCGGCGAGTTCCTCGCCCGGTTCTTCGGAGGGCCCCACCCCGGCCCCCGGCAGATCAACATCGGCCGGCTGCTGAGCCGCCCGGCCAGAGAGCTGGTGCGGGGCGCGGCGCAGTACGCGAGCGAGCACGGCAGCCGGGACCTGGACACCCAGCATCTGCTGCGGGCGGCGCTGTCCGCGGAGCCGACCCGCGGTCTGCTGAGCCGGGCGGGCGCGGACCCCGACGAGCTGGCGACGGAGATCGACGAGCGGTCGGGCCCGGTGCTGCACCCGCCGGGCGAGGCGCCGCCGCCGACCTCGCTGTCCCTGACCCCGGCCGCCAAGCGGGCCCTGCTGGACGCGCACGACCTGGCGCGGGCGCGCGGCGCCGGGTACATCGGGCCCGAGCACGTGCTGAGCGCGCTCGCCGCCAACCCCGACTCGGCGGCCGGGCACATCCTGAACTCGGCGCACTTCGCGCCCACCGGTCTGCCGCCCGAGCCCGTCGTCCCGGAACCGGGAGCGGCGCACGGCGAGCCGCAGCGCCCCACCGGCACCCCCACCCTCGACAAGTACAGCCACGATCTGACCGAGATGGCCCGGCAGGGCCGCGTCGACCCGGTCATCGGGCGGGACGAGGAGATCGAGCAGACCATCGAGGTGCTGTCGCGGCGCGGCAAGAACAACCCG
Source organism: Streptomyces sp. NPDC090106 (assembly GCF_044747265.1). Lineage (NCBI taxonomy): Bacteria > Bacillati > Actinomycetota > Actinomycetes > Kitasatosporales > Streptomycetaceae > Streptomyces > Streptomyces sp. NPDC090106. The sequence continues at coordinate 444,520 of NZ_JBIVDS010000006.1, read as the reverse complement.
GTGCTGATCGGTGACGCGGGGGTCGGCAAGACGGCCATCGTGGAGGGGCTGGCGCAGCGGATCGCGGACGGGGACGTGCCCGATGTGCTCGCCGACCGACGGGTGGTGTCCCTGGACCTGACGGGCGTGGTCGCGGGGACCCGCTACCGGGGCGACTTCGAGGAGCGGCTCAACGCGATCGTGTCCGAGATCCGGTCCCACTCCGACGAGTTGATCGTCTTCATCGACGAGCTGCACACCGTCGTCGGGGCGGGCGGGGGCGGCGAGGGCGGCTCCATGGACGCGGGCAACATCCTCAAACCCGCGCTGGCACGGGGCGAGTTGCACATCGTCGGCGCGACGACGCTGGAGGAGTTCCGCCGGATCGAGAAGGACGCGGCGCTCGCCCGGCGCTTCCAGCCGATCCTGGTGCCCGAACCGACGGCCGCGGACGCCCTGGAGATCCTGCGCGGCCTCAGGGACCGCTACGAGGCGCATCACCAGGTCCGCTACACCGACGAGGCGCTGATGGCGGCCGTGGAGCTGTCCGACCGCCATCTCACCGACCGCAGGCTGCCCGACAAGGCGATCGACCTCATCGACCAGGCGGGCGCCCGGGTCCGGCTGCGGTCCCGCACCAAGGGCACCGACGTGCGGGCGCTGGAGCAGGAGATGGACCGGCTCTCGCGGGACAAGGACCAGGCGGTCGCGGACGAGCAGTACGAGCAGGCGCTGCACCTGCGGGACCGCATCACGGAGCTGAAACAGCGGATCGCCGACACCACCGGTGCCCCGGAGGCGGACGAGGGCCAGCACCTGGAGGTCACGGCGGAGGCGATCGCCGAGGTCGTCTCCCGGCGGACCGGCATCCCCGTCGCGAGTCTCACCCAGGAGGAGAAGGACCGGCTGCTGGGCCTGGAGGAGCATCTGCACGAGCGGGTCGTCGGGCAGGACGAGGCGGTGCGGGTCGTCGCGGACGCCGTGCTGCGCTCGCGGGCCGGACTCGCCAGCCCGGACCGCCCCATCGGCAGCTTCCTCTTCCTCGGCCCCACCGGCGTCGGCAAGACCGAACTGGCGCGGGCGCTGGCCGAGGCGCTGTTCGGCAGCGAGGAGCGGATGGTCCGGCTCGACATGAGCGAGTACCAGGAACGGCACACGGTCAGCCGCCTGGTGGGCGCGCCGCCCGGATACGTGGGGCACGAGGAGGCGGGCCAGCTCACGGAGGTCGTGCGCCGGCACCCGTACTCGCTGCTGCTGCTCGACGAGGTGGAGAAGGCGCACCCGGACGTCTTCAACATCCTGCTCCAGGTCCTCGACGACGGCCGCCTCACCGACTCCCAGGGCCGCACGGTCGACTTCACCCACACGGTCGTGGTGATGACCAGCAACCTGGGCTCCGAGGCGATCACCCGCCGGGGCGCGGGGATCGGCTTCGGTGCGGGCGGCGCGGAGGCCGACGAGGAGGCGCGGCGCGAGCAGATCCTGCGTCCGCTGCGCGAGCACTTCCGGCCGGAGTTCCTCAACCGGATCGACGAGATCGTGGTCTTCCGTCGGCTCACCGAGGACCAACTACGGCAGATCACCAATCTGTTGCTCGACAAGACGCGCCGGCTGCTGCACGCGCAGGACGTCACGGTCGAGTTCACCGACGCCGCCGTCGACTGGCTCGCCCGGCGCGGCCACCAGCCGGAGTACGGTGCCCGTCCGCTGCGGCGCACCATCCAGCGCGAGGTGGACAACCGGCTGTCCCGGCTCCTTCTCGACGGCAAGGTCGAGAAGGGGGGCCGGGTGACGGTGGACGCGCGGGAGGGCGAACTGACCTTCGCCGCGCCGGATCAGCGCGAGGAGGGGTAGACGACCATCGCCGAGCCGCCGCCGCGCCGTACGGTCTCGGCGGCGGCCAGCCACTCGCCGTTCGGGAGGCGTTGCACGCCGGTCGCGGCGCCGATCTCGGCGTTGAGCCGGAAGCCGTGCCCGAGCGCCTCCAGCCGTGTCCTCAAGTCGCTGTCGTAGAGGGCCGGTTCCAGTTCGGTGGTGGTCTGGTTGCGCTGGCTGGCGCGGGGGGCGGCGATCGCGTCGACGAGCGGGGTGCGCTGGTCCAGGAACTGGGTCAGCGTCTGGAGGACGGTCGTGATGATGGTCGCGCCGCCGGGTGAACCGAGCGCCACCACCGGCCGGCCGTGCCGGTCGAGGACGATCGTCGGCGAGATGGAGGAGCGGGGCCGCTTGCCGGGGCCGGGCAGGTTCGGGTCGTGGACGGCCGGGTTGGCCGGGGCGAAGGAGAAGTCGGTCAGCTCGTTGTTGAGGAGGAACCCGCGCCCGGGCACGGTGATGCCGCTGCCGCCGGTCTGCTCGATGGTCAGCGTGTAGGAGACGACATTGCCCCACTTGTCGGCGACCGTGAGGTGGGTGGTGTTCTCGCCCTCGTACGTCGTCGGCGCGGGCGTCCCCGTCGAGCCCGGGGCGTTCGGGTCACCGGGGGCGACCGGGCTGGTGAGGACCGCGTCGTCCTTGATGAGCGCGGCCCGCTCGTCGGCGTAGGACTGGGACAGCAGGCCCTGGGTGGGGACGTCCTCGAAGGCGGGGTCGCCGACCCAGCGTCCCCGGTCGGCGAACGCGATCCGGCTGGCCTCGATGTAGCGGTGCAGGTACTGCGTCTCGCTCGCCTTGGACAGGTCGGTGTTCTCCAGGATGTTGAGGGCCTCGCCGACGGTCGTGCCGCCGGAGGAGGAGGGTGCGATGGAGTAGACGCCCAGGCCCCGGTAGGTGGTCCTGGTGGGTGCCTGGAGCTTGGCGCGGTAGGCCGCGAGGTCCTTGGCCGTCAGGTCGCCGGGGCGGGCGTTCCAGCCGGACGCCGGGTCCACGGGCGGGTCGTTGACGGTGTCGAGGATGTCGTCGCCGAGGTCGCCGTGGTAGAGCGCGGCGGTGCCCTTCTTCCCCAACTCGGCGTAAGTGCGGGCGAGATCGGGGTTCTTGAAGGTCGAGCCGACGACCGGGAGGGCGCCGCCGGGGAGGAACAGCTCGGCGGTGTCGGGGAAGTAACGGAAGCGGGTCTCGTTGAGGGCGGTCTGCGCGCGGAAGGTGGCGTCGACGGTGAAGCCCTCGCGGGCGATCCTCTCGGCGGGCTTGAGGACCGTGCCGAGCCCTCTGGTGCCCCACTTGCCGAGCGCGGTGGCCCAGGTGGCGGGCGTGCCCGGGGTGCCGACGCCGAGCCCGCTGGTGACGGCGTCCGCGAAGGCGAGCGGCTGACCGTTCTCGACGAAGAGGTTCTCGTCGGCGCTCAGCGGGGCCGTCTCACGGCCGTCGATGGTGTGCACGCTGCGGGATCTCGCGTCGTAGTAGACGAAGTAGCCGCCTCCGCCGATGCCGGACGAGTAGGGCTCGGTGACACCGAGGGCGGCGGCGGTGGCGACGGCCGCGTCGACCGCGTTGCCGCCCTTGCGCAGCACCTCGATCCCGGCGGCCGAGGCGTCCGCGTCGACGCTGGCCACGGCGCCGCCGTAGCCGACGGCGACGGGTACCTTCTCGGGGGTGGTGGACGCCGGGGACGGGGGAGCGGCCCCCACCGACACCACGGCGGCCGAGACCGCCAGAACCGACAGTTGCCGCGCGACAGGGCGACGCATGCGCACCTCCAGGCCAGGACGTCCGCGCAGCGTAACCACAACACCCGTACCCCGACAGGCCCATTCAGGGCAGCCGTCATGAGATGGCCACACTTCGAACACGGGTACGCCCTTGTCATGCGGGGCCGCTAGCATGCGCGCCCATGACTGACGACGTGCGCAACATCGTTCTGGGCGTGGTCGCCGCCGGCATCAGCGCGGCGCTCGGCTGGCTGGCCCGGACCTACCTCTGGCGGCGCAGACTCCGGCGCAAGCAGGCGTTCTTCGGGCTGCCCGACAACTCCGAGTCGCTGCTCGTCGTCAACCGGGACGCGGGCAGCGCCGATCTGGCGGTGCACCGCTACGACGTCTTCGCCCTGCTCGAACTCTCCGCGCTCATCAAGGACTGCGGGGCCCACGCCGATGTCATCACCCAGGACACGGCCCGGCAGGGTTTCGGGGAGCGCACGGAGTTCTGTGTCGGCGGACCGGGGTCCAACCGGCGCATGGCGGCGCACATGAACGCCATGCTGCCCGGGGTGCGCGTCAACCTGGACCCCGAACCGGGGCCGGACAAGCTGGCGTTCCAGATCGGCAGCGAGCGGTACCGGATGGAGAAGGGGCAGAGCGAGTACGTGCTGCTGGCCCGGCTCACGGCGGGGCAGCCCGAGACGGCCCGGCCGGTGTTCCTGTTCTGCGGCCAGACCGCGATCACCAATCAGGCGGCGACCCGCTATCTCGCGCGCAACCACGAGCGGCTGGCCCGCAAGCACGGAAACAGCACGTTCGTCCTGCTGCTGAAGGTGGTCAACTCCCAGGCGTACGGCCCGGATGTGGCCGAGCTCGTCGCGGACGTGACCCGGGCGGCCCAGGCGCCCCTGCCGACCCCCGCACCGGCCCGGAACACGCACCGCGCCTCCTGAGCACCCGCACGGACGACCAAATTCATTCACGGGACAACAATCGTTACTCCTGCGTAACTTACCGACGGGTTACCTCAGGTAAGGAGCCGAGGTTACCGTCTGGTCACTTTGCACTTACACGAGTGAGGAGTGGCCCGTGGGACACGAAAGCAAGGCTCTGCGCACGACCGCCGTCGGCGTCGTCTCGGCGGCCCTGGTCGCCGGAAGCGTCCTCGGGCTCGCCCCTGCCGCCCAGGCGGCCGGCGGCGGCATCCGCTTCGTCGACATCGCCGGCGACGGGGGCACCGTGCTCAAGGCGAACGTCATCACCCCGGCGGACGCGGACCCCTCGCGCCGCCTGCCGCTGCTGGTGTTCCCCACGAGCTGGGGCCTGCCCCAGGTCGAGTATCTGGCCCAGGCGCAGAAGCTCGCGAACTCGGGCTACGTCGTGGTCAGTTACAACGTCCGCGGCTTCTGGCAGTCGGGCGGCGAGATAGAGGTCGCCGGGCCACCCGACATAGCCGACGCGTCCAGGGTCATCGACTGGGCACTCGCCAACACCCCGGCCGACGCGGCGCACATCGGCATGGGCGGGGTGTCGTACGGCGCCGGGATCAGCCTGCTCGCCGCCGCGCAGGACAAGCGGATCAAGGCCGTCGCCTCGCTGAGCGGCTGGGCCGACCTCATCGACTCGATCTACTCGGGCCGCACCCAGCACGTCCAGGCCTCCGCGCTCCTCGACGGCGCGAGCCTCGTCACGGGACGGCAGAGCGCCGAACTCCGGCAGATCTTCGACTCGTTCTACGCCTCCGACCTGTCCAGGGAACAGGACATGATCGATTGGGGGAAGAAACGTTCAGCCACTACATACGTGGACCAGATCAACAAAAACGGCGCGGCGGTCATGCTGGCCAACGCCTGGGGCGACTCGATCTTCCCGCCCAACCAGTACGCCGACTTCTACGAGAAGCTGACCGTCCCCAAGCGCCTGGAGTTCCGCCCCGGCGACCACGCCACCGCCGAGCTGACGGGCCTGTTCGGGCTGCCCAACGACGTGTGGAGCGACACCGAGCGCTGGTTCGACCACTACCTCAAGGGCACGGACAACGGCATCGACGGCGAACAGCCCGTGCGGCTCAAGTCCCGTTCCTCCGGCGGCTATGAGGGCTACCCGGACTGGAAGTCGGTGGGCGCGACGACCCGGAGGATCGACCTGTCCGGGACGACGACCATCCACACCAACGTGGACTCCGGCGCGGACGGCGGGATCGTCTTCCTCTCCAGCATCCTCGACCAGCTGGTCCGGCTGCCCCCGACGGCCTCGATCCCCCTGCTCCCCCGCCGCTGGGCGGCCGTCTGGCAGTCGGAGAAGTACACGACGGCCCAACAGGTGCGCGGCACGGCCGAGTTGCACACCACGGTCACCCCCACCGCGGAGAGCGGCACCCTCGTCGCCTATCTGTACGACGTGGGCCCTCTCGGCCTCGGCAAGCTGGTCAGCAACGCGCCGTACACCTTCCACGGGCAGACCCCCGGCACAGCGTTCCGTCTCGACCTGGAGCTCAACTCCACGGCCTACGACGTCCCGGCGGGGCACCGGCTCGCTCTGGTCGTCGACACGGTCGACCCGCTCTACATCGAGCACAACCCGACCGGCGCTCGGCTGACCTTCTCCTCGCCGTCGAACGACCCGTCGTACGTGTCGGTTCCGCTGCGCGAGCAGTGATCTCCGGCCGGCGCCGGGCGGGTATGGCTCTGTGAACTGCCGCCCCCTACGGTCCAGGGGCCGTGGGGGGACCCCCACCCGGCGGCAGCGTCCCGACGCGGAACGGCGAGGTCACCGGCACCACAGGGACGAACGGCACATCGTAGTCGAGGCGGTGACGCACCCACGCGTGGCGCGGACCACGGGGCGCGCCCCCCGGTCAGTGCTTGAGGATCTTGGAGAGGAAGTCCTTGGCACGGTCGCTCTCGGGTCGGGTGAAGAAGTCGTCGGGTGCGCGGTCCTCGACGACGGCGCCGTCCGCCATGAACACCACGCGGTTGGCGGCCGAGCGGGCGAAGCCCATCTCGTGGGTGACGACGACCATCGTCATGCCGTCCCGGGCGAGTTGCCGCATGACCTCCAGGACCTCGTTGATCATCTCCGGGTCGAGCGCGGAGGTCGGCTCGTCGAAGAGGAGGGCCTTGGGTTCCATGGCGAGGGCGCGGGCGATGGCCACGCGCTGCTGCTGGCCGCCGGAGAGCTGCGCCGGGTACTTGTCGGCCTGGGAGGCGAGCCCGACCCGGTCCAGGAGCCGACGGGAGCGCTGGTCGGCCTCGTCCTTCTTGCGCTTGCGGACCTTGATCTGAGCGAGGGAGATGTTCTGCAGGACCGTCTTGTGGGCGAAGAGGTTGAAGGACTGGAACACCATGCCGACCTCGGCGCGGAGCCGCGCGAGGGCCTGGCCCTCCTCCGGCAGCGGCTGTCCGTCGAGCAGGATCCGCCCGGACCGGATCGTCTCCAGGCGGTTGATCGTCCTGCACAGTGTCGACTTTCCCGACCCGGACGGGCCGATGACCACGACCACCTCCCCCTTGCCGACGGTCAGGTTGATGTCCCGCAGGACATGCAGCTCCCCGTAGTACTTGTTGACGTCACGCAGCTCGATCAACGGATCGACGGCCATGCCCAGCCCTACCCACTCTCAGCTGTGTCGCGGTCGCCGCAAACTATCCAGACAAGAGTGGCGCGAGCGCACGACACGCACTTTTCGGGCATTAGCCGTATTTAAGCCTTGCTTACATCCTGGTCACGCCTCGGCCACTTCGGCGTAGAGCTGGGAGAGTTCGGGGACTCCGCTCGCCGCCCACTCGTGCCCGTCGGCGACGACGTCGAACTCACGTCCCGATTCCAGCCGGATGACCGGCTGTCCGTCGGCGCGGATGCCCCACGCCGATCCGGGCACGGTCCGCACGATCACGGTCCCCAGGTACAGCCCGGCGTCGTTGCCGAGCCACTCCAGCACCTCCTCGTCGTCCCGCCAGCCCGGGACCACCTGGTCCAGCGCCTCCAACGAGGCCACGGTGTCGTCGAGTTGGACACCCGCTCGCGCCGCCTGGTGGCGCAGCAGCTCACACTCGGAGAGGAGTTCGGCGATGCCCTCGGCGTCGCGCGCCTCGGTGTCGTTGCGCCGGTTCCCCAGAAAAGGGATCTTCATACGCCCAGCCTGACATCCGTACCTGTCCGCGCACCACAGGCGCGCGGGCCCTCGATCGCGGGTGACTTCACGCCGCTTCCGGGCATGGCGCGTTGACGCCTCTCCCGCGTCCGCCTAGCTTCGGCCGGCGTGCGCCAACCCCTATGGATCCCCGCGGTCGCTCTGGCCCTGTTCACGGCACTCGTGCCGGCCGTCCAGGTCCGCGCGACCACCCCCGCACCCGCCGCGTCCTCGTCGACCGGAGCCGAACTCCCCTCGCTGGACGCCCTGTTCGACAACGTGGCGGTCAGCGACGACGACCGGCCGGGCGAGGCCGACTTCGACGGCTCGGGCGCCTCGCTGTCCGCGCGGGACCTGACGGCGGCCGGCTGGACGCCCGGCCGGGCGCTGACCATGCAGGGGACCCGGCTGACCTGGCCCCGTGCGACGCCGGGCCGGCCGGACAACGTGCGCGCGGCCGGGCAGCGGGTGCGGGCCGGCGGGCGGGGCGACGCGCTCGCGTTCCTGGTGGCGGGCACGGGCGGCTCCGACGCGAGCGGCACCGGCACGGTCACGTACACCGACGGCAGCGGCTCCCCCTACCGCCTCACCGCTCCCGACTGGCGCACCGGCCCCCTCGCGACCAAGGCCGTGGCGCTGCCGCACATCAACACCCCCGAGCGCCAACTCGCCGAGCGGGCACGGCTGTACGTCGTCACGGTGCCGATCGTGCGCGGGCGGACGGTCGCCTCGGTGCGGCTGCCCGACTCGCCCGACCTGCACGTCTTCGCGCTGTCGGTACGGCCCACGGCGGCGGGCTGGAGCGGGAGTTGGGCCGCGTCGACGTCCGGGTACGCGGCGGTGGGGCCGTGGAGCGACCGGACGCTGCGGCTGGTCGTGCACACCTCGGCCGGCGGGCCCCGGGTGCGGCTGCGGTTCGACAACACCTTCGCGGCGGCGCCGGTACGGATCGGGAGCGCCACGGTGGCCGCACGGGCCGAGGGCGCGGCGGCGCGGGAGACGCCGGTGGCGGTGTCCTTCGAGGGCGCGGCCGGGGTCGAGGTGCCCGCGGGGGCGCAGGCGTTCAGCGATCCGCTCGCCTTCGAGGTGCCCCCGGACGCCGATCTGCTGGTGAGCTTCCATCTGCCGGGGACGGTCACGGCGGCACCCCTGCACCGGCTCGCGCGGCAGCGGTCGTACGTCAGCGAGACGGGTGACCACACGGCGGACGGCTCGGGGACGCCGTACACGGGTGTCCTGACCGGCTGGCCGCTGCTGACCGGGGTGGACGTGGGCGGCGGGCCGGGGTCGGTGGTGGTGCTCGGGGACTCGATCACCGACGGGGAGCGGTCGACGGCGGACGCGAACCGGCGCTGGCCGGACGTGCTGGCCGACCGGCTGGCCGCGCAGCACACCGTCCCGCGCTACGGCGTGCTCAACCAGGGGATCTCCGCGAACCGTGTCCTGACCGACCGCTACCCCGGCGACGGGGTGTCCGCCGACACCGGCGGGGTGAGCGCCCTGCACCGCCTCGACCGGGACGTCCTCGCGCAGACCTCGGCGCGCACCGCGGTCGTCCTCGCGGGCGTCAACGACCTGCGGTGGGGTGCGACGGCCGGCGAGGTCGTCGCCGGGCTCGCCGAACTGGCCGGGCGGGGCCGGGCGCACGGGCTGCGGATGCTGGCCGCGACGATCCTGCCGTGCGAGGGCGAGGCGCGGTGCACGGCCGCCGTGGACGCCGAGCGGGCCGCCGTCAACGCGTGGATCCGGGACGCCGGGGTGTTCGACGGCGTCCTCGACCTCGACGCGGCCTTGCGGGACCCCGCGCACCCGGCACGGCTGCTCCCCGCCTATGACAGCGGGGACCATCTGCATCCCGGGGACACGGGGCTTGCGGCGCTCGCCGACGCCGTGGACCTCGGGCTGCTCGTGCCCTAGACGTCCAGGTCGACGACGACCGGCGCGTGGTCCGAGGCGCCCTTCCCCTTGCGTTCCTCGCGGTCCACGTAGGCGTCGGTGACGGCCTTGGCGAAGGGCTCGTTGCCGTAGACGAGGTCGATGCGCATGCCGCGGTTCTTGGGGAAGGCGAGCTGGCGGTAGTCCCAGTACGTGTACGGGTGGTCGTACTTCAGGGGGCGCGGGACCACGTCGGACAGGCCCGTGCCGCGCAGCGCGGTGAGGGCGGCGCGCTCGGCCGGGGTGACATGGGTGAGGCCCTCGAAGGCGGCCACGTCGTAGACGTCGTCGTCGGTCGGGGCGACGTTGTAGTCACCGAGGACGGCGAAGGGACGGCTGCCCTGGGCGTCGCCCTCGACGGCCGCCCTGAGGGCCTCGAACCACTGGAGCTTGTAGGCGTAGTGCGCGTGCTCGACCTCGCGGCCGTTGGGCACGTACACCGACCAGACGCGCACCGGGCCGCAGGTCGCGGAGATGGCGCGGGGCTCCTCGGCGCCGTCGTAGCCGGGGTCGCCGGGCAAGCCCTTGACGACGTCGTCGAGGCCGACGCGGGAGAGCAGCGCCACGCCGTTCCACCGGCCGGTGGCGTTGACCGCCGCCTCGTAGCCCGCCTCGCGGAGCGCGTCGAACGGGAACTGCTCCTCGGCGAGCTTGGCCTCCTGGAGGCAGAGCACGTCCGTGTCGCTGCTCTCCAGCCAGGCCAGGAGCCTCGGCAGGCGGGCGGTGATCGAGTTCACGTTCCAGGTCGCGATGCGCATGCCTGACAACCTACCCGCCCGCACCGACAGTCAGAGGACGGCCGCCTCGCCGGACGCCAGCCGCAGGTGCTCGGCGCCGCCGAGGCCGCCGATCTGCCGGTCGTAGACCGGGCGGGCGAGGTCGGTGAGCAGCGCGTCGTGGATGTCGTAGGCGCGCTGCGGCTTGACCTCGCGGACGTAGTCGATCACCTCGGAGATCTTGTTCCAGGGCGCCATGACGGGCAGCATCAGCGTCTCGACGGCGCGGCCGGGGACGGTGAGGGCGTCGCCGGGGTGGAAGACCTTGCCGTCGTCGACGAGGTAGCCGACGTTGGTGACGCGCGGGATGTCCGGGTGGATGACCGCGTGGAGTTCCCCGTGGACCTGGACGTCGAAGCCCGCGGCGGTGAAGGTGTCGCCGTGGCCGACGGTGTGGACGCGGCCCGGGAAGGCCGCCGAGATCTGCTCCGCGACGGAGCGCAGGGTCCAGATCTCGGTGGCCGGGTCGGCCTCCATGGCGGCGCGCAGGCGCCCCTCGTCGAAGTGGTCGGGATGCTCGTGGGTGACGAGGATCGCGTCCGCGCCGATCGCGGCGTCCTGTTCGGTGAACCCGCCGGGGTCCAGGACGAGGGTGCGGCCGTCCTTCTCGAGCCGCACGCACGCGTGGGACTTCTTCGTGAGCTTCATGGGCCCATCCTGCCGCGCCCGCCCGCGCGGCGCGTTCACACGTCGGGGGTCGTCTCCTCGCGGATGACCTGCTGGGCCACCTTGAAGGCGCTGTTCGCCGCGGGCACGCCGCAGTACACGGCCGCCTGGAGGAGGACCTCCTTGATCTCGGCCGGGGTCAGGCCGTTGCGCAGGGCGGCCCGGACGTGGAAGGCGAGCTCGTCCAGGTGTCCGCCCGCGACGAGCGCGGTGAGGGTGACGCAGCTGCGGGAGCGGCGGTCGAGGCCGGGCCGGTCCCAGATCTCGCCCCACGCGTAGCGGGTGATGAACTCCTGGAAGTCGCCGGAGAACTCGTCGGCCTGGGCCAGCGCCCGGTCCACGTGCGCGTCGCCGAGGACCTCGCGGCGCACCTTGATCCCGGCGTCGTACGGGTCGGGGCGCCCGAAGGTCTGCGGTTCCTGGACGAACGGGGCGATCTCGGCGATGGGCGCGACCTGAGGCGTCTGCGTGGGCGCGACGGGCACGGCCGGTACGGGGGTCCCGGCGGGCGTCAGGACCTGCTTGGCGGGCGCCGCGGGGATCGCCATCTGGCCGGTCGTCGAGTCGTAGGCGGGCTGCCAGGCGGTCGCGAAGTGCCGGATGAGCAGTTCGGTGACGGCGGCGGGCTGCTCGACGGGGACGAGATGGGAGGCGCCCGGGACGACGGCGAGCCGCGCGTCCGGGATGCCGGCGACGAGGGTGCGGGCCTCCGCCGGACCGGTCACCTGGTCGTCGGACCCGACCAGCACCAGCGTCGGCACGCCCACCTGGCCGAGGTCGGCCCGTACGTCGAAGGCGGCGAGCGCCTCGCACGCGGCGATGTAGCAGCCGGGGTCGGTGGTGCGGACCATCTGCACGGCCCACTCGGTGATCGCGGGCTGTGCGGCGGCGAACCCGGTGGAGAACCAGCGGTCGGGCGAGGTGCGGGCGATGGGGTCGAGCCCGTTGGTGCGCACGATCACGCCCCGCTGACGGAACTCGTCCGGGGTGCCGAACCGGGGCGAGGTGGCGATCAGCGCGAGCGACGCGACCCGCTCCGGGTGGTGCAGCGCCAGGTGCAGGCCGATCGCGCCGCCCAGAGCGCAGCCCGCGTAGCCGAAGCGCTGCACACCGAGCCCGTCGAGGGTGGCGAGCAGCCGCAGGGTGAGTTCGGTGACCGACCCGGTCGGATGGGCGGGGGCGCCGCCGTGGCCGGGGAGGTCGAACCGGAAGACCCGCCACTGCTTGACCAGTTCGGGGATCTGCCGGTCCCACATGTGCCAGGTCGTGCCGAGGGACGGTCCGAGGATCAGGACAGGTGCGTCCTCCGGTCCGTCAAAGCGGTATTGCAGGGTCTTCGCGGGTGTCTCGCTCACGCCCTGCACGCTCTCACATCTCGCGGAATCGCACGCGAGTGGGGCGCAACCCCGTGCAGGGCGTCCCAGGTTGTGATGAGGTCGGGGAGAACCTTCACGTCCGGTTCACGCCAGGAGCAGGGATCGGGGCTGCGCGGACAGGGCCCGGTCCAGGACGAGAGAGGCCGCGCCGATCGCGGCCACGTTCTCGCCGAGGGCGGTGGACAGGACGGCCGTGGGGTGGGTCGCCCGGACGAACGGGGAGCGGGCGACCATGGGTTCGATCGTGGTGCGCAGCCGCCCGGCGAGGATCTGCCAGACGGGCCCGCCGAAGACGATCGTGTCGACGTCGAGGAGGGTCGCCGCGGCGCACACGCCCCGGCCCACGCGCTGTCCGAGGCGCTCGACGACGCCGTCGGCCACGGAGTCGCCGGCGGCGGCGAGCGCGGCGAGCCGTGCCACGCCGGGCTGGGCGTCGGCCGGATCGGCGACGGCGTACTCGGGGCCGAGGACGCCCAGGGAGAGCGCCTCGTCTACGAGGACACGGGTGGAGCAGGCCTCGACGAGTCCGCCGATCTCCCCCGCGTTGCCGGACACCCCGCGCACCACGGTGTCCTCGACGACCAGGCCCATTCCGGCGCCGGTGCCGAGGTAGCAGAACAGGAGGTTGCGGCTGTCGGCGGCGGTCCCGGCCCAGCGTTCCGCGACGACCGCGGCGGTGACGTCCTTGTCGAGCAGCGCCGGGAGACCGGTCGCCGCGCCGAGCCGGTCCCGCAGCGGATAGCGGCCCCAGCCGTGCAGTTCGGGCGGGTCCACGACCCGGCCCGCCGCCGTGTCGACGGGTCCCGGCGCGGCGATGCCGAGGCCGAGGACCCGGGCCGCGTCGACGCCGGACTCCTCGACCAGGCCGTTCACGGTGGCGGCCATGCCGGCGACGGTGCCGTCCGTGTCCCCGCCGCTGGGGGTACGCCGGCCGCGGTGGGCGACGACCGTGCCCAGCAGGTCGACCAGTACGCAGGTGATCACGGCCGGGTCGAGGTGGATGCCCACCGCGTACCGCGAGGTCGGGACGGTCTCCAGGAGGGTGCGCGGCTTCCCGCTGCCGATGTTGCGCTTGCCGGACTCCCGGGCCAGGCCCCGGTCCAGGAGCCGGCGGGTGATGTTGGAGACGGTCTGCGCGGACAGGCCGGTGGCGTGGGCGAGTTCCACCCGGCTCAGGCCGCCCGGATGGCGGCGGATGGCGTCGAGGACGACCGACTCGTTGAAGTCGCCCATGCGCGGCAGGTTGGTGCCGCGCCGGATCGCGGGAGGTTCGGCGCCCTCCTCCGCGGCTTTCACGCCTCACGCCTTCGGGAAGCGCGGGGTGACCTGCCCGCCCGCGCGGCGGGGACGGGTCCGGTGACCTCGAACCAGCTGGTGTCCGGCCGGGCCTCGACCAGAAGCCGGTCGTCGTGCACGGGGGTCTCCTGGGGTCGGTCGGTCGCCCGGTGGGCGAAGTGGGGTACCGGTCAGGAAGGTCACGCCGTTCGGGCCGCGGGCCGCGGCGATCAGGGACCGAAGTGGGGTACGGGGGACGGGCGTTCGCAGGTGCTGGTCACCGTCAGGGAGCGGCCTTGGTCCGCCGCGTCCGTGAGGGTGAGCATGATGTCCAGGACGTGCGCGGCGAGTTCGGCCGACGCCCGGTGCGGGCGCCCGGCGGCGAGCGCCTCGGCGAGGTCGGCGAGACCGACGCCCCGGCCCGCGTCCCGGTACCCGGCGGACACCGGCAGCGTGTGCCAGCCGTCGCCCCGGTTGAGCTCCACCGCGCCGTCGAAGCCGTTCGGGTCGGGCAGCGACAGGGAGGCGTCGGTGCCGTGCACCTCGATGCGCGGCAGCCGGGCGGCCCGGACGTCGAAGCTCATCACCAGCGTGGACAGGGCACCGCCCGCGTGCTCCAGGACGCCGGTGACATGGGTGTCGACCTCGACGGGGAAGGTGTGCCCGGCGCGGGGGCCGCTGCCGACGGTGCGGCGCGGGCGGGGCCGGGAGGAGGCGCCGACGACCCTGACGACCGGGCCGAGGAGGTGGACCAGGGCCGAGAGGTAGTAGGGGCCCATGTCGAACAGGGGGCCGCCGCCGGTCTGGTAGTAGAACTCGGGGTCCGGGTGCCAGGCCTCGTGTCCGGCGGTGGTCATGAAGGCGGTGGCCGCGACCGGTGTGCCGATCAGCCCGTCGTCGACCGCCTTGCGCGCGGTCTGGGTGCCGGTGCCGAGCACGGTGTCGGGCGCGCACCCGACCCGAAGCTCCGCCGCCCGTGCCGCCGCCAGGAGCGTCTCGGTCTCCTCGCGGTGCGCGGTCAGCGGCTTCTCCCCGTACACGTGCTTGCCCGCGCCGAGGGCCGCGAGTGCCACCTCGGCGTGGGCGGCGGGGATCGTCAGATTGAGGACGGCGTCCACGTCGTCCCTGCTCACCAGGGCGGCGACGGTGGGCGCGGGCGACGCCCCGGTCCGCTCGGCGACGGCCCGCGCGCGGTGCGGGTCGAGGTCGGTGACGGCCGTCAGCCGCAGGGAGGCGAGGTTCTCGAAGGTCGCGAGGTAGGCCCCGCTGATCTTCCCCGCGCCGATCAGACCGACCCTCAGCGGCTCGCCCACAGCAGCCCCCGCTCCGTCAGCGCGCGGACCTCGGGCACGTCGAAGTCGTCGGGCTTGTGCCCGATGGTCGACACGAACACCCGGCCCGCGCCCCAGGTCCTGGTCCACACGGCGGGCATGACGGCGGGCCGGTCGCGCAGTTCGTCGGGCGGGAAGGTGGTGGTGGCGAGGACGTCGATGTGCGGGTCGGTGAGGACCCAGTACCGCTCGGAGTGCACGCGGAAGTCGGCCAGGCCCGCGATGACCGGGTGGTCGGCGTGCTCGGGCGAGAACTCGTAGGTGTGGTCGAGGAATCCGGGCGGGTGCATCACGAACTTGCCGCCGGTCAGCAGGTGGTAGCCGTGGTCGTGGAAGGAGTCGACGATGCCGCCGTGCCAGCCGGCGAATCCGGTGCCCGCGCGGACGGCGGCGGTGAGACGGGCGACCTGGTCCTGCGTGATGGTCCCCATCGTCCAGCACTGCACGATCAGGTCGGTCGCGGTGAGCCGTTCGGCGTCGTCGTACACCGCGAGGTCGTCGGCGGTCTCGACGGCGAATCCCCGCTCCTTGAGGAAGGGGACGAAGGTGTCGGTGATCGTGACGGGCAGATGCCCGTCCCAGCCGCCGCGGACGACGAGCGCCCGCCGTGTGTCGCTGCCCAAGTGACTGCACACTCCCTGGCTCTTGGTCGACGCAAGGAACAGAAAGGGGAGTTGGAGGGGACGGGTCGCCTGCCCCGCGAACGTACGAACCGCCCGCCGCGTTTGTCAATACGATGGATTAACCGGGTCCTCGGAGGTGCCGCCGAGGCCCGTGAGGGCGCCGACGGGGTCGAGGTCGGGGGTGCCGCGGGGCCACCAGTCGTCGGAGCCGGGGTCCGCACCGGGGTCGGACTCGTAGGCGTACCAGAGGCCGTCCCGGCCGAGGCGGAGCTGGAGGTGGCCGCGCGGGTGGGTGAGGCGGTTGCGCCAGGGGCGGAACGCCGGGAGGTCGGCGGCGAGCAGCAGTGGCCGGGCCCGGTCGAAGCGGCCGGCCGGCGGGTCCCAGGGCTCCTCCAGGACGGCGAGCCCTTCGAAGCCGCCCTGCCGCCAGGCGGCGACCGCGCGCGCCAGGTCGGCCGGGGTGCGGCCGGCGGCCGAGGCGAGGGAGGCGTAGAGCGCGCGGGTGGCCGCGGTGAGCCCGGAGCCCGGGCGGGCCGCCGCGATCCGTACCGCGTCCTGCCACAGCGTCAGTTCGGCGACCGGGTCCCGGCCGGTGGCCAGCAGCGCGTGGGCACGCGCGGCGGCGTCGGTCGCGAGCTGGTCCAGGGCGAGGGGGTCCGGGCCGCCCGGGGCCGCCGGGTAGGCCGGGGGCTGCTCGGGGTGCGCGGGGACGGGTGACGGTGCGGGCAGGGGCGGGAGCCGCCGGGGGGCGAGGGCCTCCGTGGCGCGGACGCCGGGCAGGGCCGCCGGGGTGTGCTCGCGGGCGGCGCGGGCCGCGCGGGCGGCGCTCAACCGGGAGAGCGCGTCGAGCAGTTGGCGTTCGCCCCGGCCGCGCAGCAGGAGCAGCACGAAGGGGTCCGCGTCGAGCAGCCTGGCCGTCTGGTAGCAGAGGGCCGCGGCGTGCTTGCAGGGGTGGCCGTGGTCGGGGCAGCTGCACTGCGGGGCGAGATCGCCGGGGCCTGGCAGCAGGCGCACCCCGCCGTTCTCGGCGAGCGACTGGGGCATCTCCTTGTCGAGGAGGGCCGCGATACGGCCGGGGCGCTCGGCGGCTAGGTCCAGGAACCGGGCCCACGTCTCGTCGTCGAACGTCCGCAGCCGGACCTGTACGCGGTAGGGGCGCGGGCGGCTGCCCTGTACGTAGGCGAGCACCAGCCCCGGCGTCACGGTGATGGCGTCGACATGCCCCTGCTCCGCGTAACCGCGCCCGCGGGCCAGCCGCTTGGGATCGAGCGCGCCCTCTTCCAGCGCGTCCACCCACGCGTTGCCCCACCAGGTCTCGGCGAAGCCGCCTTCCGGCGCGGCGGAGGGCGCGAACGCGGGGAAGGTACGCCGCAGTTCGCCGTCCCGGCCGGGAGCGGCCATGGAGGGGCGAGGGGTGACGGGGGCCGTGCCCCGGTCGGGCGACGGGTCGGATTCAGAGGCGGGCTCAGGCGCCAGGGCAGGGGCCGGGGCGGCCGGACCGGGAACGGCCTCGTCCGCGGAGGCGTCCTCGTCGCGGGGCATGACGAAGGCGGTGGCGAGGAACTCCCGTACGTCACGCGCCCGTTCGTCGGCGGCTCGCCCCTGCGGGCGGCCTCGGGGCGAGGGGTCCGGACGGCGCGACCGCCTGCGCTCTCCCCCGCCGCCGCGCCCTGCCTCCCCGGCCCCCTGGACCGCCCCGCCCTCCCGTGCCGGCCTCGCCTGGGCACGAGCGGCCCGCAGGGCCTCACGCACACGGTCGGCGGGCTTGCCGGTGACGGCGGGCGCGCCTGTGGCGGTAGCCGCCTCGGCGCCGGTGGGCTGCTCGGCGGCGGTGGGCGTTCCGGCGGCAGACTCCACGGCGGCCGTGGCCGACTCGGGGTCGGCGGACTTGTCGGCGTCGGCAGGCTCAGCAGCCTCGGCGGGCTCGGCGGCCTCGGCGGGCTTCCCAGCAGCACCGGTTGGCTCGGGGTCCGGGGCATCCCAGGTGGCGGCCGACTCCCGCGCGGTAGCGGACATCCCGGCTGCGGTTCGCAGGGCAACGGCCGCTGCCTCGGCGTCGGCGGGCTTGCCGGTGGCGGACTTTCCGGCAGCGCCGCCCGACTCAGGGCCGAGGGTGCCCCAGGTGGCGGCCAACTCCCGCGCGGCAGCGGACATCCCGGCGGTGGACCGCCCAGGGGTGGTGCCCGCCTCAGCGTCACCGGGTTCGCCGGCAGCGTCGGCCGACTCGGTATCGGCCGGCTCGTCGGCCGAAGCCAACTCCCGCGTGCCGGTGGGAATCCCGGCGGCGGATACCCCGGCAGCGGAAGCCACCCCGGCGTCAGCCGCCCTGCCGACGACGGCGGACTTCCCGGCGGCGCCGGCCGCATCGACGCCGGCCACATCGGCGCCAGCCGCATCGGCGTCAGCAGACTTACCGACAGCGGCCCTTCCGGCAGCGCCGCCCGACTCAGGGCCGGGGGTGCCCCAGGTGGCGGCCGACTCCCGCGCGGCAGCGGACCTTCCGACGACAGGGCGCCCAGCAGCGCCAGCCGACTCGGCGGCAGCCGATTCCCCCGCAGCGGTGGACGCCCCAGCCGGGCCCGTCGCCTCCGCGGCAGCCGACTCCCCGGCGGCGGTTGGGTCCAGGACGGCCGAGGGCGGCGCGGCTGGGGTTCCACCGGCGGCGCCCCGTTCGGAGGGGTCCTTCGGGTGTCGCGGGTCGTCCGGACGCTCCGTCGGGTCCCCCTCCCCCGGTGTCGCGTCGGGGTGGGGGCGTTGCGGGGTCGGGGGGCGGGTGGCTTCTCGTCGTTCCGCGACCGCTCGGCGCAGAGCGGCGCGGGCGGCGTCGCCGGGGCGGGCCTCCGCGGGGGCCGGGGCTGTTCCGTCCCCGGTGGACCTCGCCTGCTCGGCGGCCCGGCGTTCCAGCGCCTCGCGCAGCGCCTTGCGGGCCTCGTCGGCCGGGCGGGGCGGCGTCATGACGGCCTCCGCAGGGAGACGAGGGCGGAGAGGTCGCGGTCGCTCAGTTCGGTGAGGGCGGACTCGCCGGAGCCGAGGATCGCGTCGGCCAGCGCCCGCTTGGATGCGAGCATCTCGGCGATGCGGTCCTCCACCGTGCCCTCGGTGATGAGGCGGTGGACCTGGACGGGCTGCGTCTGCCCGATGCGGTAGGCGCGGTCGGTGGCCTGCTCCTCGACGGCCGGGTTCCACCAGCGGTCGAAGTGGACGACATGGCCCGCGCGGGTGAGGTTCAGACCGGTGCCCGCGGCCTTGAGGGACAGCACCAGGACCGGGGTGGCGCCGTCCTGGAAACGGTCCACCATGCGTTCCCGCTCCGGGATCGGTGTGCCGCCGTGCAGCAGGTCCACCGGGACAGCGCGGGCCTGAAGGTGGGAGGTGATGAGTCTGGCCATGCCGACGTACTGCGTGAAGACGAGCGCGGAGCCGTCCTCGGCCAGCACGGTGTCCAACAGCTCGTCCAGCAGGGCGAGTTTGCCGGAGCGCAGCGCCAGCCGGTCGGCTCCCGTCCCGGCGTCCTCCTTCAGGTACAGCGCGGGGTGGTCGCAGATCTGCTTGAGCGCGCCGAGCAGTTTCAGCACCAGGCCCCGGCGGGCGA
This sequence comes from Streptomyces sp. NPDC090106, assembly GCF_044747265.1. Taxonomy (NCBI): domain Bacteria; kingdom Bacillati; phylum Actinomycetota; class Actinomycetes; order Kitasatosporales; family Streptomycetaceae; genus Streptomyces; species Streptomyces sp. NPDC090106. Next base: position 425,260 of record NZ_JBIVDS010000006.1, on the reverse strand, counting down.
TCCCGTCGGCCGTCTCGATGACGTGCATCGACTCGCGGACGACCGCCTCGTAGAGCGAGGCCTGTTCGCGGGTGAGCGGGACGGGGTGGTCGGTCTCGGTCTTGGGCGGCAGTTCGGGGACGATGCCGGGGTCGGACTTCTTGCGGCGCAGGAGGAAGGGGCGCACCAGGCGGGCCAGCCGCTCCACCGCCTCCTGGTCCTCACCGTTCTCCACGGCACGCGCGTGCCGGGCGCGGAAGGACTTGAGGGGGCCGAGGAGGCCGGGGGTGGTCCAGTCGAGCAGGGCCCACAGTTCGGAGAGGTTGTTCTCGACGGGGGTGCCGGTGAGGGCCACGCGCGCGGGCGACGGGATCGTGCGCAGGGCCTTCGCGGTCGCCGAGTAGGGGTTCTTGACGTGCTGTGCCTCGTCGGCGACGACCATGCCCCAGGTCTGCTGGGCGAGGAGGGGCGCGGCCGACCGCATGGTGCCGTACGTGGTCAGGACGAAGCCGCCGTCGAGGCCGTCCAGGGTGCGGTCGGCGCCGTGGTAGCGGCGGACGGGGACGCCGGGGGCGAACCTGGCGATCTCCCGCTGCCAGTTGCCGAGCAGCGAGGCGGGGCAGACCACGAGGGTCGGTGCGGGCCGGTCGCGCTGGAGGTGCAGGGCGATGAGCGTGATCGTCTTGCCGAGGCCCATGTCGTCGGCGAGGCAGCCGCCGAGGCCGAGGGAGGTCATGAGGTCCAGCCAGGCCAGGCCCCTGAGCTGGTAGTCGCGCAGGGTGGCGCGCAGACCGGGGGGCGGCTCGGCCGGGCGTACCCCTGTCGTGAGGCGGTCGCGCAGGGCGGCCAGCGCGCCGACGGGCACCGCCTCGACCGTCTCGCCGTCGACCTCGGCGGTGCCGGTGAGCGCGGCGGACAGGGCGTCGACCGGGTCGAGCAGGCCCAGTTCGCGTTTGCGGGCCTTGCGGACGAGCGCCGGGTCGACCAGCACCCAGCGGTCCCGCAGCCGGACGACGGGCCGGTGGGCCTCGGCGAGGGTGTCCATCTCGGCCTCGCTGAGGAGGTCGCCGCCGAGGGCCAACTGCCAGCGGAACTGGAGGAGTTCCTCGCTCTCGAAGAAGCCCGTGCCGTCGGTCGCCGAGCCGGGCGCGGGCCGGACGATCGCGGCGGCGGTGAGGTCCTGGGCGAGGTCCCGCGGCCAGTGGACGGCGACGCCGGCCGCCGCGAGGCGGGTCGCGGCGACCCCGAGGAGGTCGCCGAGCTCGCCCTCGGTCAGGGCGAGCACGTCGGGCACGTCCTGCTCGCCGAGCCGGTCCAGGGGCGGCCACACCCGGGCGGCCCGGCGCACCGCCAGGGCGGCGTCCACGCGCGCGCGGGGGCCGAACACGGTGTCGGCCTCGCCGGACCAGAGGGCGGCGGCGTCGGCGACGAGGGTGGGGTCGGCGAGGCTGTGCACCTGGACGATCGCCGCACCGGCGCTGCGCACCGGGTCGCCGGAGTCGAACAGCTCGTAGGCGGACAGGTCGAGGCGGAGCGAGATCCGTACGCCCGCGTCCATCCCGGCGGCGACCTCGGCGGCCCAGTCCTGGGCGCCGGGCAGCCGCTGGGGCCTGCGGTCGGCGAAGGGACGGCCCGAGGCGAGGGGGGCGGCGGGCGTGCGCGGGAGGGTGTCGGCGACGGCGTCGAGGAAGGAGCGCATGAGCGACTCAGGGGTGGGCAGCCGCAGCGGGCCCGGGCCGGGCAGCGGCACCGCGTGGCCCTCGGGGGGCAGGGCGGCGGCGATGGCGCGCAGGTGGGCGATGTCCTCCTGGTCCAGAGGGCCGGCGCGCCAGGCGTCGTGGCCGGTGGGAGTCAGTCCGGGCAGGAGCCGGCCGCGCGCGACGAGCCGCAGGGCGTGCAGGGCGGTCGCGCCCCAGCAGGCGGTGGCGGGATGGGCGGCGGGGTCGCGGCGGGCCCGGACGAGCAGGGGCAGGGCGTCGGCGACGGCCAGGGTGCGCGCGGGGGCGGTGCGGCGGCGGACACCGGCGCCGTGCCGTCGTACGACGGTCAGCTCGGTGAGGTCCGGGGAGTCGTCCGGGAGGGGTTCGCCGTCCGGGGACCAGAAGGCGATCCGGCCCTCGCGGGGCAGCGGCGCGGGCAGGAAGACCGCCGCGAGGCGCGCGGAGACGGATGCGGTGCCGTCGGCGCTGCCGTCCATACGTCCTGCCCCCTCCCGTCCCGTGTGCCGGATCGAACGTCTACGACTCTACGGGCGGGCTCTGACAATCGGCCCCGGCGACCGGCCGGGGCCGGGTGTTCACGGGACTGCGCGCGGGGGCGGGCCTACGGAACCGTGCGGGAGACGACGTACACCATCGGGTAGTTCGGGTCCGCGGTGTTCACGACGATGTCCTGGGTGGGTGCCGGGTCCTTCTGCTGGTGGACGAGGCCGGACCAGGAGCCGGGGCCGGTGAACCTCCAGCCGGTGACCTTCTGGTCGCGGGCGCTGATCGTGATGTCGTCGGCGACCAGGTCGTCGCGGCCGACGCCGACGCCCGCGAGGAAGGCGTCCAGGCCCGCGGAGGTGGTGCGGAACTGGACGTAGAGGCGGCTGGTGCGCCAGTTGTTGGTCTCGTAGTAGGCGACCTGGTCGGCGGGGTGCGGGACGGGCACCTGGTAGAGACGGCGCTGCACCTTGGAGGGCCAGCCCTCGCTGAGGCCGGTCGCCGAGTACTTCTCCTCCTTGTCCTTGCCGCTGTCGCGGCTCTGGTTGGCGGAGATCACCAGATAGCCGGCCGGGACGCCGATGAGCAGCACGATGATCAGCAGGGTGAGGGCCCGGCGGCGGTTGCGGTGGCGGCGGTCCTCGGGCGGGCGCGGCGGCTCGTCCGGGGAGGCCGTCGCCTGGCGCGGCAGCGATGCCGTCACGGGGACTCCCGGTAGGTGCGGCGGGCCTCGGTGAAGCGCTGGTAGCGCTCGTGGCGCTCGACGCGGCGGCGGTTGGCGCGGCGGAAGCGGCGGGCGACGAGGCGGGCCAGGTCGGCGGCGCCGACCATGCCGGCCTCGGGGCCGAGCTGGGCGCGGGTGATGCGGGCCTCGGGGCGGTAGCCGCGGCCGGTGAGCTGGCGTTTGAAGGCGTCGCGCGCGGGGGCGATCAGCAGTTCGTCGGCGGCCGAGACGCCGCCGCCGATGACGAAGCAGGACGGGTCGAGGGCGGCGGCGAGGTTGGCGATGCCGACGCCGAGCCACTGGCCGATGTCCTGGAGCAGTTCGATGCACATCGCGTCGCCGTCACGGGCCAGCTCCGTGATCATCGGGCCGGTGATGTCGCCGATCTGCCCCTTGACGTGCTCGATGATCCCGTACGCCACCGGGGAGTCGGCCGCCGCCAGTTCCTTGGCCTCGCGGACCAGCGCGTTGCCGGAGCTGTACTGCTCCCAGCAGCCGCGGTTGCCGCACGGGCAGCGGTGGCCGCCGGGCACGACCTGCATATGGCCGAACTCGCCGGCGACGCCGTACTTGCCGCGCTTGACCTGGCCGTCCTCCAGTATGGCGCCGCCGATGCCGGTGCCCAGGGTGATCATGACCAGGTGGTCCTCGTCGCGTCCGGCGCCGAAGCGCCACTCCGCCCAGGCGGCGGTGTTGGCGTCGTTGTCGACGAGCACGGGGACGGACAGGCGGCTGCTGATGCGGTCGCGCAGCGGTTCGTTGCGCCAGGACAGGTGGGGGGCGAACAGGACCCGGTTGCGGTCGGCGTCGACCCAGCCGGCCGCGCCGATGCCCACCGCGTGCACGTCGTGCCGGTCGGAGAGGTCCAGGACCAGTTCGACGATGGTGTCCTCGACGACCTTGGGGCTCTTGGACTTGTCCGGGGTCTCCGTGCGGAGCTTCTCCAGGATGTTGCCGTCGGCGTCGACGACGCCCGCCATGACCTTGGTGCCGCCGATGTCGATGCCGACCGTCGGCACCCGGGGTGCGGTCAGGTGCGAGCGGCGCTCACGGGTGCCGACGGTACGCAGGACCGGGGCCCGGCGGGAGCCGATGGGGGCGCTGAAGTCACGGTAGGTGCTCATCGGGCTCGATTCTGCCTCACCGTCCGTACGGGTGCTGTACGGGGAAACACAAGGGGCGCGCGCCCGTCGGGCACATTGTCCTGACATTGCGACCAATCCACCCCGGTGCCGGTCCGGCCGACGGCAGGCCGAAGCCGCGCCGGAGCGGGCGTCGAGCGCGGCACGAGCGGCCGTCAGGGGCGGACGAGCAACTGGAACTCGAACGAGTAGCGCGTCGGCCGGTAGGTGTGCGTGCCGAACTCGACCGCGCGGCCGGTGTCGTCGAAGGTGACGCGCTGCATGGTGAGCAGCGGGGCGCCCTCCTTCTCGGCGAGCCGCTCGGCCTCGGCGGCGGTGGCGGCGCGGGCGCCGATGGACTGGCGGGCGCTGTGCAGGGTGATCCCGGCGGTGCGCATCATCCGGTACAGGCCGGTGGCCTCCAGCTGCCCGGTGTCCAGGTCGAGCAGTCCCTGCGGGAGGTAGTTGCACAGGTACGCCATGGGCTCGCCGTGCGCGAGGCGGAGGCGTTCGACGCGGTGCACGTCGCTGTCCTCGGCCACGCCGAGCGCCGCCGCGACCTCGGCGGTCGCGGGGACGACGGTGTTGACGATGACCTTGGTGGCCGGGCGCTGCCCCGCGGCCTCCAGGTCGTCGTAGAGGCTGCTGAGCTCCAGGGGGCGCTTGACCTGGCTGTGCACGACCTGGGTGCCGACACCGCGGCGGCGCACGAGGAGGCCCTTGTCGACGAGCGACTGGATGGCCTGGCGGACGGTGGGCCGGGACAGGCCGAGTCGGGCGGCGAGCTCGATCTCGTTGCCCAGGAGGCTGCCGGGTGTGAGGCTTCCGTGCTCGATCGCGGCCTCCAGCTGCTGGGAGAGCTGGAAGTACAGGGGCACCGGGCTGCTCCGGTCCACGCTGAGGTCGAGTGTGACGGTCGGGTCCACTTCTGGTTTCGGCACGGCCCGAGCGTAGCCCGGCGACCGGTTGACGGGAAGTTGTGTAGTCAGATTGTCCGGACATACGCATTGACAGCGGGGCGCCCACGGCCACACTTTGTTCACATGCGCATCGGGGTCATCGGTACGGGCCGCATCGGCACCATCCACGCGAACACATTGAGCCGCCATCGCGACGTGGGGTCCTTGATCCTCACGGACGCGAACTTCTCACGGGCCCAGGACCTGGCCCACCGGCTCGGGGAGACGGCGGCGCCGGGGGTGGACGAGATCTTCCGGTGGGGCGTGGACGCGGTGGTGATCACCACCGCCACCTCGGCGCACGCGGAGCTGATCGGCCGGGCCGCGCGCTCGGGGCTGCCGGTGTTCTGCGAGAAGCCGATCGCCCTCGACCTGCCGGGCACCCTCCAGGCCATCGAGGAGGTGGAGACGGCGGGCACGGTCCTTCAGATGGGGTTCCAGCGCCGCTTCGACGCCGGGTACGCGGGCGCCCGCGAGGCCGTGCGGTCGGGCCGGCTCGGTCGGCTGCACACCGTCCGGGCGCTCACCTCCGACCAGGCGCCACCGCCCCCGGAGTGGCTGCCGGTCTCCGGTGGCCTGTACCGCGACACCCTGATCCACGACTTCGACATGCTGCGCTGGGTGACCGGGCGCGAGGTGGTCGACGTGTACGCCGCCGGGTCCGACGCCGGTCCCGCCATGTTCCGTCAGGCGGGCGACGTCGACACGGCCGCCGCGGTCCTCACCCTGGACGACGGCACGCTGGCCACGGCGACGGCGACGCGGCTGAACGGCGCCGGGTACGACGTCCGCATGGAGCTGGCCGGGGAGCTGGACCAGGTCGTGGTCGGCCTGGACGACCGCACCCCCATCGCCTCCACCGAGCCCACCGGACCACCCGCCGCGGACAAGCCGTGGATGGGCTTCCTGGAACGCTTCGGGCCCGCCTACGAGAACGAGCTCACCACGTTCGTCGAGGTCGTCCGGGGCGAGCGCCCCAACCCGTGCGACGGCCGCGAGGCCCTCCAGGCGCTGCGGATCGCGGAGGCCTGCGAGGTGTCCCGGCGCGACAGACGCCCGGTGCACCTGGCGGAGCTGCCCGGCTGAGCACCCCGCCGGCCGCTCCCCGCAGCCGCGCTCACCAGCGCACCGGCAGGCGCCGCATCCCCCGCATCAGCATCCCCGGCAGCCACGGCCCGTGGGGTCCGTCCAGGGCGAGGTCCGGGGCCCGTTCCAGCAGTGTGCGCAGGGCGATGCGGCCCTCCAGGCGGGCCAGGGGCGCGCCCAGGCAGTAGTGGATGCCATGGCCGAAGGCGAGGTGGCCCCGGGTGTCGCGGCGGATGTCGAAGCGGTCGGGGGCCGGGTAGCGGGCGATGTCCCGGTCGGCGGCGGTGAGGCCGATGAGGACGGCGTCGCCGCGCGCGATGGACGTGCCGGCGATCTCCAGGGGCTCGGCGGCGAAGCGGAACGTGGCGTTCTCCACCGGTCCCTCCCAGCGCAGCGTCTCCTCGACGGCGCCGTCGACCAGGCTCATGTCGGCGCGCAGGGCGGCCAGCTGGCCGGGGTGGGTGAGCAGGGCGAGGACGCCGTTGGCGATGAGGTTGACCGTGGTCTCGTGGCCGGCGATCAGCAGGAGGAAGGCCATGCCGCGCAGTTCCTGCGGGGAGAGCCGGTCGCCGTCCTCGGCGGTGGTGCGGATGAGGTCGCCGAGGAGGTCGTCGCCCGGGCCCGCGCACCGCTTGTCCTCGATCAGCTCCGTGAGGTACTCGGCGAGCCGTACGAACGCGTCGTACTCGCTCTCGGCGCTGGTGGGGGCGACGGCCTCGCCGGAGATCTTCCGGAACTCCGTCCGGTCCATCTCGGGGACGCCCAGGAGTTCGCAGATGACCGTCAGGGGCAGCGGACAGGCCAGGGACCCGACGAGGTCGGCGCGGCCGTGCGGGAGCATCGCGTCGAGGAGGTCGTCGGTGATCCGCTGGATCCTGGGCCGCAGCTCCTCCACCCGCCGCATGGTGAAGGCCCGTGAGACCAGGGAGCGCAGCCGGGTGTGCTGCGGCGGGTCGGTCACCAGCAGATGACGGCCGATCAGCTCCTCGTCGAGGAAGGTCATGCCGATCGTGCGGCCGTCCTTGGTGAGCCGCGGATCGGCGAGCGCCGCGCGCGCCTCCTCATGACCGACGACGAGCCAGCTCTCGTGATGCGCGTCGGGCCGCGGCAGCCGCACCCGGTGCACCGGCCCGCGCTCGCGCAGGAGCGCGTACACGGGATGCGGGTCCTCGCGGAACCCCTCGCCGTACTCGTCCAGATCCACCACGGCAGTCATACGACACCTCTCCCCCGTCCCCCGCCCCTTCCAACGGACGGCGGCGGCGACTAGTGCCCGTCCTCGTCGTCCAGAAGTCCGGCGTCGTGGGCGAGCAGGGCGATCTGCACCCGGTTGTTGAGGCCGAGCTTGGCGAGGATGCGGGAGACATGGGTCTTGACGGTGGCGACGCTCATGAACAGCTCGGCGGAGATCTCCGCGTTGGACAGGCCCCGGCCGACCGTGACGGCCACCTCGCGTTCGCGGTCGTTGAGACCGGCGACGCGCGCGCGGGCGCGCGTCCGGCGGGTGTCGGCGGCGGTACCGGCCGCGTGCCGCATCAACTGGCGGGTGACGGTGGGCGACAGGACGGGGTCGCCGGCCGCGACGCGCCGCACCGCGTCGACGATCTCGGCGGGCGGCGTGTCCTTGAGGACGAACCCGGCGGCGCCCGCGCGCAGGGCGCGCAGGACCTGGTCGTCCGCGTGGAAGGTGGTCAGCACGACGACCTGCGGGGCCTCGGGCAGGGCGCGCAGCCGTTCTGTGGCGGTCAGGCCGTCCGTGCCGGGCATCCGGATGTCCATCAGGACGACGTCGGGGCGGGCGCGGTCGACGAGCGCGTCCACGTCCGCGCCGTCGGCCGCCTCGCCGACGATCTCGATGCCGTCGGCCCCGCCGATCATCAGGGACAGGCCGGCCCGGACCAGCGGGTCGTCGTCGACGAGGAGCACTCTGATCGCGGTCATGGGCCACACGTAATCACGGTTCGGCGCCCCGGCGTCCGCGAAGCCCGCCCTCAGCCCCGTAGCCGTACCCCGAACCGGTCGCGCAGCCGCCGCATCTCCCACCAGGCCACGGCCGTCACCGAGAGGGGGCCGCCGAGGAAGGCCAGGACGGAGACGGCGGGCGGGCCCGGCGGCATGCCGAGGGGGAGGCTGAGCAGCGCGAACTCCCACACCAGGACGCAGGTGAGCAGCGCGGGCAGCGCCCCGTGCACCTCGGCGGTGTTGAACCCGGTGCGGACGGCGGGGCCGACGGCGAAGGCCAGGAAGCACAGCAGCCACAGGAAGGGCGCGATGAACGCCAGCGAGAGCCAGGGCAGGTCGGCCGCGGACTCCGGTGTCGGCGCGGCCGGGTCCTGGCCGAAGGCGATGGCGCCCCAGCCGGTGAGCCCCACCGCGGCCACCGCGCCGAGGAACCACAGCGTCGACCGCACGGCGGCGCGCACATGGCGGCGCATGTGGGTGCGCAGGTCGGAGGAGGCCCAGCGGTACAGCAGCCAGATCACCACGGGTGTGCTCAGCAGGAGCAGCACGGGGGTGACGAAGAGCCGCATCGTGAACTGCTCCTGGGCCTGGCCGATGTCCTCCGGCTTGCCGTACACGGCGAGGAGCAGTCCGGACATGGCGAGCGCGCTCCAGGCCCGCGCCTTCTGGATGCGGACGACGGCCGGGTCGTCGTAGCGGCGCCGCAGACGCGGCGGGAAGACGCGGTGCGCCCGGCTGCGGGCCGAACGGGCGAACACATAGGTGATCATCAGCGGGTAGACCACCATCCAGAAGCAGGGCAGCAGCAGCAACGCCCAGGTGGTCGGGGCGATCCGGTCCCGTCCGCCGCGCAACAGGACCCGCAGGGGCGGCCATTCACCGTGCCGGAACGTGGCGAACAGCCCCGCGGGCCGGGGCTGCGGCGGGACGTACGGATAGGGATTCGGGTACGGATCCGGGTACGGGTTCGGCTGGGGCGGTACGTACGGCCCGTTGCCCGGTGGCGGTGGCTGCTGGGGCGGATACGGTCCCCCGTTGGGCGGCCACTGCGGCTGGTACGGATTTCCAGGTCCCCCGAAACTCACGCTGCTGTTCCCTTCGGTGCTGGTGGTGCCACGGCCGCTCATACATCAGCCGATCCGTTCACTCCAGTCAACTCCGTTCACTGCGAAGAATCCGGGCAGAACACGGGAACGACCCGCACACGCCCGGGAATCGCCCAGCCGGTACCCGCAGGCACTGGCATGATCCGGGGATGCGGACCGTGTACGCGCTTCTCGTGGGCATCGACGACTACCCGCGAGGAGCCCTGCGCGGCTGCGTCAACGACATCCGGGCCGTGCGGCGTTGGCTCCGCTCCCGCTCCGTCCCTCCGGTCGACGTACGGACCCTGTACGACGGTCAGGCCACCCGGGAGGCCGTACTGGAGGGGCTGCGGGGGCACTTGGGGCGCGCGGGGGCGGGTGACACGGCGTTGTTCTGGTTCTGCGGTCACGGCACCCGGCGCCCTGACGGCGATCCGCGCTCGGCGTCCGGCTGGTCGGAGGCGCTGGTGTGCCACGACAGCCCTCTCCCGGGCGGGCAGCCCCTGCTCCGGGACGGCGAACTCGGCGCGCTGCTCGATGGGATCGCGGCGCGCGGGACACATGTCGTCGCCGTCCTGGACTGCTGCCACGCGGGCGGCGCGACCCGCGAGGGCGTCCGCGGCACGGAGTGGCGGCCCTGGTGGTGTCCGGAGGCGGGCACGCGCGCGGTGCGGCCCGGGCCTCGGCGTCACACGCTGCTCGCCGCGTGCCGTCCGGACGAACGCGCCCACGAGAGCGACGTCGAGGGGCTGGTGCGCGGGGACTTCAGCCACGCGCTGCTGAACGCCCTGGACCGGCTGGGTCCCACGACGACCTGCGGCAAGCTGCACGCGTCCGCGCACGGCGCCCTCGCCCCGCGGCAGCGTCCCGAACTCCACGGCACCGGCTCCGCCCGCTTCCTGGGCGGTGACGACCGTACGGACTCCGCGTTCCTGCTGCGGCACACGCGGGCGGGCTGGGAGGTCGACTGCGGGAAGGCGCACGGGCTGCGGGCGCCGGGCGCCGAGTTCACCGTGCTCGGCGAAGGCGCCCCGCGCACGGTCGCCGTGCGGCGGCTGCGGGCCGAGTCGGCGCTGGTGGAGCCGGTGGACTGGCAACCGACGCCGGTGGAGCGGGAGTCGGTGTTCGAGGTGACGCCCTCCGCCCTCGCCTTCGCCCCGACGGCCGTGGCGGTCACCGGTGAGCCGGGGGCCGTTCAAGCGCTGCGGGAGGCGGTGGCGGGAGTGGCCGGTCTCGCGCCGGCCGACGGGGACGGCGACGGGCCTCTGCTGCGGGTCGACGTGGGCGCCGACCGGGCCAGGGTGTCGGGCGGGGCGGGGCATCCGGTGCCCGAGCTGCCGCTGCGGTCGGCCGCCGATGCCGCCCGGGTCGTCGACTGCCTGGTGCACCTGGCGCGTTGGCATCGCCTCCTCCAGCTCTCCAACCCCGACCCGTGGTTGTCGTCCCGGGTCCGGGTGAGCGTCGAGCCGACCGGGGTGGGCGCTCTGCGGCGCACCCCGGACGGCGAGGTGGTGTGCGGGTACACGCGGGACGGCCGTGAACCCCAGGTGACGGTGCGCCTGCACAACGACTCGGGGCGCCGGTTGTGGTGCGTGCTGCTGGATCTGACGGACGGCTACGCCTGCTCGCCGGAGCTCTGCGAGGGCGAGTTCGTCGGTCCGGGCCGGTCCGGGACCGCGCGGGGCGGCGCGCCCGTGTGGCTGCGGCTGCCGCCCGGACGGGCCCTGGTGCGCGGGGCGTCCGCCCGGGACTGGCTGAAGCTGATCGTGACGGAGCACGAGCTGAACCCGGCGCCCTTCGGGCTCCCCGCCTGGCCCACCGGCCCCGGCACCACCCGCGACAGGGTCTCCGCCCTGGCCCCCTTGCGTCTCACCGCCCCCGCCACCGCCCGGGACATCGGCCGCACCGGCCCCTCCGTGGGCCGCTGGGGCACCGTCCAGGTCGCGGTGCGCACCGAGGTGACCTGAGCCGGTTCACCGGCCGAGGTGGGTGAACCCGGCCCAGGACGTCAGGTCGTCGGCCCTGATCCGCGCCACCCGTTCCCGGAGCTCGGCCGGCATCCCGGGCGGCGGGCGGCGGTGGTCGTCGAGCATCCACAGCTGGGCTCTGCGCAGGGCCTGTCCGGGCGTCAGTCCGTCCCGGACGAGATGGTGGTGGGTCAGGTACATCAGCAGCGAGGTCGCCTCGTCGGGCACCGGCCACAGCGAGCCGACGACCGAGCGGGCGCCCGCGACGAGGAACGCGGTGGCCAGGCTGTACGCCTCGTCGTGGCCGCGCCCGGAGACGTTCGTCCGGCAGGCCGCGAGCACCACCAGGTCCAGGCCGTCGTAGCGGTCGGCACCCTCGGTCAGCTCCTCTGCGGCCAACGTGCCGCCGGACAGCAGGAGTTGGGCGCTGTGCCGTCCGCCGGTCCGGACCTCGCCGTGGCAGGCGAGGTGCAGCAGGCCGCCGCGCTGCCGTGCCAGCCAGCCGGTGACGGCGGCGGGGGTGGCCTCGCCGGGGCCGAGGAGTTCGCCGTCGGCGTGGAACGCGCCGTGGATGGCGGCGGCCTCCACGCCCGCGTGGTGCAGGTCGCGGGTCGGGTCGCCGACGACGAGGGCCTGGCGGGGGCCGGTGGCGGGGCGGGAGGCGATCTCGCAGAGCAGCCGGGCCGAGGGCGTGTAGGAGATCGCGGCGTCCTGGCAGGCGTGCCGCCGCCGGACGCGGGCCGCGTGCCAGGGCACGACGCCGAGGTCCGCCATCGGCACCAGCACGACGGACGGCACCCGGCCGAACCCGCGCGGGAGCGTGGCGAGAAGCGGCCCCATGACCGTCGTACCGGCCCAGTCGCACAGTCTCGCGAGGGCGGCGCCGTCGGTGGCCGGGCGGGGCGGCGGGACGGCGGTGGGCGGGCCTCCGGCGTCGCGTCCCGCGGCGCCCGCGGCGCGGTAGGCGGTCAGCTCGGGTGCGTCGAGGGCGAGTCCGGGCAGGGCGACGGTGCGGACGGCGGCGTCGGCGGTGACGACGAGTGCGGCTCCGGGGCCGGACTCCTCGCCGGGGACGAGGTAGACGAGGGCGGTGGCGCCGAGGGCGCGTAGGGCCTGGCCGATGGCGTCGGGGGCGGGCGTGTCGAGGAGGCGTGCGCGCGCGGGGGACGCGGCGAGGGCTTCCAGGACGCGGCGGCGCAACCGGCTGGTGGGGCCGCCGGCCGTCGTGGGCAGGCCGGTGAGCAGGGCCTCCTCGTCCGGTGCGGGGACCGCGCCGCCCGCGGCACGCCACTCGTCGGCGAGGTCGGCGCGGCCCAGGCCGCCGAGCAGGGCGGGCACCGTGGTCGCGACGGTCGCCGCGTGCAGCACCAGGCCGCGTCCCGCGTCGAGGGCGCGCACCGCGTCGGCGGTGGCCCCGTCGGCCAGGCACCAGCGGGCCACCTCGGCGGCCTGCTCGCCCGCGCGCCGGGCGGTCTCGGCGGCGTGCCCGGTGCCGGACTGGAGCAGGACGGTCCAGGCGGCGGCCCGCAGCGACTCCAGGCCGAGGCGGCGGGCCTCGTCGTGGTGGGCGCGGCGGACGCGCGCGTCGAGGTCGCCGCGGGCGCGGTGGCCGCGGGCCAGGGACATCGCCGTGTTGCCCCACAGCGGGTGGTGGGGTCCGCCGGTCAGGCGCAGGGTGTGGCGCAGCCAGGAGACGCCCTGGTCCAGATGGGGACCGCGCAGGTGCGGGGGCGCGATGCCGGCGTCGGCCAGCGCGCAGTGGCCGACGCCGAGGGAGCCCGTGGTGCGGATCCAGCGGTCGTCGTCGGGTTCGAGGAGGTCGAGGGCGGCCTCGCGCAGTTCCAGCGACTCCAGGAACCCCTGGTGGTCCCGGGCGATCATGGCCCGCACACCCTGGGCGAAGGCGGCCTCCCCGAGCTTGTCGGCCTGGACGTTCAGGGGCAGTTCGGCGATCCGCCGTCGTACCTCGGCCGCAGGTACGACGTCCCGGTCGCCCTCGGGGACGGGCTCCAGGCGTCCGGTGCGCCGGGCCCGCAGAACCGTCAAGTACCCACGTGCGGCTTCGATGTCGGCCTCGAAGGCCAGTCGGTCCATGTGGCCGTCGGGCAGGTGGGCGAGTGTGTCCTCCAGGACCCGGATCTGGTCGGCGAGCATCGGTTCGTCGTGGCGGCGCATCGCCTGGTGGACCCGGAAGAGGGCGACCTGGCCCGCCATCATGCGGCGGGTCTCCTCGTCCTGGCCGGGCCGTTCGGCGAGCCGGGCCAGTTCGGCGACGGCGGCGTCGAAGTCGTCCTGGCCACCGCCCAGTTGGGCCAGCTGGGCGCGGACGGCGGCGCGGGTGATGAGCAGCTGGTCCCGGACCGGGCCGTCGGGGTGCGCCGCGAGGGCGTCCTCGATGCGGCGGACGGCCTCCTCCATCTCGTGGGGTTCTCTGAGGTGCTGGACCCCGAACAGGCCGTTCACGGCGAGGACGTCGGCCTGCCAGCGTTCGTCGGCCGGGCCGTGTTCCCGTGCCGCGCGCAGGAGTTCCTCCTCGCGGGCCCGGTCGACGAGGGGCTGGCCGAGGCGGAGCATCGGCAGAACGGCGAGCACTTGTCCGGCCCGCATGCCGGAGGCCGTTCCGCCGGCGGGGAGTGCCGCCCAGTCCGCGTACAGCCGGTCGTAGGCCTGGGCCGCCGTCGTGCAGCCGAGCCGGTCCAGGACCAGGGCGGACAGCCGGCCGAGGTCGTGCGTCTCGACCACGCCTCCGGTGGTCTGCCGCACCTCCCAGAGCAGCGCGGTCAGGTCGTACGGTGCCGTCACCACGTCTCCCTCGTCGCGCGCGTCCGTCACGGCCTCAACGGCCGTGCGCGGCAACCACGTTAGCGAGGGCCGGGCGGTCAGCCCCAGGGCAGCCAGGCCCGGACCTCGAAGCCGCCGGCCGTCGCGGGGCCGTGCTCCAGTCGTCCCCCGGCCAGGGTGGCCCGTTCGGTGAGGCCGATCAGTCCCTGTCCCGAGCCGGGTACGGGGGTCACCTCGCCGTCGGGGGCGGGGTTGCGGACGGTGACGGTGAGGCCGTCGCCCGGGGCGCCCTCGACGGTGACGGTGACCTCGGTGCCGGGCGCGTGCTTGCGGGCGTTGGTCAGGCCCTCCTGGGCGATGCGGTAGGCGGTGCGGCCGACGGAGGCGGGGACGGCGGCCGGGTCGGTGACACGGCTCGCGAGGGTGACCTTCATCCCGGCCTCTCGGGACTCGGCGACGAGCGCGTCGAGGGCGACCAGGGTCGGCTGGGGTCGGCCCGCGTCGTGGTCGTCGCCGGCCCGCAGGACGCCGATGATCTCGCGCAGGTCCTGGAGGGCCTCGTGGGCGCTCTCCCGGATGACGCCGGCGGCCCGGACGACCTCGGCCCGGGGTGCGTCGGGCCGGAACTCCAGGGCGCCCGCGTGCACGCTGAGGAGGGTCAGCCGGTGGGCGAGCACGTCGTGCATCTCGCGGGCGATGGCCTCGCGGGCCAGCCGCTGCGCCTGTTCGGCGCGGAGCCGGGCCTCGGTCTCGGCGCGCCGGGCGCGGTCCCGCAGGCTCAGCATGAGCTGCCGCTTGGACCGTACGACCATGCCCCAGGCGATCACCACGGCGGTCATCAGGACACCGATCAGGACCTCGGCGAGATAGGGCAGGTCGGGGTCGGGGCGCAGCCAGAAGCCGAGCGGGGTCAGGGCGATGCTCGCGCCGCCCACCCAGGCCACGTACCGGAAGGGCCGGTGCACGGCGAGCGTGAACAGGGCGATCATGCAGGCGCCGCCCGCGGTGTCGGAGAAGACCCCGACGGGCACGGTCGCGACGGCGAGCCCGAGCGGCCAGCGGCGCCGCAGCCAGACCGCGGCGCAGGCGACGGCGCCGATGAGCTGGTCGAGTTCGGCGACGGTCTGGGAGACGTGGGGGTTGTCGGACACCGACTCCGCGCCGACGATGCCGATGAAGACGGCGACGGCGAAGCAGCAGAAGTCGACGACCCAGTCCCGGGCGGTGCGCCGGGGCCGCCGCCCGGGGCGTTCGGCGTCCGGGTCGAGGTCCTTGAGCACGGCGGAGGGAAGCAGCCAGCGCGCTTCCGTGAAGGCCGGGCTCACCACAGCCTGTTTGTCACCACTCACGGTCGACAAATCTACGCACGGCAAGCGCCCCGTGGCCGCGTACGGGCCCGATCACCGACCAAAGTCGCGGCCCCGGCGACTTTCGGCGCACCCCGGCCCCGCGCGCGGGGACTTCCGTCGCCCGGGCACCGACCCCTGGCCGACGCGGAGGTCCGCCGCGCCGGGTGACCCTTGCCCCATGAAGCATTTCCTCGAACTGATCGGCTTTCTCGCACTGGTGCAGGGCGTGGTCGGTCTGGCCGGCGTGTTCACCGACTGGCACTGGGGGCTGGTGCAGCGGGTGGGCTTCCTCGACGGCCACGAGCTCTACGCGAGCCTCGCGCTGGTGGTCCTGGCGATCGCCCTGTTCGCGGCGGCGGAGAGCCGCAAGCCGGGCTGAGGGGGCGAGGGCGGTGACATGGCTCGCCCCGCGGCCTGTGGGGGGGGTGGGGGGTCCGCGGGGCGAGCGTGTGCGTACTGCGTGTTCAGCTGTGTCGCACGGGAGCCGGAAGCCGGGCCGAACGCGGGCCCGGCTTCCGGCCGGTCTCACCGTTCCTCGGGGCGTCGGTGGGGAAGCGGCCTGAGGGACCTCGACTCAGCAGTCGTAGTCGATCAGGTCGAACGACGCGTAGTGGTCGGAGGTGTAGTAGTCCTCCTCGTAGTCCTGACCCGTCACGACGCGGCGCGCACCGCGCGTGGACGAGCCGGGCGTGATGACCGTGTACTCGTGGTAGTAGCCGGTGGACTGGCTCGGCAGGATGCCTTCGCGGTTCTGGAAGACGCTGCCGTCCTGCGAGTACGGGTACGGCCCGCCGGCCTCGATCAGCTCCAGCGTGTCGTACGCCTGCGAGGGCAGGTCGCTGTAGCAGATGCTGCCGACGGCGGCGGAGGCCGGAGTGGCCGCGACCGTTCCGCCCACCAGGAGGGCGGAGAGGACGGCGGCCGCCGCGCCGATGCGGGTGATGCGTGGGGGGAATCTCATGGCTCCATGATGACGCGCGTAGACAGTGGCATGTCAATGACAACTCCGGTGATTTTCCCGTCGCGTCCGATGAATTTTCGCGGAGTTAACCTGCCGCCCGGCGCCCCCACGCGGTCCCCACGAGAACCAGCGCGCCGCCCGCCAGGCCGATCGCGCCGAGCCGTTCGCCGCCGAGCGCGATCCCCGCGAGGGCGGCCCACAGGGGCTCGGTGCCCAGGAGCAGGCTGACCCGGGAGGGGGAGGTCCGGCGGACGGCCCACATCTGCACGAAGAACGCGAACAGCGTGCAGAACGCGGACAGGAAGAGCAGTCCGGCCCACTCCCGTGCCCCGAAGGCCTCGGCCGTCTCCCACGGGGTGGCCTCGGCGCCGGTGGCGAGGAGGGCGAACACCAGGACGGCCGTGCCGAGCTGGACGGTGGTCACGGGCAGCGCGGCGGCGTCCCGCAGCGACCTCACGCGGGCCATGACGAGGACGTGCACGGTCCGGGCGACGGCGGCGAGCAGCATCAGCAGGTCGCCGAGGGAGGGCCGGGTGAAGCCGGCGCCCTGGGTGAGCAGGACGACCCCGAGCACGGACAGGGCCGCGGCACCGAGGAACGCCCGCGAGAGGCGGGTGCGGGTGACGGCGGACTCGGCGAGCGGCGTGAAGACCATCGTGAGGCTGATGATCAGGCCGGCGTTCGTCGCCGAGGTGTGGACGACGCCGTACGTCTCCAGCAGGAAGATCCCGCTCAGGATCAGCCCGAGCAGTCCGGCGCCGCGCCACTGGGCGGCGGTCAGGGCGGCGAGGGCCCGGCGGCCGGTGACGACGAGGACGGGCAGCGCGAGCGCGAAGCGCAGCACGAGCACCGCGATGACGGTGCGGGCGGTGGTGATGTCCTTCGCGGCGAGATAGCTCGCGCCCCAGACGACGGCGACGAGCAGGACGGGCAGGTCGGTCGACCAGGTGCGGCGGGGCGCGAGGGCGCCCCGTACGGCGATCGAGGACATACGGGCGGCTCTCCCGGTCTCCGAGGGTGACGTGGAGACGGCGGCGGCTCGCACGGGGAGCGATCACCGTACCGGCCCGGTCCGGGCGCGGACCAGGCGTTTCTTCGGCCTAGAAGGAGCCGTACGCGGGTCGGCCCGCCCAGTCGTACGTCTGGATGGAGACGCCCTGGGAGGTGACGAGGCCGGAGCGGCGGGTGAAGGCGGTGGGCAGGCCGCCCTCGGCGAAGAGACGGCGGCCCGCGCCGAGCAGGACGGGGAAGGTGAACAGGTGGATCGTGTCGACGAGGTCGAGGGCGAGCAGCGAACGCAGCAGGGCGCCGCTGCCGTGGACCTGGAGCTCGCCGTCGACGCTCTCCTTCAGGTCGGTGACCTCCTTGGCCAGGTCGCCGCCGAGCACGGTCGTGTGGGCCCACGCGGGGTCGGTGAGGGTCGACGAGGGGACGTACTTGGGAAGGGAGTTGAGCTTGACCGCGACGGGGTTGCCGGGGTCGGTGACCTTGGGCCAGTACCCGGCGAAGATGTCGTAGGTGTGCCGGCCGAGCAGGAACGCGCCGACGGCGCCGAAGACCTCGTCGATGAACCGGCCGCCCTCCTCCGCCGAGAAGTAGGGGACGGTCCAGCCGCCCTGGTCGAAGCCCCCGCCGGGGTCCTCCTCCGGGCCGCCGGGGGCCTGGTAGACGCCGTCGAGGCTGACGAAGATCTGGGAGACGAGCTTGCCCATGACGGGTGCCTGCTTTCCGGTGAGTGGAGCCCTGGTCCGTTGTCATCAGTGCAGACCCCGGCGGCGCCCGCAATTCATCGGTCCGGTCCCGGTCCCTGTGTCGCGCGCCGGCCTCGGTGTCCGTTCGCCGCCGGCGGCCGGGCCCGCGCGCCGCTGGGACGGAGCCATGACGACGACACTGAACGGCAAGGCGGCCCTGGTGACCGGCGGCAGCCGCGGCATCGGCGCCGCGACGGCCCTGCGGCTCGCCCGTGCCGGCGCGGACGTGGCCGTGACCTGTCCGAGCGGGGAGGAGGCGGCCACGGAGGTGGTCCGGCGCGGGCGCTGGGCGGGCTGGACGTGCTCGTGAACGACGTGGGGGTGGGGGTGCCGGGCCCGCTGGAGGAGCTGTCGCCCGGGGACGTCGACCGGGTGCGCGCGGTGAACGTGCGCGGCGTGTTCCTGGCGTCCCGGGCGGCGGCCTCGCGGAGGGGCGCGGGCGGGCGGATCATCACCGTCGGGACGTGCATGACCCAGCGGGTGCCGGGTCCCGGGGGCACGCTCCACGCGATGAGCGAGTCGGCGCTCGTCGGCCTGACCAAGGCCCTCGCGCGGGAGCTGGGGCCGCGCGGGATCACGGCGAACATCGTGCACCCGGGGCCCACCGACACGGACATGAACCCGGCGGACGGCCCGTACGCGGCCCCGCAGGCGGCGCTGACCGCGCTGGGGCGGTTCGGGACGGCCGAGGAGGTCGCGTCGGCGGTGGCCCATCTCGCGGGCGCCGGCTACGTCACCGGCGCGGAGTTCGCGGTGGACGGGGGCCACGCGGCCTGACCCGCGCGTGGGGCGCACCTGGGCTGTCGGGCCCCGGTGCGCCCCCGCGCGCGGGCGGGCGGGTCAGCCGCCCAGCTCCTGGTGGCGGGCGGTGAGCGCCGCCGCGCCGGACTCCGTCAGGGAGCCGAACAGGCGCAGCCGGGAGATGCCGCCGTCGGGGTAGATGTCCACGCGCGCGTGGGTGCCGACGGCCGGGGTCGGCAGGACGAAGCGGTGGTTGGTGTCGGGCTGGAGGCGGGTGCGCGGGAGGATCTCGTGCCAGTCGCCGTTCTCGCCGTCGCGTACGGACACGGAGGCCCAGCCGGCGCTGTTGCCCTTCAGATAGGCCGTGTCGATCTCGATGGCGCGGATCTGCGCCTGGGACACCAGGCGGTAGCCGATCCAGTCGTTGCCCTGGTCGCGGCGGCGGCGGGTCTCCCAGCCGTCGTCCATCTTGCGGGAGCGGCCCGGCTGGATGGTGTTGGACGCCGGGGAGTAGAAGAGGTTGGAGGCGTCCTCGGCCCGGCCGCCGTTCTCCAGGGCGACCACGTCGAAGGTGCCGAGGACGGAGAGCCACTGCGGGTCCGGGACGACCTCGCCGTGCACGCGCAGCCGGGCGATGCCGCCGTCGGGGTGCTGGTTGATCCGCAGGTGGGTGAAGCGCTGCTCGACGGAGATCTCGAAGCCGTTGGCCGCGTGGCCGCCGACCGCCGTGCGCGGGACGAGGACCGTCCACTTCACGTCGTCGCCGAGGAGTTCCTCGGGGGACGGGGAGCCCGGCACCGACGTGGCCTCGATCGAGACCGCCTGCGGGTAGTTGCCGCGGAAGTGGGCGGTGTCGACGACGATCCCGCGGATCACTCCGGGCGCGCCGAGGCGGATCAGCGCCCAGTCGTGGTCGTCGGCCGTCGGCCAGGGGTGGCCGGCGGAGGTGCCGCGGCGGCGCCTGGTCTCCCAGCCGTCCATGATCTTGCCCTTGTGGCCGAAGTGCTCGGGGTCGAACTCGGCGCGCTCGGGGATCAGCAGGTTCTCGCGCTGGGCGAAGAACTCGTCGTTGGCGGCGACGACTCCGGCGCCGAGCTGCCGGGCGGCGAGGTCGGCGTACCGGGTGAAGGGGAGGTCGGCGGTGCGGTAGTCGGCGTACGGATCACCTCCGCCGTACGGGTTCGCGTCGCCGGTGAAACGAGCCTGCGGGAGTTCGGGCTGCGCCGTCACGGGATAAGTGCCTTTCTGGAGTCGGCCGCTGCGGGTGCGGAGGTCTGGATCAGGGGGTGCGGGTCAGCAGTTGGCCCTTCGGGTCGGTGAACTCGCCGTCCGCGACGATGCGTTCGCCGCGCAGCCAGGTGGACTTCACGACGCCGTGGAGGGTCTTGCCCGCGTACGCGGTGACCCGGTTGCGGTGCTGGAGTCCGGCCGGGTCGACGCGGAAGGTCTCGTCGGGGGCGAGGATCGCGAAGTCGGCGTCCCGGCCCGCCTCGATGGCGCCCTTGCGGGTGAGTCCGACGAGTTCGGAGGTCCGCGCGGACATCCAGCGGACGACGTCCTCCAGGCCGTGGCCGCGCCTGCGGGCCTCGGTCCACACCGCGGCGAGGCTGAGCTGGAGGCCGGAGATGCCGCCCCACGCGGTGGCGAAGTCGTCCGTCTTGAGGTCGGCGGTCGACGGCGAGTGGTCGGTGACCACGCAGTCGATGGTGCCGTCCGCGAGGGCCTGCCACAGCAGGTCCTGGTTGGCGGCCTCGCGGATCGGCGGGCAGCACTTGAACTCGCTGGCGCCGTCGGGGACTTCCTCGGCGGTCAGGGTCAGATAGTGCGGGCAGGTCTCGACGGTGACGCGGACGCCCTCGGCCTTGGCGGCGGCGATCAGCGGCAGCGCGTCGGAGGAGGACAGATGGAGCACGTGCACGCGCGCGTCCAGCCGTTTGGCCTGGGCGATGAGCTGGGCGATGGCCGTGTCCTCGGCGTCGCGCGGCCGGGAGGCGAGGAAGTCGGCGTACTTGGGGCCGCCCTGCTGCGGGGCGGCCTCCAGGTGGTGCGGGTCCTCGGCGTGCACGATGAGGAGGCCGCCGAAGGAGGCGATCTCGGCGAGAGACTGGGCGAGTTGGTCCTGCCCGAGGTGCGGGAACTCGTCGACGCCGGACGGGGACAGGAAGGCCTTGAAGCCGAAGACGCCGGACTCGTGCAGCGGGCGCAGGTCCTTGACGTTGTCGGGCAGGGCGCCGCCCCAGAAGCCGACGTCGATGTGCGCCTTGTCCGCGGCGACGTCCCGCTTGGTGCGGAGGTTGTCGACCGTGGTGGTCGGCGGGAGGGAGTTGAGGGGCATGTCGACGAGGGTCGTGATGCCGCCGGCCGCCGCCGCGCGCGTGGCGGTCCAGAAGCCCTCCCACTCGGTGCGGCCGGGGTCGTTGACGTGCACGTGGGTGTCGACGAGGCCGGGCAGGACGACGTGGTCGCCGACGTCCTCGAGGCGGGCGCCCGCCGGGACGGGCGCGTCGTACGGCAGGACGGCGGTGATCGTGCCGCCGGAGACGGCGATCGCGGCGGCGCGCGTCCCTTCCGGCGTGATGACGCGCGTCGAGCGCAGCACCAGTTCAGCGTCGGACACCCGGACCCCTCTCCGTCACCGCTCCACTTCCGTCACCGGCCGACTCCGGCCGGTTTACTTCCGCGTAACGGAATTCAACTTTCTGTTGAAGGAGTCTTCACTCCCGCTCCCGCGCCGTCAAGGGCACACTTCCTCGCGGAACCCCTCACGCCCACACTCTGGACGTTTCCACTAGACGGAATTAGAATTCCGACAGGCAGAACGTAGCTACGCACCACCGGGGAGTCGACCGACCGCCGGGTAGGCTTCTGCCCTTCCCGCCAGGTCCCGAAAGGAACGCGCCGTGCCGACGTCCCGCGCCAGCACCACCGACTCCGCCAAGTCCGGCGGCGGGGTCCAGTCCCTAGAGCGCGCCTTCGATCTGCTGGAGCGGATGGCGGACGCGGGCGGCGAGGTCGGCCTCAGCGAACTGTCCGCGAGCAGCGGGCTGCCGCTGCCGACGATCCACCGCCTGATGCGCACCCTGGTCGTCTGCGGTTACGTCCGTCAGCAGCCCAACCGGCGCTACGCCCTCGGCCCCCGCCTGATCCGCCTCGGCGAGTCCGCGTCCCGGCTGCTGGGCACCTGGGCCCGCCCTTACCTCGCCCGGCTGGTCGAGGAGACCGGCGAGACGGCGAACATGGCACTCCTGGACGGCGACGAGATCGTCTATGTCGCGCAGGTGCCGTCCAAGCACTCGATGCGGATGTTCACCGAGGTCGGCCGGCGCGTGCTGCCGCACTCCACGGGCGTCGGCAAGGCCCTCCTCGCGAACACCCCGGACGCCGAGATCCGCGCCCTGCTCTCGCGCACCGGCATGCCCGCGGCGACGGAGCGGACGATCACCACCCCGGACGGCTTCCTCGCCGCCCTGGAGGACGTGCGCCGGCTCGGGTACGCGGTCGACGACAACGAGCAGGAGATCGGCGTCCGCTGCCTCGCGGTGTCCGTACCGGACTCCCCCACCGCCGCCGCCATCTCCATCTCCGGCCCGGCGGGCCGGGTGACCGAGGCGGCCACGGACAAGATCGTGCCGGTGCTCCAGCAGATCGCGCAGGAACTCTCCGAGGCCCTCGCCACACAGAACCCCGCGTGACGGCCCGCGCCCGCTGAGCCTCAGCCCCGGCCCGGCTCGCTGAACCGGTCGACCGCGTCCCGTACGTCCGTCAGGCCGCGGGACAGCGCGCTCACCGAGCCGATCGCGCCCGCGATGAGCAGTAACGAGCGGCGCAGGCGCGGGACTTCGGGGGTGCCGTCGAGGGTCATCGCGGCCAGGGACGCCAGTTCGTCCTCGGCGATGACCCGGTCGGGGAACTCCGCCGGATGCGCGGCGAGTTCACGGCGCAGCCTGGACACGGCGGCCCGCAGTCCCGCCACTCTCGGGTCCTCGTCGCTGCCGGTCACTGGCCGCCTCTGCCCCAAGCTCCGCAACACAGCTCTCCCCCCGTGCGCGCCGTCGTACGCCCCCGCGGACGTCGGTCGGACGCGCGGGGACGCGGGTCAGTAAACCCCCGCCGCGCCACCGCGCGCCACCGTGCCGACCGAAATTCAGCCGATGGAAACCGGCCCCTCGCGCACGCGTCCGGTATGCAGGAGCCATGACGCACAGCACAGAGCAGGTCACCGGGCTCCTCCTCGCCGCGGGCGGGGGCCGCCGGCTCGGAGGACGCCCCAAGGCGCTGCTGGAACACCGCGGCAGGCCGCTCGTGGAGCACGCGGTGGGCGCCCTGCGGGCGGCGGGCTGCTCACGGGTGCACGTGGTCCTGGGGGCCGCCGCCGACGCCGTACGGGAGCGGGCCGCGCTGGAGGGCTGCGTGGTCGTGGTCAACCCCGGCTGGGCGGACGGCATGGGCTCCTCCCTTCGAGCGGGTCTCGACTCGCTCTCCGGTACGGGGGCCCGGGCGGCGCTGGTCTCGCTCGTCGACCAGCCCGGGATCGGGGCGCCGGCGTACGCGCGCGTGCTGGCCGCCTACACGGACGAGACCTCGCTCGCCTCGGCGGCGTACGACGGGGTGCGCGGGCATCCGGTGCTGTTCGGCGCGGCCCACTGGGCGGGCATCGCGGCGAGCGCGACCGGGGACCGGGGGGCGCGCGCCTATCTGGCGGCACACCGGGAGGCGGTCACGCTCGTGGAGTGCGGGGACGTCGCCGAGCCGTACGACATCGACACCACAGGCGATCTGGAGCACCTTGAGTGAGCGGGGTGGCACCGAGCGCCACCTTGCCTCGACCCTGAGAATCTCGACATCAACAAACCATTGAAGTTCCACAATGAGGAAACTAGTATCCACTGTTCAGAAGCGTCCCCCTGATCGCGGGGCGCTCTCCGACGTACCCGGTTCGACTGGCACCCGGTGCCACCGCTGAAGGAAGTGACCGCTCATGTCCGCACCAGCGCCGTCCCCGCTGGCCATCGTCGACGCCGAGCCCCTGCCCCGGCAGGAGGAGGTCCTCACCGAGGCGGCCCTCGCCTTCGTGGCCGAGCTGCACCGCCGGTTCACGCCGCGCCGGGCCGAGCTCCTCGCCCGCCGCGCCGAGCGCCGCGCCGAGATCGCCCGCACCTCCACGCTCGACTTCCTCCCCGAGACCGCCGCGATCCGCGCCGACGACTCCTGGAAGGTCGCCGACTGCCCGCCCGCGCTGCTGGACCGCCGCGTCGAGATCACCGGTCCCACCGACCGCAAGATGACCATCAACGCCCTCAACTCGGGCGCCCGGATCTGGCTCGCGGACTTCGAGGACGCCTCCGCGCCGACCTGGGAGAACGTGATCCTCGGTCAGGTGAACCTGGCCGACGCGTACACGCGCGCCATCGACTTCACGGACGCCGCGAGCGGCAAGTCGTACGCCCTGAAGGGGAACGACGAGCTGGCGACGGTCGTCATGCGCCCGCGGGGCTGGCATCTCGACGAGCGGCACCTGGTCGACGCGGAGGGCGCGGCCGTGCCCGGCGCGTTCGTCGACTTCGGGCTGTACTTCTTCCACAACGCGCAGCGGCTCCTCGACCTCGGCAAGGGCCCCTACTTCTACCTCCCGAAGACGGAGTCGTACCTCGAAGCCCGCCTGTGGAACGACGTGTTCGTCTTCGCGCAGGACTACGTCGGCGTCCCGCAGGGCACCGTCCGGGCGACCGTCCTGATCGAGACGATCACCGCGGCGTACGAGATGGAGGAGATCCTCTACGAACTCCGCGACCACGCCTCCGGGTTGAACGCGGGCCGCTGGGACTACCTGTTCTCTATCGTGAAGAACTTCCGTGACGGCGGCGCCGCGTTCGTCCTGCCGGACCGCAACCTGGTCACGATGACGGCCCCGTTCATGCGGTCGTACACCGAACTCCTCGTGCGCACCTGCCACAAGCGGGGCGCGCACGCGATCGGCGGCATGGCGGCGTTCATCCCCTCGCGGCGGGACGCCGAGGTCAACAAGGTGGCCTTCGAGAAGGTCCGCGCCGACAAGGACCGGGAGGCGAACGACGGGTTCGACGGCTCCTGGGTCGCCCACCCCGACCTGGTGCCGATCGCCATGGAGTCCTTCGACAAGGTGCTCGGCGACCGCCCGAACCAGAAGGACCGGCTGCGTGAGGACGTGCGCGTCGAGGCCGCCGACCTGATCGCGATCAGCTCCCTGGACGCGAGGCCGACCTACCCGGGTCTGGTCAACGCCGTGCAGGTGGGCATCCGGTACATCGAGGCGTGGCTGCGCGGGCTCGGCGCGGTCGCCATCTTCAACCTCATGGAGGACGCGGCCACCGCGGAGATCTCCCGCTCCCAGATCTGGCAGTGGATCAACGCGGGCGTCGAGTTCGAGAACGGCGAGAAGGCGACGCCGGAGCTGGCCCGCAAGGTCGCCGCCGAGGAACTGGCCGCCATCCGCGCGGAGATCGGCGAGGAGGCCTTCGCGGCCGGCCACTGGCAGCAGGCGCACGACCTGCTCCTGGAGGTCTCCCTCGACGAGGACTACGTGGACTTCCTGACGCTGCCGGCGTACGAGCAGCTGCGCGGCTGAGGTCCGCGCGCGGACCGGTCCGGGGCCGGGCGGGAGCTACTCCTGCCCGGCCCTCTCCTGCCCGCTCCTGTCCGAGTGGCCCAGGGGCTTGTCCGGGGCCACTCGGTCGCGTACGGCCTGCTTCACGGCCGTGGGCTCGGGGAAGCCCTGCTCCTTGCGGTCCCAGACGACCTCGTCGTCGACGCGGACGACGAAGATCCCGCCCTTGCCGGGCCGCAGCGCGAGTTCGGTCAGTTCGGTCTCGAAGGTGGTCAGCAGTTCCTGGGCGAGCCAGGCCGCCCGGGGCAGCCAGCGGCACTGGGTGCAGTACTCGATCTCGACACGGCCACTCATCCGAGGTGCACCGACCAATCCTGTTCCGCGGCCGGCTTGCCGTGCAGGTCGGGGACCCGCTTGAGCCACGGCGGCCGGCCTTCCTGTGTCCTCGCCGCCCGGAGGGCCTCCTCCGCGGCGAGCTCCTCCCGGGTGGGGAAGTCGGTGGGGAGCCAGGCCGCGGACGCCCGCACGCGCGCGTGGAGGTACGTCACGTACGCCTCGCGGGCCTCGTGCGGTGTCGCGAAGCCGGTGAGCCAGGCGTCGGGGACCTCGGCGACGATCCCGCGCAGCAGTTCCTCGGTGACCCTGGGGGCCAGCTCGCGGTCGGCGGCGCGGACGTCGGGGGCGTACTGGCCGAGGGCGTGGTGGCGGAAGTCGTAGGCCTTCTCGGGGTCGGCGCCGTCCCAGCGGTGGTGGAAGACGAGGGCGGCGCCGTGGTCGATGAGCCACAGGCGCGGGGGCGCGGTGCCGAACGTGGGCCAGACCATCAGGTTGGAGCTGTGGACCGTGCGGTCCACGTTGGTGGTCAGGGCGTCCAGCCAGACGATCCGGCCGGCCTCCAGGGGGTCCACGCGCGCGTGCCGGGCGACCTCGGGCGTGAAGTCCCGCGCACCCGGCAGATAGTCCATGCCGAGGTTGACGCCGCGGCTCGCCGCGTGCAGTTCGCGGACCTCCTGGTGCGGCTCGCTGTCCGCGATCGCCGGGTCGAACCGGACCAGCACCAGTTCGGGGAGGCGCAGCCCGAGCGCGCGGGCCAGCTCACCGACGATCACCTCGGCGACCAGCGCTTTCGTGCCCTGCGCCGAGGCGGTGAACTTCACCACGTACATGCCGAGGTCGTCGGCCTCGACGACCGCGGGGACGGAGCCCCCGGAGCGCAGGGGCTCGACATAGCGGGTCGCGGTGACCTCTCTCAGCATCGTTGAAGGCCCCACCGTTCGTTCGTGCTGTCCGGCCAGCATCGTAACGGGCGGTCACCTGCGTCCGCGGCGGCGGATCTCCCGGAGGGCGAGCAGGAGCGCCGCGAGGTTCAGCGGGAACGCGACGGCCTCGGCCGGCTCGTGCACCCCGAAGGCCCGCAGCAGGCTCGTCCCCAGGGCGACCAGGAAGAACGCCAGGGGCAGGTACCGCCGCCAGGGCGGGAGGCCGCGCATCCGGGCGACGGACACGGCGCACCACAGGGTGACGGCGGACAGGGCGAGCCCGAGGGCGGCGACGAGGAAGAGCACGGGGTCCAGCCGATCACATGGACGCCCGCGGCGGAAGAGAGATCTTCACGACCGGCCGCAGCACACACCGGTCACGGGACCCCCAGTTCGAACAGGGCGTACCCCGCGTACGAGCCGGAGGCCAGGGCGGCGACGGCGAGGAGGACGAAGCGGTGGACGGCGCCCAGGCGGCGCAGGGCGACGGCGAGCGGCAGGAACAGCGGGAAGGCGGGGAGGAGGTAGCGGGAGACGTTGCTGAAGATCTGCTGGCTGCCCAGGACGAGGACGAGTGTCAGGACGGTGTGGACGACCAGGACGGCGGGCGGGCGCAGCCTCAGCAGCAGCGGGAACAGGGCGGCGGCGAGCAGGACGACGGCGACGCCGATCAGGTCCGCGTAGGGCCAGGAGAACAGGTAGTCGCCGTGGCCGACCGGGACGTTGGTGAGGACGTCGAGGGTCTGCCGTCCGAAGTCCCACTCGTGGGCCCAGGCGCCGGACTGGAGCGTGAAGTATCCGCCCGGGTCGCCCGTGCGGTACCCCACCCAGCCGAGGTAGCCGAGCAGGCCCAGCGGGGCGACGGCGATCGCGGCGAGCGGGCGCGGGACACCGTCGCGGCGGCGGCGCAGCTCGACCAGGGCCGCCACGGCGACGGCGGCGATCAGGGCGCCCGCGGTGGGCCGGTTGAGCCCGGCGCAGCAGGCGAGCAGGCCCGCGGTGAGCCAGCGCCGGGTCATCACGGCGTGGCAGGTCCAGGCGGCGAGGGCGACGTAGAGGGAGTCGGAGTAGACCGCCCACTCCACCCCGGAGCCGGGCCACACGGCCCACAGTCCGGCCGCGGCGAGCCCGGCCCGCCGCCCGGCGAGACGCTCGGCGACGGCGTGCACCCCGAGGGCGGCGACGAAGGACGCGACGACGGAGACGGCCATCCCGGCGCCGTAGGGGCCGAGGCCGGTGACGGCGGAGACCAGCCTCATCAGGGCGGGGTAGAGCGGGAAGAACGCCGCCGCGTTCCCTTCGAGGGTGATCAGGCCGGTGGCACCGGGGATCTCCACGAGAGCGGGGTGGTAGCCGTGCACGGCGATCTGCTGGTACCACCAGCCGTCCCAGGTGGCGAGGACGTCCCAGGGGTGGGCGCCGCCGCCGAAGCGCGGGTTCTTGTGCCGGAAGTCGCCGGCCGCGTCCAGCAGGTACATGAAGGAGGCGAAGCCGATGAGCTTGAGCGTGCCGTACAGGGCGAGGACCGGGCCGAGGCGCGCGAAGGCCCGGCGCGCGCCCGGCCACCGGCGGGGGGCCTCGGCGGCGGGCGGCTCGTTCAGTCGCGCGTTCCAGGGGGTCACGGGGGTGTCCGGGGCGGTGCCGGTCGGGGTCACGCGCGGAACACCCACGCCCGAAAGAGCAGGAACCGCAGCACGGTCGCGGCGAGGTTGGCCGCGAGGAGGACGGCGAGTTCGGTGCCGTGCGCGGCCGAGGGCGAGGCGTGGTGCAGCGCCGCGAGGGCGCCGCTCGTGAGGGCGAGGCCGATGAGGAGGACGACCAGCCCCTTGGCCTGCTGGCGCAGCGCGCCGCCCCGGCCACGGAGCCCGAAGGTGAGCCTGCGGTTCGCGGCCGTGTTGGCGACGGCGCAGAGCAGCAGCGCGACGGCGTTGGCGGCCTGGGCTCCGGCGGCCTGGCGCAGGGCCGCGTAGAGCAGCAGGTGGGCGAGGGTGCTGACGGCTCCGACGGCGGCGAACCGCAGCAGCTTGCCGACCGCGGCGCCGCCGGTCCCCTCCGTGCGGCGCAGCGCCGCCGGCGACAGCGTGCCGCGGGTGAGGGCACCGCCGACGCGGGCGATGCCGCGCAGGTCGGCGAGGGCGGTGGCGAGGACGTCGACGCGGCTGTCGGGGTCGTCCACCCAGTCGACGGGGACCTCGTGGATGCGCAGCCCGGCGCGCTCGGCGATCACCAGCAGCTCGGTGTCGAAGAACCAGCCGGTGTCCTGGACGAGGGGCAGCAGCCGTTCGGCCACGTCCCGCCGTATCGCCTTGAACCCGCACTGGGCGTCGGAGAAGCCGACGGCGAGGGTGGAGCGGAGCAGGGCGTTGTAGCAGCGGGAGGTGATCTCCCGTCTCGGTCCGCGCACCACCCGGGCGCCGGGGGCGAGCCGGGTGCCGATGGCGAGGTCGGAGTGGCCGGAGATCAGCGGGGCGACGAGGGGCAGGAGCGCGGCGAGTTCGGTGGACAGGTCGACGTCCATGTAGACGAGGACCGGCGCGGGCGAGGCCGACCAGGCGGCGTGCAGGGCCCGGCCGCGGCCCTTGTCCGGCAGCCGTGTCCAGCGGGTGCCGGGGAGTTCGGCGGCGAGCCGGGCGGCGATCCGCGGGGTGGCGTCGGTGCTGGCGTTGTCGGCGACGGTGATCCGGAACGGGTACGGAAAGTTCTCGCTCAGGTGCGTGTGCACCCGCCGCACGCTCCGCTCCAGGTCCCGCTCCTCGTTGTGGACGGGGACGACGACGTCCACGACGGGGTCGGGCGGAGCGGTCGGCACGGGGGTGCGCCGCGGGAGCCTCCCGGGGTTCTCGGGGGCCGGGTTCCGCGCCATGAGCGAGCCGCCTTCTGTCACTGTTCGTCCTTGTCCGTGGGCTGGTTCGGGGCATGCCGAAGCCGGTCGGGGCGATGCCTGGGAAGCGGGTGGAGGGGCGGAGGGGGGCCGGGACCGGCTATCCGGAGGTGGGCGAGACGGTGGAGGTGAAGGTCTGCGAGGACGTCCCGACGGACGGTTCGCCGGTGGTGCCGGTGGCGGACGGGGGCGGCACGGTGGTCGCGGGCGGCGACACGTAGGCGTCCCCGGTCGGGGTCATGGTGGCGGTGGCCGTGCCGGTGCTGCCGGCGGTGGGCGTCCCGCCGAAGGTCGCGGTGGGCGTGTCCGTGGGCGTCCCGGTGG
The DNA here is from genome assembly GCF_044747265.1 of Streptomyces sp. NPDC090106. Taxonomy (NCBI): domain Bacteria; kingdom Bacillati; phylum Actinomycetota; class Actinomycetes; order Kitasatosporales; family Streptomycetaceae; genus Streptomyces; species Streptomyces sp. NPDC090106. The sequence continues at coordinate 395,543 of NZ_JBIVDS010000006.1, read as the reverse complement.
GGGTGTCCGAGGGGGTCGGGGCGCTCGTGCCGGGGTCCGGGGTGACGCCCTGGGTGCCGGAGGGCGCCGGGCTGGTCGCGGGGGGGGGGCGGGGGCCGCTGGGTTCTACGCGGGTGGGGTGGCCGGGCAGCAGGAACAGCCCGAGGCCGAGGCCCGCGACGGCCAGGACGGAGCCGACGGCCCGCCGCACGGCACGGGCGCGCCTGCGGGCGGCCACCCCGTCCCGGAGGCGGTCGCGGTGGCGCGGTTCGAAGGACACGGGCTGCTGGGCGGTGTCGTGCATCATCCGTGTCAGCTGCCGCTCGAAGTGGTCCATGGCGTCCTCCTTCACCGCGCGGGCTCGACGACGTCGTCCAGGAGCCGCCGCAGCCGCGCCACGCCGCGGCTGGCGTGGGAGCGTGCGGTGCCCACCGGGCAGCCGAGCACGTCCGCGACCTGGCCCTCGGGCAGGTCCTGGTAGTAGCGCAGCACCACCGCCACCCTTTGCTTCGCGGGGAGTTGGGCGAGGGCGGCCTCCAGCCGGGAGCGTTCGGCGACGTCGGCGGACACATCGCCGGTCACGGGCGTCTCGGGCAGCCGTTCGACGGGGCGTTCGCCCCACCAGCGGCGCTGTCCGGCACGGGCCGCCGCCCGCACCATCACCTTGCGGACGTACGCCTCGGGCACCTCCTGACCGACCCGGGGCCAGGCGAACCAGAGCTTGACCAGGGACTCCTGCACGAGGTCCTCGGCCCGGTACCGGTCGCCGCCGACGAGCAGCCGGGCGAGATGGACGAGCACCGACCAGCGGGCCGCCACGAACGCGTCGAACTCACCCGCCTGTCCCTGATCCATCCGCACTGCCCTTGCTCCCACCGGTCGCCTACACCAGGGAAAAGGCACTGAACGGCGGGTCACGCTGCACTCGGGGACCGTGACGTGCGTCACGGTCCCGAGAGGGCTAGCCGGCCAGGGGGTTCGGCAGGGGGAGGTAGCGGGCGTCCGCGCCGTCCGCGCCGGTCCAGCGGAGCAGGAGGTTCGTCTTGCCCGGGAGGGTGGGCGCGGTGAGCAGGGCGGTGGCCTCCGGCAGGTCGTGGCGGGACAGCTCACGGCGCAGGGCGGGCCAGGGGTCGAGGCCGGGGTGCCGCTCGGCGAGGGCCGTGGCGACCTCCCACAGGTGGTTGACGACCAGGCAGTACACGAGCCGTTCCCAGCCCGCCGCCCGCTCGACGTCGCCCAGCAGTTTGACGCCCTCGGCGTCCCGGAACAGGGCCTGGACGGGCATCCCGTCGGCGTCGACGGCGACGAGCGCGTTCTGCAGATGCGCTTCGAGCACGACGCCGTGGTCCGCGAAGGCCGCGAGCGCGGGCGGGACGACGGCGTCCAGGTACGCCTCCCACCAGGCGCCGGGGTCCGGGGCTGCGGCGAGCGGGCTGCCCGGGAACCCCTCGACGAGCGCCGCCGCGAGCAGCGGGGTGGTGCCGGGGCGCAGCCGGCCGTGGAAGCCGTCGCGGACGAGGACGGCCAGCTCCTCGAAGGCGAAGGCGGCGGTGCGGTAGCCCCGGTCGGACAGCCAGCCGGCCGGGCCGCCGGCGAGGGCGCGGGAGGCCGCGGCGTCCGTGCGGCGCAGCTTCAGCAGGTCGTGGCGCCACAGGCGGCGGATGTCGTTGGTGATGCGCACGTCGAGACTGAACTTGAGGAACAGGTCGGGTCCGGGCGCGTACAGGGTACGGATCGCGGCGGTCGGGAAGACCTCGGAGGGGGTCTCGCCGAGGTGGACGAGGCGGCCGTCGGCGAACGCGTCCGTGAGGTCCACCAGGTCGAGCTGCCAGGGGTGGGCGGGCAGCAGCCGGTAGCCGGGCGGGGCCTCGCCGAGGGCGTCCAGCGCGGAGGTGTCGCCCTCCTCGACGACCAGGTCCTCGCGCACCGCGAGGAGCGTCAGCGGGAAGCGGGCGTACGCCTCGGGCGCGTACGGCAGCCAGGCGGCGACCGGTCCGCCGCCGCGTGCCTTGGGGGCGGGGTGGTAGGGATGGCCGGTGAGGAGGGACTGCTCGGAGAGCAGGTACGGGTCCTCGGGCGGGACGGCCCGCGCGCGGGCCGCGAGGAGGGCGGCCACGGCGTCCCGGCTGTCGGTCATCTCGGCGGGCAGCTCGTGGTTGGACAGGCCGGTGTGCCGGGTGAGTTCCTCGGCGACGAGCTTGACCAGCTCGGGGTGGCCGATGCGGGTCCAGTCCCCCTCCACCCGGGTCTCCGGCTCGACGGGCCGCCGCTCGCCGCGCACCCGCAGCAGCCGTCCGCTCGGCAGCCGGTGCACCCGCCGCGCGCCCGGCCCCGGCGCGCCGTCCGGGCCCGGGACCGGTTCGGCGGCCTCGCGCAGCAGACAGTTCAGCAGCGGCGCGGCGGCGTACGCGTCGGCGACGGCGTCGGCAGCGGCGGGCTGGGGGATGAGGTCCACGCGATTCACTCGTTCTCTGCGGCGTTCTCTACGGTTCGTCCTGGGCGGAGACGATCAGTATCCATGTCGTCACGCCCCGCCGTGAGCCCAGGTGGCACCCGGGCCCACACCCGAGCCGACACCGGCCCGGCACCCGACCGACCGCCCGATCACGTACCCGAGCCCGCATCCGCGCCGGTGTCCCCACCGGTGTCCGTGCTCGTGTCCGACTCGTACCCCGAGGAGCCCGCCCGTGCACCGTTCCCCCACCGCCGAGGCCGAGGTCGCCGCCGAGCTGTCGGCGGCCCGCCCCGCTCTCGTGCCGCGGTACTCGGCCGAACTGCCGGGCGCCCGGGCGGCCGTACTGACCCGGCTGTGGCGGGCGCTGGCCCATGAGCCGCTGCCCTGGATCACCGACCGCCGCACCGGCCGGGACGGACTCGCCCTGCTCCTGCGCGACGGGCGCCGTCTGGAGGGCCCGCTGCCCGACCCGTACGCGACGGCCGCGTACGTCACGGTCGTACAACTGGACGGGACGGCGTACGACGATCCCGCGCGGCTGATGACCGACCTCGGCGTACCTCATGGTCTGCCCTTCGCCGCCGAACTCGGGCACAGCGTCGCCTCGCTGGCGCTGTCGCGGGCCGGGCAGGAGGGTGCGGCGCGGGAGTGGCCGGGGGTGGACTGGGGCTGGGAGCAGCGGGTCGTGGACGGGCATCCGTTCCACCCCAACTGCCGTTCGCGGCCCGGTTTCTCGGTCGCGGAGCAACTGGCGTACGGGCCCGAGCACCGGCCGGTGGTCGGGCTGCGGACGGTGCCGGTCCCGGTCGGGGAGTGCCTGCTGACGGGCGACTGGCCAAACGCGCTGCGGGACCGGGGCGGCGACGGCGGGCGGCTGCTGCTGCCGGTGCACCCGTGGCAGGCGGCCCATGTGCTGAAGCGGGCGGGCGGGGAGGGTCCGGCCGCGCATCCGCTGATGTCGCTGCGGACCCTGGCCCTGTCGGGGGAGCTCGCGGACGTCCATGTGAAGACCGCGCTCAGCGCCCGGCTGACGTCGTCGGTGCGGGACATCTCCGTCTACTCGATCGGCATGTCGGCGACCCTGTCCCGGTTCGCGGAGTCCCTCACGGACGGGCTGCTGCACATCACGCGCACGCTGGGCGCGGCGACCGCCGACTCCCCCGATCTGGCGGCCGTGCTGCGCGAGTCGCCGCAGGTGTACGCGGGGCAGGGCGAGCACGTCATGCCGGTGGGCGCGCTCGCCACCACCGAACTGCCCTCGCGGCCGGGCTGGTTGGCGGACTTCACGCGGCTGGCCCTGACCGTGGGGCTGCGTCTGCTGGACCTCGGCGTCGCGCTGGAGGGGCACGGCCAGAACCTGCTCGTGGTGCTGTCGGCGACGGGCGAGCCGCTGCGGCTGGTCTACCGGGACCTCGCGGACATCCGGGTCAGCCCGGCCCGGCTGGCCCGGCACGGCGTGCCCGTACCGGAGTTGAGCGGCCGGGTCGTCACCGACGACGAAACGGCCCTGCGGCGCAAGCTGTTCGGGTCGCTCGTGGCGGGGGCGCTCGCCGGTACCGCGGGTTCGGGGGCGGCGCTGCGGGAGGCGATGGAGCGGGCCGTACCGGATCTGGCGCGCACCGAGGATCTGACCGCGCTGCTCGAAGAGCCTTTGCCGACCAAGGCGTTGACGCTGATGCGGCTGTCGCCCGGCACGCCCGGGGACCAGTGGACGCGGCTGCCGAACCCCTTGCGGTGACCGGACGCCGGGGCGGGGCCGTTTTGGAGTGCGGTGGCCCCGGTCAATAGGATCCGGCGATGATCACAAGAACACGGCTGGCGGCAGGAGTGTGTGCCCTGCTCGCCGCCCTGACGGCCGGGATCGCCGTCCCGACCGCCGCGTTCGCGGGTGAGCCGACCGGGGACACGACACCCCAGGTCGACCTCGTCCTCGACGTGAGCGGCTCGATGCGGACGGCGGACATCGACGGCGGCACCCGGATGGCGGCGGCGAAGCAGGCCTTCAACGAGGTGCTGGACGCGACCCCGGAGGACGTCCAGCTCGGCATCCGGACCCTGGGCGCCAACTACCCCGGCGACAACCAGAAGACGGGCTGCAAGGACACCGCCCAGCTGTACCCGGTGAGCACCCTGGACCGCACCGAGGCGAAGTCGGCGGTGGCGACCCTCTCCCCCACCGGCTGGACCCCGATCGGCCCGGCGCTGCTCGCGGCGGCCGGCGACTTCGCCGACGGCGACGGCTCCAAGCGGATCGTCCTGATCAGCGACGGCGAGGACACCTGCGCCCCGCTCGACCCGTGCGAGGTGGCCCGGGAGATCGCCGCCAAGGGCATCGGCCTGACCATCGACACGCTCGGCCTGGTCCCCAACACCAAGATGCGGCAGCAGCTGAGCTGCATCGCCGAGGCGACCGGCGGCACGTACACCTCCGTCGAGCACACCGAGGAACTCACCGACAAGGTGAACCAGTTGGTGGACCGTGCGGCCGACCCGGTGGTGACGCCGGTGGCCACCGAGGGTGCCGGTTCGTGCGCCAAGGCGCCGACCCTGGAGTCCGGTCTGTACACGGACCGCGCGGAGTTCGGCGGGCAGCGCTGGTACCGGGTGGACGTGAAGCCCGGCCAGGAACTGCGGGCCTCCGTGAGCGTGGCCGCCGACCGGTCCGTGAACCCGTCCTACGGCCTGCTGGTGCGCGCGGTGACCACGCACGGCCGGGAGATCGTGCGCGGTGAGGCGTCCGGCACGGGCCGCACCGACGTGCTGTCCACCGGCGTCCGTTACCCCGAGCAGGAGTCCGACGAGGACGATCCGGCGGCCGAGACCGTGTGCCTTCAGGTCACCCACTCCTTCTCCGCGGCGTCCGGCGTGAAGACCACGCCCGGTCTGCCTCTCGAACTGACCGTGGACGTCGTCGACGCGCCGTCCGCGTCGAGCGACGTGGCCTCCTTCGGGCTCGGCCGCGGCTGGTGGCTGCTCGTCGCGCTCGTGGTGACGGGCTTCCTCGCCGGTCTCCTGTGGGGCTGGGTGTCACGCTGGCGCGTCGCGGTCTGGAGGACCAACTGATGCGGATCACACGTACGGTGGGCACCGCCCTGCTGCTCCTCGGCCTCGCGGCGGCCCCCGCCGCCGCCGACGACGCGTCGCCGTCCCCCTCGGCCTCGGCCGACGCCGACGCGCCCACGACCGCCGGTACGTCGTTCCGTACGGCGACCGAGATCGAACAGGGGCAGCGGGCCACGGCCGGCGCCTCCACGGGCGACTACCTGTACTGGTCGTTCCCGGCCGACGGCGGGCAGCGCCCCACCGTGCGGGCCACGGTGGAACTCCCCGAGTCGCACGCCGCGCAGACCTGGCAGGTCGACGTCTACGACGGTCTGCGGCGCCGCCAGGCGTGCCAGTACGGGGCGCAGACCCGCACGGCGGCGGCCGGCGCGACCTCCGTCGAGGTGACGTGCGTGCTCCGCACGGTCCGCGCCTGGTCGGAGCCGTGGGCCAACGACCCGCTGCCGGGCACCTATTACGTCCGGCTGACGGCGACCGGGCTCAGCACGGCCGACCTCGGCCAGCCCGTGCGGACGTCGGTGCAGGCCGACTCCAAGGACATAGGCGGCTCGGCGGCGGTGGACGGTTCGCTCGCGGAGCCGCTGGTGCCGGGCGTGGCGCTGAAGGCGTCCGCCGAGGAGTCGGAGGACTCGGAGGGGACCGCGGCCGTGCTCTCCAGCCTCGAGCCCGACGACGGCTGGGCCTCCGGCTGGTGGTCGGACCGCTGGGTGTGGTCCGGGATCGGCGGCGTCCTGGCCGCGCTCGCGGGCATCGGCGGCTACGCCCTGACCCGCGGCTCGGGGCGCCCTCCGCGCCCCTGACCTTGCCGCCTCCCACGGAAGGGCCCGTCGCACCCCGGTGCGACGGGCCCTTCCGGCGTCCTCCGTGTCACGCCTCCCGCAGGGCCTTGGCCAGGGTGCCCTCGCCGGTCACCGTGATACGGCCCGCCCGTACCGCGTCCGGGACGCTCAACTCGCCCCGGGCCACGGCCGAGCAGGTCGCGGTGTCCAGGACGAGCCGGGCGTCGGGCTCCGAGGGGGCGGGGCCGTCGCCGTAGACCGGGCCGCCCTCCCTGCCCACATGGAGGTGGAAGTCGCCCTCGTCCAGGTGGACTTCGACGAGGCCCTCGCCGTCGAGGGCGCGCAGCAGCGGCAGGGCGAACCAGTGGGCGCGGACCGCGTCGGTGGGCCGCAGCTCGCCCAGCTCCGCCTCGCCCCAGGCACCGAGGGCCTGAAGGACGGGCAGCAACTGCCTTCCCCGGGGGGTGAGTTCGTAGACGTACGCCGCGCCGGGCGGCGGGAGCCTGCGGCGGGTGGTGAGGCCGTCGCGTTCCATGTCCTTCAGCCGGGAGGCGAGTACGTCCGTGCTGACGCCGGGCAGGTCCGCGTGCAGGTCCGTGTAGCGGCGGGGACCGGCGAGCAGCTCGCGGACGATCAGCAGGGTCCAGCGGTCACCGACGGCGTCGAGGGCGCGGGCCGCGGAACAGTACTGGTCGTAGCTTCGGCGAGGTGACATGCGACGCAGTCTAGACAACTTGTTGGACTTTCCAAGCTGCTACTTGGTAAAACCAAGCATCAGCCGAAACCGGAGAGGCAGCAGAGCATGGAGTTCCGCCAGTCCAGCAAGCTCAGCGACGTCTGTTACGAGATCCGCGGTCCGGTGATCGAGCACGCGAACGCGCTCGAGGAGGCCGGTCACAGCGTGCTGCGCCTGAACACCGGCAACCCCGCGCTCTTCGGTTTCGAGGCGCCCGAGGAGATCGTCCAGGACATGATCCGGATGCTCCCCCAGGCGCACGGCTACACGGACTCCAAGGGCGTCCTCTCCGCCCGCCGCGCCGTCGCCCAGCGCTACCAGACCCTCGGCCTGGAGGTGGACGTCGACGACGTCTACCTCGGCAACGGCGTCTCCGAGCTCATCTCCATGGCCGTGCAGGCGCTGATCGAGGACGGCGACGAAGTCCTCATCCCCGCGCCGGACTTCCCGCTGTGGACGGCCGTGACGACCCTCGCGGGCGGCAAGGCGGTGCACTACGTCTGCGACGAACAGGCCGACTGGAACCCGGACCTGGCCGACATGGAGTCGAAGATCACGGACCGCACCAGGGCCGTGGTCATCATCAACCCCAACAACCCGACCGGCGCGGTCTATTCGAAGGAGATCGTCGAGGGCATCCTCGATCTCGCCCGCCGGCACGGCCTGATGGTCCTCGCCGACGAGATCTACGACCAGATCCTCTACGACGACGCCGTCCACCACTCGGCCGCGGCCCTCGCGCCCGACCTGGTCGTCCTCACCTTCTGCGGCCTCTCCAAGACCTACCGCGTGGCGGGCTTCCGCTCCGGCTGGCTCGTCGTCACGGGCCCCAAGCAGCACGCGAAGGACTACCTGGAGGGCCTCACCATGCTGGCCTCCATGCGCCTGTGCGCCAACGCGCCCGCCCAGTACGCCATCCAGGCCGCGCTCGGCGGCCGGCAGTCCATCCGCGACCTCACCGTGCCCGGCGGGCGCCTGTACGAACAGCGCAACGTCGCCTGGGAGCGGCTCAACGAGATCCCCGGGGTGTCCTGCGTCAAGCCCAAGGGCTCCCTCTACGCCTTCCCCCGTCTGGACCCCAAGGTCTACCCGATCCACGACGACGAGAAGTTCGTCCTCGACCTGCTCCTGCGGGAGAAGATCCAGGTCGTCCAGGGCACCGGTTTCAACTGGCCGACCCCGGACCACTTCCGCATCCTGACCCTGCCCCACGCGGAGGACCTGGAGGCGGCGATCGGCCGGATCGGCCGGTTCCTGAGCGGGTACCGGCAGTAGCGGCCGGGACCGCTTGTCCGCGCGGCCCGGGCGTCCGGCTCTTAGCCTGTGAGGTATGGGTGATCTCTTCCTCGTCCGGCACGGTGAGACCGAGTGGTCGCGGTCCGGACGGCACACCGGTTCGACGGACGTCCCGCTGACGGAGCACGGGCGGGAGGAGGCGCGGCGGCTGGTGCCGCTGATCCGGTCGCACCGGATCGGGGCCGCGTTCGTGAGCCCGGCCCAGCGGGCCCGGGAGACCGCCGCGCTGATCGGGGTGCCGGACGCGCGGGTGGACGTCGATCTGCGGGAGTGGGACTACGGCGGGTACGAGGGCGTCACGACCGTCGAGATCCAGCGGGAGCGGCCGGGCTGGTTCCTGTTCACGGACGGGGTCGCACCGGGGCCGCCGGAGCATCCCGGGGAGACGGCGGACGAGGTCGGGGCACGCGCCGACCGGGTCCTGGCCAAGGTGGACGCGGCGCTCGCCAACACCGAGGGCGTCGTCCTGCTGGTCGCCCACGGGCACTTCCTGCGGGTGCTGACGGCCCGGCGGCTGGGGCTGCCGCCCGCGCAGGGGGCGCTGTTCCAGCTGGCGACGGGCACGGCGTGCCGGCTGGGGACCGAGCACGGGCGGCCGGTGATCGCGGGCTGGAATGTCAGACCCCCGTCGTAGCCTTCGACGAGGTGAGACAGAGGGAGGGGGAGTCCCGTGACACGTCCGCCCACCGCCGCGCAGCGGCGGGTGATCGACACCGCCGATCCTGTCACCGGGCGGCTCAGGGGCACCGAGGCCCAGCTCGCGGGCCTGGTCAGGCACGGGCTGGCGTTCCGCCATCCGAGGCCGCCGCACGACCACTTCCTGACCCCGGCCGGGCACCGGGTACGGGACGCCGAGCCGGTGGCGCCCCCGCCCGGGGCCTCCCCCGCGCCGGCCGCGTCCGGGGTCTTCACCGCGCGGATCGGCGGCGAGGAGCACCCGGCGGCGGGCGGCCCGGCGCGGGTGCGTGAGGTGCACAGCGCCTGGCAGGGGCTGCTGGAGCTGCGCCGGATGACGAACCCGGACGGGGACACGGGCCGCCCGTGCGGCTGGGAGCGGACGCATCTGGTCCAGGCCGCCGCGCTGGCCCTGGAGGCGGCGGGGCACCCGCCGCAGGATCCGGGCCCCGAAGGGGGCTACCGGGTACGGGCGACCCCGCAGCCGGACGCCGTCGCCGTCCACGCGCCGGACCCGGGGCTGCTGCGGGCGTGCGCGGCCACGCTGGAGGAGGCGGGCTGGCAGGCCGGGGAGTACACCGAACCCCGCACCAGGACCCGGTACCTCCTGGCCTCTCCCCGACGCGTATAGGTCCCTCCCCGGCGCGCACAGGCCCTACCCGACGCGTACAGGCCTCTCCCCGGCGCGTACAGGCCTCCCCCCGACGCGCATGGCGGGCTCATGTCAAGATCGGTGGGTCAACTGCCGTGATCCGAGAGGGGATCGACGTGAGCGCCGAGCCGTTTTCCGTTCCGGTGACCGTCCGCGGGTACGAGACGGACATCATGGGCCACCTGAACCAGAGCGTGTACATCAACTACGCGGAGCACGCCCGCTGGTGCCTGCTCACCGAGGCGGGCATGACCCAGGCCATGCTGCTCGGCAAGGGGGTGGGCCCAGCCGTCCTGGAGCAGACGATCCGCTACCGGCGCGAGCTGGTCGCCGGTGACGAGGTGGAGGTGACCTGTGCGTTCGAGTGGGGCGGCGGCAAGACGTTCCGCATCGAGCAGGCGATCCGCAAGGCGGACGGCACGGTCGCCGCCGAGGTCAGCGTCGTCATCGGACTGCTGAACCTCAAGGAGCGCCGCCTGGAGTCCCGGCCGGACGAGGTGTTCAAGGAACTGGCCGCCGATCCGGGCCTGTTCGGGCTGTAGCGGCGGCTCCGGCTGCCCGGGTCACGCGTCGGCGGTCTCCCGCCCGGCGTCGTAGGCCGCCCGCGCCTCGGCGATGTAGACCCTGTTGCGCTCCGACCAGTCGGTCAGGCGTTGCAGGGTCTCGTTCAACTCCCGGGCCACCGGTGTCAGTTCGTACTCCACCTTCGGCGGGACCGTCGGGAACACGGTCCGGGTGACCAGGCCGTCGCGCTCCAGGTTGCGCAGGGTGAGGGTCAGCATGCGACGGCTGATCCCCTCGATGCCGCGCTCCAACTCGGTGAAGCGGATCGGGCCGTAGGCCGCCGCGACGAGAATCTGGACGCTCCATTTCCCGGCGACCCTGTCAAGAACCTCACGCACCGGGCACGCGTGCGCGTTCACTGCCTGGACGGTTACACCGGTGTTCCTCTGGGACATCCGACTGCCTCCTTACGCCTGCCTTCATGGTTCCCGACGATGTTCCCCGTTACAAGTCGTGCACCTTTGGCGGTGCGACGCGGCGAGCACATCCGGCGAACGGATCCGACGAACAGATCCGACGAACAGATCTTCGAAGAGCGTGGAGGCGAGATCCCGGTGACAGCCCTCATCAAGTCCCGGACGGGGACCGCACGACGAACGTACTCCCGCTGGGCGTCCCTCGTCGTCCTGTGCGCGGGCACCCTGATGACGATCCTGGACGGCAACATCGTCACGGTCGCCATGCCCGCGATCCAGAACGATCTCGGCTTCTCGGGACCCGGACTGGCCTGGGTCGTCAACGCCTATCTGATCCCGTTCGGCGGGCTGCTGTTGCTGGCGGGCCGGCTCGGCGACCTCATCGGCCGCAGGCGGATGTTCACGGCGGGGCTCGCCGTGTTCACCGCGGCGTCCGTGCTGTGCGGTGTCGCCGACGGCCGGGCCACGCTGGTCGCGGCCCGCGCGCTCCAGGGCGTCGGCGGGGCGATGACCTCGGCGGTGGTGCTCGGGATGCTCGTCTCCCTCTTCCCCGAGCCGCGCGAACAGGCCCGTGCCATCGCGGTGTTCAGCGCGGTCGGCGCGGCGGGCGGCGCGCTCGGCACCTTCCTCGGCGGCGCGCTCACCGAGGCCCTGAACTGGCACTGGATCTTCCTGATCAACCTGCCGATCGGGGTGGCGTCCTGGCTCGCGGCGCTGCGTGTGCTCGCACCGGACCGGGGTGCCGGGTCCGGCAGGGGCGCCGACTACCCGGGCGCGGCGCTGATCACCGGCGCGCTGATGCTCACGGTGTACGTCATCGTCGGCTCCGGCGACCGCGATCCGGCCGCCGGAGCGCTGCTCGCGGCCCTCGCCCTGGCGCTGTTCGCGGCCTTCGCGTTCCGCCAGGCCCGGACCGCCCGTCCCCTGCTGCGGCTGCGCCTGTTCCGCTCCCGGATGCTGACGGGGGCGAACGCCGTCCAGATCCTGATGATCGCGACGATGTACGGCTTCCAGTTCATCGGCGCGCTCTACCTCCAACGCGTCCTCGGATACGGCGAGTTGCTCACCGGGACCGCGTTCCTGCCCGCACCGATCGCGATCGGCGTGCTGATGCTGGGCCTGTCGGCACGGACCATCGGCCGGTTCGGTGCCCACCGGGTGCTGCTCGGCGGGCTGGCGCTGATCGTCGCGGGCATGGCGCTGCTGGGCCGGGCGCCCGTCGACGGCGTGTACGTGACGGACGTGCTGCCGCCTCTGCTGCTGCTCTCCGCCGGGTTCGCCGCCGCGATGCCCGCGCTGACCGGGCTCGCGATGTCGGGGGCCCGGGAGGAGGACGCGGGACTCGCCTCCGGTCTCTTCAACACCACCCAGGTCGTGGGCGGTTCACTGGGTCTGGCGGTGCTGACGGTCCTCGCGGCCACCCGCACGGAGCGGCTCGTGGACGGCGGTACGGCACAGGTGGCGGCCACCGCGGACGGATACCGGCTGGCGTTCCTGGTGGGCGCGGGGATCGCCGCGGGGGCGCTGGCACTGGCGGCGACGGTGCTGCGGCCCGCGCGCGCCTGACGACCGACTTTCGCACCTCGATGGGCGTTCTGCCGCGATCTCTCGTCACCGGACGACTGCCCGGGGTCCTGGCGTGCCGTTCCCTTGACCGGCTCTGAAATCGAGGTGCGGAGGCGGTGCGGGCCTGGGATGCTCCGATCCCATGGCCGCACGACATCCCAAGCCGATCCGCCCCAGCGTGTACATCTCCGTCGACATCGAGGCCGACGGACCCATTCCGGGGCCGTACTCCATGCTGAGCCTGGGTGCGGCGGTCGCCGGGGTGCAGGACGCCGACGGATTCACGGCGGCCGATCCGGCGAGGAGCACGTTCTACCGCGAACTGCGCCCGATCGGAACGGATTTCGTGCCGGAGGCGCTCGCGGTGAGCGGGCTGGACCGGGACCGGCTGCTGCGGGAGGGAACGGACCCGGCCGCCGCGCTGACCGGGTTCGGCGACTGGGTCCGCCGGGTGAGCGGCGGGGCGCAGCCGGTGATGTGCGGCTACCCGGCGTCGTATGACTGGATGTTCCTGTACTGGTATCTGATCCGCTTCACGGGAGCGAGCCCGTTCGGGCACTCGGGCTGTCTGGACATGAAGACGCTGTACGCGACGAAGGCGGGACTGCCCCTGCGGGCGGTGGCGAAGCGGACGATGCCGCCGGAACTGCTGTCCGCGCGGCGCCACACCCATCACGCCCTGGACGACGCGATCGAGCAGGCAGAGCTGTTCGCCCATCTCATGGCATGGCCCGGAGCGGCTCGCCCGCAGGAGCCCGGCCCGGAGAGAGACTCACAGTGACTTCCTAACGGCGCCCCACGGCTTTCCCAAGTCGGCGCGCGAGTCTCAACTGCCTTTCACAGCGTGCCGCACCTCGGCGTGCCTCAACCGTCCTTCACCGCACCCTCCTTGGAGATGACGTGCCCTTCCTGTCCGGAAAAGCCGCCCGTCGCACCGTACTCGCCGCGCTCGGGGGCATGGCGTTGAGCACGCAGTGGCCGTCCGCCGAGGCGGCGGACGCCACCGGGCTCGACGATCCCGGCAAGAAGGACATCGCGATGCGGCTGGTGTCCAGCGCCGAGAACTCCTCGCTGGACTGGAAGGCGCAGTACACGTACATCGAGGACATCGGCGACGGGCGCGGGTACACCGGGGGCGTCGTCGGGTTCTGCTCCGGTACGAGCGACATGCTCGCGCTGGTGGAGCTGTACACGGACCGGGACGCGGACAATCCGCTGGCCCGCTATCTGCCCGCGCTGCGGGCGGTGGACGGCACCGCCTCGCACGAGGGCCTCGATCCCGGGTTCCCGTCGGCCTGGCGCAAGGCGGCGAGGACGGCCGCTTTCCGCAGGGCCCAGCGCGACGAGCGGGACCGGGTGTACTTCGACCCGGCGGTGGCGCGCGCCAAGAAGGACGGGCTCGGCACGCTCGGCCAGTTCGTCTACTACGACGCGATGGTCATGCACGGTCCCGGCGCCGACAGCGTCAGCTTCGGCGGCATCCGTGAGCGGGCCCGCGCTCTCGCGGACACGCCCGCGGACGGCGGCGGCCAGAAGACGTATCTGGACGCCTTCCTCGACGCCCGGGTGTGGGCGATGAAGCAGGAGGCGGCCCACAGCGACGTCAGCCGGGTCGAGACCGCCCAGCGGGTGTTCCTGAGGAACGGGAACCTCGATCTGGACACACCGCTCAAGTGGAAGGTGTACGGGGACGGTTACGAGATCGCGTAGCCGTCGGGGCGCGGCACCCGAGGGTGCCGCGCCCTGTCGTACGGCGCCTCAGCGGGCCGCCGCGATCTCCTCGCCGGCCTCCATCGGATGCGTGACGTCCTGCGCGTCCCGGCGCCTGCCCAGGTGGTTGAAGACCAGGTTGAGCAGGACGGCCGCGACACAGCCCGTGGAGATGCCCGAGTCGAGGATGATCCTCGCGGTCTCCGGGAAGGCGTGGTAGAACTCCGGCTCCGTGATCGGGATGATCCCGACGGCCAGCGAGACGGCCACGATCAGGACGTTGTTGTCCTTGTCGAGACCGGCCCGGACGAGGGTCTGGATGCCGCTCGCCGCCACCGACCCGAACAGGACGACGCCCGCGCCGCCGAGCACCGGGCGCGGGACGACGGCGATGAGCGAGGCGGCCATCGGGCACAGGCCCATCAGGACGAGGAAGCCGCCGCCGGTGGCCACGACGTAGCGGCTGCGGATGCGGGTCATCGCGACCAGGCCGATGTTCTGGGCGAAGGCGCTGCACATGAACCCGTTGAACAGGGGGCTGAGGGCGGAGCCGAGGGTGTCGGCGCGCAGGCCCGCCGCGATGGTCCGCTCGTCGGCGGGGCGGTCGACGATCTCGCCCAACGCCAGCATGTCGGCGGTCGATTCGGTCATCGACACCACCATCACCACGCACATCGACACGATCGCCGCGAGCTGGAACTGCGGTGCGCCGAAGTGGAAGGGCGTCGGGAAGCCGACCACGGCCGCGTCCGCGACCGGCCCGAAGTCGGTGACGCCGAACGGGATCGCGACCAGCGTGCCGATCACCAGGCCGAGCAGCACGGCGATCTGCTTGACGAACCCCCGGGTGAACCGGCGCAGCAGCAGCACGATCGCGAGGGTGGCGGCGGCCAGGCCCAGGTAGGTCCCCGAACCGTAGTCGTCCGCACCGGGGTTGGGTCCTTGCGCCCAGCCGAAGGCGACCGGCAGCAGGGACACGCCTATGAGGGTGATGACGGTGCCGGTGACGACCGGCGGGAAGAAGCGGACGGCCTTGCTGAAGAAGGGGGCCGCGAGGAAGCCGAGGAGACCGGCGACGACCACCGCGCCGAAGATGACGGGCAGCGCGTCGGAAGGGTCGTCCGTGGAGGCGACGATCGCGGTCATGGGGGCGACCCCGGCGAAGGTGACGCCGTTGACGAACGGCAGCCGGGCGCCGATCTTCCAGACGCCGAGGGTCTGGAGGAAGGTGGCGAGGCCGGCCGTGAAGAGACAGGCCCCGGTGAGGAAGGTGAGTTCGGTGGCGGACAGACCGATGGCCGCACCGACGATCAGGGGCGGGGCGACGACACCCGCGTACATGGCGGCCACGTGCTGGAGGCCGGTGGTCGCCATTCTCAGGGCGGGGAGTTTCTCGTCGACGGGGTGGGCGGACACGGGCGGCTCCTCCGGGCGGGTGACACGTCGGCTCTGACGTGGGTTTCTTGGAGGTGGTGCGCGGTCGTGCGGGACCGGAGGACGGACGTCTGGGGGGGGACAGACGGTGACCGTTCCGGGGCACGCGCGGGTGGCGCGCGCCCCGGAGACGGTCGCCATGGATCCCCGTGGGGTCCACGGCTACCGGCCGGGAGCCGTCCCTCCCGGCCGGAGTTCAAGTGCCGTACGGCGGCGTGGGGTTCAGTGACCCGCGATCCGGGCGAGCCGCTGGGCCTGCTCGCGGGTGGAGCGGGCGACGGCGTCCTCGTCGACGTGCAGCAGGCGGTTGTCCTCGACGATCTGGCGGCCGTTGACGAAGGACGCGGTCACCGGGGCCACGGCGCCGAAGACCAACGCGGTCACCGGGTCGGCGATGGAGGCGTGGGCGAGGGTGTCCAGCTTCCACAGGACGAGGTCGGCGAGCTTTCCGGGCTCCAGGGAGCCGATCTGGTCGGCGCGGCCGAGGACCTGGGCGCCGCCGTGGGTGCCCAGGCGCAGGGCCTGGCGGGCGTTCAGGGCGGCCTCGCGATGGGCGCCGAGCCGGTTGACGAGGAGCGCGTTGCGCAGCTCGGTGTGGAGTTCGCCGGACTCGTTGGAGGCGGTGCCGTCGACCCCGAGGCCGACCGGGACACCGGCGGCGAGCATGTCCGGGACCCGCGCGATGCCGGCGGCCAGCCGGGCGTTGGAGGACGGGCAGTGGGCGACGCCGGTCCTCGTACGGGCGAAGGCGGCGATGTCGGAGTCGTTCATGTGGACGCAGTGCGCCATCCACACGTCCTCGCCGAGCCAGCCGGTGGACTCGAAGTAGTCGGTCGGGCCCATGCCGAACAGTTCCTTGCAGAACTGCTCCTCCTCCACGGTCTCCGACCCGTGGGTGTGCAGCCGTACGCCGAGGCGGCGCGCCAACTCCGCTCCCTGGCGCAGCAGTTCGGTGGAGACGGAGAACGGCGAGCAGGGCGCGACGGCGATCTGGACCATGGCGTCGAAGGAGGCGTCGTGATGCTCCTTCACGGTCGCCTCGGTCGCGGCGAGGGCTCCGTCGAGGGTCTCGACGGCGAAGTCCGGGGGCAGTCCGCCGTCCTTCTCGCTGCGGTCCATGGAGCCGCGGGCGAGGGTGAAGCGGACACCCGTCTCGCGGGCGGCGCGGATGATCGAGCCGGAGAGGTCGCCGGAGCCCCGCGGGAAGACGTAGTGGTGGTCCATGGCGGTGGTGACGCCGCCGCGGGCCATCATGGCCAGCGAGCCCTGCGCGGCCGAGTAGGTCATCGTCTCGTCGATGCGCGCCCAGGTCGGGTACAGCGCGACGAGCCAGTCGAACAGGTTGTGGTCGGTGGCCAGACCGCGGGTGATCCACTGGTAGAAGTGGTGGTGGGTGTTGATCAGGCCGGGGGTGACCAGGTGCCCGGTGGCGTCGATGCGGCGGACGACGTTCTCCAGGCCCTCGGGGGCCCGGCCCGCGCCGAGGGACTCGATGCGGTTGCCGGCGATGACGACATGACCGTGCGCGTGCTCGGTGTCGTGCGCGTCGACGGTCGCGATCGAGCAGTTCTCGATGACGGTGCGCTCGATGGGCCGGTCTGCTGCCATGGTTCGTCCTTTGCGCTTCGGAGGAGAGGGCACGGCAGGACCCCGGGAGATTTGAGTGCCGCGGCCGGTCAGGTCGTCCTCACCGGCCGCGGGTGCCGCGACATGCAGTTATCGGGGTGCTGTTGTCACAGGTTGGTGAGGTCGACCGGGATCCTCGGCTCGCAGCCGTCCCGGAGGACGGTCGCCTCGATCAGCCCGTAGGGCCGGTCGGCGGCGAAGTAGACCTCGTTGTCGTTCTTGAGCCCGAACGGCTCCAGGTCCACCAGGAAGTGGTGCTTGTTGGGGAGGGAGAAGCGGACCTCGTCTATCTCGCTGCGGTTCTCGATGATCCGCGAACCCATCTGGTAGAGGGTCTGCTGGAGCGAGAGCGAGTAGGTCTCGGCGAAGGCCTGGAGCATGTGCTTCCTCGTCTGCTCGTAGGACTTCTCCCAGTGGGGCATGCGCTGTTCGTCGTCGGTCCAGTTGAACCGCCAGCGGCCGGAGACCTGGGTGGCCAGGATGCGGTCGTACGCCTCGGGCAGGGTCGTGTACTTGTCCTTGACGTAGCCCCAGAACTCGGAGTTGGTCGAGTTCATCACGACGAGGTCCTTGAGCCCGGAGACGACCTCCCACGACGAGCCGTCGTAGGTGATCTGGGTGACCCGGGTCTCCTGGCCCTTGCGGACGAAGGAGTGCTTGACCTCGTCGGCGCCGATGAACCGGGAGTTGGCGTCGGAGGCGTCGATGCGCTCCCAGGCGTACTCCTCGATCCGGATGCGGGCCGTCCTTATCGGCTCCTGCGAGGTGACGAAGTGGCGTGCCAGGTGGATGCCGAACTGCTCGGCGGAGTCGATGCCGTGCTCCTTGGCGAACGCGTACACCGTGTTCTTGGTGGTGTCGGTCGGCAGCACGTTGGCGTTGGAGCCGGAGTAGTGGACCTCGTCCATGTCGCCGCTCAGCGCCACGGACACGTTCAGGTCCTTGATGTGATGGGTGGCGCCGTCCCGCGTGATCTTTACGACTCGGTTCTCGGCCTTGCCGTACTGGTTCTGTCCCAGGATCGTAGGCATGTGTCTGCTAGCTCCCTCGGTAAACGGAGTAGCCGAACGGGTTGAGCAGCAGCGGTACGTGGTAGTGCTCGCCCGGCTCGACGGCGAACGTGATCGCCACCTCCGGGAAGAACACGGCCGGTCCGCTGTCCCGGTTCGCGGGGGCGTCCTGCTGCGCATCGGCTTGCTTCTTCTCGAAGTACGCCTCGACGGCGAAGTCGAGCCGTACGTGGGTGGTTCCCTCCGGCAGGGCCGGCAGGTCCTTGCACCGCCCGTCCACGTCGGTGGCGCCGGCACCGAGCGTCCGCCAGCCGGCCTCGCGACCTCCGCGGGCGGAGAGTTCGACGGCGACGCCCTCGGCGGGGCGGCCGATGCTGGTGTCCAGGATGTGCGTGGACACGGATGCGGTGGTGCTGGTGCTCATGGTCGGGCGTCCTCTCCGGTCGGCTTCGACGTCTTCAGTCCGCTTCGAAGATGCGGGCGAGTCTGATGCGGTTGATCTTGCCCAGTTCGACGCGGACGATCTCCCGTTCGCGCTCCGGCGCGTTGCCGATCCGCTCCTTGAGCGCGTCGCGCATCTGCTCGCCGGTCCGGCCGGTGGCGCAGATCAGGAAGACATGGCCGAACCGTTCCTGGTAGGCCAGGTTCAGTTCGAGCATCTCCGCCTTGAGGCCGGCGGCGGCGTCCGCCATGCCTGCCTGTTCCCTGGCCGAGGTCGGGTCGCCCTCCTTGGGGCGGCCGATCGGCGGGTGTCCGGCCATCGCCTCCGCCAGGTCCGCCGCGGTCAGCTCGGCCGTGGCGGCGTCACTGGCGGCGAAGAGGTCGTCGTCGGTGGCGTACGGGCGGGCGGCCAGCAGTCGCCGCACCCAGGTCACGGAGGCGCACGCCTCGTGGAGGGCGGCGTGGGCCGCGTGCTCCTCCAGGGCGTTGAACCGGGCCAGACCAGGGGACGCGGAAGTCGAAGTCACGGGGTCAGCTAACGCCTCCCCGCAACACCGCGTCAACACTTTGTTGAAAATTCGGGGTTACATCGCCGGTCGCCCCGGCCGGCCCCGGCACCCCGCCCCGGACCCCCACCCCGGCCCGCCCGCGGACCGACCGCGGACCGACCCCTACGGGGCCAGTCAGACGCCCTTGTCGCGGTTGAGGTAGTTGTACACCGTGAAGCGGCTGACCCCGAGGGCGCTCGCGACGGTCTCCACCCCGTGCCGCACCGAGAAGGCGCCGCGCGCCTCCAGGATGCGGACGACCTCCTGCTTGGCCTTGCGGTCCAGGTCGGCCAGAGGCTTGCCCTGCTTGCGCTCCATGGCGGCGAGGATGTGATCGAGGGAGTCCGCGAGCTGCGGCAGCCGTACGGCGACCACGTCGGCACCCCGCCAGGCGAGGACGACGTCGTCGGGGCCGGCCTCGTCCGGCGGGACCATCTCCCCGCCCATGGCGTCGACCAGCGGCTTCACGGCCGTGATGAAGGGCTCGTCCGCGGAACCGGTCACTTCCCGCCCTCCCCGATCACATTGACCTGGAGCGAGATACGGGTCGCCCCGGCCTCCAGGGACCGGCGCAGCAGCGCGTCGACAGCGGTGAGCACGGCGTCCGCGCCGCCCTCCGCGGTGTTGCCGAACGGGCCGACGTCCACCGCGTCCAGCTCCGCGGCCTCGACCACCTCACGGGCCGCCACCGCGTGCGCGGGCGCCTCGTCCAGGTCGAAGGGTTCGGTCGTGAACTCCACTCTCAATCGCACGCGCACAACCTAACGCGCGGCACCGAGTTGTGCCGAGCCCTCTTGACAAGCCACGATCCCCGACGGCAATCTTCCATTAAGCAGAAACGAACTTCCGTAATACGGAATCTCTACCACGGAAGGGAGCGCCGGACCGCATGCCCGCTTTCGAGTCGAGCACCGCCGCAGAGCAGCGCTTCAACGTCAACCTGTCGATCCTCTTCACGGAACTCCCGCTCCTGGAGCGCCCCGCGGCCGCCGCCGCGGCGGGCTTCACCGCGGTCGAGCTGTGGTGGCCCTGGGTCGACTCCCCCACCCCCGAGCGGTCCGAGCTCGACGCCCTGAAGAAGGCGATCGAGGACGCGGGCGTCCAGCTCACGGGGCTGAACTTCTACGCCGGCGAGCTGCCCGGCCCGGACCGCGGCGCCCTGTCGATCCCGGGCGAGGAGTCGGAGCGCTTCCGCGCCAACATCGACGTCGCCGCCGACTTCGCCGCCTCGCTGGGCTGCAAGGCCCTCAACGCCCTGTACGGCAACCGCGTCGACGGCGTGGACCCGGCCGAGCAGGACGCGCTGGCGCTGGAGAACCTGGTGCTCGCGGCGCGGGCCGCGCACCGGATCGGCGCGATCCTGCTGATCGAGACCCTCAACGCACCGGAGTCGCCGCGCTACCCGCTGGTGAGCGCCCCGGCCGGCGTCGGCGTCGTCGACAAGGTCAACGAGGCGACGGGCCTCGGCAACGCCCGGTTCCTGATGGACCTCTACCACCTGTCCATGAACGGCGAGGACCTCCCCGCGGTCATCGAGCGGTACGCCGGCCGGACCGGCCATGTGCAGATCGCGGACAACCCCGGCCGCGGCGCCCCCGGCACCGGCACGCTCCCGCTCGCGGACCTTCTCGACCAGCTGCGGAAGGCGGGCTACGACGGCTGGGTCGGCCTGGAGTACAAGCCGGGCGACCGCCCGAGCGCCGAGGCCTTCGACTGGCTGCCCCGCTGACCCCCTTCACGTGAAAGGCACTTCCACCATGAGCAACCTTCCCAAGGTCGCCTGGATAGGCCTCGGCATCATGGGCTCCCCCATGTCCGAGAACCTCATCAAGGCGGGGTACGACGTCACCGGCTTCACCCTGGAGCGGGACAAGCTGGACCGGCTGAGCGCGGCCGGCGGCACGGCCGCCGCGTCGATCGCCGAGGCCGTGCGGGACGCCGATGTGATCGTCACGATGGTGCCCGCCTCCCCGCAGGTCGAGGCCATCGCGTACGGCCCGGACGGCATCCTGGAGAACGCGCGCTCCGGCGCGCTGCTGATCGACATGTCCTCGATCACCCCGCAGACCTCCGTGGACCTCGCCAGGGCCGCGGAGTCCAAGGGCGTCCGCGTGCTGGACGCGCCGGTGTCCGGCGGTGAGGCCGGGGCGGTCGAGGCGGTGCTGTCGATCATGGTCGGCGGCGAGCAGGCCGACTTCGACCAGGCCAAGCCGCTGTTCGACGCCCTCGGCAAGACCATCGTGCTGTGCGGTCCGCACGGCTCGGGGCAGACCGTGAAGGCCGCGAACCAGCTGATCGTCGCCGTGAACATCCAGGCGTGCGCCGAGGCCGTGGTCTTCCTGGAGAAGTCCGGCGTGGACCTGAAGGCCGCGCTGGACGTCCTGAACGGCGGCCTGGCGGGCTCGACCGTACTGACGCGCAAGAAGGACAACTTCCTCTCCCGCGACTTCAAGCCGGGCTTCCGCATCGACCTGCACCACAAGGACATGGGCATCGTCACCGACGCCGCCCGCACGGTCGGCGCGGCCCTGCCGGTCGGCGCCGTGGTGGCCCAGCTGGTCGCCTCGCTGCGCGCCCAGGGCGACGGGGGCCTGGACCACTCCGCGCTGCTGCGCGCGGTCGAGCGGCTGTCGGGCGCCCGGCTCTGACGCCCGCCCCGCAGGCCATCGGGCCCCACGGCCACCGGCCGTGACAGACCTCCGGGCGGCGCCGTCTGCTGACAACTGTCCTGTCGCGCCCAAGCGGCGGCGCCGCCCGGAATCCACTTCAACAAACTGTTGACGCCCTCTTCGCCCCACTTCTAGGCTCCACGAAGCGGAAACAGTTTTCCGCTGACACCCGCACGGAAGGTCCACGATGTCGCAGCGCGTGCTCACCACCGCGTCCGGCGCCCCGGTCGCCGACAACCAGAACTCCGCCTCCGCCGGCCCCGGCGGGCCCCTTCTCCTCCAGGACCAGCACCTGCTGGAGAAGCTCGCCCGCTTCAACCGTGAGCGCATCCCGGAGCGAGTGGTGCACGCCCGCGGCAGCGGCGCGTACGGGTACTTCGAGGTGACCGACGACGTCAGCGGGTTCACCCACGCCGACTTCCTCGACACGGTCGGCAAGCGCACCGAGGTCTTCCTGCGCTTCTCGACGGTCGCCGACTCCCTCGGCGGCGCCGACGCCGTACGCGACCCGCGCGGTTTCGCCGTCAAGTTCTATACGGCACAGGGCAATTACGACCTGGTCGGGAACAACACCCCGGTGTTCTTCGTCAAGGACCCGATCAAGTTCCCCGACTTCATCCACTCGCAGAAGCGCGATCCGTTCACAGGCCGTCAGGAGCCCGACAACGTCTGGGACTTCTGGGCGCACTCCCCCGAGGCCACGCACCAGGTGACCTGGCTGATGGGCGACCGCGGCATCCCGGCGTCGTACCGCCACATGAACGGCTACGGCTCGCACACCTACCAGTGGACGAACGCCGAGGGCGAGGCCTTCTTCGTCAAGTACCACTTCAAGACCAACCAGGGCGTGCGCAGCCTCTCCGCCGAGCAGGGCGCCGAACTCGCGGGCCAGGACCCCACCTCCCACCAGACGGACCTCCTCCAGGCGATCGAGCGGGGCGTCAACCCGTCCTGGACGCTGTACGTGCAGCTGATGCCGGCGGCCGAGGCGGCGGAGTACCGCTTCAACCCGTTCGACGTGACCAAGGTCTGGCCGCACGGCGACCACCCGCTCCAGCGCGTGGGCCGTCTGGTCCTGGACCGCAACCCGGACAACGTCTTCGCCGAGGTCGAACAGGCCGCGTTCTCCCCGAACAACTTCGTGCCGGGCATCGGTCCCTCGCCGGACAAGATGCTCCAGGGCCGCCTGTTCGCCTACGCCGACGCGCACCGCTACCGTCTGGGCGTCAACCACACCCGGCTCGCGGTCAACGCGCCGAAGGCGACCGTCGCGCACACCTACGGCCGGGACGGCCTCATGGCCGCCGACTCCCAGGGCCGCGCGGCGAAGAACTACGAGCCCAACTCCTACGGCGGCCCCGCCGAGACCGGCCGCCCCCTGTCCGCCCCGCTGGCGGTCAGCGGCTGGACCGGCACGCACGAGGCCGAACAGCACACCAAGGACGACGACTTCTTCCAGGCCGGTGAGCTGTACCGGCTCATGTCCGCCGAGGAGAGGTCCCGCCTGGTCGCCAACATCGCCGGCGGTCTGTCCCAGGTCTCCCGCGACGACGTGATCGAGAAGAACCTCGCCCACTTCCACGCCGCCGACCCGGAGTACGGCCGGCGCGTCGAGGAGGCGGTCCGCGCCCTGCGCGAGGACTGATCCCGGACGGCGTCACAGACTCCCTGCTCGCGCCCGATGAGCCGATCGACCCGGATGAGGGGTGGTCCCTCGGTACGGGGCACGGGCAGGGTGCGGACCGCGGCGGTGTGCGAGCCAGTGCGGTGGTGAAGGAACCGGACCCCCTTCTCGACCTGAGGGAAGGGCGTCCCGGGCTCTGTCGCCCCCGCCGCGGTCCCGGCAAGCACGACGAAGAGCGCCCGGCACGGACGGTTCCGTGCCGGGCGCTCTTCGTCGTTCCCGGCGCCCCGGGGTGCGCGACCGGCGCCCGCGCAGGACGCTGAGGTCATGGCACCTCCACCGACGCACCACCCGCATGTCGTGGTCCACGCGCCCGCCCTGGACGGCTCGCGGCGGGTCACCGCGGACGACGCCGACCTCGGTGTCGCCTCCCACCTCGACGACGTCGTCGAACTGCTGCGCCTCGCCGATCTGGACCGGATCGAGGTCGAGGACGAGGACATCGTCGAATGGCAGGGCGGCGGCCCCGACGACTGGCCGGGACTCTCCGAGCACCACGGCCGATGAACCGCGCGACGACTACTCCGGTGTGCGTACGCGCCGTACGGAACCCTCAAATCAACCTCTGAACCCGCCTTCAGGGGCTTCAGCCGCCCTCGGGGACGGGCGCATCCTCTTCCTGTGGCGCCCGCCGGCACGGGGGCGGCGGGCATCACGCGGCAGGGCATGCCGAAAGGGGCGGCCCGTCCTCCCGGACGGGCCGCCCCTCGGCCGTGTGCGGCGCCGCTCAGACCTTCAGCGGCTTGATCGACGTCGGGGCGTGCCCCGGTTCGGTGGCGATCTCCTCGAACTCGACGACGTTGGAGATGTCGTTCGTCGTCGACATGGAGATGTTGGTGACCCGCTCCAGGATCGCCTCGACGACGACCGGCACCCGGTACTCGGCGGCGAGCTTCTTCGCCTGCTCCAAGGCGGCGCCCAGTTCCGCCGGGTCGGTCACCCGGATCGCCTTGCAGCCGAGCCCCTCGGCGACCTTGACGTGGTCGACGCCGTAGACGCCCAGCTCGGGCGAGTTGATGTTCTCGAACTCCAGATTGACCTGGAAGTCGATGTCGAACGCCCGCTGCGCCTGGCGGATCAGGCCCAGGTAGGAGTTGTTCACCAGGACGTGGACGTAGGGGATGCGGTGCTGCGCGCCGACGGCCAGTTCCTCGATCATGAACTGGAAGTCGTAGTCGCCGGAGAGCGCGACGACGGACGCCTCCGGATCGGCCTTGGCGACGCCCAGCGCGGCCGGGATCGTCCAGCCGAGGGGGCCCGCCTGGCCGCAGTTGATCCAGTGGCGCGGCCGGAAGACGTGCAGCATCTGGGCGCCGGCGATCTGCGAGAGGCCGATGGTGGAGACGTACCGGGTCTCCGGGCCGAAGGCCTTGTTCATCTCCTCGTAGACGCGCTGCGGCTTGATCGGGATGTCGTCGAAGTGCGTACGGCGCTGGAGGGCGGCCTTCTTCTCCTGCGCGGACGCGGCCCACGCGGAGCGGTCGGGCAGTCGTCCCTCGGCCTTCAACTCCCTTGCCACCTCGACGAAGAGCGCGAGAGCGGCCTTCGCGTCGGAGGCGATGCCGTAGTCGGGGGCGAAGATCTTGCCGATCTGGGTGGGTTCGACGTCGACGTGCACGAACTTCCGTCCGGCGGTGTAGACATCGAGCTTGCCGGTGTGGCGGTTGGCCCAGCGGTTGCCGATGCCGAGCACGAAGTCGGACTCCAGGAACGTCGCGTTGCCGTAGCGGTGCGAGGTCTGCAGGCCCACCATGCCGGCGTTGAGTTCGTGGTCGTCGGGCAGCACGCCCCAGGCCATCAGGGTCGGGACGACCGGGACACCGGTCAACTCGGCGAACTCGACGAGGAGTTCGGCGGCGTCGGCGTTGATGACACCACCGCCGGCGACGATCAGCGGGCGCTCGGAGGCGTTCAGCAGCCCGATCGCCTTCTCGATCTGCGGGCGGGTCGCGGCCGGCTTGTAGACCGGGAGCGGCGCGTACGTCTCGGGGTCGAACTCGATCTCGGTGAGCTGGACGTCGATCGGCAGGTCGATGAGGACCGGGCCGGGGCGGCCGGAGCGCATGAGGTGGAACGCCTGCTGGAAGACACCGGGCACCTGCGCGGCCTCCAGGACGGTGACGGCCATCTTGGTCACCGGCCCCGCGATCGAGGCGATGTCGACGGCCTGGAAGTCCTCCTTGTGGATCACGGCGGTCGGCGCCTGGCCCGTGACGCACAGGATCGGGATCGAGTCGCCGGTCGCCGAGTAGAGCCCGGTGATCATGTCGGTGCCGGCCGGGCCGGACGTACCGATGCAGAGGCCGATGTTGCCCGGGTGGGTCCGGGTGTAGCCCTCGGCCATGTGCGAGGCGCCCTCGACGTGGCGGGCCAGGGTGTGCTGGATGCCGCCGGATGCCTTGAGGGCCGCGTAGAAGGGGTTGATCGCCGCGCCGGGGACGCCGAACGCGTCACTGACGCCTTCGCGCTTGAGGATCTCGACTGCCGCGCGGGCAGCGGTCATACGAGCCATGGAGTACTCCTGCTTCGGCCGTCGGACGTGTACTCCCGTCGCGCCCCGCCGCGAGTACTTCCGCATTGTGGAAAGTAATTTCTGCTATCTGGAAGCAATGTAGGTGGGCGGGCGGAGGTCGTCAAGAGTGCCCAAGACACGGACAAGCGGGGTCCGCCTGGAGGACCATGGGGGCCATGTCCGAGAGCGTGACGGTGCGCTGCCCGGTCTGCGGGCGCGAGCACCTCTTTGCGGCACCGGCCTATCCGTGCGCGTGCGGGGCGCCGGTCACCCCGCCGCTGGACCGGCTCGCGCCGGCCACGGCCGTCACCCAGCGCTCCTGGGAGGACGACTGGGTCACGGTGCGGTGCGCGGACTGCGGCCGTGAGGGCGAGTGGCCGCATCCCGAGGTGGGCTGCCCCTGCGGGACGGTCCTGCGCGTGCCGGTCGCCGAGGGCGTGACCGCGCGCCCGGCCGAGCCCGCCCCCCGGCCCGCCTTCCGGCCGGTGACGATCCGCACCGCCCGGGACGCGGTCACCGCCGCCGCGCTCTATCTGCGCTGGCTCGGCTACCAGGACATACGCCGCGCCGACCAGCGCCCGCCGAACGGCATCGGCCTCGCCGCCCGGGGGCTGCTCGCGCAGGTCGACCCGACCGTGCGCCCGGCCTCGCTGCGGGACGTGGAGTGCCTGTGGCTCACGGCGATGTCCGAGTCGGCGGCCTGCGTCTACTTCTCCCTGTCCGGGTACGCCGTGGAGGCCCGCGCCGTGGCCGACTCCCTGGGCGTCCCCCTCTTCGTCCTCGACCTCACGGGCACCCCGGCACCGGTCAACAGCCTGGCGGACGAACTGGACGCGACGGCGCCCCCCGAACGCCCCGCCCCGCATGATCCGGCACCGGAGGGCTAGCCCGTCGTGAAGCGTTCGCGGAGTTCGATCTTGCGGACCTTCCCCGACACCGTCATCGGGAAGGCGTCCAGGATCTGGAGTCTGCTCGGGACCTTGTAGTGGGCGAGCCGGCCGTCGCAGAACGCGCGCACGTCCTCCAGGGTCACCGGGTCCGCCGGGTCGAGCGGGACGACACAGGCGAGCACCTCCTCGCCGTACCGTTCGTGGGGCACTCCGACGACCTGGACGTCCGCGATCTTCGGGTGGGTGTAGAGGAACTCCTCGATCTCGCGCGGGTAGATGTTCTCGCCGCCCCGGATGATCATGTCCTTGATCCGGCCGACGATCTCGACGTACCCGTCCTCCCGCATGACCGCGAGGTCCCCGGTGTGCATCCAGCGTCCGGCGTCGATCGCCTCGGCGGTCCGCTCCGGCTCGTTCCAGTAGCCGAGCATCACGCTGTAGCCCCGGGTGCACAACTCCCCTGCCGCGCCCCGGGGCCGGGTCACCCCGGTCGCCGGGTCGACGACCTTCACCTCGATGTGCGGCAGGGCGCGGCCGACGGTGCCGGTGCGGTGCTCCAGGTCGTCGTCGCGCCGGGTCTGCGTGGAGACGGGCGAGGTCTCCGTCATGCCGTAACAGATGGACACCTCGGCCATGTTCATCTCGCCGACCACCCGCTTCATGACCTCCACCGGACAGGGCGAGCCCGCCATGATCCCGGTGCGCAGGGAGGAGAGGTCGTAGGAGGCGAAGTCGGGGAGGTTCAACTCCGCGATGAACATGGTCGGTACGCCGTACAGGGACGTGCACCGCTCCTGCTGGACCGCGTGGAGCGTGGCGGCCGGTTCGAAGGACGGGGCGGGGATGACCATGCAGGCGCCGTGCGAGGTGACGGCGAGATTGCCCATCACCATGCCGAAGCAGTGGTAGAAGGGCACCGGGATGCACACCCGGTCGTTCTCGTCGTAGGCGATCATCTCCCCGACGAAATAGCCGTTGTTGAGGATGTTGTGGTGGGAGAGGGTGGCCCCCTTGGGGAAGCCCGTCGTGCCCGACGTGTACTGGATGTTGATCGGGTCGTCGCAGGACAGTTCCGGGAACGGCACCGGGGTGCCGCGCGCGACGAGCGCCTCCCAGCTCGGGTCGCCGATGTACACGGTCTCCCGCAACCCCGGGCACCTGCCGCGCACTTCGTCGATCATCGCCCGGTAGTCGCTCGTCTTGTGACCCACGGAGGCGAACAGCAGCGAGATCCCGGCCTGGTCGAGGACGTACTCCACCTCGTGGGTGCGGTAGGCCGGGTTGATGTTCACCATGACGGCGCCGACACGCGCGGTGGCGTACTGGACGAGCACCCACTCCGGGCAGTTGACCGCCCAGATCCCGACCCGGTCGCCCTTGGCCACCCCGGCGGCGATCAGCGCGTACGCCAACTCGTCGACGTCCGCGGCGAATCGGGCGTAGGTCCAGCGCCGTCCCGAGGGCACGTCCACCAGGGCCTCGCGGTCCGGCCAGGCCGCCACCGCCCGGTCCAGGTTGGCGCCGATCGTGTCGCCGAGCAGCGCGGTGCCGCTCACGCCATGGGCGTAGGAACTCATGTGCGGGGAGGAGCTCATGTGCGGGGAGGAACTCATCGGTGGTCCTCCTCGCGGTATTCGGCGTCGGAGCCGGTGGCGGTGGCCTCGCGCAGCTCGATCCGGCGGATCTTCCCGGACACGGTCTTGGGCAGCGGAGCGAACTCCAGCCGCCGGATCCGCTTGTACGGCGCCAGTACCCGACGCGAGTGCTCGAACAGCACCTTCGCCGTGTCCGCACCCGGCTCCCAGCCCTTGGCCAGCACCACATACGCCTTCGGCACCGCCAGCCGCAGCGCGTCCGGCGCCGGCACCACCGCCGCCTCCGCGACCGCCTCGTGCTCCAGCAGCGCACTCTCCAGCTCGAACGGCGAGATCTTGTAATCCGACGCCTTGAACACATCGTCACTGCGCCCGATGTAGGTCAGATAGCCGTCCGCGTCCCGGGAGGCCACGTCCCCGGTCCGGTAGTAGCCCCCCGCCATCGCCTCCGCGGTGCGGTCGGGGTCCCCGTGGTACCCGGTCATCAGCCCGACCGGGCGGGCGGACAGGTCGAGGGCGATCTCCCCCTCCGCCGCACCGGGCGCACCCGTGACCGGGTCCAGCAGCTCCACCCGGTAGCCGGGGCTGGGGCGTCCCATCGAGCCCGTCTTCAGCTCCTGCCCGGGACTGTTGGAGACCTGCACGGCCGTCTCGGTCTGCCCGAACCCGTCGCGGATCGTCACCCCCCAGGCCCGCCGGACCTGCTCGATGACCTCGGGGTTCAGCGGCTCACCGGCGGCGACGACCTCCCGGGGCGGGGTGCGCAGGCCGCTCAGGTCGGCATGGATGAGCATCCGCCACACCGTGGGCGGCGCGCAGAATGTCGTCACCCCCGCCCGGTCCATCTCGGCCATCAGCCGGGCCGCGTCGAAGCGCGTGTAGTTGTGCAGGAACACGGTCGCCTCCGCGTTCCACGGCGCGAACAGGTTCGACCAGGCGTGCTTGGCCCAGCCCGGCGAGGAGATGTTCAGATGCACGTCCCCCGGCTTCAACCCGATCCAGTACATCGTCGCCAGATGCCCCACCGGGTACGAGGTGTGCGTGTGCTCCACCAGCTTCGGCCGTGACGTCGTCCCGGACGTGAAGTACAGCATCAGCGGGTCGTCCGCACCGGTCACACCGTCCGGAACGAAGTCCGCGGAGGCGGCGTGGGCGTCCTCGAAGCGCAGCCAGCCCTCCCCCGCGCCCCCGACGGCGATCCGCGCGTAGTCGCCCGGCACCTCGTCGAACTTCGCCGTGTCCTCCGCCCGGACCAGCACCTGGGCGACCTGCCCGCGCTCGACGCGGTCCCGCAGGTCGGCCGGGCCCAGCAGCGGTGTCGCCGGGATGACGACCGCCCGCAGCTTCATCGCCGCCAGCGCGGTCTCCCACAGCTCGACCTGGTTGCCGAGCATCACCAGGACCCGGTCCCCGGCCGCCACGCCCCGCGCCCGCAGCCAGTTCGCGACCCTGTTCGAGCGCTCGGCCATCTCCGCGAAGGAGACGCGGACCTCGGTACCGTCCTCCTCGACGATGTGCAGCGCCGTGCGGTCATTGCCCTCGGCGATGACGTCGAACCAGTCCAGCGCCCAGTTGAACTCCGCGGGCCGGGGCCACACGAACCCGTCGTAGGCCGCGGCATAGTCCTCGCGGTGTTCGAGCAGGAAGTCCCGCGCATCGCGGAAGGTCGTCGTCGTCATCTGTCCTCCAGGGCATTGCAGTGCGGCTCTCTGCCATCGTTTACTCCGTGGCGCGGGTCTCACTACCCCCGAACGGGGGTGGAAGGGCGGAAAAGTGGCGACCGACATGGCGGAGATCGGGAACGCGCTGGTAAGGCTGCGGCGGACGACCGGGCTGCCGGTGGCCTTCGGCGGGCTGGTGGAGGCGGGCCGGCAGATGCGCATCAGCGAACTGAGCGGCACGGCCACGTCCTCGCTGCGGGCGCTCGCGGTGTCGTCCGGGAACGGGCTGGGCGGCCGGGCGGTCGCGCTGGCCCGGCCGTGCGCGGTGACGGACTACTCGGCGTCGCGGCGGATCAGCCACGAGTACGACGCGCCGGTGGCCGTCGAAGGGCTGCGGTCGGTGCTGGCGGTGCCGGTCGTCGTCCGGCGCCGGGTGCGCGGGGTGCTGTACGGCGCGCTGCGCACCGCCGATCCGCTGGGCGACCGGGTGCTGGGCGCGGCGATGGAGGCGGCCCGGGACGTGGAGCAGGCGCTGGTGGTGCGGGACGAGGCGCGGGAGCTGGTGGCGGCGGCGCGGCCCGTGGCGGTGGACCCGGTGTCGCGGGAGCAGGTGCGGGAGGCGCATGCCGCGCTGCGGGCGCTGGCCCCGAGGATCGCCGACCCGGCGCTGCGGGCCGAGTTGCTGCGTGCCGTGGGGCTGCTGGCGCCGACGGCTCCGGTGTCGGTGCGGCTGGCCCCGCGGGAACTGGACGTCCTGGCGTGCGTGGCCGCAGGGGTGACGAACGCGGCGGCGGCCGACCGGCTGGGGGTGCGTCCGGAGACGGTCAAGGGGTACCTGCGGTCGGCGATGCGCCGGCTCGGGGCGCACACGCGCGGGGAGGCCGTGGCGGCGGCGCGGCGGGCGGGCCTGCTCCCCTGACGTTGCCCTTTCATTCATTCTCCAGCGCTCTGAATTTCCCCATGCTGTGAGGTTGTTATTTCCCTCACCACGTCTTCGCTCCGGATTTCAAAGACTCGTTGCCTAGAATTTGGCCCGGACACGACACACGAGGGGAGCGGTGACCGTGCGACGGGACTTCAAGGAGCCTGCCAGATGCCGCCCCGACCTGGTCATCGGCCGGGAGGGGGTGTTCACCCAGGCGCGTGAGCAACTCACCCGGGGCGGCAGCGTCCTGCTGCACGGCCCCGCCGGAATAGGGAAGTCCACCGTCCTGCGGGCATTGGCGACGGATATCGGCGCCTCGGCGCGCACGGTGTTGCGCTGTTCGGCCACCGAGTCCGAATCCCATCTCCCCTTCCTGGCCCTCGCCGATCTCCTGGGTCTGGTCCTGGACGAGGTCTCCGACAGGCTCCCGACGGCCCAGCGCACCGCCCTGGAGTCCGCGCTCACCGGCCGGGGCGAGTCCACGCTCCAGCGCGACGGGCTGGCCCTGCGGCTCGCCGTGCTGTCGGCGCTGCGCGCGCTGGCCGCGGAAGGGCCGGTGCTGATCGTCGCGGACGACGTGCAGTGGCTGGACTCCGCCAGCGCCGAACTGCTCGGCTTCGCCGCGCGCCGGCTCGGGGACACCCCGGTGCGGATGCTGTGCGCGGTGCGGACCGAGGGCGAGGAGTACGACCGCCATCTACGCGCGTCCCCGCCGGACACCCTCGCCCTGCGCGTGAACCCGCTCTCCCGCACCCAGGTCTCCGAACTGCTCGGCCACCGCGGCTACACCGGCCTGACGCGCTCCACGGTCCGTGACATCCACCGCACGAGCGGCGGCAACCCGCTGTTCGCGCTGGAGCTGGGCCGGGCACTGAGCGAGAACCCGACGCCGCCCCGGCCTGGCGAGCCGCTGCCGGTGCCGACATCGCTGCGCGCCCTGGTGCTGAACCGGCTGGAGATGCTGTCCGACGAAGCGCGCCGCACCCTGCTCGTGGCGAGCGCGGGCGCCCGTCCCACCCCGGCCCTGCTGCGCGCGGCCGGCCGGGAGAACGCCGAGGCGGAGACCGCGCAGGCGGCGGCGCTGGGCCTGCTGGCGACCGACCCGGAGGGGCCCGCCGTACGGTTCGCGCATCCGCTGATCTCGGCGGCGCTGTACGCGGAGGCGCCCGCGCACGAGAGACGGGCGGCGCACGCCGCGCTGTCGACGGCGGCCTCCGACCCGATCGAGCGGGCCCGGCATCTGGCGCTGGCCACGACCGGCACCGACCCGGACACCGCGGACCGGCTCGCCGAGGCGGCGACCCTGGCCCGGGACCGCGGGGCGCCGAGCGTGGCCGCCGCCCTGGGGCTGCTGGCCGCCCGGCACACCCCGGCCGAGTCGGTGCCGGGCCCGGACGTACGGCGGCTGCTGGCCGCCGAGGACTCGATCACCGCCGGTGAGCTGGACCTCGCCCGGGACGTCGCGCGGGACGTGCTGACCCGGGCGACGGTGCCGGCGGACCGGGTGCGTGCCTGGATCATCGTGATCGACACGGCGGGCCACGCCATGACGGAGGTCGACGCGGTCTTCCCGCAGGCCCTCGCCGACGCGGGCGACGACCCGCAGCTGCTCGCCCTGATCCACTACCAGCTCACCTGGCGGGCGGTCCTGGTGGACGGCGACTTCGACCGGGCCCGGGAGGCGGCGGCGTACTCGGCGGAGCTGGCCGCGCGGGCCGGTGACCGCTACAACGAGCTGATGGCGCTGGCCTTCCAGGCGCAGATCGAGACCCTGATGGGCCACCCGGACGCCCCAGCGACGATCAAGCGGGCCCTCAAGGAGCCCCAGGACCCCCGGGTGGCGTGCCATCACAACGGGGCGGGCTACTCCCGGTTCCGCTGGCTGGTGATGAGCGACCAGCTCCCCGAGGCCCGGACGACGGTCACCGCGCTGCTGCGCGAGGTGCGCCGGCGCGGGTCGGTGGAGAGCGAGGTGCACTTCCTGCGCGGGTTCGCCGAGACCGAGCTGCGCTCCGGGAACTGCGGCCGGGCCCTGGACCTGTCCCGGGAGGCCCTGCTGATGGCCCGTGACACGGGTATCGGCGAGGTGGCCTCGGCGGTGCTCGCCTCCCTCTCGGAGGCCTCGGGCGGCGATGTCGAACGGGCGCTGGAGCTGGCCCGGGACGCGATCGACCACGCCGAGGAGAACGGCGACCAGATGTACGAGTCCCGGGGTCTGGCCGCCCTCGGGTACGCCCAGCTCGTCGCCGGGGACGCCGAGGGCACGGTGCGTTCGCTGCGCCGGGTGCGGGAGCTGGAGACCGGGCTCGGCATCACCGACCCGGCGCGGGGGCGCTGGCAGGGCGACCTCGCGGAGGCCCTGGTGCGCGCCGGGGAGCCGGGCGAGGCGCAGGACGTCATCGACGTGACGCGGGAGCAGGCGCTGCGGCTGGGCCGGGAGAGCGTGCTCGCCGTGCTGGACCGCGCGGAGGCGCTGGTGCGGGCCGCGCGGGGTGAACACGACGCCGCCGTGGCCCAGTTGACGTCGGTGCAGGACCGGCTGGCCAAGCTGGGCTACTGCCTGGAGGAGGCCCGGACGGCGTTCGCGCTGGCCCAGTTGCGCACCCGGCGGCCGGGACCGACCTCGTACGACGAGGCGGCGCGGCTGTTCCGGCGGTGCCGGGCGCTGCCGTGGCTGCGGCAGGTGGACGCGGCGGCCGAGGCGCCGCAGGGCGGTCCGGCGCCGCAGCCGTCGCCCGCCGCAGCGGCCGACGCGCTGGAGGGGCTGGCGTCGATGGAGCGTCAGGTGGCCGCGCTGGTGATGGAGGGCGCGACCAACCGGGAGATCGCCGCACGTCTGTTCATCAGCGTGAAGACGGTGGAGGCGACCCTGACCCGGGTCTACCGGAAGCTGGGGATCCGCTCGCGGGTGGATATCGTCCGACTGGCGGCGGGGCGCCGTACGAAGTGAGGCAGGGCGGGTTTTACTCAGGCGTGCGAGGGGATCACCGAGGGTTTTCCCTGCCCCAACTCCCCTAGGGGGTTCCCTCATTGGGAGGGGGAACTTCCGCGTTCTAGGTTATGAACGTGCCGCTCGCCCGGGCATACGGGGGTCGGTCCCGCGACCCCCGTGTACCGCCCCCCACACCCGTGCGATCCCCCACCGGCAACCTCGAGGAGACTCAGTGTTCGGGTTCACCCGTGCCAGAAAGGCCGCCGCCGTCGCCGTCGCGACCGCTGCCGCCGCCACGGCCCTCGCCAGCGCCCCCACCGCTGTCGCCGCCCCGCAGCCCATCGTCGGCGGTTCCACGACCACGACGACCGCGTACCCGTTCATGATGCAGATCACGGACGCCTCGCAGAACCAGTTCTGCGGCGGCACCCTGGTGTCGGCGACCAAGGTCGTGACCGCGGCCCACTGTATGGTCGGCGAGACCACCAGCAGTGTCCGTGTGGTGGGTGGGCGCACCTACCTCAACGGCACCAACGGAACGGTCAGCCGGGTCAGCAAGATCTGGATCAACCCGGACTACACGGACGCCACCAACGGTGACGACGTGGCCGTGCTGACCCTGTCGACGGCGATGTCGTACACGACGGCCTCCTACGTCGCCTCCACGGACACCTCCGTGTACGCGACCGGAGCCACGGCCCGCATCCTCGGCTGGGGCACCACGTCCTCGGGCGGCAACTCCTCCAACCAGCTGCGGACGGCGACCGTGCCGATCGTCTCCGACACGAGCTGCCGCAGCTCCTACGGCTCCGACTTCGTCGCGAGCGACATGGTTTGCGCCGGATACACCTCCGGCGGCGTCGACACCTGCCAGGGCGACAGCGGCGGTCCCCTGCTCATCGGGGGCGTCCTGGCAGGGATCACTTCCTGGGGAGAAGGGTGCGCGGAGGCGGGTTACCCGGGTGTCTACACCCGGCTGACCACCTTCTCGTCCCTTGTGACCGCACAGGTCAACTCGTAGTCCCAGACGTTCTCCTGAGCATCCCTCAGGTGAAGTACCAGGGGGCGTTGCGGGCCTCCACGAGCGGCCCGCAACGCCCCCTCTCCATGCCCCCGCCCGGCACGTCCCCGCGCCCCATGCCCCGCGCCCTCGCTCTACGCGATGACCGTGCCGAAGCGGATGCCGTGCTCCAGGCCGAGAGCGGCCAGCGTCCTCGCCCCCTCCTCGGCGACCTCGTCCCGCTGCGCCCTGGACAGCTCCCCGAAGGGCTCCACGACGAGCACGTCGTCGATGATCCGCCACACCCCGGCGAGGAACCCGTCGACCAGCAGCGGGCAGTAGAAGGTGTTCGCCTGCCAGGTGCGGCCACGGTTCGCGGGCGGGACGACCCGGGTGCGGTCGGCGTGGGAGAGCAGCAGGTTGTCGAACTCGGGCAGGAAGCGGGGCGGCGCCGGGGTGTCCGGGTCGGGGCGGGGCGCGTCGGGGAGGTCGAGGAGCTCGACGCCGTTCTCGTCGCGGAAGGCGACCAGGCGGGGGCGCAGCCGCTCGAAGGCGGGGCGTGTCCGGGTCAGGCCGCACCAGGTCTGGAAGTCCTTGACGGAGGCCGGGCCGAACGCGGCGAGATAGCGCAGGACGGTGTCGTCCAGGGTCGCCGCGGGTTCGGCGGGCCGCCCCAGCCAGTGCTCCAGGGTGGTCAGGGCGACCTGGGCGCTCTCGCCCCACACCCCGCGCGGGGTGACCTGGACGAGCGGGAGGGCGCAGCGGGCGGCGATGGCCAGGGACTGCGGGTCGGCGTCCGGCCAGTGCGCGCCGAGCGTCTCGCGCAGCTGCTTCATGGTGCGCGGCTCCTCCTCGACGAACTCCCGGGCGAGGACGGCGAGCCGGTCCAGGTCGACGCCGGTGAGGCCCTTGCGGAACAGGCCGATCTCCCGGTCGCGGACGGGCTGGACCAGGGGCCGCAGGGTGAGGGCGTCGGCGGCGGTGTGCAGATGGATGGTCGAGCGCACGGTGACGATCCGCACCGCCTCGCGCCGCTCCAGCGGCCCGGCCAGGTCCCCGGGTGCGAAGCCGTCGAGCCGGGCGGCGAGCGCGTGGTAGGGCGGCTTGACCTCCTGCGCCTGGAGCCCGACGAGGTGCTCCACGGCCGCCTGCGCGGACAGCGGGGAGCGGCGCAGCAGGAGCTGCCGGTCGAGGGTGGCCCGGTTGAGGGCGCGGGGGCCGAGTGTCTCCGTCATGCTCCGCACGGTAGTGGGGGTTGCGGACAGCGGCGGTCCGCAACTCGGCGCGCGCGCCCGGACCTTCCGGCCCGGTGGTGCCCGTATACGCTGCTCGCTGATCACCGACGCCGGCCGGGAGGCAGCCGCGATGTCCGAGCGACGCAGGAAGTCCGTCTGGCGCCGGGCCTCGCCCCCGGCACCCGAGCCGCCGGCGGAACCGGCCGAGGCGGGCGCCGAACCGGCCCCCGAGCCGGTGAGCATCGTGCAGGCGGCGCTGTACCGCGACGGGGTGCGGGTCTCCTCCCCCGTCACGCTCGCCGAGACCTACCGTGAGCTGCACGAGCGGCCCTCGGGCATGGCGTGGATCGGTCTGGCCCGTCCGACCGAGTCCCAACTCCTCTCCCTGGCGTCCGAGTTCGACCTGCATCCGCTGGCCGTCGAGGACGCGATGGAGGCTCATCAGCGGCCCAAGCTGGAGCGCTACGGCCGGACGCTGTTCGTCGTCCTGCGCGCGGCCCGCTATCTCGACGCGCAGGAGGAGGTCGACTTCGGCGAGCTGCACGTCTTCGTCGGGCCCGACTTCGTGATCACGGTCCGCCATGGCGCCGCCCCCGACCTGTCGGCGGTCCGCCGCCGTATGGAGGAGACGCCCGACCTGCTGAAACTGGGCCCCGAGGCGGTGCTGTACGCGATCCTGGACGCGGTGGTCGACGGGTACGTCCCGGTGGTGGCCGGCGTCCAGAACGACATCGACGAGATCGAGACCGAGGTCTTCCGCGGCGACCCGTCCGTCTCCCGCCGCATCTACGAACTCTCCCGCGAGACCGTCGAGTTCCAGCGCGCGACCCGCCCTCTGATCGGCATGCTGCACGGCCTGATCGCCGGCTTCTCCAAGTACGGCACGGACGACGAACTCCAGAGCTATCTGCGCGACGTCGCCGACCACGTCACGCACACCAGCGAACGCGTCGACGGCTTCCGCCAGGCCCTCACCGAGATCCTCACGGTCAACGCCACCCTCGTCACCCAGGAGCAGAACGCGGAGATGCGCGCCCTGGCGGAGGCGGGCTTCGAGCAGAACGAGGAGATCAAGAAGATCTCCTCCTGGGCGGCGATCCTGTTCGCGCCGACGCTGGTCGGGACCATCTACGGGATGAACTTCCGGGAGATGCCGGAGCTGGGCTGGGAGTTCGGGTATCCGTTCGCGATCGTGCTGATGGCCGTGGTGTGCACCAGCCTGTATCTGGTCTTCAAGCGGCGTGACTGGCTGTAGCCGGCGCGTGGCGGGCGGGTGATGTGCGCCGCATGGCGTCGATCTCTGTGGCGGGCCGTCGGAGGGAGCCGGACGATGGGCTTCAGGACGGCGGACCACGTGAGGGAAGAGGTCGGGTCATGGTCGAGCGGGACGAGCGGTTCGATGTGGTCGTACTCGGGGCCGGGCCCGGCGGGTACGTGGCCGCGGTGCGGGCCGCCCAGCTCGGGAAGCGGGTCGCGGTCGTCGAGGAGAAGTACTGGGGCGGGGTGTGTCTGAACGTCGGCTGCATCCCGACCAAGGCCCTGCTGCGCAACGCGGAACTCGCACACCTGTTCACCCATGAGGCGAAGACATTCGGGATCAGGGTCGAGGGACAGGTCACCTTCGACTACGGCGAGGCCTACCGGCGCAGCCGCAAGGTGGCCGACGGCCGGGTCAGGGGCGTCCACTACCTGATGAAGAAGAACGGCATCACGGAGGTGAACGGCCGGGGCACCTTCCTGGACCCGCACACCCTCCAGGTCACCGACTACGACGGCAACACCCGCACGATCGGCTTCGAGCACTGCGTCATCGCCGCCGGGGCCACCCCGAGGCTGCTGCCCGGCACCAAGCGCAGCGCGCGGGTCGTGACGTACGAGGAGCAGATCCTCGCCGAGGACCTGCCGGAGTCGATCGTCGTCGCGGGCGCCGGGGCGATCGGCATCGAGTTCGCGTACGTGCTGCACCACTACGGCGTGAAGGTCACGATCGTCGAGTTCCTCGACCGGATGGCGCCGCTGGAGGACGCCGAGGTCTCCGCCGAACTCGCCCGCCAGTACCGCAAGCTGGGCATCGACGTGCTGACCTCGACGCGGGTCGAGTCGATCGACGAGTCGGGCGCCCGGGTGCGGGTGACGGTCACCGGCAAGGACGGCGCGCGGCAGGTGCTGGAGACGGACAAGGTGCTCCAGGCGATCGGCTTCGCGCCGAACGTCACCGGCTACGGGCTGGAGAACACCGGGGTCGCGCTCACCGGGCGCGGCGCGATCGACGTCGACGGCCGCTGCCGTACCTCGGTGCCGCATCTGTACGCCATCGGCGACGTCACCGCCAAGCTGATGCTCGCGCACGCCGCCGAGGCGATGGGGGTCGTCGCCGCCGAGACCCTCGCCGACGCGGAGACGATGGAGCTGGACTACACGATGATCCCGCGGGCGACGTTCTGCCAGCCGCAGATCGCCAGCTTCGGCCACACCGAGGAGCGGGCCCGCGAGCTGGGCTACGACGTGAAGGTCGCGAAGTTCCCGTTCACGGCGAACGGCAAGTCGCACGGCCTCGGTGACACCACCGGCTTCGTCAAGCTGATCAGCGACGCCACGCACGGCGAGCTGATCGGCGGCCATCTGATCGGCCCGGACGTCACCGAGCTGCTGCCTGAGCTGACCCTGGCGCAGCAGTGGGACCTCACCGTGCACGAGGTGGCCCGCAACGTGCACGCCCACCCGACGCTGAGCGAGGCCGTGAAGGAGGCCGTGCACGGCCTGGCGGGACACATGATCAACATGTGAGCCGGGCGCGGCCGGCCCCGTCCGCGGTCAGAACCAGTGCAGGCAGTGCGGGGCGCGGTCGGTCCGGAACAGGGTGTCGGCGAGCGCCGCCGCCCGGGGCCCGTGGGCCCGGACGTGGCCCGCGCGCACGAGGGTGCTGGGGGCGGTGTCGCCGAGGTAGAGCGCGCCCAGGTCGCGGACGTCCAGGGACAGGTCGGGTTCGCGTCGCGTCGGGACGCAGTCCGCCTTGCCGTCCCGGACGGTCAGCAGATGGCGTCCGCGCTCGCCGAGGAACGGGTCGTCGACGTCGAGGACGAGTTCGCCGTCGGCGCACCAGCCGCGTGCGGTGAGCGCGCCCGGCACGTCCAGCAGCCGCACCCAGAGCCAGTCCGTCTCGCCGCCGGGCTGGGCGGCGCGGTGGTCCGCGAGCTGCCACGGCAGCGGGTTGCCGGGCGGGAAGTGCTGGAAGACGACCTGGTCGACCAGTTCGTGGCCGAGCAGATGGCGGGCCAGGTCGGTGAAGGCGCCGGCGTCGGTGGTGACGGTCTCGTCGACCGTCAGGGTCGTCTCGGTCCCGGAGCCGCCGAGCGAGTAGCTGGCGTATCCGTCGGGGACGCCGTCGGCGTCACGGTGCAGGGCGATGTAGCGCTGTGCCCGGGAGACCGGGGCCTGGCCCGCGCCCCGCGCCCACCAGCGGTGCGGCCGGGACAGCGCGCCGGGCTGGGCGCGGCGGTAGCGGTCGTAGACC
Organism: Streptomyces sp. NPDC090106; assembly: GCF_044747265.1. Classification (NCBI taxonomy): domain Bacteria; kingdom Bacillati; phylum Actinomycetota; class Actinomycetes; order Kitasatosporales; family Streptomycetaceae; genus Streptomyces; species Streptomyces sp. NPDC090106. The sequence continues at coordinate 355,976 of NZ_JBIVDS010000006.1, read as the reverse complement.
GCCTCGACGAGGTCGCCGCACTCGGAGCGCCGCAGCAGTTCCACCGAGCCGGCCGCCGGGGCCGGAGCGCCGGCCCTGGGGGCGGCGAAGGCGGCCCGGTGGCGAGGGACGGTCAGCCGGCGGGTGGAGGTCGCCGGGCCGTAGCCGAACCGGCCGTAGATCGGGGCCTGGGAGGCCAGCAGGACGGTGAGGAGGTCGCCGCGGGCCCGCAGCCCGGTGAGCTGCTCCCGCAGGAGGGCGGTGAGCACCCCGCGGCGGCGGTGCGAGGGCAGGACGCCGACGGCGGTGAGCCCGGCGGCCGGGACGAGGGTGCCGCCGGGGAGGGTGAGCTCGAAGGGGTAGGTGGCCGCGGTGCCGACGGGCCGGCCGTCCTCCGTCTCCGCGAGCAGGCCGCGGTCCATCTCCAGGGCCGCCCACCAGACGCCGCCGCCGTCCTCGGCGGGGGCCTCCGGGAAGCGTCCGAAGGCCGCGTGGAGGGTGTCGACGAAGACCTCCGCGTCCTGTTCCGTCGTGGACCGGATCCGGATCTCCATCGCTGCCGCCGCCTCCTAGTGCGCCCGGGGCGGCCGGTGTTCCCCCGGCCACTTCTCCCCGGTCACTGGTTTACACCGCGCGCGAGCGGCAAGGCGAACCGGATGCCTCCCCTACCCGCCTCTGCCGCAACTCCAGTAAGACGCGTAACCTGCCCCGCGGGTTTCACAGTGATTGGACAGGGTGAGTGGTGAGCAGCGGCACGGCACAGGCGGCGTACGGAGCGGACGTCTCGGGGCGGGCGGGGACGGGCGCCGGGGCGGGGGCGGCGCCGGGACGGCCCCGGCAACGGGACGCGTTCTTCGACAACGCCAAGTACCTGGCGATCGTGCTGGTCGCGATGGGGCACGCCTGGGAGCCGCTGCGCTCCGACAGCCGTGCGGTCACCGCCCTCTACACGGTCGTCTACGCCTTCCACATGCCGGCGTTCATCATCATCTCCGGCTACTTCTCGCGGAGTTTCGACGCGAGCCCGGAGAAGATCAAGCGCCTGATCACCGGGGTCGTGGTGCCGTACGTCGTGTTCGAGACGGCGTACACGTTCTTCACGCGCTGGAGCGACGGTGAGCCCGACCGGGAGATCAGCCTGCTGGACCCGCTGTATCTGACGTGGTTCCTGGCGGCGCTGTTCATCTGGCGGCTGACGACGCCGATCTGGCGCCGGGTGCGCTGGCCGCTGCCCATCGCGCTCGCCGTCGCGGCGCTCGCCACGCTCACCCCGTCCATCGGCAAGGACCTCGACCTTCAGCGCACGCTCCAGTTCCTGCCGTACTTCGTGCTCGGTCTGTGTCTGCGGCCCGCGCACTTCAGCCTGGTCAGGCAGTGGCGGGTGCGGCTGCTGGCGCTGCCGGTCCTCGCGGGCGCGCTGGTGTTCTCGTACTGGGCGGTGCCGCGGATGGACTACGCCTGGTTCTTCCACAAGGACAGCGCCGAGCACTTCGCCGTGCCCGACTGGTACGGGCCGCTGATGACGCTCGCCCTGTTCGGCTGCTCCCTGGTCCTGGTCGCCTGCTTCCTGTCGTGGGTGCCGGGGCGCCGGATGTGGTTCACGACGCTGGGCGCGGGCACGCTGTACGGCTATCTGCTGCACGGGTTCGTCATCCAGGCCGCCAACCACTGGCAGTGGTCGGACGAGCGCTTCTTCCGGCAGCCCGCGGGCGCGATCGCGGTCTCGGTCGTCGCCGCGACGGTGGTGACCGCGCTGTGCACGGCTCCGGTCCGGCGGGTCTTCCGGTGCGTGATGGAACCGAACATGAGCTGGGCCTTCCGCAAGGACCGCCCCGAGCCCGCCCGCCCGGGACTGGACCACGTCCCCGGCCCGCCGGCCCGGAGCACCACTCCCCCGGCGCGGTAGCCGACGGCGCCGGGAGGTGGCCGCGCCGTCCGTGCGCCGGGACCCGTCTGCGAGAGTTCCTCCAGGTGGGCGGGGTCGTCGCCGGTGTTCCGTGACGGGTCCGGCCGCTTCGTGCCGCCCGTCATGCCGTGAACTTTCGCAGGAGAAGCCTCCGTTGACGCCCGACAGCTACTTCGAAGCCATCGACGACCACCGCTACAAGCCCACCGCGCACGCGGTCGGCGCCTGGAGCACGGACGAGCAGCACTTCAGCCCGCTGGGCGGGCTCGTCGCGCACGCCCTGGAGCGGCACCGCGCGGCGGCGCCCGACAGCGGGCTGCTGCTGTCCCGGATCAGCTACGACATCCTGGGCCGGCTCGCCCTGGACGAGTGCGAGATCCGGGTGGAGACGGTCCGGCCGGGGCGGACGATCGAGCTGGTGGAGGCCGTCGTGACGATCTCCGGGCGGGCGGTCGTGCGGGCCCGCGCCTGGTATCTGGCGGCCCTGGACACCCGTGGGGTGGAGGGCGCCGACGCGGAGCGGCTCGCCGCCCCCGGGACTCTCGCGCGGTGGCGGATGTCCGACGCGTGGCCGGGCGGCTACATCGACTCGGTCGACGTCCGTCCGGTGGCCCCGCCGCGGCCGGGCCGTACCGCCGCCTGGATCTCCACCTCCCTCGACCTGGTCGCCGGGCAGCCCAGCGGTCCGGTCGCGCGGTTCCTCGCCCTGGTCGACACCGCCAACGGCATCGCGGTGCGCCGCCCGCCGTCGGAGTGGATGTTCCCGAACGTGGATCTGACCGTCCATCTGCACCGGCAGCCGCACGGCGACTGGACGGGCCTGGACACCACGGTCTCCTTCGGGCCGAGCGGGCAGGGCCTGACCAGCACGGTCCTGCACGATGTGGACGGCCCCGTCGGCACGGCCCAGCAGATCCTCACGGTCCGCCCCCAGCCGGGCACCGTCTCGGGGTGAAAGCACGGTCCGGTGACACGTGGATCACAGGCGGCGGCCCTACCTTCCCGTGACCATGAGCGGCGCTTCCGGCGCGCGTGCGGCCCTCCGGGCCGGCGGCGCCGGGCCGTGGCGCCGCCCCGGACTCCGAGGAAGGAACCCCTCCACCATGGGCCACCGCAGCAACCACCCCCGTGCACTCGCCGCCGCGACGGCGGTCGTCTTAGGCCTGGCCGCGAGCGGCGTGAGCGTCACGGCGGCGCGGGCCGCGAGCGCCTGCACCCCCGCGTTCACCCTGTCGGACACGCCCGCCGCGGTCGGTGACAACCCCCGTCACGTGGTCACCGGCGACCTCGACGGCGACGGGAACACCGACGTCGTCGCCGCGAACAACGACGCGGACTCCCTCTCGGTGCTGCTCGGCGAGGGCGACGGCACCTTCGCCGCGGCCACCGCGTACGCGGTCGGCGACAAGCCGTACCAGACCGTGATCGCCGACTTCGACGCCGACGGCGCCCCCGACCTCGCGACCGCCGACTTCGACGGCGGCACGGTCAGCGTGCTGCTCGGCACCGGCGACGGCACCTTCGGGACGTCCGTCCGCTACGACGTCGGCGGCGGCGCCCGTTCCCTGGTGCCCGGGGACGTCGACGGCGACGGGAACCTGGACCTGGCCGTCGCCGAGGAGAGCGGCGGCGGCGTGAGCGTGCTCACCGGCGACGGCTCCGGGGCGTTCACCGTCGACCTGGAGACGGTCACCGTGACCCGGCCGCACGGCCTCGTCCTCACCGACCTCGACGGCGACGGGAACCTCGACGTGGCGACCGCGAGCGTCGCCACCGCGGGCGGGGTCTCCGTCGCCCTGGGCAACGGCGACGGGACCTTCGGCACGGTCACCGAGTACGCGAGCGTCAACCGGCTCTACTCGATCGCCGAGGGCGACTTCGACGGGGACGGCACGACCGACCTGGCCACCGTCAGCAACGGCTCCGACACCCTTGAGGTGTACGCCGGGAACGGGGACGGCACCTTCGGGGCGGGCGTCACGTACACCACCCCGGCGCTGCCGGTCGCGGTCAACTCGGCGGATGTGGACGGCGACGACGTCACCGACCTGCTGGTGTCCTCCGCCAGCGGCGGTTCCGTGACCGTCTTCCAGGGCACCTCCGGCGGGCCGTTGACCGAGCTGACCGAGCTCGCGTCCGCCGGCGCGTACGAGGCCGCGGCCGCCGATCTGACCGGCGACGGCGCCGCGGACCTGGTCGTGGCGAGCAGCGGCGCCGACGAACTGGACGTCTTCACCGGCTCCTGCGGCTGAGCCGTCCCCCGCGGCCGGCCCGCCCGCGCCCCGCGCCCACGCCGGTAGGTTCGTTCCCATGCGCACACGGACGATGGTGATCGGCGGCGGCATCGGCGGTACGGCGACGGCGCTCGCGCTGCACAAGGCGGGCTTCGAGGTCGTCGTGCACGAGGCCCATCCGGACTCGGCGGAGGATCTGGGGGCGTTCCTGACGCTGGCGAGCAACGGCGTGCGGGCCCTGTCCCAGCTCGACGCGGGCGCGGCGGCGACCGGGACCGGCTTCGAGCTGACGTCGCTGAGACTGCTCGACGCGACGGGCGCGGAGGTGGGGCGGGCGCCGCTCGGCGAGACCGGCGATCCGTCGCTGCGCTACCGGTGCCTGCGCCGCGGCGACCTCAACGCGGCGCTCCAGGCGGAGGCGGCGCGCCGGGGCATCGAGGTCCGGCACGGGGCACGGCTGGCGTCCGTCGAGGAGGGACCGGCCGGTGTCACCGCCCGTTTCGCGGACGGCACCCGTGCCACGGCCGAGCTGCTCGTCGGCGCCGACGGGCTGCACTCCACGGTCCGGGAGACCGTGGCGCCCGGGGTGCGGCCCGTACCCGCCGGGCAGCGCGTCCTGTACGGGTACACCCGGGGCGCGCGCCCGTCGGGGGACGGCGCGCAGATCACCATGGTGCGGGGCAGCGCGACGAACTTCGGGTACGCGGTGTCGCCCGGCGGGGAGACGTACTGGTTCGCGCGAGTGGCCGACGGGCCGGCGGTCGCGGCGGGGGCGGCGGCACGTGAGGCGCTGCTCGCGCTGCTGGAGAAGGACGACGGGCCCGCCGCGGAGATCGTGGCGGCCACCGGGGACGACGTCCTCGTCACCGACGCCACCGAGATCCCCGTCGGCACTCCGTGGCGGACGGCGCGCACGGTGCTGCTCGGCGACGCCGCGCACGCCGCCTCGCCCGCGACGGGGCAGGGTGCCTCGATGGCGCTGGAGGACGCCGTCGTGCTCGCCAAGTCGCTGCGCCGGACGGCGGACCGGGCCGCCGCGCTCGCCCGGTACGAGGCGTTGCGGCGTCCGCGCGTGGACCACAACACGACGGTCAGCGGCGCCCTGTCCCGGGGGGAGCGGCCGAACGGCGCCCCGCGTCCCGGGGAGGAGGAGCTGGTGCGGCTGCTGGACTGGGAGGCGCCGCTGCCGGACTGAGGGCCGTGGACGCGGCCACCGGGGTCAGATCCATCCCTCCAGGGACGCCATGAACCCGTCGAAGTCGTCGCGGTGGATGGTGTGCCCGGCTCCGGTGACGGTCCGCACCTCGAACCCGCTCGCCCGCAGCAGTTCCACGTCCGCGGGGCCCACCAGCAGGCTGGGGTCGGCGAGTTGGACGAGCGAGGGGACGACCGGGCGGCCGGGCACGAACCCGGTGAGGGGGCGCCCGTCGAGGAAGTACGAGGTGTCCGCGTCCCAGTCCGCGACCGTGGCCACCTCGATGTCGACGTCCTCGGCGGCCCAGCGCGGGTTGAACTGGACGATGTGTTCCCGGCTGATGTTCTTCGCCGAGGCGAACACCTCGGGGTCCAGGGCCTGTTCGGGGTTCTGCGAGGACCAGGCGGGGTCCGAGTAGACCGCCCGCAGGGGCCGCAGCCGGTCCACCGCGAGCGACAGCGCGAGCCCGCCCAGCGAGTGCCCGACGATCACGTCGGCCCCGGTGGGCAGGGTGTCGACGAGGTCGTCCGCGAAGTGCTCGATGCCGTAGTCGCCGCGGGGGGAGCCGCCGTGGCCGCGCAGGTCGACGGCGGTCACCCGGTAGCCGCGCTCGGCGAGGGCCGGTCCGACGCGGCGCCAGGTGCGGGAGTCGGACATGATGCCGTGGACGAGCAGTGCCGTCCGGTCGCCGGTGCCCCAGTGGCGGGTGTGGAGTCGCACGGGATGCCTTTCGTCGCCGACTGCCAGGTCGGTCCTCAGTCTGCGGGTCGCGGTGCGGCACTCCGGCCGCGGGGTCCCGGTCCTCGTCCTCGGGGTGCGCGTCAGCGGCGCGCCTTGCGGACCTCCGGGCGGGGCGGGCGGATGAACTGGAGGGTGAGGGTGGCCGGGGGGTCGGCGAGACCGGGGCCGCCGGCGGCGAGCCAGGCCAGGACGTCGTCGGTGCAGGCGTCGTCGCCGGACCAGCCGATCCAGGTGGCCCGGCCGCCGCGCCGGCGGCCCTCGGCGGAGGGCTGGACGACGAGGACGTTCGCCTGGTCGCAGGGGCCGAGGCAGTCGGTGGTGCGGACGGCGATCAGGCCGCCGGACTCCGCGGCGGCGGCGCGCAGCCGGTCGAGCTGCCAGGTGTGATCGACGTCGGGGTGCTTGCGCGCGTCGCCGCAGCAGCAGCCCCGGCACACGACGAGGGTGCAGGGGCGTGCCCCCGCGGCCCCGAACACGACCCGGCTGCCCATGCGTTCCACTCCCCGCCCGCCCGTTGTCATCGACCAAGATCGTACGTGTGCCGCAAGGTTTCGCACACCTGACGAAACCATTGACGCGCACATGACCCACCCTTACCTTCTGACCGGAATCACGAACTTCGTTCGAAATTACGGACAGGGACGGTCTCGTATGCCTCGGACTCACCCCCGCTCACTGCTGCTCTGCGTGCTCGCCGTGCTGCTCGCGCTCCTGTCGGCCACCCAGCCGGCGCACGCCGCCGAGGGGCGCCCGTACACCAATCCGCTGAAGTCCTACAAGGGCGCCGATCCCTGGCTGGAGTACCACGACGGCAACTACTACCTGATCACCACGACGTTCACCGGCGTCCTCGGCATCCGCAAGTCACCGACGCTGGCGGGCCTTTCGACCGCGCCCAACGTGCAGGTGTGGTCGGACACGACCTCGACGCGCAACACCAACATCTGGGCGCCGGAGCTGCACTTCCTCAACGGCCGCTGGTACGTCTACTACTCCGCCGGGCCGAGCGGGACGGCCTGCTGCGACTCCCAGCGCACCCATGTGCTGGAGAGTTCCGGCACCGACCCCATGGGCCCCTACACCTACAAGGGGTCGCTGACCGGCTCCAACCTCACCCCGGGCGGCTGGCTGATCGACGCGACGGTGCTGGAGCACTCGGGCAGCCTGTACCTGGTCGGCAGCGGTTTCATCAACGGCAGTACGCAGAGCCTGGTGATCGCGCCGATGAGCAACCCGTACACGCTCTCCAGCTCCGCCTTCACCGTCATCTCCAGCCCCACGGCGAGCTGGGAGACCTCGGGCGCCCCCGTCAACGAGGCCCCGGAGCCGCTGTATCACAACGGCCGGACGTTCCTGACCTTCTCGGCGAGCTACTGCCAGACGGCCGACTACAAGCTGGGGATGCTGGAGCTGACCGGCAGCAACCCGCTCAACGCCTCCTCCTGGACCAAGAGTTCGTCCCCCGTGTTCCAGCGCAGTGACGCAGGCGGCGTCTACGGGCCGGGCCACAACGGGTTCTTCAGCTCACCGGACGGCACCGAGAACTGGATCGTCTACCACGCCAACTCCTCGTCCTCCGGCGGCTGCGGCAACGGACGCACCACCCGCGCCCAGAAGTTCACCTGGAACTCCGACGGCACCCCGAACTTCGGCACCCCCGTCGCCCTCGGCACCACCCTCGCGGGCCCGGCGGGCGAGACCGCGGCGACCCCGACGTCGTACACGCTCGTCAACCGCAACAGCGGCAAGTGCCTGGACGTGAGCGGCGGGGGCACCGCCGACGGCACCAACATCTTCCAGTGGACGTGCACCGGCGGCAGCAACCAGAAGTGGCGTCTGGAGGACCTCGGCGACGACACCAACCGGCTGGTGAACGTGGCGACCGGCAAGGTCGCGGACGTGGCCGACTGTTCGAGCGCGGACGGGGCGGACATCCGCCAGTGGTCGTGGCTGAACAACACGTGCCAGCGGTTCCGGCTGGTGTTCACGGCCACCGGCGACTACGTCCGGATCGTCAACGAGGCCACCGGCAAGGTCGCCGACGTGACCGACTGCGGCACCGCCGACGGCACCGACGTACGCCAGTGGACCTGGCTGAACAACACCTGCCAGCAGTGGCGCCTCGTCCCCACCACGTGACCTGTTCTGGAGAACTCCCTTGAGACGTATAGCCCTTCGGCTGCTGACGGCCGCGCTGGCCGCCGTCCTGATCTGCGTCGGCGTGCCCGCCCAGGCCGCCGTCCCGGACTCCCCCGCCGTCACCTACACCAACCCGATCGCGGCCCAGCGGGCCGACCCGCACATCTTCAAGCACACCGACGGCTACTACTACTTCACCGCGACCGTCCCCGAGTACGACCGGATCGTGCTGCGCCGGGCGACGACCATCCAGGGCCTGTCCACGGCGGCCGAGACGACCATCTGGACCAAGCACTCCAGCGGGATCATGGGCGCGCACATCTGGGCGCCGGAGATCCACTCCATCGACGGCAAGTGGTACGTCTACTTCGCCGCCGGGTCGACCAGTGACGTGTGGGCGATCCGGATGTACGTCCTGGAGGGCACCGGTGCCAACCCGCTGACGGCGACCTGGACCGAGAAGGGCCAGATCACCACCACCTGGGAGAGCTTCTCCCTGGACGCGACGACCTTCGTGGTCAACGGGGTGCGCTATCTGGCGTGGGCGCAGCGCAACCCGTCGGAGGACAACAACACCAGCCTGTTCCTCGCGAAGATGTCCAACCCCTGGACGATCAGCGGGACTCCGGTCGAGCTGTCGCAGCCGACGCTGTCGTGGGAGACGGTCGGGTACAAGGTCAACGAGGGCCCGGCGGTGATCCAGCACGGCGGGAAGGTCTTCATGACCTACTCCGCCTCGGCCACGGACGCCAACTACTGCCTGGGGATGCTGACCGCGTCCGCGACGGCCGACCTCACGAGCGCCTCGTCCTGGACGAAGAGCGCGACCCCGGTGTTCCAGTCGAGCGCGGCGACCTCGCAGTACGGTCCGGGCCACAACTCCTTCACCACGTCCGAGGACGGCAAGTCGGACATCCTCGTCTACCACGACCGCAGCTACAAGGACATCAGCGGCGACCCGCTGAACGACCCCAACCGCCGTACCCGGGTGCAGAAGGTCTACTGGAAGTCCGACGGCACCCCCGACTTCGGCATCCCGGTCGCCGACGGCGTCACCCCGCAGCGCCTCTCGTCGTACAACTACCCGGACCGGTTCATCCGCCACTGGGAGTACCGGGCGAAGATCGAGGCGAACGTGTCCCCGCTCGCGGACTCCCAGTTCCGGGTGGTGACGGGCCTCGCGGGCACCGGCACGGTCTCGCTGGAGTCGGCCAACTACCCCGGCTACTACCTGCGTCACAAGAACTTCGAGGTGTGGGTGGAGAAGAACGACGGGACGGCCGCCTTCGCCTCCGACGCCAGCTTCTACCAGCGCTCCGGGCTCGCCGACTCGGCCGGGATCTCCTACGAGTCGTACAACTACGCGGGCCGCTACATACGCCACTCCAACTACCTGCTGTACGTCCAGGCGGTGAGCACGACGGCCGCGCAGGCAGACGCGACCTTCTACGCCCAGTAGCACCGCCCTCCCGCACACCGACGGCTCGGCCGGCCGCACCCGGTCGGGCCGTCGGCGCATGAGGACCGGCGCGTCAGGACCGGCACGTCAGGGCCCGCGCGCCCCGGGGGGGGGGGAACGGGCCGTCCCACCGGGAAGTCTGTGAGCCGTCCGGGATGGCGCCGCTGACCTGCCTCACTTCCTTAGGATCCTCCCGTGGTCACCTTCCTCATCGAACGCACGGCCCCGCTCCCCCTCGACGAGGCCTGGCGCCGTCTGACGCACTGGCCCCGCCACGGCGAGGTCGTCCCCCTGACCCGTGTCACGGTGCTGACCCCGGGCCCGACGGACGTGGGCACGGTGTTCGTGGCCCGTACCGGCGCGGGCCGGACCGGCTTCGACGACCGCATGGAGATCACCGTGTGGCAGCCGCCCACCGACACCGCCCCCGGCCTCTGCCGCCTGGAGAAGCGGGGCCGGGTGGTGACCGGCTGGGCCGAGATCACGGTCGCCCCGGGGCCGGGCGGACGCAGCCGTGTGGTGTGGCGCGAGGAACTGGGCTTCCGCTTCCTGCCGTCGGCGGTCGACCCGGTGGTGCGGGGGACTTCACGCCAGGTGTTCGGCCGCGCGGTGAACCGGCTGCTGAGGACGCCGTGAGCGGGCGCGCCCCGACCGACCCCACCGCCCCGGCCGACGCGGGCGGACGGGCGTGACCGGGGCGCCGGCCCCGGGGCCGGACGGGATCGAGGCGCTGGCCGCGGACGGGCTGCGGTGGCTGCTGTCGGTCGCCCGGGACACCGGGGACGGCGGGCTCGGCTGGCCGGTGAGGCCCTCGGACGCCGAGGTCGATCCGATGCTCTACAACGGCACCGCCGGGGTGGTCCCGGTGCTCCTGGAGGCGTGGCGGCACTTCGGTGACGACTCCTACGGCGACGCGGCCGTGCGCGCGGCCCGCCTGCTGGCCGATTCCGTCGGGACCTGGGAGGACGACTCCCTCTACTTCGGCCGCACCGGAATGGCCCTCGTCCTGCGCGCCGTCCACGACGGCCTCGGCGACAGCGCCGCGGGCACCGCCGCCGACCGGGCCCTGGACCTGGTGCGCGCCCGCTTCGACGGAACGCGGTGGGGCGAACTGTTCGAGCTGATGGGCGGCAACGCGGGGATCGGCCTCGGCGCGCTGCTGGCCGGGGCGGACGACCTCGCCGTCCGGGCGGTGGAGCCGTACGCGCGGACCGCCGAGCCGACCGCGGCCGGGATCCAGTGGGCGTTCCGGCCCGGGGTGAGCGGGCGGATGCACCACATGTCGCACGGCACGCTCGGCATCGTGTACGGCCTGGCGGCGGTCGGGCACGCGGCCGGCCGCGCGGACCTGGTCGATCTCGCCCTGGCCGGTGCCGCGGGCGTCGTGGCGCGCGACGAGGCCGGGCCCGAGGGGTTCCTCGTCCCGCACTCCGACCCGCCCCACCGTTCCGACCTGACCGCCCGCCACAACTACGGCTGGTGTCACGGCCCCGCGGGTGACGCGCAGCTCTTCCGGCTGCTGCGCGACCTGCACGGCGACCCGGGCTGGACGGCGCTGGCCGACCGCTGCTGGCACACCGTCACGCACTCGGGCCTGCCGCGGCGGCTGCGGCCGGGGTTCTGGGACAACAACGGCCGCTGCTGCGGCACCGCGGGCGTGCTGGCCCTGGCGGGCGACCGGATCGCCGAGCGGGGCGAGTCCCCCGCGTTCGCCGGTGTCCTCGTCGCCGACCTGGCCGGGCGTGCCGTGCGCGACGCGGACGGCGCCCGCTGGTCGAACGTCGAGCACCGCGCGGACCCGGGCGCCCTCGAACCGGAGACCGGATGGGCCATGGGCAACGCGGGCATCGTCCGTGAACTCCTGCGCCACACACGGCTGCTGAGGGGCGGCGACCCGGCGTACGCCTTCGCGTGGCCCGACCAGCCGGCGCCGACGCCGTCGCCGCCCTAGGGGCCGCACCCCCTAGGCGACCGAGCCGATCCGTCGTGTCCGCGCGTCCAGCGACGTCACGTCGTGGTGGATCGGGGTGTGCGCCCCGGTCAGCGAGACCCCGGTGCCGCCGCGCCGGTCGGCGACGATCTCCGCTGCGATCGACAGGGCCGTCTCCTCCGGGGTGCGGGCGCCGAGGTCGAGGCCGATCGGGGACCGCAGCCGGGCCAGCTCGATCTCGGTGACGCCGACTTCGCGCAGGCGTGCGTTGCGGTCCAGGTGGGTGCGGCGGGAGCCCATCGCGCCGACGTAGGCGACCGGCAGCCGCAGCGCGAGCCGCAGCAGCGGCACGTCGAACTTGGCGTCGTGGGTGAGCACGCACAGCACCGTCCGGCCGTCGACCTCCGTCCGCTCCAGATAGCGGTGCGGCCAGTCGACGACGATCTCGTCGGCCTCCGGGAAGCGGGCCGCGGTGGCGAACACGGGGCGGGCGTCGCAGACGGTCACCCGGTAGCCGAGGAACCTGCCGACCCGGACCAGCGCGGAGGCGAAGTCGATCGCCCCGAAGACGATCATCCGGGGCGCCGGGACCGAGGACTCCACCAGGACCGTGAGCGGTGCTCCGCACCGGGAGCCCTGCTCACCGATCTCCAGCGTGCCGGTCCGCCCCGCGTCCAGGAACGCGCCCGCCTCCGCCACCACCGTACGGTCCAGCTCGGGGTGGGCCCCGAACCCTCCGTCGTGGGAGCCGTCCGGCCGGACCAGCACCGCCCGGCCCACCAGCTCGGCCGGGCCCGACACGATCCGGGCCAGCGCCGCCGCCGCACCGGCGCGCGCGGCGGCCAGCCCGGCGGCGACCACCTCCCGCACCGGGTCGCCGGCCCGCACGGGCGTGACCAGGATGTCGATGATCCCGCCGCACGTCAGACCGACCGCGAACGCGTCGTCGTCGCTGTAGCCGAACCGCTCCAGCACGCTCTCGCCGTCGGCGAGGGCCTGCCGGCACAGCTCGTACACCGCGCCCTCCACGCACCCGCCGGAGACCGAGCCGATCGCCGTTCCCCCGGCGTCCACCGCGAGCGCGGCGCCGGGCTGACGAGGAGCGCTGCCGCCCACGGCCACCACGGTGGCCACGGCGAAGTCACGCCCCTGCTCGACCCACCGGTCCAGCTCCTCGGCGATGTCCAGCATCTCTCGGTCTCCTCACGGACGGCGTACGGGCGAGGCGGGGGGCGGCTAGTGCACGCCCATCCAGCTCTCGATGGGATGGAGGGCGAAGTAGACGAAGAAGATCACCGTGAGCGCCCACATGAACGCGCCGATCTCCCGCGCCTTGCCCTGTGCGGTCTTGATGGCCACGTACGAGATGACGCCCGCGGCGACACCCGCCGTGATCGAGTACGTGAACGGCATGACGACGACGGTCAGGAAGACGGGGATCGCGGTCGCCCGGTCCGCCCAGTCCACATGGCGCGCGTTCATCATCATCATCGCGCCGATGACGACCAGGGCCGCCGCGGCGACCTCGCCCGGCACGATCGCGGTGAGCGGGGTGAAGAAGAGGCAGGCGGCGAAGAACAGGCCGGTGATCACCGAGGACAGGCCGGTGCGGGCGCCCTCGCCGACGCCGGTCGCGGACTCGACGAACACGGTCTGGCCCGAGGCGCCGGAGACGCCGCCGATCGCGCCGCCCGCGCCGTCGATGAACAGCGCCTTGGACAGGCCGGGCATCCGGCCCTGGTCGTCCGCCAGCTTCGCCTCCGTGCCGACGCCGATGATCGTCGCCATCGCGTCGAAGAACCCGGCGAGGACCAGCGTGAAGACGATCATGCCGACGGTCATCGCGCCGACCTCGCCCCAGCCGCCGAACTCGACGTCGCCGAAGAGCGAGAAGTCGGGCATCGAGACGGCGCTGCCGTGGAGTTCGGGGGCGCCGCTCGCCCACTGCTTCGGGTCGACGACACCGAGGGCGTTGAGGACGACGGCGAGGACCGTGCCGCCGACGATGCCGATCAGGATCGCGCCGGGCACTCCGCGGGCCTGGAGCATGAAGACGGCCAGCAGGGTCACCGCGAACAACAGGACGGGCCAGCCCGCGAGTTCACCGGCCGGGCCGAGGGTCACCGGGGTGCCCTCGCCCTGGTGGACGAAGCCGGCCTTGTAGAAGCCGATCAGGGCGACGAAGAGGCCGATGCCCATGGTGATGGCGTGCTTGAGGGCCAGCGGGATCGCGTTCATGATCATCTCGCGGAGGCCGGTGACGACCAGCAGCATGATGACCACGCCGTACATCACGCACATGCCCATCGCCTGCGGCCAGGTCATCTGCGGGGCGACCTGCGAGGACAGCACGCCGGAGACGGAGAGCCCGGCGGCCAGGGCGAGCGGCACCTTGCCGACGAAGCCCATCAGCAGCGTGCTGAGAGCGGCGGCGAAGGCGGTCGCGGTGATCAGCGCCTTCTGGCCGAGCGTGTCCCCTGCCGCGTCCTTGCCGGACAGGATCAGGGGGTTGAGCAGGAGGATGTACGCCATCGCCATGAAGGTGGTGACGCCGCCGCGCACCTCGCGCGCGACGCTCGATCCTCGCCGGGATATGTGGAAGTACCGGTCGAGCCAGGACCGTCCGGCGGGGACACGGGTTCCTTCGCCCGCGTCCTCGGCGACGCTCCTCGGCTCAAGGGACTGCTGGGTCATGTGGGCCTACTCCCAAGGTTCACAGGGGCACCCGCGCGTCGCCTGCGGCGAGTTCACGGGATTTGGGGAGGTGCGACCCGGGGGACGGCCCGAGACGGACAGGAGACCCGGGGGGAGACGGCACAGGTGCTGTGCACACCGTCCCCCCGGGGCTTTCGGTTGCTCGACCCCGGTGGGGTCAGGCCGTTCCGGTGAGGTGTTCCGGCCGGACCGGCGTGCGGTCGAGCTCCAGCCCGGTCGCCGCCCGGATCGCCGCGAGGACGGCCGGGGTGGACGACAGGGTGGGGGCCTCGCCGATGCCGCGGAGCCCGTAGGGGGCGTGGTCGTCGGCGAGTTCGAGCACGTCGACCGGGATGGTCGGCGTGTCGAGGATCGTGGGGATCAGGTAGTCGGTGAAGGAGGGGTTCCTGACCTTCGCCGTCTTCGGGTCGACGATGATCTCCTCCATCACCGCGACGCCCAGGCCCTGGGTCGTGCCGCCCTGGATCTGGCCGATCACGGAGAGCGGGTTGAGCGCCTTGCCGACGTCCTGGGCGCAGGCCAGTTCGACGACCTTGACCAGGCCGAGCTCGGTGTCGACCTCGACGACGGCGCGGTGCGCGGCGAAGGAGTACTGGACATGGCCGAAGCCCTGTCCGGTGCGCAGGTCGAAGGGCTCGGTGGGGCGGTGCCGCCACTCGGCCTCCACCTCGACCGTCTCGTCCTCCAGGACGTCCACGAGGTCGGCGAGGACCTCGCCGCCGTCGGTGACGACCTTGCCGCCCTCCAGGAGGAGTTCGGCGGTGGCCCAGGCGGGATGGTAGGAGCCGAACCGGCGCCGGCCGATCTCCAGGACCTTCTCCCGCACCAGCTCGCAGGAGTTCTTGACGGCGCCGCCGGTGACGTAGGTCTGCCGGGAGGCCGAGGTCGAACCGGCGCTGCCCACCTGGGTGTCGGCCGGATGGATCGTCACCTGGGCGACACCGAGTTCGGTGCGGGCGATCTGCGCGTGGACGGTGACGCCGCCCTGGCCGACCTCCGCCATCGCCGTGTGGACGGTGGCGACGGCCTCGCCGCCGACGACCTCCATGCGGACCTTGGCGGTCGAGTAGTCGTCGAAGCCCTCGGAGAAGCCGACGTTCTTGATGCCGACCGCGTAGCCGACCCCGCGGACGACGCCCTCGCCGTGGGTGGTGTTGGACAGACCGCCGGGCAGCTGGCGCACGTCGGCGCCCTCGCTGGACTCCCACTGGCGCTCCGGCGGCATCGGCATCGCCTTGACGCGGCGCAGGAGCTCGGCGACCGGGGCGGGCGAGTCGACGGGCTGCCCGGTCGGCAGGAGGGTGCCCTGCTCCATGGCGTTGAGCTGCCGGAACTCGACCGGGTCCATGCCCAGTTCGGCCGCCAGCTTGTCCATCTGGGCCTCGTAGGCGAAGCACGCCTGGACCGCGCCGAAGCCGCGCATCGCGCCGCAGGGCGGGTTGTTGGTGTAGAGGGCGATGGCCTCGATGTCGACGTCCTCGACGACATAGGGGCCCACGCTCAGCGAGGAGGCGTTGCCGACGACCGCCGGGGAGGCCGACGCGTAGGCGCCGCCGTCCAGGACGATCCGGCACTTGAGGTGGGTCAGCTTGCCGTCGCGGGTGGCCCCGTGCTCGTAGTGGAGCTTCGCCGGATGACGGTGGACGTGGCCGAAGAAGGACTCGAAACGGTTGTAGACGATCTTGACGGGTTTGCCGGTGCGCAGCGCGAGGAGGCAGGCGTGGATCTGCATCGAGAGGTCCTCGCGACCGCCGAACGCGCCGCCGACACCGGACAGCGTCATGCGGACCTTGTCCTCGGGCAGGCCGAGGACGGGGGCGATCTGGCGCAGGTCGCTGTGCAGCCACTGGGTGGCGATGTAGAGGTGGACGCCGCCGTCCTCCTCCGGCACGGCGAGGCCGGACTCGGGGCCGAGGAAGGCCTGGTCCTGCATGCCGAAGGTGTACTCGCCCTCGACGATGACGTCCGCGCGCCGGCGGGCCGCCTCCACGTCGCCGCGCACGATCGGCTGACGGTGCACGATGTTGGGGTGCGGGACGTGGCCGATGTGGTGGTCGTCGCGGCCCTCGTGGACGAGGATCGCGCCGGGCGCGGTCGCGGAGGCCTCGTCGGTGATGACGGGCAGTTCGCGGTACTCGACGTGGATCTTCGCGGCGGCGCGGCGCGCGGTCTCGGGGTGGTCGGCGGCGACGAGGGCGACGGGCTCGCCGTGGTGGCGGACCTTGCCGTGCGCGAGGACCGGGGTGTCCTGGATCTCCAGGCCGTAGTTCTTCATCGCGGCCGGCAGGTCGTCGTAGGTCAGGACGGCGTACACGCCGGGCAGGGCGAGGGCCTCGGAGATGTCGATGGAGACGATCTCGGCGTGCGCGACGGTGGAGCGCAGGATCTGGCCCCAGAGCATGTCCTCGTGCCACATGTCGGAGGAGTACGCGAACTCGCCGGTGACCTTGAGGGTGCCGTCGGGGCGGAGCGTGGACTCGCCGATGCCGCCCTTGGTCTGCGAACCCTGGGTGATCTGGGTGGGAGCGCCGTTGGTGGGCATCGGCTCAGACCGCCTCTCCCTGCCGGGCGGCCGCGAGGCGGACCGCGTCCATGATCTTCTCGTAGCCCGTGCAGCGGCACAGGTTGCCCGACAGGGCCTCGCGGATGTCCGCGTCGGTCGGGTTGGGGTTGCGTTCGAGCATCTCGTCGGCGGCGACCAGCAGACCGGGGGTGCAGAAGCCGCACTGGACGGCGCCCGCGTCGATGAACGCCTGCTGGATCGGGGCGAGTTCGGTGCCCTCACCGGTCTGCGAGTCCTGGCCCTTGGCGGCCCACTGCCGGGCTTCGTCCAGCGAGGTGCCGCACCCGGTGCCGCAGGAGCGCTGCTGGGCGAAGTCGGCGAGCCCTTCGACGGTGACGATCTCTCGGCCCTCGGCCTGTCCGGCGGCGACCAGGCAGGAGCAGACCGGAACGCCGTCGAGGCGGACGGTGCAGGAGCCGCACTCGCCCTGTTCGCAGGCGTTCTTGGAGCCGGGCAGGCCCATGCGCTCGCGCAGGACGTAGAGGAGGGACTCGCCCTCCCAGACGTCGTCGGCCTCCTGCGGACGGCCGTTGACAGTGAAGTGGACGCGCATCAGGCGACTCCCTCCGTGCGGGCGGCGCTGCCGCGGTACGACTCCCAGGTCCAGGTCAGGGTGCGGCGGGCCATGACGGCGACCGCGTGGCGGCGGTAGCTCGCCGTGCCCCGGACGTCGTCGATCGGGTTGCAGGCGGCGGCGCACAGGTCCGCGAACCGCTTGGCGACCGACGGCGTGACGATCTTGCCGTTGTCCCAGAAGCCGCCCTCTTCCAGCGCGGCGTCCAGGAACTCCTCGGCGGCCTTGGCGCGCACCGGGGTGGGCGCGGCCGAGCCGATGCCGGTGCGCACGGTGCGGGTCTCGGGGTGGAGGGCGAGACCGAAGGCGCACACGGCGATGACCATGGCGTTGCGGGTGCCGACCTTGGAGTACTGCTGCGGTCCGTCGGCCTTCTTCACGTGGACCGCGCGGATCAGTTCGTCGGGCTGGAGCGCGTTGCGCTTCACGCCGGTGTAGAACGCGTCGATCGGGATGAGCCGGGTGCCGCGCTCGGCGGAGGCGACCTCGACCTCGGCGCCCGCGGCGAGGAGGGCGGGGTGCGCGTCCCCGGCCGGGGAGGCGGTGCCGAGGTTGCCGCCGACGCCGCCGCGGTTGCGGATCTGCGGGGAGGCGACCGTGTGCGAGGCGAGGGCGAGGCCCGGCAGCTCGGCACGCAGGTTCTCCATGATCCGCGTGTACGGGACGGAGGCTCCGAGCCGCACGCTGTCCTGGCCCACCTCCCACTCGTACAGGTCGCCGATGCGGTTGAGGTCGAGCAGGTGCTCGGGCCGCCGGTGGTCGAAGTTGATCTCGACCATCACATCGGTGCCACCCGCGATGGGCACAGCGGTGGGATGCGCTGCCTTCGCGGCGAGCGCCTCCTCCCAGCTGGCGGGGCGAAGGAAGTCCATGACCGGCTCTCTTCTTCGTCTCTTGGGTCGTACGGAACGAGCCAGATCGGGTGCGGTGGGACCGGCTCGTTCATGTCCTGTTCACACGGAACGGGGCAAGTACACAGCGCCGTGCTCCACCCGGGTCAGTCACCGAAACTCTGAAGGAGTTGGCTGGTCGGGGCGGGCATCTTGTAGATTCGTATGAACGGAGGTCCTCGGTAACCTCCCTGTTTTCCCCTGGAAACGCGCGACACACCGGGCGTGACCTGGGACACAGCCCGAGAGGCGGCGCGTGGCCGTTTCCGGGCCCTCCCGAGGGGCGCTCTCCGCACAGGGGGCCCACGGTCCATCGTAGGTTTCTAGACAAAGATCGGCGGCGACGAGAATGCGGCTGCGCGCACTGCTGGACACGGACGCGCTGGGCCTGAGGCTGCTGGGCGGCGAGGACGAGCTGGACCGCACCGTGCGGGGTGTGATGACGACCGACCTGCGGGACCCGAGCCGCTACCTCTCCGGCGGGGAGCTGGTGCTCACGGGGCTGGCGTGGCGGCACGGCCCGGAGGACTCGGAGCCGTTCGTCCGCATCCTGGCGCAGGCCGGGGTGGCCGCGCTGGCCGCCGGCGAGGCCGAGCTGGGGGCCGTCCCGGACGACCTGGTGCTCGCCTGCGCCCGCAACCGGCTGCCGCTGTTCGCGGTGCACGAGTCGGTGGCGTTCGCGACGATCACCGAGCACGTCGTACGGCAGGTCAGCGGTGAGCGCGCCGGGGACCTGGCGGCCGTGGTGGACCGGCACCGCCGGATGATGACCTCGGGCCCGGCGGGCGGCGGCCCGGACGTCGTCCTGGACCTGCTCGGCACCGACCTGGACCTCAGGGCGTGGGTGCTCTCCCCCACCGGGCGGCTGATCGCGGGCTCCAAGACCTCCGGCCCGGCGCTCCCCGCCGATCTGTGCGCGAAACTCGCGGCGGAGCATCTCTCCGCCGCCCGCACGGGCCGGCGCGGCCCGCACCGGCTGCCGCTCGGCCCGACGACGTACTCCCTCTTCCCGGTCCGCAGCAGCGGCCGGTCCCCGCAGGCCTCCCGGGACGTGCGCGAGACGGTGCTCTCCGACTGGCTGCTGGCCGTCGAGGCGGACGCCGGGGACTGGCCGGAGGAGCGCCTGGACCTCCTCCAGGGCGTCACCCAGCTCATCGCCGTCGAACGCGACCGCAGGGACGCGGCCCGTACGGTACGGCGGCGGCTCGCCCAGGAGGTCCTGGAGCTGGTGCAGACGGGCGCCGCGCCCGCCGAGATCGCCGCCCGGCTCAGGGTCGCCGCCCCCGTGCTGCTGCCCGGTCTCGGGGCGGCGCCGCACTGGCAGGTGGTGGTGGCCCGGGTCGAGTGGGAGGGCGGTGACGTCGAGGGCGGCGCGGTCGCCCAGTCGCTCCTGGAGGAGATCCTCGTCGACCCCCTCGCCACCGGCCCCGAGCCCTCCGACCGCATCGCCGTCGCCCAGGCCGACGACGAGGCCGTCGCGCTCGTGCCGCTGCCCGCGGTCTCCACCGAGCACGACGGCTCCGAGGCGGGCCTGCACGCCGACGTCCTGCTGGAGGCGGTACGTGATCCCCTCGCCGCCGGTCTCGACGGCGACGGCCGGGTCACCCTCGGCGTCAGCGCGGCCGTGCACTCCGCGGAGGGGCTGCGCGGGGCGCTGGAGGAGGCGCGGCACGCCCGCCGGGTCGCGGCGGCCCGCCCGGGGCGCGTGTGCGCGGCCGGCCACCAGGAGCTCGCCTCGCACGTCCTGCTGCTGCCGTTCGTGCCGGACGACGTCCGCAGGGCCTTCACGGCCCGGCTCCTGGACCCCCTGCGCGACTACGACCGGCGCCACCGCGCCGAGCTGATCCCCACCCTGGAGGCCTTCCTCGACTGCGACGGCTCCTGGACCCGTTGCGCGACCCGTCTCCACCTGCACGTCAACACGCTGCGCTACCGCGTCGGGCGGATCGAGCAGTTGACGAGCCGTGACCTCTCGCGCCTGGAGGACAAGCTGGATTTCTTCCTGGCACTGAGAATGAGCTGAGTTCCGGCCCCGCCGCCGGGCCGCCGAAGATCCCACGACTTTGTGAAATCCTTCACCCACCCCCTTGGCCCCGCCCGCCGATCCGTGCTGAGATGCGGCCACCACTCAACAGCTCAATGGTGTGCTCGGGGAGGGCGAGGTGGCGTATACCGCCATGTCTGGTAACGGAACGAACGCCGACGATCCACTCCAGACCGCGGTATGGCGGCTGCGTTCACGTGCCTGCTGGGCCGACGCGGCGGCGCTGCTCCGCCCGGTGGACGCCCCGGGCTCGTTGCAGCGGGCGGCGCTGCTGGTCGAACGGTGCCTGTACACCGAGCAGGGCTGGCAGGACGCCGAGGACGCGCTGCGGGTCGCCGAGGCGCTCGCGCACAGCGACGAGGAGCGGGGCGCCGCCGCTTGTGAACGCGGGCAACTCGCCTACGCCGCCACGCTGCACGGAGTGCGGGACCGGGCCGACGAGGCGCGGGCCGCGCTCGGGCGGGCCGCCGCGCTGGTCCCTCCGGGGGTGGCGGCGCGGGCGCTGCTGGACTTCCGGCGGGGGCTGCTCGCGGAGAACCTCACCGGGTCGCCGCAGGCCGCCCGGGCGGCGTACCGGCGGGCCCACGCGGGGGCCGTGGCGCACGCCGATCCGCTTCTGCTGTCCTTCACCTGGCGGCATCTCGCCGGACTGGCGCTGCGGGAGGGCGAGTTGGCCGAGGCCCGGCACGGCTTCGCCGAATCGCTCCGGATCCGGGAGGAGTTGGGGTACCTGGTCGGGACCGCGCCGGCGCTCGTGTCGCTCGCGGACACCGAGGCGGAGCCGGAGGCGTCCCGCCTGCGCGAGGAGGCCGGCCGTCTCTTCCGCCTCCTGGGCGGAGTCCCGACCTGGCTCGCCCAGCACCTCACCCCGATCCCCCCGGCCGCCTCGGCCTGACGTCTCTCACCCTCGCCGCCCCTTCCCGTTCCCGTTCCCGTACAAGGGGGCGCTGCCTGAGTTTCCCGACCGTGGGTGCTTCTTTCAGCCCGTCCGGCGTTTGAGGACGAGGCCCGCAGGGCCGATGCGGGGGTCTGGGGGCGCAGCCCCCAGGGTCGGGACGGGAAAGGGCGGCGGGGGCGGGGAAAAGGTCAGGGGGTCGCCGTGAAGTGTTCGGTCACCAGGGTGTGGACCATCTCCAGGTCGCCCGCGATCAACGCGTCGAGGAGCGCGGTGTGTTCGGCCGCGTCGGCGACGAGCTCGGCACGGTTGCGGACGGTGGGCCCGCCGACCAGGGGCCACTGGGCGCGGCGGTGGAGGTCCCCGGCGATCTGGAGCAGCTGCTCGTTGCCGGCGAGGGCGAGGACGGCCCGGTGGAACGCCCGGTCGGACTCGGCGTAGGTCGCCCGGCACCCGGAGGACGCGGCACGCACGGTGGCCTCCGCGAGCGGCCTCAGCTCGGCCCACCGCTCGGGCGGCACGCCTCGGGCGAGCCGCAGCATCACCGGCACCTCGACGAGCGCGCGCACCTCGGCCAGCTCCGCCAGCTCGCGGGCCCCCCGCTGCACGACCCGGAAGCCGCGGTTGGGCACGACCTCGACGGCCCCCTCCAGGGCGAGCTGCTGCATGGCCTCGCGGACCGGCGTCGCGGAGACCCCGAACCGGTCACCGAGCGCGGGCGCCGAGTAGACCTCGCCGGGGGTCAGTTCGCCGGAGACGAGTGCGGTGCGCAGCGCGTCGAGGATCTGCCCGCGCACCGAGGCGCGCTGCACGACGGGCCGCTGGCGGGGCACGGTGGGGGCGACGACCCGGGGCACCGGATGCTCACCGTGCGTGTGCTCACCCCTGGCCGACGCCTCCGCGGCCCGCGGCTGGGGCGGTACGAACGCCGACGCGGCGGCCGGGTTCGTCCTGGCGGAGCCTTGTGCGCCCTGCGTCAAGGCGGCCTCCTCCGGACGTGTCGGTACTTGGGGTCATTACGGCGGGTTGTTACTCGCCCGTCAAGCACCATAGGGCCAGAAGCCGATACGGGGGTAATGGGATGTCCCCATGACGGAGGGGTAAACCCCGATGATCTTGGGTAAGGTTAGGCTTACCTCTCGAACCGGCGCACCTCGCAGGCGCTCGACCGTCTTGATCGGTGGTCCTCACATGACCGTGCCCGCGTCGGCACTCACGGCGTCGTACGACCGTCTGACCAAGGCCTTCCCGGAGATGACCGTACGGGAGCTGGGCCCCGCGGAGGCCGCCCCGAGCGGCGCGGGCTGGGTCGGCGCCGCCGCGCTGGCGGAGGGCGGCACCGGACTCGACGCGTTTCTGGAGTGGGACGACACACAGGTGCGGCAGGACCACGGACGCCCCGGCCGCCCGGACGTCATAGCCAGCTTCGGACTGCACCGGTACGCCTGGCCCGCCTGCCTCCTGATCACCGTGCCCTGGTTCCTCACCCGCCGGGTGCCGCGCTTCCCCGTGACCCACGTCTCCTACGACCGGACCGCGGGCCCCATGGCCTTCGCGGTACGGACCGGTTCCTTCGCCTGCCTCCCGGACGACCCCGCGGCCACGCTGCCCGAGGCCCGGGTCGTGCCCGACGAGGAGGCGCTGCGGGCCGAGGTGCGGGAGGCGGTCGCCGAGCACATGGAACCGGTGCTCGGCGCGTTCGGGCCCCGGATGCGACGCCGGGGGCGCGCCCTGTGGGGCATGGTGACCGACGAGATCGTCGAGGGCCTCTGGTACGTCGGCGAGATCCTCGGCGAGACCGAGCACCGCCGGGCGCGGCGCGAGCTGGAGCTGCTGCTGCCGGGGTCGACCCAGCCGTACGTGGGCACGGCGGCCTTCCGGGAGATCCACGGACCGGACGGGACGCCGCTGTCGACCCGGGACCGGGCGAGCTGCTGCATGTACTACACCCTGGACCCGCAGGACGCCTGCGCCACCTGCCCGCGCACCTGCGACGCCGACCGGGTCGTCAAGCTGCTCGCGGAAGCCGCCAGTTGACGCCCCCTCCGGTCGGGGCACCGCCGCGCGTCCCGTAAGATCATCCTCGAACAGGACCGCCCCTCGGTTACAGGTGCTTCACAAATTCCTCACCTGTCGCAGGAACTTTCCGTGGAACCACCCGTACGGGTAGTCTTATTCGAACTCAACTCCCGCCCCTCACGCGGCAGTTCGAGCAGAACGCCGCCCTGGGCAATCCCTTGCACCTCCTTGGCGGCCTCTTGCCCCGAAACCCCCTGAGGGCCGGTGGAATTGGGCCACTATGGCGGGCGTTACGCCCTATCCCAATGCAAGGGACCCCAGATGAGACTGACCGACATATCGCTGAACTGGCTGCTTCCGGGCGCCGTCTTGCTCCTGGGCCTGCTGGCGGCGGTTGCGGTACTCGCACGTGGCAAGCGTGCCTCGGGGAAGGACGCGAGCGCGGACGACTCGTGGGAGCGCAGCGAGGAGCGCCGCAGGCGCAAGGAGGCCATATACGGCACCGCGTCCTATGTTCTGCTGTTCTGCTGCGCGGCGGTGGCCGCCGCCCTCTCCTTCCACGGACTGGTGGGCTTCGGCCAGCAGAACCTGAACCTGTCCGGCGGCTGGGAGTACCTGGTCCCGTTCGGCCTCGACGGCGCGGCCATGTTCTGCTCGGTGCTCGCGGTGCGCGAGGCGAGCCACGGTGACGCCGCGCTCGGCTCCCGGATACTCGTGTGGACGTTCGCGGGTGCCGCGGCCTGGTTCAACTGGGTGCACGCGCCCCGCGGCTTCGGCCACGACGGCGCGCCCCAGTTCTTCTCCGGCATGTCCCTGTCCGCGGCCGTCCTGTTCGACCGCGCGCTGAAGCAGACCCGCCGAGCGGCGCTGCGCGAGCAGGGTCTGGTGCCCCGCCCGCTGCCGCAGATCCGCGTGGTCCGCTGGCTGCGCGCGCCCCGCGAGACGTACAGGGCCTGGTCGCTCATGCTCCTCGAGGGTGTCCGCAGCCTGGACGAGGCGGTCGACGAGGTGCGTGAGGACAAGCGGCAGAAGGAGGCCAACCGGCTGCGCCGCCGCGAGGCGGACCGCCTGGAGCGCGCCCAGCTGAAGGCGATCAGCAGGGGTCACCGCGGGTTCATCGGCCGGGGCAACGGCCGTCCGGCGGAGACCCAGGCCCTGGAGCGGGGCGGCTCGGACCGAGTCACCGCGGAGCCTGCCATATCGGCGCCGGAGCAACTGCCCGTACGCTCACGGCCGTCGCTTCAGCCCGTACGCCAAAGCACTGAACCGATCACCGTCGACCTCACCGCCGAGGACGACACGATGGCACTGCCGCGGCTCGACTCCCTGGAGCGCAAGCTCAAGGACCTTGAGCAGCAGTTCGGTTAACACCCTGGGGCGTCACGAAAAAGGGGGGTACGGCTCACCGGCCGTACCCCCCTTTCGCGTTGTCCGTCAGGCGGCGCCCGCGTCCAGTTCGAACCAGACGGCCTTGCCCACCCCGTGCGTCCGGACGCCCCACGCGTCGGCGAGGGACTGCACCAGGATCAGACCGCGGCCGTGCGTACCGTCGTCGGCGTTCGGTACGCGCAGCCGGGGTCGGCGGGCCACGAAGTCCCGTACCTCGACCCGCAGTCCGCGGGGGTCGACGGTGGCCGTGACGACCGCGTCGTGGTCGGTGTGGATGAGCGCGTTGGTGACGAGCTCACTGGTCAGCAGTTCCGCTATCTCCGATCGTCCGGGCCGCCCCCACTGCCGTAACAGCTCGCGCAGCGCGCGCCGGACCTCGGGGACCGCGCGCAGGTCCGCCCGTACGAGTCTGCGCATGAGCTGGGCCGGCTCGGCGGGTTCCCCGCCCATGGCCCTGTCCTGAACCGTCCTTGCCGAGAAGGCCCCTGAAGCCGTGGGACCGCCTCCTCGTGCGTGCCTTTTCATGACCCCCGCCTGCGTGCCGATGTCGGTTCCCCTCCTGCCTCGAACACGTTCACGGGATCCATGCCCCGTGGCACACCCGCCAGTCATGTCGAATCATCGACGACCAGGTGTTCGGCCACCGCCCGGGCCCCCGAGCGGCGGACATCACGGTGCGTGTCCGGCTCGGTCAAGCCCACGTCAAGTCGCCCTGCCGGAGGGCCGGACTCCGTCGCGGGCCGGGCGGAGTGGACGAGCGGACCGGCAGGGCGTGTGCCACCGGTGGAGTCCCCTGGCATATGCCGTTGGTTTGGCGGTGGCCCGGGCCCGTGGAACGCCCTGGTCGGCTCCGGCCTCCGGTCCCCGCCCGCGCGACCGCGCCCCCGCCCCGCGCGGGGACGCACCGTGACGGGACCTGCCCCCGGGCACGGAGATCGCCGTACGGCGCCCTCGGCGCCCGGCGTCGGTGAGCGGTTCTGGGGGCGAGGGGCGGAGGCCGGACCGGGCGGACGGGCGGCTGCCGCGCGGGCGGTCCGCCCTGTCCCGCGCCCGTATCCGTCCGGGACGCCCGGACCGGCTCTCGTCGCCCCCGGCGTCCAGCCCGTGCTGCCTCCACCGGCGTATCCGGCATGGGCACGCACCGGCGGGGCGACTGGACGCGCGGAAGCGCCGGACCGGGTCGGTCCGGCTCCGGAATCTGGCCTGAATTCGCCACCCCGGTACCGCAGTTGTGCAGCCGGGGCCGCCCTCCCGACCCCCGTGGCGAGAGGGCGGCCCGGCTTCTTCAGGTGGTGTTCACGGGCTGTTCGGGCCCTGTCAGTGGAGCTTGGCGACGGCGGTGACCGTCGTCTTCTTGAACGCCTTCACCGGCGCGTCCGCGAACCCGCCCAGCTGCGCCCACTCGACGACGGTCACGGCGGTGCCGTCCCGGCCGACCGAGAGGAGGCGGATGTCGGAGGCGCCCCAGGAGGCGGAGGTGTGCAGGCCGTGGACGCGCGCGCCCTCCTCGACCGGCAGGGTGCCGTATCCGCGGTACTCGGCCTCCAGTTCGGGGTCGGACCGCTCCAGGCGGTCACCGCAGGTCCTGATCTCCCGGTTCAGCCGGTCCTGGAGCGCCTTCGCCTTGGCGGTGTCGTCGACGACGATCGTCAGCTGGCGGGCGCTGGTGTCGAGTTCGGTGCGGAAGGCGCGGTACCGGGAGTCGTATCCGGGCAGCGCCTCGGACAGGCAGAGCCGGAGCTCGTCCGGGACCCCGTCGGTGACCTTTCCGGCCGTCCAGGGCGAGGAGGGATGCGGCGGCAGTTCGGCGGCGGAGAGGAATTTCGGCGCGGGCTTCGGCGCGGCCTCCGCGGGTGCGGCGAGCGTCGCGCCGAGGGCGAGACCGGTGGCGGCGACGGCGAGGAGCGCGCCGGCTCGGATGCGCTTGGGCATGGGTGTCCCCCGTGTACGAGTGAGTGCGGGAAAGAGCGTGTCGCCCGGGGGTGGCTGGTCGGTCCGGCCCGCTCGGTGCGACACCTTCAGCATCAGCGGTCACAGGCGGCCGGCGCAACGACCGACGCCCTGTGCGCGGCGGTGGAACCATCCCAGCCCCTGTGACGTGCAGGTACGTGAGTGCCTGGGATGGCCGGCGGAGGGGCGGGGCGAGGGTGTCGGAACAGGATGTGCCGCTGGACGACGTCGCCGCGTTCGCGGCGACGCTCTCCGGGCTGAAGGCACGGACGGACCGCAGCTACGGTCAGCTCGCCCGCCGGCTGCACATGAACACCTCGACGCTGCACCGCTACTGCGCCGGTGAGACGGTCCCCCTCGACTTCGCTCCCGTGGAGCGGTTCGCCGCGCTGTGCGGAGCGACGGCCGAGGAGCGGCTCGCACTGCACCGGCTGTGGCTGCTCGCGGTCGAGGCCCGGCACCGCCCGCGCCCGCCCGAACCGGTCACCGAACCCGTCACGGAACCCGTGACCGAACCCGTGACCGAACCGGCCGCCGCTCCGGTCACGGAACCGGCCGCGCCGGCTCCCGCCGCCCGGCCCTGGTACCGCCGTCGGCGTGTCCTCGTCCTCGCGGCCGTCGCCTGCGCGTTGACCGTGTCGCTGGGCGGTCTGTCCGCGCTGTCCTCGGACCGCTCCGGCTCGCCCCGGTCCGCCGGGAGCGTGCGCGCCACCGATCCGGCCCGCACCCCGGCCCCGCCGACGGCGTCCGGCGCGTCCCCGTCGCCGGGGAAATCCGCCGGCAGCACCTCCCCCACCCCGGGCCGCACCCCGTCGGCCTCGCCCGGCAGCCGCGGTCCCGCCTCCTCCGCGGGGCCCGGCAGCCCCACCGGCGGTGCCGCGCCGGACGCGGCCGTGCCGCTGACGTGGACGGTCGACTCGCATGTGTGGAACGCCGGTTGCGCGCACGACTACGTCATCGGCCGCCCGCCCGCGCAGGTCCCGCCGCCGCCCGCCGCGCAGGACGCCGAGACCTGGGCGACGGCGCAGGGCGCGGTGCACGGCCGGGACACCAACGTGCGGATCTCGGTGCAGGGACGCAGCTCCACGGCCGTGGTCCTGGAGGCGCTCCGGGTCCGGGTGGCGCAGCGGGCGGCTCCCGTGCGGGGCAGTTCGTACACCATGGAGATGGGCTGCGGCGGTGCGCTCACGCCCCGGTTCTTCTCGGTGAACCTGGACGCGGACCGTCCGGTGGCCCGCTCGGAGGCCGGTCACGACGGCGAGAACCCGATCCCGGCGATCCGGCTGCCGTACAGCGTCTCCTCCAGCGACCCCGAGGTGCTGCTGGTCACGGCGCGCACCGCGACCTGCGGCTGCGACTGGTACCTGGAGCTGGACTGGTCCTCGCAGGGCCGCGAGGGCACGGTCCGGATCGACGACCACGGCAGGCCGTTCCGCACGAGCGCCATCGAAGGGCTGCCGCGCTACTCGTACGACTACACCCAGCGGACGTGGGGCCCGTTCAGCGACTAGGGCACCGGGACCCTAGGGACGGGGCACGTTCCTGAGGTTGGAGCGGGCCATCTGGAGCATGCGGCCCACACCGCCGTCGAGGACGATCTTCGAGGCGGACAGGGCGAAGCCGGTGACCATGTCGGCGCTGATCTTCGGCGGGATGGACAGGGCGTTGGGGTCGGTGACGACGTCGACGAGGGCGGGCCCCTTGTGCTTGAAGGCGGACTTGAGGGCCCCGGCGAGGTCCTTGGGCTTCTCGACGCGTACGCCGTGGGCACCGCAGGCGCGGGCGACGGCGGCGAAGTCGGGGTTCTTGTTGGTGGTGCCGTAGGAAGGCAGGCCCGCGACGAGCATCTCCAGCTCGACCATGCCGAGGGAGGAATTGTTGAACAGGACGACCTTGACGGGCAGGTCGTACTGGACGAGCGTCAGGAAGTCGCCCATCAGCATGGTGAATCCGCCGTCCCCTGACATCGACACGACCTGGCGTCGCCGGTCGGTGAACTGGGCGCCGATCGCCATCGGCAGGGCGTTGGCCATGGAGCCGTGGGAGAAGGAGCCGATGACCCGGCGGCGGCCGTTGGGCGAGAGGTAACGAGCGGCCCAGACGTTGCACATGCCCGTGTCGACGGTGAACACGGCGTCGTCGTCGGCGAGTTCGTCCAAGACCGAGGCCACGTACTCGGGGTGGATCGGGACGTGCTTCTCGACCTTGCGGGTGTAGGCCTTGACCACGCCCTCCAGCGCGTCCGCGTGCTTCTTCAGCATCTTGTCCAGGAAGCGGCGGCCGGTCTTCTCCCGCACCCGGGGCGTCAGACAGCGCAGGGTCTCCTTCACGTCGCCCCACACGGCGAGGTCCAGCCTGGAGCGCCGGCCGAGGTGTTCGGGGCGTACGTCGACCTGGACGATCCGGACGTCGTCGGGCAGGAACGCGTTGTACGGGAAGTCGGTGCCGAGCAGGATCAGCAGATCGCACTCGTGGGTGGCCTCGTAGGCGGCGCCGTACCCGAGGAGGCCGCTCATGCCGACATCGAAGGGGTTGTCGTACTGGATCCACTCCTTGCCGCGCAGGGCGTGGCCGATCGGGGACTTGATGCGCTCGGCGAGTTCCATGACCTCGGCGTGGGCGCCGGCCGTGCCGCTGCCGCAGAACAGGGTGACCTTCTCGGCGTTGTCGATCATCGCGGCGAGCTGGTCGATCTCGGTGTCACCGGGGCGGACGGTGGGCCGGGAGGTGACGAGGGCGGTCTCGGCGGGGTCGTCGGGGGCGGGCTGGTCGGCGATGTCGCCGGGCAGGGAGACGACGCTGACGCCGCCGCGGCCCACGGCGTGCTGGATGGCGGTCCGGAGCAGCCGCGGCATCTGCTGCGGGTTGGAGACCAGCTCGCTGTAGTGGCTGCACTCGCGGAACAGCTGGTCGGGGTGGGTCTCCTGGAAGTAGCCCAGGCCGATCTCGCTGGAGGGGATCTGCGAGGCGAGCGCGAGCACGGGTGCCATGGAGCGGTGGGCGTCGTACAGGCCGTTGATCAGATGCAGGTTGCCGGGGCCGCAGGAGCCGGCGCAGGCCGTCAGTTTCCCGGTGATCTGCGCTTCGGCGCCCGCGGCGAAGGCGGCGGTCTCCTCGTGCCGGACGTGCACCCAGTCGATGCGCGGGTTGCGGCGCACGGCGTCGACGACCGGGTTGAGACTGTCACCGACGACTCCGTACAGGCGTTCGACGCCGGCCCGGACGAGGATGTCCACGAACTGTTCCGCGACGTTCTGCTTGGCCATGGATCCATCAATCCACACTCGCCGCGCTCACGCCTCCCACACGGCGGCGGCCGTCCGGTCGTCGGCGTACCCCTTGACCCGCACCAGGGTGTCCGCGAGGAACGCGGCCAGGCCCGGCGCGGCGGGGCCGGCCCAGCGGCCCGTGAGGTACGCGCACAGCTCCGGCTCCCCGCGCAGCGGTTCGGCGAGGCCCCCGCTGCACATCAGGAGCGTGTCACCCGGACGGGCTACCGAGGCCCGGAACCGGAACGGCTCCCGGGGCGGCTCCGGGGCGGGCTCGTAAGGGCTCGGCGGGGTGGGGATGCCGAGGTCCATGGTGAGCCGGTCGCCCTCGGGGGTCTCGGCGGGCAGCGAGCCGAACCCGACGACCGCGTCACCGGTGGCGTCCGTGACCCGGGGCTCGATGTCCTGCCACTCGCCGTCCCGCAGCCGGAACAGACCGCCCGGGCCCACCCCGAAGAACACCCGGGTACGGCAGTCCGGGTCGGCCGGGAGCAGCAGACAGCGCAGGGAGGCGGAGTACTCGTCCGGGTCGATGCCCTGCTCGTCGGCGGTGGCCCGGAGCTTGCCCAGGCTGCGGTCGGTGAGGCGGTGCAGGCCCGACTTCAGGTCGCCGCGGCGGGCGGCCCTGATGTCCTCGGCGAGCCGCGCGTGGCTGCGGCCCACGGCCCGGCCGATCCAGTGGCAGGCCTCTGCGGCGGCGCGGTGCGCGCCCGGGGTGGCGCGTGCGCCGGTCGCCATCGCCACCAGCACCAGCGCGTGGTCGCCGGTGCCGAAGCGGGCGGTGAGCAGGGAGTCGCGGCGGGGTTCGCCGCGGAACCGGGCGGAGTCACCGCGGGCGGAGACGGCCCTGAGGGTGCAGGAGCCGTACCGGGCGCCGTCCAAAACGGTGTCGGCGACCAGGTCGTCCAGTTCGTCGGGGTCGGCGGGCGGCAGGGCGGTGGGTTCGGCGTCGTAGGTGGGCGGTCCCGAGCCCACGTGGCCGGAAGGGGACGCGGGGACGGTGGGCAGGTCAAGGCGGGTCGCGGTGCGCACGACGGCCGGCGCCCCGGCGGGCGGGCTCGCGGTCTGCGGGCTCGCGGCCTGCGGCTTCTCGGCGGGGGGTGTCTCGGACTGCCCCGGTGAGTGGGCGGGCGGACGGGCCTCGCTCACCCGCACCGGCACCGTCGCCTCTCTCGGCGGCGCGCCCTCGCGCGGCGCGGGAACCTTCGCGTCGCCGGGCCGCGTGCCGTCGCCCACCGTCCCGGCCGCCGAGGCGAACCGGTCGTCCAGGGAGTCCGGCGCGGACGTGGGACCCACGTCCTGCGTCGTCTCGTCGTACAGCTGTCCCCACCAGTCGTCGTCGTGACCGGTGGGCCTTCCCCCCTGCTGACTCATGTCCCTAATTGTCCACCGCTGCGGCCGGATGGAAACGGGGCATCCGGAAAATCAGCCGGACCTGCGGAACGGATCGCCGGGCGGTCCCACCCCCCACGGGAGAACCGCCCGGCGACCCGGGGTGACCCGGAGCCACGCTCCGCGGCGCGCTAGCGCACGTCGTAGGCCCGCGTCACGATCTGGGTGACCGCGTCACCATGGGCGTCGGTCAGCTCGGACCTGAGTGTGACCTGCTTCCCTGTCGCTCCGCTGTGGTCGACGACCGCCTCCCACCGTCCGCCGTGCCGCTCGGTGCGCGCCTCGGTCCAGGTGGCGCCCTCGTCGTAGGAGTAGGCGAGCCGCGCCGAGGTCAGCTCCCCCGGCCGGTGGCCGGCGTGGCCGGTGACCGTGAGCGCGATCCGCTGGCCGTCCCTGGCCGGGAGGGTCTTGAGGCCGTCCTCGGGAAGGGAGTAGTGCGGGAAGAGCAGCGGGATGCCCTGCGAGTAGGCGTCCTCGTCGAGCGCCGAGCGGAAGGACCAGGTGGTGCTCGTCTGCGTCGACCGCTTCCAGACCCGGGCCGGGATGCCGAACTTGGCCGTGTTCAGGGTGAGTTCGTAGCGCGACTCCTCGGCCGGGACGGTGAACACCCCGAACGGGTAGGGGCTTTCGCCGATCGTCTCGCCGTCCCGCTTCAGGACCATGTTGCCGATGTCGCCGAAGCTGCCCTGGATTCCCTGGTGTTCGCTGTCGCCCCAGAAGCCGGGTGCGACGCCGATGAGGTCGCCCTGGCGTTCGGCGGCGAGCGTTTCCTCGCCGTTGTCGTCGAGCGGGGTGGTCGGGCCGACGACACCGCCGTACCACTCCTCGGTGTTCTTCTCCCCCTTCGTGTAGGTGCGTACGGGGGCGGCCATGGCCTCCCCGAACGGGAAGCTGCTGGAGACGTACTGGCCCCAGCCGGTCGTGCCCGGGGTCAGGTACTCGGTGCGGGTGAAGGGCGCGGGCACCGTCTCGATGCCGCCGAAGTACGCGGACAGACCGCTCGGGCGGGTCACCGTCCGGGTGTCGATGTGGTCGGTGGCGGTGCCCGCCATGGAGTTGTACGTGGCCGTCGTCGCCGCCAGGTCCCGGTCGCGGACGCGGTAGGCGCGTTCACCGCCGACCGTGCCCGTCTCCGGGAAGGCGAGGCGGTAGACGTACGGGCTCTTCGCGGTGGCCGTCCAGCGCAGGGTGACGTCACCGGCGGCGAGCAGGGCCCTCGCCTCCTCGGTGGGGATGCCGAGGACCGGCAGGGCGCCGCCGATGAACCCGGCCGTGGGGTACCAGCGTCCGGGGGCCTCGCGGTAGCCGAGGACGGCGACGGCACCGGCCGCCGCGGCACGGGTGGCGACCGCGCCCGCGGAGCCGTCGTCGGGCAGCTTCACGAGGGCGATCCGCCCCTCGGCGCCGGAAAGCTCCTCCGCCGTACCGGACTTGGCGTCGAAGAGCGCGGCCCGGCCGGTGCCGTCGAGGTTGACTGAGCTGGTGGACGCGGTGACCGGGTGGAGCTTTCGGCCTCCCTCGACGGCGAGTTCGGTGATCTGCGGGGCCGCGGCGCTCCAGAAGCTGTCGAACTCGAAGGTGCCGTCGGTGGCGCCGCCCGTCACGGAGGCGTAGTAGCCCTCCAGGGACCGGCCGCCCGCGGCGGTGCCGGCGTGCAGCCAGATGTCGTCCCACGAGCGGGCGAAACCGAGCGTGGCGCCGCGCAGTTCGGTCGGCCGGTCCGTCCGCACGCTCAGCCGGTGGGCCTTGCGGGCGTCGAGGACGACGGTCGTGTCGCCCCGGATCTCCAGTTGCGGACGGGCCAGGTAGGCGAGGGAGTCGTAGAGGGTGCCCTCGGTCTCCGGGGTGGTGACGAAGCTGGAGAGGAAGTAGCTGCCGGGGCGGACCGTGTACGTCTGGTCGACGGCGCCGTCGTTGAAGCGGCGCTCGCCGCTCGCGTCGTCGGTGCCGATGACGTCCAGGGAGGAGGCGCCGGTGGCGGGGTCGCCGTGCCGGTCGATGAGCTTGACGCGCAGGGTGACCGTCTCCGGCTGGACGTACAGCGCGAAGGGCGTGGAGACGGTGACGCCGTTCGCCCGGGCGAGGACGCGGCCCGTGATGTCGCCGTACTGGGCGCGCCGGAGGCTCGCCGTCGGGTCGATCCGCAGCGGGACCTGGACGGTGCGGCCGGCCGGGACGGTGACCGTGCCGGTGCCGAGGCGGGCGACCGGGGAGCGGACGGCGGAGCCGTCGTTGCCGGTGACCCCGGTGACCGACAGCCTCAACTGCACCGCCCTGCCGGTGGTGTTGGTGTAGGGCACGGAGACGGTCGTCCGGTCGCTGCGGTCCTGCGGCCAGGTGAAGGCACCCGCCTGGACGGCGGCGGCCCCGAGCACGCTCTGGTCGATCGCGGCCTTCACGTCGAGGCGCCCGCCGCCGGTCTCGCGGACGTCACCGGGGATGTCCGTCTCGGCCGACGACACGAGGGCGGCCTTGATCTCGGCGGCGCTCCAGTCGGGGTGGCGCTGCTTCACGATCGCGGCGGCGCCGGCGACATGCGGGGTCGCCATCGACGTACCGCTCATGGACCGGTAGGCGTAGACGCCCCGGCCGCCCGCACTGGCGGCGGAGATCTCGACGCCGGGGGCGGTGATCTCGGGCTTGAGGGTGTGCGAGCCGTACACGGGGCCGCGGCTGGAGAAGGAGGCCGTGGAGTCGTCGCGGTCGACGGCGCCGACGGTCAGGACGCTCGGGGCGCAGCCCGGCGAGGAGACCGTGTTGACGGCGGGCCCGGTGTTGCCGGCGGCGATGACGAACAGGGTGTCCTGGTGGGCGCGGGCGAGTTCCTCGGTGGCCTGGGCCATCGGGTCCGAGCAGTCGGTGCGCGACGGGTTGCCGAGGCTCATGGAGACGACGTCGGCGCCCTGGTCGACGGCCCACTGCATACCGGCGATGATCCAGGAGGTCTCGCCGGAGCCGTAGTCGTTCAGGACCTTGCCGTTGAGCAGGTCCGTGCCGGGGGCGACGCCCTTGTTCCGGCCGTCGCTCGCGGCGCCGGTGCCGCCGACGGTGGAGGTGGTGTGGGTGCCGTGGCCCTGGTGGTCGGTGGTGTCCTCGGAGTCGGTGAAGTTCTCCGCGGCGGTGATCCGGCCCTTGAGGTCGGGGTGGTCGGCGTCGACGCCGGTGTCCAGGACGGCGACCTTGGTGCCCGTGCCGTCGTATCCGGCGGCCCAGGCCTCCGGGGCGCGCACCTGCCGCGTCGAACGGTCGAGGGTGGCCTCCACCTTGGAGTCCAGCCACAGCTTCTTCAGCCCGGCCCCCTCGCTGACGTCGGCCCAGAAGTCCCCGGCCCGCGCCTTGTCGGCGTCCAGGGCGACCCCGTCGACGGAGGCGAGGACGAGGTCGCGTTCCGCGCCGCGCGGGGTCCTCGGGACGCTGCGGGCGGTGACCGCGCGGTCGTAGGTCGCGATCACCGGCAGCGCGTCGGTGTGCGCGTCGTCGTAGCCCTGCCGGACCAGGCCCGTGACGTTGAAGAGTTCCTCGTCCACCCGCCCGGCGGCCAGCGCCCGGGTCGCGCGCTCGGGATAGACGTACAGGTCGTCGCCGACCTGGCGGGTCTGGGTGAAGGGGGTCGTGCCGTCGGCGCCGGGCAGGGCGGTGGCCCCGTCCTCCGTGACGAGGACCCGGTCCCCGGTGACGAGGGTGACGACGGACCCGGCGCCGGAGGAGGCCCGGCTGCCGGTCAGCGGTCCCGGTTCCCCGGCCGCCTGCGTGGGCGCCGCTGTCGTGACGGCCAGGACGGCGGCGGTCGCCGCCCCAAGGGCCGTACGGCGTATCGCTCTCGCTCTCGCTCTCGCTCTCGCTCTCGCCAAGATCGCTCCTCTGCCGTGTCGCCGTGTGCCCGCGGGCTCGGGAGCCCAGGCCGAATCGGCCCAAGACGGGCTGTACGGACGGTGGTTGATGCTGCGGTGGCGCCACGATGGCAGAGGGGCGGGTGGTGCGGGGATGATGTGCGCGGCGGGTATGCGCCGTGGCCGGTTCCCGCCACGGGACGGTCGGGGCGGGTCGCACGGGTGCGGCCGTGTCCCGTCGGGTCGGGGCGGACGGGTTCGGCTTCGTTCACCCGGGTCGGGTCGCGTTCGGTTCGCTTGGGTGGGGTTCGGGGAGGGCGGCGGTCGATGCTGGGTGCGCTGGGACTGGACGACGGGCACGAGGCGGCGTACCGGGCGCTGGTGTCCGTGGGCGCGGCGGAGGTGCCCGATCTCGCGCGGCGGCTGGCGCTGGGCGAGCACGACACCGAGCGCGCCCTCAGGCTCCTGGAGCGGCACGGTCTGGCCGCCCAGTCCTCGGCGCGTCCCGGCCGCTGGGTCGCCGCGCCGCCCGCTGTCGCCCTGGGCGCGCTGCTCGCCCAGCAGCGGCACGAGCTGGACCGGGCGGAGCTGGCGGCGGCGCTGCTCGCCGAGGAGTACCGGTCGGCGGCGGCCGAACCGGCGGTGCACGACCTGGTCGAGGTGGTGAGCGGGGCGGGGGCCGTCGCCCAGCGGTTCCTCCAGTTGCAGCTCGGCGCGAGCGACGAGGTGTGCGCGCTGGTCAGCGGTAACCCGACCGTGGTCTCCGGCATGGACAACGACGCCGAGGAGCAGGCCGCCGGGCGCGGGGTGCGCTACCGGGTGGTCGTGGAGCGGTCCGTCCTGGACCTGCCGCACGGCATCACCGAGCTGTCCGCCGCGCTCGGCCGCGACGAGGAGGTGCGGGTCGTGGACCGGGTGCCGACCAAGCTGGTCGTCGCCGACCGGTCGCAGGCGCTGGTGCCGCTGACCTCCCCGGCCGCCGAACCGGCCGCGCTGGTCGTGCACGCGAGCGGACTGTTGGAGCTGCTCTCGGGGCTGTTCGAGTCGGTGTGGCGGGACGCGCTGCCGCTGCGCCTCGGCGCCTCGGGGGTGCGGGAGGAGGAACGGGACGGCCCCGACGGCACCGACCTGGAGGTCCTGTCCCTGCTGCTGGCGGGGATGACCGACGCGAGCGTGGCCAAACAGCTCGACCTGGGACTGCGGACCGTGCAGCGCCGGGTGAAGCGGCTGATGGAGCTGGCCGGGGTGACGACCCGGCTCCAGCTCGGCTGGCACGCCTACGAACGGAGCTGGGTGGCCCGCGGGTGACGGCCGCCCCGCGCGACCGGCGCTGACGTGACCTGCGGGAACGATGGTGACCTGCGGGTTCTCGCGGGCTCCTGCACTCTGGACAGATGGGAGTGTGGGACCTCGTGCTGGTCGGCCTGGTCCTTGTGCTGGGCCTCGTCGGAGTGCTGGTGCCCGGGGTGCCGGGGTCGTGGCTCGTGTGGGCGGCCGTCCTGTGGTGGGCGCTGAAGGACCCCCGGCCCCTCGCGTGGGGCGTACTGGTGGGGGCCACCGTCGTGCTGTTCCTGTCCCAGGTGGTGCGCTGGTGCCTGCCGCCCCGCCGGCTGCGCGCGAGCGGCGCGACCCCCCGGATGGCGGTGTACGCGGGCACCGGCGCGTTCCTCGGCTTCTTCCTGGTTCCCGTCCTCGGCGCGGTCCCCGGCTTCCTGGGCGGCGTCTACCTGTACGAGCGCCGCCGGCTCGGGAGCCACGCGAAGGCGCGGGCGGCGCTGCGGACGGTGATGCGGGAGGGCGGCTCCAGCGTGCTGGCGGAGCTGTTCACCTGTCTCCTGATCACGGGGGCGTGGCTGGGGGCGGTGCTGTGGGGGTAGCGGTGCCGGTCAGGGGCCCTGGAGGTCGACGCCCTCCAGGGTGAGCAGGGCCGTCTTGCGTTCCAGGCCGCCCGCGTACCCGGTCAGGGAGCCGTCGGCGCCGATCACCCGATGGCACGGCCGGACGATCAGCAGCGGATTGGCCCCGATCGCCCCGCCGACGGCCCGTACGGCGGCGCGCGATGCGCCGATCCGGGCGGCGATCTCCCCGTACGTCGTGGTCGCCCCGTAGGGAACGGTGTCGAGGGCGTTCCACACCTGCTCCCGGAAGGCGGTGCCCTCGGTGCGCAGCTCCAGCCGGAACTCCTTGAGCTCCCCGGCGAAGTAGGCGTCGAGCTGCTGTCGCGCCTCCCGGAAGGGCCCGGGGTCGGCCCGCCAGCCGGGCTGTACGCTCCGGCCGTTCCTCTGCCCCGGCACGGACAGGGAGGTCAGGGCTCCGGTGGCCGGGTCGGCGGTGAGCAGGAGGGGTCCGACGGGGCTGTCGACGCGGCTGTACAGGGTGGTCATCGGGGGTCCTTCCGTCGTCCTGCGGTGCGCAGGTGTTGTGCTGGGGCGCGCAGGTGTTGTCCTGCGGTGCGCAGGTGGAGCAGGGCGTAGGAGCGCCAGGGGCGCCAGCTGTCGGGCGTGTCCTCGCCGGGCGGCGCCACGTCCGGGTCGCCGAGGGCGCGGGTGCGCACGGCGGCGGCGGTGCGGGCGTCCAGGC
The DNA here is from genome assembly GCF_044747265.1 of Streptomyces sp. NPDC090106. Classification (NCBI taxonomy): domain Bacteria; kingdom Bacillati; phylum Actinomycetota; class Actinomycetes; order Kitasatosporales; family Streptomycetaceae; genus Streptomyces; species Streptomyces sp. NPDC090106. The sequence goes on along the minus strand of NZ_JBIVDS010000006.1, from coordinate 318,283 downwards.
CGGGCAGGGTGAGCAGCGCGACCTGCGCCTCGTCGCGGTCGGCGCCCGGGTCCAGCCGTACGGCGCCGTCGGCGAGGGCGGTGGCGAGGGCGCCCAGGGGTCCGCCGGTCCCGGCCAGTGCCGCCGGTTCCGGGAACAGGTGGGTGAGGGTGCCGCAGGGCGCGTCGAGGGCCTTGCCGTACCGCGCCACGAGCCGCTCGGCCCCGGCCGGTCCGACGAGCGCCCGTACGGCGAACTCCTCGGGGTCGGTGGTGCCGGGCGAGCGCAGTCCGGGGCGGGCGGCGACGAGGGGCGCGAGGCGGGGGTCGGCGCCGAGCCGTTCGTCGACGGCGTACGGGTCGGCGTCCAGGTCGAACAGGCGGCGCAGCCGTCCCACGGCGGTGGTCAGGTCCCGCAGGTCGGTGAGGTGCAGCCGGGCGTCGAGCCGGCCGCGGGCCCGTTCGCCGACGGCGGCGATGCCGGTGCCGTACGGCAGCCGCAGGGTGCGCCGGTAGGTGCGGCGACCGCCGGGTCCGGTGACCTCCTCGACACCGGGCACGGCCTCGGCGGCGAGCAGGTCGAAGACGGCGCCGGACGCGTAGGGTCCGCGGAACGCGAGCCGCAGCGGGACCCCCGCGGTGGGGGTGGCCGTGGGCCGGGTGCCGGGGGCGGCGGCCCGCAGTTCGGTGGGGGTCGCCGCGTACACGGTGCGGATCGTGTCGTTGAACTGGCGCACGCTGGCGAATCCGGACGCGAACGCGATGTGCGTCACCGGCAGGCCGGTGGTCTGGAGCAGCACGCGCGCGGTGTGCGAGCGCTGCGCGCGGGCGAGCGCGACGGGCCCGGCGCCGAGTTCGGCGGTGAGCTGCCGCTGCACCTGCCGGGCGCTGTACCCGAGCCGGCCGGCGAGCCCGGCGACGCCCTCACGGTCGACGATCCCGTCCCCGATCAGGCGCATCGCCCGGCCCACCACGTCGGCCCGCACGTTCCACTCGGCCGACCCCGGCACGGCGTCCGGCCGGCACCGCCGGCAGGCCCGGAACCCCGAGCCCTGCGCGGCGGCGGCCGTCGCGAAGAACCGCACGTTGCGCCGCTTCGGCGTGATCGCCGGGCAACTGGGCCGACAGTAGATGCCGGTGGTCCGCACCGCGAAGAAGAACTCCCCGTCGAACCGCCCGTCCCGGCTCCGCACCGCCTCGTACCTGCTGTCCTCGTCCATCACGGGATCCAGTGTGGGCGATGACGCCCTCGCCGGGCTGGCGGGAATCGGACACGACGGTGGGGGTGCCTTCGGCGATGGCGGGGGTGCGGCGCGTGTTTGTGGACGGGGAGGCGGGGGCGGGGGCAGTGACGTGGGCTTCGGGCGGGGCCGGGGGGGCCGGTGCCGGTGCCGGTGCCATGGGCTGCGGACGAGGTGCCGACGTCTTCGGGGGTGCCGTTGCCTTCAGGCGGAGGTGGACCGACGGGGGCGCCGCCGCCATGGGGCAAGGGCCAGGTGGCACTGCCTTCTGGTGGGGGCGAGGGCGGAGGTGCCCGCCGTCGGGCGGAGGCGAGCAGACGGGGCTGCCATCGCCTTCAGGCACGGGCGGTGGCCGCCGTTGGCTTCGGCACGGGCAGCCATTGCCGTCGCCTTCGGGCGGGGACGAGGGCAGAGGTACCAGTGCCATTGGGCGGGGACGAGGGCAGAGGTACCAGTGCCATCGGGCGGAGGCGGGGTGCCCGCACCTTCCGATGGACCGGGATGCCGTTCAGCCTCAGACACGGACCATGCGCATCCACCTTCGGCGGACGGGCCTGCCGTCGGCTTCGGGCACGGGCAGGGGCTGCCATGCGCTTCGGGCACAGGCGGAGGCCACCGTTGACCTCGGGCACGGGCAGGGCCTGCCATTCGCTGCGGGCACAGACAGCCCCTGCCCGTCGCCTTTGGGCACGGGCAGGGGCTGTCGCTCGCTGCGGGTGCGCGCAGGGGGCTTTCCGTCGCGGTGCGGTGCGGTGCGGTCAGGGGGTTTCGGGGCTCGGACGGTGCCCTGTGCCGCCGGGCGCGGGCACCGTCCTGCTTTCAGGGGCGCGGGGAACTGCGCGACCGGCCACGAACCACCCGCACCCGCCCCGCCACACCCCGAGGCACCCCCTGAGGCGTCACGTCCAACGACCCTGGCGGCGCCGACGCGTCACGTCCAACGACCCCGCTTCGCCTCCATCGCCGCCTTCCCCTCCGCCCCGCGCCGCTTCCAGTCCTTCCGGATCTCGGCGCGGACCCGCGCGTCCGTCTTGGCGACGATCCGCTGGTTCTCCCGGATCAGCTTCCGGTAGCTGTCGAGCCGCCGCTGCGGCAGCGCCCCGTCGTCGATGGCGGCGAGCACCGCGCACCCCGGTTCACCGGAGTGCGCGCAGTCCTGGAAGCGGCAGTCCCGCGCCAGGTCCTCGATCTCGGCGAACACCTGCCCGACCCCGCTCTCGGCGTCGAACAGGCCGACCCCGCGCAGGCCGGGGGTGTCGATGAGGACCCCACCGCCGGGCAGGGCGAGCAGGTTGCGGGTGGTGGTCGTGTGCCGGCCCTTCCCGTCGACGTCCCGCGCGGCCTTGACGTCCATGACGTCCTCACCGACGAGCGCGTTCGCGAGGGTGGACTTCCCGGCGCCGGACTGTCCGAGCAGGACGGCCGTGCCGTCGGCGACGGTCGCGGTGAGGACGTCGAGCCCGTCGCCGTCGAGGGCGCTGACGGTGAGGACGGGCACGCCGGGCGCGGTCGTCTCCACGTCCTCGACGAGGTGCGCGAGGGTGACCGGGTCGGGCACGAGGTCGGCCTTGGTGAGGACGACCACGGGCTGGGCCCCGCTCTCCCAGGCGAGGGCGAGGAACCGCTCGACGCGGCCGAGGTCGAGTTCGACGGCCAGCGACACGGCGACGATGGCGTGGTCGACGTTGGCGGCGAGGATCTGGCCCTCGGACCGCTTGGAGGAGGTGGAGCGCACGAACGCGGTACGGCGCGGGAGGTACGTGCGGACGTAGCGCGGGTTGCCGCCGGGTTCGACGACGGCCCAGTCGCCCGTGCACACGACGCGCATCGGGTCGTGCGGGGTGACGAACGCGGTGTCGGCGCGCAGGACGCCCTCGGCGGTGAGGACGTCGCACTGTCCGCGGTCGACCCGGAGCACACGTCCGGGCAGGAGTCCTTCGGCCGCGTAGGGGGCGAACTCGGCCGCCCACGCCTCGTCCCAGCCGTAGGGAGCGAGCGCGGAGTGAGTGGTGGTGGAAACGGTGGAGGCGGAACCGGAAGTCAAGGGTGACCCTTCGAAGGGCGGCCCCGGCTCAGGAGATGGGTGTCAGCCGGCGGCCACGGAGGAGATGGACCTGATGATCTGGATGCGGGCAGCGCTCAGCGCAGTGACAGCCATCGGTCAACACCTCCTCTTCACGGCTCGCTCGGCGAGAACAACCACACCGTAGCCGGAGCCCCCTCGGGTCCGTCAACGGAATTAACGACCGGGGAATCGACGACTCGGGAATCGACGAACGGTCCCGGTCAGGACTTGGTGCAGGCGTCGCCGTTCAGGGTCAGGTCCCCGGCCGGGGAGTTGGCGCCCTGCCAGGAGGCGAGGAAGCCGAAGGTGACGGTGGAGTCCGCGGCGACGGACTTGTTGTACTGGGCGGCCGTCGCCGTGACGCGACCGCCGCTCTGGCCGAAGCTCGCGTCCCACATCTGCGTGACCTTCTGGCCGTCCTCGAAGGTCCAGGCGACCTGCCAACTGCTCAGCGCCTGCTCGGTGGTGACGGAGACGGTGGCCTGGAAGCCGTCGGGCCACTGGTTGACGAGGGTGTACTCGTAGGTGCACGCGGCGTGTTCGCCGGTGCCGGACGAGCCGTCGTCGCGCGGCGCGGAGGACGTGGTGCCCTGGGGTTCGGGGTCGGGGTTGTTCCTGCCCTGGGTGCCGTCCTCGGCCTCGCTGCGGGTGCCGCTCGCGGACGGGGTGGGCGGGGGCGTGCTCACGGGGCGGGTCGTGGCGTCCGGCAGGCCGGGGTCGGCGGCGACGGGCTGCCGGTCGGCGGAGGAGTCGACGGGGGCGGCGGCGCCGTCGTCCATGTCGTCACCCATCGGCATCATCGACACGCCGAGGGCGAGCACGGAGACCAGGACGGCGGTGACGAGCAGCGCGCTGCGCACCAGCCGGGCCTTCTGCGCGCCCGGGTCGGCGGGCCCCGCGTCGGCCGGGTCGGGGCGTCCGGCGCCCAGGCGTACCTCCGCGGCCCGGCGCCGGCGTTCGAGGTAGGCGAGGCCGCCCCAGCCGATCACGCCGCCGGCGAGCGCGGCGGGCAGGCCGCCGCCGGGCAGCCGCAGACACGCGGCGGCCTCGGCGCACTGCACACAGGTCGACAGGTGCCGGGACAGGTCGTCCGGGGTTCCGGCGGAGGTGGAGGAGCGGGTGAGCGCGTCGAGCAGCCGGGCGTAGCTGCGGCAGTGCGCGTCCATCGGGGTGTCGAGGTGGTTGCGGTGGGAGCGGTCCCGGAACAGGCCGCGTACCTGGGCGAGTTCCTCGGACACGGTGGCCGGGTCGAGGCCGAGGCGGCGGGCCACCACGGACAGCGGCAGCGACTCCACCTCGGCGAGCCACAGCAGGTCGGCGTCGGCCTCCTGCATGTCCCGCAGTCCGCGCAGCGCGAGCGGGCGCTTGAGCGGCGGCCCGGTGTAGCGTGCGGCCTTCTCGGAGTTGAGCCACAGGCGGAGGTCGGGGTCGAGTTCGTGCCCCTGGCCGCCCTCCTCCCAGGAGGCCGCCGTGGCGCGAACGGCGGTCAGCAGGAGGGGGATCACGGGCAGCCGGAGCGTGCGGCGGCCGAGGGTGCGGGCCGGGCCCGTGTCGGTGCGGGCCTCGCGCATGCCGAGGGCGAAGGCTTCGGTGGCCAGCTGTGTGGCCGCACTGGATCCGGCCGTGCACAGGTCGGCGTACGAGAGGACGGCGTCCCAGCACTCGGAGAACAGCGCCGCCTCGGTGGCGTCCTGGGGGGTCGGCAGGTCGGGCATCGGTCTCCTGCATCCGGATGCGAGGTCAACTCACCTTATTGGCAACAGAGTTGTGGGGGTCCTCGCGGCGATGCACGAGCTTTTCACGGTTCCCGCACAACTGACAAGCTGGCTATTCAAATTCGGTTACCGCGCGTTCGACGGCGCCCACGCCGCGTCGCCGCTGTTGCGCGTGTTGCGCCGGTTGCTCCTGGAGACATACGCGAAGAAGGCCCGGATGTCTCGATCCGGGCCCTCTTCGATATGCGGTTGTAGTCGGGGCAGTTGGGCGAGGCGCGCGCCTACTGGGCCTCGACCGGCTCCTGAGCAGGGAGGCTGTCCATGAAGGAGCTCACGGAGAACACGGCGCGGCCGGGGCCGGGTTCGCCGTAACCGGGAGGCGAGGAGAGACCGAAGTCCTCCATCGTCTGGCGATACGCCTGGAGCAGCCGGATGTGGTACTCCAGCGGCGCGCCCTGCGGATTGGCCTTGCCGAGCGGGGTGGTGGGCTCGGGGCACCAGGTGGTGAAGCGGGGCGTGATGCCGTGCGACATGAAGAAGCGCAGGCCCTCGGTGGTCGACTCGATCGCCTCGTCGACCGTCTTGAACCCGAAGGGCTCGGCCATCTCCACGCCGGCCACGAAGTTGGGGATCACGTTGCGGGCGCCGAAGATCTCGGCGGAGTCCAGGATGCGCTTGTGCCACTCGTCGCGGCCGACGTACCGCTCCTTGCCCGGGCAGTGCAGCTTGAACAGGTACTCGTCCCACACCTCGTAGTTGGGGTGGTAGATCTGCACGCCGTAGTCCTTGAAGCGCTGGACGTCGTCCTTGGGCAGCGCCTGGGCGACGACCTTGCCGATCCAGCGGCCCGGGAAGCGCTCCTCGATGGCCTTGGCGTAGTGGCCGTAGAAGTCGGCCTCGTCGCGCCCGGCGACCGTCTTGGTGATGGCGCCGCCGGTGAGCGTGTAGGCGGTGGAGGTCTTCGCGGTGTCGTACCGGTCGATGATCTCCAGCGCCTCCAGGACCTCCTCCACGTCCTTGACGCCGGTGTAGGGCCGCCCCGCGGCCTTGTGCTGGCGCCAGTTGTGGTTGATGTCGCAGTACTGGCACTCCTCCTTGGCGCCGAAGTACTGGCACACCCGGAAGACGGTCAGATAGATCAGATAGCCCCACTGGATGGTCGGGGCGACCTCCATCACGGACTTCCCGTTGGAGAGCTTGTGCTTGTAGTACTCCGGCATCGGCGGCACCCCGACGTCGGCGATGCGCTTGCCGTCGAGGTAGAGGCCGAGCACGCCCTCGTCGTCGGAGGCGACCCGGTAGGGCGAGGACGGGTTCACCCGCACCGACACCACGGTCCTGCGCAGGTCGTACGGCCCGCCCGTGAGGATGATCTCCTCCGGGGGGCGCCGGAGCGCGGCCTCGCCCAGCTCGGGGAGGGTGCCGTGGTCGAAGGAGAAGATGAAGTACGACTTCGGCTTGACGTCTCCGGACTCGTTGTCGCTGAGCGCCGACGGGTCGAAGGCCACGCCCCCTCGCAGCAGGTCCTCCTTGAAGACGGCTTCCCGCGGCACATGCGGGAACCTCTCCATCAGATCCTCGACCAGCGCGGTACGGCTGCCCATCCGTCATCTCCTCACGACCGACGCGTTCGACTCCTCACGGTATGCCCCCGCCCGCCCGGCACGCGTACCGGGTCCCCTCGGGTCGGCGATATGCCCCGGTAAAGGGCGTTTCGGCCGAGAGGGTACGGGGTCGTTCACGGGGGCACCCCCACCAAGGTGAGCGACGGCACACCAGCCCACAGCCTGTTCTCGGCGCGCCCGGTGCGGATCCTGACGCAGGCCTCGCCGCGCGGCGGTGCGGTCGCACCCGGCCCCTTGCGGCCGGGTCTCCTGGCGTGAGCCCACCGACCGGGCGCGGCGCGCTCGACCACGGCACGGGCGAGGACCGGCCCGGCCACGCGCGTGACGGTGACGCACACCGGGCGCCCTCCGGCGAAGCTCGCGGCCCGCCGCGGGGCCGTGGACGTGCTTCGTCCGGTCGTCACGCCCGTGGACGGTGGACAGCGCCAGGGGCCGCCCCTCGGCGACCGCGCCGAGACGGCGGACGAAGGCGCCGCCGAGGATCGTGTCAGCGCCGCCCGGCCGAGGCCCCCTCCGCTCGCACGGACGCCGGTCCCGGGGCGGGGCCGGTTCCTGGGCGGGGCCGGTCCCGGGAAGAGGCTCGAAGGGAATGCCTGCGCCGCCACGGACTCCGGAGCGACCACCGGCACAGCCGCCACCGCAGCCGCCATCGACACCGGCACCGGCACCGACCGCCCCGGTGGCGCGTGCCGCCCGGACCGCCCCTCCCCGTCCAGCCGATCCCCGAGCTCAGGCCCCGTTCTCCCACACCGTGGCGTCGACCGGGTGGGCCGGCCGCTCACCCCGTGACAGGCGCCCCGCCTCCTCGGCGACGGCCAGGCCGAGGCGGGGCAGTTCGTTGCCCTGGGAGCCCGCCAGGTGCGGGGTGACGAAGGCGCCGGGCAGGTCGTACAGCGGCGAGCCGGCGGGGAGCGGCTCGGGGTCGGTGACGTCGAGGACGGCGGTCAGGCGGCCGGAGCGCAGTTCGTCGACGAGGGCGTCGGTGTCGACGAGGGAGCCGCGCGCGGTGTTGACCAGCACGGCGCCGTCGGGCATCAGGGCCAGTTCGCGGCGGCCGATCAGGTGCCGGGTGCCAGGGGTCTCCGGGGCGTGGACCGTCACGATCTCGGAGGTGCGCAGCAGCTCGTCCAGCGGCAGGAGCGGGACGCCGAGCGCGGCGGCGCCGGCCTCGTCGACGTACGGGTCGGTCAGGCTCACCCGCAGGTCGAAGGGGCGCAGCAGCTCGATGACCCGGCGGCCGATCCGGGAGGCCCCGATGACGCCGACACGGCGGCCGTGGTTGCCGATGCCGGGCACGACGCCCCAGCCGGGATGGGCACGGTCGGCGCGCAGCCGCTCGCGGCGGGCGAAGACGTCCTTCCCGGCGAGCAGGATCACCCCGAGGGTGTACTCGGCGACGGGCAGGGCGTTGGCGTCGGCGGCCGAGGAGACGGCGATGCCGCGCCGCCAGAGGCCGGGCGTGGCGAAGCCCTTGACCGAACCGGCGGCGTGCAGGACCGCGCGGAGTTTCGGGGCGGCGTCGAGGACGGCGTCGTCGAGCGGTGGGCAGCCCCAGCCGGTGACGAGGATCTCGGTGCGGGCCAGTGCCTCCCGGACGCCGGGGTCGGTGAAGTCCTCGGCGACGAGGCCGGGGTCGATGTCCACGTGCTCCCGCAGCAGGTCGAGCACCGGGGGCGGGAAGAGCAGGGGCAGGTTCTGGGCGGTCATGGCGAACAGCGCCTGGGGACGCTCGGGCAAGGTGACGGCCTCCGAACGGGTGGGGAGAAACCGCTCTCTACGTTAGGCGGGGGCGGATGAGAGGGTCAACGCGTACCAAGTGGGCGCAAGGGACGAGGATGACGGACATGGTCACCAACTGGGCGGGCAACATCACGTACGCGGCGAAGGAGGTGCTGCGCCCGGACTCGCCGGAGGCGCTCGGCGCCCTCGTGGCGGGGAGCGCGAAGGTGCGGGTGCTGGGCAGCGGGCACTCCTTCAACGAGATCGCGGAGCCGGGCGCCGACGGCGTCCTGCTCTCGGTCGCCGGTCTCCCCTCGACGGTCGACGTCGACACGGCCGCCCGGACGGTGCGGGTCGGCGGCGGGGTCCGGTACGCGGAACTCGCCCGCGCGGTGCACGCGCACGGGTTCGCGCTGCCCAACATGGCGTCCCTGCCGCACATCTCGGTGGCCGGTTCCGTCGCGACCGGCACGCACGGCTCGGGGGTGGGCAACGGCCCGCTGGGTTCTGCGGTGCGCGAGGTGGAGCTGGTCGTCGCGGACGGGTCGGCGGTCACGATCGGCCGGGGCGACGAGCGGTTCGGCGGGGCGGTGACCTCGCTGGGCGCGCTCGGCGCGGTCACCGCGCTCACCCTGGACCTGGAGCCGACGTACGACGTCGAGCAGCGCGTGTTCACCGAACTCCCCCTGGAAGGGCTGGACCGGGCGGCGTTCGAGACGGTCATGTCGGCGGCGTACAGCGTGAGCCTGTTCACCGACTGGCGGGCGCCGGGCTTCCGTCAGGTGTGGGTGAAGCGGCGCACCGACCAGCCGCTCGGCGACTTCCCGTGGGCGGAGCCCGCGAGCGAGAAGCAGCATCCGGTGCCGGGGATGCCCGCGGTCAACTGCACCGAGCAGTTCGGGGTGCCGGGGCCGTGGCACGAGCGACTGCCCCATTTCCGGGCCGAGTTCACGCCGAGCAGCGGCGAGGAGCTCCAGTCGGAGTATCTGCTGCCGCGCGCGCACGCGGTCGAGGCGCTGACCGCCGTGGACGGGATCCGGGAGGAGATCGCCGGGGTGCTCCAGATCTGCGAGGTGCGGACGGTCGCGGCCGACGAGCAGTGGCTGAGCCCGTCGTACGGGCGGGACACCGTGGCGCTGCACTTCACCTGGATCGCGGACACCGCGGCCGTGCTGCCGGTGGTGCGGCGGCTGGAGGAGGCGCTGGAGGCGTTCGCGGCCAGGCCGCACTGGGGGAAGGTCTTCACCACGTCGGGGGCGGCGCTGCGGGGGCTCTATCCGCGGCTCGACGCCTTCCGGGCGCTGGCCTCGGAGCTCGACGCGGAGGGGAAATTCGCCAACGCTTTCGTGCGGGAGACCCTGGGCGGCTGACTTTGTACAGCCCCTTTCCTAACCCCTTGTCGAACATCTCCGGCAGGCCATAGCCTTGCGCCGCGCCGGTGCCGACGTCGGCCCGGCATGTGCCTGCCAGGGAGGGACGGCCGATGAAGCGCGGCACCTCACGCGACATCCGTACCGCGAACCGCTACGAGGTGCTCCGCCAGATCATCGCCGAGTCCCCGACGTCCCGGCAGGAGCTGGCCGCGGCCACCGGACTGAGCCTGGCCACGGTGGCCACGCTCGTCGGTGAACTGCTCGACCTGCGCATGATCACGGAGGTCGGTTTCGAGGACTCGGCGGGCGGCCGTCCCCGGGGCCTGGTGGCCGTCAACGCGTCGGGGGGCGCGCTGATCGGGGTGGACATCGCGGAGACGTACGTCCATGTCGAGCTGTTCGACCTGGCGTTGAACGTGCTGGCCCGCGCGGAGGAGGACGTCCGTCCCGGCGAGAGCCTGCCCGAGCAGGTCGTCGGGCACGTCGCCGCGGCGGTCGGCTCGGTGGTGGCGCAGGCCGGGGTCGAGGGCGCCCGGGTGCTCGGCGTCGGGGTGAGCGTGCCGGGGCAGGTGGACCGGGACACGGGGGTGTCGGAGTACGCGCCCAACTGGGACTGGCACGACGTGCCGTTGCTCGATCTGCTCACCGAACACCTCGCCTATCCCCTCTACTTGGACAATCCGCTGCGCGCGAGCGCGGTCGCCGAGCTGTGGTTCGGGGCGGCGCGCGGGCGCGGGGACGCCGTGGTGGTGAACCTGGGGACCGGTGTGGGCGCCGGGCTGCTGCTGGGCGGCGGCCTGCACCGGGGGGTGAGCAACAGCGCCGGCGAGTGGGGCCACACGACGATCGTGCTGGACGGCCGGGAGTGCCGGTGCGGCAAGCACGGGTGCGTGGAGGCGTACGTCGGCGCGTCCGGGATCATGCTGACGCTCCGGGAGACGCATCCCGGCAGCGCGCTGCTGCACGCGGAGGACCAGACGGCGACGATCGCCGCGCTGGCCCGGGGGCTGAAGGGCGGCGACGCGGTGGCTGCGGAGGTGGTCCGGGACACGGTGCGCTATCTCGGCGCCGGGATCGCCGACCTGGTCAACCTGTTCAACCCCGAGGTGGTCGTGCTCAGCAGCTGGGTCGCCGCCGCTCTCGGCGAACCCCTGGTCCTCGCGGTGCGCGAGGCCGTCGCGCGGCACGCGCTGCCGCGTCCGACGGCGGCCACCGAGATCGTCCTCTCCCCCATCCCGACCGATCCGGTGTGCCTGGGCGCGGCGACGTTCGCGCTGGAGGGGGCGTTGCAGTCGGTCGGTCAGCGAACGTCCGCGAAGCGTGCCGCGCCGGGACGCGCGAAGGCCCGCAATTCCCGCTGACAGGGCGCCTTCCAGGGCCAGTTGAAGACTCTCCGGCCGTGGTCCGGACCGTGTCGGCGTCCGGCATCCCGAACGGACAGCAACGCTTCGAACAGACTTCGTCCAACCCCTTGCCGAAGCCTTAGCCGAAGGTTAACGTCCCGCTCCGCAACGCCATTTGCGCCATCGCGTGCCGAGCCGCCGGTCAGGGGCTCCGTGCCGTAGCCGTACAACAGACAAGGACGTCAGCATGTCGGCAATGAGCAACAGCAACTGGTCCCGTCGCTCCGTCTTCCGTGCCGCTGCGGGCATGGCCGCCGCCGGAACGCTGGCCGCGTGCGGCGGCAACAACGGCCGGGGCGGCGGCAGTTCGGGTGACACCCTGGTCCAGTACTTCCACGCCTACGGCGAGGCGGGCACCGAACAGGCCATCAAGCGCTACGCGAAGGCGTACAAGGAAGCGAACATCACCACCCAGTGGATCACCGGCAACAACTTCGAGCAGAAGCTGTTCGCCGCGCTGCTCACCAAGAACGCGCCGGACGTCTTCGAGTTCCACCCGCAGATCCAGCTCGTCAAGAGCGGCCAGGTGGCGGATCTGACCGACATCATCGAGCCCGTCAAGAGCGACTTCAACCAGGCGGACATCGACTCGCACACGGTCGACGGGAAGATCTACGGCGTCCGCATGATCGACGACCCGCAGTTCTTCTTCTACCGGCCCTCGCTGCTGGAGAAGGCGAAGATCGAGGTTCCGCAGACGCTGGAGGAGCTGATCGAGGCCGCGGACAAGCTGACCACCAGCAAGGTCAAGGGCGCCTTCCTCGGCAACGACCTCACCACGGTGCAGAACCCGCTGATCTGGTCGGCCGGCGCGGACACCCTCACCGCCGACAACAAGCCCGCCTTCAACACGGACGCCGTCGCCGCCGGTCTCACCCAGCTGCGCTCCCTGTTCACCAGCGGCAACCTGCTCCTTGACGCCCCCACCGACTGGTGGGACCCCTCCGCCTTCACCCAGGGCCTGACCGCGATCCAGTGGTGCGGCATGTGGGCGATGCCCGCGATGATCGAGGCGCTCGGCGACGACATCGGCATCTTCCCCTTCCCGAAGGTCGGTTCGGCGGGCCGCCAGTCGGTCGCCAACGGCGGCTGGTCGATGTTCGTCAACGCCAAGGGCAAGAACGTCGAGGCGGCCAAGGAGTACGTGAAGTGGCTGTGGATCGACCAGAAGAAGTACCAGGAGGACTGGGCCCTGTCCTACGGCTTCCACATCCCGCCGCGCGCCTCCATCGGTGAGGCCGCCACCAAGCTCAAGACCGGTCTGCCGGCCGACGGCGTCAAGCTGTTCAACGAGTTCGGCCACTTCGACAACATCGGCTGGACGCAGGCGATGATCGCCGCGGTCAACGACGTCGTCGCCAACTCGGTCCGCAAGGACGGCGATCCCAAGGCGCAGCTCGCCGCCGCCGAGAAGAAGGTCGACACCGAGCTCACGAAGCTCTTCGGATAGGCCACCGGACGGATCTCGACATGTCGACCACCACCACGCGCGGGGTCGCCTCCTCCCCCGCCCCGGCCGAGCCCGCCAAGGGCCGGTCGCGGCGGGGCCTCGGGGCGAGTCGCGCCTTCAACTTCTGGCTCTTCACCGGGCCGTTCCTCGTCGGCCTGGTGATCTTCGTCTTCGTGCCCATCGGCTGGAGCCTGTATCTCAGCTTCTTCGAGGCCCGGTTCACCGTCACCCCCAGCGAGTTCGTCGGCCTGGAGAACTACCGCGCGATCCTCACGGACACCGACTTCCGCAACTCCCTCGTCACGTTCACCGTGTTCGCCCTGTTCATCGTGCCGGTGACCTGGGCGCTGTCGCTGGGTCTGGCGCTGCTGGTGAACCGGCTGCGGTTCATGCGGGCGTTCGTCCGCTCGGTGTTCTTCCTGCCGACCGCGGTGAGTTACGCCGCCGCCGCGCTCATCTGGAAGATGTCCATCTTCAACGGCGTCCGCTTCGGCCTGGCCAACACGGTCATCGGCTGGTTCGGCGTGGAGAACATCGCCTGGCTCGGCAACCCCGACCCGCCGTGGTACTGGCTGGTCATCGTGAGCGTCCGGCTCTGGCTCCAGTCCGGCTTCTACATGATCCTGTTCCTCGCGGCGCTCCAGAACATCCCGCGGGAGCTGTACGAGGCCGCCGCCATCGACGGCGCCAAGCCGGGCTGGCAGACCTTCCGGTACATCACCCTGCCCCAGCTGCGGGCCACGTCCACCGCGGTGATCCTGCTGCTGCTGATCGCCGCCTACCAGGCCTTCGACGAGTTCTTCATCCTGCTGGGCAAGGCCACCTGGGGCATGCCGCCGCTGGTCGAGCTCTACAAGATGGCCCTGGGCGAGAACCAGAACTACGGCGCGGGCAGCGCGGGCGCGCTGGTCCTGACCGCGCTCATCTGCCTGGTGACCCTGTTCCAGGGCAAGCTCATGGGCTTCGGAAGGGGGGAGGAGTCCCAGTGACCACCACAGCACCCGAGACCGGCAAGCCGGGCAGGGCGGCCGAGCCCGGCCGCGGCGGTGTCATGGGGAACGCCGGCCTGTACTTCGCGACCGGCGTCGCCGCAGTCCTCTTCCTCGTCCCCTTCTACCTGATCGTCCGCAACGCCTTCATGACGGACCCGGAGATCACGGGCGAGGAGTGGAAGTGGTTCCCCACCGACATCCAGTGGGGCAACGTCACCGAGCCCTTCGACGACGTCACCGTCGACTTCGCCCGCTCGATGTGGAACTCCCTGGTCGTCGCCGTCCTGCACACCAGCGGCATCCTGCTGATCTGCTCGCTCGCGGGGTACGGCCTCGCCCGCATCCCCTACCGGCACGCCAACAAGGTCTTCTACGCGGTGCTCGCCACGCTGATGGTGCCGACGGCCGTCACGTTCGTGCCCAGTTTCGTGCTCGTCTCCTCGCTCGGCTGGGTGGACACGTACCGCGGTCTGATCGTCCCGGGCCTGTTCAGCGGTTTCACCTGCTTCCTGTTCCGGCAGTACTTCCTGGGGTTCCCCAAGGAGTTGGAGGAGGCGGCGCGGGTGGACGGGCTGAGCTACTGGGGCGCGTACTGGCGTGTGGTCGTCCCCAACTCGCTGAACTTCTTCGCGGCGATCGCCACGATCACGTTCATCGCGGGCTGGAACGCGTTCCTGTGGCCGCTGGTCATCGGCCAGGACCCCAGCGCGTGGACGGTCCAGGTCGCGCTCTCGTCGTACGCCACCAACCAGACCGTCAACTACCACCTCATCTTCATGGCCACGGCGATCTCCATCCTGCCGCTGGTGTTCGTGTTCCTCTTCCTCCAGCGGTGGCTGGTGCAGGGGATCGCGCAGACGGGCATCAAGGGCTGACCCCGCCGGTACCGGAACACTCGACGGTGCGCCGGTACCGGGACACTCAAAAGTCCAAGTGCCGAGTCCCTTAATCGATTGACCTATTGATCGACATTCCGACAGTGTCGAGGTGACGCCCGCGGTCGTTCGGCGCTCCTGCCGAACGACCGCACTTCGTTGTGCGCGCGCTGAGGAGTCGATGCCCCTTGGAAGGCAGTATCGAAGTCCGTGGTCTGTCCCGGACCTTCCACACCACCGTCCGCCGCCCGGGCTTCACCGGGGCGGTGCGGTCCCTGGTCAATCCCGAGCGGGTCGCCAAACACGCCGTCACCGACATCACCTTCGACGTCGCCCCCGGTGAACTCCTCGCCCTGCTGGGCCCGAACGGCGCCGGCAAGTCGACCACGATCAAGATGCTCACCGGCATCCTCACCCCCACGGCCGGACACGCGCGGGTCGCGGGCGTGGTGCCGTACGAGGACCGGGAGCGCAACGCCCGCAACATCGGCGCGGTGTTCGGGCAGCGCACCCAGCTGTGGTGGGACCTGCCGGTGCGGGAGTCGTTCGCGATCCTGCGGGACATCTACCAGGTGCCGGCCGCCGAACACGCGGCCCGGCTCGCGGAGTTCGACGACCTGCTGGACCTGTCGTCGTTCTGGGACACCCGGGTCCGGCATCTCTCGCTCGGCCAGCGGGTGCGCAGCGACCTGGCCGCGGCCCTGCTGCACGACCCGCCGGTGGTCTTCCTCGACGAGCCGACCATCGGCATGGACGTGGTGGTCAAGGAGCAGGTGCGGGAGTTCCTGCGCCACCAGGTCGAGGAGCGCGGCCGTACGGTGCTGCTCACCACGCACGACATGACGGAGGTCGAGCGGCTCGCCGAGCGGGTCGTCCTCGTCAACCACGGCCGGCTGGTCCTGGACGGCCCCCTGGACGACATCCGCCGCAAGTTCGGCTCGACCTGGCAGGTGCGGGCCACGCTCGCCGACGCGCACGCCGAGCTGGTGCCGCTGCCGGGCATCGCGCTGCTCGAACAGACCGGCCCGCGGCTGGTGTTCGGCCCGGACGGACCGGACGCGCCGACCGTGCACCAGGCGCTGAAGGCGGTCATCGAGCGGTACGAGGTGACGGACGTCGCCCTCGACGAGGCCGACCTGGAGGACGTGATGCGGGCCGCCTACGTCCACGCGGAAGGGGCCTGAGATGGCGTTGGCACCCACCTGGCGGGCGGCCAGGGTGACCCCGCTGGGCGAACTGCACACCCCGCCCCGGATGACGGCCGTCCTGCTGCGGCTGACCGTGCAGGTCGTGCTGGTGTGGTCGCTGTGGCGCGGCCTGTACGCGCAGACCGGCACGACCGCGGGACTCAGCCGCGACCAGGCCGTCACCTACGCCGTGCTGGCCGTACTCGCCTCCCGGCTGCGGGAGTTGGACCAGTACGCGGGCCGGGACACCGTGCTCCAGCACATGCACTTCGGCACCATCGTGTACTGGTACCTGCGCCCGCTGCCGCCGCAGCGGTACTACGCGCTGCGCGCCCTCGGGGAGCAGCTGTACGGCTTCGCGTGGGCGCTGACCGGCTACGTCGTCTGCCTCTGTCTCGGTGTGGTCGAGCCGCCGGGGTCGGCGGCGGTCGCCGGGGTGTTCGCGCTGAGTCTGCTGCTGGGCCAGTGGGTCCTGTACTACGTGATGCTCGTCATCGACCAGTTGTGCTTCTGGACGCTGCGCAACGGCGCGGCGATGCTCATCCTGGTCTTCGCCCAGAACCTGCTGTCCGGGGTGTACGCGCCGCTGTGGTTCTTCCCCGGCTGGTTCATCACGCTGAGCGCGTTCCTGCCGTTCCAGGCGACGCTGAGCGTCCCGCTGTCGATCTACGTGGGCCGTATCGAACTGGCCGACGCCTGGCTTCAGTTGGCGGTGCAGGTCGGCTGGATCGTCGTCCTGGCCCTGTTCACCCGGCTGCTGTGGCGGCGGGCCGCCCGCCGTGTCGTCTCCCAAGGAGGATGAGGGCGTTGAACGCGGTCCGTATCGCCTGGCGCATCACGCGCCTCAACTTCCGCGCCCAGCTGGAGTACCGCTCCGAGTTCCTGCTGATGATCGCGATCGGCGCGGTCTGGCAGGTGTCGGTGATCGTCTTCGCGACGGTGCTGCTGACCCGCTTCACCGGGATGGGCGGCTGGGACAGCTCGGACGTGCTGCTCATCCCGGCGACCCGCATGCTGGCGCACGGGCTGTTCGTGCTGTTCCTGGGCCGGGTGCACGGTCTGGGGCGGCACATCCAGGAGGGGGTCATCGACACGTACCTGGTGCGGCCGATGCCGGTCTACCGCCAGCTCCAGCTGTCGTACTTCCCCACCAACGCGATCGGCGACCTGACCGTCGCGGCGGGGCTCATGGTGGGCGCCCTGGCCCGCAGCGACCTCGACTGGACCGCCGGGCGGATCACCTACCTCGTCGCGGCGGTGCTCGGCGGGATGCTGCTGGAGGCGGCCCTGTTCACCGCCGTGGCCTGCGCCTCGCTCCGCTTCCCCGCCGCCGACTACTGGGGCCGCTGGCTGGAGGAACTCCTCGGCACGTTCGGCAGCTACCCGCTGAACGTCCTGCCGAGGGCCGTCGGCGGCCTGCTCACCTACGGCCTCCCCCTCGCGTTCGTCGCCTACTTCCCGGCCGCCGTCCTCACCGGCCACGGCCACGACACCGGCGTCCCCTACTGGCTGGCCGCCGCCTCCCCCCTCCTCGGAATCCTGGCCTACCTGGCGTCCCGCCTGCTGTGGCGCTGGAGCCTCGACCACTACACGAGCGTGAACGGCTGAACCTCGGTGGCGGGGACCGGACTTGCTCTTCGGGCCGGGAGGCGGCGGTTCTCAGTGGTTCGCGCAGCAGGGTGTCGGGTCGGGGACCTCGAAGGGGACGAGGGTGGCGCCGGCCGCGGGCATGGTGGTGAGGACGAGGTGGTCGTCCTGCCACTGGGGGCGGACGTGATCGCGTGTCACCAGCCGGGTGTGCGGGTCGGGCGGGGAGACGGCGCCGAGGACGGTGACGCGGTCGATCGCGGAGCGTCGCAGCAGCTCCGCGATCGTCACCGTGCCGGTGAGCGACGTGACGCCGGGGTAGATCACCGCCCGGCCGAACCGGTCGGGCACCCCGGACGTCACCTCGTACTCCCCCGCCGCCGTCAGCCGCTCCTGGGCGGTGCGAAGGAGCGACGACGACGGGAGGGCGAGCGAGACGGCGACCCTGGGACGGTCGCCGCGCAGCAGGTGCGTGCAGCCGAACCAGCCCTCCTCAAGGGCCAGTTCGGCGGCGAGCGCGTGGAGCAGATGGTCCGCGGCGCGCAGCTCGCGGACCCCCGCGTCCACGGTGAGGGTGTGCGGTGTCACGCGGGCAGGACCCACACCGGGTTGGTGTAGAACCACAGGTCGCGCCACGGGTCGGCGTCGCCGACGACGTCGATGGCGGGACCGGCCGGGTCGACCGCCGGGCCCATCGGACCGACACCGGACCGGTTGCCGTCGGTGCCGCGCAGCCGGACGTACAGCGGACGGTCCACCCGGCCGAGCCGGTAGGCGAGCGTGACCGTGCCGCTGTCCTTGTTCACCTCGTACGACGTGACGACCTTGGCCGTGGGCGCGGTGAACGTGTCCCGGTCGGCGACCACGCCGGTCACATCGCCCTGGATGACGTCCACGCGGGCCAGCTTGGGCGTGAAACCGGCCCAGTTGGGGCCGCCGGCGAGCGCGATGTCGACGGTCAGGGTGACATCCGTGCCCTTCTTCACGTGCAGGGCGCCGCCCAGGGTGGCCCAGCGGTGGCCGCCGGCGACCCGGACGTCGAGGCCGCTGATCAACTGCCCGTGGTCGACCCAGATCCGGCCGGCGCGGATGCCGTCCATGACGGCGGCGTAGGAGAAGTCCTCGGCGCCGACGTGCGTACGGCTGTACTGGCCGGGCCAGTAGTCGCCCTGGGTGACGTCGATCCTCCCGGCGTAGACGGGGTCGTCGTAGCGGCCGTCGGTCTCGAAGTCGCCGCCGCCGCGCGCGGCCGTGTCGGCGTACACCTGGTGGGAGTCGGAGTTGGCGGTGATCCACCAGGGCCTGCCCTCGGCGATGAGGCTGTCCCACAGGCCGCCGACGGTGGCGGTCATCCAGTCGAAGCCGCCCCAGGTGCGGTAGCTCTCCGGCGGGTAGCCCGCGAAGGAGTTGGCGCCGGGACTGTTGTCGTAGATGCCGCGGGCGCGGCCCATGCCGAGCGGCGTGGGCAGGCCGGCGGCCTGGTGGCCGGGGGCGCCCTCGAAGCCGACGGCGATCTGGTGTGCGCTGTCACCGGCGTCGCGCCAGGCGCGGATCTCGTGCGGGGAGTCGACGCCGCGCCGCGCCGGGTGGTTGGCGAGCATCAGCGCGTCCTTGACCTTGCGGCGCCGCACCTGCTCGGAGAGGAAGGCGAGCCCGGCGACCGCGAGGGCCTCGTTGGCGGGCGTCGAGTCGGAGGCGTTCTTGACGCTGCCGTCGTAGTCGGTCTCGAACTGCTTGAGGACGGAGACCTCGTTGCTGCCCGGGTGCACGAACACGGTGCCGTGCTCGGCGCCGGGGATGTTCCACTCCAGCCCCTGGAAGACGAGGGTGTCGTCGTGGGCGGCGCGGGCCGCTCTGATGTCCGGGTTGACCTTGTCGACGCCGATCCTGGCGTGCGTGACGCTGCCGTGGTCGGTGATGACGAGCCAGTCCATGCCGTGCCGGGCGCCCTGGCGGACCTGGTCGACGACGCGGTACTTGCCGTCGCTGCTGTACTGCGTGTGGATGTGGTGGTCCCCTGCCAGCCACAGGAACCCGCCCGCGCGGCCTTTCCCGCTCGCCGCGGCGGGCGTCGCCCGGCCCACCACGCTCGCGGCGGCCAGCCCCGCCCCGAGGAGCCCGGCCCGCCGCAGCAGCATGCGGCGCGACTGCTGCTCGGGGCTCAGCTCCTCGTCCGGCACGGAGGTGTCGAAGGCCGCGGGGAGAGCCTGCTCGGGCACCGGTCCGTGGTCATGGCCGTGCTCGTGGCCGTGCCCGTGACCGTGTGCGTGGTGATGCCCGTGCCCCATGAACGCCTCCCGGATGCCGCCGCCTTCGCCACGACGCCAGCACGTCGCCTGTGGAGGATCGAGGCGACACATGAACGGTGAACCACCGCAGGATGAGCGAGGAACGACCCGGGCACGGCGGCTACGGGCCGTCACACGCCCGGCCCAGACATACGTGACGCACTAGGATGAAACCTAGAACCCCTAGGAAGCTTCTCGGAGAGCCCATGGCCCGCGCAGGAATCACCGCCGACCGCCTCACCGAGGCCGCCGCCGAGCTCGCCGACGAGGTGGGGTTCGAGAAGGTCACCGTGTCCGCGCTGGCCCGGCGGTTCGGGGTGAAGGACGCGAGTCTGTACTCGCACGTCAAGAACCTTCAGGAGCTGCGTACGCGGATGGCGCTGCTGGCCGGTGCCGAGCTGATCGACCGGATCGCGGCGGCCGTGGCGGGGCGGGCCGGCAAGGACGCGCTGGCCGCGTTCGCGGGCGCCTACCGGTCGTACGCCCTGGAGCACCCGGGCCGTTACGCGGCGACGCAGACCCGCGTCGACCAGGAACTCGTCGCGGACCATCCGATGATGCGCCGCACGGCCGACATCACGTACGGCATGCTGCGCGCGTACGGCCTGGAGGAGCCCGATCTCACCGACGCCGTACGGCTGTTGCGCGCCACCTTCCACGGCTACTGCGCCCTGGAGGCCGGCGGCGGCTTCGGTGCGCCCCGTGACGTGCGCGGGTCCTGGGACCAGGCGATCGCCGCGCTGCACATCGCGCTGGAGAACTGGCCGGTCACGGAGAGCCGGTAAAAGCGGCCACGGCGTCGTACGAGGGTGTGGTTCCCCGGGGCGGACGGCCCTCCGCGATCTCGGTGGCCGCTTCCACGGCGGCGCCGAGGGCCCGTCGGTAGAGGAACGAACCGAGGCTGATCCTGCTCACGCCCAGGTCGGCGAGTTGGCGGACTGTGGGACCGGCGGGCGAGTAGAGGACGTTGAGGGGGACGTCGAGGGTGGCGACCAGCGCCGAGATGGCCGGTGGGGCGGTGAGGCCGGGGACGAACACCCCGTCCGCGCCCGCCTGTTGGTAGGCGTCGAGGCGCCGGAGGGTGTCCGTGCCGTCGCCGAGCCAGTGGGTGTCGGTGCGCGCGTTCACGAAGAGACCGGGTGCCGCCGACTTGACCGCGGCGATCTTCGCGGCGTGGGTCGCGATCGGGCCCAGGCCGTCCTCCAGGTTGATGCCGACGGCGCCGACCGCCGCCAACTGGCGTGCGAATGAAGCCACTTCGTCCGGGTCGTCGCTGAATCCCCCTTCCGCGTCCACCGAGAGGAGGAAAGGGCGCGTGCCCAGCGCGAGGGCCAGGCCCAGGGTCTCGTCCCGGGTCGCGGAGGCCCCGTCGGGCAGGCCTGCCGCGGCGGCGACGCCGAGGCTGGTCGTGCCGATCGCCGCGAACCCCGCCCCGGCGAGCGCCATCGCGGAGGCGTGGTCCCAGGCGTTGGGCAGGAGCAGGGGCCCGTCGCCGTGGTGGAGGGCCGCGAAGGGGGTCATGACGTGGCCGCCGCCCGATCGGCCTGCCCCGTCGTCCGGGTCGGGTCCCCCACCGCGTCGGCGTGGTACGTCGACTCCGCGAGGAGGTGCAGAGCCAGTTGGCGGTGAGTCCAGCACTGGTCCGAGGAGGCGTCGAGCGGACGGGCGCCGCGTGCGTCGAGGCCGTTGGCCCCGTTCCGGGCGCGCCGGGTGACACGGCTGCGCGCCTCGTCCACGTCGGCCGGGGTGAAGGGCGCGAGGTCGGCCTCGGTCGTCACGGCGGAGGCGTGCCGGTGGTCGGGCCGCGGGTCGTCGCCCGCCAACCGGGCCTCCGGCTCGGCGGGATGGTCGACGAGGTGGTCGACGAGGTGGTCGGCCACCCGGCGGATCGCCTTGTGCGGGGTGTACGCGCGGCCGTCCGCCGTGGTGATGAGCACCGTGGCAATGGGCGCCGTGGCGATGGGCGCAGTGGCGATGGGCGCCGTAGTGATGGGCCTGCCGTCCCAGCGTGTCCAGGTCCCGTCCAGGGTGAGGGGGTGCTCGACCATGCCGGTCACGGCCCCGGCCGAGAGCCGGGACGGCGGCGGGGGCGGGGGCGGCGTGTCTGCCGTGTCGGCCATGTCATCACGCTACGGCCGGATCGATTCGGCGCCCGCCGAAGTGTCCCCCCACCCTCCACCATCGCGGGAGACCGCACACGCGGCCGGGCGGCGCGCTCCGACGTGGTGTCGGTGCGCGCCGCCCGGTCGGCCGTCCGGCCTTGTGGTGCAGCTGCTTCGAGGCGTTGCCGAACTTCGACGTGGACCAGAAGCAGCCGAGGACGGATCTCCCCCTGGGTGAGTGGTGCGGCTCAGAGGCTGCGGGCGGTGATGTCGCCGTGGGCGGTGGTGGCATGGACGGTCAGGGCGGCGTCGGCGCCCTCGGTGTTCTTGAGCGCGTTGTGGACCCGGCCGTAGCCGGTTCCGGCGTCGAGCGTGGCGGAGACGCCGGCGGCGGCGCCGATCGTGATGTCGCCCTGCTGGGTGCGCAGGGTCACCGCGCCCTGTACGGCCTCGCCGATCCGGATGGCACCGCGCTGGGTGGTGATCTCGGCGGGACCGTTGAGGCGTCCGACCTCCACGTCGCCGTCGGTGGCGGTGAGGCGGAGGCCGCCGACCTCGTCGATCTTGATCTGACGGTAGGCGCCGTCGAAGGTGACGTCTCCGAGCCGCCCCACACCGCGCAGTTCGGCGGCGCCGGTCTTGGCCTCGACCCGGGAACCGGCCGGGAGCCGCACGGTGACCTCCACGGAGCCGGAGTTGCCGAGGAACCTGTTCTTCGGCTCCGGGACGCGGATGTCCAGGACGCCGTCGGCGTAGGTGACCTCGACCTCCTCGGCGGCCTTCACGTCCCGGCTCTTGGCGGCGTCCGCGGGACGGACGTCGACGATGGTGTCCGTGCGGTCGGCGGCGATGAGCTGGATGCGTCCGGCCGGGATGTCGAGCACGGCGGAGACGGCCGCGGGGGTGTCGAACTTCTGCATGGTGCTCTCCTTCGTCCGTGGCGCGGGCCGCTTCGGTCCACGCTGTTTCCGATGAAGGAAAAGCTACGTTGCGTTCGACAGTCAGGCAACATATTCGTTGCACGAAATGCCCATCAACACTGGTCAGATGAGGGAAATCGTTGCACTGAATGTGAATCTAACGCAACGCACTCGCCAGCCACTCGTTGCAATGGATTGAAGATGAACGCTATAGTGCGGCGCAGTCCCCACCCGCGCCGAGAAGGAGGCCGTGATGCCCGGAGGCAGGCTCACCCAGCAGGAACGTCAGCAGATCGCGCTGGGACTGGCCGACGGCCTCGCCTACGCGGAGATCGCGCGCCGGCTGGAGCGCCCCACCTCGACCGTGACCCGCGAGGTCCTGCGCAACGGCGGCCCCACGGGCTACCGGGCCGATCTGGCGCACCGCGCCACGGAACACCGGGCCCACCGCCGCAAGCCCGCCGCGCCCCGGAGCCCGGGGACGACGTCGACGGCGCACGGCCGCGACCCCGAGGCGGTGCGCGCGTACGAGGAGGAGTTCACCACGCTCCTCATGGCCTCGGGCCTGCCCAGGATGACGGCCCGGGTGATGACCTGTCTCTACACGACCGACTCCGGAAGCCTCACCGCCGCGGAACTCGTCCAGCGGCTCCAGGTCAGCCCGGCGACCATCTCCAAGTCGATCGCGCTGCTGGAGGGGCAGGGCCTGGTGCGGCGGGAGCGCGACGAACGGCGCCGCGAGCGGTACGTCGTCGACGACGACGTCATGTACCAGTCCACGATCACCAGCGCCCGCGCCACCGCCCAGCTCGGGGAGGCCGCGCGCCAGGGGGTGCGGGTGCTCGGCTCCGGCACGCCCGCCGCGGTCCGGCTGGAGAACATCGCCCGCTTCGTCGACTTCATCTCGGAGAGCATCACGCGCGCGGCGGAACAGGCCCGCGAGATCCTCCACTCCCAGGCCGAGGCGGCACCGGAGGAACCCGAAGCCCTCGCGCAGAACAGCACGGACTCCGTCGAGAGCCGCCCCTGACCGCCGCCGCGCCGCCCGTCCCGTTAGCGGCGGCTGCTACTCACCGCGCTCGGCCGCACTGCGCTCCACGCAGAACTCGTTGCCCTCCGGGTCGGCGAGCGTGACCCACCCGGTGCCGTCCGGCCTGCGCTGGTCCTGGACGAGGACCGCGCCGAGCGCGAGGAGCCGTTCGACCTCCTCGTCGCGGGTGCGGTCCTGGGGCTGGACGTCGAGATGGACGCGGTTCTTGACGACCTTGGCGTCCGGCGCGCTGTTGAACAGCAGGTTCGCGCCCGGGATCAACGCCCCCTCGTCGCCGGGCTTGTCGTCCTCGTGCAGGGGCAGGCCGAGGACCTGGGACCAGAAGCCGGCGAGGGCGTAGGGGTCGGCGCTGTCGACGGTCACATGGCGGATGGCAGAAGTCATGCGGGGATTCTTGTGCAGGTGCCGCGAGAAGATCAACGCGAATTGCGGGCCGGGAGCCCCCTCCCGGTCAGCCGGCCCTACCTCCTTCCCGCCCTCCGGATCTCCCGCTCTCCGGATCTCGGGCTCTCCCGCCCTCCGGATCTCGGGCTCTCCGGCTCTCCCGCCTTCCAGCTCTCCCGCCTTCCGGATCTCCCTGATGATCGCGACGCGTCGGCAACCATTCAGCGTCCGGCGGGCACTTGGGGGCATGACCTCCGCACCACACACCTCCCACCGCCGCGTACGGGCCGCCCGCAGGCCGCTCGTCGCGGGGCTCACCGCCACCGCCGCGCTCGTCGGCGCGTGGTACGCGACGGCCGGGGCGAGCACCACCGCCGCCGCCGCCGACCTGACCGTCAGCACCACCGCCGTGTCCCTGCCGGCCAAGTTCCCCTACCTGTCGGCGGGTTACAACAACGCGCGGGAATGGACGCGGACGGCGACGGCCGCCGCGCCGGACGGCACCCTGCGGGTCGCCTGGCCCGCCGCCGACGGCGTCCATGTCACGCCCCTGACGGCGACGGGCAGTCGCTCGGGGGCGGACACGGTCGTCAAGGGCGCCAAGGAGGTCGGCGGCCTGGTCGCGCACGACAACGGCTTCGCCCTGCTCACCCGGGTCTCCGACACCAACAAGTGGAAGGAGACGGCCGCCGCGATCGTCCGCTACACCAACGGCAAGCAGACCTTCCGCACCAAGCTCACCGGCACCTCGACCCACGACACCTCCCCCACGCTGGACGGCCAACTCGTCTGGAACGGGACCAAGTACGGGGCCTACTTCGTGGTGCACGGCGCGGGCGGCTTCGCCGACGGGCACTTCGGCGACAAGATGCAGTACGTCAGCGCGGCGGGCAAGAAGGTGAGCGGCGGCTGGAGTTGGGGGTGCAGCCACAACGAGGGCATCGCCCTGCACGCGGAGAGGACCGGAGCCTTCACCTCCCTCTGCTTCGACGACTGGCGCTCGGGGCTGTTCGTGTCGACGTCGATCGGCGCCCCCGACGACGCCCCGGTCGTCCAGCGTGAGCAGTGCTGGGCGGGCTACTGCGGCGGCACGTTCGCCGGCCGCACCGGCGACCTGGTGAAGTCGTCCACCGGCCGTTACGCCACGGCGTTCGCCTCCCGGGGCGCGGCCTCCGCGAAGAAGAACCCCGACGACTCCTCCGGACGCGGCTGGACGGTCACCCCGCAGACCGGCACCCACCAGGTCGCCGTCGCGTTCCTGAAGAACCGCGGCACCCCCGCCGCGGGCAAGGCGGTCCGCCTGTCCGCCGCCAAGGGCACCGACCACGTCAACGTCCGGCTCGCGCCGTACGGCACGGACCGGCTGCTGCTGTCCTGGGAGTCGGTGAAGAACGCCAAGTGCTCGGCAGGCACCTGCACCGGTGTCTTCGCGGGCACGCATCTGCGGCTCATCGACTGGAGCGGGACGTTCCGGAGTGCGGACCATGTCGTGGGCACGCGGATCACCGGCGACATCGCCGTGCAGAAGAACGGCACGCTGACCTGGGCGTCCGTGGCGGCGACCCCGTCGTACGCGACCGCCCTGACCGGCGCGTCCCCGACCACGAAAACGCTGCGGATCACCCGCCTCACCCCCTGAGGGGTCCGGTCACCGGGTTTGCCCGGCAACGGGGTCGATCAGGTCCACCATCCGGCGCACGACCTCGACGGGGAGCCCCGGATTGCGCGCGGCGGTCTCCGGGCCGCCGCCGCGCAGCAGCCCGACCAGGACGCGGACGGGCAGGCGGGGGTGGCGGGCCGCCGCGTCCCGTATGTGGTCATGCGGGTCGTCCAGGAGACGGGTCGCCGCCAAGGACGACAGGCGCGGGTCGCGGGCGGCCCGGTACCGCACCTCCTCGTGCGCGTCCCGGCTCTGGCGCTCGACGAGTTCGGGGGTGGACGCCGGGTCGTCGAGCGCGAGGGACCGCATCCGCGGGTCCGGGTCGTCGGCGTACCGCAGGAGGCCCTCGCGGGGGAAGTGGGGGTGGCCGCGCGGCCGGTCGGGGGTGCTGAGGCTGCCGGTCCACCACCGCCACACCCGCAGGAGCATCTCGGCGGGCGCGTCGTCGCAGGACTCGGCGAGGAAGAGCTGGACGACCCGGTCCTCGTCCCGGGCGAGGCGCTCGACGACGTCCGGCGGCAGCCGCCGGGCACGGGCGACGCTCCGCCGCACCAAGGGGTGGGAGGACGCGGCCAGTCGGCGTACGGCGTCCTCGTCGTCGTGCAGGGCGACGACCCAGTCGAGCACGCAGTGGCGTGTGCCGGGGTCGAAGTCGATCCGGATCGCGGCGCGTTGCTCCTCCGTGAGGTCGGAGCGGATCGAGACGGTGAAGCGGATGTGCGGGTCGGGGTCCTCGCCCAGGAGGGCGACCATGTCGGGGGCGAGACGCGGATTGCCCGCGAGGGCGCGGCGTTCGCCGTACTCGCCGTGCCGGGCGACCTCCTCGGCCAGCTCGTGCTCCAGCCGACAGGTCTCCAGCACGCGGGACTTGTCGTTGAGGGACGTGTACAGCGCGCGGGGCATGGGGTGGTCGCGGTGGTGCAGCAGCAGGGCCGCGGCGCGCACCCCGTCATGCGGGTCGGTCAGCAGCGCCTCTCTCGCGTCGGCGTCGAGGTGCGGCCAGGCGGAGGCGCACGCCAGTCCCCGCACGCTGTCCTCGGGGTCACCGGCGAGCGCGACGGCGACATCGGCGGGCAACGCCGTCATCCGGGCGACCTCGCAACGCACCCGCGAAGACGGGTCGGAGGCCAGCAACTCATAGGTTCCCGGGTCGAGTTCGGCCCAGCGGTCCGCGGCGGTCATGGCGAGGAGCCGGCGCCGGCGTTCGTCCCGCTCGGCACGGATCACCCGGTCCCACTGGGGGGCGGTGACGTTCGGCTGCCGCTCGGCGGCGCCACTGCGGACCTTCCAGTCCGGGTGGGCCAGCAGCACGTCGACGACGTCCTCGGGCAGCGCCTTGTACATCGCGTACCAGGACTTCTCCAGCAGCCGCGGCCACAGCTCCCCGGGCGTGGCCGGGTTGAGCGCGAGTCCGTCCGCCCACGAGCGGAGGAGTTCCTCCGTGGGTGCCGCGTCCCGGAGCAGGGACGCCCACGCGGCCTCCCGCTGCGACGGCGTCTCGTCCGCGGCCTTCCGGGCGGCCTCCTCGCGTCGTTCCCGGAACCGGTCCACGACGACGAACCGCAGCGCGCGCTCCCCGCTCAGGGCGCCGATCAGCACGTCCCCGTCCAGCGACGACGCCAGGAACCAGGGTCGTTCCTCCCTCCCCTCCGGCGCGGGGGCCGGCAAGGAGGCCAGGTCCCCGCGGTCGCCGAGCCGGAGCCGCACCCTCGCCCAGCGTGCGAGACCCGTGGGCGCGGCGTGGACGACGTGCACGAGGAACACGTCGTCCGCGGCGAGCACCCCGGCCCCGGACGCCAGCCGGTGCCAGGTCGCGTCGGCCGAGGCCGCACCGGCCGTGGCCTCGCCGACCGGCCGCTCCAGGGCGACGGACCTGTCCCCCGCGCCGTCCGCGAGGACGTGCCGCCAGCCGATTCCCGGAGGCGGCACCTCCTCGGTCTGCCCGTCCCCCACCACTGTCAGTCCGGCCCGTTCCAGCGCCGCGACCAGTTCGTCTCTCCCACCCATGATCCCCATCCTGCCCGCCGCGGCACCGGCGGGTTCGGGCGGGCAGCGCCAGGTCGTGTCCGCGAAGTCCCGCCTGCCCCGCGACGCCTGGCGCCCACCCTCCGGACGGACGACGGGACTTCACGGACACGGCCTAGGAGACGTGCGGGTCCGTCCGCACCCCGACGCCCGTCCCGTCCGCGATCCGCGCCCGCACCGTCCGCCCCGACGCCCACCGGACGTGGAGTTCGCCCTCCCCGTCGACGTCCACACTGGCCAGCCCTCCGAGCGGCCTCGGTTCCGCGTCACCGGTGAGCCGGACCAGGGCGACGAAGAGCGTGGGCCCCTCCCCCGTCACCCCGGTCGCGTCCGCCGACAGCCCGAGCAGCGGCAGGAGTTCGGCCCGTGTACCGTCCCCGGCGTCCCACCCCGTGACCCGCACCTCCGTCCCCGGGGCCGCCCCGGCGACCAGATGCGCCCGCACCTCGACCGCCCCCTCGGCCAGCACCAGGCTCGTCACCCGGACACCGCCCCCGGCCTCGCCCTCGCCCGCGCCCGCGCCCACATCCCCGCTTCCGCTCCCGACCAGGTGCCGGGAGGCCGCCCAGCCCTCGCCCACCCCGAGCGGTTCGATGCCCGAACGGCCCCCCGCGCCACCGACGATCACGCTGTTGTCGTACGACGTCGAGGGCGCCGTCACGGTCGAGTACGCGAGGCGCGTGTAGTAGGGGTCGTAGCGGACGTCCTCGCTGCCGTGGTTGTGCAGCCGCACCACACCGTCAGAACCCGTCGACTGGAGCAGCCAGTTGGGCGCGTCGATCGGGGCGACCGCGTCGGCGCGCTCGGCCGGGGAGGGTTCCTCGGGCGCGGTCCACACGGGGTGGTCGGGCGGAAGGAGCAGGCCGATGAAGCCCTTGCTGGCCCAGTAGGGGGAGGCCGGGCCCGAATACCCCTGCAGGAGTGCCTCGTCGGGGCCGTGCCAGCCGAGCGTGAGCAGCCCGTCGGCGCCTACCGCACCACGGTCGAGGAAGTACCGCAGCGCTCCGGAGGCGAGCCGCCGGGTCTCCCCCGGGGGCAGCGGTGTGCGGCCGGTGAGGGCGCCGAGCCACAGCGGCGCGGCCGTCGCGAAACGGTAGGTGAGGGACCGGCCCTGGAGCAGGGGGGCGCCGTCCCCGCCGAAGAGGCGTGCGTAGTCGGCGAGATGGGCTTCGAGGCGGTCGCCGTACACGGAGTCCAGCGGGCCGTCGGCGGAGCCGCGCGCGCCGCCGGCCGCCGTCGGGCGGCCCGCCGCGAGCCACGCGTGCAGCACCGGGTACAGGTGCATCGCCCAGCCGTTGTAGTAGTCGAACTTCCGCCCGTCGCCGTCCGTGTACCAGCCGCCGCCGACGTACCAGGTCTCGATCCGTTCCAGGCCGCGTTCGACGGCCTTGGCGGACGCGGCGGGCTCGTGGCCGATCTCCTGGAGGAAACCGCCGACCGTGACGGGGAACAGCTCCCAGTTGCAGGGCCAGGCCTCCGCGGTGAGCGCGTCGCCGAGCCAGGCGGCGGCGCGCTGGCGCACTCCGTCCTCCAGGCGGTCCCACAGGAGGGGCCGGGTGAGGCGCAGAGCGAGGGCGATCGAGGCGGCCTCGACGAGCGGCTGGCCGCGGTCCTCGACGCGGGGCCAGACGCCGGAGACACCGGCGGCGAGACCCTCGGCGTACCGCTGGAGCACGGTCTCGTCCTGGCGGAACGCGGCCAGCAGGAGGGTGCGGGCGTATCCCTCCAGGCCGTCCGAGAGGGGTCCCGACCAGCTGGTGTGCGTGCCGGGGAAGCGGTAGAGGGCACCGTCGTCGGTGGCGTACGGCTCAGTCGCGGCGAGGAGGGCGTCGGCCGCGGCCTCCCAGTGGGCGCGGGTGTATCCGGTGCGAGGGCTGAGGGTCCGGTCGGCGGGAGGCAGGTGCATGGGCGAGTGGGTCCCCGGGTCTGTCGCGGTCGGACCGTACGACAGCCAGGGCCGTACGGCGGTCAGGGTCGGACGGCGGTAAGGGTCGGACGGCGGTCAAGGCCTGGGGGCGCCCCGGTTCCGGTCGGGGCGCCCCCAGGGGCTCATCCCGCCCGCACCAGGCCTTGCGGCACCAGATGGCGGGCGAGGAGTTCGTCGCGGACGAGTCCGGCGTACACCGTCGCGCCGTACACCGAGGTGTGCGTGTTGTCCCGCTTCTCGTTGTACAGGTAGAGCGCCTTGGAGCCCTCGGTGCCGAGGGATTCCACCAGCGCCTTCGTCAGGGCGGTCAGGTCGATCAGCGGGACGTCCTTGTCGGCCGCGACCGAGCGGATGACGGCGGGGTGGTCGACGCCGAGGCCGTTGACCAGGAGTGCTGTGGTGTTGTTCAAGGTGCCGTCGGAGTTGAACCAGCGTCGCACGATCGGCGTCACGAGGACAGGCTCACCGCCCTTTTCGCGGATTCCGGCGACCAGAGTCTCCAGGTTCGCCCGGTAGGTCGCCTCGTCGGTGGTCTTGTCGTTGTGGGCCAGCTGGACCAGGACGAGGTCGCCGGGCCGGATCAACGGCTGCACGGTGCCCCAGAGTTGGGCGCCGGCGAGGTAACTGACCGTGCTCTCACCGGAGTCGGCATAGTTGGCGACCGACAGGCCCTTGCGCAGGTACTGGGGCAGTTGCTGGCCCCAGCCGGTGTAGGGGTCGCCGGGCTGGTCGCACACCGTGGAGTCGCCAACGAGGAGGATCTGGCGGGCGTGCCGGGCGGGCGTGACGCGGATGTCGGCCAGCGCGGGGGCGGTTCCGCCGAACACGAGGTCCAGTCCGGGGGTGCCCTCGGCGCCGGTGGGCTCGCCCTCGGGGGTGCGGACGTTCACGGTGAAGGCGCGGGCGGCGCGCTGCCCGGCGGCGACGGTCGTCGCGGGCAGCAGGGCGCGGCGGGTCTCCCCGGTGACGGTGGTGCTCGACTCGGCGTCCCCGCCGAGGAGAACCGTCACGTCGTAGGTGCCGGCGGGGACGTCGAAGTGGCAGACGCCGTCGGCGCAGTTCTCGATACCGAGGGCCACCCGCGGCTCTCCCGCGTGCGGACTCCCGGCCCCGGACCCCCCGTGCTCCCCGGCGTGCGCCGGTACGGCCGTCAGGGCGGCGCTCAGGGCGCCCAGCGCGAGCGCTGACACCAGGGCGAGGTTGAAACGTCTCATTCGCTGCTCCTCCGCAACCGGCACGACATGGCGGCGCGACCGTACCGCTCTCGGCAAGCGCTTTCTAGAGTCCTGACCGATTTCACAACACTGCCAACTTCCAGCGCGTGAAAGCCCTTTCGCGAAATCGTTTCAACTGTCACCCTCACTCACACCCGCACCACCCCCACATGTCTCGAAGGAGGCACCCCATGTCCGAAACCGCCCCGCACAGCAAGGTCGGACGCCGCGCCTTCGTCCTCGGTACCGCCGCGGCCGCGGGCACGGCCGCCCTCGCCGGGCCGTTCGCCCCCACCGCGTCCGCGGCAGCCTTCGGCTACACCGACGACGGCTCGAACTACGTCGTGGACACCGGCGCCAACCTCGTCTTCAAGGTCAGCAAGACCAACGGCGACCTGACCTCCCTGGTCTACCGAGGCACCGAGTACCAGGGCTACGACGGCAAGAACTCGCACATCGAATCCGGCCTGGGCACCTCGACGGTGACGATCGGTCAGTCGGGGACGACGATCCTGGTCTCCGTCACCTACGGCACGCTGAAGCACTACTACGCGGCCCGCAGCGGCGAGAACAACATCTACCTGTGGACCAACAAGGCCGACAGCTCGGTCAGCGCCACCCGCTACATCGTGCGCGTCAAGGCGGGCCTGTTCCTCAACGACGAGCCCGATTCCTACACCTACGCGCCCACCACCATCGAGGCCTCGGACGTCTTCGCCAAGACCGACGGCCAGACCCGCTCCAAGCACTACTCCAAGCTGCGGGTGATGGACTACGACTACGTCGGCTGGACCACCGGCAGCGTCGGCCTGTGGGTGGTGCGCAGCAACCACGAGAAGGCCTCCGGCGGCCCGTTCTACCGCTCGCTGCTGCGCCACCAGAGCGCGGACGGCGGCGGTCTGTACGAGATCCTGTACTACGGCCAGAACCAGACCGAGTCCGAGCGCTACGGCCTCCAGGGCCCGTACGTCATCGCCCTCACGGACGGCGGCGCGCCCTCCTCCTCGCTGTATCCGGGCACCCTCACCACGTCCTGGGCCGACTCGCTCGGCCTGTCCGGCTACGTGGCCGCGGGCGGCCGGGGCCGGGTCGCCGGCGTCGGCATCACGGGGCGGGACACGGCGTACGCGTACACGGTGGGGCTCGCCAACTCGGCTGCCCAGTACTGGGGTTCGGCACGGGCTTCGGACGGCTACTTCTCGATCGGCGGGGCGCTGCCGGGGACGTACACGCTGACCGTCTTCAAGGGTGAACTGGCCGTGTACACCACGTCGGTGACGGTGACCGCGGGCGGGACGACCACGCTCAACACGATCGCGATCCCCTCGTCCAACGACCCGAGCAACGCGAGCGCCATCTGGCGGATCAACAACTGGGACGGCACACCGGGCGGTTTCAAGAACGCCGCCCTGATGACGTACGCCCATCCCTCGGACGTCCGCGCCGCCGCCTGGACCGGCAACGTCGTCGTCGGCAGCGGCACCGAGACCTCGGCCTTCCCCTGCTATCTGTGGAAGGACGTCAACAGCGGTCTGCTGGTGTACTTCAAGCTGACCGCCGCCCAGGCCGCCGCCGCGCACACCCTGCGCATCGGGGTGACGACGGCCTACGCCAACGGCCGTCCGCAGGTCGTCGTCAACGACACCTGGACGTCGTCGATCCCCTCGCCGCCCACGCAGCCGAGCACCCGGTCACTGACCAACGGGTCCTACCGGGGCAACAACTACACGTTCACGTACAGCGTTCCGGCCAGTGCCTGGCTCACGGACACCAGCCAGTACAACGTGCTGAAGATCAACGTGGTGAGCGGTTCGGGGACGACCTCGTACCTCAGCGCGGGAACCGCGATCGACGCGCTGGACCTGCTGGCCTGAGCGGAACGGCCCCAGCGCGAAGGGCGGGGCGGCGGCGGCTGTCAGGGACCGCCGCCGCCCCGCTCGTCAGTTGGGCGTGTCGCAGGGTGCGTACGCCGAGTACGAGGCGAGCGTCCAGCCGCTGGCGGAGCCGGAGTGGAAGACGTACGCGTGGCTGTCCGCGTTGCGGAAGAACTCCACCGAGTGCGCGGCCCCGTGGTAGGTCACCGTCTCGCCGCTGATGGTCAGGTTGTTGTCGGCCCGGCTGAAGGTCTCGGTGCCCACGGAGCCGTCCACCCCGAGGTTCCAGCGGTCCTGCAACTGCTTGGTCGCGTAGGCCGTGTTGGCGCCGAAGAGGCAGTCGATGTCGTACTTGTCGTAGGCGCTGCCGTTGCTCTCGTCCACCCCTTCCGCGTAGAGCACCCACTGCCACAGGCCGTTGGCGTAGGCCTTGGCGTTGGTGTTCTGCGACAGCGTCCCCTCGTCGCCCCAGTCGTCGGTGACCACGCCGGCACCTGCCACGTAGCCCTCACTGACGTTCGCGGACGCCGGGCTCGCGCCGAGCACCGTCATGCCGAGGATCGCTGCCGCGAGCGCGGCGGAAGTGGAATAGCGGAGTGGGCGCATCGCCGTCCTTGGGTGGTCGGGTGCCGGATCTCCCCCTCGGGGAAGATCCGGCGGACGGGCGAAATTCTGTGGGCGACGAACATCAACTGTCAAGAAAATAAGGACAGTTGGTGAACATCCCGAGGAGGACTAGCCTTGACCGTTCGTCAACTTCCGCGTGTCCATTGCTGGTTGGTGGCGCCATTGCAGGTGTAGGTGATGATCGCGGCGGAGTTGGCGGTGGATCCACCGTTCACGTCCAGGCACTCGCCGGTGGCACGCGCCTTGACCAGCCAGTAGCTGCCGGAGGCGGTCAGGCTCCACTGCTGGGTGGTGGCGGTGGCGGAGCAGTTCTCCTGGGTGACGCCGGTGGAGTTCTCCTGGAGGCACAGGGAGCTGCCGCGGCCGACCAGTTGGTAGTAGCCGGTGCCGAGGTCCTTGAACCACCACTTCTGGTTGGTCCCGCTGTTGCAGGTGTACTGGCTGATCGCGACCGCCTGCCACAGGGACTGGTTCGGCACGTCGGCGCATTTCGAACTGTTGCGGGCGATCAGCGTGTTGTAGGTGGCGCTCGTGCCGCCGAGCGTGCCGGTGGCGGTGTCGACGGTGATCTCCGGATACCAGGACAGGGACAGCGTCGTGGTGGTCGGGAAGGTCAGCGGGAGCCACACGTAGCGGGAGTCGTTGACGGTGCCGCCGAAGGAATTGCCCCAGCGGTCGCCCAGGTACAGGTAGGAGGTGCCGGACGTGCCGGTGACCGGAAGGACGTACGCGGTCTGTGAGTTGTAGGCCGTCGAGTCGCCGACGTTGGCCATCGAGGTCCAGGGACCGGCGAGGGAGGTGGCGGTGGCGTACTGCTGCTGGTTGGCGCTCCAGCCGGTGGCGCCCGACGTCAGCATGAAGTAGACGCCGTTCCGCTTGAACAGGGCCGGGGCCTCACGGTGGCCGCCCGCCCACGGGTTGGCGACGAGACTGTCGATGCCGAGGTAGTCGGCGGTCAGCTTGTAGATGTGCAGGTCGTAGTTCTCGTTGGCGGCCGAGACCATGTAGCCGGTGCCGTCGGTGTCGACGAACGTCGTGATGTCCCGGGACATGTGGCTGCCGAGCGGGCGGAAGCTGCCCTGGTAGGTGTAGGTGCCGTCGACGGTGTCGGAGACGGCGACGGCGGCGCGGGCCTCGCTGTAGTCGGTGCCGTTCTCCTTGTGCATCCACATCACGTACTTGCCGGTGGAGGCGTTGTACATGACCTTCGGGCGCTCGATGTAGGCGGTGCCGAGTTCGGAGGCGCTGGACTGGGTCAGGACGTTGTTCCTGAACTCCCAGTTCTTCAGGTCGGTGGAGCGGTAGGCGGAGACGTAGCGGAAGGTGTTGTCGGCGTTGCGGTTCTCGCCGAACCAGTAGTAGTACGAGCCGACCTTGATGACGCCGCCGCCGTGGGCGTGCAGGGCGGCCCCCGAACTGTCCGTGAACTGGACGCCGTTGGGGAGGGTGAGGGCGGCGGCCTGGGCGGGCCCCGCGGTGGCCAGGGCGCCGGCCAGCGCCAGGCAGAGGGCGAGCAGTACCGCGTACGCACGTCTCATGACGCGACCTCCGTGTCCATGGCGGTGTCCGCCACCGGTGTGCCGAAGTCGGGGGTGCCGTCCGCGTGCCAGCCGAGCGTCTGGACGCGGGTGTGCCGGTTGGGGTCGTCCAGCGGGTCGCCGGTGATCTCCCGGTACGAACGGGCGTGGTAGACGAGGACGTCGCTGCGTCCGTCCTCGCCGACCGTGAAGCAGTTGTGGCCGGGGCCGTACTGCCCGGTGACGTCGTCGCCGGTGAAGACCGGCACCGGCGACTTGGACCAGTTCGCGGGCTCCATGAGGTCGGCGTCCGCGTCGGCGGTCAGCAGGCCCAGGCAGTAGTGGGAGTCGGTGGCACTGGCCGAGTACGCCATGAACAGACGGCCGTTGCGCGCGATGACCGAGGGTCCTTCGTTGACCTGGTGGCCGACGCGCTCCCAGTCGTACTCCGGTGCGGACAGCCGGACCTGAGGCCCCGTGAGGGTCCAGGGGTTCGCCATCCTCGACAGCCACAGGGCCGTGTTGGCGCCCGTGCCGGGTTCGTGCTGGGCCCAGGCGAGATAGCGGACGCCCCGGTGGGCGAAGGTGGTGGCGTCCAGGGAGAAGGTCTCCCAGGCCGTCACGATCTGGCCGCGCTCGACCCAGGTCCCCGTGAACGGGTCGGGGCCGGCGTTCTCCAGGACCCACATCCGGATGTCCCACACGCTCTCGGCGGGCGCGGCGGCGAAGTAGACGTACCACTTGCCGCCGATCCGGTGGATCTCCGGCGCCCAGATGTGCGCGCCCATGGGCCCGGTGGGGTGCCGGGTCCAGATGACCGACTCGGCGGCGGTGGCAAGCCCGCCGAGGGTACGGGACCGGCGCAGGACGATCCGGTCGTACTCGGGTGCGGTGGCGGTGAAGTAATAGTGGCCGTCGGAGTGCCGGTGGATGTGCGGGTCGGCGCGGTGCGGGACGAGCGGGTTCACGTACGGGGGCGTCGTCGGCCCCCTGAGCCTCGCTCTGCGGCGGGGCGGCGGCGGGGCGGGCGGACCGGAATCGCGGCTCATGCGGACTGCCTCTCGGGGGTGGATGTCTCCTGAGAGCGGGGGGTGCGCGGCATGGCGTTCGAGATCACGAACTACGGTTGTCATCGCGAACAGCCGACAAGGTACGGGTGGGTAACCGCGAGGTCAACGGGTTGGACGGGATGGGAGAAGGCGCTTTCTGTCCCCCTGAGGCGGCACACAGTGGGTGACGTCCGACGCGGGGCGGTTCGGCGGGGGAAGCGGACGGGGGCGCGGGTCTGCTTGCCGGGGAAGCGGGCGGGGGCGGGGGGGTTCGCGGGAGAAACCAACGAGGGCGCGGGTCAAGTTGCTGGGGAAGTCGATGGGTGCTCGGGTGGAGTTGGTGGGAAGCGGGCGGGACGGCGTGGGCGATTCGGCGGAGGAATGGGCCCGGTAGCGGGGGCCGACTCACCGCAGGGGCGGATCCGGTGGCGCAGGACACGACGATCGCGAGGGCGACCGAGCAGAAGGCCGGGAGGGCGACCAGGAGAAGCCCACTGGTACCGCCCCTCGGATCGGCCACCGGGACGGCCGCAGGCCCGGGCCATCTCACCCCAGGAGCAGACCCGGCGGCACGAGTGATGACGACCGCGAGGACGCACATCGGCGGCGCCCCTCTGGGTCGGTCGGCGACGGAGGCCGACTGACCGCAAGGGCAGACCGAGCGGCGCGCACCGCGACGACCGGGAGGGTGACCGGGAAGGCACATCGGCACCACCCACCGGATCGGCCGCAAGCGCAGGACGCGACGACCGCGAGGGCGACCGAGCAGGAGACCGGGAGGGCGACCACCGGGAGAAGCACACTGGTACCGCCCCTCGGATCGGCCACCGGGACGGCCGGAGGCGCGGGCCCTCACCGCAGGGGCAGACCCTGCGGTGCAGCCCCCGACGACCACGAAGGCGACCGCCAGGGAGCACACCGGTGACGGCCACCCGATCGGCCACCGGGACGGCGGCGGCAACGGCACGCTCACCACGTCACCGGACCCACCTCAGCCCTCGGCAAGTCAGCCGGCGCGCAAGGAACTTCAGCGGGCTCCGGAACGGTGGCGGCGCCCAGCGCCAGAGTCACCGGGGGGGGAAGACCAACTCGGCCGGTGGCCCTGCGTACCGGTCCCCGACCGCCCCGCGGACGCGTTCGGGGCGACGTGGTGACAGCGGGGGCGGCGACGCAACTCCTGGACGTCGTCCGGGAGTCACCGCCCGCTGGGTGCCTCGGGGAAGCCCAGGAGCGGGGCCAGCGCACGCGCCTCGGCGGCCCATCCGGCCAGGAAGGCGAGGGCCGAGCCTCTTTCGCGGTAGCGCAGTTCGGCGGAGACGGCGCGCTCGTCGCCGTAGTCCCGTTGCTCCTCGCCCGCGCGGGCCAGGGAGAGGGCGGTGAGCCAGTCGTACTTCACGGCGGAGGCGCACACCCCCAGCCGTACGAGCCGCTCGTCGCCCTGCCAGCCGCTCTCCCGCAGCCCGTCGAGATACGCCGCGTACGCGTCCGCCGCGTACCCGGGCAGCCGTTCGGCCGGCACGAACAGGTCGAAGACGGAGTCGGGGAGGTAGTTGCCGAGGTCCTCGCCGAGGGCGCCGTCGCCGGTGAACGCCCAGTCGAACAGAACGTGGTCCGGCCCGTCGGAACGGACGTTGGCCGGCCACTGGTCGAGGTGACCGAGGGTGCGTGGCAGTGACTCCATGATCTGGAGGAACCACTCCCGGTCGTGGTGGAGGCGGACCATGTCGTGGCGCAGCCCCTCGGGGAAGTGGTCGCGCACCAGAGGCTGCCGCCAGGCCTCGTCGTCGTCCAGGAGTTCCTGGCCGAGGGTGTTGCCGCCGACGTACTGCCGCAGGAAGTGGTGGGACAGCCAGCTCTCGTCGACGGCGTGCGGCTTGCCGTGCGCGGTGCCCAGCCGGTGGGCGTGCTCGACGTGCCGGGCGACCGGCCAGTGCGTGCCGGGCTCGCCCTCGATCCGTTCCAGCCACAGCGCGATGTCGCCGTCCGGCCGTTCGACCAGGGCGAGCAGCCGGGGCGCGCGGATGCCGTACGGCTCCCAGACCTGGGCGAGCCCGGACGCGTACACGTCGGCCTCGCGCCGCCAGTAGTTCCAGTGGCGGGGGTCGTCGGAGGCGGCCCAGCGTCCGGTCGCCGCCTTGGTGCGGGTGAGCACCTTCAGCACGGCCGAGCGCTCCCCGGCGGTGACCGTCCAGACCCCTGCGGTGACCCCGTTGCGGGGGTTGTGGGTCAGGGGTACCGGCAGGACGGGACCGGTGGAGCCGAGGACGTCCTGGGCCTCGGCGTACATGACATCGGTGTCAGGCATCCGGCAAGGTTACGTGCTGCGCGCCGGAGCGGACCGCCGGCCACCCCTCGCCACGGGCGTCCCGACGGGGCGTCCCCTCCCGGAAGGGCTACCGTCGACGGCATGACCAGCGATTCCTCCCTCGCGGCGGCGCTCGCCGCCGGGACGGTCGTGCTCGACGGCGGCATGTCCAACCAGCTCGCCTCCGCCGGGCACGACCTGAGCCATGAACTGTGGTCGGCGCGGCTGCTCGTCGAGCGGCCCGAGGCGATCGTCGAGGCGCATCTGGGCTACTTCGAGGCGGGCGCCGACGTGGCGATCACCGCGAGCTACCAGGCGACCTTCGAGGGGTTCGCGCGGTACGGCATCGGCCCCGCGCGGACGGCCGGACTCCTGGCGCGCAGCGTGGAGTCGGCGCGCGAGGCGGCCCGGCGCGCACGGGCGAAGGGGGTGGCCCGTCCGCTGTGGGTGGCGGCGTCCGTGGGCCCCTACGGGGCGATGCTCGCGGACGGTTCGGAGTACCGCGGGCGATACGGCCTGAGCGTCGCGGAGCTGGAGCGCTTCCACCGGCCGCGCCTCGAAGTCCTCGCCGCGGCGGAGCCGGACGTGCTGGCGATGGAGACGGTGCCGGACGCCGACGAGGCGGCGGCGCTGCTCCGGGCGATCCGCGGGCTGGGCACCCCGGCCTGGCTGTCGTACTCCGTCGACGGCCGGCACACCTGGGCGGGCCAGCCCCTGGAGGAGGCGTTCGCGCTCGCCGCCGACGTGGACGAGATCATCGCCGTCGGCGTGAACTGCTGCGCGCCCGAGCACGTCGAGCACGCCGTCGCGACCGCCGCGCGCGTCACCGGCAAGCCGGTCGTCGTGTACCCCAACAGCGGTGAGACCTGGAACGCCGCGACCCGCGCCTGGGAGGGCGACCCCACTTTCACCCCGGACCGGGTCCGCGCCTGGCGCGACGCCGGAGCCCGGCTGATCGGCGGCTGCTGCCGAGTCGGCCCGACGGCCATCACGTCCATCTCCGCGACCCTGGCCGAAAGCCCCTGACCTCCACCCCGACACAAGGTTCCCGGCCCCACCCCGGCAGAAAACCCCCGCCCTCGACCCTGGCCGAAAGCCCTTGGCCTCCACCCCGACGCAAAGTCCCTGACCCCACCCCGGCAGAAGGCCCCCGCCCCCACCCCTGGCCGAAAGCCCTCACCCTCCCCCCCGACGCAAAGCCATCGACCTCACCCCTGGCCGAGAGTCCCTGCCCCCCGCCCCCGACCGAGCGTTCCCGAGCCCTAGCCCGACCCCGCCTGGGCCCGACCCCGCCTGGGCCCGACCCTGCCCGGGCCCGAGCCCAACCGGGCCGAACCCCCAACCGAGCTGAACCCGCCCCAACCGAGCCGAACCCGCCCCGCCCAGCCCCGCCCAGCCCCGCCCCGCCCCAACCGAGCCCGCCCCCGACCGGGCCCCCACAAAGCGGGTTCGACAGCGCCCCGGGTCGCCCCCTCCCAAACCCCGCCACCCTTGTCCCGCCCCCGCTCATTTCCTAAGCTCACCCGGTCAGAAAGCGTTTGCCAGTGGGGAGTCGCACCTATGTCCTCCAGCGGTCCGATCCGTCTCACCGCGCACGCCTCGACCGCGCAGCGGCCTGCGACAGACGCCCGCATCACTGGCGGCTTCTGGGCCGGGCGGCGGCGGGTCAACGCCGAGGTGAGCATCCCGCAGGGGCCGCCGAGGCTGGAGGCGGCGGGGAATCTCGCGAACCTGCGGGCCGCCGCGGACGGCAAGGGCGCCTTCAGCGGCGACTTCCCGTTCCAGGACTCCGACGTCCACAAGTGGCTGGAGGCGGCGTCCTGGCAGCTGGCCGAGACTCCCGAGGACGCCGAACTTGGCTCATGGACGGCCGAGTTGACGGCACTGCTCGCCTCCGCGCAGGAACCCGACGGCTATCTCCAGACGTACTACCAGGTCGCCCGCCCGGAGAAGCGCTGGCAGGACCTGGGCTGGGGTCATGAGCTGTACTGCGCGGGCCATCTGATCCAGGCCGCCGTGGCCCACCACCGCACCACCGGGCGCCGTGAACTCCTCGACGTGGCGGAGAAGTTCGCCGCCCTCGTCGACGACACGTTCGGTCCGGGCAAGGCGATCGACGGCGTGTGCGGGCACCCCGAGATCGAGACCGCCCTGGTCGAGCTGTACCGGGAGACCGGTGAGCGCCGATGGCTGGACCTCGCCGGGTACTTCGTGGACCGGCGCGGCCACGGACTCCTCGAAGGGGACCTCAACCCCCATCTGGGCCAGGCCTATTGGCAGGACCACACGCCGGTGCGCGAGGCCGGCTCGGTCGCCGGGCACGCCGTGCGGCAGTTGTACCTGCTGGCGGCGGTCGCCGACCTGGCCGCCGAGACCGGTGACGGCGAACTGCGCGCGGTCGCCGAGCACTTGTGGACCTCGATGGCGCGGACCAAGACCTACCTCACGGGCGGCGTCGGCGCCCGGCACGAGGGCGAGGCGTTCGGGGAGCCGTACGAACTCCCGCCGGACCGGGCGTACGCGGAGACCTGCGCGGCGATCGCGTCGATCCAGTGGTCGTGGCGGATGGCCCTGCTGACCGGCGAGGCGAAGTACTCCGACCTCGTCGAACGCACCCTGTACAACGGCTTCCTGGCCGGTGTCGGCCTCGACGGCGACAGCTGGCTGTACGTCAATCCGCTCCAGGTCCGCGAGGGGTACGAGGGGGCGAACGAGGCCGACAAGGCGGCCCGCCGCACCCCGTGGTTCCGCTGCGCCTGCTGCCCGCCGAACGTGATGCGGCTGCTCGCCTCGCTCCCCCACTACATGGCGAGCGGCGACGCGCAGGGGCTGCGGCTGCACCAGTTCGCGACGGGCGTGTACGAGGCGGGCGGCGGCCGGGTCCGGGTGGAGACCGCCTATCCGTGGGAGGGCCGGATCACGGTGACCGTCGAGGAGGCACCGGACGCGGACTGGACGCTGTCCCTGCGACTCCCCTCCTGGTGCGGGGAGTTCACGGCGACGGCCCCGGACGGCGCCGCGCCGGCCGAGACCGGCCCGGGCTGGCTCGGGCTGCGCCGCCACTGGAGTCCCGGGGACGTCTTCACCGTCGATCTGGACCTGAGTCCGCGCCTGACCCGGCCGGACCCGTACGTGGACGCGGTGCGCGGCTGCGTGGCCGTCGAACGGGGCCCGCTGGTGCACTGCCTGGAGGCCGAGGACCAGGAACCGGGTGTCCGCTTCGAGGACCTGACGCTGCCCGCGGACGCCCCGCTCCGGGCCCGGCACGAGCCCGGGCTGCTGGGCGGCGTCACCGTGGTCAGTGCCGACGGACGGAGCCGGGCAGACGGAACCTCCGTACGACTGACCGCAGTTCCGTACCACGTGTGGGCGAACCGGCGGCCGGGAGCGATGCGGGTGTGGATTCCCGAGGGATGAGGTCGGGGGTGGCGAAGTCCCCGGCGCCGTAGGTGGTCTCCGTGGCGGGGCCGGGGGCCCACAGGCCGAACTCGGGGTCCCGTGGCCCGTAGGCGGTCCACGGTCCGGCGCCCACGCCGTCCACGGTGTACGGGCGGTCCTGGCCGAAGATCCGCACCGGGTGCGAGTCGTCCCACGCCTGCCAGCCGGGGTCGCCCTCCGCGGCGAACCGCACCCACGCCCCGTGCATCGCGTCGGCGAGTTCGCGCGGCGCGCTCTCCCCGGCGAGCTTCGCGGACTCGGGGCTCTGCCCGGTGTCGAAGACGAAGCCCAGTTCCAGGGCGTGGCAGGAGCCGAGGCCGGGGCGGCCGGAGGGCCAGGCGAACTCGTAGACGTAGGAGGTGCCGGGGCGGGACTCGGCCAGCCGGTGCAGGGGGACGCGCAGCAGGTGGTCGGTGACCATCTGGCCGACGATCTCGGCGGTGCCGGCCTCCGGGTGCAGGGTGCGGTAGCCGCGCGGGACCTCGTGCCCGGCATGACAGCGGGCCATGGCTCCGGCGAGGGCGACGGGGCCGAGGCGGTCGACGCGTTCCAGCAGACCGCCGGGGACGAGCCAGAGCCGGTACTCGTCGCGGGTCCAGCCCAGCATCAGGTCGACGCCCCGGGCGGCGTCGCCGTCGACGAGGGCCCGCAGCGGGTCGCGCGGGACGAGGTCGCCGTCGACGACGATCCCGAAGGCGGGGCCGCCGAGCACGGGGCTGCTCAGCTTGCCGACCTCGGCCTGGGTGCGCAGCAGCAGGTCCCGGTCGACCTCGGCGAAGGCGGCGGCGGTGGCGGGGATCCGCAGCCGGGCCGCCATCCGGCGCACCATCCGCCGGACCTTGTCCCGGTCGACGGCCTCGGGCGGGCCGCTCTGCAGGATCGCGCGCCGGACCAGGCCCTGGGCCTGCGGTGCGGCGATGAGGGCGCCGGTGCTGATGGCTCCGGCGGACTGGCCGCAGAGGGTGATCCGGTCGGGGTCGCCGCCGAACTCCGCGATCGAGCGGTGCACCCAGGCGAGTGCGGCGAACTGGTCGCGGAGCCCGGGGTTGGCGGGGGCGTCCGGGAACAGGCCGTAGCCCTCGACGCCGAGCCGGTAGTTCACCGAGACGAGGACGACACCGTCCCGGGCGAAGGCGTGCCCGTCGTAGACCGGGACGGCGGAGGAGCCCCTGGTCAGGGCGCCGCCGTGCAGCCAGACCAGCACCGGCAGCCGCGCCCCGCGGCCGGGCTCCGGCGTCCACACGTTCAGGTTGAGACAGTCGTCGCCCTCGATGACGGGGTCGGACAGGTACTGGGCGAAGGCGTCGGAGTACGGCGGTTTCGGCGCGGTCGGACCGAAGGACCCGGCGTCGCGGACGCCGTCCCAGGGCTCGGGCGGCTGGGGCGGCCGGAATCTGCGGGGGCCGAAGGGCGGCGCCGCGTAGGGGATGCCGCGGAAGACCGCCACACCGTGCTCCAGCCGGCCCCGGACGGCTCCGTACGGTGTCGTGATCACGGGCTGACCTGCCTGGACTGCCGTCATGGGACCACCAGCCTCCTGCCGCACTCGTGCGCCGTGAACATCAGAGCACCACATCACGGCGCGCTATTCCGGCGCAGGAGGGTGACTGGAGGCCGTTCGAGGGACATCGAACACGTACAGCTACACCTCTCTCACTTACCGCTACTACCGTCACGCGCCCGCCCGCCTGCGCGTCCGGGGTTTCGAGAGCCTCCTCCCGCGAGGACCCGCGCGGCCCGGCCTCTTCCCGACACAAGGCGGTGAACCTAGGGTAGGAAGCGCTTACTGTTTCCGCGCTGGTCGAAAACTTTCCAGGGCCCTCGGGCGGGCCGGAGAGGTGGATTCCCGATGGTCCG
Organism: Streptomyces sp. NPDC090106; assembly: GCF_044747265.1. Lineage (NCBI taxonomy): Bacteria > Bacillati > Actinomycetota > Actinomycetes > Kitasatosporales > Streptomycetaceae > Streptomyces > Streptomyces sp. NPDC090106. The sequence continues at coordinate 274,835 of NZ_JBIVDS010000006.1, read as the reverse complement.
TACGGGGAGTGCGAGCGTGGCGGCCGGGCCGACCCTCGCGGTCGTGGCCCGCGAGGCGGGGGTGTCCGTGCCCACCGCGTCCAAGGTCGTCAACGGTCGTGAGGACGTCGCCCCGGAGACCCGGCGCCGGGTCACGGAGGCGCTGGACCGGCTCGGCTATGTCCGCAGGCCCCGTTTCGACGCGTCCAAGCCGCCGGGCCTGGTCGACCTCGTGGTCCACTCGCTGGAGACGTCCTGGTCGGGTGCCGTGCTGCACGGCGTGGAGGAGGCGGCGCACGACGCGGGCCTGGAGGTGGTGGTGTCGGCGGCGCTGACCCGCTCCCGGGGCGGGGGCCCCGACCGCGGCTGGCTGGACAAAATCATCGCCCGGGGTTCGTCGGGCGTGCTGTTCAATCTCGCCGAGCTGACGACGTCCCAGTACTCCTGGCTGGAGCAGCACCGCATCCCGTTCGTGATGATCGACCCGGTCCTCGAACCGCCGCCGGGCGTCGTGTCGGTGGGGGCGGCGAACTGGCAGGGCGGGGTGAGCGCCACCGAGCATCTGCTGGCGCTGGGCCATGAGCGCGTCGCCGTGATCGCCGGGCACCGCCGCAAGGTGTGCAGCAACGCGCGGGTGGCGGGCTACCGTTCGGCCCTCGCGGCGGCCGGGGTGCGCGGGCGCCCCGAGTACCAGCGGCACGCCGGCTTCGACGAGGCCGTGGCCCGGGACCGCATGCTGGAGCTGCTGGACCTGCCCGAGCCGCCCACGGCCGTGTTCGTCTGCTCGGACCGGATGGCGCTCGGGGTCTACGAGGCGCTCGCCGAAAGGGGGTTGAGCGTCCCGGACGACATGAGCGTCGTCGGTTTCGACGATCTGCCCGAGTCCCGCTGGGTCTCCCCGCCGCTGACCACCGTGCGCCAGCCGCTCTCGGAGATGTCGGCGACGGCGTTGCGCCTCCTGGTGCGGATGATGGACGGCAAGCGCCCCGAGGGCACCCGGACCGAACTCTCCACCCGTCTGGTGGAACGCGCGAGCACGGCGCCCCCGGCGACCGCCCGGCCCCGCACCCTGGTCCCGGAACAGCCGGAGGGCGCGAGGCGGCGCTAGGGGGTGTGGCGAAAGTCCCGCACAGCACCCGCGGCGCCCGGCACGCGCCCTCGCCGCACCGAACACCGCGGGCACCGCACAGGGCTTTCGCCACACCCCCTGGCCTTCACTCCCTCCCCGCCGCCCAGTCGATGCCGCCCCGCAGATGGGCCAGGAAGTCCGGGTCCTCGTAGGCCTCGGCGGTGTGTCCCAGGGCCGTGTAGAAGACGCGTCCCGCCCCCTGCTCCCGGCACCAGGCAAGGGGGTGATCGGCACCCATGCCGCCGCCCTCGTAGGACGACTCGTCGGCCGTCACCAACACCCGTGCCGTGGAGCGGGGGTTGGTGCGGAAGTCGTACCACTCGTCGGTGAAGTCCCAGACGGGCGGGAGATGGCGGGTGGCGGGATGGTCGCGGTCCTCGACCACGGCCCTGCCGGGCTGGAGCGCGGGGTGCCGGTCGAAGCGGGCGCCCAGCAGCTCGCCGTAGTGGGGCCATCCGTACTCGGTGCAGGCCGCGGCGTGCACCCCGACGAACCCACCGCCCGACTCGACGTAGGCGGCGAGGCGTTCGCGCCCCGCGGGCGTGAGGACGTCACCGCTGGTGGAGAGGAAGACGACGGCGGCGTACCGCTCCAACGGCCCCTCCAGCGCCTCGGGTTCCTCCCCCGCGTCCACCTCGTACCCGCCGAGCCCCCGGACGGCGGCGACGGCGGCCGGGATGGAGTCGTGCCGGTAGCCGGCCGTGCGGGTGTGGACGAGGAGGCGGGGCACCGGGGTCATGGACCGACGGTAGGCGATCCGGTTCCGGGGCGGGCGCGTCGGGGTGCGCGGGCCCTCCGGGGCGCGAAAGTTTCGGGGCCGGCGCACCCCCACCGGCCGCGACACGCCGTAGCGGCGAAAAGGTGTTCCCCCGCACGGCGGTGCTGCGTAGCCTCGGCCGGGATGAACACCATTCCTGCACGACTGGACCACCTCGTCCTCGCAACCCCGGATCTCGCGGCGACGGTCGCCGAGTTCACCCGGCGTACGGGTGTGGAGCCGGCCCCCGGCGGGGTGCATGTCGGGCTCGGGACCCGCAACTACCTGGTGTCGCTGGGCGGTTCGGGCTACCTGGAGATCATCGGACCCGACCCGGAGCAGCCGGAGCCGACCGGGCCGCGCCCCTTCGAGGTGGACGCGGTGACCGTCGCGCGCACGGTGGCCTGGGCGATCAGCCCGCCCGATCTGGACGCGGCGGTGGCCACGGCCCGGTCCCGCGGCTACGACCCCGGCGACGTGCACCCGATGAGCCGCCGCACCCCGGACGGGTCGCTGCTGGCCTGGCGGCTCACCGACGGCGACACCCAGCACCCCTCCGGGCTGGTGCCGTTCCTCATCGACTGGGGTGGCGCGCGGCACCCCACTGCCTCGGGCCTGCCCACGACCCCGCTGGTGGCCCTGTCCGCGACGGCCCCCGACCCGGACGAGATCCGCCGTCTGCTCGCCACCCTGGACACCGAACTCCCGCTCACCGAGGGCCCGGTGGGTCTGGAGTTCACCGTGGACACCCCGCGGGGGCTCGTCACCTTCCGGTAGACACACCGGGCCCGTGTGTCCGATTCGTTCAAGACCGGCCGCCGCCGCCCGTCCTACGGTGGCCGTATGACTCCACGATTCGACGCCATCGGCCTGGTCGTCTCCGACCTGGCCGCCTCCGTCGCCTTCTACCGCCGTCTCGGCTTCGCCTTCCCCGAGGGCGCGGAGCGCGAGCCGCACGCCGAGGCCGTCCTGCCGGGCGGGCTGCGGCTGATGCTGGACACGGAGGACACCGTCCGCTCCTTCCACCCCGGCTGGCGTCCCCCGACCGGGGGCAGCCGCACCGCGCTCGCCCTGCTGTGCGAGAGCCCGGCCGACGTGGACGCGGCGTACGAGGAGGCGGTGGCCGCCGGCTGCCACGGGGAGCTCAAGCCGTGGGACGCGCCGTGGGGCCAGCGGTATGCGACCCTGCACGATCCTGACGGCAACGGGGTGGACCTCTTCGCACCCCAAGGGCCCTAGAGGGCAAGGGGCTAGAGGTCCTGGCGCAGCAGCTCGCGCAGCGGGAGCCCGGTGAACTCCTTGACGTCCCGGGCGAGATGGGCCTGGTCGGCGTACCCGGCGGTGACGGCCGTCTCCGCGTACGCCGTGCCGTCCCGGGCCAGGCGCAGGGCCCGTTGCAGGCGCAGCACCCGCGACAGCGTCTTGGGCCCGTACCCGAACGCGGTCAGTGACCTGCGGTGCAACTGCCGTGCCCCGAGGCCCAGTTCGTCCGCCGTGGAGGCGACCGTCCGGCCCGCGTCGAGGGCCGCCACCAGGCGCCCGAGCGCCGGTTCGGGGGCCGCCGCGCCGGCGGCGCGGAGCAGCGCGACCTCGTCGAGTCCGGTCGCCGGGTCGGCGGCGGCGTTCACGCGGGCGGTGATGCGGCGCACCTCCCCGGCGGGCCACAGGTCCGCCAGCTCCACGCGCCGGTCGCGCAGTTCGTGGGCGGGGACGCCCAGGAGGGCAGGTGCGGTGCCGGGGTAGAAGCGGAGGCCGGCCCAGCCGGTCGGGGCGGCCTCGGTGAGGAACGCGTGGGTGTCGGGCCCGGCCACGATCAGCCGCCCCTCGTGCCAGAGCAGGTCCATGCACCCGTCGGGCAGCACCCGCCCCGGGGCGCCGTCCCCCGACGGGGTGCTCGTCCACAGGACGGCTCCGGGCAGCCGGGAGGGCCGTTCCGCGTACATCTAGGCCACCCTTCCCCGGTGCTCCTGCGGGCTCACCCCGTACACCCGCTTGAACGCGCTGGACAGGGCGAACGCGCTGCCGTAGCCCACCTGCCGGGCGATGGCCTCGAGGGTGGCGTCGCTGTCCCGCAGCCGGTCCGCCGCGAGCGCGAGCCGCCAGCCCGTCAGGTAGGTCATCGGGGGCTCCCCCACCAGGTCCGTGAACCGGCGGGCCAGCGCCGCCCGGGAGACGCCGGCCTTTCCGGCGAGGGAGGCGACGGTCCAGGGGTGGGCCGGGTCGTCCTGCACCAGGCGCAGCACCCGGCCGACCACGGGATCGGCCAACGCCCGGTACCAGGCGGGCGCTTCGGCCTCGGGCCGGGAGAACCAGGCGCGCAGCGCGGCGATGACCAGCAGGTCCAGGAGGCGGTCCAGGACGGTCTCCTGGCCCGGTTCGTCCCGGACGATCTCGGCCGTCAGCAGGGGTGTGAGCGGGCAGTCCCACACGTCCTGGGTGAGCGTCAGCAGCGGCGGCAGCGCGTCCAGCAGCCGCCCGCCGACCTCGCCCTGCCACAGATAGGTGCCGATCAGCATGACCGCCGAGCCGTCGAGCCGGTCGCCCCAGGTCCGCACCCCGAGGTCCATGGAGCCGTTGAGGGAGCGCCCGTCGGGATACCGGCACTCGGCGCCGGGCAGGATCAGCGCCTGCGGGGCCGTGCCGGGGTCGTCGGCGCAGGTGTAGGGGTCGGGTCCGCGGGCGATGGCGAGGTCGCCGGCCCCGAGCCGGACCCGCTCGCCCCGTTCCGGCGTGATCCACGCCTCGCCGCGGACCATCAGCATCACGCTGAGCGGGGCACGGTCCTCTACGCGCACGCTCCAGGGCGGCTCGAAGCACGCCCGGATCATGAAGGCGCCCCGCGCGCGGGGACCTTCCAAGAGGCCTGCGAGAGCGTCCATGGCGCCAGCGTAGACGCCCTCGTATGGGAATGAGCCGTTCGGCGATGGGGTCCTGGGGCCGGCCGCCGTTGACTGGGGGCATGACCGAGAACACGGAGAACACGCGGAACAGCACGGTGGTGGTGACGGGCGCCTCGGGCCGTACGGGGAGCCGGGCGGCGCGGGAGGCGGGGTTCACGGTGCGGCCCGCGTCCCGGGCCCATGGCTTCGACTGGGAGGACCCGACGACCTGGGCGGAGACGCTGCGGGACGCCGGCGCGGCGTACCTGATGTACCCGTCGGACGTCGGTTCCCCGGCGGCGGCCGAGGGGGTCGGGGCGCTCGCCCGGGAGGCGGTGGGGCTCGGTGTGCGGCGGCTCGTGCTGCTCTCCGCGCGCGGGGAGGAGCAGGCGCTGGCCACCGAGGAGGCGCTGACGTCGTCGGGGGCGGACTGGACGGTCGTACGGGCCGCGTGGTTCGCGCAGAACTTCAGCGAGGGGCCGCTGGTGGCGGAGCTGGTGCACGGGGGCGGGCTGACCTTCCCCGCCGGGGAGGTGCGGGAGCCGTTCATCGACGTGCGGGACATCGCGGACGTCGTGGCGGCGGTCCTCGGGGCCGGGGACCGGTACGCGGGGCGGACGCTGGAGGTGACGGGGCCGCGGCTGCTGTCGTTCCGGGAGGCGGTCGCGGAGATCGCCGCCGTGACCGGCAGGGAGCTGACGTACACGCCGGTTCCGGCGCCCGCCTACGGGGAGGCCCTCAAGGGGTTCGGGGTGCCGCCGGAGGAGGCGGAGTTCCTGGTGGAGGTCTTCGAGGGGCTGCTCGACGGACGGAACGCGCGTCTCACGGACACGGTCCGGGAGGTCCTGGGGCGGGCGCCCCGGGACTTCGGGGACTTCGTGCGGGAGGCCGCGGGGACCTGGAAGGTCTGAGACCGTGACGCGGGCGCGGGGTCAGGAGCCGTCGGGCGACTTGTGCGGCGGGTGCGTGCTCTTCACATGGGTGCGCAGCCGGGACGAAACGTCCTCCGGCGGCAGGAAGCGGGACCAGCGCTCGGGGAACTCCGACGGCATGTCGGGGTCCTCCGGGTCCACCTCCCGCTGCACCGCCGCGCGGGCCACGTACTCGGCGACCTGCGCCTCGCGCACCCGTTCGTTGGCGGCGCGCGCCGCCGCCGTCGCCGCGGCCGGCCACACCCGGTCGATCGCGGCGTTCACGGCGGCGCCCACCAGGACGGCGAACGCGGACACACCGATCCACAGCAGCACGGCGACGGCCGCGGCGAGCGAGCCGTAGATCGTGGCGCCCTCGACGGTGTTCTGGAGGTAGATGCGGAGCAAAAAGCTGCCCAGGACCCACATCCCGAGCGCCACCAACGCCCCGGGCACGTCCTCGATCCACGGGGAGCGGACGGGCACCGACACGTGGTAGAGCGTGGTCAGGAAGGCGACGGACAGGACGATGACCACGGGCCAGTACAGGACCTGCACGACGGTCGTCGACCACGGCACGACCCGGACGACGGCGTCCGGGCCCGCGACCATCAGGGGCAGCGCGACCGAGCCGATCAGCAGGGCGGCGAGGAACAGCAGGAACGCGACGAGGCGGGTCTTGACGATGCCGCGGACGCCGTCGAGGCCGTACATGACGGTGATGGTGTCGATGAAGACGTTCACCGCGCGCGAGCCGGACCACAGGGCGAACAGGAAGCCGATGGAGATGACGTCGGGCCGGCCGCCCTTCATGACGTCGTCGAGGATCGGCTGCGCGATCTCGTTCACGCCCTTGTCGGACAGGACCGTGCGCGAGGCGTCGAGGAGGTTGGCCTCCAGGCTGGTGATGGTGTCGGTGCCGGTCCAGTCGTCGACGTAGCCGAGCAGGCCGATCATGCTCAGCAGCAGGGGCGGCACGGAGAGCAGGGTGAAGAAGGCGGCCTCGGCGGCGAGACCGAGGATGCGGTACTCCATGCAGGAGTTGACGGTGTCCTTCAGAAGCAGCCAGGCGGTCCTGCGCTTGGAGACGTTCCGGTAGAGGGCACGCGCCCGGTGGAGACGGCCGGAGGACCGCTCGGGGGATTCACTTGCTGGCTGCACGACCTAAAGGTATCCGCCGTTCCTGGCAGTACTCATCCCCCGGGGCCCCCGTCCGCGGTGCGGCGTGTTCCCGGGTGCCCCTCCCACAGGAGGAGGTACGCCGGGACTAATGTCAGGTTTTGACATCTGTTGCCCGGCTCCAGGAAGACGATGATCCAGGCCATCGGACTGACCAGTGTCCGGGACGGCGATCAGCCGCCCTTCGTGGACGACCTCACCTTCACCGTGCGGCCCGGCGAGGTCACGGGCCTGCTGGGGGTGGCGGGCGCGGGCAAGACGACGGTGCTCAGACTGATGCTGGAGCTGACCCCGGGCCGGGGCACGACCCTGTTCAGCGGGTTCCCGCTGCACCGGCACCGGCAGCCCGCGCGCGAGGTCGGCGTCGTGCTGGGGCGGCCCGCGCCGCACCCGGACCGCACGGCGCTGAGCCATCTCAGGATGCTGGCGGCGGCGGCCGGGGTGCCGGCGAGCGCGGCCGGGGAGGTCCTGGAGCGTGTGGAGCTGACCGGGCCGCTGGCCGAGCAGCGGCTGCGCCGGTACTCGGCCAGCATGAGCCGCCGTCTCGCGCTGGCCGCGGCCCTGCTCGGCGACCCGGACTCCCTCGTCCTGGACGAACCCGCCGAGGGGCTCTCGCCGGCCGACGTGACCTGGCTGAACGGGCTGCTGCGGTCCTGCGCGGACAGCGGCAGGACGGTCCTGGTGACCGGCGACGACGCCCGGGCCATGGCCCGCTGCGCGGACCGGGTCCTCACCCTGGACGAGGGGCGGCTCGTCGCGGACCAGCGCGTCGAGGAGTTCGAGCGGGCGCGGCTGCGCCCGCACGTGGCGGTCAGGTCCCCGCAGGCCGGCCGGCTGGCCGCGGTCCTCGGCGACGAGCACGGCGCCGAGGTCAGACGCGAGGGCGGCAGCCGTCTGCACGTGTACGACATGACGTCCGCGCGGGTCGGCGAGACCGCGTTCCGGCACCGCATCCTGCTGCACCAGCTGAAGGACGACGTCGAGGACACCGGCACGCCCGCAGCCGCCGCCGAGCGTCCGGAGCCCGCCGGGGTCCCGGACGGGACCGGGCAGCTGCGGACGCTGGCGCGGGCCGAGCGGGAGCCGCCGCGCCGGCAGGTGGCCCGGCAGCCGGTGCGGCCGTCGTGGCCGTTCGTCTACGAGCTGCGGCGGCTGGCCGGGCTGCGCAGCACCGTGGCGCTGGTCGTGACGCCGGTGCTGGTCTCCGCGCTGATCGCGGCGCTGCTCGTGCACGGGGGCGCGGAGCCGTCCCTGGCCGTGCTGGCCGGGTGGGCGCCGCGGGTGCCGCTGCCGCCCGCGGCGGTCGGGGCCGCGCTGTTCGGGGCGCTCGCGTTCGGACAGGAGTTCCGTTTCCCGGCGCTCGCGCCGACTCCGGGGGCGGTGCCGCGCAGACTTCGGCTGCTGGCCGCCAAGTTCGCGGTGACCACGGTCGTGGCGGCGGCGATCGCGCTCGTCACGCTGCTGGTCGGCGCGCTCGCGCTGGCGGCCGTCTCCCCGGACGTGCGGGCGCTGTCGGCGCTCCCGCTCGCGGTGCGTCCGCTCCTCGGCTGGTTCGGGCTGGTCGTCGGGTGCGCGTGGGCGGGACTGCTCGGCGCGGCGGTGCTGCGCAGCACCGCGCTGGGGATGGCGCTGGTGGTGTCGGTGCCGGTGGCGCTCGCGCCACTGCTGCACACGCTGCTGACCCGCCGGGCGACGGGCCGGGTCCTCGGGCTGCCGGACACCCTGCTGGTGCCGGGCGCGCCGCGCACCTCCCTCGGTCTGTTCACGGCCCAGCCGATGGGTACGGCACTGGCCCTGACGATCGGTCTGCTGCTGCTCTGGTACGTCCTGACGAGCCTCCGGGGTCGCGTCCGCTGACCCGAGCCACGAGACTGACCGGAGAGGAAAAGTCACGGTAGGTCAGTTTTCTCAGCTATGAGGTGAGTTGTGCGCTTCTCGGAGTGGATCAGGGGACGGAGCCACGAGGACACCATCACCCTCGCCCTCTGGGTCGTGATGGGCGCGATCCTCGCCGGGCCGCTGTTCGCGGGCACCGTCGCGGCGCTCGTGCCGCACCCGGAGCCCGGGCAGCCCTCCACTGCGCGGCAGTTGAGGCCGCCGCTGCCGTCGGCGTCCGGGCCCGCCTCCTCCGCCGGGGTCGCCCGTCCGTTCGACCCGCGGCTCCCGGAGCCCGGGAGCCCCACGCCGTCCGCCTCCGCCTCCGCCACGGGGGAACCCGGCACCGTGGACCCGGCCGCGCGGGCGGTGTACGAGGAGGCGGAGCGGACGCTCGCCGCCGAGGCCCAGGTCTGCGGGCTGCGCTGGGAACTCCTGGCCGCCGTCGGACAGGTGGAGTCCCGGCCGGCCGACGCGGCGACGGCCCTGGCCACGGGCCGGCGCCTGTGCGAGGGCGACCGCGACCTCACCGACCCCGAGGAGCTGGAGCGGGCGCTGATCGCCCACAACCCCTCGCGGGAGTACGTCCGGACCGTCACCGCCTGGTACGAGCACCTGATCCAGCCGGGGCCGGACGCCGTGGAGCCCTGGGAGGAGGAGTCCGCGGCACCGTCCGGGCAGGCCGTGCCGTGGAGCGAGGAGGAGCCGATGGACTCCCCGGAGCCGGTCCCCTCGGAGAGCGTTGGGGAACCCCTGGCCCCGGAGACGGAGGCCGAGGTGACCCCGGACACCGCCTCCGCCGAGCCGGCCTCAGCCGAGGGGCAGCACGTCGACGTCCGTGCCGGCCGGCACCAGGGTGACGTCCTCCGGTACGACCAGTAGCGCGTTGACCCGCCCCGCCTCCAGCACCGCGCCCGAGGCGTCGAGCGGCACGACGGTGCCCAGCGCGTCGTACGGGCCCCCGGGAGTGTGCACGGCGGGCCGGTAGTGGCGCTTGCCGCGCGGGGAGCGCAGGTCGGTGGCGCAGCGGGCCAGGAGCGTGGGCCGGGCGGGAGGGCGCAGTCCCAGGAGGGCGCGGACGGCCGGGCGGACGAAGACCTCGAAGGCGATGTAGGCGCTCATGGGGTGGCCGGGCAGCGCGAAGAACGCGGTCCGGTCGGGTTCGTGCGGGGCGCCCAGCAGCCCGAAGCCGTGGGTGCGGCCGGGGAGCATGCCGACGGTCCGGCACTCCACGGTGCCGTGCCCCCGGGCGGCGCCCGTCGCCGCGCGCAGGACGGTCCCGAGGTCGGCGTCGCCCGCGCACAGCACGACGATGTCGGCGCGGCCGAGCTGTTCGGCGACGACGGCGCGCAGGGTCTCGGCGTCGGCGGGGATGCCGCGCACCGGGTGGGCGACGGCTCCGGCGGCGCGGGCGGCGGCGGTGAGGGTGGCGCTCACCGAGTCGTAGACCCGGCCGGGCCGCAGTTCCTGGCCGGGTTCGGTCAGTTCGTCGCCCGCGGAGACGACGACCAGACGGGGGCGGGGCCGGACCGTGACCCGGTCGTGCCCGACCGTGGCCGCGACACCGAGCTGGGCGGGACCGAGCGGGGTGCCCGCCCGGAGCGCGGGCGCCCCCTCGGCGAGGGCGCTGCCCCGGCGCCGTACGTAGCCGCCCGCGGTGACCGGGTGGCGCACGGACAGCTCGTCGCGGGCCGCGGTCGCCTCCGTCCAGGCGCCGGGGACGACCGCCTCGGCGCCCTCGGGGAGCCGCTCGCCGGCCGCGACGCGGACGCACTCCCCCGGCGCCACGCCCGTCCGGGCGACGGTGAGCACGGCGGGGAACTCGGGCGTCGACTCCTGGAGGTCGGTGACGCGCACCGCGTAGCCGTCCACGGCGCTGACGTCGCAGGGCGGCTGGGCCACGGGCACGTCGAGGTCCTCGGCGAGCACACAGCCGTGCGCCTCCAGGAGCGGCATCTCGATCGGCTCCAGCGCGTGCAGCCGCCGCACGACGTCGTCCCGGTGCTCGTCGACCGACCAGGTCCTGGCCGGTTCCGAGTCCTGCGGGGTGAGGTCGGGGAGGGGTTCGGGGACCTCCCAGGGCAGCGGGGGACCGGGCATCCCGGACGCGCGCGGCGGTTCCTCGCCGTCGTCCGGCCGCTCGCCCGCGGCCTCGGGCCGCCCGGCCCCGAACAGCTCACCCCGTCTGCCGACCAGGGTCGGTGTCCGCTCGGTCCAGAAGTGCTCGGTCCCGGGCGGTCCGTCGGCTCGTCCCTCGGAACGGGTCATCGTCGCGTCCCCTCACTTCCCTGCCGGTGCCTCCAGGTGTGCAAGGGGGTCTTCCGGGTTTCCCCGTCGTCCGCGCGGGGCGCGGACGGGGAAACCCGGAAGGCCCCTTCGTGTGATTTACGACATTTGAGGCGGTCATGCGAGCCGCCGCGCCCGGGGTCAGTCCTTCAGCCCCGCTCCCCCGCCCGTCCCGGGTCGAGCCGGGCGAAGACGACGATGTTGCCCGCGTAGCGGCGGCGCTCGCGGTCGTAGCGTCCGCCGCAGGTGATGACGCGCAGCTCGGGGCGGTGCCCGGCGCCGTACACGCGGGCGTCGGGGAAGCCCTCGCGGTCGAAGAAGCGGACCTCGTGGACGACGAAGTCCACCGTGGTGCCGTCGGCCCGGCCGACCTGGAGGCGGTCGCCCGTCTCCAGGGTGCCGAGGCCGCTGAAGACGGCGGGGCCGGTCCGGGTGTCCACATGGCCGACCACGATCGACGCGCCCGGCTCGCCCGGGGTGACCGAGCCCTCGTACCACCCGGCGGCCCCCGGCTGCCCGTAGGGCGGTGCCTGGATGGCGCCCCGGCGGTCGAGGCCGACCCGCAGCAGCGGGGCGGTGACGCCGAGCGCCGGGATGCGCAGGGTCAGCGGGCGGGAGGGGGCGCGGGCCGCCGAGGCGCCGACGGCGTCCGGGGGCAGCGCCCGTCCGGCCTCCGCCACGCCCGGCTCGGCGGCGGGTCCGAGCACCGCCCGATCGGCCGCACGGCCGCTGTTGAGCACCCCGGCGACGCACAGCGCCAGGAGGACGGCGGTGCCGAGCCGGCGGCGGCCGGTGCCGTGGGACGGGCTCACGGCTCCCTGCGACGGCGCCGCACGACGATCAGCGCGAGCCCGGCGGCGGCCAGGACGCCCGCGCCCGCCATGCCGAGGACGCCGCCGCTGCCGCCCGGCTCGAAGGTCTGCGCGGCCCGCGCCCCGCCGCCCGCGTGGACCGGCCCCGAGGGATGTCCGCCGCCGCACGGCTGCCGGAACTCGGCGGGGCCGGGGCACTTCGTCGGGGTCGGCTCCGCCCGGATCACCTCGACGGCCGCCTCGGCGGTGCCGCCGCCCTCGCAGTCGATGTTCACGACGTACGGCCCCGGCGCCAGGTCCGGCTTGATGCGGGCCGTCCCGGTCAGCGAGTTGGCCCCGGGGGTGAGCTTGGCCGTGGCGGCGAAGGCGAGGGAGTCGGCGGTGGCCGACCGGCCGGTGCACGCCTTGGTGTAGATCTGCACGCTCTGGCCGGGGCGGGCCGTGGCGGGCACGACCTCCGCGCTCCCGGCGACGTCACCGAGCGGGGCCTCGACGGACGGGGGGACGGCCGTCGCGACGCCCGCGCCCGTCAGGCCGAGTATGGCGGTGGCCGCGCCTGCCGCGACGGTTCGGAACAGTCTCATGGGGTCCCTCGATCCTTCGGCCGGGTCCGGTGCACACTCCGACTCTGGGCAGCACCCGGCCCGCCCGGCGCGCCCGGTGCGCCGACCGTGCCAACGCACTCCCCCGTACGGGCGTCTTCGCCGGTGGTGGTGCCCGCCGCACCCCGGGTACGTTCGCGGCATGGCAGGAACGACCCACTCCGTGACCAATCAGCCGCCGCCCCTGACCGGCCACGACGTCTTCACCGGCGACCGCGCACTGACCGAGGCCGTGGAGCGGCATGTGACGCCCGCTCTCCTCGGCGAGGTGCGCGACGAGCTGGGCGCGCTCGGCCGGGCCTGCGGCTCGGCGCAGCTCCAGGAGTGGGGCGTCCAGGCCGACCGGAACCCGCCCGAGCTGCGCACCCACGACCGCTACGGCCACCGGGTGGACGAGGTCGAGTTCCATCCCGCCTGGCACCGGCTGCTCGGCAAGGGCGTCGCGGCGGGACTGACCGCGGCCTGGTCGCGGCCCGCGGGGCATGTGCGGCGCGCGGCGGCGTTCCTGATGTGGACGCAGGTCGACGCGGGCACCTGCTGCCCCCTGTCGATGACGCACGCGGCGGTGCCCGCGCTGCGCGCCGACCCGGACCTGGCCGCCGAGTGGGAGCCCCGGCTGACGTCGACGGTCTACGACCGGGGGCTGCGGCCCGCGGAGCTCAAGGCGGGCGCCCTGTTCGGGATGGGCATGACCGAGAAGCAGGGCGGCAGCGACGTCCGGGCGAACACGACCGGGGCCCGGCCGCTGCCCGACGGGGAGAGCTACGAGCTGACCGGGCACAAGTGGTTCTGCTCGGCGCCCATGTCGGACGGCTTCCTGGTGCTCGCGCAGGCGCCCGGCGGGCTCACCTGCTTCCTGGTGCCCCGGGTCCTGTCGGACGGCACCCGGAGCACCTTCCGCGTCCAGCGGCTCAAGGACAAGCTCGGCAACCGCTCCAACGCCTCCGCCGAGGTGGAGTTCGAGGGGACCTGGGCGCGCCGGGTGGGCGAGGAGGGGCGGGGGGTGGCGACCGTCATCGAGATGGTCGCGGCGACCCGGCTGGACTGCGTCCTCGGCTCGGCGGGGCTGATGCGGCAGGCCGTCGCGCAGGCCGTCCACCACTGCGCCCACCGTGCGGCGTTCGGCGGGAAGCTCCTCGACAAGCCGCTGATGCGCAACGTCCTGGCCGACCTGCACCTGGAGTCCGAGGCGGCGACCACGCTGGGGATGCGCCTCGCCGCCGCCTGGGACGACGGTGGCGAGCAGGAGCGGGCGCTGCTGCGGATCGCGGTGCCGGCCGCCAAGTACTGGGTGACCAAACGCTGTGCGCCGCTGGTGGTGGAGGCGGCCGAGTGCCTGGGCGGCAACGGGTACGTCGAGGAGTCGGGGCTGCCCCGGCTGGTGCGGGAGTCGCCGCTGAACTCGGTGTGGGAGGGCGCGGGCAACATCCAGGCGCTGGACGTGCTGCGGGCGCTGCGCCGGGAGCCGCAGGCCCTGAACGCCTATCTCCAGGAGGTCGGCCGGGCCCGCGGCGCCGACCACCGTCTCGACGGGGCGATCAAGGGGCTGCTGACAGAGCTGGCCGACCTGGACGGCGTGGAGGCACGGGCCAGGCGGCTGACGGAGCGTCTCGCACTGGTGCTCCAGGGGTCCTTGCTGGTCCGGTTCGCGCCGCCCGAGGTGGCCGACCTGTTCTGTGCGTCACGCCTCGGGGGCGACGCGGGGGCCACTTTCGGGACACTGCCGTCGAGCCTGGATCTGGCCTCGGTGGTGGACCGGGCGCGGCCCGAGGGGTGAACCGGCCGGGGACGCGAGACGGGGGTGGTGCTGCGCCGACACGGCACCACCCCCGCGATCCGGCCTGTTGCAGGCCCGCACGCCGCTCGGGACGGCGTCGCTCAAGTCTCAGTCAGCCGTCCGCGGTCCACCAGGGTTGCAGAGGGTTGCAACTTGCCGGTCTCTGTGGCCGGAGTCCGTCCCTCCGCGAGGGACGGGGGGCACTATGAGACGACCAGTCAGCGCGGGTCCCGCCCGTGGCCGAAAAACGACGCGGCACCGCGCGACCGCAGTCGTTCATTCCTGGAGGACCAGTGGCGCTCTCGCAGACGGACGTGACCCGGCTCGCCGGCGTGGACGCGGCGCGCGCGGCCCGGGTGCTGAGCGACGTCCGGTCCGCGACGCTGTCCGGGCAGCGGGCGCCCGTCGCGCCGCGGCCGGTGATCGAGCGGTCCTGGGACCGGATGCTGCGCAGCGGCGTCGACCCGGACCATGACTTCAGGACCGGGCTGCTGTCCCGGGAGGAGGTGCGGCGGCGCCGGGACACCTCCGAGCTGCGCCATGTGCTGCCGGTGCTGCGGGAGGGGCTGCTGGCGGTCGCGGACGTCGCCCAGCACATCATGGTCGTCGCCGACGAGGACGGCCGGGTGCTGTGGCGGGAGGGCAGTTCGGCGGTGCTGCGCAAGGCCGACGGGACCGGCTTCGAGCTGGGCGCCGACTGGCGGGAGAGCGTCATCGGCACGAACGGCATCGGTACGCCGGTGGTGACCCGGCGGCCCGTGCAGGTGTTCGCCGCCGAGCACTTCGTGCGCTCGCAGACCTCGTGGACCTGCGCCGGGGCCCCCATCACGGACCCCCGGGACGGCCGGCTGATCGGTGTCGTGGACGTGAGCGGGCCGCTGGAGACCATGCACCCCGCGACGCTCGCCTGGGTCGAGTCGGTGGCCAGGCTCGCCGAGTCCCGGCTGCGGGAGCGGCATCAGGCGTCCCTGGAGCAGTTGCGGGCGGTCGCCGCTCCGGTGCTGGCGCGGCTCGGCGGGCGGGCCGCGGTGGTGGACCGGGACGGCTGGACGGCGGCGGTGACGGGGATGCCGTACCAGAACCGGATGGGACTGCCCAAGGCGCTGTCGCCGGGCCGCAGATGGCTGCCCACGCTGGGGCGGTGCGTGGTGGAGCCGCTGGCCGGGGGCTGGCTGGTGCGCGCGGCGGACGAACCGGTGCCGCGCGGCGCCACCCGGATCGTGCTCGATCTCACGCAGCCGCGCCGCTGGTCGCTCACCGTGTCCGGGGGCGCGGGCACCTGGAGCCACGAACTGAGTCCGCGGCATGCCGAGTTGCTGTGCCTGCTGGGCCTGGAACGGGACGGGCGCAGTGCGGCGGAGCTGGCGGAGGGCCTGTTCGGCGACCCGGCCCGCACGGTCACGGTCCGTGCCGAGATGTCGCGGATACGCCGCTATCTGGGGGGACTTCTGGACCATCGGCCGTATCGTTTCTGCGAGGACGCGGAGGTCGAGATCCTCTTCCCCGACGACCCCCGTGACCTGCTGCCGCACTCCACGGCACCGGCGCTGGCCGGGCGGCGAACACCCGGGCGCGAGCGCTGAGAACGGACCCGGCGGAAGGTCACGGGCAGCGACGTGAAACCGTCCAAGCGTGGCATCTTCCGCATATTTGCAGGGTCTTCGCCCTCGGCACGCCGTTCCTGCCGTAGCATCGACGCAGGGCCACCCCATCTGCTTCTCGTTCAACGTACAGATCATCAGGCGCAGTTGGCCCGCCTAGGCCGAGTCCTGGAAGAGGGGCCGACATGGTGCAACGCGGCAGACACCGCCGACGCAGGCGCGGCAGGGCGGTGCGCGCGTTCCTCGCCGGGACCGCGCTCGCGCTGACCGCCGCGGCGACCATGATCAGTGCCTCGCAGGCCACCGTCTCCGCGGACCCGGGCGCGGTGAAGCCGCTCGCCACCGCCGCCGAGACGGACGTCCTGCGCCTGCACGAGCGGCTGGAGCCGCGGAGCACGCTCGACCGGCTCGCCGCCGGGATGGGCCGGCCGCAGGGCGTGCGCGCCGTGCTCGCCGACGCGGACCACCGGCTGCGCGACGCCGCCGACTGCTCCCCCGCCGACCACGAGGCGCTTCCCGTCGAACCGGCCGCCACCCGCGCCTACTGCTTCGACGAGGCCGACACCCGCTCCTGGCGGGCCGGCGCGGTCACCACGTCGGGCGACGCGGACGACGACGGCCTGTGGGGCCAGGACCGGGTGATCCTCTCCGCCTGGACCGAGGGCTCCCGCGGCCTGGCCCGAGTCGCCTTCATCGACGCCACCGACCAGGACCGGCTCACCTACTCCTGGGTGCTGCTCGCCGTCCCGGTCGAGGGCGGGCGCGACTTCCGCGCGCTCGGCTCCGAGGTCTCCGGCATGGTCTGGTACCAGGACAAGCTCCTGGTGACCGCGGGCGACGGGCTGTACGTCTACGACATGAACCGCGTCCAGCGCGCCACGGTCGACGCCCCGCAGGTCGGCCGGGTCGACGGCGGCTGGGCGGCGCACGGCGACCGCTGGGTGCTGCCCGCGGTCGGCAGCTACCGCGCCGGGGCCACGCACCCGGACTACCTCTCCCTGGACCGCAGCACCTCCCCGGACAGCCTGGTCGCCAGCGACTGGGTCTCCGAGGACGACGACCGCGCCGTACGGCTGTGGCGCTACGACTTCGCCGCCGGCTCCGACCGCACCGGCCTGCTCGCCACGGACCCGCGCGGGTACACACGGGTGGACGAGGCCTACGAGACGGCGGCCCCGGGCGTCGGCGCCGTCCTGTCGTACCGCGCGAACTGGTATCTGGCCCGCGCCACCGACGACGACGGCGGGCCCGGCACCCTGTGGCGGCAGAACGCGACGGGCGCCGAGGCCACCGAGTGCGGCACCGACGAGACGACGCGCTGCTGGAGCTCCGGCACGGAGTCCCTGTCGTACTCGGAGGCGACGGGCGAGGTGTGGTCGCAGGCGGGGCGGACCCTGTTCGCGCTGCCGCTGCGCTCGATCGACGGCTCGCTCGGCTGACGGACAGACGCCGATCGACAGATCGCCGGACCGGGTGGTTGCCTGGGGGGTATGTCCAACATTCCCGTGACCACCTGGTCCCTCGAACAGACCGCCCCCACCGACGTCCTCCCGGCCGCCGCGCCCGAGGGCGACGTGCGGATCGTCCGCGCCGAGGTCCCCTCCCCCGAGTTCAGCCGCTTCCTCTACGCCTCCGTCGGCGGTGACATCCGCTGGACCGACCGGCTGAGCTGGTCCTACGACCGCTGGCTGGAGCATCTGGGGCGGCCCGGCGTGGAGAGCTGGGTGGCGTACGACCGCGGGACACCCGCCGGATACGTGGAGCTGGACCCGCAGGACGACGGGGTCGTGGAGATCGTCTACTTCGGACTGGTCCCGGCCTTCCGGGGCCGCCGGATCGGCGGCTGGCTGCTGTCGTACGGGGCCGCGCGCGCCTGGGACCTCGCCGAACGCTGGCCGGAGCGGACCGAGACCAAGCGGGTCTGGTTGCATACGTGCAGCCTGGACGGTGAGCACGCGATGGCCAACTACCAGCGGCGGGGCTTCCAGCTGTTCGACACCAAGGTCGAGGAGGAACCGGACGTGGCCGCACCCGGCCCGTGGCCCGGCGCATACCCGGCCTGACCTGCGTCGACAAGACCGCGCGCGCCGCATGTGATCGACGACACTCGCGTCTCGCTCTGCGAGACACGAGTGTCCGTATGACGGACGAAGCTGGACTGTGTCCAGAACGCCGTGACACGCTTCCGTCATGTCTGGAACTGGAATTGCCTTGGTGAGTCGGCGGCACGTCGACCTCGGCCGCATGTCCAGCGCCATCTGTCCGGTGGGCTGAGAGCACAGCACCGCCGCGCCTTCCCGTCCAGACCTCCGCTCGCGCACAGCCGCGCAGCACCTTTCCATGCGCCCGTGACGCGCAGGTCAGAGTTGTTTCCCGCCTGTCCCGAAGGACGTAACCACCATGGCCGCCACCCCGCAGAATCCTGCCGCCTCCGCGCCCCGCCGCAAGGTGAGCCGTCACCGCGGTGAGGGTCAGTGGGCTCTGGGTCACTTCACCCCCCTCAACGGCAACGAGCAGTTCAAGAAGGACGACGACGGTCTCAATGTGCGGACACGCATTGAGACGATCTACTCCAAGCGGGGCTTCGACTCGATCGACCCCAACGACCTGCGCGGCCGGATGCGCTGGTGGGGGCTCTACACCCAGCGCAAGCCCGGGATCGACGGCGGCAAGACCGCGATCCTGGAGCCGGAGGAGCTGGACGACAAGTACTTCATGCTGCGGGTGCGGATCGACGGCGGACGCCTCACCACCCAGCAGCTGCGGGTGATCGGCGAGATCTCGCAGGAGTTCGCGCGGGGCAGCGCGGACGTCACCGACCGGCAGAACATCCAGCTCCACTGGATCCGCATCGAGGACGTCCCGGAGATCTGGAACCGGCTGGAGGCCGTCGGCCTGTCGACGACCGAGGCGTGCGGCGACTGCCCGCGTGTGGTCATCGGCTCCCCGGTCGCGGGCATCGCCGAGGACGAGATCATCGACGGCACCTGGGCGATCGACGAGATCAACAAGCGGTTCATCGGCAGCAAGGAGTTCTCCAACCTGCCGCGCAAGTTCAAGTCCGCGATCTCCGGCTCGCCGCTGCTCGACGTGGTGCACGAGATCAACGACATCGCGTTCGTCGGCGTGGAGCACCCCGAGCACGGCCCCGGCTTCGACCTGTGGGTCGGCGGCGGCCTCTCCACCAACCCCAAGATCGGCGTCCGGCTGGGCGCCTGGGTGCCGCTGGAGGAGGTCCCGGACGTCTGGGCCGGGGTGATCGGCATCTTCCGCGACTACGGCTACCGCCGGCTGCGCACCCGCGCCCGGCTGAAGTTCCTCGTCGCCGACTGGGGCCCGGAGAAGTTCCGCCAGATCCTGGAGACCGAGTACCTCAAGCGCGAGCTGGTCGACGGCCCGGCCCCCGCCCAGCCGCTCCAGCGCTGGCGCGACCACGTCGGGGTGCACCGCCAGCAGGACGGCAACTTCTACGTCGGCTTCGCCCCGCGCGTCGGCCGGGTGGACGGCGCCACGCTCGCCAAGATCGCCGACCTCGCCGAGGCGCACGGCTCGGGCCGGGTGCGCACCACCGTCGAGCAGAAGATGATCGTCCTGGACGTGACCGAGGACCAGGTCGACTCGCTGGTCGAGGCCCTGGAGGCGCTGGACCTGACGGCGCGCCCCTCCACGTTCCGGCGCGGCACGATGGCCTGCACCGGCATCGAGTACTGCAAGCTCGCGATCGTCGAGACCAAGCAGCGCGGCAGCTCCCTGATCGACGAACTGGAGCGCCGTCTGCCGGAGTTCGACGAGCCGCTCACCATCAACCTCAACGGCTGCCCGAACGCCTGCGCCCGTATCCAGGTCGCGGACATCGGCCTCAAGGGGCAGTTGGTCCTCAACGACGCCGGCGAGCAGGTCGAGGGCTACCAGGTGCACCTGGGCGGCGCCCTCGGTCTTCAGGCCGGGTTCGGCCGCAAGGTCCGTGGCCTGAAGGTCACTTCGGAGGAGCTGCCCGACTACGTCGAGCGGGTCCTGAAGCGGTTCCAGGCCGAGCGCGAGGAGGGCGAGCGGTTCGCCGCCTGGGCCTCCCGCGCCTCCGAGGAGGCTCTGTCATGAGCGAGCGGGCCGCCCCCTTCTACTGCCCCTACTGCGGTGACGAGGACCTCCGTCCGTCCGAGCAGGGTCACGGCGCGTGGGAATGCGCGGCGTGCAACCGCGCATTCCAGTTGAAGTTCCTCGGGCTGCTCGCCCGGGGGCTTCAGCCCACCGAAGCTGGGGGAGACGAGATATGACCGCGCTTCAGGAAGAGCGAACGACCGACGATCTCAAGGCGCTCGCCGAGCAGGCGGGCCGTGACCTGGAGGACGCGTCCGCGCCGGAGATCCTCCGGTGGGCCGTCGACACCTTCGGCAAGAGCTTCTGCGTGACCTCCTCCATGGAGGACGCGGTCGTCGCCCATCTCGCCTCCCGCGCGATGCCCGGCGTCGACGTCGTGTTCCTCGACACCGGCTATCACTTCCCCGAGACGATCGGCACCCGGGACGCGGTGGAGGCGGTGATGGACGTCAACGTCATCACCCTCACCCCGCGGCAGAGCGTCGCCGAGCAGGACGCCGAGTACGGCCCGAAGCTGCACGACCGCGACCCCGACCTGTGCTGCAGACTGCGCAAGGTCGAACCGCTGGAGCGGGGCCTGAGCGGCTATCTGGCCTGGGCGACCGGGCTGCGCCGCGACGAGTCCCCGACCCGGGCGAACACCCCGGTCGTCGGCTGGGACGAGAAGCGGCGCAAGGTGAAGGTCTCCCCGATCGCCCGCTGGACCCAGGACGACGTGGACGCCTACGTCACCGAACACGGCGTCCTCACCAACCCGTTGCTGATGGACGGCTACGCGTCCGTCGGCTGCGCGCCCTGCACCCGCCGCGTCCTGGAGGGCGAGGACGCCCGCGCCGGACGCTGGGCCGGGCGGAGCAAGACCGAGTGCGGGCTGCACGCATGACGACGACACACGAGACGACCCCCCAGGAGAACCCTGTGACCACCGGAGCCACCGTCTGGCTCACGGGTCTGCCGAGTGCCGGCAAGACCACGATCGCCTACGAGCTGGCCGGCCTGCTGCGCGCGGAGGGCCACCTCGTGGAGGTGCTCGACGGCGACGAGATCCGCGAGTTCATCTCCGCGGGCCTCGGCTTCTCCCGCGAGGACCGGCACACCAACGTGCAGCGCATCGGTTTCGTCGCCGAACTGCTCGCCCGCAACGGGGTCAAGGCGCTCGTCCCGGTGATCGCGCCCTACGCGGACAGCCGCGACGCGGTGCGCAAGCGCCATGAGGAGAACGGGACCTCGTACGTCGAGGTGCATGTGGCCACGCCGGTCGAGGTGTGCTCCGAACGCGATGTGAAGGGCCTGTACGCCCAGCAGGCAGCGGGCGAGCTGTCCGGGCTCACCGGGGTCGACGACCCCTACGAGGAGCCCGAGTCGCCGGACCTGCGCATCGAGTCGCAGCACCAGACGGTGCGGGAGTCCGCGGCGTCGGTGCACGCCCTGCTCACCGGGAAAGGACTGGCATGACGACCGTGACCACCCACGAGGACACGGACACCCCGTACGCCCTGTCCCATCTGGACGCGCTGGAGTCCGAGGCGGTCCACATCTTCCGCGAGGTGGCGGGCGAGTTCGAGCGGCCGGTGATCCTCTTCTCCGGCGGCAAGGACTCCATCGTCATGCTGCACCTCGCCCTGAAGGCGTTCGCCCCGGCGGCCGTCCCCTTCTCGCTGCTGCACGTCGACACCGGGCACAACTTCCCCGAGGTGCTGGAGTACCGCGACCGCACGGTCGCCGAACACGGACTGCGCCTCCATGTCGCCTCCGTGCAGGACTACATCGACCGCGGAGTGCTCAAGGAACGCCCGGACGGGACCCGCAACCCGCTTCAGACACTCCCCCTGACGGAGAAGATCCAGGCCGAGAAGTTCGACGCCGTGTTCGGCGGCGGGCGACGCGACGAGGAGAAGGCCCGCGCCAAGGAACGCGTCTTCTCCCTGCGCGACGAGTTCTCCCAGTGGGACCCCCGCCGCCAGCGCCCCGAACTGTGGAACCTCTACAACGGCCGCCACGCCCCCGGCGAACACGTCCGCGTCTTCCCCCTCTCCAACTGGACCGAACTCGACGTCTGGCAGTACATCGCCCGCGAGAAGATCGAACTCCCCGACATCTACTTCGCCCACGAACGCGAGGTCTTCTCCCGCTCCGGCATGTGGCTCACCGCCGGCGAATGGGGCGGACCCAAGACCGACGAGACCGTCCAGAAGCGCCTGGTGCGCTACCGCACCGTCGGCGACATGTCCTGCACCGGCGCGGTGGACTCCGACGCGACCACGCTGAACGCGGTCATCGCGGAGATCGCCGCGTCCCGGCTGACCGAGCGGGGCGCCACCCGCGCCGACGACAAAATGTCCGAGGCCGCGATGGAAGACCGCAAGCGCGAGGGGTACTTCTAGGCATGAGCACGATCACGGAACTCACCGAGACGACCCTGCTGCGGTTCGCGACGGCCGGCTCGGTCGACGACGGCAAGTCCACCCTCGTCGGACGCCTGCTGCACGACTCCAAGTCGGTCCTGACCGACCAGCTGGAGGCCGTGGAGCGCGCCTCCGCCTCGCGCGGCCAAGAGGGCCCGGACCTCGCGCTGCTCACCGACGGCCTGCGGGCCGAGCGGGAGCAGGGCATCACCATCGACGTGGCGTACCGCTACTTCGCCACGGCCAGGCGGCGGTTCATCCTCGCCGACACGCCCGGTCACGTGCAGTACACCCGCAACATGGTGACGGGTGCCTCCACGGCCGAGCTGACGGTGATCCTCATCGACGCGCGCAACGGCGTCGTCGAGCAGACCCGCCGCCACGCGGCGCTCGCGGCGCTGCTGCGGGTGCCGCACGTGGTCCTCGCGGTGAACAAGATGGACCTGGTGGACTACCAGGAGTCCGTGTTCGCCGCCATCGCCGAGGAGTTCACGGCGTACGCGACCGAACTGGGTGTCCCGGAGATCACCGCGATCCCCATCTCGGCGCTCGCCGGCGACAACGTCGTGGAGCCGTCCGCGCACATGGACTGGTACGGCGGCCCGACGGTCCTGGAGCACCTGGAGACGGTTCCGGTCACCCACGACCTGAGCCACTGCCACGCGCGGCTGCCCGTGCAGTACGTGATCCGTCCGCAGACCGCCGAGCACCCGGACTACCGGGGCTACGCGGGCCAGATCGCCGCCGGTTCGTTCCGGGTCGGCGAGGCGGTGACGGTGCTGCCGTCGGGCCGTACGTCGAAGATCTCGGGCCTGGACGTGCTGGGCAAGCCGGTGGACGTGGCGTGGACGACGCAGTCGGTCACGGTCCTGCTGGAGGACGACATCGACATCTCGCGCGGTGACCTGCTCGTCCCGACGAAGGACGCGCCGGACACCACGCAGGACATCGAGGCGACCGTCTGCCACGTGGCCGACCAGGCGCTCACCGTCGGCCACCGGGTGCTGCTCAAGCACGGCACCCGGACGGTCAAGGCGCTCGTCAAGGACATCCCGTCCCGGCTCACGCTCGACGACCTGTCCCTGCATCCGCACCCGGGGCAGCTCGTCGCCAACGACATCGGCCGCGTGAAGATCCGCACCGCGGAGCCGCTGCCGGTGGACTCCTACGCGGACTCGCGCCGCACCGGTTCCTTCATCCTGATCGACCCGAACGACGGCACCACGCTCACCGCGGGCATGGTCGGCGAGTCGTTCGCGTCGCCCGAGCCCGTCAAGGACGAGTCCGAAGACGACGGTTGGGACTTCTGACAGATGAACCCGATGGATGTCTACTCCACGTTCGCCAAGGAGGGCGGCCGCGTCGGCAGCGGTGACCTCGGCAGCGGACAGGGCGGAGTCGCGCGATGTGCGCGATGACGTACGCGCACCGCCTGCGCGCCCTGTCCCCCCACCCGACGTCCCGGAAGCGACGAAAACCTGCCGACCTCCCGGCCACGACCTGAGAGACCGTGACCGCCGGGCCTCCGAGAGGAACACCTCCCGTGCCTGCAACAACCGCCTTCCGCCGCAGCCTCGCGGTGATCGCCGCGCTCCCTCTCCTGACCCTCGCCGCCTGCGGCTACGGGTCCGACGCCAAGGACGACGACTCCGCGAAGGTCGCCGCCGGGGCCCAGAAGATCGACGGGCTCGACTCCGTCAAGATCGGCTACTTCGGGAACCTGACCCACGGCACGGCGCTCGTGGCGAACCAGAAGGGCTTCTTCCAGAAGGAGCTGGGCGCCACGAAGGCCTCCTACGCGACCTTCAACGCCGGCCCGTCCGAGATCGAGGCGCTGAACTCCAAGTCGATCGACATCGGCTGGATCGGCCCCTCCCCGGCCATCAACGGCTACACCAAGTCCGACGGCAAGAACCTGAAGATCATCGGCGGTTCGGCGTCCGGCGGCGTGAAGCTCGTCGTCAACCCGGACAAGATCAAGTCGCTGAAGGACGTCAAGGGCAAGAAGATCGCGACCCCGCAGCTCGGCAACACGCAGGACGTGGCGCTGCTCAACTGGATCGCGGAGCAGGGCTGGAAGGTCGACGCGCAGAGCGGCAAGGGTGACGTCACCGTCGTCCGCACCGACAACAAGATCACCCCGGACGCCTACAAGGCCGGTTCCATCGACGGTGCCTGGGTGCCGGAGCCGACCGCGTCGAAGCTGGTCGCCGAGGGCGGCAAGGTGCTCCTCGACGAGTCGACGCTGTGGCCGGACAAGCAGTTCGTGATCACCAACATCATCGTGCGCCAGGACTTCCTCAAGGAGCACCCGAAGGCCGTCGAGGCGGTGCTGAAGGCCTCGGTCGAGGCCAACAAGTGGATCAACGCCAACCCCGACGAGGCGAAGGCCGCGGCCAACAAGCAGCTGGGCATCGACTCGGGCAAGGAGCTCCCGGCGGACGTCCTGGACCCGGCGTGGACGTCGATCCAGTTCACCAACGACCCGCTGGCGGCGACCCTCGACACCGAGGCGGCACACGCGGTCAAGGCCGGTCTGCTGGAGCAGCCGAACCTGAAGGACATCTACGACCTGACGGTTCTCAACAAGGTGCTCAAGGCGGCGGGCGAGAGCACGGTCAGCGCCGCCGGCCTCGGCACCGAGTGACGTAGACCCCGACGAGTTCCCAGGAGGTGACGACCATGGCCACGACCACAACGCTCGCCAAAGCCACCGCGTCGGTCGAGCACGCGGCACGGCTGGAGCATGTCTCGAAGTCCTTCGCGACGCCCGCGGGGCAGCAGCTCGTCCTGGACGACATCAGCATCGATGTCGCGCCGGGTGAGTTCGTCACCCTCCTGGGGGCCTCGGGCTGCGGCAAGTCCACGCTGCTGAACCTGGTGGCGGGCCTCGACCAGCCGAGCGCGGGCTCCATCACGACGGACGGCCGTCCGTCGCTGATGTTCCAGGAGCACGCCCTCTTCCCGTGGCTGACCGCGGGCAAGAACATCGAACTCGCCCTGAAACTCAGGGGGGTTCCCAAGCAGGACCGGCGCGACAAGGCCGAGGAGCTGCTCGAACTGGTGCGGCTCAAGGGCGCGCACGGCAAGCGGGTGCACGAACTGTCGGGCGGGATGCGCCAGCGCGCGGCACTGGCCCGCGCGCTCGCGCAGGAGAGCAAGCTGCTGCTGATGGACGAGCCGTTCTCCGCGCTCGACGCCATCACACGGGACGTGCTGCACGACGAACTGACCCGGATCTGGGAGGAGACGGGGCTGTCCGTCCTGTTCGTCACCCACAACGTGCGCGAGGCGGTGCGGCTCGCCCAGCGGGTGATCCTGCTGTCGTCGCGGCCGGGCCGTATCGCCCGGGAGTGGGAGGTCGGCATCCCGCAGCCGCGCCGGATCGAGGACGCGCCGGTCGCCGAACTGTCCCTCGAGATCACCGATGTACTGCGTGGGGAGATCCGCCGCCATGGCCAGCACTGACACGACACCGGCCCAGGACGCCGGGAGCGTGGAGGCCGGACTCGACGCGCTGGAGACGACCGACACCGGCCGTCCGACGTTCCGGCAGACCTTCGTCAACAAGATCCTCCCGCCGATCATCGCGATCGCGGTGCTGCTGGCGGTCTGGACCCTGCTGTACCCGATCGTCGACAACCCGTCCAAGCTGCCCTCGCCGGGCGCGGTGGGCAGCGCGTTCCAGGACGCCTGGCTCCGGGGCGATCTGCTCGGCTACATCTGGACGTCCGTCTCACGCGGTCTGCTCGGCTTCGTGATGGCGCTGGCGATCGGTACGCCGCTGGGTCTGCTGGTGGCGCGCGTGAAGTTCGTACGCGCGGCGATCGGCCCGATCCTGTCGGGTCTTCAGTCCCTGCCGTCGGTGGCGTGGGTGCCGCCCGCGGTGATCTGGCTGGGTCTGAACAACTCGATGATGTACGCGGTGATCCTGCTGGGCGCGGTCCCCTCGATCGCCAACGGTCTGGTGTCCGGCGTCGACCAGATCCCGCCGCTGTTCCTGCGGGCGGGCCGCACGATGGGCGCGACCGGCATCCGGGGCACCTGGCACGTCACCCTGCCCGCGGCGCTGCCCGGTTACGTGGCGGGCATGAAGCAGGGCTGGGCGTTCTCCTGGCGCTCGCTGATGGCCGCGGAGATCATCGCGCAGTTCCCCGATCTCGGGGTGGGGCTCGGCCAGTTGCTGGAGAACGCCCGTACGGCCAGCGACATGGCCATGGTGTTCGAGGCGATCCTGCTGATCCTGTTCGTCGGCATCGCGATCGACCTGCTCATCTTCAGCCCGCTGGAGCGGCGTGTGCTGCGCAGCCGGGGTCTGCTGGTGAAGGGATAGCAACCATCGTGCACAGGAAGCCCGTTCTCCTCGTCATCGCCCACGGCAGCCGTGATCCGCGGCATGCCACGACGGTGCAGGCCCTGGTCCGCCGGGTGCGCGCGCTGCGCCCCGACGTCCGGGTGGAGACGGGCTTCCTCGACTTCAACATCCCGTCCGTGCGGGGCGTGCTGGAGTCGCTGGCGGCGGAAGGCGTACGAGAGGTCGTCGCCCTGCCGCTGCTTCTCACGCGCGCGTTCCACGCCAAGGCGGACATCCCGGCGGTCCTGCGGGACGCCCCGCCGCGGCTGCGCGTGCGGCAGGCGGAGGTGCTGGGCCCGTCCCCGCTGCTGGTGTCGGCGCTGGAACGGCGCCTGTACGAGGCCGGGTTGACGCCCGGCGACAAGGCCTCGACCGGGGTCGTACTGGCCTCGGCGGGGTCCACGGACCCGGAGGCGATCGCGGTGATCGCGGACATCGCGCGGGAGTGGTGGCGCACCGGTTGGTGTGCCGTGCGGCCCGCGTTCGCCTCCGCAGCTCTGCCCCGCACCGAGGACGCGGTGCGGGAACTGCGCGCCCTGGGCTGCGAGAAGGTCGCGGTCGCGCCGTACGTCCTGGCCCCGGGCTTCCTCCCGGACCGCATCGCGCGGGGCGCCGCCGAGGCGGACGTCCTGGCCGAGGTGCTGGGCCCGGCCCCGGAGGTGGCCCGCCTCCTGATCGACCGCTACGAGACGGCCCGCCGCCCGGCACTGGCGGCCCTGGGCGCCTGAACCCCGCGGCCCCGGCCCCTCACAGCGCACGCCACCCGGCCTCCGCGATCCGGTCCGGCACACACGCCCGCCGCTCGGCTCCCGGCCCAGCCCGGAAAGCCCCCCACCCTGCCACACGACACGGCACGGCAGCGGCTGATCGCCGTCGCGCCTCCATCCGCCCCGTATCGGCTAGTCGAAGGACAGGCCTCCCGTGCGGGTGCGTTTGAGTTCGAAGAGGTCCGGGTCGGTGGCCAGGACGCGGAAGCTGTCGAAGAGGCGGGCGGCTCGGGGGCCGCGGGGGATCGCGCGGAGCACGGGGCCGAACCAGACGGTGCCGTCGACGTGGAGGGTGGGTGTGCCCACGTAGCCGCCGGACTCGGGCTCGGCGCCGGCCTCGTGGCTGCGGCGGACGGCGTCGTCGTACGCCGGGTCGTGCGCGGCGGCGGCCAGGTCGGCCGGGAGTCCGAGTTCGGCGAGGGACTCGGCGACGACCGTGTCGAAGTCCTCGGCGCGCCGCTCGTGGATGCGGGTGCCGAAGGCCGTGTACAGGTCGCGCAGCACCTTGTCGCCGTGCCGTTCGGCGGCGGCCACGGCGACGCGGACCGGGCCGATCGAGCGGTCGACGAGGTCGCGGTACCAGTCGGGCAGGTCGTTGCCGAGGTTGTGCAGGTAGAGGCTCATGGCGTGGAAGCGGAGGTCGATCGGGCGCTCGCGCTCGACCTCCAGCATCCAGCGGGAGGTGATCCAGGCGAAGGGGCAGGCGGGATCGAACCAGAAATCGACGCGCGTGGGTTCCTTGGTGTTCACGGACTCCACGCTAGGCGCCGATTGGCGCACGGCTCCGGTCCAATCAGGTGCCGTTTCACTGGGCCATTCACGTCACTGCGCGGCGGTCAGCTCCACCAGCTTGACGACGGTGTTCCAGTTGCGGGTGGTGGCGACCAGGCCCTTGTTCACGCGCGGCTTGGCGAGCTGTTCGGCGAGCTTGGAGCGGCCGAGGCCGTTCGGGGCGTAGAGGTAGAGCGCCCGGTCGCCGAGGCTGAACTCCTCCGGGAGGAAGGCGGGTTGGTCGATGCCCGCGAAGCGGTCCGCGTCGACGGGTGCGGAGAAGTAGGTGACGTGGAGCTGCCTGGCCTCCAGTTCGGCGGCCGGGTAGGGGCAGGCGTCGGCGACGGCGGCCAGATAGGCGTGGTCGCGGACGACGACGTCGACCGTGAACCCGAAGTGCTTCTCGACGGCCTCCGCCAGCTCGGCCGCCAGGGACTCCTCGTCGCCGTGGTCCGCGGTGAAGACGGCCTGGCCGCTCTGGAGGTAGGTGACCACACCGGTGAGACCGAGGTCCTCCAGGACCGTCCGCAGTTCCGCCATCGGGACCTTCTTGGCGCCGCCCACGTTGATCCCGCGCAGCAGCGCCGCATACGTCGTCATCATGGTCACACCATAGGACCGGCACCCACGCCGACCCGGTAGGTGTAAGGGACATGATCCTCGCCCGCTCATCCCCAGTGGGGAGGGAACAGGGGTACGAGGGGAGGACCCGGGGTCCTCCGGTTCACCGGGCAGTACGACGAGATGGCTTTATCCGCCGCCTACCTTCGAATCGAACGGTGGCGGCAGGGGGCCGGCACCACGGTCGAGGGGGCAAGCCCGGCATGGGGAACGGAGAAACGCGGGTACGGGGCCTGGCGGCCCGGGCCGGTGGCTGGAGCGCCCGGCACCGCTGGGCGGCCGTCGGCATCTGGGTGCTGTTCGTGGTCCTGGCCATGGGCCTCGGCGCGGCGGCGGGCCGGGTCGATGTCGACGAGTCCGAGGGCATCAAGGGCGAGACGCACACCGCCGCGACGATCATCAAGGACGCCGGCATCGAGGAACCGGCCGGTGAGACCGTCCTCGTCCAGGCGAAGGACGGCGACACGAAGGCCACGGACGCCGGGTTCCGGGCCGCGGTCGACGCGGTCGTGCGGGCGGTCGGGGCGACCGGTGAGGTCACCGACGTCACCTCGCCCTACGACACCGACACCGTCTCCGCGGACGGCCGCAGCGCGCTCGTGCAGTTCGACATGAAGGGCGACGCGGAGACCGCGGGCGAGCGGGTCGGGCCGGTGCTGGACGCCGTCGCGAAGGTGCAGAAGGACAACACGGCGCTGCGGATCGAGCAGATCGGCGGCGCCAGCATGCAGAAGACGTTCGACGACGCGTTCGGCGACGACTTCGAGAAGGCCGAGTACTCGGCCGTGCCCGTGGCCTTCGGCATCCTGCTCATCGCCTTCGGGGCGCTCGTCGCCGCGCTGCTGCCGGTGGCGCTCGCGCTCACCGCGATCATGGCGACGATGGGTCTGATGGGCATCATCAGCCATGTCATGCCGATGGGCGACGTCGCCAACTCGGTGATGCTGCTGGTGGGTCTGGCCGTCGGCGTGGACTACTGCCTGTTCTATCTGCGGCGTGAGCGCGAGGAGCGCGAGGCCGGACGGGACGCGCAGACCGCGCTGCGGATCGCCGCCGCGACCAGCGGCCGGGCGATCATCGTCTCCGGTGTCACGGTGTGCGTGGCGATGGCGGGCATGCTGTTCACCGGCATCGCGGACTTCAAGGCGATGGGCCTGGCCTCCCTGATGGTGGTGGCCGTGGCGATGGCCGGTTCCGTCACGGTGCTGCCCGCGCTGCTGTCGCTGCTGGGCGAGCGCGTCGAGAAGGGGCGCCTGCCGTTCCTGCGCAGGCGCCGCCGTGACGGCGGCGGGGAGAGCCGGCTGTGGACGGCCGTCCTCGGCCGGGTGCTGAAGCGGCCCGTCGTCTCGGTCGTCGTGGCCGCGGGTGTGCTGCTGGCGATCGCGGCGCCCGCGGTCGGCATGAAGACCCAGAACTTCACCCTGGACCAGGAGTTCGGCGACTCGCTGCCCATCGTGGCGACCTACGAGCGGGTCAACGACGCCTTCCCCGGCGGCTCCGAGCCGGCCGAGGTCATCGTCCGCGCCGACGACATCACCGCTCCGGCGGTCCAGGACGCGCTCGCGGAGTTCAAGGAGCGGGCGGTCTCCTCGGGCGCCTCGCGCGGCCCGGTCGACGTCAAGCTGCACGAGGCGCAGAACGTGGCCTTCGTCTACGTCCCGCTCGTCGGCGGCTCCGACCTCGACAGGGCGGGCGCCAGCCTGGACCTGCTGCGCGACGAGGTCCGCCCGGCGACCCTGGGGAAGGTGGCGGGACTCGAGGCGCCCATCACCGGACAGGTCGCCGGTTCCAAGGACTTCAACGACCAGCTGACCGGCGCGGTCGTCCCGGTCTTCGCGTTCGTCGTGGTCTTCGCGTTCCTGCTGATGCTGCTGTCGTTCCGCTCGCTGACGATCGCGGTCACCTCGATCGTGCTCAACCTGCTGTCGGTGGGGGCGGCCTACGGCATCCTCGTCGCCGTCTTCCAGCACGGCTGGGGCGCGTCCCTGGTGGGCGCGGAGGGCGTCGGCGCGATCATCTCCTGGCTGCCGCTGTTCCTCTTCGTGATCCTGTTCGGGCTGTCCATGGACTACCACGTGTTCGTGGTCTCCCGGATCCGCGAGGCCCGGCTCAAGGGCCGGACGACGCAGGACGCGATCCAGCACGGTGTGGTGACCACGGCCGGTGTCGTCACCAGCGCCGCGATCATCATGGTGGCCGTCTTCGCGATCTTCGGCACCCTGTCCATGCAGTCCATGAAGCAGATGGGCGTCGGCCTGGCCACGGCGGTGCTCGTCGACGCGACCATCATCCGGGGTGTGCTGCTCCCGGCCGTGATGGCCCTGCTGGGCGAGCGCAACTGGTACCTGCCGAAGTGGCTGGACCGGCTCCCGGACCTGACCCACGACGAGGCACCGGAGGCCATCGTCCACGAGGTGGAGGAGCAGCCGGTCCGCGTCTGACCGGGGCACGCCGCCTCACGAGCTGGGCCCGTCGGTCACGGGGGTACCGACGGGCCCTCGGCGTGTCCGGGGACGTTCAGCGCCGGTCGAGTTCCGCCTCGACGAGGTCGGCGGCGCGCCGGGTGCCGCCCTCCTCGGCCATCTGCGCCTGGACGGTCTTCAGGCGCTGGGCGACCTCGGGGTCGTCGACGAGGGCGAGGGCCGTGGCACGCAGGGCCGCGGCCGTGGCGTCCGGGGTGTCGAGGCGGTGGGCGACACCGAGCGCCTGGAGCATGTCGGCGTTGCCGAACTGGTCCACGGCCTGGGGCACGGCGATCATCGGGGTGGCGGTGGCGAGCCCCTCCTGGCTGCCGCCCGCGCCCGCGTGGGTGACGAACAGGTCGGCCTGCCGCAGGATCGCCAACTGCGGTACCCAGTCGTGGACCTCGACGTTCGCCGGCAGGTCCCCCAGGTCGGCGGCGGTGACATGGCGGCCGGCCTGGAGCACCAGATGCCAGCCGGTCAGATCGCCGAAGGCCCGCACGCACTCCCGGTAGAAGGCGGGCTGCCGGGTGAACGCCGATCCCAGCGAGACGAGCACGACCTTGTCGGCCCCGGCGGGGCGCCGCCACTCCCCCTCGCCCGCCCGGTCGCCCTGGCAGGCGCCGACGAACCGGTACACGCGCTCGTCCACCCGGTCCGCGTGCGGCTGGAGCGCCCGGGGGATCAGGACGATCGACCGGTCGGGGCGTCCGGCGAACGGGTCGGGGTGCAGGTCGATCCCGTTCTCGGTGAGCCAGTCCTGGAAGCGGGCGTAGTACGCCTGTCCCCGCTCGGTCCGCTTCGGCTCCGCCCACATCGGCTCGGCCACCTCCTGTTCGTACCCCTCCCAGGCGACGAGGTTCGGCGACAGCGAGATCGCGGGCACGCCCCAGCGGTGGGCGAGGACGCGCGCCGGGTAGGAGGTGATGTCGTGCAGGACGAGGTCGGGTGTGTCGCCGTCGTAGGCCTCGATCAGCTGGGGCAGCGCCTGGATCGCGTCGGCGAGGAACGGCTCGACGTTGTCCAGCAGGGTGCTGCCCCACGCCTCCGGGTCGGCGTCGGGGCCGGGCAGCGTGGAGTTCCACGGCCGGGGTTCGGCGCCGGTCGCGGCGACCTTCTCCGCGAACGCGGGCGGGATCGCGTACGTCACCCGGTGGCCGCGCGCGACGAGTTCGCGGATGACTTCGAGGCTCGGATTCACATGGCCGTGGGCGGCGATGGAGAACATGGCGATGTGGGCGGGTGCGGTCATGTCACCGAGGCTAGGCGAGACGAGACGTCTCGTCCAACCAATTGACGGGCCCCCGCGCACCGGGCTTCCCGGCACCAGACCTCCCGGCACCGGCCCCTCCCGCGCGGGGTGGCCTCCCGGCACCCCCGCGCCCGTCACCGCTGATCCGTCACCGCTGATAGCGCGCGAGGACCAGATTGCCGTCCTCCTCCAGGCGCCGGCGCAGCTCGTCGAGGCCGATCGCGCCGCTGTAGTACTCCTGGAAGGCCGGGGTGGCGACCTTGTCCTTCCACTCGGGGTAGCCGCGCACGGACTGGGCGGGTGCCGAACGCAGCCCGGCGGCGAGGGCGGTGCCGGTGGCCCAGCCGTTCTCGGTGGTGTGCAGGGCGGGGTCGGCGAGGGCCTCGGTGCCGGTGGGGAGCATCCAGTCGCCGAGGGCGAGCCGGACCGTGTTCGCGGGCCGGAGCAGGAAGTCGACGAACCGGGCCGCCTCCTTCTTGTGGGGGCTGTCCTCGGCGACGGACAGGGTCTGCGGGCTGACGCCCTGGCTGAGGCCGTCGGCTCCGGCCGGGGCGGGCAGCACCTGCCAGTCGAAGCCCTTCGGCGCCTGCTGTGCGATCTGCTGGCGGTAGGAGAAGCCGAGCGGGACCATCGCGTACCTGCCGCCGAAGAACCCGGGCAGGGTATCCGAGCCGCCGCTGCCGAGGGTGGTGGGCGAGGCGCTGCGGTCGGTGTTCGCCTGGTCGTGGATGGTGCGGGGCACGACCGCGTCGCCCTCCTCGAAGCGGACCGCGACCTTGCCGTCGGCGCCCCGGTGGAAGAGCCGCCCGCCCGCCGACAGGGAGAGGTTGAGGGTGGCCGAGACGGGGTCCTTCAGCGGCCAGGCCACGCCGTACTTCCCGTCGCCGCTCAACTCCGCGGTGACGCGCCGGAACTCGTCCCAGGTCCAGGGCGCGTCCGGGGTCGGGATCCGCACCCGCGACTCCTTCAGCCACGCGGCGTTGGCGACCAGCACGCGCGGCTCCTGGAGGAAGGGCACGCCGTAGATCCCGTCGCCGAAGGTCACCGTGTCCCAACTGCGCTGCGGGATGTCCGCCTTGAGGCGCTGGGGCAGCAGGTCGGTCAGGTCGGCGAGATAGCCGCCGTACGCGAAGTCGGCGAGGTCGTCGGAGGCGTCGTGGATGACGTCCGGGGCCTCGCCGCCCTCGAAGGAGGTCAGGAGCTGGTCGTGGACGCTGTCCCAACTGCCCTGCACGTACTCGACCTTGACGTCCGGATGCGTGGCGTTCCACTCCTCGACGAGTTCCCTGTTCGCCTCGACGGACTGCTCCTGCCAGGCCAGGGACTGGAAGCGGAGGGTGACCGTGCCGCCGTCGCTCCCGCCACCCGGGCCGGTGCAGGCGGCGAGGAGGAACAGCAGGACGAGGACCGCCCTCGCGCGGGTCGGGCGCATCAGCTCTTCACCGCCCCGGCGAGCATGCCGCTGGTGATGCGGCGCTGGATGAGGGCGAAGACGACCAGGGAGGGCAGGGTCGCGAGGAACGCGGCGGCGGCCAGCGGCCCCAGGTCGGCGACGCCCTCGGCGCCGATGAAGTGGGTGAGGACGACCGGCAGGGTCTGCTTCTCCGGGGTCTTCAGCAGGACCAGCGCGAAGAAGAACTCGTTCCACGCGGTGATGAACGCGAACAGGGCCGTCGCCACGATCCCCGGCGCCAGCAGCGGCGCCGTCACCGACACCAGCGTCCGCAGCCTGCCCGCGCCGTCCACGGCCGCCGCCTCCTCCAACTCCGTGGGCACGGCCCGCACATAGCCGACGAGCATCCACAGCGCGAACGGCAGCGCCCACACCACGTACACCAGCACCAGGCCGGTCAGCGAGTTCACCAGCCGCAGGTTCTTCAGCACCAGGAACAGCGGGATGATCACCAGCACCAGCGGGAATGCCTGGCTGACCACCACCCAGCCGGTCGCCGCCCGCGCGAGCAGGGTGCGGCGCCGGGCCATGACGTAGGCCAGCGGGGTCGCGACCAGGACGGCGATCAGGGCGGCGGCGAGCGCGGCGAGCAGGGAGTTGCCGGCGGCGCGCAGCAGGGGCTGTTCGTCGAAGGCCTGCCGGAAGTTGCCGAGGGTGGGGTCCTCGGGGATCCAGGAGGGATGCGGACTGCCCAGTTCCCGGGGCGACTTGAAGGCGGTGGAGACGAGCCACAGGAACGGGAAGGCGAGGAAGAGGAGATAGGCGAGCAGGGCGGCGTACTGTCCCGCGCGGCCGGCCGGTCCGGTTCTCATACCCGGTCACCTCCTCCCCTCAGCCGGCCCGCGAGGAACACGGCGAGCAGGACCGAGATCACGGCGACCAGCACGCAGCCCATGGCCGCCGCGTAGCCGAACTGGCCGTAGCGGAAGGCCTCCTCGTAGGCGAACAGCATCGGCAGGCGGGTGCGTCCGCCGGGGCCGCCGCCGGTCAGGACGTAGACCAGGGCGAAGGAGTTGACGTTCCAGATCAGGTTGAGCGCGACCATGGCGAGGGCGACCGGGCGCAGCGCGGGCCAGGTGACCGTGCGGAAGCGCCGCCAGGCCCCGGCCCCGTCGACCGCCGCCGCCTCGTGGAGTTCGCGCGGGGTGTTCTGGAGCCCGGCGAGGAGGGCGACCGTGGTGGTCGGCATCCCGGCCCAGACGCCGACCAGGATCACCGCGGGCAGGGCGGTGGACAGGCCGCTCAGCCAGTCGTGGCCGTCGCCGAGACCGAGGCCGCGCAGGGTCTCGTTGAGGACGCCCGCGTCCGGGTTGTAGACGAGCCGCCACATCACCCCGACGACGACCTCGGGCATCGCCCACGGGATGATCGCCAGCGCGCGGGCCAGCCAGCGCAGCCGAAGGTCCGCGTCGAGCAGCAGGGCGAGGCCGAGCGCGAGGAGGAACTGCGGGACAGTCACGCCGAGCGCCCAGACCAGGCCGATGCGGAACGACTCCCAGAACAGGGTGTCGTGGAGCAGGTCCTGGAAGTTGAGGCCGCCGATCCACCGGGTGGCGCGGGTGCGACCGGACTGGGCGTCGGTGAACGCCAGCAGGATGCCGTAGAGCAGCGGGCCGACGCTCAGGACCAGGACGGGGATCAGGGCGGGCAGCACCAGGAACCAGGCGCCGCGGTCCCCGGGCCGTCGTCCTCCGGCGGGTCGTCCCGCGCGCCGTGTCGACCGCTCCGTCGCGGTCAGCGATGTCACGTGATCGGCTCCTCCGCACGGTTCGTGACGCTCCGAGGCCAGCACACCTTGGTCATGGTCGTGACGGGCGCGGACGTCGTCAAGGCACCGCACACATCCCCCGACCTGTGCGAATGCGAGACTGGCCGGGGTTGGCGCGAACTCGACGCAAGCGGGCGAGCCGCGGGTCGGCGACAGGGAGGCGGACGATGGACGAGGCACGGGCGCGGGACGTACTGGCCGCGGCGGGGGTGCTCCCGGGGCCGGTGGACGGGGCCCGGCTGCTCGCCCTGGGCGAGAACGCGGTGTTCGCCGCCGACGGGCTGGTGGTGAAGGTGGGCCGGGACGCCGAGCTGCTGGAGCGGGCGCGCCGGGAGCTGGACATCGCGGCGTGGCTCGCCGAGGCGGGTGTCCCGGCGGTACGGGCCGCGCGGGAGGAGCCGCTGCTCGTGGAGGGGCATCCGGTGACGGTGTGGCACCGGCTGCCCGACGCCGTGCGGCCCGCCGAGCCCCGCGATCTGGCCGAACTGCTACGGGTGGTCCACGCGCTGCCCTCCCCCTCCTTCACGCTGCCGCCGCGTGAGCTGCTCGGCGGGGTGGAGCGCTGGCTGCGGCTCGCGGGCGAGGCGATCGACCCGGCGGACGCGGCGTATCTGCGCGAGCGGCGGGACGGTTTCGCGGCAGCGGCGGCGGCCCTCGTCCCCCAGCTGCCGCCCGGTCCGATCCACGGGGACGCGCTGCCCCGCAATGTGCATGTCGGCCCCGACGGTCCGGTCCTGGTCGACCTGGAGACCTTCTCGGCCGATCTGCGCGAGCACGACCTGGTGGTGATGGCCCTGTCGCACGACCGCTACGGGCTGCCGGACGGGGCGTACGACTCCTTCACCGACACCTACGGCTGGGACGTGCGCGCCTGGGAGGGCTGCTCGGTGCTGCGGGGCGCCCGGGAGACCGCGAGCTGCGCCTGGGTTGCCCAGCACGCGCCGGGCAACCCGGGGGCGCTGGCGGAGTTCCGGCGGCGGGTGGCCTCGCTCAGGGACGGCGACGAGACCGTGCGCTGGTACCCGTTCTGAGGCGGGCCGTGTCCCGGGCGGCGGCCCGGGTCACACGGTTTCGTCGGCCGTGAGCTCCCGCAGCGGCCACGCGGGGTCCACCACGGCGTCGGCGTCGCCCTTGCGGCGCAGGAAGTCCTGGAAGTCCGCCGCCCACTCGGCGTACCACTCGATCTGGCGACGGTGCAGCGCCGCCGGGCCGAGGGCCGCGACCTTGGGGTGGCGGTCGGCTATCGCGCCGGCGAGGCGGGCCGCGGCCACGGCGTCGGCACAGGCGTCGTGCGCGGAGTCGAGCGGGACGCCGTACTCGCCGCAGACGGCTTCGAGGTTGCGTTTGCCGCGGCGGTAGCGGTCGACGGCGCGGTCGATGGTGTAGGGGTCGACGACCGGGGCCGGGTCCTGGCCGCCGAGGCGGTCGCGCAGGGACGGCAGGCCGTGGCGGCGCAGCTCGGCGGTGAGGAGGGTGAGGTCGAAGGTCGCGTTGTAGGCG
Source organism: Streptomyces sp. NPDC090106 (assembly GCF_044747265.1). Taxonomy (NCBI): domain Bacteria; kingdom Bacillati; phylum Actinomycetota; class Actinomycetes; order Kitasatosporales; family Streptomycetaceae; genus Streptomyces; species Streptomyces sp. NPDC090106. The sequence goes on along the minus strand of NZ_JBIVDS010000006.1, from coordinate 237,597 downwards.
ACGACCGGGACGCCCGTCCTCCAGTAGCCGGTGAGGACGTCCGCGATGGCGTCCGCGACCTCGTCGGCCGGGCGGCCCTCGGCGTTCGCGCGTTCGTTGCTGATCCCGTGGACCGCGACCGCGTCGGCCGGGATCTCCACGCCCGGATCGGCGAGCCACTCGCGGTGCCCCATGACCTCGCCGGCTCTGACCTCGATCACGGCGCCCGTGACGATGCGCGCCTCGCGCGGGTCGGTCCCCGTCGTCTCCAGGTCGAAGCCGATCAGCAGCTCCTGGTGCCAGCCCATGGGCGGCCCCCCTTCTTGGTGGTGCTTTCCCCCAGTGGTCTCCACCTTCCCATGGGCCACTGACAATCAGATGACCGCGTTCCGCTTGCCCGGTCCGGCGCGGGGGAGCGTTCCGGTGCCGTCGGGGGATTTCAGGACACCGGTCGCGAATCCACCCAGGTCGTCTCGAACTCCTCGCGGTAGGTCGGGAACAGCCCGCTCTCGTCCAGCTCGCCCGGCTTGACCACTTTGGTCCCGTTGCGCAGCACCAGCACCGGCGCCTCCATGCCCCGCGAGCGACGCAGGTACGACTGCACGACGGCGACCCCGTCGGTGCCGTCGCCGTCGACGAGGTAGGCGGTGAAGCGCGGGGTGTCGTCGTAGACCTGGATCTCGAAGGCGCCGGGGTCGCGCAGCCGGGAGCGGACGCGGCGCATGTGCAGGATGTTCATCTCGACCGAGCGGCTCAACTCGCCGCGCTTCATGCCCAGTTCCCGCTCGCGCCGCTTGACCGCGCTGGAGGCCGGGTTCAGGAACAGCAGCCGCACCCGGCAGCCCGCCTCGGCCAGGCGGACCAGCCGGCGGCCGGAGAAGTTCTGCACGAGGAGGTTGAGGCCGATGCCGACCGCGTCGAGCCGGCGGGCGCCGCCGAAGATGTCCTCCGCGGGGAACTGGCGCAGCAGCCGCACCCGGTCGGGGTGGACGGCGACCACGTCCGCGTACCGGTCGCCGACGAGGTCCTCCACGGCGTCCACGGGCAGCCGTCGCGCGGAGGGTACGTCACCGGCGGAGCCGAGGACCTCCAGGAGGCGTGCGGCGGCCCGCTCCGCCTGGTTCAGGACGGCCTCGGACAGGGCCCGGTTGCGGGAGACGACATTGCGGGTCACCTCCAGCTCGTCCAGGGCGAGTTCGACGTCCCGGCGGTCGTCGACGTACGGCTCGAAGCAGGGCCAGTGCTGCACCATCAGCTCGCGCAGCTGCGGCAACGTCAGGAAACTGAGGACGTTGTCGTCGGCGGGGTCGAGCAAGTAGCCCTTGCGGCGGCTGACTTCGCGTACGGCGACCGCGCGCTGCACCCACTCCTGTCCGGCGGGTCCCGCCGCCGCGACCACCCAGTCGTCGCCGTGGACGGGTTCGTAGATGGGACGCAGAACAGCGGCCACGACCGCGCGCAGCCGCTGTTCGACGAGGTTCAGCCAGATGTAGGCCCGGCCGGCCCGCTGGGCGCGCGTACGCACCTCACGCCAGGCCTCGGCGTCCCAGTCCAGCTCCGGCCCGATGGAACCGGCGCCCATGGGCCGGGCCAGGGACACCGTGCCGGGCGGGACGTCTGTGGAGTTCCCCTCGTGACCCTCGTCACCAGGGGGCAGCTCCAGCCCTCCCGAGCCCACCCAAGCACCGCCTTCCGCTCCCCCGAGCACTCCCCGTCCCAACGATCAAGGAAGGGTACTCCGGGAGCGGTGGGCGGTGCAGCCGGATGGACAGGTCGTTTCTCAACTACCGCTGTTCCAGTTGCCGTTCTGACCGGCGAGTGCGGCGGGAGTGAGCGGATTCATAGCGGTGACGTCGCGCGGGGCGATGGAGAAGCCCTGCCAGTGCACCGGCATGGGCTGCTGGTCCTCGTCCCGGGCGATGTGGTGGAAGCCGATGTTCATCCACACGACGGGCTGAGTGAGGGTCTGTCCGTTGACGAACTTGTCGACCGAACTGCCCGTCCCCGCACCGCATCCGGGCTGGTTCTCGCTCGCGTACTGCTCGCACTTCCTGTACTGGGTGAAGTACACGTCGTGCTTGGTGAAGGCGCGCCCCGCGTACTTGCTGCTGGGCCCGGGGACCAGTTCGTAGGAACGGGGGTGTCCGTCCTTGTTCTTGCCCGCCGAACTCACCACGCGCCACCACCGCATGTTCTTGTTGTCGCCCGCGAGTTCCTTGGTGACGGTGGTGCGGGTGGTCTTGGTGGTCGGGCCGTTGCCCGCGCCGGCCGGTGCGCTGACCTTCGAGTCGTACTGCTCGACCTTCGCCTTGGAGGAGCCGTCGAGCGCGAAGTCGAGCTTCCAGAAGACGTTGTGGCTGTGGCTGTCCGCCTTGGCCGCGGCACCCTTGCCTATCGGCCAGCTGCGGCCGTCGCCGGCGTCGTAGTCGTAGGGCGAGAGGCTGCCGGTCGCGCCGACGTTCATGTGGATCGTGCCGTCGTCCTGGAAGCGCCACTCGGTGATGTACTCGTACCAGTCGACCTTGTTGACGCTGTAGACGAGCAGGTCCTTGCCCTGCGCCTGGTAGACCTTGTTGTCCTGGTAGGCGTTGTACAGGCGGTAGGCGTGGCCCCGCGCGCGGGTCGTGGTGCACAGGCCCTTGATGCTGCCGTTCTCGTAGTACGAGGGCTCGGGCACCTTGACGGTCTTGATGGTGCCGCCGGGGCATTCCCCGGCGTTGAGGTTCATCAGACCGTTGCCGAAGTCGTAGCGCGTCAGGTCGTTGTACTCGCTGCGGCCGTCGTCGTAGGGCACGTGGATCTGGGCGAGCTTGGCGCTGTTGAGGACCTTGATGGGCTTGGTCTCGCCGGGCGGCTGGTAGGAGATGTCCTCCAGGACGATCCCGGCCTTGCTCTCGAAGCGCCAGCACATCCGCCAGGTGGTGCCGGAGGCGAGCTTCTGCTCGACCCGGTAGGCGGCGCTGCAGTCGGGTGCCGCGGCGGCAGGGGCGGCCTTCGGCTGTGCGGTGGCCGGGCCCGCGCCGGTGGTCAGGCCGGCGGCCAGCGCGGCGACGGCGAGGACCACGGCCGACCGCTTGCGGGCAGGGCTGAGTCTCGGCAGCCGGAAGCCGCCGGTCGCACTCTGTTCACGCATGAAGAGGTGACTCCCTAACAGGAGAGAGAAGCGGAATGGATGGCGGTGGCAGCTCAGCCGCGGTCGATCGCGACGACCTTGCGGGCGCTCAGGTCGATGACCAGGTCCCGGGTGTCGATCCACGGCCCGTTGCGGACCTTCGGCGACAGCGTCGCGCAGCGGTGCTCGCCGCAGACGGCGAGGGCGGCGGGCCTGATCCCCGGGTCCGCCTTGAAGATCATGCTGTTGAGCTGGAGCTGGCCGGGCGAGGTGAGCGCCTGGTCGGTGGCGTCCCGGTAGTCGCCCTTGAGGCCCGCGGCGAGCGGGGAGGCGAGCAGCAGCCGGGCCGCCTCGGTCTCCTCGGCCTCGCTGAGCGGCGGCTGCACCCCGTGGTTCGTGGTCGTCGCCTCGACCTTGCCGGTGTCGAGGTTGACGGTCCGGGTGACGAGGGTGTCGTCCTTGTAGTCGTAGTACGTCACGTCCGCGCGCCGGGGCGCGTCCGCGGCGTCGAGTTCGTCGGCCTCCGGCGCGCCGAGCTGGATGTCGAGGCGCTGCGGGCCCCGGTCGCCCTCGACGTTCTCACCGGCGTTGAACAGCTGCCGGTTCAGGGCGAGTTCGGCGACCCGTTCCCGCTCGTCGTCGGTGAGCGGGTCCCGGCCGGTGCCCTTCTCGCCCTCGGCGGGGGCCTGTTCGACGACCCCGGGGGCGGCGGCTCCGGCCTGCCCCTGTCCCTCCCCCTGGCCTTGTCGTCCCGCTCCGGCGACGGCCCGGCCGTCGGCCGTGGCCGCCCCGTTCTCGTCCGCCCCTGCCGTCCCCGGCAGGGTGATGCCGACCATCACGGCGGTGGCGGCCACCGCGATGCCCGCACCCGCCATCACCTTGCCCAGATGGCGGTGCACTGTCTCGCGCACGTTTCCCCCTACCCCCCTTGGTCAAAGGGAGTATGTGTCTGCCCCACAGGTCGCTCGGTAAGAGGGACGTAAGTCGTAGGAGGTTCCATCACTTTCGGGGAGACTCGGGGCCAAGGCGCCCCGACGGCGGCAGCGAGCTGAAAGAGTCGAGTCCATGCAGGTCTGGCCTGGAGAGGCATATCCGCTCGGCGCCACGTACGACGGCGCCGGGACCAACTTCGCGGTCTTCACCGAGGCCGCGCACCGAGTCGAGCTGTGTCTGCTGCAGGACGACGGCTCGGAGACAGCGGTGGAGCTGCGGGAGAGCGACGCGTTCGTGCGGCACGCGTATCTGCCCGGGGTGATGCCGGGGCAGCGCTACGGCTTCCGGGTGCACGGCCCGTACGCCCCCGAGCGCGGGCTGCGCTGCAACTCGGCGAAGCTGCTCCTCGATCCTTACGCGCGCGCCATCAGCGGCTCGGTGGGCTGGGGCGAGGAGGTGTACGGCTACCACTTCGACGCCCCGGAACGGCGCAACGACCTGGACTCCGCCCCGCACACCATGTCCTCGGTGGTGGTGAACCCCTACTTCGACTGGGGCGACGACCGCCGCCCGCGCACCCCGTACCACCACACGGTCCTGTACGAGGCGCACGTCAAGGGCCTGACCATGCGTCACCCCGGGCTGCCGGAGGAGCTGCGCGGCACGTACGCGGCGCTCGCGCACCCGGCGATCATCGAACACCTGGTCGACATGGGGGTGACGGCCCTGGAACTGATGCCGGTGCACCAGTTCGTGAACGACCACCGGCTGGTCGACATGGGCCTGAACAACTACTGGGGCTACAACACGATCGGCTTCTTCGCCCCGCACAACGCGTACGCGTCCTGGGGCGACCGGGGCCAGCAGGTCCTGGAGTTCAAGTCGGCGGTGCGCGCGCTGCACGAGGCGGGCATCGAGGTGATCCTGGACGTGGTCTACAACCACACGGCCGAGGGCAACCACCTGGGTCCCACGCTGTCGTTCCGGGGCCTGGACAACCCGTCGTACTACCGGCTGACGGACGACAAGCGGCACTACATGGACACCACCGGCACCGGGAACTCGCTGCTGATGCGGTCCCCGCACGTGCTGCAACTGATCATGGACTCGCTGCGCTACTGGGTCACCGACATGCATGTCGACGGGTTCCGCTTCGACCTCGCGGCCACGCTCGCCCGGCAGTTCCACGAGGTGGACCGGCTGTCGTCGTTCTTCGACCTGGTCCAGCAGGACCCGGTGGTCTCCCAGGTGAAGCTGATCGCGGAGCCGTGGGACGTCGGCGAGGGCGGCTACCAGGTGGGCAACTTCCCGCCGATGTGGACGGAGTGGAACGGCAAGTACCGCGACACGGTGCGGGACCTGTGGCGCGGTGAGCGGCGCGCGCTCGCCGAGTTCGCGTCCCGGCTGACCGGCTCCTCCGACCTGTACCAGGACGACGGCCGCCGTCCGCTGGCCTCGATCAACTTCGTGACCTGCCACGACGGCTTCACCCTGCACGACCTGGTCGCCTACAACGACAAGCACAACCACGCCAACGGCGAGGACAACCGGGACGGCGAGAGCCACAACCGGTCCTGGAACTGCGGTGTCGAGGGCGACACCGACGACCCGGACGTCCTGTCGCTGCGGCAGCGGCAGATGCGCAACTTCGTCGCCACGCTGATGCTGTCCCAGGGCGTGCCGATGCTCAGCCACGGCGACGAGTTCGCCCGCACCCAGCGCGGCAACAACAACGCCTACTGCCAGGACAGCGAGGTGGCCTGGGTGCGCTGGCCCGAGGACGGCGAGGAGGTCTTCGGCGATCTGGCGGCCTTCACGCGCGCGATGGTGTGGCTGCGCCGGGACCACGCGGTCTTCCGGCGCCGCCGCTTCTTCCACGGCCGCCCGGTGGAGGGCACCCACGACGAGCTCTCCGACATCGCCTGGTTCACCCCCGAGGGCGAGGAGATGACCCAGCGGGACTGGGACCGGGCCCAGGCGTCGGCGCTGTCGGTGTTCCTCAACGGCAACGCGATCTCGGAGCCGGGCTCGCGCGGCGAGCGCATCGGCGACGACTCGTTCCTGCTGATGTTCAACGCCTCCCCCCGGACCCTCGACTTCGTCGTGCCCGTCAACCACGGCCGCCAGTGGCAGATCGTCGTGGACACCGCCCGCCCGGACACGGTCGCGGCGGACGGCGGGCCCAAGGTGCGGGCCGGGGACCGGCTGACCCTGGTGGACCGGAGCATGACGGTGCTGCAACGCCCCGTCTGAGCCATCCCCCGGGGCCTTCGCGGCGGGGCGATGACACGAAAGCCGGCCGGGCGGGTACGTAGGTCTGCATGACACCTGCGCGACTCGACCCGGCCGTCCCGACGGCGACCTACCGGTTGCAGCTCCAGCCCGAGTTCGACTTCGCCGCCGCGGCGGCGGCCGTGCCGTACCTGGCCGGGCTCGGCGTCTCGCATCTGCATCTGTCCCCCGTCCTGGAGTCCGTGCCGGGCTCGGCGCACGGCTACGACGTCGTGGACCACGCGCGTGTGCGCGGCGAGCTGGGCGGGGAGGAGGGGCTGCGGGCATTGGCGCGGACCGCGCGGGAGCACGGGCTGGGGCTCGTGGTGGACATCGTGCCGAACCACATGGCGATGGTGCCCCGGCACAACCGCGCCCTGTGGGAGGTGCTGCGGGAGGGCCCGAAGTCGCCGTACGCGCGCTGGTTCGACATCGACTGGGAGGCGGGCGGCGGGCAGCTGCTGCTGCCGGTGCTCGGGGGGCCGCTGGGCGGGGAGCTGGAGCGGCTGAGGGTCGACGGGGACGTCCTGCGCTACCACGAGCACGCGTTCCCGCTCCGGGAGGGCACCGAGGAGCTGCCGCTGCCCCGGCTGCTGGACGCGCAGTGGTACCGCCCGGCCTGGTGGCGGCTGGCCCGCACCGAGCTGAACTACCGGCGGTTCTTCAGCATCTCGGAGCTGATCGCGGTACGGGTCGAGGACCCCGAGGTGTTCGAGGCGACGCACGCCAAGATCCTCCAGCTGGTCCGCGAGGGCGTCGTCGACGGACTGCGGATCGACCATCCCGACGGACTCGCCGACCCGGACGCGTATCTGCTGCGGCTGCACGAGGCGACCGGCGGGCGCTGGACGGTCGTGGAGAAGATCCTCGCCGACGGCGAGCACCTGCCCGCGTCCTGGCCGGTCGCCGGGACCACCGGGTACGACGCCCTGCGGCACGTCGACGGGGTGTTCACCGACCCCGCCGGGTCCGGGGAACTGCTCGGCCAGTACCGGCGGTTCGCGGCCCCGCAGACCGACCGGGGCGGGCAGTGGGAGGCGACGGTGCGGCGGGCGGCATACAAGGTGCTGACGCACGAGCTGGCCGCCGAGACCGAGCGGCTGACCCGGCTCACGGCCCGGATCTGCGCCGCGTCCCCGGAGCCCGCCCTGCGCGACCGCGCGCCCTGGGCGCTGCGCACCGCGCTGACCGAGCTGCTGGTGCGCGTGGAGGTCTACCGGCCCTACACCTCCACGGACGCCGCGTCGGTCGTCACCGAGGAGGCCGCCGCCGAGGCCCGGCAGGCGTTCACGGTGCCCGAGGAGGCCGGCGCGGTCGACGTCGTACGGGATCTGGTGCTGGGGCGGGCGGGTGAGGGGGCCGCCGGGGAGGAGTTCCGGGCGCGGTTCGCGCAGCTGTCGTCGGCGCTGCGCGCGAAGTCCGTGGAGGACACGGCGTTCTACCGGTACGTGCCGCTGCTGTCGGCGACCGAGGTGGGCGGGGACCCGGGGGCTCCGGCGGTGTCGGTGGAGGACTTCCACGCGTACTGCGCGCGCGTGCAGCGCGACTGGCCGGCGACCGGCACCGTCGTCTCGACGCACGACACCAAGCGCAGCGCGGACGTACGGGCCGCTCTGGCCGTCCTCACCGAGTGCCCGCAGCGGTGGGCTCAGGTGCTGGCGGAGGTGACCCGCGCGGGCGACGACGGGGTGCCGGACGCCCAACTGGCATGGGCGGCCTGGCAGACGGTGTTCGGGCTCGGCCCCGCGGACCCGGCGCGGGTGCGCGAGGCGCTGCTGAAGCATGTGCGCGAGGCAGGTCTGTACACGAGCTGGACGGAGCAGGAGCCGCCGTACGAGGAAGCAGTGGCCGCGTTCGTCGCGGCGGGGCCGTGCGGGGTGCCGGGCGAGCGGGTGGCCGCCTTCCGGGCGGCGCTGGAGCCCGCCGTCCGGGCGAATCTGCTGGGCATCGCTCTGGTGCAGCTCACGATGCCGGGCGTGCCGGACGTGTACCAGGGCACGGAGGCCGAGTACCGGGCGCTGGTGGACCCGGACAACCGGCGGCCCGCCGCCTTCCCCCCGGCGCGGCCCGGTGAGAAGGGCGCGCTGACCGGGGCGGCGCTGCGGCTGCGCGCGCGGCGCCCTCAGGTGTTCGGCGACGCGGCGACGTACGAGCCGCTGGCCGCGGAGGGCCCGGCGGCGGCGCACTGTCTGGCGTTCGCGCGCTCCGGGGAGACCGTCACGGCGGTCACCCGGCTGTCGCTGCGGCTGGCGGAGGCGGGCGGCTGGGACGAGACGGTGCTCGTGCTGCCGCCGGGGCGCTGGGCCGATGTGCTCACCCCGGGGCGGGAGTTCACGGGGCACACGCGCGTGGCGGAACTCTTCGAGGCGCTGCCCGTGGGGCTGCTGGAGCGGATCGGCTGACGGGCGACCGGGGCGACACCGTGCTCGTGCCGCCGCCCGGCCGACGCGCTCACCCCAAGACGGGAATTCACGGGGCACGCGCACGTGGCGGAACTCTTCCAGACACTGCCCGTGGGGCTGCTGGAACGGGTCGACTGACAGGCGACCGGGGCGACACGGCACTCGGTCCACCGCCGGGGCGCTGGGCCGGTCTAGTCACCCCAGGAAGGGAGTTCACGGGGCACACGCGCGTGGCGAAACCCTTCAAGGCGCTGCCTGCGCGGCGGCTGACGGACGACCGGGGCGACACGGTCCTCGTACCGCCGCCCGGCCGACGCGCTCACCCCGGGGCGGGAGTTCACCGGGCACGCGCGCGTGGCGGAACTCTTCGAGGCGCTGCCCGTGGGGCTGCTGGAGCGGGTCGGCTGACGGGCGCGCGCGACCGCGCGGAGCGCCGTCCGGGACCCGGCACTCCGGCTGGCACCCACGGGCCTTCCTGCTGGCGGTAAATGCCTCTGGGCGCCCCCTGGAGCCTCCCCCGTTGTGTCCTTGACACGGCTCGCGGGCCGTGGGGTACTGCGAATTGCGAAGCCGGTCGGACGTTTCGGGGGTGAGTCCTCTGCCGGAGCTGCGCTACCCCACAGTGACCGAAGTCGTCGCCTCGGCCCAGGCGTTGGCGGCGTATCGGCCCGCCCTGTGCACGCTGCGCCAGGTCGGCCGATCACGGGCGGGCAGGCCTTTGCACCTGTTGTCCGTGGGCCACGCCCGACGCGCCGTGCTCGTCGTGGCGGGCGCCCACTCCAACGAGCCGACGGGTCTCGGCACGCTGCTCGACGTCGCCGGACGCGTCGTCCGCGACCGGACGCTCCGGGCGGACACGGCATGGCACTTCCTGCTGTGCGCGGATCCCGACGGGGCGAGCCTGCATGTGACGCCGGCGCCGCGCAGTCTGTTCGACTACCACCTCGGGTTCTTCCGTCCGGCGGGGCACGAGCAGCCGGAGTGGTCGCCGTCGGTGCTGCCGCCGGACCGGCTGCCGCCCGAGACGCGCGCCCTGACGGGCGTCATCGACGAACTGCGCCCCTACCTCCAGGTGACGCTGCACGGGACCGATCTGGGCGGCAGCTGGGTGCAGTTGACGAAGGACATCCCGGGGCTCGCGGAGCCGTTCGCCAAGTCGGCGGCGGAGCTGAACATCCCGGTGGAGACGGGCGCCTCGGACGCCGCTGGCTGGCCGGCCTCCGGGCCCGGGGTGCATGTGATGCCGGCGCCGGGCGCGGGGGCGGCGTATCCGAGCATGCCGGACGACGCGCGCAACAGCACCTGGTACCACGCGCACCGCCACGGCGGGCTGACGGCGATCGTCGAGGTGCCGATGTGGGCGAGCGACCTGGTCGACGACCCGACGCCGCATCCGGCGCCCGCGGTGGCGCTGCGGCACCTGGCGGGGCGGCTGCTGCGGGACGCGGGGCAGGTGCGGCGGGTGCTGGACGAGGCACGGCCCCGTCTGGTGGGCGTCGACGGGCCGCTGCTGCGGGCCGCCGAGTGGGGCCTCGACCTGGTGCCGGGGCTGGCGGCGGACTGGATGCACACGGCGCCCGCGGACGACACGCGCGCGTACGTCGGCAGCGTGGAGGCGTTCGGGCGGCGGCTGCCGCTGAGGGCGGCGGCGATGCTGCGGCGGGTGCTGGCGGAGCACGGGGACCCGGCGGCGCCCCGGCTGGAGCGGCTGATGGCGACCTGGAGCGACGCGTTCGCGGAACGGTTCCGGGCCCGCTGGGTACCGCTGGAGCACCAGATCCGGCATCAGTCGCGGACGGTGGTGGCGGCGGCGCTGCACGCGCGCGACAGGGCCGGGTGAGCGCCGCCGGTGGACAGGTCCTAGCCCGCGTCGAGCGCGAACACGGACCCGGTGCGCTGGGCCAGCACGCAGGCGTTGGGGAAGGTCTCCTCGTAGGTCACCGGCCGCCCGTCCCACCGTCCGTGGGCGCGGGCGGTGGCCGGGGCGTAGATCATCGTGCAGTAGCCGTCGCCGGGCGGGAGGGCGCCGATGTCGCCGCCCACGGCGTCCAGTTCGGCGCAGGCGAGGGCGGCCCGGCCGTGTCCCTGGGGCGGGTCGCACACCAGGAGGGTGCCGCGGGTGTCGCTGGACCGGGCCCCGCCCGGGACGGCCCCGCCGGTGCGGGCGTCGCCCCGGGTGACGCTCAGATGGAGCCAGTTGTCGGTGCGGGCGTCGTACGCCGAGGCGGACGCGGGGGCGGCCAGGAGGAGGGCGGCGGCGCCCAGGACGGCGCGCCGGGCCCCGGTGAGGATGCGAGGGTTCATTCCCGGTGCATCGGCACCGCGGCCTGGGAACCCCAGTCCGGCTCACCCGAAAGGGAGTCGGCGCGCCGCGCGGTGAGCGCGAGCGCGTCCAGGACGACCCGTGACTGGTACTCCACCTGACGGGCGACGGGGATCCAGCGGGCCCCGCAGCCGTCGAGGTAGTCGGCGCACCAGGCGTCCAGGAGCCGGTCCAGTTCGGGCAGCGCGTCGGCGGGGTCGCTCCCGGCGGCCGTCACGAGCTGGTGCAGCAGGCCCGCGGTGCGCAGCGCGAGGCGGCGCCCGGAGATCCGCAGGGCGGCCAGGTGGGCGGAGCCGAGCGGGGGCAGGGGGTGCGGGCCGTCGTCGGTGTCGGGGTCCCAGGTGTCGGCGAGGCCGGGGCAGACGAGTAAATAGTCGTCGACCGGGGCGAGCAGCCGCTCCGCGTCCGGGGCGGCGGCGACATGGGGGCGGATCCGGGCGGAGATCCGCTCCAGGAGCTGGGTGTCGCGGCGGAGGGTGCCGCTGACGGTGCGCAGGACGGCGGTCGGGTCGGCGCACGGGGAGCCGTCCTGGACGGCGCGCACTCCCCACATGGGGGCCTCGACGACGGCGGTCACGGTGCCGTGCCGGTAGGGGTGGAACCAGGTGGACTCGACGGCGGCCTCGGTGATGGCGGCGGCCAGGTCGCCGCGGCGCGGGGGCGGGATGCGGTACACGGCGGGGCCCAGGCTCGGCCAGTACAGGGTGTCGTAGGGGCCGAGTTCGAGGGGGACGCCGAGGCGTCTCGCGGTGTGCGCGACGCGCTGCGGGAGGCCGGGCAGGTCGTGGGTCAGCTCCACGAAGCCGCCGCCGACGTCGACGCCGTGCAGGGAGCACTGGAGCAGGGGCCGCAGTTCGTCCTGGAGGTCGAGCAGCGCGCGGGTCTCGGGCAGGGTGACGGCGTCCGCGCCGTCGGGCAGCCACTCGGGCTGTTCGAGGAAGCCGGGCCGGAAGAAGTGCCGGAAGTGGCGGCCGAGGGTGTACGGGCCGTGCAGCCAGCCCTCGTTGCGGCGCAGGCCGTCGGGGTCGAGGCAGAGCAGCAGGTTCAGGGTGGCGTCGGCGTTCTCGGTGAGCGCGGGGTCGGCGAGGGCGCGTTCGGCGAGTCGCAGGACGGTGCCGCCGCCGACGGGTTCGTTGGCGTGCGGGCCGGCCACGACGAGGGCGTGGCGGCTGCCGTGGCCGACGGAGAGCAGCAGCAGGGGGTTGCCGGCGCGGGAGGTGCCGACGCGTTCCAGGCGGGCGTCGCGGGGGCGTCGGGTCACCAGGGCCGCGGCGCGGGTGGCCAGTTCGTCGACGGTCGGGTAGCGCAGGAGGGGCGACAGGGCACACCTCCACGATGTGGTGCCGACGGTTCACCTGTTGTGCACGGCGGACGTACAGTCAGTCACGGTCGGCGGGGTACGTCAACACCCTGGAACGCAAAGGCGGAACCGGCCTCACGGGGAGCAAATCCCAGGCCAGAGCTAAGGTTCGGCTCAGTCGACGGCGAGCCGGAACCACATGCGCCCGAAGCCGATCTGGTCGCCCTCGCGGACCACGGCGGCGCCGATGACCCGGCGTCCGTTGACCGTGGTGCCGTTGGTCGAGCCGAGGTCGCGCAGCACCCACATGCCGCCCTGGCGGCTGAGTTCGGCGTGCACCCGGGAGACCGTCTCGTGGCTGAGCCTCAGTCCGTTGGCGGGGTCGCGTCCGATGCGCAGCGGATGGAGGCTGCCGGGGTGGGGCAGCAGCAGTTTGGGCAGCCGCTCCGCCTGCCAGGCGCGCCGCAGGCGTTGGGTGAACCCGGAGACCGCCTCGACCGACCCGAAGACCACCCTGGACAGCCGGCTCTCGGAGGGCAGATCGGCGGTGAGCACGGCCAGTTCGTCCGAGCGGCGGGCGGCGAGGGCCAGCTCCATGCGGCGGATGAACGTGTCGTGGGAGAGCCGGCCCATGGCGACGCCGTCGCGGAGCACCTTCAGCGCCTTGTCGCGCTCCACGTCGGACAGCCGCGCGGGGTACGTGTTGAACTCGAAGGACGACGTCACGTTCGTGATTGTCGGTCAGTGGACGCCGGGTGTCCAGAAAACGCGGGAACGGCCGGTACGCGCGCGGAGCGGTCGCGTTTGACGCACCATGGACGGGCTACATCACGGTCAGCAGACGAAGGGGAACCGTCCGTGCAGTTCGAGGTGTGGGCACCGCAGGCAGGCCGTGTGCGGCTCCGGTGCGACGACGACACGCGCGCGCTGGAGCGCGACCCTGAACGTCCCGGCTGGTGGCGGGGCGAGGCGCAGGCCGCGGACGGCAGCCGGTACGGCTTCGCCCTGGACGACGGCCCCTTCCTGCCGGACCCGCGCTCGCGCCGCCAGCCGGACGGCCCGGACGGACTGAGCGCGGTCGTCGACCAGGGCCGCCACGTGTGGCGCGCGCGGTGGGCGGGCCGGCCGCTGCCGGGCGCGGTGCTGTACGAGCTGCACGTGGGCACGTACACGCCCGAGGGGACGCTGGACGCGGCGGCGGACCGGCTCGGGCATCTCGCGGAACTGGGCGTCACGCACGTCGAGTTGATGCCGCTGTGCCCGTTCCCCGGGCGGCACGGCTGGGGGTACGAGGGGGTGTCGCTGTGGGCGGTGCACGAGCCCTACGGCGGGCCCGCGGCGCTGAAGCGGTTCGTGGACCGGGCGCACGAACTGGGCATGGGCGTGGTCCTGGACGTGGTGCACAACCACCTGGGCCCGTCCGGGAACCATCTCCCCGCGTTCGGCCCGTACTTCACGGACACGCACCACACGCCCTGGGGTTCGGCGGTCAACCTGGACGCGCCCGGCTCGGACGAGGTGCGCGCGTATCTGCTGGGGAGCGCGCTGGCGTGGCTGCGGGACTACCGGCTCGACGGGCTGCGGCTGGACGCGGTGCACGCGCTGGCGGACACGCGCGCGTGTCACTTCCTGGAGGAGCTGTCCACGGCGGTGGACGCCCTGGCCGCCGAGGTGGGCCGGCCGCTGTTCCTGATCGCCGAGTCCGATCTGAACGACCCGCGGCTCGTCACCTCGCGCGCGGAGGGCGGGTACGGGCTGCACGCGCAGTGGAACGACGACTTCCACCACAGTCTGCACACCGCGCTGACCGGTGAGGCGCAGGGCTACTACGCCGACTTCGCCGAGGCGCCCTTCGCGGCCCTCGCCAAGACCCTCACCGGCGGCTTCTTCCACGACGGCACCCACTCCAGCTTCCGCGGCCGGGGGCACGGCCGCCCGCTGGACCGCTCCCGGGTGGCCGCGCACCGGCTGGTCGGCTACACCCAGACCCACGACCAGATCGGCAACCGCGCCCAGGGCGACCGGCTCTCCGCGTCCCTCTCCCCCGGCCTGCTGGCCTGCGCGGCGGCGCTCGCCCTGACCGCTCCGTTCACGCCGATGCTGTTCATGGGCGAGGAGTGGGCGGCGGGCACGCCGTGGCAGTTCTTCACCGACCACACCGATCCCGAGCTGGCGGACGCCGTACGCCGGGGCAGGCGGCGGGAGTTCGCTGCGCACGGCTGGGCCGAGGAGGACGTGCCCGACCCGCAGGACCCGGCGACCCGGGACCGCTCGTGCCTGGACTGGTCGGAGCCGGAACTGGAGCCTCACGCACGCGTGCTGGCCTGGTACCGGCAGCTCCTCGCACTGCGCCACGAACACCCCGACCTGACCGACCCGGACCTCGCCGACACGAAGGTCGCCTTCGACGAGGAGCGACGCTGGCTGGCGTTCAGACGCGGCGACGTCCGCGTGGCGGTGAACCTGGCCAAGGAGCCCGCCGCGATCCCCCTGGGCCCCCGCCGGGCCCGCGTACTGGCCGCATGGGAACCGGTCCTGGCCCCCGGGACGGACGGGGTGCTGCACCTGCCGGGCGGGTCGTGCGTGGTGCTGCTCCAGGAGTGACACGGGGCGAGGCCCGGGGGACGCCGGGCGGGCGCTGGGCTCCGGGGCGCCGGGCAGGCTTCCTGTGGGTGCGGGCAGATCCTCCGGAAGAGGCCGGATGAGCCTCCGGGAGGGGCTGGGCAGGTCCCGGGAGGCGCGGGACAGGTCCGCGAGAAGGGCTGGGCGGATCGCCCGCAGACGCCGAGACGGGCCCGTGGGGCCTCGGGGGCCCGGGGGCCGAGCACGTCGCCGGGGACACCGGACAGGCCCGGGAGGGGCTCGGTAGGTCCTCGGAAGGGTCCGGGCATATCGCTCGGGCTCCGGGCAGAACCCCCACGGGCTCCGGGCAGGTCCCCCGGGGCGCGGGCCGGCGTCAGTAGTCGTCCTCGTTCTCCGGGGGCCGGGTGTCGTGCTCGCGGAGTTCCGTCACGCGTTCCAGGAGGATCGCCTCCCAGGCGTGTCGCAGCCGGACCCGTAGTTCGGTGAGCGGGGTGCCGTCGCGGGCCTCGCCCCGGGCGGCGAGGCGCAGCAGGGCGTCGCAGCGGGCCAGCCACAGGCCGCGCAGGCAGGGGCGGGCCCCGTACCCGGCGAGTGTGGCGGCGCGGACGGCGGCGGGCGCGCCCACGGCGAGGGCGAGCCCCGCGATGTCCTCGGCCGGGTCGCCGAGGACGGCGTCGGCCCAGCCGAGCACGCCGCGCACCCTGCCGTCCGCGCCGACGACGAGATGGTCCCCGGTGAGGCCGTGGTGGACGAGGACGGCGGTGCCGGGCTGCGCGGCGAGCTGGACGGCGGCGGCCTGGCCCAGCTGGTGCATCCGCGCGGGGTCGAACTCGTCCGCCTTGCCGAGGAGTTCGGCCGCGCGTTCGGCGGCGCGGCGCAGCCCCTCCAGGGAGCGGGGGGCGACACGGGGGACGCCGAGCATCTCGGCCTGCCGGGCCGGGACCTCGCGCAGCCCGGTGAGCAGCGCGGCCAGGTCGGCCTCCCCCACGGCGGACACGTCGTGCTCGCGCGCGGACCCGCCGGGCAGCAGACCGTCGAGGGTGTACGTCAGGCCGGGCGCCCACTCGCCGTGGGCCACGCCCGTCGGGACGGCGACCGGGACGTGCGGGCGGACCAGGTCGCGCAGCCTGAGCTCGCGGCGCTGGCGGACGGCGGCCTCCCGGTCGGGGGCCAGACGCAGCACATGGCGGGCGCCGACCCACCAGGTGGCGGACCCGGCGCTCCCGGGGACCGGTCTGACGTCCGGTCCGGGCGTGCCGGAGGCGTCCTTGAGAAGGGAACGGACCAGCCGCCGGACGGTGTCCGCGGTGGGTGTCGGTGCCTGGGTCATGGTCGCGCCGTTGTCACTCGGGGGTGTACGGGGGCTGCGGGCTGCTCAGTCGACTATGACCATCTCGCGGCTGGTGCCGTTCAGCCGCCGGCCGCCGTCCTCGGTGACGGTCACGATGTCCTCGATCCGTACGCCGAACCGGCCCGGCAGGTAGACGCCGGGTTCCACGGAGAAGCACATGCCGGGGACGAGGGGCTGTTCCTCGCCCTCGATCATGTAGGGCGGCTCGTGCGTGGTGACGCCGATGCCGTGCCCGGTGCGGTGGATGAAGTACTCGCCGTACCCGGCGTCCGCGATGACCGCGCGGGCGGCCCGGTCGACGTCCTGGCAGGCGGCGCCGGGGCGCACGGCCCGGAATCCGGCCTCCTGGGCCTCGCGCACGAGGTCGTGGACCCGGCGCTCCTCGTCGGTGGGTTCGCCGACGTGGACGGTGCGGGAGGTGTCGGAGCCGTAGCCGTCCTTGAGGCCGCCGAAGTCCAGGACGACCATGTCGCCGCGCTCGATGACCCGGTCGCCCACCTCGTGGTGCGGGTTGGCGCCGTTGGGGCCCGAGGCGACGATCGTGAAGTCGACCTGGGAGTGGCCGAACCGGCGCAGCAGATGGGCGAGTTCGGCGCCGATCTCGGACTCGCGCCGCCCGCCGAAGGGGACCTGGCGGATCTCCTCGAACGCCGCGTCTGCGGCGGCTCCGGCGGCGGCCAGCAGCTCCACCTCCGCCGCGTCCTTGACGGCCCGCAGCATCGGCAGGGCGTCGGTGAGGGAGGCGTACGAGGTGCCGGGCAGGGTCCGCTGGAGGCCCAGGAGGTGCATCGCCCAGGCGTTGTCGCTGATCCCGAACCGGCCGGCCGGGTCGAGCAGCGCGGCGGTCGCGGCGTAGGGGTCCTTGCCGTCGGTCCAGTCGCGCAGGGTCAGCGCGGGCGCTCCGACGGCGTGCCCGGCGTCCGGTGCCTCCAGGGCGGGGACGACGAGGACGGGGTCCTGTCCGGGGGCGAGGACCAGCAGGGTGAGCCGTTCGGTGATCGCGGTGGGCGTGTAGCCGGTGAGCCAGACCAGGTCGGGGCCGGGGGCCACGAGCAGCCCGGCGAGTCCGGCGTCGGCCGCGGCCCGGGCGGCGCGCTCCATCCGGGCCCGGTACTCGTCGGCGGTGAAGGGCGCGAGCGCTGTACCGGACATCCGGGCCTCCCAGGGCGGACGAAGGGACTACGGGCAGCATCCTGCCCGGACAGCGGGGGCGGCGCGAGCCGGTTCAGCCCTCCAGTGCCAGCCGGACGCCGAGCAGCACCAGCACGCCCCCGGAGACCTGCTCCAGGCGGCGGCGCACCCCGGCCCGGGACAGCAGGGTCCGCAGCCGGCCGACGAACCACACATACAGGCCGTAGTAGCCGATCTCGTAGACGGCCCAGAGGGCGGCGAGGCCGGTCATCGCGGGCAGGTGCGGGGCTCCCTGGGGCACGAACTGCGGCAGGAACGACAGGGCGAAGACGCCGGCCTTGGGGTTGGCGAGGTTGAGCAGGAGTCCGCCCCGGTAGGCGGCCCAGCCGCCGCGCGCGCCGTCGGGCGGGCCGGTGTCGTCCGGCGCCGCCTCGGCCCGGCGGGCCTGGCGCAGTGCCTGGACGCCGAACACGACGAGGACGGCCGCGCCGACGAGGCGCATCACGTCGTAGGCCGGCTCGGAGGCCGTGAGCAGCGCGCTCAGGCCGAACGCGGCGACCAGGCCCCAGACGAAGACGCCGGTCTCGTTGCCGAGGACGGTCAGGAAGCCGGAGCGCCTGCTGTGCAGGGACTGCCTGATGATCAGGACGGTGCTCGGTCCGGGCGAGGCCGCGATGAGGGTGCAGGCCCCGAGGAAGGCGAGGAGGGTGCTCGGCATGGTGCTCATCGTGGCCCGCGCGGAAGCCGCGGACCACCCCTTTTCCCCTCCCCTTGTTAATGGTTTGGGGTTGCTGGAGCGTTAGTACTAATGCTTGTATCTCAGTACGGCATTAGTGTCCGGCTGGTTTCAGGGGAGGCATTCGACGTGCTCGTGCTCGCGCACCTCAGCGATCTGCATCTGGACGGGACCGAACGGGCCACCGAGCGCGCGCGGCGAGTGCGCGAGCACCTGTGGGCGCTGCCGGGGCCGGTCGACGCGCTCCTGGTGACGGGTGACATCGCGGACCACGGCGCGGAGGCCGAGTACGAGGAGGCCGCCGCTCTGCTGGCCGGCGCCCCGTTCCCGGTGCTGACCTGCCCGGGCAACCACGACCGCCGCGCCCCGTACCGCAAGGCCCTGCTGGGGCGGCCCGCGGCCGACGGGCCGGTCAACAGCGTGCGGGTGGTCGACGGCACGGCTGTGCTGATGTGCGACTCCAGCGTCCCGGGCCGGGACGAGGGCGCTCTCGACGAGGAGACGTACGCCTGGATCGAGGCGACGCTCGACGGACTCGGGGAGGGCCGGCGCGCACTGCTGGCCTTCCACCATCCGCCGGTGGCGCTGCACCATCCGCTGCCGGACGCCTACCGGCTGCGGGACCCGGACCGGCTGGCCGGTCTGCTGGAGCGGCGCCCGGAGATCGCCGGGCTGATCACCGGCCACGCCCACACGCCGGCGGCCACCGTGTTCGCGGGGCGTCCGCTGGTGGTCGGGCCCGGGGTGACCTGGACGCTGCGGCTGCCGTGGGAGGGCGCGGAGGTCGCCGACCGGGACGCGCCGGTCGGTCTCGCCTTCCATGTCCTCGACGACGCCGGGCGGCTGACCAGCCACTTCCGGGTCGTCAGGTGACGATGCCGGGGACCGCCGTCAGCTGCTGGTAGCCGCCGCTCTCGTGCAGGATCGTCAGGGTGACCTCCTTGCCGGGGCGGGTGTCCGCGACGGCGCGGGCGAGGTCGGACGCGGAGTCGACGCGCGTCGTGCCGACCACCAGCAGGACGTCGCCCCGCTCCAGGCCCGCCGTGTAGCCGGGGCCCGGCACATGGACGCCGACGACCAGGGCGCCGGCCTTCTTCGCGTCCACGACCTCGATGCCGAGCGTCGCGGCCGGGGGCGCGGGCGAGGCCGTGGAGGGCGCGGCGGCCGGCGGACGGAACGGGCCGAGCGGCGCGGCGGCCGTGCCGGTGCCGGACGCGGTGTCCGTCGTGGTGCGCGGCGCGGTGTCCGGGGCGGCAGCCGCCAGTTCCTCGCGCATCTCGGCGAGCCTGCTCATGCCGATGACCGTGGCGCCGAGGGTGCCGAGCCCCACCCCCGACAGCACCAGAACCGTTCCGACGGACAGCGCGAACAGCAGGGTGCGCAGCCGCCGGCCCCGCCGCCGCGCGGCGTGCGGACGCCGCGCGGGGCGGGACGCGGGCGTACCGCCGGGCTCCTGGCCGGGCATCGGCTTGGGACGCAACGCGGTCTGTTCCATGGCTGTTGCTCTACCCGGCGCACCGGTGCCCGACGAGCCACGAACGAGTGAGACTGACCCCCGGTCAGCCGGTGCGGCTCCTCTCGTGGCCGCCGTGGTGACCGGCGCCGTGGTCGAACTTCAGCGCCTCGGGCGGCAGGACGACGAAGGGCCGCATCATGCCCATGTCCTCGTGCTCCAGGAAGTGGCAGTGGTACATGAACCGGCCGTACGCGCCGTCGAAGCGGCCCAGGATGCGCAGCATCTGACCGCCCGGGACCCGGTAGACGTCCTTGTGGCCCAGCTCGTTGGGGGCGAGCGGGACGGTGACGGACGGATCGTGGGCGATCGGGGTGCGGGTGCCGCCCACGGCCGGGTCGAAGCCGGTGACGAGGTACGGGTCGCGGCCGAGGGCCTGGAAGTCGGCCAGGTGGATGTGCATCGGGTGCGGGATCGGCGCGAGGTTGAGGAAGCTCCACTGTTCGTGGCTGCCCTCGGCGATGGTGAAGCCGAGACCGTCGTTGAAGGTGCGGGCGGTGCGCCGGTAGGTCCTGGTGGTGCCGTCGGGTCCGGTGATCTGGATGATCCCGTCGGTGGGGAAGGTGATCCCGCTCGCGTCCTCGACCTCGGCCGTCTCCCAGATCTCGGGGTGTCCCCCGCCGCCCTTGGTGCCGGGCGGGGTGAGCACGATCAGCCGGTGGCCGTGCTCCACGTCATGGGTGAGCCGGCGGAAGGAGCCGGAGAGCACCTCGGGCAACTGGAAGGGGTCGGCCTCGCAGCCCTCCCCGACCCTGAACTCCATGACGGCGGGATAGCGCACCCCGCCCACCGGATCGGGCACCCCGGCAGGCCGGCCGGGGCCCTTGTTCACCAGGCGCAGCCTGCGCCCCGCGAGGCCCCGGAAGTCGACCAGGAGGTCGAAGCGCTCGGCGGGGGCGGCGGTCAGGGTGGGCAGCGCGCCGTCGAAGTCGATCGGCACGGGCCGGGGCAGCAGTCCGCCGTCGCTGCCGATCTGGTGGACGATCCCCGGCACCGGACGGTCGTCCTCGTCGAGCAGGACCAGGTCGTAGATGCGCGCGTTCGACGCGTTGACCAGGCGGAACCGGTACCAGGCGGCCTCGACGTCGGCGTACGGCCAGATCCGGCCGTTGACCGTGGTGTACGGGCCGGCGAACGGTGTCGTGACCGGTTTGCCGGTCTCCGGGTGGGACGGGTTCACCACGACCGTCTTGTGCAGGAGGCGGCCGTTGAGCTTGCCGTCCTCGTCGGTGTCGAGGTTGCGGTCGGCGAGCAGCAGCGGGATCTCCCGGTCCCCGTCGGGGAGATGGAGGGCGTCCTCCTCCTCGTCCCGGACGAGATAGGTGCCGTACAGGCCCGCGTACACGTTCCACCGGGTGATGTTCATGGCGTGGTCGTGGTACCACCACTGGACCGCCTGGTGGTCGTTCGGGTACTCGGAGAGCTGGGCGTCGCCGGAACCCACGGCGTTGTCCGCCCAGCCGTCGTTGCCGCCGCCGGTCTGCGCGCCGTGCAGATGGGTGACGGACCAGGCGGGCAGGGCGGCGACGTTCTCGTCGGGTTCGACGCCGTCGCGGCCCGGTTCGGTGGTGGCGGGCGCGGTGCCCGGCGGGCGGAGCGGCACCTCGACGGCGGTGACCGGGTACTCGCTGCCCTCGGGTATGCGGTTGGTCCAGGCGATGCGGACGCGCTGTCCGCGCCGCACCTCGATGGTGGGGCCGGGCACCAGGCCCTCGTACCCCCACATCAGGGTCGGCGGGAGCTGCGGGTGCATCCGCACCCAGGTCGGGTGCAGGGCGATCTCCGTCTCGCGCAGCGTGTCGCCCGGGTCGGGCCGCAGGGTCGGCGGGACGGGCAACGGCGCCACGTACGGCGCCAGTTCGCCCGGCGCCGCGAACCGCTCCTCGGCGTCGCTCTCGGTGATCCTCTCGATGATGTCGGTCAAGGTCGAACACCCCCGTGTGTTCTGTCGTCTGTTCCCCTCACCTCAGAGGACTCCCGCCGCATCGGCGAAGTTCCCTGAATATCCTGTTCCTTGGGAAAAGTTCGGAAAACTGTCAGTGACGTCCCGACCGCCCACCGACCGCGCCTGCCGTCACGTTCGGTGACATGAGGGAGGGCGGCCGGCCCGGGAGGAAGCCGTGGGTGCGGCGGGCCAGATGGGCGGCTTTGTAGCGGTCGGCCTCGCGGTGCCAGTGGAGGATGCCCGCCATCCAGTTCCGCAGGTCGCGCACATACGCGTCGAGTTCCTCGCGGGCCTCCCGGGTGAGGGCGAAGTCCTCGCACACGACCGGGAGTTCCTGGGCGGCGACATGCTGGAACTGCCGCATGCGCTGGGTCATCAGGTCGTGGACGACGGCCAGGGCGGACGGGTAGTCGACGCCGAAGAAGTTCTGCACGACGAGGATCGCGTTGTGGATCTCGCCCTCGTACTCGATCTCCTTCTGGTACGAGAAGACGTCGTTGACCAGGGCCGCGTAGTCGGCCGCCGCGTTCGTCAGTGAGCGGACGGGACCGCTGCGGTAGACCTCGGGCGGTACGACGGAGCGGGAGCCGAGCCCGCACAGGGACATGGTGAGGTCGGCGCCGAAGGTGGCGCGGCGCATCTCCAGGTAGTCGACCGGGTCGGGGACGCGGTGCTGGAGCTGGTTGGCAAGCTCCCAGAGCCAGCTCTCCAGCATCCGGTCCACGGCCTCCTTGAAGGAGAGCCGTGCCTCGGGTCCCAGGCCGGCCGTGGTGCGGGCCCACAGGTCGGTCAGTCCGCGTTCCATGCCGTTGGCGGGGACGAGGGCCGCCTCGCCGTCGAGCGGCATGCACGCGGACAGCCGCCGGTTGGCCTCCCGGGCGCCGGGCAGGTCGCGGCGGCGGCCGAAGACGAGCGGGTAGTAGTCGTCGGCGTAGGTGCCCCAGGCGAGCCACTGGGCGCTGAGGTCGAGGGCCTCGGCGGTGGCGTCGGGGTCGATGCCCGCCGAGCACAGGGCGAGGTCGGCGGCGGCCAGCCTGTCCTCGTCCCACACGCCCTCGCTGAGCATGCCCGTGCGGTGCATCCAGGCGGTGAGGCGCGGGCGGGCCGCGGCCAGATGCGGGCTGTGCACGGCCTCGAAGGGCATGTGGAAGTCGGGCAGCAGGGACGGGCCGACCTTCTGGAACGGCACGTGCCCGTACGCGCGCGTGCGTTCCGAGGCCGCCGTGGCGAGCAGGGCGCCGATGTCGGCGGCGGAGGTGCCGGGGCCGCCGGGGAGGTGCCAGGGCGTGGTGGAGCGGGCGCCCTCGTTCATGTAGCGGCTGGAGCGCAGATGCCATTCGTGACCGCCGGACTGCCAGTCCTGAAGTCCCTTGGTGTAGGCGGCGATCGCGGCGACCTCGTGCGGTGCGAGGGCGTGTTCCAGGGCGAGCGCGGGCACTTCGGTGAGGGCGGTGTGCTCGAACTGGTGCAGTCGGGAGGTGAGGATGTCGTTGACGGTGTCGGCGGCCTGCTGGGTGGTGCAGCCGAAGAAGGTCTCCAGGACGAGGACGCCGTTGCTGTTCTCGCCCTCGTCCTCCACCTCGCGCTGGTAGGAGAACAGGTCGTTGCGGAGGTGGACGGCGTCGGAGAAGGTCTCCATGAGGACCCTCAGCGGCCTCGATCCGGCGACGGACG
Organism: Streptomyces sp. NPDC090106; assembly: GCF_044747265.1. NCBI lineage: Bacteria > Bacillati > Actinomycetota > Actinomycetes > Kitasatosporales > Streptomycetaceae > Streptomyces > Streptomyces sp. NPDC090106. The sequence continues at coordinate 214,344 of NZ_JBIVDS010000006.1, read as the reverse complement.
CGGGCACTTCGCCGGCCACGTACTCCACGAGCCCGGCCGACCAGGGGGCGCCGCCGACCTTGCGGCGCATCTCGATGTACTCGACGGGGTTGGCGATCCGCCCCTCGTTGATGTTGGACAGTTCCCACAGCGACTCGTTGAGCAGATGCTCGGTCGCGAGGGCGAAGCGGCGGCGCCAGTCGGCGGACATCGCGGGCACGGTCCTGGCCCACAGGTCGGCGAGTCCGGCCTCGACGGGGTTGTGCGGTTCGGGTGTCGGGGTCGCCGGGTCCATCGGCATGAACAGGGGCAGGCGGTCCAGGTATGCCTTGCCGCCCGCGCGGTCCTGGGTGCGTTTGAAGGTCTCCAGGAAGTGGTCGTCGAAGAAGAAGACCCACACGTACCAGTCGGTGACGAGGCTCAGTTCGGGGCCGTCGCAGTCGGGGTGGGTGTAGGCGCAGAGCAGTCCGTAGTCGTGCGCGTCGAGGTCGGACTGCTCCCAGACGCCTGACCCCTCCAGCATGCCCATCTGCCGGGCCCACGCCGTCGAGTGGGCGCGCGCCTGGTCGACGTGCGGGTTCAGCCGCGCGGGGTACGGCATGTAGAAGCGCGGGAGTTCGAAGGGCTGCTGCGTCATGGCCGGGCCCTACCCAGGCCCTTTTCGGGGCATCCGCGGGGCGGCACATGATCACACCATCGCGTGAATCGGAGCCGAACACGGAGTTCTCCGGAACGTTCGGGCGTTCACGCGGTGGCGGGTCCGTCGGGCCGGGTGCCGCGGACCGCGCGTCCCACCTCGGCGCGCAGGGCGACGAACTCGGGCAGGCCGCGGGTGGCGATCTGCTCGCGCTTGCCGGGGAGCCCGACCGGCAGGTCGAGCAGGACGTGGGAGCCGGGGCCCGCGGAGAGGACGACGACGCGGTCGCCGAGGTAGACGCTCTCGTCGATGTCGTGGGTGACGAAGACGATGGTGGTGCCGTCGGTGCGGTGCACCTCCAGGAGGAGGTCCTCCAGGTCCTCGCGGGTCTGGGCGTCGAGGGAGCCGAAGGGTTCGTCCATGAGGAGGAGGGAGGGCCGGCAGACGAGGGCGCGGGCGATGGCGACGCGCTGCTGCATGCCGCCGGAGAGCTGCCAGGGGTGGCGGCGGGCGGTGCCGTCGAGGCCGACGCGGTCCAGGATGCGCTCGGCCTCGGCCCTCCTTTCGGTGCGGCCGAGGCCCTGGCGGCGCAGGGGCAGGGCGACGTTGTCGCGGACCGTGAGCCAGGGGTAGAGGGACCGGCCGTAGTCCTGGAAGACGACGGCGAGCCGGTCGGGGACCCCGGTGACGGGCGTGCCGTCGACGGTGACCGTGCCCTCGCGGGCGGGCAGCAGTCCGGCGACGGTGCGCAGCAGGGTGGACTTGCCGCATCCGGACGGGCCGACGACGCACAGGAGCTGGCCGTCGGGCACGGTGAGGGTGAGGCCGTCGAGGACCGGGTGGTCGCCGTAGTACTGGCCGACTGCGTCGAGGCGGAGCATGTGCGGGGGTCACCTGGCCCGGGGGTCGTGGCGGGTGGTCGGTGGGGTCATGCGGTGCTCCTCCCCCGGCCCACGAGCCGCTTCTCGACGGCGAGCAGACCGGTGTTGAGGAGATGGCCGAGGGCGCCGAGCAGGACCAGGGCGGCCCAGACGGTGAGCAGGTCGGAGCGGGACTGGGCGTCGGTGAGGGTGAAGCCGATGCCGTCGGCGGTGCCCGGCAGCAGTTCCGAGAAGACCATGAGGACGAGGGAGAGGGAGAGGCTCAGGCGCAGTCCGGCGAAGATCCGGGGCAGCGCGGAGGGCAGGACGAGGAGGCCGAGCCGTTCGAGGGGGTTGAGCCGGAGCACGGCGGCGACGTCGAGGCGCAGCGGGTCGGTGGCGCGGGCGCCCTCAGCGGTGTTGATCAGCACCGGCCAGACCGCGCTGAACGCGATCGACGCGATCTGCATGGGCGTACCGAAGTCGAAGAGGACGACGAAGACGGGGACGAGGGCGGGCGGGGGCACGGCGCGGGCGAACTGGAGGACGGGATCGCACAGGGCGTGGGCGCGCCGGGAGCGGCCGATGGCGAGGCCGAGGGCGATCCCGGCGACGGCGGCGAGGGCGAACCCGGTGGCCATCCTGGCGAGGCTGGGCAGGATGTCGTCGACGGCGGCCCCGGTGAGGAACGCGTGCCGGACCGGGCCGGAGAACCACAGCCGGTACATGTGCTCGGCGATGCGCCCGGGCGGCGGGAAGTAGACGCTGCCGTGCGCGCGGGCGGCGAGCTCCCACCCGGCCACGGCGACGGCCAGGACGGTCCAGCGCAGCAGGGCGTGCCGGACGCCCGCGGTGGTACGGGCGATGACCGTCCCGGCCGACCGGGCCGGCTTGGCGGCGGCCGTCACGCGCCCCCTCCAGCGCTCGTCACGTGCGCCCTCCGGCGGCCGTCACACGGCTTGCTCCGGCGGCCGTCACGCCACTTCCTCCGGCGGCCATCACGCGCCCCACTCCCACCGACGCCACACGACCTCCCCCGGCCGTCGCCGCACGGCTTCCCCCAGCGGTCGTGGCACTGCTTCCCGCCACGGCCGCCACACGGCTTCCCGTGGCGGCTGTCACGCGGCTCCTCCGGCGGTCCGGTGTCCGGGGGTCCACGGGAACAGCCTCCGCTCGCCCCACACCAGCGCCCCGTTGATGACGAGTCCGAGGGCGCCCGCCCACACCACGCCCGCGAGCACGTCGCGGGTGCCGTCGGTCGCGAGGCCCGCCTGGGCGATGAAGATGCCGAGGCCCTCCCCGAAGCCGGCGAGGAGTTCGGTGGCGACGGCGAGGATGAGCGCGACGGCGGCGGAGATGCGGATGCCCGCCGCGATGAAGGGGGCGGTGCCCGGGAGTTCGACGCGCAGCAGGACGGAGAGCCGTCCGAAGCCGAAGGCGCGCAGGGTGTCCTTGGCGAGCGGGTCGGTCTCGCCGAGTCCGTGGACGGTGTTGAAGAGGATCGGCCAGACGCAGGCGTACGTGATCAGCGCGACCTCGGTCCCGGTGCCGGAGCCGAGCAGCAGGGAGACGAGCGGGATCAGCGCCACGGACGGCAGGGGCCGCAGGAACTCGACGATCGCGCGGACGGCGGCGTCGACGACGGGCACGCTCCCGAGGAGCAGGCCGAGCGGTACGGCGACGGCTGTGGCGAGCGCGAGTCCGAGGCCCCAGGCGCGCAGGGTGGCGCCGACGCCGTCCAGGAAGACGCCGTCACCGGCCAGTTCGACGGCCCGGCCGAGGACGTCGGAAGCGGGCGGCAGGTAGGTGCGGCTGACGATCCCGGCACGGCTCACCGCCTCGCACCCGCCGAAGGCGAGCACCACGCCCAGGCCGCCCAGCAGCAGCCTTTCCTGACGTTCCGTCACTCGGGCCACCGTCGCCTCGCGTCACCCGGCTCCACGTCGTCCTCGGTTCACTTCACCAGCAGCGTGGACGGGTCGATCGGCTGTTCCAGCATCCCCTGTTTCTTCATGAGCGCGGTGATGCGGGCGATCTGGGTGCCGTCCGCCGTCGCCGGGAAGACCGGCAGGTCGATCTTCGCCGCCTGCGCCTTGGTCACCTTCGTGTAGGTCGGCAGGATGTCCCGGACGACCTGGGGGTCCTTCTCGGCGATCTCCACGGCGGCCTTCAGGGCCCGTTGGAAGGCGGCCAGTTCCTCGGTGTGCCCGGAGGCGTAGCCCTGGGTGGTGATGTATCCGCTGAGCGGGATGGCCTCGACGGGTGCGGAGGCGCCGTCGACGAGGACCCTGGCGCCCGACTCGTCCTGGATGGCGCTGTCGAAGGGTTCGACCGCGTGCACGGCGTCGACCTGTCCCTTGTCGAGGGCGGCGCCCATCTGCGGGAAGGGGATCTGGCGGTAGACGGGTGCGCCGACGCCCTGTTGCGCGAGGATCTCGTCGAAGGTGAGGGACTGGACGTTGTTGAGGACGTTCACGGCGAGCTTCCTGCCCGCGAGGTCGGCGACGGTCTTGATGTCGGAGTCCTCGGGCACCAGGACGTCCATGATGTGCGGCGCGGCCCTGATGGACTCGGCGACGATCCGGATGGAGAGGGTGCCCTTCTCCTGGGCCTGGAAGTAGGTGACGTAGTTCGCGCTCGCGACCATGTCGATCTGTCCCTTGGCCAGGGCCGGGAGCGCCTGGAGGCTCTGCTGGATCTGCTGGATCCGGACGGACACGCCCTCCTTCTCGAACAGACCGCGGTCCTGGGCGACATAGAGCATCGCGGCGTCGACCAGCGGCAGCGCGGCGACGGTGACCGTCTCCTTTCCGCTCTCCGCGGATCCGGAGTCGTCACCGCCCCCGCAGGCCGTCAGGGTCAGCGCGAGGGCGACGGCCACGCTCGCCGCCAGGGCGCTTTCCGCTCTTCCCGAACACGATCGCCGTAACGCCATGGGCGCATGATGACGCCCCGGTTGGCATGATCACTACATGCATGCAAGCCGAATCGGCTTCTTCGGGGATTCACGCGGCGCGGGTCGCCGCGCGGCCGGGGGCGCTACTTCGGGCCGCGCACCTGGATCAGGGCGTGGGTGCCGCCGGTGCGCCAGCGCTGCCCCTCCGCCTCGACGAGCGCGGCCTCGGTGGCGGGGGCGAGGCCGACGATCACATCCGACTTGAGGGTGCGCAGGGCGGCGACCGGGCTGGGGAAGCCGGCGGTCACGTCGGCGAAGGGGGTGGTGGCGGGCCAGCGGCGATCGCCCACCAGGCGGCGGTAGTTGAGGTCTCCCTTGACTACGGTCAGGGAGGCTTCGGCGAGTTCGGCGCGCAGGTCGCCGGGCATCGACGCGTAGGGCAGCGGAGCGCAGGAGAAGGGGTGGGCGCGGACGGTGAGGGTGCCGTCGGCCATCGCGGACCAGAGCGTCCGGCCGTACCCGGCCGCCGCGCCCGGCGCCCGCGTCAGCCGCCGTACGGCGTCGACGACGTCGGCGGTCGTGGCGTCCGAGACGTAGTACGGGTACGGCTTGACGTGCAGGACGGCCCGGTCGACCCGGCCCAGGGTGAGGAGATGGGCGATCAGGAGGAGATCGGGGATGAGTTCGCGGCCCGCGTTGTCCGCGACGAGGAACAGCGTGCCGGGCGGGTCCAGGAGGGCTTCGAGTTCTGCGCTGTCGTCGGCGACGAGCGCGGCGACCGGGGTTCCGGCGTCGGCGGAGAGACGGAAGCCGAGGTCGGCGCGGTTGCCCCAGAGGGAGCCGTGGAGCAGGGCGGCCGTGCGGTCCTCGGCGGGCCGGGCGTCGAGGGCGTCGAGCGCGGCCAACTCCTCGTCGGTCTCCGGGGCATGGAGTTCGGCGAGCTTGAACGGGCGGAAGGGGTCGATGCCCTGCCACGGTCCGGGCTCGAAGTAGCCGACGGCGCCGAGGAGTCGGCGGTAGAACCAGCTCTCGGACCACAGCCAGGGGACGTCGAACCAGGAGCGGCCGGTGTACGTGTCGGCACCCCAGGCCGCCCAGCGGTCCCGGTCCGGCGCGTCGGCGGGCAGCGGTTCGATCACGCCCTCGGTGCAGTTCTCCACGAGCGCGTCCAGCGCGCGGTGCTGGGCGGGCCCGTAGGGGAACGCCTCCCGCACCTGGCGCACGATCGCGGGATGCCGTTCGGCGAGCACGCCGTGGGGGAACGTGCCGGGTTCGTCGGCGAGCAGCACGGGCGGGGCGGGAACGGGCGCCGAGGGGACGGGCGGGGTGTCGGGCATGGCGTCACGGTACCGTCGGGCGTACGGGTTCCACGTGTCACCTCGCCCGCCACCGCCCCGGCGCCGGCCGTGGCCGTCAGGGCTGCCGCATGTCCCGCTCCAGCTGTGTGGCCAGGCTGAGGTAGCGGGCGCGGCGCGGCACCGGGACCATGCCGCGGACCTGGATGTGCCACATCTCCGCGAGCCGGCGCGGCTGCCGGGTGACGGGCTCCAGGGAGCGGCCGACGACCCGGGTGCCGACGAGGGAGCAGACGAGGGAGTGGGCGGCGGCATCGAGATCGATGTCCGGGTGGATGTCCGACTCCTTGAGCGCCCCGAGCAGCTTGCGGGAGGTGATCTCAAGCCATTCCGTGAAGGGGTGCGCCAGTTGGGCCGGCACCAGGACTCCGCCGGTGGCGAGCCTCAGGCCGGCCCTTGGCACCGGGTCGTCGACGGACAGCCGCGCGACGCCGAAGGTGGTGCGGATCAGCGATTCCAGGTGCGAGAACCCCCGGTTGTCCAGATCCGACACCATCCGGCGCAGGGTTCTGGACTGGAGCTCCATGATGGCGTGGGCGAGATCCTGCTTCGCCGCGAAGTGGAAGTAGAGGGCGCCCTTCGTGACTTGGGCGTGCTCGACGATGTCACTGAGGCTGGTCGATTCGTAGCCATGCCGGTCGAACAGATCGGCGGCGGCTGCGATGATCGCCGCTCGCGTCTGTTCGGCCCGTAACTGCCTAGCCATCGGTGGGAGTCTCCTGGGGGCGGGAACAGGGCCCGAAAAGAACAGGCCATGCCGTATGTTTCTTACTCCCCGTACACGATATCTCACTGTACGACGGCATATGCAGCCCCCCCGAACTCCTTCCACTCTTCAGACCTCCCGCAACTAATAGATCACTTGTGTGCAGACCGCAATGGACTGTCGGAGAAACCGGGCGCTCAGTACAGAAAAATTCCGTACAGAAACCTCACGGCATCAAATCTCGACGCCGGAAAAGCGGGTCGGCCTGTGCCCATCGGCACCGGCCGACCCGCCTGTTGGGGGTCCGGGAGTCCGTCAGAAGGTCAGCTTCCAGGAATTGAGGGTGCCGGTGTCCTGTGCGGCGGTGTCCTGAATCCGCAGTTTCCAGGTGCCGTTGGCGCTCTCGCTCGAAGCGTCCACGGTGTAGGTGGTGTTGACATTGTCCGCGGAGTCCGAGGAGCTCGCGGCCTTCAGCCGGTACGCCGAACCGTCGGGCGCCACCAGGTCGATGACGAGGTCACCGCGGTAGGTGTGGGTGATGTCCACGGCGACCTTGAGGGCCGAAGGGGCGTTGCCGGTACGGCCGCTGACGGTGATGGACGACTCGACGGCCGAGCCGTTGTCCGGGACGGCGAGGGAGCCGGTGCTGGAGAACGTCGTCCCCGTACCCGTCCCGCCGCTCACGGCCGCGACCGTCCTGGCGGCGTCCGCGAGACCGGCGCCGCAGCCGCCCGAGCAGGCCCCGGGCAGGGCGCGGGCGTTGGTCTTGACGGCCGACTCGATCTGGGCCGGGGTCAGCGCCGGGTTCGCCGACTTCAGCAGCGCGGCGAGACCCGCGATGTGCGGGGTGGCCATGCTGGTGCCCTGGTAGTAGGCGTAGTTCTCGCTCGACGGCGTCTTCGTGCCGGAGTTCAGCGTCGACAGGATGCCGTTGGCGGCGCCGGTGCCGGTCTGGCCTCCGGGTGCCGAGATGTCCACCAGGGAGCCGTAGTTGGAGTAGGAAGCCTTCGCGCCGGTGCGGCTGGTCGCGGCGACGGATATGACGTTGTTGCAGTTGCCCGGCGAGTGGTTCGCGACGTTGTCGTTGTCGTTGCCCGCGGCGACGGCGATGACGGTGCCCCGGTTCACGGCGGCGTTGATGGCGCTCTGGGTCGCGGTGGTGCAGGCGCCGTCGCCGCCCAGGCTCATGTTGATGACCTTGGCGACGTCGGCGTTGGCGGGCACGCCGGAGACGGTGCCGCCGGACGCCCAGGTGATGGCGTCGATGATGTCGGAGTCGTAGCCGCCGCACTTGCCGAGGACGCGGACCGGGGAGATCTTCGCGCCGTACGCGATACCGGCGATGCCCTTGCCGTTGTGCGTGACCGCGGCGATGGTGCCGGCCACATGGGTGCCGTGCCAGGAGGAGTTGGACGCCGGGACGCCGGTGCCGCACTCGCCCGCCGCGTACCAGTCGCCGGGGTCGGCCGGGTTGCCGTCCCGCCCGTCGCCGTCCACCGAGACGGCGGTGTCGGAGATGAAGTCGTAGCCGCCGACGATGTTCGCGGCGAGGTCGGTGTGGGCGACGTAGCCGGTGTCGATGACGGCGACGGTCACCCCGGCGCCGGTCGCGGTCGTCCAGGCGCCGGGCACGTTCATACCGGCCGTCGACTCGAACAGGTCCCACTGCTTGGCGTACTCGGTGTCGTTCGGGTCGGCCTGCGCCCGGTTCAGCCGGTCCGGTACGACGTAGGCGACCTGCGGATCGGCCCGGTACTCGGCGACGACGTCGGCGACCTCGGCGCGGGTCAGGTCCGAGCCGAGGCCGACGAGGGCGGCACCGGTGCCGAGGCGGCGCCGGAAGTCCAGCTCCTCGCCGGTCCTCTTGCCCTTGGCGACGGCGTCGGCCGCCGCGGCCCGGTCCGAACCGGCCTCACCGGCACCGGACTTGTAGCCGACGATGAGGCGCTCGGCGGTGACGCCGGGGGCGGCCTCGGTGACCTCGGTGGCCGCTGCGGAGGCGGCGGAGGCGGCCTTCTGAGCGACCCCGGCAGAGGGGGAATCGGAGGCGGAGGCGGAGACCGTGGCCGCCGTGAGGAGCGCGGCCGAGACCGCGGCGACGGAGATCAGCTTCCGTCGTGTGGAGGGGGAGGTGCGCAAGGGCTTGCCTTTCGTAGCCGCTTCCGGGCAGGGCGAAGCGGCGGTCGGTTCGCTTCGTCGGCGAAGCGGCGGGGGGGAATGTCGAAAAGCGACAGGCGAAAAGCGACAGGCGAAAAGCGACAGGCGAAGAGCGAGGGGCCGGCCCGGCATCGGCTGACCGGCGAAGGGGTTACCTGTGGGTCAGCTATGCGGAACCCTAGGCAAAGGGAAGGTCATGTGAATACGGGGGAAACCCTCGATCGGGCCGGAAACCCACCCTGCGCGCAGGACAGTTGGCAGGGATTGCGCCCTTTCGCATCCGATGTCCCGCCATGAACGAGCCGTGAACGCGCCGGGCCCGTCTCCCGTACTGCACGGGAGCACACCGTTCCCGCTCCGGCCGAGGAGACGTTCCGGATGTCCCGGATGACCGCATACCGCACCGCCGCCCTGGCGGCCACCGCCGTCGCCCCGCTGCTGCTCTGGGCGTCGGCTCCGGCGCAGGCGCACGGGGCGCCGACGAATCCCGTCAGTCGCGTCTACGCCTGCTCCCCCGACGGGGGGCGGGCCGGCACCGCCGCCTGCGCGGCGGCCATCGCCGCGAACGGCACGTCCTTCGCCGCCTGGGACAACCTGCGCGTCGCGAACGTGAACGGCCGCGACCGTCGGACGATCCCCGACGGGGAGCTGTGCAGCGGCGGCCTGCCGGCCTACAAGGGCCTCGACCTGGCCCGCGCCGACTGGCCCTCGACGGCCCTTCGGCCCGGCGCAGCGCTGACGATGACGTACGTGTCGACGATCCCGCACACCGGCACGTTCAAGCTGTTCCTCACCAAGCCCGGCTACGACCCGACGCAGCCGCTGACCTGGTCCGACCTCCCCGAGAAGCCGTTCGCCCAGGTGACGGACCCGGCGCTGACCGACGGGGCGTACCGCATCCGCGCGACGCTGCCCGCCGACCGGACGGGGCGGCAGGTCCTCTATGTGATCTGGCAGAACAGCAGCACCCCGGACACGTACTACTCGTGCGCGGACGTCGTGTTCCCGGCGGCGAAGAAGGAGAGCACGCCGAAGACCCCCACGCCCACGCCCAGTCCCACGCCGACGCGCACCGCTCAGGCGCGTACGAGCAAGAGCCCGACGCCGAGCGCCGAGCCCCGTACGAGCGCCCCGAGCAGCTCGGCCCCCGCCCCGGACACGACGCCCGTGGCGGCCACGGACAGCGCCGGTTCGGGGCCGTCGGCGCCTCTGCTCGCGGGCGGCGCGGCGGCGGTGCTGGCGCTGACCGGCGGGACGGCGCTGGTACTGCACCGGCGCCGGGGGTGACCCGGGCGGCCGGGGGCCGCTGACCCGCTGACGGCACATGGGCCCGCGTTCCCCGATCGGATCGGGGAGCGCGGGCCGTCGTGCGACCGGGGCCGGTGGGTCGGTTCAGGTGCCGACCGGGTTCGGCGGCCCGGTCCTGGTGTTCACCGGAGCCGGTCGGCTCAGTTGACGAAGACCGCCGCGCCGCCGGTGGTGACCGGGGCGTACTTGGCGGTCCAGTAGCCGCTGCTGAAGCAGAGCGACGAACCCGACGAGCGGGTGAACTGCTGGTTGGTGAAGGTGATGCTGTTGTCGGTGTTGGAGGCCGTGCCGGTCAGGCTGGCCGCCTGGTAGACACAGCTGATGCTGCCGAGCAGGGTGCGCAGCACGAGCGTGGTCTGGATCGTGGAACCGCTCGCCGGGGTCACGGTGACGGTGCCGTCGGAGTTCACGCTGGTCGTGTACGGCAGGTTGTTGACCGTGATGCTGGTGACGCCGAGGACACCGACGACGTTCGAGGTGCAGCTGCTGAAGGTGTGCGCGTCGAGCGACTCGCTGGCGGTGCCCGGGGCGGCCGGGTTGCCGCCGTCCTCGACGGTGGCGGTGAACGTCGACTCCGAGCAGGTGATGCCGCTGGTGCCGGTCGCGCTGGAGTACAGCGTCGCGGTGGTGCCGCTGGCCAGGGAGGCGGTCAGGGTGGCGCCGTCGACGACGGCGTCCCCGCCGGCCGAGCCGGTGGTGAGAACGTTGTCGGCTGCCGACGCGGGACTCACCGCGGCCAGGGCGAAGGCGGAGACGGCGGCGGTGAGAGTGAGCAGAGAACGCGTACGCATGCGGGGTTGCCTCATTTCCGAGGTGGGGGTGCAGGACATTCCTGCGTGGGGGTGAAAGGGATGAGGGACGCGACGTGAACGCGACGCGATGGGACGCGGTGTGCTGCCGTGCGGTGCGCCGCGGCGTCCCGCCGACGCCGGGCCGTGACGCCTTCTCCGTACGTCACGGTCCGACGACGACAACCGTCCGGACACCGGCCGGGAACCGTGGGGTGGCCCCAGGCCGGGCCGGGCGGTGGCGGCGCCCCGGCACGGACCGAAGGGGGAAGCGACCGTGCGGGTACGCCATGGACGTGGCAGTGGGACCAGCGGGAGACCGGCGGTGAGAACACCGGCGGCCTCGGCGGACAGGACGTCCGGGAGACGCGGATGTGGTGCCGCGTGCGGGATCCGGCGCCACGGATCCTCGTGAACCAGGCAGAGTTGTAGACCTGATGACCATTCAACGTCAAGGCGGCACAAGGCAGTTGACGGATAGTCAATAACTTTGCGGGACAGGGTTGTCGCCTTGGTGCACAGGTGGGGCACAACAGGCACCCTTTTTCCACAACTCCCTTGACCCCTAAAAGTAACCACCGGTAACTTCCTCGTCGGCTACTGCGGAGTACGTGAAAGCCCTTGCGCCCGCCGGGAGGTACGAGGAGCAGCGCTCCGCAGCCGCGCCACCTGCGCTGTCCGCGCCAGGACAACGTGTCACTGAAGCCAGACCGCACTTCTATGCCCTGGGAGCCGACATGTCCTTGTCCGCCGACAACACCCCCGTGAACCCCGAAAGCGGTTCCACGGCCGAGCCCGTCAGACGCGGCCGGGTCCGCGCACGCCGGGCCGCCGTGATGGCCGTTCCTGCCACGCTGGTCGCCGCGACCCTCGCGGTGCTCACCGCGGAAGGCGCGCTGGGGGTGCAGTTCGCGATCTCCGGTATGCCGTTCACGGTCACCGCCAAGGAGCTCAACGGCACCGGCTTCGAGCAGTTCGGCGGCCTCGACAACATGGCGGAGAACAGCCCCAACGCGGGTGACACCGGCGGCCAGGTGCTGGTCGTCACCTCCGCGATCAAGAACGCGACGCTGGACAGCCTGTGCCAGAGCGTCGACCTCGGCGGCACCAACCTGCTGATCACGGCGGGCAGCGGTTCGACGAAGGTGTCCGCGACCGACCTCACCACCGACTCCACCGAGCTGTCGGGTGACGCGTCCTTCAACAACATCGAGATCGGCAACGACGCCAGCACGCTGACCAAGGCCGGCGTCAAGGGCCCGATCGGCGTCTTCAGCCAGCAGGCCGACACCGTGCACATCGCGAACCTGCGCCAGACCAACTACGCGACCACCGCCGCCGTGTTCCGCCTCCCGGGCCTCAAGCTCCGCTTCAGCAGCTCGGGTTGCTGATGTCGGACGCGACGATGCCGCTGCCGTCGCCCTCGCCGTCGCCGTCCTCCGGGACGGCGCGGCCGGGCGCGCGGGCCGCCTTCCGCCAGTGGCGGGGCGCACGGCCCTTCCCGGGCGGGCTGCTGCTCACCCTGGGCGGGGCCTGGATCCTGCTCACCATGAAAGCCTCGCTGAAGGTCGTGCTGCACATCGGGATGCAGGGCCTCGCGGGCTACCTCCTGCCGACCCTGATGATCGTGCTGGGCCTGCTGATCCTCTTCAACCCGGCCCAGAGGCTGTTCTACTCGATCATCGGAGTGCTGTGCTCCCTGGGCACCTGGCCCACCTCGAACCTGGGCGGCTTCTTCATCGGCCTGCTGCTCGGTGTCGTGGGCAGCTGTCTGACCTTCGGCTGGCTGCCGGACCAGGAGCCGCGCGTGAGCCGTCGTCGGCGGCGTCGGGCGGCCAAGGCCGCGAAGACCGCCGGGCCCCACGAGGCCGGGCCGGATTCCGGCGCCTTCCAGCAGGAGGCGGGCGGAACGGCCTGAGTCGCGTCCCAGAGTGTCGGCGGGCGACCGGAGGTCACACCGGGTCGCCCGCCGACGGGTACGGCTCACGCCCGGAGGCGGGCGCGGCGCCCCCATCCGGCCCATGACTCCTCCGACTCCTCCACCCCCTCGCGCCGGTGTGTGCGGCGCGCCGGGCGTGACGACGTCGTACGGCACGGTCGAACTCCCGGGCCGGGTACCCGCGCGGGCCGTCAGCGGCCCCGCGCTCACCCACCCCGGCCAACTCGGTCCGGTCCGCGCCGGGCACGTCTCCTGGGAGGACGTGGGCAGCACGGCGAGACCGCCGACGCGTTCGGCGTCACCCGCGCCGACAAGGACCGTCCGGCCTTCGGACACGGCGCCCGCTCCTGCCCGGGCACCCCGCCGGCCCGCCGGGAGTCCCGTGTGGCGCTGCCCGCCCCGTTCGGCCGCTTCCCCGGCCTCGCCCTCGCGGTGGCGCCGGGCCGGCCGGAGCCGGTGGACTCGTTCGTCTCCGACGGGTACACGACCCTGCCGGTGCGGCCGGGAGACGAGGAACGGATGAGGCATGACCACTGAGAACCACACGCAACCGGACCCGAGCGGCGACACGGGCCGGGACATCGACACCGGCAGCGCCCACTCCGCCCGGATCTACGACTACATCATCGGCGGCAGGGACCACTACCCGGCGGACCGCGAGGCGGGGGACGCCATGTGCCGCGAGTGGCCCGCGCTGCCCGTCCACATGAAGGCCAACCGGGACTTCGCGATCCGGGCGGTGCGGTACCTCGCCGAGGAGGCGGGGACACGTCAGTTCCTGGACGTCGGCACCGGCATCCCCACGTCCCCCGGCGTCCACGAGGTGGCCCAGCGCGCCGCGCCCGACGCCCGTGTCGTGTACGTGGACAACGACCCCCTAGTCCTGCGCCTGTCCCGGCATCTCCTCGACGGCACGCCCCAGGGCCGCACCGCGTACGTCGAGGCGGACATGCGGGACCCGGAGAGCATCCTGGAGGCGCCGGCCTTCCGGGCGACTCTCGACCTCGACCGCCCCGTGGCCCTGCTGGTCATCGCGATCGTCCACTTCATGCTGGACGAGGACGACGCCGTCTCCGTCGTGCGCCGCCTCCTGGACCCCCTCCCCTCCGGGAGCCACCTCGCCATGTCCGTCGGCACCGCCGACTTCGCCCCGGCCGAAGTGGGCCGCGTCGCCCGCGAGTACGCCGCGCGCGGCATGCCGATGCGCCTGCGCACCCGCGCGGAGGCCGCCGAGTTCGCCGCCGGCCTCACCCTCGTCTCCCCCGGCATCACCCAGGTCCACCACTGGCACCCGGACGGAACCGGCACGGAGGTCCTCCGGGACGAGGACATCGCGATGTACGGCCTGATCGCCCGCAAGCCGTAGCGCCGCCCGTGGCACCCCACCAGCCCTGACCGGTTCCCCGAGCCCTCCGCCCGCTCATCACGATGCGGCACCGACAGCCCACTACCAGCGGCTGGTCACTTGACTACCGGCGGTCACACACGATTGGCTCCCGGGCAGTGAGAGTTCAACAGGCTGACGCACGCCCGTGTTCCGGCCTCGCTTTCGCGTTCCACCTGCTCGGCCGCACAGCGAGGTGCCGTACCCCCATGGCCACCACACCCACACCTCAGTTCTCCTCCAGACCCCCGCGCGTCGTCGTGCTGACGGCGGCCGCGCTGCTTCTGCTGGCGGGCTGCTCCGGCTCCGACGACGCGCGGAGCGACGACGACGCGGGCGCTGCGAAGGGGGCGATGAGTGTCGCCCTGGTGACGCACGGCGGGGAGGGCGACGCCTTCTGGGAGTTGGTGAAGGCGGGCGCCGAGGCCGCCGCCGCCAAGGACGGCGTCGCGCTGACGTACGTGAGCGACTCCGACACCGCCGGACAGGCGCGGCTCGTGCGGGACGCGATCGCCGACAAGGTGGACGGCATCGCGGTGACCCTCGCGAAACCCACGGCGATGCGCGCGCCGGTCGCGCAGGCGCGCGCGGCGGGGATACCCGTCGTGGCCCTCAACTCCGGTATCGACGCCTGGAAGTCGCAGGGCGTGATGGAGTTCTTCGGCCAGGACGAGAGCCTCGCCGGAGAGGCCGTCGGTGACCGGCTCGACGGGCTGAAGGCCAAGCACGCGCTGTGCGTGGTGCACGAGCGGGGCAACGTCGCCCTGGAGGCCCGCTGCGCCGGCGTGAAGAAGACGTTCGGCGGCGAGACCGAGAACCTGTACGTGGAGGGAACCGACTCCGCGGCCGTGGACGCCGTCATCTCCGCACGGCTGCGGCAGGACCCCACCATCGACGAAGTCATCACCCTGGGCGCGCAGTTCGCGCTCGACGCGGTGGAAACGGTCAAGGCTGCCGGGTCCAAGGCGAAGGTGGCCACCTTCGACCTCAACAAGGATCTCGTGGCCGCCGTGCGTGACGGGTCCGTTCAGTTCGCCGTCGACCAACAGCCCTATCTTCAGGGCTATCTCGCGGTGGACGCGCTGTGGTTGTACCGCACCAACGGCAACATCAGCGGCGGCGGCATCGCCCCCGTGCTTACCGGCCCGGCGTTCGTGACGCGCGAGAACGTCTCCTCCGTGGCCGAGTTCGCCGACGCCGGCACCCGCTGACCGCCCCCGCCCCGCAGGGACGGACGCCCCGACCCGCATCCGCCGCCCGCTCCCGACTCACCACGATCGCCCCAAGGACGACCATGTCTGCACGGACAGGTACCCGGCGCCGCCACCTCGGCTCCATACGTCTCTCCCTCATCCTGCTGGCCCTGGTGCCCAGCGTCACCCTGGCCGCCGTCTGGGGCCTGACGACCACTCAGATCATCTCGGAGGGCCTGCGGCTGCGCTCGCAGACCGAGCTGAGCCGCTCGACCGGCGCCATGGGCACCGAGGCCACGCTCGCCCTCCAGGCCGAACGCGCCGCGTCCGCCGCCGTGCTGGCGGGCGTGCCCGGCGCCCGCAAGGCCCTGGACGCGCAGCGCGCGGTGACGGACAAGGCGGTCGCCAAGCTCGTCGACCAGTCCGAGGAGATCCAGCAGGCGCCGACGCGCGTCGCGGACCGGCTGTACTCCGTCGTCGGCTCGCTGGGCAGCCTGGAGTTCTACCGCGACCAGGTGGACGACCCGGGCCAGATCCCCGCCGAGCAGATCCTCGGCCAGTACACGTCGATCATCGACGGCCAGATCCACGCCTTCCAGGAGCTCTCCCAGGTCGACGACGGTGACCTCACCTCCCAGGCGGGTCCGCTGGTCGCCCTGGAGCACGCGGCGGAGCTGACCTCCCAGGAGGACGCGCAGCTCATCCTGGCCTGGCCCACCGGGGAGTTCGACGAGCAGACCTGGATCGGGTTCGTGCAGCTCGTCGACACCCGCCGCTGGCTGGTGGAGGACCAGATCGTCCCCGCGCTGACCGGCCGGGCCAAGGCGGAGACCGAGCGGATCCTCGCCAGCGAGGAGTGGCAGATCCTGACCTCCGTCGAGAACCTGGTGCTGGCCGCGCGGCCGGCCGCCGACGGACAGGCGAAGCTGCCGGACTCGCAGAAGCAGTGGACGGCCGCGATGGACAAGGTCGCCGCGCAGTACTCCGTCCTCATCCAGCAGCAGACCAACGGGCTGCTCAGCCGCAGCGCCGAGGAAGCCGACGCGCTGCTGCTGAAGGCCGGCGTGCTCAGCGCGGGCGGTCTGATCGCCCTGCTGATCTGCATCACCATCTCCTGGCGCATCACCCGGTCCCTGTCCCGCCGTCTGGGCGGCCTGCGGCAGGCCACCCTGGACCTCGCCCACGTGCGGCTGCCCGACGTCGTCTCCCGGCTGGACCGCGGTGAGAAGGTCGACATGGACCTGGCCGCCCCCGAGCTGGACTACGGCCACGACGAACTCGGCGCCGTGGCCAGGGCGTTCAACACCGCGCAGCGTACGGCGGTGGCGACCGCCGTCGAACTCGCCGACACCCGGCGCGGCTTCCAGAAGGTGATCCTCGGCATCGCCCGGCAGAGCCAGAACCTGGTCAACCTCCAGCTCAGCCGCCTGGACACCCTGGAGCGCAAGCACCAGGACCCGGACGTCCTGGCCGGCCTGTACGAACTCGACTCCACGGCCAGCCAGTTGCGCCGTTACGAGGAGAACCTCGTCATCATCAGCGGCGGGCAGACCCGGCGCAGCTGGACCGAGCCGGTCGCGCTCGTCGACATCCTGCGCGGGTCCGTCGGCGAGGTCGCCGAGTACCAGCGGGTCGAGGTGCACACCGACGAGGACCTGTACATCGCGCCGCCCGCCGTCTCCGACGTCATCCATCTGCTGGCCGAACTCATCGAGAACGCCACCCTGTACTCCCCCGCGCCGAGCCCCGTCGGGGTGCGTGCCGCGCTGGTGGCCAAGGGGCTCGCGGTCGAGATCGAGGACCGGGGCCTCGGCATGTCGGAGGAGGAGTACGCCTCCTTCAACGCCCAGTTGGCCGAGCTGCCCAAGTTCGACGTGGTGGCGCTCGCCGACGACCTGCGGCTCGGGATGTTCGTGATCGCCCGGCTGGCCCGGCGGCACGGCATCACGGTGACGCTGCGCTCCTCGCCATACGGGGGCACCACGGCGATCGTGCTGATCCCGGACGACATCGTCGTACGCGAGGCGCCCCGGGCCAAGGAGCCCCAGAGGGCGTCCGAGAAGCCGCGGGGCGCGTCCGACGGGTCCGAGGGCGCGTCCGAGGAACCGCGGGAGGGGCCCGACGACGACATCCTCGCCGCCGTCGGCCGCGCACTGTCCCTGCCCGTGCCCGACGCCCGCCCCGCGCCCGCCGCGTCCTCCGGCAGCGCCTCCACCGGCGCCTCCCCCGACGCCCCGCCCACCGACGGCCTCACGCCGCTCCCCCGCCGCGTCCCGCAGACCAGCCTCGCCGTTGAACTCCGGGACGACGCGCCCCGTGCTACCGAGCAGGACCCCGACGACTTCACCGCGGAACACGCCGCCTCCTCCCTGGCCGGTTTCCAGCGCGGCACGCTCCAGGCCCGGGACGCGGACGGCACGGACCACAAACCCGACACGGACGACACCGACTCCGACTCCGACACCACGGACGATCCGGACGCCACCCACGAGGACGGCCCCCTGGAGGCTCCCGCCCCGCCCGGCCCGCCGGCCGACCCCGCCCCGGCCGAGCACCCCACTCCCCACACCGACCGCTCATGAAGGACACCGCCATGACCCACCCCGCCCCCGCCACGAACACCGCCCTGGACCAGCTGCTCACCGGGCTCGTGGACCGGGTCGCCGATGTGACACAGGCCGTCGTGCTCTCCGAGGACGGGCTGGTCGTCAGCAAGTCGACCGGGTTCCCGCGGGACGACGCCGAGCGGCTGGCGGCGACCGCGTCCGGGCTGATGAGCCTCAGCCGGGGTGTGAGCATGGACTTCCGCGGCGGCCCGGTGCGGCAGGCGCTCATCGAGATGGCCAACAGCTTCCTGATACTCACCGCCGCCGGCCCCGGCGCGCATCTCGTGGTCCTCACCGGGCCGAACGCGGACGTCGGTGTGGTGGCGTACCAGATGAACATGCTGGTGAAGAAGATCGGCGAGCATCTCAGCGCCGCCCCGCGGGCCGGCATCGGGCCCACCGGCGGATGAGGTGAGCGAGAGCGACACCGCCGGCCGGCTGGTGCGGCCGTTCGCCCTGACCGGCGGACGGACCCGGCCCAGCCGGACCGGCTTCACCCTCATCACCACCGTGACCGCGGTGGATCCGCCCCCGGCCAGAGCGCCCCGGCCGCAGGCCGAGCAGTCGCGCATCCTGCGCCGGTGCGCACGGCCGGTCGCGGTGGCGGAGCTGGCCGCGCTGCTGGACCTGCCGGTGAGCGTGATCGTCATCATGCTCTCCGACCTGCTGGAGGCGGGCCTGATCAGCGTGCACGCACCGCGCGCCGTCACGCCCGGCACCGCCGACCTGGACCTGCTGACGAAAGTGAGGGAGGGCCTTGACCGGCTCTGAGGCGCCCACCGCGCCGGACACCGTGAAGATCCTGATCGCCGGGGGTTTCGGGGTCGGCAAGACCACGATGGTCGGTTCGGTCAGCGAGATCGCCCCGCTGCGCACCGAGGAGCCCCTGACGGTCGCGGGGCTGGGCGTCGACGACCTGGTGGGGATCGAGCAGAAACGTGCCACCACGGTGGCGCTGGACTTCGGCCGGATCACCATCAGCGAGCGGCTGGTGCTGTACCTGTTCGGTACGCCGGGTCAGCAGCGCTTCTGGTTCATGTGGAACGACCTGTCGGTCGGCGCGCTGGGCGCGGTCGTCCTGATCGACGTGCGGCGCCCCGAGTCGAGCTTCGCGGCCATCGACTTCTTCGAGCGGCGCGGCATCCCGTTCGTGATCGGCGTCAACGGGTTCGACGGGGCGCACCCTTACTCGGCGGAGGCCGTCCGGGACGCCCTGGCCCTGCCGGAGGGCGTCCCGGTGGTGCTGTGCGACGCGCGCCGCCGCGAGTCGTCGAAGGCCGTGCTCATCTCCCTGCTGGACCTGCTGATCGCGTCGGCGACGAAGCGGTAGCCCCGCCGCCTTCCGCGGGACGGCTCAGCGCCTGCACGTCCGGCGCACCGTCAGCAGCACTCCGGCGGCCAGGACGCACAACGCCCCGAGGGCGTACGCCAGGACCGGGCCGCCGGAGTCGGCCAGCTCGCCCCCGCCGCCGTGCCCTCCTCCATGTCCTCCGCCTCCGGGGTGCTCGGTGGCCGGAGGGTCGGTGGGCGTCGGGGTGGGTTCCTCCGTCGCGGGCGCCCGTTCGGTGTTGGTGACCGTGCAGGTGACGGCGGTGCCCGCGGCGACGTCCACCGCGCCCTCGGTCACTTCGACGGCGTCCCCCTCGGCGTTCCGGCAGGCCCAGTCGGAGGCGTCGTAGCCGCTGGGGCCGTCGGACTCGGCCAGCGCGTAGGTGCCGGCCGTCACGACGGCGTCGGTGACCTCGTGGGAGCCGGACGTGCCGGACAGAGCGGTCGGACCGTCCGCGGTGAGGGTCCAGTCGGCCGGTCCGGCGTCACCGCCGTGCGCGTTGACGACATCCTTGACCAGGGTGAGCCGAGCCTTGCAGGTGACGGTGTTGCGGACCGTGAACGTGGTGTGCTCGGCGGTGAGTTCGGCCGTGTGGGGCAGGGCGTGGTCGACGGCCGCACCGCCCGCGGCGACCAGCCGGCTGCCGGCGAGGACGCAGTGCGCGGGGACGCCGACGGTCTCGGCGATGGTCGTGGAGTCGCCGACGGTGTAGCCCTCGCGGGCGGCGCCCCAGTCCTGGGCCCGGGGTGTCGAGCCGGTCGGGCCGGTCAGGGTGAGGGATGCCTCCAGGCCCTCGGGACGGTCCTCGTGCGCGTACTCCTCCCCGTCGACGAGCCAGGTCTTGTCGACCTCGACGTCGGCGGTCCCGGTGGGCCGGTTGTAGACGACGCAGGAGACCGCCGAGCTGCGCGGCACGTCCACGGTGAAGCCGGCGGCACCGGAGTTGGTGACGTCCACCGCGGTGCCGTCGTCGAGATCGGTGCACACCGCGTTCTTCCCGTCCTGGGTGACCAGGACGTGGTCGGTGTGCTGGGTCTCCTGGACGGTGACGTCGGCGGTGGTGGTGTCGGCCGGGTAGGTCGGTTCGAAGGCGACCGCGCCGGTGCCGTCGTCGGTGGTGGTCTCCGTGTCCGGCAGTCCGCCGATGCCGGAGGTGGTGGTGGAGGCGTCGAACTGCCAGCCCGCGCCCGCGTTCTCGGCGCCGGTGACGTCCTCGCCGGTGGTGGTGGCGGGCACGATCTGCTTGACGACCGAGAGGGTGCCGTCGCAGTGGGTCAGGGCGATGTCGTGCAGGGCGGTGCCGGCCGCGGCGAAGTCGTCGGTCTGGTAGTAGTCGGCGGTCACCGGGTTGGTGCCGGTGAAGGCCTCGGTGCCGGAGACGGCCCGCAGGTTGAGCACGGAGTCGCCCTCGACGCCGCTGCCGACGCCGACCGCGACGACCCGTGAGCCCTGCTTCTTGACGGCGTTGGCGGAGAAGATGCCGCCCTCGGTGTCGGCGAAGTTGGTCTTGCTGCCGTTGCCCGTGTAGGGCTTGCCCCAGCGGGTGGGGTTGCCGTCGGTGAGGACGACGACCAGGTCGTAGACCGGGGCGGCCTCGGCGACGGCGTTGAGTCCCTGGTCCCAGTTGGTTCCGGAGCCCAGCGTCCAGTCGGCGTACCGGTCCTTGAACGCCGTGCCGCCGGCCGTGGTGGAGACCGACGTCAGGTCGGGGTGGTTGGTGGTGCCGGTGCTGGGCGAGTCGCGGTCGAAGGAGAAGAGCGCGAGCCGCGAGGGGGTGCCGGTGAGGGCGTCGGTGAACTTGTCGGCCGCCGCCTTGAGGTTGGGCAGGGCGCTGCCCACGGAGGCGGACAGGTCCAGTACCAGGGCGACGTCGAGCCCGCAGTTCTCGGGGAGTTCGGGGTTGACGCGGGAGTTCTGCCAGACACCGGCGGAGGCGAGGAAGGGGTCCGTGCCGTAGGCGGTGCTGTACATGAAGTCGCTGGTGGAGGAGTACGTCCGCCCGTCGGCCAGGGCCGGGGTGCGGAACTGGTACGTCGAGGGGTACGACACCGATCCGCTGCCGTTGCCGGTGCGCAGCACGGGGTTGGTGTACCACCCGGACGGCGCCCCGACCTCGGCCTGCCGCACCCAGAAGCGCGCGCCCGCGTTGGCGCCGCCGGTCGCGGTGGCGGGGACGACGAAGGAGCAGTCGCCGTCGCCGTCGGAGACGCACTCGGCCCAGTCGTCGGTGAGCGGGGTGGTGTCGCTCTCGTCGGCGTAGAGGGCGAGGCGGACACCGGCGAGCGGGACGACGCCGAGGCCGCCGGTGCGGTCGCCACCGGTCCGGACCGTCACCACGGAGGTGCCGGCGGCGGGTTCGGGGACGTCCGCGCGGGCGGCGGGGGACGCGGCGGCCAGCAGCAGAAGGGCGGCGGCCCCGGTCTGGGCGGCCACCGCCGCTCCCGGCAGTGAACGGTGATGACGCCGCATCGGCGACCTCCCGGAATAGTCGACTCCGGGCAACCTACCGACCGATCATCACAAATGATCACTAAATGGACGAAAGCGGCGCGTGTCCTTCCGTCCGTGGGCCGTCCACGGGTCCGTCCGCGGGTGCATGCGCGGGTCCGTCCGCGAGTGCATGCGCGGGTCCGTCCGCGAGCGCATCCGTCCGCGTCTCAGTCCTCGCCCAGATACGCCTTCCGCACGCTCTCGTCGTCCATCAGCTCCGCGCCCGTGCCCTCCAGCACGATCCGTCCCGTCTCCATCACATAGGCGCGGTCGGCCAGCGCCAGGGCGGCGCGGGCGTTCTGCTCGACGAGGAGGACGGTGGTGCCGGTGCGCTTCAGCTCGGCGACGGTGTCCATGATCTTCCGCATCATGATCGGGGACAGCCCCATGGAGGGCTCGTCGAGCATGAGGAGGGTGGGACGGCACATCAGGGCCCGGCCCATGGCGAGCATCTGCTGCTCCCCGCCGGAGAGGGTGCCGGCCGCCTGGGTACGGCGTTCCCGCAGCCGGGGGAAGAGCTCGTAGGCCCGTTCCACGTCCTCGGCGATCCCCGGGGCGTCCTTGCGGAGGTAGGCGCCGAGGAGGAGGTTCTCCTCGACGGTCAGCCGGGGGAAGATGTGCCGCCCCTCCGGGGAGTGGGCGAGCCCGAGGGCCACCACCCGGTGGGCGGGGAGGCCGGCGAGGTCCTCGCCCCGGAACCGCACCCGCCCCGCCGCCGGCTTCAGCAGACCGCTCAGGGTGTGCAGGGTCGTGGTCTTCCCGGCGCCGTTGGTGCCGATCAGGGTGACGACCTCGCCCTCGGCGACCGAGAAGGTCACGCCCTTGACCGCCTCCACCTTGCCGTACGCCACGCGCAGGTCCTCGACTTCCAGCAGCGCGCTCACGCGGTCTCCTCCTGCGGTGCGCCGAGGTACGCCTCGACGACTCTCGGGTCGGCCTGTACCTCCGCGGGGGCGCCCTCGACGAGCTTCGCACCCTGCACCAGGACGGCGACCCGGTCGCAGAGGTTCATGATGAAGCGCATGTCGTGCTCGATGACCAGCACCGAGATCCCCCGGTCCCGGATCGCGAACACCAGTTCCTCGGTCTCCCGGGTCTCCTGCGGGTTCATCCCGGCCGTCGGCTCGTCCAGCAGGAGCAGCCCCGGTTCGGAGGCCAGCGCGCGGGCGATCTCCAGCCGCCGCTGACCGCCGTACGACAGGTTCCTGGCCGTCGTGTTGCCGTACCTGCCGAGGCCGACGAAGTCGAGCAGCTCCCGTCCGACCGCCCGTGACTCACGTTCGGTGCGGTGGTAGCGGGGGCCGCGTCCGATGGCGGAGAACAGGCCCTCCTTGGTGCGGGTGTGGCGGCCCACCATGACGTTCTCCAGGACGGTCATGCCGCCGAAGAGCCGGATG
The DNA here is from genome assembly GCF_044747265.1 of Streptomyces sp. NPDC090106. Classification (NCBI taxonomy): domain Bacteria; kingdom Bacillati; phylum Actinomycetota; class Actinomycetes; order Kitasatosporales; family Streptomycetaceae; genus Streptomyces; species Streptomyces sp. NPDC090106. The sequence goes on along the minus strand of NZ_JBIVDS010000006.1, from coordinate 191,319 downwards.
TTCTGGAAGGTGCGGGCGACGCCGGCCCGGGTCACCTTCGCGGGCCGGGGCGGCAACACCTCGCCGCGGAACCGGACTTCGCCCTCGGTGGGGACGTACATGCCGGTCAGGCAGTTGAAGAAGGTCGTCTTCCCGGCGCCGTTGGGGCCGATGAGCCCGACGATCTCGCCGGTGGAGACCGTCAGGTCGACGGTGTCGACGGCGGTCAGTCCGCCGAAGCGCATGGTGACGCCCCGGGCCTCAAGGATCGCGCTCATGCCGCGACCGCCTCCTCGTGGAACTCCAACTGCCGTTTGCGGTCGGGGATCAGCCCTTCGGGGCGGTAGATCATCATGACGACGAGCGCGAGGCCGAAGAGCATCATCTGGTACTGGCTGAAGAACTCGAACTTCGCGGGGATCAGGTAGAGCAGCGCCGCGCCGAGGAGCGGTCCCGAGATGGTGCCCATGCCGCCGAGGACGACGGCGGCGAGCAGGAACGCCGAGTTGGGCGGGGCGGTGTCGGCGAACTTGTAGTTGTCCGGTACCGCGTTGGTCTGCAGGTGCGCCATGACCGTGCCCGCGAGTCCCGCGAGCGAGGCGCCCATGCCGAAGGCGAGCAGCTTGAAGCGGAAGCCCTCGATGCCCATCGCGGTGGCGGCCTTCTCGTCCTCGCGCAGCGCGATCCAGGCCCGGCCGATCCGGGAGTCGCCGACGCGCGCGTACAGGACGACGACGACCGCCATCACGGCGAGGAGCAGGAGGTAGTAGTTGGCGAAGCGGCCGAACTGCACGCCCAGGATGGTGTGCTGCTCACCGAAGTCGAACCCGAGGATCGTGAGGTTCGGCACCGAGTTGATGCCGTTGGGCCCGTTGGTCAGGGACGGTCCGGAGGTGCCGTCGAGGTTGTTGACGGTGATCCGGAAGATCTCGCCGAAGCCGAGAGTGACGATGGCGAGGTAGTCGCCGTGCAGCCGCAGCGTCGGTGCCCCGATCACGATGCCCGCGACCAGGGACACCGCCATGCCGAGCAGGGCGGTCGCCCAGAACGGCAGCGGGCCGATGTCGAGGGTGGAGAAGGTCGATCCGGAGACCAGGGCGGCCGTGTAGGCGCCGGTGCCGAGGAAGGCGACGTAGCCGAGATCGAGCAGGCCGACCATGCCGACGACGATGTTCAGGCCGAGGGCGACGGCGGCGAACACGAGGATGTTGTCGGCGATCGCGGTGTACTGCTCGTTGTCCTGGGTGAACGGGAAGACCAGGGCCGCGGCGAGTGTGGCGACGCCGGTCGCGGTGCGGTTGCGGGCGGTCAGCTCGCCGAGCCGGGCGCCGAGTCCGGAGACCACCAGGGCGCGTCCGCCGAACAGCGCGGCCGGCAGGAACGCGAGGAACTCCTCGGGCGAGCCGGTCGTGATGCCGTAGGTGACGACGAACATGCCGAGAACGAACACGACGGTGATGACGGCGACTTCGGCCCAGCGGGGCAGCTTGCGCGCCGTCGGCGCGGGCTCCGGTTCCGCCTCCGCCTCCGCCTCCGTTTCCGCCTCTTTCTCCGCCTCCGGGTGGGTGTCGGGCATCCGGTGCGCGCCCGCGGCGAGCAGGACGGTCGCCGCGGCGGCGAGCCAGCCGCCCGGCTCCAGGTTGACGACCCCGCCGAGGTCGACGGTGATCGCGACGACCGTGACCCAGGTCGAGGTCAGCGCGGCCAGCGACACCGCCCGCAGCGCCTTCACCGGTGCGCGGCGGGGTACGGCGAGCAGGGCGAGGGCGGCGATCGCGCACACCAGGGTGACGAGCTGGCTGCCGCCGGGGTAGCCGTAGACGGTGAGGTTGCCGGGGTAGGCGGCCGTCCAGGTCCACGCCAGGAACGGCGAGACGAGGGTGAGGACGGCGCCGGTGAGGGCGAGGATTCTGTTCATGTCCCGTCTCACGCCCTGTCCGCGACGCGCTCGCCGAACAGGCCCTGGGGCCGGATCAGCAGCACCACGATGAGGATCACGAAGGCCCACACGTCCTTCCAGACCGAGCCGCTGAACATCGCCAGGGCGTCGATGTGGGGCAGCGCCCCGGAGGCCAGGGACTCGGCGAGGCCGAGGACCACGCCGCCCGCCATGGCGCCCTGGATGTTGCCGATGCCGCCGAGGACGGCCGCGGTGAAGCCCTTCAGGCCGGTGATGAAGCCCATGTTGTACGAGATGGTGCCGAGCCGGAGGCCCTGGGTGACACAGGCGAGCGCGGCGAGCGCGGCGCCGACGGCGAACGCGATCACGATGATGCGGTCGGTGTCGATGCCCATCAGCCGGGCGGTGGCCGGGTCCTGGGCGGTGGCCTGCATGGCGCGCCCGGTACGGGTGCGCCGCACGAACCAGGTGAGCACCACCATGGCGACGGCGGCCAGCACGACGGTGAGCAGACCGGCGACGGAGATCTGCACCCCGCCGAGGTCCAGCGGCCCGCCGTCGAACTGGGGGAACGGCACCGGTGCGGTGACGCCGACCGAACCCCCGGGCAGGGTGAAGAAGTTGAAGACGACCTGCTGGAGGAAGAGCGAGAGGCCGATCGCGCTGATCAGCGGCGCGAGCCGGGGCGCGTGCCGCAGCGGCCGGTAGGCGAACCGTTCGGCGGTGACGGCCGCGGTGACCGAGACGAGCACCGCGACCACCAGCAGGACGGGCAGCGCGGCCCACAGCGGGACGGACCGCAGCCCCGGCACCCAGGCGTAGACGAACAGGGCGCCGAAGCCGCCGAGCATGTAGATCTCGCCGTGGGCGAAGTTGATGATCTGCAGGATGCCGTAGACCATCGTGTAGCCGACGGCTATCAGGCCGTACATGGAGCCGAGGATCATTCCGTCGGCGAGGAGTTGCGTGAGTTCGGTGCCAGTCACTTCTTGAAGACCTTGATCCCGTCCTGCCACGCGCCGTCCTTGACGGTGTTGATGCTGATCACCTTGTTGACGCTGTCGCCGTACTCGTTGAAGCCGACGGTGCCGGTGACGCCCTCGAAGGTGACCTCGGGCATGGCCGCCACGGCCTTGGGGCGCAGGTCCTTGACGGTGCCGGCCTTGCCGCCGTTCGCCGAGACGGCGGCCTTGACCGCCTGGATGAGGGCGGTGGTGGCGTCGTAGACGTAGCCGCCGAAGACGCCGTAGGGCTCGCTGTAACCGGCGGCCTCGTAGGCGCTGATGAAGCTCTTGGCCGAGTCGAGGGTGTCGATGGGCTGGCCGTCGGAGGTGGTGTAGATGCCGTCGGCGGCCTTCTCGCCGGCGAGGGGGATGATCGCGTCGTCCTTGACGGCGTCGCCGCCGCCGAGGGGGCCGTCGAAGCCGGCCGCCACGAGCTGCTTCTTCAGGGCGCCGGCCTGCGGGTACTCGCCGCCGTAGTAGACGCCCTGCGCGCCGGAGGACTTGACGGTGCTGACGACGGAGGCGTAGTCGCTCTCGTCGGGATTGATCGACTGGTGGGTGACGACCTCGCCGCCGAGTTCGGTGTACGCCTCGGTGAAGTTGTCGACGAGGCCGGCGCCGTAGACCTTCTTGTCGTCGACGGTGGCGAGCTTCTTGATGCCGAGGTCCTCGTAGAAGTACTCGGCGGCGACGGGGGCCTGGACGTCGTCGGTGGTGATGGTGCGGAAGTAGTTGTCGAACTGCCGCTTCGGGGAGGCCTTGTAGTCGGCACCCCGGGTGAGGGTCGGGTTGGTGTTGGCGCCGGAGATCTGCACCAGGCCGGCGTCGTGCAGGGTGGACTGCATCGCGGCGGACACCGAGGAGTTGTAGGCGCCGACGACCCCGATCACGCTGTCGTCGGCGGCGAACGCGGCGGCGTTCTGCTGGCCGATGGTCGGAGTGGCCTGGTCGTCCTTGGCGACGAGCTTGAAGGTGACCCCGGGGACGGTCTTGTTCTTGTTGGCCTGCTTCACGGCCAGTTCGGCGGCGTTCTTCATGCCGAGGCCGACGGCGGCGAGGTCCTTCGACAGCGGGGCGTCGAACCCGATGGTGACGGTGGTGGTGCCGGCGCTCTCGCCGGCGGCGTCCCCTTCGTCCCTGCTGCCGCAGGCGGACAGGACCATGGCCCCGGCGACGAGTGGCACGCCGAGCCGGAGACGGTGAAGACGGGTGTGACGCATGGGAGTTCCTCTCCTGAACCGATCAGCGGTGGCTGAAAACTAGGCGTCGGGGAGGCTCCGGCATCCTGTCGCGACGGCAGACGTGCATCGCCTGACGTTGTCCGCCCGGACATTGCCAGGCAACCGGGCCGTCACGCGTCCCGTCACGGACCCCCGGGGCGTCTCAACTGCAGCAGTGCGACGAGCCGTTGCTCCGGGTCGTCCAGGTCGATGCCGGTGAGTTCGGCGGCTCGGCGGACGCGGTGGCGGAGGGTGTTGGGGTGGATGTGGAGGCGTTCGGCGACCTTGGCGACGTCGCCGAAGGCGTCGAGGTAGAGGAGGAGGGAGGGGGCGAGGTCGGTGCCGTGGCGCCGGTCGTAGGCGGTGAGGACGTCGAGCGCGGGGTCGTGGGTGCCGGGGTGGCCGTGTTCGGTGAGCAGGTCGAGGATCTCGTCGAGGACGACGGCCGCCCGGACGTCGGGGTAGGCGGCGGCGGGCAGTTCGGGGGTGCGGGCCAGGACGGTGAGCATCCGGTCGACGGTGCGGCGGGCGAGGGGGGCCTGGGCGAGCCGGGGGAAGGGGGCGGTGACGGCGGCCTGGACGGGGGTGCCGAGGTGGGTGCGCAGGGTGGTGACCAGCTCGGTGGTCCAGGTGCGCAGCGCGGCGTCGGCGCCGGTGCGGCCGGCGGGTCTGGCGGCTCCCCCGCGGGCGGTGCGCCCGGGTCGGTTCTCGTCGGGTCCGGCCGCCTCGGGTTCGCTCTCGGGCAGCAGGACGTAGATCCGCCCGTCGAGCTGGGTCGCGACGGCGGTGCGCCGGAACGCGGCGGCGTGGACGGAGGCGATCTCGGCGGTGCGGGAGCGCCGCAGGGTCGCCGTGACCGTCTCCCCGGCCGGGTCGCGCAGGTCCACGGCGACGACCGTCGCCCCGCGTTCCGGGTCCAGGCCGAGGGAGGCGGCGAGGGAGCCGGGCGGCACCTGTCCGGCGAGGAGCCCGGCGGCGAACTCCTCGCGCAGCGCGGTGTCGCGGGCGGCGTCCCGGGGCCGCCGTACGAGTTGGACGGCGGCCAGCCGGGCGGCGCCGCGCAGCACCTCGGGGGCCCGCTCGGCCAGGGGCCCGGCGCCTTCCTGGACCCAGATGGTGCCGAGGGGCCGGCCGCCGACGAGGATGCCCGCGGCGAGCCGGCGCCGGGCGCCCAGGTCGGCGCGTTCGGTGACCTCCACGACCTCCTCGCCCGCCCGCAGCCGCGCCGAGACGCCCGTCTCGCGCAGGAACGCCAGATACGGCTCCGGGCAGGACTGGCCGAGGATGCTGAGCCGGCGCACGGCGTCGACGTGGTCGTCGGAGCGCGAGTAGGCGAGCACCCGGTTGGCGCTGTCCTCGATGCTGACGATGCCGCCGGTGAGGGTGGCGAGGGTCTGGGCGAGGGAGGGCAGGTCGCCGTGGGTCTGCTGGTCGGTGAAGCCGGCCGCGGGGTGGACGACGTCGACCAGGGTGCGGGCCACCGCGGCGACCTGTTCCCAGCGGGCGTCGTCGCGCACCGCGAGCAGTGCGGTCCCGCACTCGGTGGCCGCTTCGCGCAGCGCGTCCGTGTCGCCGGGGTCGGTGCCCGTCTTGACGGCGACGGCCACGGCACCGGCCCGTCCGGCGGTCAGCAGGGCGCGCAGCGCGGCCCGTCCGCGGACGCCGATGACCAGGGCGAGCGCCCCGGGCGGCGGTGGGACGAGGTCGTCGGGTTCGACGATGACGACGGTGTCCAGGGGGAGTTCGACACCCCGGGGCGCGACCAGCAGGTCGACGAGGGGTCCGGTCAGTGCGGTCACCAGATGGCGCAGCAGACTTGCGGGGACGGTGACCGGGGAACGCGATGCCACGGGCTATGCCTCTCCGAGCAGCAGGTGCGGTGGCGGCACGGTATCGGCGGGGCGGGACCGTGGTGCTTGTCCGCCCGGACAAGAGACGGCGGGGCCGGGCAGTCCGCCGGTACAAGGCCCCTTCCCGGGTGAGGAGCCTTTTCCGGCCAAGCGTGTGCGGGCGATTGACGCGTCACCGGCACCCCTCTACTTTCCATTCGCCTCACCGAACCTTGTTCGACATATCGGCCAGCATCTCGACCAGCCTGGCCCGGTGACCCGCTCGCCGCACCCCTCCGCCGATCACCTGGAGAGCTCATGCCCGCAGAGCCGCCCGCCGCTCCCCCTCTCTCCCGCCGCCGTCTCCTCGGCATGGCCGCGACCGTGCCGCTCGCCGCCACCGGCGCGCTGACCCTCGGCGCCGGGACCGCGCACGCCGCCGACTCCGCCTACGTCATGGGCTACTTCACCGAGTCACCGGACATGCTGGCCGCCAACTACGGGCTCCACCTCGCCGTCAGCACCGACGGCCTCCAGTGGACCCCGCTCAACCAGAACGCGCCCGTCGCCACCCCCACCGCGGGCTCCGGCGGTCTGCGCGACCCGTTCATCCTGCGCAAGCAGGACGGCACGTTCGTCGTCCTCGCCACCGACCTGTACGGCACGGACTGGACGTACGTCAGCCAGTACATCCACGTCTGGGACTCCGCCGACCTGCGCACGTTCACCGGCTACCGGCGCCTGAAACTGCACGACATGGACACCCACAGCTGGGCGCCGGAGGCGTTCTGGGACGCGGGACGCGGCCAGTACGCCGTGATCTACTCGGCGGTCAACTCCAGCGGCCACAACGTCATCATGGTCAACTACACGAGCGACTTCACGACGGCCGGCAGCCCGCAGGTGTTCTTCGACCCCGGCTACGACGTCATCGACGGCGACATGGCCCTCGGGGTGAGCGGCTACAACTACCTCTACTTCAAGAAGAACTCGACGCTGGTGGGCGCCCGCTCCACCTCACTGGACCCGGGCAGCTTCACCGAGTTCAGCACGGCCGTCTCGCACGGCGGCACGGAGGCCCCGACGCTCGTCAAGTCCCTGACGTCGAGCTCCACCTGGTACCTCTGGGGCGACACCTGGTCGCCGAACGGCGTCTTCTACGCCTGGCAGTCCAGCAGTCTCGCGGCCGGCACCTGGACGGCCCTGGACCAGAAGACCTACACGCAGCCGCTCAACTCCAAGCACTGCACGATCCACCCGATCACCTCGGCGCAGTACTCCAACCTGGTCACCAAGTGGGGCACCCCCACCTGGAACCGGCTCAAGTCCTACAACTACCCGGACCGTTACGTCCGGCACAGCAACTACACCGGCCGGATCGACGCCTATGCCTTCGACCCGTACCCGGACTCCCAGTGGAAGCTGGTGGCGGGGCTCGCGGACTCGTCCGGGGTCTCGTTCCAGTCGGTCAACTACCCGACCCGCTATCTGCGGCACTACAACTACGCGATCCAACTGGACGAGAACGACGGCACGTCGGCCTTCGCGGCCGACGCGACGTTCTACCGCACCGCGGGACTCGCCAACTCGTCCTGGTCGTCGTTCCGTTCGTACAACAACGCGACGCGGTACCTGCGGCACTCGAACTACGTCCTGCGGATCGATCCGATCTCGACCACGACCGACCAGCAGGACGCGACGTTCTCCGTGGGGTACTGACCCGCCGGAACGGCGATCAGCGCCCCGGTCAGGACAGACCGGCGGACTCGAGCCACTCCTTGGCCACGTCCAGCGGGTCCTTGTTGTCGAGCTGGACCTGGGAGTCCAGGTCCAGCAGCGTCTTGGTGTCGAGCTTGGCGGAGACCGCGTTGAGCGCGTCGATCCCCTCCTGCGAGAGCCCGGACTTGTATACGAGCGGGGTCACGTTGGCGAAGCCGAAGAGGTTCTCGGGGTCCCCGAGGACCACGAACTTCTCCTTGGTGATCGTCGGGTCCGTGGTGAAGATGTCCGCCGCCTGGACGGTGTTCTTCGTGAGCGCCGCCTGGGTGAGCGGGCCGCCCGCGTCGAGCGCCTTGAAGGACTTGAACTTCAGGCCGTAGACGGACTCCAGGCCCTTGAGCCCCTGCTGCCGGGTCTGGAACTCGGGCGAGCCGCCGATGACCAGGTCGGGGGCGGCGTCCTTGAGGTCGGCGAGCGTGGACTCGGCCGTGAGGCCGTACTTCTTGGCCGTCTCGGCGTTGACGCTGACGGAGTCCTTGTCCTCGGCGGGCGAGGACTCCAGCAGCGACAGCTTGCTGTCGAGCTTGGCCGCCGCCGCGGCGTTGACCTCGGCCGCCGTCTTCTGCTCCGCCTCCGGGTCGAGGTAGGCGAGGAGCGAGCCGTTGTACTCGGGCAGAACGGTGATGGAGCCGTTCTTCAGCAGGCCGTAAGTGACCTCACGGCTGCCGATGTTGGGCTTGTAGCTGACCTTGACGCCCTTGGCCTTCAGGGCTTCGCCGTAGATGTCGGCGAGCAGGATGCTCTCGGCGAAGTTGTTGGAGCCGACGACGACCGTGTCGCCGCTCGCCGCCTTGGAGTCCTCGGCCAGCGGGTCGGAACCGTCGTCCGAGGAGGAACATCCCGCCAGCAGGGCCGTCGCGGCCGCGAGCGCGACCGCGGCCGCGCCGGGATGCTTCCGAAGGGACCTGCTGATGTACGGGGTGTTGGAAGTCACCTACTGATCCAATCCAGCCGGTTCTCCGCCAGTCAAGAGCAGCCCGGTCACCAATTGGCGTCAAAACTGCGCTGATTGTGAAGGGTGGGCGAAGCCGGTCGCGGTTCCCCGCCTTCATCTCGTAATGGATTCTTGACTCGGGGTGACATGATCCGACTCCGGTAGAGAAGGTAATGTCCTGGCCATTGGCGCCAGTCGATCAATTTCGGTCACGTAAGTCCCCGCGCGCCTGAACCCCCTTCGAAGGAGGCCTGGTGTCCGCACGGGGCTTCGCCGACCGCTGGCCGTTCCGGCGCAAGCTGAACCTGCTCGTCGGTGTGCCGCTCGCGGTGGTCGCCGCACTGCTCGCCTATCTGATCTCCGATCAGGGCCGGCAGTCCCAGAACGCGAGCGACGCCGCGCGGCTGGTCCGCAGCAGCACCGAGGTGGCCACACTGGTGGACCGCCTGGCGGCCGAGCACCAGCAGGCCATCCTGCTCTCGGTGCGGCACGAGGCGACCTTCGACGGGGGCACCCCCTCGACCAGCGCCTACCGCGCGGCCCAGATCGAGGTGGACAACCAGGTCGGACGCGTCCGCGAACGCTTCGGCGACCAGCTGCCGGCGGAGGAGGCGAGGGCCCTCAAGGAGGTCGAGGCGCTGGAGAGCCTGCGCGACAGCGTCCAGCAGGCCTACGTCCCCGCGACCAACGTCGACCCGGCGTACAGCACCGCCGCCAAGGGCCTCATCGACGGTCTCGGCCTCGACCACGACTCCAACCTGTCGGCGACCTTCACCGGCAACCTCCTGGACTCGCTGCTGCGCGCCGACGCCGCCCACAGCTCCTACGAGACCGGCGTGTTCTCCGCGACGACCGGCGACTCCAACGCCCTCATGGAGTTCATCGGCGCGATCGGCTCCTACGACGAGTACACCCACCAGGCCGACCGCTTCGCCCGGTTCGCCACCGAGGAGCAGGTCTCCCGGCTCGCGAAGATCGAGCACAACAGCTCGCAGGGCGTCATCAACCGGCAGTACGCCGAGCTCCAGATCGACCCCGGCGCCGTGCAGGCCGATTCGCCCGCCCAGATCCGCAAGTCGCTGAGCCGGGCCATCGAGTCGTACCCCTCCTACCGCAAGCAGGCGAGCATCCGGCTGGGCACCACCACCACGCTCATCGACGAGATCGCCGACCGCGCGGACACCGCCTCCCACGAGTCGCTGCGCACCGCGCTCCTGCTGCTGGCCCTCGCCCTGTTCGGCTTCCTCGCCTGGTTCGCGTTCTCGGTGACGGTACGGCGCTCCGTGGTCCGCCCGGTGCAGGCGCTGACCGGCGCCGCCCAGCAGGTCGCCCAGGCAGCCGACCGGGAACTGGCCCGCGTGGCCGACGACGACGCCGAGGACGACACCCCGCCCCGCCTCGGCGCGATGCCGGTGACGGCGCGCGACGAGATCGGCGACCTCGCCGAGGCCTTCGACCATGTGCGCTCGACCGCCGCCGCCCTGCTCCAGCGCCAGGCGCTCAGCCGCCGCAACGTCGCCGAGATGTTCGGCAACGTCGGCCGCCGGGTGAGCAACCTGACCTCCCGGCAGCTCGCGCTGATCGACGCCGTCGAACGCGGCGAGACAGACCCCGAGCTGCTCGAACGCCTCTACAGCATCGACCACATCGCGGTCCGCCTGCGCCGCAACGCCGACAGCCTGATGCTGCTCGCCGGCATCCGCGAGACCGGCCTCGGCCAGGGCCCGACGGCGCTGACCAACGTCGTGCGCGCGGCGCTCGGCCAGATCGAGGGCTTCCGCCGGGTCCAGCTGCGCGCCCGCACCGAGACGCTGGTCGAGCCGGACGTCATCGGCGACCTGACCCTGATGGTGGCCGAACTCGTCGAGAACGCGGTGTCGTTCTCCCCGGCGGACTCCCCCGTCGAGGTGTACGTGCAGGGCACGCCGGACGGCGCGGTCGTGGTCGTGGCCGACCACGGCATCGGGATGACGCCCGAGCGGCTCGCCGAGGAGAACGCGCGCATCGTGCGCCGTGAGCGCCTCGACGTCGTACCGACCAAGGTGCTCGGCCTGTTCGTCGTCGGCTCCCTCGCCCGCCGCTGGGACATCGGGGTCACCCTGACCCGTACCGCGGGCGGCGGTGTGACCGCCGAGGTCACCCTGCCGCAGTCGCTGCTGCTGGCGACGGCCACCGTCAGGACGCCGGTACCGACCCCGCCCGCGACCGAACCCGAGGAGAGCGGTCCGCGCCCGTCGGCCGCGGAGCCGGACGGCCCGCTGCCGCGCCGGGTCCCGCGCCGCGAGGACGAACCCGAGGCCGGCCCGGAGACCCCGGCGCCCTTCATCCCGCAGGCCAGGAAAGGCGACGCCCCGGCCCCCGCCGCGGCGAACGGCTCGCGCCCGCTGCGCCGCCGGGTCCGCGGAGCCACGCTCCAGCGCACCGCCGACGCGGCCACCCACCCGGCCGGCACCGGCGAGGCCCCCCGGCCCGCCGACGCGGACGCCGTGCGCGCCGCCCTGGAGGAGTTCGAGGCGGCCGTCGAGCAGGCGCACCGCGACACGGGCACCGCCGGCGGCGCGGACACCTCCACGCCCGCAGCCGTGGACACAGACCCCCACCCGCAGGACCAGAACCACCACCCGGAAGGAGCCGAGCAGTGACTGAGCCGACGACCCCGGCCGAACTGCAGGCGGCGGCAGCCGACTTCACCTGGCTGTTGAACCGATTCGCCACCGAGACCGCGGGCGTCGTGGACGCCATCGCCGTCTCCTCGGACGGACTGCTCATCGCGGTGTCCGAACTGCGCGAACAGGCGGATTCGGAGCGCCTCGCGGCGATCGTCTCCGGTATCACGAGCCTGGCCGCCGGCGCCTCCGGCAACTACGGTCTCGGCGGCCTGAACAAGGTCATCATCGACCTTGAGGGCGGCCATGTGCTGGTCTCCGCGATCGGCAGCGGCGCCGTGCTCGGCGTGGTCACCGACAAGGAGGCCAAGCTGGGCAACATCGCCTACGAGATGACGGTGTTCGCCAACCGCGCGGGCACCGCGCTCAGCCCGCAGCTGGTGCTCGCGCTGAAGAACAGCGTCGGTTCGCCGACGGCCCTCTGACCCGGACGGACACGACACGCCATGGCGGACGGCACCCCTCCCCCGGGCGAGAACCCGGTCGGTCCCGCCTCCGCCGTGCGTCCGTTCCTGGTCACCGCGGGCCGTGTGGCGCCCGGTGCCCCGGGACCGGGCGGCGCGGCGATGCCCGTCGAGACCCAGGTGGTGGCGACCGCCGACGGCCTCGCGGAGCTGGCCCAACTCTCCTTCGAGCAGCACGACATCGTCGCCGCCTGCCGTCGGCCGCAGTCGATCGCCGAGATCGCGGCCCGGCTGCGGCTGCACCTCAACGTGGTGCGGATCCTCGCCGAGGACCTGCGCGAGGAGGGGCGGCTGACGGTGCATGTGCCCGACTCAGCCGCCACGCACGACGCTTCCGTCCTGCGCCGAGTGATCGATGGCCTGCGGGCCATCCCCGACTCAGGGAAGGTACATCCGTGACCTCCGTGACCCTGTCCGAACCGGCTTCCGTGCGACCGCCGTTGCCGGTCAAGATGGTGATCGCGGGCGGCTTCGGCGTGGGCAAGACCACGGCCGTCGGCGCGATCTCCGAGATCGAGCCGCTGACCACCGAGGCGGCCATCACCGAGGTCGCGGCGGGCGTGGACGACCTCACGCACACCCCGCGCAAGACCACCACCACGGTCGCGATGGACTTCGGCTGCATCACCATCGACCCGAGCCTGAAGCTGTACCTGTTCGGCACGCCCGGCCAGGACCGGTTCGGGTTCATGTGGGACGACATCGTCGAGGGCGCGATCGGCGGCCTGGTGATCGTCGACACCCGCCGCCTGGACGACTGCTACGCCGCCGTGGACTACTTCGAGCACCGCCGCATCCCGTTCGCGGTCGCCGCCAACGCCTTCGACGGCAAGGTGGAGCACGGCCTGGACGAGATCCGCTGGGCGCTCGACGTCGCCGAGCACGTCCCCGTGCTCGTCTTCGACGCACGTGAGCGCGGCTCGGTGCGCGACGCGCTGCTCGTCGTCCTGGAACAGGCCTTGGCGCGCTCCGACGCGTAGGGAACGCCTGAGGGGCGGACGGTGCCGTCCGCCCCTCAGGCGTTTCCCGGGGTCAGCCGCCGCGGCGGACGCCCGCCGAGACGGTCAGCCGGGCCGCCAGCCAGAACACCGCGAGGGTGGCCAGCGCCATCGCGGCGACGAGGGTGGCGCCGCCGACGACCTTCTCGTAGTCGCGCTGGTAGAGCCCGTCGATGATGTAGCGGCCCAGGCCCCCGAGCCCGACGTACGCGGCGATGGTGGCCGTGGAGACGACCTGGATGGCGCCGGACCGCAGACCGCTGAGGATGAGCGGCAGCGCGGCCGGAAGCTCCACCTGGAACAGGACGTGCGCCTCGCCCATGCCCATCCCGCGGGCCGCGTCCACCGGCGAGGGGTCGACGGAGCGCATCGCCTCGTAGGTGGTGACGAGGATCGGCGGGACGGCGAGGACGACCAGCGGCACCATGACGTTGACCAGGCCGAACCCGTACAGCAGGGTCATCATGACGAGCAGGCCGAAGGTGGGCAGGGCCCGTCCGGCGGTGGCCAGGAGCGACAGGGCGTTGCCGCCGCGCCCGTAGTGCCCGGTGACCAGGCCGACGGGCAGTCCGATGAGTGCGGCGAGGGCGAGCGCCTCCAGGGTGTAGCCGAGGTGCTCGGCCAGCCGGGTGGGGATGCCGTCGTAGCCGGACCAGTGGGCGCCGTCGCCGAAGAACGCGTTGATGAAGTGGAAGAGATTCACCGGGCAGCAGCCTCCTCGGAAACCACCGGCCGGCCGGCCTTGGCCGCCTTCCGGCTCCCGGGCATCCACGGCGTCAGCAGCAGGCGTACGACGACCAGGGCGCCGTCGACGAGCACCGCGAGCAGGGCCATGCTGAGCACGGCGTTCAGGGCGAGTTCGGGGCGGTTGTAGATGTTGGCGTCGTTGATGAGGTTGCCGAGCGCGCCCTGGTTGCCGATGAGGGCGCCGATGCTGACCAGGGAGATGCTCGACACGGTCGCCACGCGCAGCCCGGCGATGATGGCGGGCACCGCGATCGGCAACTGGACCTGGACGTACCGGCGCAGCGGTCCGAAGCCCATCGCGGTCGCGGCGGCGAGGGTCTCCTGCGGGACGGAGCGGACGCCGTCGACGATCGCGGGGACGAGCACGACCAGGCTGTAGACGGTCAGCGGGATCATCACCGTCAGCTCGGTCTGCCCGGTGTAGTCGATGAGCAGGACGATGAAGGCGAGCGAGGGGATCGCGTACAGCACGGTCGTCACCCACAGCACCGGCGGGTACAGCCAGCGGTAGCGCACACAGAGTTGGGCCAGCGGCAGCGAGATCAGCAGCCCGGCCAGGACCGGCAGCAGCGCCTCGCGCAGATGCAGCCCGACGAGCCCGAGCCAGGTGTGCTGGAGGTCGCTGGGGATGTCGAACATCCGGTCCCAGTTCATCCGACGGCCTTCTTGTCCGTACGGCCCTCGTGGTGACCGCCGTCCTCGTGACCGCCGTCCTCGTGACCGCCGTCGTCGTGACCGCCCTCGGCGTGGGCGCCGCGGATCGCCTCGGCGATGGTCCGCTGGGACACCACACCGGTCACCCTGCCGTCCGCGTCCACGGCGACGGCCCATCCGGTGGGCGACAGGACGGCGCAGTCGAGAGCGGCCCGCAGCGAGTCGGTCCCGGCGACGAACGGCCGCCCGTGGGAGAGCAGTCGCGCGGACGAGCCGCGCTCGCGCCAGCCGAGCGGCCTGCCGTCGGCGTCGGTCACCAGGAGGAACTCGACGTCGGCGCCGAGCCCCTCGGGTTCGTCCGCGCCGTCCGTGACGACGGGTGCCGTCGTCAGCTCCAGTCCCGCGGACGAGAAGAAGGAGAGGCGCCGCACGCCCCGGTCCGCGCCGAGGAAGTCCTCCACGAACGCGTCGGCCGGGTGGGTCAGCAGCTCGGCGGGCGGCGCGAACTGGGCGAGCCTGCCGCCGGTGCGCATGACCGCGACCATGGTCCCGAGCTTGACGGCCTCGTCGATGTCATGGGTGACGAAGACGATGGTCTTGCCCAACTCGTCCTGGATGCGGAGCAGTTCGTCCTGGAGTCCCTTGCGCACGACCGGGTCGACGGCGGAGAAGGGTTCGTCCATCAGCAGGACCGGCGGGTCCGCGGCGAGCGCCCGGGCCACGCCGACGCGCTGCTGCTGGCCGCCGGACAGCTGGTAGGGGTAGCGCCTGGCGAGGGAGCCGTCGAGGCCCACCCGCTCCATCAGCTCCCGGGCCCGTTCCCGCGCCTTCGGCTTGCTCCAGCCCAGCAGCCGGGGCACGGTCGCGATGTTGTCGACGATCGTGCGGTGCTGGAAGAGGCCGGCGTTCTGGATGACGTAACCCATGGAGCGGCGCAGGGTGTTGACCGGCCGGCGCAGGATGTCCTCGCCGTCGATCAGGATGGTGCCCTCGCTGGGCTCGACCATCCGGTTGATCATCCTCAGGGTCGTCGTCTTGCCGCAGCCCGACGGGCCGACGAGGACGGTGATCGCGCGGTCGGGTATGTCCAGCGAGAGCCGGTCGACCGCCACCGTGCCGTCCGGGTATCGCTTGGTGACTGAATCTATCCGTATCAAAACGCCGAACACCCTTCGGGTTTGGCAGAAGTTGCCCTTTTTCGGCCAGGTAGGGACGGCCGTTCGGCCGAGTCTATGCCTCGGGCGGGAACGGGCCCGCGACGACCTCGGCCTTCCCATGAGCCGCCTGTGAGTCCGCTGATTCTCACTCTTCGCTCAGCACCGGCTCAGGGTTCCCCCAGAAGCGGCGCCGATGGTCACTGACACGACCCCCTGGCCGCCCCGGTGAATCTGGAGTACGTGTCATGACGACCCTCGCCCCGCCGCCCGCCCCGACCCGGGAGGGCGCCACCCGGCACCGGGCCGCGCCGCCCGCCGCGCGCGGACGTGTCCGCAGGCTGTTCACCGGAGCCCCCGAGGACCCCCGCTGGGCCCGCCCGGCCCTGTGGGCGGTCCTGGTCCTGGCGACCGCGCTCTACGCCTGGAACATGTCGTCCGTCACGGGCAACACCTTCTACAACGCGGCCGTGTACAGCGGCACGCGGAGCTGGAAGGCCTTCTTCTTCGGCGCGCTCGACGCGGGCAGCTTCATCACCGTCGACAAACCCCCCTTCGCGCTCTGGGTGATGGGCCTGTCCGCCCGCGTGTTCGGGTACGGGACATGGCAGTTGGCGCTGCCGATGGTCGCCGTCGGCGTCGGCTCGGTCGCGCTGCTGTACCGCATGGTCAAGCGGGACTTCGGCGCGACGGCGGCGACGATCGCCGCGCTCGCGCTGACCCTCACCCCGATCACCGTGGCCATCAACCGGGACACCAACCCGGACCCGGTCCTCGTCCTGCTGATGCTGCTCGGCGCGGCGGCCCTGATGAAGGCGGTCCGCACCGGCCGCGCGATGCCGCTGGTCTGGTCCGGCGTGGCGATCGGCTTCGCCTTCAACACCAAGATGATGCAGGCGTACGTCGTCCTGCCCGCGTTCTTCCTCGTCTACCTGTGGGCGGCGCGCGCGAGTCTGGGCCGCCGGGTCCGCAACCTGGCCGTCGGCACGGTGGCGCTGGTCGTGTCGAGCGCCTGGTGGATGGTGGTGGTCGACCTGATCCCCGCGTCCTCGCGGCCCTACATCGGCGGTTCGACGGACAACACGGTCTGGGACCTCGTGATCGGCTACAATGGCTTCGGCCGTATCTTCGGGGCGAGTTCGTCGGTCGGCTCCGCGGGCAACGGCGCGAGCTTCGGCGGCGAGGCGGGCCTGTACCGGATGTTCAACAGCGTCATGGGCGGCCAGATCTCCTGGCTCATCCCCTTCGCACTGATCGCGCTGATCGCCGGTCTGGTGCTCCGCGGCCGGGCCCCGCGCACCGACGCCAAGCGGGCGGCGCTGCTCCTGTGGGGCGGCTGGTTCGTCCTGCACTACCTGACCTTCGCGCTCGCCGAGGGCGCCTTCCACCCGTACTACGTCACGGCCATGGCGCCGGGCATCGCGGCGCTCGCCGGTATCGGCGCGGTGACGCTGTACCGGGCCTTCACCGAGGGCTCCGCCGTGAAGTGGGCCTGGGTCCTGCCGGCCGCGGTCGCGGCGAGCACGGTCTGGGCGGTGGTCCTGCTGAACCGGGTCTCCGGCTCGGGCACCCTCTACACGGTCGCCGAGGTCGTGGCCGGTGTCGCGGGCGCGGTGGCGGTGATCGGCCTCCTGCTGGGCCGCTTCACCCGGCGCCGCCGGCTGACCTGGCTCGCGGGCCTCGCGGCGGTCGTGGCGCTGCTCGCCGGTCCCGCCGCGTACTCCGTCTCCGCGGCGACGACCGCGAGCAGCAACGGCACGAACCCGACGGCCGGTCCGAATACCGGCGGCGGCATGGGCGGCGGTGGCGGCATGGGCGGCGGCGGTCAGCGCCCGAGCGGCACGTCGTCCGAACAGGGCCAGGCGGAACAGGGCCAGGTGGAACAAGGAGCGACGGAACAGGGCGAGACGGGGGACGCTCAGCCGGGCGAGGCCCCGTCCGGTACGGCACCCGGCGGCAGCTCCGAAGCCGCCTCCGGCACCGCGGGCGGCGGAGGCGGAGGCGGCGGAACCCAGGTCTCCTCCGAGATGATCACGTATCTGGAGAAGAACCAGGACGGCGCCACCTGGCTGGTCGCGGTCGCCACCGACCAGACGGCATCCTCGATCATCCTGGAGTCAGGTGAACCGGTGATCTCGATGGGCGGCTGGTCCGGCAGCGACGACGCCATGACCCTCGCCAAGCTCAAGAGCCTGGTGAAGTCCGGCAAGCTCCACTACATCGTGGTCGGCGACAGCGGCCAGGGCTCCACCAGCTCCGAGATCTCCGCCTGGGTGAAGAAGAACGGCACGGCGGTCTCCGACTACTCCGGCCTCTACCGCCTGGACGCCTCGGACGTGGGCTGACCCCCACCCCGCACGGAGGACGGGCCACCGACCATCGGTCGGTGGCCCGTCCCCGTCACGCGGCAGGCGCTGCTCACGCCGCCGACGCGCCCGCGGCAGCCACCGGGAACCCCGGCGACCGCAGCACCCTGCGTTCCGCGTCCACCGCGAACACCTCCACCCCCGGCAGCGAGGCCGCCCAGTCCACGCCGTCCGCCCCCATCGCGAAGGCGGCCGTGGCGACCGAGTCGGCCTCCGTGAGGGAGCCGGCGACGACGGTGAGGCTCAGCAGCCCCGTCGCCGGCAGGCCCGTACGGCCGTCGACGATGTGGTCGCCCCGCTCGTAGCGCGCGGAGGTGGCGACCGCGGCGTCCGTGAGGTCGAGGACCGTGCAGAGCTTGTCGGCGTGTTCGGGGTGGCGCACCCCGACCCGCCAGGGCCCGCCGGCGGCGGCCACGTCACCGCCGGCGTTCAGGCAGAACCGCCGTGCCCCGGCCCGCGTGAGGAGTTCCGCGGCCCGCTGCACCGACCAGCCCTTGACCACCGCGCAGGGGTCGAGCCCGCGGCCCGGCAGCCGGACGTCGAAGGCGCCGCCCGTCGCGGCCCGGTAGTGCTCGCACAGGTCGAGCACGTGCCGCAGGTCCGCGCTCACGTCGGCCTCCGCGAGCTCGCCCCGGCCCAGCCGGGACACCTCGCTGTCGGCCTTGAACGGGCTGAACCGGGCGTCGACCTCGCGCAGCCACGCGAAGACGGCGTCCGCGGCGGCGGCGAAGTCGCCCTCGTCGTCGATCCTCAACGACACGGGGAAGCCCATCACGTGCTCGACCCTGTGCATGCGCTCAGCCCTTCGCGTCGATCGCGGCCTGGAGGGACTCCCGGTAGCCGTCGCTGGTGATCGTCGCACCGGAGACGGTGTCGATGTCCGCGCTCTGTGCCTCCAGCGTCTCCGAGATCAGGGTCGGCACGGCCGCCGTGGTCTGCGGATGGTTCGGCTGCTGGAGCATCTTCACGGCGGTGATCTCGTCGCCCGAGAACGTCACCTGGACCTGCACGGTGCCCTTCTCGGTGTTCACCGCCGACCCGTCGACGGTCTGTTCCGCCGACGCCTCCGCGGAGGCCGACGCCGAGGCCGAGGCGGACGCCGAAGGCGAGGCCGAGGCGGACGCGGAGGCGTTCTCGTCGATCGCCGCCTGCAACGACTCCTTGTACGCCTCGCTGGTGATCGTCGCCCCGGACACCGTGTCGATGTCCGCGCTCTGCGCCTCCAGCGTCTCCGAGATCAGCTTCGGCACGGCGGCCTCGGTCTGCGGATGGTTGGGCTGCTGGAGCAGCGTGACGGCGGTGATCTTCTGGCCGGAGAAGGTGACCTGGACCTGGACGGGTCCCTTGTCGGTGGTGACCGTCGTGCCCTTGACCACCGTGCCCGAGGACGACCCGGAACCGGCGGCGGACGAGGAGGGGGTCGTCGCGGGGGTCACCGAGGAGTCGGCGCCGGCGATGCTCGGCTCGTACATCCACACGGGCACCAGCCCGGCGATGCTCAGCACGACAACAGGTATGGCTCGCTTCACGATCGTTTCCTCATCCCGCCAGGCTGAAGCGTTCGAAGTGGGTCTGTGCCCGGGGTACGTCCAGCGTGCGCAGGGTGCCGAGGACCGCGTTCATCATCGGGGGCGGCCCGCACAGGAAGACGTCCCGCTCGGCGATGTCCGGCACCATGCGCAGCAGCTCGCGCGGGCCCAGCTTGTCGGGGCTGACGGGGCCGCGCACCAGGAACAGGTCGGCGCCCTTGTCGAACGCGAGCTCGCGCAGCTCGTTGTAGAGGACGGCGTCGCGCTCGCTGGCGACGCGGTAGATCACGACCGCGTGGCCGTGCAGTTCCTCCAGCAGGGCGCGGATCGGGGTGACGCCGACGCCGCCCGCGATCAGGACCGACTCCGGGCGGGTGCGGTGCATCGCGGTGAAGGCGCCGTAGGGGCCCTCGGCGAAGACGCGGGTGCCGGGCCGGAGGTGGCGCAGGGCGGCGGTGCCGTCACCGGCGACCTTGGCGGTCAGCCGCAGTCCGCGGCCGTCGGGGGCGGCGGAGAGGGAGAAGGGGTTGGCCTGCCACCAGCGGTCCTTGGTCAGGAAGCGCCACAGGAAGAACTGGCCCGCGCGGGCGGGCAGCTTGTCGAGGTCGCGGCCGGTGACGTAGATCGAGACGACGTTGTCGGCCTCGGGGACGACCCGCTCGACCCGGAACTGGTGGCGGGCGTTGCGCCACAGCGGCAGCACCAGGCGCCCCAGGACCAGCGCGCCGAGGGCGACGCCCCACACGCCGTACCAGTACGCCGTGGCGGCGGACGAGGACGTGAACGTCGTACCGACCGCGACCTGGTGGGTGAAGGCGAGGAACACCGCGACGTAGGTGTAGAGGTGGATGAAGTGCCAGGTCTCGTAGGCCAGGCGGCGGCGGGCGGCGCGGGCCGAGACGACGCCGACGACCAGGACGATCGCGAAGGCGACGAGCGCGCGCAGCACGCCCTCGGTGGTCTCGGCGAGGTCGACGACCGTGCCGATGGGGCCCACGTCGGTGCCCTCGGCGTAGCCGAAGGCGATGAAGACGAGGTGCGCGAGGAGCGTCCAGAAGATGCCGAAGCCGGTCCAGCGGTGCCAGGAGGTCAGCCGGTCCATGCCGATGCGGCGGTCGAGCCAGGGCAGCCGGGCGACGAGCAGCAGCTGGAAGGCCATGAGGAGGGCGCCGTACAGACCGCAGAGGCGGCCGATGACGATGAGGGCGTTGGAGGCGAACCCGGCCTGTGCGAAGAGGACGGCCACGGCGGCCACGTTCGCGGCGAGTACGGCGTACAGGCCCGTCCGGGCCAGCACTTTGGGCCGTATCGCCGTGGTGGGGGGCGCGGCGGACGATTGGACGGTCGTCACGGACACAAGCTCCTTGCTCGGGCCGTGGCCGTCGACAGTCGTCAGTCAGGAGTCGATCGTCGGGCCACGGTCGTCGAAGATCGGGACCAGCCATTCGAGCTTCGCCTGAGCGACCTGTCGATTTGCTGTCGTAGCACTTTCAAGTACTTATCGATCTGCTTCCGCCGAGGGTACGGCCCTGGTGTCACGCCCCGTGTGGCGCACTATGAACGGGTGGAAAAAGTACGACTCCTCGTCGTGGACGACGACCCGCCCATCGCCGACCTCGTCGCGACCGTCGCGCGCTACGAGGGCTGGGAGGCGGTCACCGCGAACTCCGGTGAGGAGGCGCTGAGCCGTGCCGCCGAGTTCCGGCCGGACATCGTGGTGCTCGACCTGATGCTTCCGGACATCGACGGCTTCGGCGTCCTGGACCGGCTGCGCCGCTCGGGGACGATGGTGCCCGTGGTGTTCCTCACGGCCCGGGACGCGGTCGCCGACCGGGTGGCGGGGCTGACCCGGGGCGGCGACGACTACCTGGTCAAGCCGTTCGCGGTGGAGGAGCTGATGGCCCGGCTGCGGACGGTGCTGCGCCGCGCGGCGGGCCCCGGCTTCCAGCGCTCGGTGCTGGGCGTGGCGGACCTCACGATGGACGAGGACACCCGGGAGGTGCGGCGCGGGGACAAGCTCCTCACGCTCACCCCGACCGAGTACGAGGTGCTGCGCTACCTCCTGCGCAAGTCACCGACCGTCCTCACCAAGGCGCAGATCCTCGACCACGTCTGGGAGTACGGCTTCGGCGGCCGTTCCAACGTCGTCGAGCTGGTGATCAGCAGGCTGCGCCGCAAGCTGGACGAGACCGGCGACGATCCGCTGATCCAGACCGTGCGCGGCTTCGGGTACGTGATCCGGCAGGCGCCCGAATGATCCGCCGGCTCGCCCGCTCGTACGCCGGACTGCGGCTCGGCACCCGGCTGGCGCTGGGCCTGGGCGCGCTGGCGCTGGTGGTGTTCGCGGTGGTGGGCACCGCGCTGACGACGTACATGCGGGACTATCTGACCGCCCAGCTCGACGAGCAGCTCTCGCTCGCCCAGGTCGGGCAGTCGCAGTCCATCGCGGCCAGCGGCTCCCTCGCGGACAAGAAGTACTACCGCTGGTACTACGCCGTGTACGACGTCCGGGGCGGCTCCCCCGTGCTGCGCACCCCGGAGGACAGCGGCGACCTGCCCGCGGACGTGGACGACTTCACGGAGCTGGCGCGGGCGCAGACCGGCGAGGGCACGGAGGTCATGCGGACGCTGCATCTCCAGGGCGCGGGCGACTACCGGCTGCGGGCCTGCGAGGTGGAGCCCGGGGTGGTGCTGGTCTCGGGGGCGCCGATGGACGAGATCGACGACACCATGCGCGAGCTGATCACGATCCAGGCCGTCACGTTCGGGCTGGCGCTGCTCGCGCTGGTGCTGGTCGGACGGCGGGTGCTGCGGCGCGGCCTGAAACCGCTGAGCGACCTCACCCACACCGCGCACGGCATCGCCTCGCACGACCTCACCGAGTCGGCGTCCCGGCTGCCGCTGCGCGCCGACCGCAAGGGCGGCGGTCCGGAGGTGGAGGAGCTGCGCACCGCGTTCAACACGATGCTGGAGCACATCGACAGCTCGCTGGCGGTGCGGTCGGAGGCGGAGCGGCGGCTGCGCCGGTTCGTCGCGGACGCCTCGCACGAGCTGCGCACCCCGCTGATGTCGGTGCGCGGGTACGCGGACCTCTTCCAGTACGCCGCCGCCAACGAGCCCGAGGAGCGCGACAGGCATCTGGCCCGGCTGCGCGCGGAGGCCGCGCGGATGGGCGTCCTCCTCGACGACCTGCTGCTGCTCGCCCGGCTGGACGCGGCGGAGGTGGAGACACCGCTGCGGCCGAGGGAGACGGACCTGGTGGAGCTGGCGGCGGAGGCGGCCGACGCGTTCCGGGCCGCGCACCCGGACCGTCCGCTGACCGTGGATCCCGGCCCGGCCCCGGTGGCGGTGCGGGTGGACCCGCACCGCATCCGTCAGGTGCTGGACAACCTGCTCACCAACGCCGCCGTGCACACCCCGCCCGGCACCCCCGTCTCGGTGGGGGTGGGCGTCGCGGGCGACCGCGCGGTGGTGCGGGTGGCCGACGCGGGTCCCGGCATCCCGGAGGCGGACCGGGCGAAGGTCTTCGACCGCTTCTACCGGGTCGACAAGGCCCGCAGCCGGGACCGGGGCGGCAGCGGTCTGGGCCTGGCGGTCGCGCACTCGCTGGTGCGGGCGCACGGCGGTCGGATCGAGGTGAGCAGCACCCCGGGCCGGACCGTCTTCACGGTGACCCTGCCGCTCACGGCAACGGCGTCTCCGTCCAGATGATCTTGCCGTCGGGGGTGTGCCGGGTGCCCCACCGCTCGGTGAGCTGCGCGACCAGGAACAGTCCCCGGCCGCCCTCGTCCTCGTTCTTCGCGCGCCGCAGCCGCGGGGAGGTGCCGCTGCCGTCGGAGACCTCGCAGATCAGTGCCCGGTCGCGGAGCAGGCGCAGCTGGACGGGGCCGGTGGCGTGCCGGATGGCGTTGGTGACGAGTTCGCTGACGACGAGTTCGAGGGTGAAGGACAGGTCCTGAAGGCCCCAGGCGGTGAGCTGTCCGGCGACGGCGAGGCGGGCGCGGGAGACGGCGGCGGGGTCGCTGGGCACGTCCCACTGGGCGACCCGCTCGGGGCCCAGGACGTGGGTGCGGGCCACGAGCAGGGCGACGTCGTCCTGGGGGCGGGCCGGGAGCAGGGCGTCCAGGACGGCCTCGCAGGTCTCCTCCGGCGGGCGCCGGGCCTGGCCGAGGACGGTGCGCAGCCGGTCCAGGCCGGTGTCGATGTCGCGGTGCCGGTCCTCGATCAACCCGTCGGTGTAGAGCACGAGCTGGCTGCCCTCGGCGAGTTCCAGCTCGACGGTCTCGAAGGGCATCCCGCCGAGCCCGAGCGGCGGCCCCGACGGCAGGTCGACGAAGGTGACGGTGCCGTCCGGGTCGACGACCGCGGGCAGCGGGTGCCCGGCTCGGGTGAGGGTGCAGCGCCGGGACACCGGGTCGTAGACGGCGTAGAGGCAGGTGGCGCCGACGATCCCGGAGTCGGGGGTGCTCTCGGTGGCCCGGTCGAGCCGGCCCACGAGGTCGTCGAGCTGGGTGAGGACGTCCTCGGGCGGCAGGTCGAGCGCGCTGAAGTTCTGGACGGCGGTGCGCAGCCGGCCCATGGTCGCCGCGGCGAACAGTCCGTGGCCGACGACGTCGCCGACGACGAGGGCGACCCGGGCGCCGGACAGCGGGATGACGTCGAACCAGTCGCCGCCGACACCGGCCTGTGCGGGCAGATAGCGGTGGGCGACGTCGACGGCGCTCTGCTCGGGGCGGCCCCGGGGCAGCATGCTGCGCTGGAGGGCGAGCGCGGTGCTGTGCTCGCGGGTGTAGCGGCGGGCGTTGTCGATGCAGATGGCGGCGCGTCCGGCGAGTTCCTGGGCCAGGCACAGGTCGTCGTTCTCGAAGGGCGCGGCCTTCGCGGAGCGGTAGAAGCTGACGGCGCCGAGGGTGGTGCCGCGGGCCTTGAGGGGCACGGCGATCAGGGAGTGGATGCTGGCGGCGAGGATCCGCTCGCCCCGCTCCGGGTCGAGGGCGAGCCAGCCCCCGGCCTCGGCCAGCACCGGTTCGAGCACGGGCCGGCCGCTCTCCAGGCAGCGGGCCAGCGGCGTGGACGGCAGATGCCGGACCGGGTCCCCGACGGCGTGCAGATGCGATTCCTCATGGGCGGCGCCGAGCGCGACCCGGCGTACGACGGTGTCCGCCAGGACCGGGCCCGGCTCCTCGCCGCGCAGCACGTCGTCCGGGAGATCGACGGCGGCGAAGTCCGCGAACCGGGGGACGGCGACCTCGGTGAGCTCCTCCGCGGTCCGGGTGACGTCGAGCGTGGTGCCGATCCGTCCGCCCGCGTCGTGCAGCAACTCCAGCCGGGCGCGCGCGAGTACGGCGAGGCGGGTGGCGCGGGGTTCACCGACGAGGAGGAGGCGGGCCTCGGGCCCGGGGTCCGGCTCGGGGGGCGCCGTGACGGTCGCCCCGGGCGCGGCCACCGTGGTCCGCGGTGGGGGCGGCGCCGGGACGGGCTGCGGGACGGCCGGGACGGTGGTGCGGCAGACCGCGCGGAGCCGGGGCCCGCCGAGGACGCGGGCCTCGACGACGACGCCCGTCTCGCCCGCCGCTCCGCGCACCTGACGCCGCAGCAGGGTCGCGGTGCGTCCGCCGGAGAGGGTGACCTCGTCGAGGGTGAGGTGCGGGGAGGCGAGGAGTTCCTCTGCCTTCTCCCGCAGCACGGCCCGGTCCACGCGCCCGAGTTCGTCGTCGCCGGGGCGGCTCCCCTCCCCCGTCGGGCGGGCGGCTCCGCGGTACGCGGCGAGCAGGGCGCGTTCGCGTGCCGTGGCCTGTTCCAGCAGGCGTGCCTCGATGGCGTGGGCGGCGTCCCGGATCAGGCGCAGCATGGCGGGGTCGCCGTCGTCGCGCAGACAGGTCAGGTCCAGGACGGCCTCGATGCGTCCGCTGAGCGGGTCGCGGACGGGTGCGCCGGCGCAGGCGAACGGCTGGAGGCAGTCGGCGAAGTGCTCGCGGCCGACGACGTAGACGGGTTCGCGTGCGGCGAGCGCGGTGCCGACGCCGTTCGTCCCGACGACCGGTTCGGAGGCGTCGAAGCCGGGCGCGAACCGCACCTCGTCGAGCCGGTCGCGCAGCGGTCTGCCGCCCCCGAGCCGCTGCACCATGCGGCCGTGCGCGTCGCACACGGCGATGGTCATCCCGGCGCCGGAGAGCGCGTCGGCGAGATCGGCGAGGACGGGTTCGCAGGCGTGCAGGAACGGCTCGTCGAGGGCGAGGTCGGGCGCGTAGGGGACGAGGAGCCGGTCGGGCGCGACCCCCGCCGAACGGCACCGCTTCCAGGAGTCCAGCACCGATCCCCGGACATCCGCTTCGACCCGGGCGCCGGCCAGGAAACGTTCATGGGCATCGACGAGGCCGCCGATGTCGTCCCAGGCGACGGACAACTGCATCACTTCCTCACCCGGAGGAGCCCCGGTGGCGCGCCTCCGTTCGGCTCGCCCCCCGGCAAAGTCCTCCCAGCGATTTCACGGTAGACCCTTTGTGATACCGATCACAACAAAGTCCGGAGATGGCCCGGAAGTACCTTTCGCCCCCTTGTTCGACGCTCCTGGCCCGCGTTCGAGCGGAGGCCCGCCCCGGTCCTCCTACGGGTGATCCGGTCGCGTTCGGAGGTCAGGCGCGGGGCGGCGGACCGCTGCTGCGCCGCACGACGAGTTCGGCGGGGATCAACGGCTGAAGGCCCTCTTCGTCCCGGCCGTCGATCCGGTCCAGGAGCAGCCGCAGCGAACGGGTGCCGATCTCCGCGAAGTCGGAGCGCACGGTGGTGAGCGGCGGCAGCAGGTGCGCGGCCTCGGGGATGTCGTCGTAGCCCACGACACTGATGTCCCCGGGCACCCGGCGGCCCGCCTCGTGGAAGGCGTGCAGCACGCCGACGGCCATCTGGTCGTTGGAGACGAACACGGCGGTGACGTCCGTGCGCCGGGCCAGCCGCCGCCCCAGGTCGTAGCCGGACCCGGCGCTCCAGTCCCCGACCAGCGGCTCGGGCACCTCGGCGCCCGCCGCGCGCAGCAGGTCCCGCCAGCTCGCCAGGCGCTGGTCGGCGGAGGTCCAGCCGGTGGGCCCCGCGATGTGCCACACGGTGGCGTGCCCGAGGTCCAGCAGATGCCCGGTGGCCAGCCTGGCCCCGGCCCGCGCGTCGGAGGTGACGAGGGGGGTGCCGCCCCTGATCTCGTTCTCCAGGACCACCAGCGGAGTGTCGACCCGGGCGTCCGCGAGCGCCTTGCCCACCCAGTGCTGCGGGGCGATGGCGATCACCCCGTCGGCGCCCTCGGCGGAGAGCCGGTCCACCGCCTCGGCGACGGTCGACCGGTCGGCGGTGTCGTCCAGGGCGATGGAACTGACGAGGTAACCGGCGCTCTGCGCGGCGGTGTTGATGGCGGTGAGGATGTTGGCGGGCCCGTACCGGGCGGCGTCGAACGAGATCACCCCGAGCATCCGGGTGCGCCCGCTGGCCAGCGACCGGGCGCTCGCGCTGGGCCTGTACCCGAGCGTCCGCATGGCCTCCCGCACGGCTTCCCGGGTCTCGGCGCGCACGGCGGGATGCTCGTTCAGCACCCGCGACACGGTCTGCTTGGACACCCCGGCGAGCCGGGCCACGTCGTCCATCACGGGCCGGGCCCCGGCGAAGTTCCGCCGACTGCGCCCTCGGGGAGCGGGGGAGTCGGGAGACGACATCGGAGTGTCCTTCTGGGCAAACGGACGGGGCCGCCTCAGCTTACGGCCACGGCCCGACGGCGCACGGTCACCGCCTCCACGCCCGTCACGCCCGCCTCCCGGCCGGCCCCGGGAAGCACCCGCAGCCTCAACGCCCCCTCGGGCAGCCGGTCCAGGCCGATCTCCCACACGCCTGCGGAGAAGAACTGGTCGGCCACCATCACGTCCCCGACGTACGCCCGCCCCACGTCGCCGCTCCACCGCACCCGCAGCAGCGTTCCCGGGGGCACCTCGTCCGGCAGGTCGACGGCGTACTCGGCCGCCGCGCTCTCGAAGTGCTTGTCGGCGGGCACGCTCGCCCGTCCCAGCACACCGAGGACCGGTTCGGGCACGGCACCGGCGGCGCGCACGAGCCGCACGGACGCGCCCGCGACGACGGGCCCGCCGTCCTCCACCGCGCACGGCACGAAGGCGCCGTGCCGGAACACCGAGACGGCGGGCCGCTCGGCGGCGCTGTGCAGCCGTACCTCGTCACGGTCGAAGACGAGGCCCCCGTCCGCGAGCAGCAGCCGCCGCACGCCGCGCACCTCGCCCCGGTACGCGGTGCGCGCGGTGGCCGCGTCCAGGACCAGCAGCGCGACCCGCTCGCCGGTGGCGGTCTCGACCTCGACGAGCGCGTCGGGCCCCGGCCGCACCCCGGTGACCAGCACCCGCCCGTCGCCGCGGGCGACTTGACCGGAAGGCGCACGGACAGCGGTCACCGTCCGGCCGTCCAGGGCGAGTTCGGGGTCGATGCCGTCGACCGCGGTGAGCACGAGGACCGTTCGGCCGTCGTCGTCGAGGAGGCAGACGGGCTGGGCCGTGGCCCACTCCACCCGCAGGTCGCCGACGTCGAGCCGCAGCGGCCAGCAGAAGTAGGCGCCGGAGGGGACGGTGACGGGCACGGACGGAAGGGTCAGGAGCGTGTCGTCGCCGCCGAGCGCCAACTCGAAGGACACATCGGGGTGTTCGGGCAGCGGTTCGTGCGGCTGGTGGTTGTTGACGAAGAGGAACCCGGAGCCTCCGTCGCCGCGCACCGCCCACCGCAGGGTGTCCCGGTCGCCCTGCCCCGTCGGCCGCTCCTCCGGCAGGACGGACTCCATGGGGGCCACGCGATGCCCGAAGTCGGCCAGGAACAGGTGCTGGAGGCGCAGTGCGTCGTAGGAGGCGCGGTACTGGCCGTACTCGCCGAGCGGCGCCTGGAAGTCGTACGTCAGGACGGGCAGGTCGTTGGGGTAGGCGGTGGCGTGGGACTCCTGGAGGGTGGTCAGTTCACCCACGGGGTTGGTGCCGCCGTGGAACATGTACCAGCCCTGCCAGACCGAACCGCAGCCGATCTTCGTCAGGCCCAGCGCGCCGATGTCGGCGGCCTCGACGACGGGCCTGCGGTGGTAGGCGACCGCCATGCCGCCGCCCAGCTCGCAGGTGGCCCAGGGGAACCGGTCGGCGAAGGCGTCGGGCGCGCCGCCGCGCACGGTCGTGGGCCGCAGGTCGGCGCCGATGCCCTCGTCGTCGCGCTGGTGGGTGAAGAAGAAGTGCTTGCGGCAGGTGTCGGGCCAGCCGCCGTCGGCCTCGGTCCAGAACGCCTCCGGGTAGCCGCCGTACAGCGGGAACAGTTCGTCGGGCGGGAGCCGGACGCCGCCCCAGGCGGTCGCCGTCCACAGCGGGGCGCTCAGCCCGGCCTCCCGCGCCATGCGCTTGAGGGTGAGCAGATGGTCCGGCTGGTCGTACAGCTCGTTCTCGATCTGGACGGCGACGATCGGTCCGCCGTGGGCCCGGTCCAGGCCGCGCAACTGCTCGGCCACGGCCGCGTACCAGCGCCGTACGGGCTCCAGGTAGGCGGGGTCGTCGGTGCGCGGGACGCAGTCGCGGGCGAGCACCCAGTCGGGGAGGCCGCCGTTGCGGACCTCGGCGTGCACCCAGGGTCCGACGCGGGCGACGAAGTCCAGGCCGTGGCGGGCGCAGAGCTCGACGAAACGGCGCAGGTCGCGGTCGCCGTCGAAGCGGATCCGGCCCTCGGTCTCCTCGTGGTGGATCCAGATGACATAGGCGGCGACGGCCGTGATGCCACCCGCCTTCATCTTCAGCAGTTCCTCCTCCCACTCCGCGGCCGGGACGCGGGTGGGGTGGAACTCGCCGGAGACCGGGAACCAGGGCCGCCCGCCCCGGGTGAGGTACCGGCTGGTGACCTCGATGGGGTCGGGCACACCGGGTGCGTCGGCGAAGGGCAGATGGCCGGTGAGCGGGGGTGCGGGCGGTCCGGGTACGCGCAGCCGGCGCGGCATCACTCGGCCTCCGGTCCGAGGTCGGGGGTGTCGGTCAGCGCGGCGCGGCGGGCCGTCGTGCCGTGCAGTTCGAGCAGGACGAGTTCGTTCGCTCCGGCGCGCAGGACCGGGGCGGGGACGTACAGGGTCTGCTGGGGGCCGCGGTTCCAGTAGCGGCCGAGGTGGAAGCCGTTGACCCAGGCCTGCCCCTTGGTCCAGCCGGGCAGCGCGAGGAAGGCGTCGGCGGGTTCGGCGACCTGGAAGGTGCCGTGATGGAAGGCCGGCACGAAGTCGGTGACGGCGTCGGAGCGTTCGAAGGGCACCGCGTCGAGGCCGCCCAGGGCGAGCGGGTGGCAGTCCCAGCCGCGCACGGGGGCGCCGTCGAGGGTCACCGGGCCGAGCAGGCCCTTGGGTGCGCCGATCCTGGGGCCGTAGTTGACGCCGCCCATGTTCTCCACGAGGACCTCGACGGTCGCGCCGGGGCGCGGCACCACGAGAGGCAGCGTCTCGTCGTGGCGCTCCCGTTCGAGGACGCCGACGGGGGCGCCGTCCACGAACACCTGGGCGCGGTCGCCGACCCCGCCCTCGAAGCGGAGCAGGCCGGGACCGGCGGCGGGCAGGACCGAGCGGTACAGGGCGTATCCGGCGGCGAGACCGAGCGCGTCCATGGACGCCGGGTCGTCGGCGCGCAGGGGTGCGGCGAGCGCCGACGCCAGCGGGAGAAGGGGTGCGCGCCGGTCCAGCTCCACGCTCAGCGGGGCGAGTTTGGGCGACGGGGCCGGGGCGGGCTCGTCGGGCACGGGCACATGGCGGGCGATGACCTCGCGGAAGGCGTGGTACTTGGGCCCGGGGTCGCCGCACTCGGTGAGCGCGGCGTCGTAGTCGTAGGAGGTGACGGTGGGTTCGTAGGCGTGCTTGTGGTTGGCGCCGTTGGTGAAGCCGAAGTTGGTGCCGCCGTGGAACATGTAGATGTTGACGGAGGCGCCGGCCGACAGCATGCGGTCCAGTCCGGCGGCGGCGTCGGCCGCGCTGCGGGTGTGGTGCGGGCCGCCCCAGTGGTCGAACCAGCCGATCCAGTACTCGGCGCACATCAGCGGCCCGTCGCCCTGGTGCGCGCGGAGCGTGGCGAGCCCCTCCTCGACCCGGCTGCCGAAGGTGCCCGTGGCGAGCACCCCGGGCAGCCCGCCGGCCGCGAGATGCGCCGGGTCGACCTGGTCGCAGGTGAACAGCAGTTCCTCGACGCCCCGGTCCCGGAAGCCCTGTTCGAGGTGCTTGAGATACGCGGTGTCGTCGCCGTACGCCCCGTACTCGTTCTCCACCTGTACGGCGATGACGGCACCGCCGGCCGCGGCCATGTGCGGGCGCAGCGCGGGCATCAGCAGGTCGAGGTAGCGGTCGATGGCGCCGGTGAAGCGGGGGTCGCTGGTGCGCGGGCGGATGCCGGGGTCGGCGAGGAGCCAGCCGGGCAGACCGCCGCCGTCCCACTCGGCGCAGATGAACGGGCCCGGGCGCAGCAGGACATGGAGGCCCTCGGCGCGGGCGAGGCTGAGATAGCGGGGCAGGTCGAGGATGCCGTCGAGGACCAGCTCGCCGTCCGGGTCGGGCTGGTGGTGGTTCCAGGGCACGTAGGTCTCGACGGTGTTGAGGCCCATCAGCCGGGCCTTGCGCAGCCGGTCGGCCCACTGGTCGGGGTGGATGCGGAAGTAGTGCATCGCGCCGGAGACGATCTGGAACGGTTCGCCGTGCAGCAGGAATCCGTCGGACGTGGTCGTGAGAGCGGGCATGCGGCAACTTCCCTTCGCGGCAAGCGGTGTTCGGAGGTGCGGGTGCCTGCGGGGGTGCGGGTGACGAGGGGGCGCGGGCGCGGCACGACACGTGATGTTACCGGTAACATCACGGGCGTCAAGGTTCCCCGCACACTCCCGGTGGGCATGCTCTCGTCACGGCCGGGTGCGCGTGCCGCGGTGATGCTCTCGGCCGCTCGTCGCGCACCCTTAGGCTCCCGGACACCCCGGCGTCACACCGTGCGGGCACCTTTCGGTCGTCCCCCTCCCCCGCCTCCCCTGCGCCCGTCCCCCGCGGGCGTGATGAGGAAGGACGACGCACGCCGTGACCACGCTCCCGCTCGAAGAGCTCCCCCGCCCGCTGCCGGCGCCTCCCCTGGCACCGGCCCTCACCTCCGGCCGCCGGGCCCGCACGGCCCTGAGCCTGCTGCCGCTCCTGCTGATCGCGGCCTGGGCGGCGTTCGACCGGCGGTCCCTGTACGACGGTGCCGCCCGGCTCGTCGCCGCCGACCCCTGGTGGCTGCTGGCCGCGGGCCTCTTCACCGTCCTCGGCTGGGGTTCCGCCGCGCTGGTGCGGCAGGGCGCGCTGCCGGACCGGCTGCCGACCGGGCCGCTGATCGCCTCGCAGTTCGCGGCCGGCGCCGCCAACCACGTCCTGCCGGCGAGCATCGGCGCCCACGCGGTCACCCTGCGCTTCCTGCGGCGCTGCGGGGTGCCGCTGCCGCGCGCGACGGCCTCCCTCGCGCTGTACTCGCTGGCCCGGCCGATCGCGAAGACCCTCGTCCTGCTCGGTTTCGTCGTGGCCTGCCCCGGTCTGCTGCACCTCGGCGACCTGATCCCCGACGGCCGCACCCTGATCCTGCCCGCCGCGTCCGTGGCGGTGAGCCTGCTCCTCGCGGCCCTGCTCGTGACGTTCGTCCGCCCGCTGCGCCGCCCCCTGCTCGACGTGCTGCGCACGGCCCTGACCGACGTACGCGTCCTGCACACCCGGCCCTGCCGCGTCCTCGCCCTGTGGGGCGGGGCCGCCGCGGCTCCCGTGCTCCAGGCGGCCGTGATCTTCTCGGTCGGCACGGCGCTGGGGCTGACCCTGACCTGGGTCCAGGTGACGTTCGCGTTCCTCGCCGCGAGCACGGCCGTCGGCGCGGTGCCCGCACCGGGCGGCATCGGCCCGGTCGACGCGGCGACGGTCTTCGCCCTGGTCGCGTTCGGCGCCCCCATGGGCACAGCCACGGCGACCCTCATCGCCTACCGGGTGCTGACGGTGTGGGTACCGCTGCTGCCGGGGGCGCTGGTGCTGTCGATGATGGTGCAGCGCAAGATGCTGTGACGGCGGGGGCGAGGCGAGCGGGGCCCTGGACGGGGCGGGACTCCGGCCGGGCGGTCAGGCAGGCGGTACGAAGACACCGGAGCCGCCCCCGGCCCGGCCCTACCCGGCCCGCGATCAGGTGGCCGGACCCGCCGGGGCCTTCCCCCGCCCCGCGTCCCGCATACGGCCGTACGCGTACACGCATCCGGCGAGCGCCAGGTCGGACAGCAGCATGAAGCCGATGGAGTAGGAGTTCTTGGCGCTGTAGACGGCGCCCATGACGAGCGGGGGCACGAAGCCGCCGAGACCGCCGACCGCGCCGACGATGCCGGTGACGCTGCCGACCTGGGCCTGCGGGGTGACCCGGGCGACGAGCGCGAAGACCGCGCCGCTGGTGGCACCGAGCGCGGCGGCCATGACGAGCAGACAGACCGTGGCTCCCGGCACCAGCGCCGGGTCGAAGGCCTGGACGACGGCGAGCAGGGCCACCACGCCGAGGGCGGAGGAGGTCACCACGGCCGGGTGGATCCGGTCCGAGAGCCATCCGCCGATGGGCCGGAACACGACGGTGACCAGCGCGAACCCGGCGGCCCTGGTCCCCGCGTCGGTGGCGTCCAGCTCGTACCAGGTCTTCAGGTACGTCGGCAGGTACACGCCGAACGCGACGATGCCGCCGAACCCGATCGCGTACAGCGCGGACAGCTCCCAGGTCACCCGGAGCCGTCCGGCCTGCCCGAGCCGGGTGGTGAGCGGGGTGGAGGGCACCGGACGGTCGGGCCGGTCCTCGATGAGGAAGTAGGCGAGCACGGCGTACACGGCGAGCGCCGCGGCCAGGACGAGGAACGGCAGGCTCTCGCTGTGGTGGTACATCCGGGGCGTGAAGTAGCCCGAGAGCGCGACACCGCCCATGCCCATCCCGAAGACGCCGAGCGCCGCGCCCCGCCGCGCGGGCGGGAACCAGGAGTTCACCAGCGGGACACCGATGGCGAAGGTCGTCCCGCCGAGCCCCAGCACGAACCCCACGACGAGCAGCGGCACATACGACGAGTGCGCCGGGATGAGCAACAGCACCGGAATGATCGTCAACGCGCTGACCAGCGGAAACATCAACTTGGCGCCGTAGCGGTCGGTGAGCGCCCCGACGGGCACCCGTCCGAGTGACCCCACCAGCACGGGCACCGCCACCAGCACGGACTGCGCGAAGGAACTCATGTGGAGGTCCTCGTCGAAGTCCGCGGCGACCGGAGCGATCAGGTCCCACGCCCAGAAGGTGAGCGTGAACCCGACGGTGGCCACCACCAGGTTCCGCCAGGCCACGGGCCCCGGCCGCTCCTCGGCCACCGCCACGCCCTCACCCACCGACGCCCCACTGCCCATGACCCGCTCCCGGACCTCACCGAGGGCTCCACCCGTCCGAGATCACCGGAGCCGATGCCCTCCATGAGGTCACGGGGCGGGGACGGCGGCAACTCGGGCGGGCGCCGGCGAGCCCTGGGGCCGAGGCACCGGTGACGCCACGGAGCCGTCCGCCTACCGTGGACCGGCGGAACGCCACCTGTGTCCTTACGGTCGAGGGAGCGCTGTGGAAGCCGAGTTGGCAACGCTGATCGCGACAGGAGCGACGACGGCTGTCGGGCTCATGGTCACCGAGACATGGGACCAGGCGAGACAGCGCCTGGTCCGGCTCTTCTCACGCGGGGGCGCCGCGAACGCCGCGGACGAGGAGCTGAGCAGGTCGCGCAACGCCCTGGTCGCAGCGGCCGGGACACCGGACGAAGAGGCGCTGACGTCCGACATCACGGCCCTGATCCGGCTCCGCCTGCGCGGAGTCCTGGCCCAGGACCCCGGCGCGGCGACGGAACTCCGTCGCCTCATCGACGAGTTGGCACCCCCCGCAGGGGCCGCGGCGCCGGGGGACGTCCGCAACAGCATCACCGGCGGCACGGTGCACGGTCCGGTGGTGCAGGGTCACACGTTCTCGAACCTGACCTTCGGCGCCGCCGACGACACAGCTTCGGACCCGAGCGAGTGAGTCCGCCCGGCTTCTGCGGATACCTGTGCGAGCGTCCGCGCCAACCTGTACGGTCTGCTGCGCCGGAGTGATCCACTCCGCGTTCACCAGAACTGTCCCTGAAAAGAGCGAAGTTGAACACACTTCTGAGCTTGACGAGCACCGGCTTCTCTACGACCGACATCGCGTACGTGACAGCAGAGGTGCTCCGCTGGATGTGGTGATCCAGCACCCCACCGGCTCCTGGGAAGGGGCTCAGGAGCCGGTCGGTTCGTGTCCCGTCAGCAGGCGCGACAGTTCGTCCGCCTCGTGGTCGGCGCCGAGCCGCCGGTACAGGGCGATCGCTTCTTCCCCGTACCGCCTGGCCCGTCCGGCCCCCTGGGGACTCAGGAACGCCGTCCGCGCCAGTCCGGCGAGCGCCTGCGCGGACCCCAGAGGGAAGTCGACGCTCCGGGCGACGCCGAGGGCCTGTTCATAACCGCTCCGAGCGATATCGAGCCGCCCCGACTCCCGCTGGACGTCCGCCGCTCCGATGAGGGCGCGCAGCCGCTCGAAGGGATTGTCGATCCGGGTGGCGAGTTGTTCCGCCATGGTGAGATGCAGCAACGCCTCGCCCCGTTGCCCCGACCGCGCGTGGGCCATGCCCAGGCTGATCAGCGCATCAGCCTCCCCCAGCACGTCACCACCGGCCCGGTAGGCGGCCAAGGCCCGGCGATAGCAGACCAGGGCGAGCTCTGTCCGGCCCACGGCCTGATGGACCGCGCCGAGATTGGTGTCCAAGATCGCGATCTCGTGCCGCCCTCCGTGCTGACGCATCAGGACAAGGGACTTTTCGTAGCAGTTCCGGGCGTCGTCGTAGCGCGCCTGGAGAAAGTGCAGCTCACCGCGGTTGTTGAGGGCTTGGGCCACACCGTACAGATCGGGCAGCTCCTCGTGGATGCTCTGCATCAGCTCCACCCGGTGCAGGGCTTCGTCGTACTGTCCGGCGTAATAGAGGACCGCGCCCTGCACGTTGAGGCACTCGGCCTCGCCCGCCCGGTCGCCGGTCTCGCGGTGCAGTGCCAGCGATTCTTCGAGCGCATTCATCGCCGCGGCGCCATGTCCCGCCGCGAGGTGGGCACGGCCCGCCTGGAACAGGGCGTCCGCGCGGCCGTTGACGTCGAGGAGTTCCTCGTGGATCGAGAGAGCCTCGGTCGCGCAACGTAACGCCTCTCCATGGTTGCGCTGGGCCAGGAGGTCCGCCCTGTCGATCAGGGTCCGGGCGAGTGCGGGCCGGTCGCCCGAGGCGCGGAGCGCGGGTACGGCCGCGTCGAAGAGGTCCATGGCGATGTCCGCGGTTCCCCACAGTTTGAGGGAGCGGGCCAGCACGCTCGGGAAGAGCCCGGCGTGCTCCGGGTAGTGGGCTGCCGCCGTGCGGGCGACGGCCAGCAGGTTGCCGCGCTCGACGGTCAGCCACACCGACGCCTCGTCCCGGTCGGCGAACTCGACGAGCACGGGGTGACAGTCCTGCTCAGGCCCCGGAACGAGGGCGGGGCGCTGTGGGTGAGCGAGGCGTTCGGCTCGCCTGGCGGCGGCGAGATAGAAGGCGACGAGACGGCCGACGCGGGTGTGCCGGTCCGTGTTCTGGGCCGAGCGCGCACCTATCCGCAGCCCGAACGCACGCGTCAGGTCATGGAGTTGGTAGCGACCGCGTACGGGCTCTTCGAGGAGGCCGGAGTCCAGCAGGTCCTCGACGCATGCCTCCAGCACCCTTGCCTCGGTCCCGAAGTCGGGTCCGACCAGTGCTCTCGCGGCCACCAGCGTGATGTCCGGACCCGGATGCAGGGCAAGGCAGCGCAGAAGGCTCTGTGCGGAACCGCTGAGCTCCGTGTAGGAGAAGGAGAAGACCGCCTCGATGAGGTCGTCGAACTCTCCCAACGGATCGGAGGTATGGGCCAGCCGGTCGAGCAGGTCTGCGAGGGCCCAGGAGTCCCGGTGGCGGAACCTGCTGGCCATGATGGTCACGGCCAGCGGGTGGCACCCGCACAGGTCCACGACGCGTTCCAGCGCCTCGAGTTCGGCGGACACGCGCGAACCTCCGACGATCCGGGTGAAGAGAGCGGCCGCCTCCGCCTTGGACATGGCGTCCACGGCCAGCGAGGTGGCGCTGTCGAGCCCGGCGAGGCGGCTGCGCGTGGTCACGATCGCGCGGCACGTCGCGCTGCCGGGCAGCAGGGGTCTGACCTGGGCGGCGTCCCGCGCGTTGTCGAGCACGACGAGCACACGACGGCGTCCCGTCCACTCCCGCCAGCCCGCTGTCCGTTCCTCCAGCGAGTCCGGAAGGTCACCCGACCACCCGGCCGAGTGCAGGAGGATCGCGAGGGCCTCGGCCGGGCCCAGCGGCTCCTGGCTGCTGTAGCCGCGCAGGTCCACATGGAACTGGCCGTCGGGGTAGGCGGCACGCAGCAGGTGCGCGGCATGGACGGCCAGCGCGGTCTTGCCTATCCCGGGCATGCCGTGCACGACGGTGACGGGCAGAGCGTTCTCCACGTCCGTGGTGGTGCCGGAGGGCGCCAGGAGGATACGCAGCTCGCCGATCCGCCCGGTGAAGTCACGGGTGTCCCGGGGAAGGCAGTTGTGCGGTTCCAGCGTGTGCGCCGCGGGAGTGGGTGCGGGCGCGGTGTGCAGGAGCGCACCGTCCTGTTCGATCATCCGCAGGTGAAGGTCCTGGAGTTCCGCGCCCGGCTCGATCCCCTGGCTCTCCTGGAGCCGTACGTAGGTCTCCCGGTAGAGGGCGAGGGCCTCGTCGTGGCGGCCGGTGCGGTACAGGGCGAGCATCAGGCAGCCGATCACCCGTTGCGCGAAGGGGTTCTGCGAGGCCAGTTCCTGGAGTTCGCCGATGAGGTCGGCGTGCCGCCCCAACTCCATTTCCCAGCCGATCCGTTCCTCCCGGACCCGTCGATGGTCCTCGATCAGCCGTGAACGCGCCGACAGGGCCCAGTCGTTGTCGGTGAACTCGGACAACGGCTCGCCCCGCCAGAGGGCTTCGGCCGTCCGCAGCAGCCCGATGGCGAGCTCTCGCTCGCCGCGTTCCCGGGCGGCCACGGCGTCGGCTCTCAGGCGCTGGAAACGGAGCAGGTCGATGTCCTCGGGGTCGGCCCGCAGCTGGTACTGCCGTGGTGAGGGCCTCTCCACCCGGACGGACTCCTCGCCCACCGCCCGACGCAGCCTCCCCCGCAGCCGGGACAGATAACTGTGCAGGGTGTCCTGGGCCGTTGGCGGTGGCTCGCCGTTCCAGACGCGGTCCATGAGCGTGTCCACGGAGACCGGCTCGCCCCGGGCATGGACCAGCGCGGCGAGCACACAGCGTTCCTTCAGCGATCCCAGCTCGTACTGCTGTGGGCCGTTCCACAGTTCAAGCGGCCCCAGCGCAAGAAGTTCCACCGTCACCCCCGCAAGGTGTGCTGCTTCCCGCCGCATCCGGCAGTGCTCATACACATGTGCGGCACTGGATCCACTGTTCTGCGGGGCGCAGGGAGGACGCAGGGGCGTACGGAAGCGCGACCAGCGCACAGAGCAGTGGCGTCAAGGATCCACGGGAGTGCAGGGTTCCTGCAAGCCCGCCGTCCTGTCCCCTTGGGTACCTCACCGCCACGGGCCACCGAAGGCCCGTACGACGGAATCCGGGGGAATTCGACGATGAGCGTGACAGTGTCCGAACCGCACTGGCGTCATGTGCCGGTGCGGCTGGACGTCGAGCGGTGGGCCACCCGCAGGACTCACCGGCGCGTGCTGGTCGTGGTGCACACGGTGATCGCGGGTCAACGGCTGCTCGACACGATACGTCTGCTGGAAGGCGACGTGCGGGTGCAGACCTTCTTCACCCAGGCACCCGATGTGTTCAGCAACGGTGTTGCGGACTTCCTGGACCGGCTGGGAGGTCTGGTGCTGCCTTGGAGCCAGGCGGTGCAGACACCGTTCCATCTCGTGCTGGCCGCGAGCCATGGCAGCCTTCACGAGCTCCAGGCGCCGGTGATCGTGCTGCCGCACGGCGCGGGTCACAACAAGTTCACCTCTGCGGGCCGGCGCGGTGCTCCGGTGGCGCAGCGGGGGGTCTACGGTCTCAGCAGGCAGCGACTGGTGCGGGACGGCACGGTGGTGCCGGAGGCGATCGTCCTCGCCCATCACGAGGAGCTGTCCCGGCTCGGCCGTGAATGCCCCGAGGCGGTGCCCGCGGCGCACGTGGTGGGCGACCCGTGCTTCGACCGCGTCACGGCCAGTCTTCCGTCGCGGGCCCTGTACAGGGACGCCCTCGGTGCCAGGGCCGGACACCGGCTGGTCCTCGTCTGTTCGACCTGGGGCGCCGACTCGGTCGTCGGACACGGCTGGGAGATCCTCGAACAGCTGGTGACCGAACTGCCCCGCACCTCGTTCCGGGTCGCCGCGCTCCTGCATCCCCACATCTGGAACGCGCACGGCGACTGGCAGGTCCGCGCCTGGCTCGCCGGCCTGGCCCGCGCGGGGCTGACCCTGGTCAGTCCGTACGGGGACTGGGTGGGAGCCGTGGTCGCCGCCGACTACATCGTGGGCGACCACGGTTCGGTCTCGCTCTACGGCGCGATGACCGGCGTCCCGGTCCTCATGGCGGGCAGGGCAGAGGCCGATGTCGATCCGGGCTCCCCGCTGGGGGAACTGATGTCCTTCGCGCCGCGCGTGCGCACGGACCGTCCCTTGCTGCCCCAGCTCAACCGGAGCTCGGCCGTGGGCCGTTCGCATCGTTACGAGCGGGTCGCGGCGCGGATCTCCTCGGAACCGGGGCGGTTCTCGCACAAGATGCGCGCGCTGCTCTACCGCAAGCTGCGGCTGCGTGCACCGGCGGGCAGCACGACGCCGGAACCGGCACGGCTCCCGCTCACCGTCCGCTACGACGGGCCGGGCAGTCTTGCCGCGCCATGACGGGGTCCTCGTCTCCGTGGTGTCCCTGGACGCGGGACCGTGCGGGTCGCTGCAGCGGGTTCGTACGGTGCTGACGGACCCGTTCACCGGGGCCGTGAGCACGGAGGAGCACACCCGAACCCGGCTTCCCGCAACGGCCCGTCGGGCGCAGCTGGCCGATGTGCTGATCGAGCGGGGCACGGGGGCGGGAGCGGCGGCCGCGACCGCCTCCTCCCATCCGGGCGCTCTGGTGGTCGTGGTGCATCAGGACGCACGCGGCTGGATCCGGTTCGGCGGGAGAGGCACCGTCCGGGAACTGGGCATCGGCGCGGCGGGAGACGGGGAGGATCCGTGGCCGGCGATCGCCTCGGCGGCCCACGCCTGGCTGGTGGCCGGCCTGCCGGGCGTGGCCTTCGGTTCGGTACCGCTGCACGTGCTGCCGGTTCAGGTTTCCGGCCGACCGCCGTCCAGCCGGTGCAGTCGGTGCCGTAGGAGCTCCGCTTCCGGTGAGTGCGACCGGCCCACCGCCGAGTAGAGGTCCAGTGCCTCACGGCAGAGGTCCTGGGCGGTGCGCGTGTCCGCGCGCCGCTCGGCGACCTCCGCGAGTCCCGCGACGGCACGGGCGATCTCGTAGCTCGCGGTCATGCCGCGAAGGGTGGCGAGCGCCGAGGAGAAGTGGTCGGCCGCCTGCGCGAGACGGTCCAGAGCGAGGTGTGCACGCCCCAGAAGGGTTTCCGCGCGGGCGGCGTTGTACGTGTCACCGGCACTCCGAAGGGCGTCGCGGGCGGAAGCACCCTGCTGGACGGCTTCTTCTGCGTGGCCTGTCGCCAGAGCGACGTCCGCGAGATTCAGGCCCGCCAGCGCGCCGGCTCGCCGGTCACCGTGGACCGGCAACTCGGCCGCCGCGCGCCGGAACAGTTCGGCGGCTTCGCCCGATCGCCCGAGTCGTTGCAGGGCGAGTCCCCGGTAGTTGAGCGTCCGAGCCAGGCCGAGCCGGTCGCCGCGGTCCTCGAAGAGCCGGGCCGCACGCTCGAACATCTCCAGGGCGCGCCCGTGATCCCCGGAGCCCAGTCGACCCACTCCGCCGGAGGTGAGCATCCGGCACTGCGCGGCCGTGTCCCCCGACTCGGTTGCCGCAGCGAGGCCTTCCTCATGTGCGCCGTGCCAGTCGTCGTAGAACTTGCGGCGCAGGAAGAGGGGCCACAGGGCGTCCGCGAGCTGCCAGGCGACGGTCGGACTGCCTTCGGCGCGGGAGCGCCGCAGCACGGCCATGAGCTGCGGCAGCTCCCGCTCCAGCCAGTCCAGGGCGGCTTCGGCGTTCCGGCCGACATCGGCGACGACCACCGGCCCCGGACCGAAGTCACGTGCCATGGTGCGGTGCTGGGGGTCGATGATCTCTTCTGCGCGAGTGGCGCTCGCGAGGTAGTGGTCGGCGATCCGGCGTACGGCCCGTTCCCGCTCCTCGAGCGGTTCCTCCTCCCGCGCCCGAGCGGCGGCGTGCAGCCGTACCAGGTCGTGGAAACGGTGGCGCTCTTCTCCCGCGTCCAGGAGGAGACTCGCGTCATGCAGCGTCTCCAGCAGGGCCGGGGCCGCGCTCGCCTCGCCGGCCAGCACGGCCGCCGCGACACCGCTCCCGAACTCCGGACCGGCATGGAGTCCCAGCAGCCGGTACAACCGAGCGGCCTGAGGGGGCAGCGCCCGGTAGGACAGGTCCAGGGCCGCCCGGACGTTGTGGTCTCCGTCGATGGCCAACACCTCCAACCGGTCGTGCTCTTCCTTGAGGGCGTGAACCATCGTGGTGATGCGTCGGCCGGGACGCGCCGCGAGCCGGGCGCCCGCGACCCGGACCGCCAGGGGCAGTCCGGCACAGAGCTCGACCAGTGTGCGAGCATCGTCGGGCTGGGCGGCCACCCGGCCGTCGGAGAGGGTGTCGGCGAGCAGTTCGACGGCCGCCTCGGGAGCAAGCGCGTCCAGGTGGACGGCCCGGCAGCCGTCGACCGCCAGCCCCGGCAGTCTGTTTCGGCTCGTCACCGCGGTCACATTGGCGCCGCCGGGCAGCAGGGGCCGTACCTGTGCGGCGGTCGCGGCATCGTCGAGCAGCACGACGAGACGCCGGCCCGCGGTCAGTGACCGGTACAGGACGGACCGCTCGGCCGGCGTGACCGGCACCTGTTGCACGGGGATGCCCAAGGCCCGCAGAAAGCGTCCGAGTATCTCGCCCGGGAGCACCGGCCCCTCGGCCGACTGGGCGCCGAGATCCGCATACAGCTGCCCGTCGGGAAAGTCGGGGCGCAGCGTGGTCAGCCACTTCACCGCGAGGGTGGTCTTGCCGACCCCGCCGAGGCCGCTCACCGCGGCCAGCACGTGCCTGTCCTGACGCAGGGCGTGGGCCCGGTGCCGTTCCAGCTCCCGCAGTTCCGGCGATCGGTCGACCACATGCCCGCGCGGCGGAAGCTGCCAGGGAGTCTCGTCCACAGGACGCGGCGCGGAGCCGATGTGGACATCGCCGTACACCGCGCCGGCCTGCACGACCGCTCCGTGCACCGTGCCGCTCAACTCGTTGTGCGCATCGAGCCCGTGGCCCCGCACGCGCGCCCCCTCACACCGTGCGCCCGAACCAGCGCCTCGGGGGAATCCTTTCCGCACAGGTGGTCGATATCCACACGTCGGCGAAAAGCACCCGTGGCACCCCGCCGGACGGCGGCTCCCGGACAGCGTCCAAGAGCCGCTCAGCCGGTTCACGCCGGCGTCAGCCCTCGTCCTCCGTCAGTCGCAGCGAGATGCTGTTGATGCAGTACCGCTGGTCCGTGGGTGTGGCATAGCCCTCGCCCGCGAACACGTGGCCGAGGTGGGAGCCGCAGCGGGAGCAGCGGACCTCCGTGCGGACCATGCCGTGGGAGCGGTCCTCGATGAGTTCGACGGCGTCGGTGTCCTTGGGGTCGTAGAAGGACGGCCAGCCGCAGTGGGACTCGAACTTGGTGGTGGAGGTGAAGAGCTCGGCGCCGCAGGCGCGGCAGGAGTAGACGCCCTTCTTCTTGGTGTCGGTGTACTCACCGGCGAACGCGGGCTCGGTGCCGGCCTGGCGCAGGACGGCGTATTCGGCCGGGGTCAGTTCCGCGCGCCACTGCTCGTCCGGCTTCTCGACGTCGTACGACATGCTGCTCAGCCCCTCACTTCGACAGACGGTCCAGGATCAGCGGGCCGAGGTCCGTCACGTCACCCGCGCCCATGGTGAGAACGAGATCACCGGGCTTCGCCATTCCCGCGACGACGGACGGCACATCCGCCTTGTCGTGGACCGGCGTCACATCGGCACCCGCGGCCCGCGCGGCCTCGATGATCAGGTCACTGGTGATGCCGGGGATCGGGTCCTCGCGGGCCGGGTAGATGTCCAGGACCAGGGAGGCGTCGGCGAGGGCCAGCGACTGGCCCATCTCCTTGCCCAGCTCCTGGGTGCGGGAGAAGAGGTGGGGCTGGAAGACCACGAGGATGCGGGCGTCACCGGCCGCCGCGCGCATCGCCTCCAGGTCGGCGGTCATCTCGGTGGGGTGGTGGGCGTAGGAGTCGATCACCTGGACGCCCGCCGCCTCGCCCTTGAGCTGGAGGCGCCGCTTCACCCCCGTGTACGCCGCGATGGCCGGGGCCAGCTCGGCCGCCGGGACGCCCAGCGCCGCGCCCGCCGCGAGCGCGGCCACCGCGTTGTGCGCGTAGTGGCGGCCGGGCACGGAGACCGCGAAGGTCAGCTCCTGGCCGTCGAGGACGACCGTGACCTCGCTCTTCAGGCCCTGAGGGAGCACCGACAGCACGCGTACGTCGGCGTCCGGCGCCTCGCCGTACGTCACCACCCGCACGTCGCTCGCGGCGAGCCGGCGGGTGAGTTCCCGGGCACCCTCGTGGTCGGCGGAGATCACCAGCGTGCCGCCGGGGACGATCCGGCCCGCGAACGTCTCGAAGGACTCGTAGATCTCGTCCATGGAGGCGTAGTTCGCGTGGTGGTCCAGCTCCACGTTGAGGACGATCGCGACCTCGGGGGCGTACTTGTGGAAGCTGCGGTCCGATTCGTCGGCCTCGGCGACGAAGATCTCGCCGTCGCCGTGCAGCGCGTTGGAGCCGGGGGCGTCCAGGTCGCCGCCGATGGCGTACGACGGGTGCAGGCCCAGTTCGGTCAGGGAGACGGCCAGCATCGAGGTGGTCGTCGTCTTGCCGTGGGTGCCCGCGACCGCGATCGGCCGCAGCCCGTCCATGAGGGCGGCCAGCGCGTCGGACCGGTGCACGACCGGAATGCCCAGCTCGGCCGCGCGGGCCAGCTCCGGGTTGTCCTGGCGGATCGCGGAGGAGACGACCACGCAGCTCGCGTCGTCGGCGAGGTGTTCCGTCGCGTGTCCGATGTGCACGGTCGCCCCCAGCGCGCGCAGGGCCTCGGCGGTCGCCGACTCCTTGGCGTCGCTGCCCGCCACCGCGGCCCCGCGCTGGGCGAGGATCTTGGCGATCCCCGACAT
Source organism: Streptomyces sp. NPDC090106 (assembly GCF_044747265.1). Taxonomy (NCBI): domain Bacteria; kingdom Bacillati; phylum Actinomycetota; class Actinomycetes; order Kitasatosporales; family Streptomycetaceae; genus Streptomyces; species Streptomyces sp. NPDC090106. The sequence goes on along the minus strand of NZ_JBIVDS010000006.1, from coordinate 147,603 downwards.
CCCGGCGCCGCCGATGCCGATGAAGTGCGGTCGGTCCATGGCGGGGGGAAGGCCGGGTGCCATGTGGTTCTCCCTGTACGTACGGATACGGCGGACGGTCAGCGGCAAGCCTATGCCGAGCCACCGACAGTCACGGACACCCGGCCCGGGCACCCGGCCACGACCGCGTCCCTGCCCGCGCCCGCCTACGACTCGCTGTGCGAGAACAGCTTCAGCACCGGCACCCCCACCTTGTGCCGGGCCCGGGAGGCCCAGTCGCGGTGGAAGAACTCCTCCACGTAGTGGGGATCGGTCAGGACGATCACCTCGTCCGCCGTGAACTCGTCGACGAGCGACTTCAGCGCGTCCAGGGGGTGGTCCTCGATCAGCCGCCCCTCCGCCTCGCTGCCCGAGGCGCGCAGCGCCCGCAACGAGACCTCCAGGGCCCGCTCCCCGAAATCGCGGGCCGCGGCCCCTTCCGGAACCTCGCGCTCGTGCGCGACCTCGTCGAGTTCGCCGAGTGCGACGTCGTCGATCGCCCGCAGCAGCCGGTCGGCCTGGTCGCCGCGCGGCTGGAGGAGCACTTGGAAGCTGACCTGCTCGTCCCCGTGGAGGGTGGTGACGAACTCGACGTCCGCGGACGTCAGCGCCTTCTCGATCATCAATACGCTTCTGAACACCGCGCGCCCCTTCTGCGGAAACCATCCTGCCCCGTGATCTCACGGGGCTGCGAGATTTAGTGTGCCCGTCGGAAGCTAAACGGAACGGGAGATTCCGCCGATCTGAGGACCGGCGTACGCCTGGTCGAATGTCAGGTGCGCCGGTAGCGGCCGAAGAGGAACCCCTCCTCCTCCAGCAGGGACACCAGTGCGAACCGCCGCGGAACCGGAACGGACGGCCCCCCGGTGATCCGCTGGGCGTCCCCCGCGTTGAGCATCGGCGCGAGGGTCAGGCACATCTCGTCCAGCGCGCCGGCGGCCACGAACTGTCCGAGCAGCCGTGGTCCGCCCTCGGTGAGCAGCCGGGTGTGCCCGAGCCCGGCGAGGGCCGTGACCGCGCGCGCGGGCTCCACGCCGGCCCCGTCACCGGCGATCACCACCCGCGCGCCCGCCTTCTCCGCGGCGGCGACCCGGTCGGAGGGGGCCGAGGCGCCGGTGAGGATCAGGGTGGGGACCAGCGGTGAGGTGAACAGGGGCAGCGAGAAGTCCAGGTCGAGGCCCGCGCTGACCACCGCGATCGCCGCCGCGGGATCCTGTCCGGCCGCCTCGCGCGCGGCGGCGAACTCCGCACGCGCGCGTGCCGGGCGATACCCCTCCTGCCGTACCGTTTCCGCACCGACCACGACGACATCCGCGAGCGCCCGCAGGGTGCCGAAGATCCGCATGTCGGAGGCGGTGGAGAGGGGCTGGGACCGGCCGTCGTGCTGAGCGGCCCCGTCGAGCGTGGACACCATGTTGGCCCGCAGCCAGGGCGCCCCGGCCGCGTCGGGGGCGGGGTAGGCGTAGGCGTAGGCCAGCTCCTGGAGGGTCCACTCGCGGTCGGCCGGCTCGGCCCCGGAGGCGTTCGCCGCTGTCTTGTCGGTCACAGGGAACAGGCGTCGCATGTCGTGCAGTGTGGCACGGTACCGGGCGACCTCCCCGGTCCATCGTGCCGCGCCCACCGGGCCCGACCCCGCTCATCTGCGGCGTTGCCGTCGGCCTCCGGCTCCCGGGGCCCGGCTCGGCCCTGCCCCCTCCCGTGCCGCCCCCTCCGTCCCGGGCGCCCCGGTCCGCCGGGCAGGCCCTAGCATGGGGAACCGTGTCGTCCTCCTCATCCACCGCCTCCGGGATCAGCCCGATAGCGGACGCGGCCCCCGTGTCCCTGTGCGCCCGCGAGCCGCACGTCCCCGCGGACCGTCTGGTCGCCGAGATGGTGCCGCCGCCGCGCTTCGACTCGGTCCGCTTCGGCACCTACATGCCGGACCCGAACCAGCCGAGCCAGTTCGAGGCCGTGCGGGTGCTGGAGGGCTTCGCGGGCGGCCTCGGCGGGGCGCACGCCACCGGCGGCGGCCGGCGCGGCCTGTTCGGCTTCGGCAAGGCGAAGGCCAAGGCACCCTCCGGTCCCCGCGGCGTCTACCTCGACGGCGGCTACGGCGTCGGCAAGACCCACCTCCTCGCCTCCCTGTGGCACGCCACCCCGGCCGAGCCCTCCCTGAAGGCGTTCGGCACCTTCGTCGAGCTGACCAACCTCGTGGGCGCCCTGGGGTTCCAGCAGACGGTCCAGACGCTGTCCGGTCACCGCCTCCTGTGCATCGACGAGTTCGAGCTCGACGACCCGGGCGACACCGTGCTCGTCTCCAGCCTGCTGCGCAAGCTCGTGGAGGCGGGCGTGGCGCTCGCCGCGACCTCCAACACGCTGCCCGGCAAGCTCGGTGAGGGCCGTTTCGCCGCGGTCGACTTCCTGCGCGAGATCCAGGGCCTGTCGGCGCACTTCCGCACGCTGCGCATCGACGGCGAGGACTACCGCCACCGCGGGCTGCCCGAGGCCCCCGCGCCCTACAGCGACGAACAGGTCACCAAGGCCGCGTACGCCACCGAGGGCGCCTCGCTCGACGACTTCTCGGCGCTGCTGGAGCACCTCGCCCGCGTCCACCCCAGCCGTTACGGTGCGTTGACCGATGGCCTGAAGGCGGTGTGCCTGACCGACGTCCAGCCCGTCCCGGACCAGTCGACGGCGCTGCGTCTCGTCGTCCTCGCGGACCGGCTCTACGACCGCGAGGTCCCGGTGCTGGCGTCCGGACTGCCCTTCGACCGCCTGTTCAGCGAGGAGATGCTGGCCGGCGGCTACCGCAAGAAGTACTTCCGCGCGATATCGCGGCTCACCGCGCTGGCGCGCGACGGCAAGGGCCTCGTCGAGACCGCCTAAGCCTTCAACAACCCCAGGTCAAGGGCTGGTTCCGGCCGACCCACCCGCGCTTTCAGGCTGTCTTCAGCCGGAAACGCTAAGTTAACCCTGCAAATGACTTTGCAGGGTTAACATGTTTCTTGACCATTCATTGACCAATTCTTGGTCCAGGTCAAGGCCGTGAACTGTCGGGAGGGGGGCGCATGTTGCCAGGTAGGACGGCTCGATCCGGCTGCCCGATGCGCCCCGGCACGCCCCCGGCGCTCCCTCTCTTCGCTCTCAGACATATGTTCGCGACCGCGTACGTCTGCGCGATCGCGTACGCCTGAGAGACGGCCGTCCCCCCACATCTGTCGTGCAGACCCGACGCGCCGCTGCGGCGCGCCAGGAGGAGTCACCGCATATGCAGCCCCTCATCGACAACGCCCGTCTGTTCGGACAGCGCCCTGAGGAGTTCGCCAAACTAGCCGAAGGGCAGTCCCCTCAGGTCCTGTTCATCACCTGCTCCGACTCACGGGTCGTCCCGGCCCTGATCACCGGCGCCCGCCCCGGCGAGCTCTTCGAGCTGCGCACCGCGGGCAACATCGTCCCCCCGTACGCCTCCGAGCACCCCACGAGCGAGGCGGCCACCATCGAGTACGCCGTGGAGGTCCTCGGCGTCACCGACATCGTCGTCTGCGGCCACTCGCACTGCGGCGCGGTGGGCGCGCTGGTGCGCGGGGACGACCTGACCGCCGTACCCGCCGTGCGCGACTGGCTCGCGCGGGCCGAACCGCGGCCCGCCGGGGCCGTCGAGGACCCGGCCGTGGCCGAGGGCGTGCAGAGCCATGTCCTCGCCCAGGTGCTGCGGCTGCGCTCGTACCCGTTCATCGAGGCGAAGCTGGCGGCACGTCACCTCACGCTCCGCGCCTGGTACTACGAGGTGCACACGGGAGCGGTGCTCGAACACCGGCCGGACACCGACGCCTTCCAGGCCCTGTGAGCGGCGCGATGACCAACCACCCTCATCTGCGGCGGGACTTCGCCGCGTCCCTGGTCGTCTTCCTGGTCGCGCTGCCGCTGTGCGTGGGCGTGGCCGTCGCCTCCGGTGTCCCGGCCGAACTGGGCCTGGCCACCGGCATCGTGGGCGGCATCGTCACCGGGCTCATGCGGGGCAGCAGCCTCCAGGTCTCGGGGCCCGCCGCCGGTATGACCGTGCTCGTCTTCGAGGCGGTCCGGGAGTTCGGGCTGCCCGTGCTCGGGGTGATCGTGCTGGTCACCGGGGTGCTCCAGATCGCCATGGGCGTCCTCAGGCTCGGCCGCTGGTTCCGGGCCATCTCCGTCTCGGTCGTCGAGGGCATGCTCGCCGGCATCGGCCTGGTGCTGATCGCCGGACAGCTCTACGCGATGGCCGGGGCGGAGGCGCCCGCCTCGGGGCTCGGCAAGATAGCCGGACTGCCCGGGGCGCTCGTGGAGGCCCTGGGAGACGCCGAGGCACTGGCCGCGCTGGGGCTGGGCGTCGGCACCGTCGCCGTGATGGTGCTGTGGAAGCGGATGCCGTCCGTCGTGCGCTCCCTGCCCGGTCCGCTGGCCGCGGTCGGACTGGCGACGGCCGCCGCGACCGCGTTCGCGATGCCGGTCGCCACCGTCGAGGTGCAGGGGCTGCTGGGCTCGGTCCAGCCGCCGTCCCTGTCCGCCTTCGGCGAGCTGGCGGACGTCGCCGTGCTCGCCACGATCCTCGCGTTCACGCTGATCGCGTCCGCCGAGTCGCTGTTCAGCGCGGCGGCCGTGGACCGGCTGCACGACGGGCCGCGCACCGAGTACGACAAGGAACTGGTCGCCCAGGGCGCGGGCAACGCGCTGTGCGGTGTGCTGGGCGCGCTGCCGATGACGGCCGTGATCGTGCGCAGCGCGGCGAACGTCCAGGCGGGCGCGCGGACGAAGGCGTCCCGGGTCCTGCACGGGGTGTGGCTGCTGCTGTTCGCGGCGCTGCTGCCGGGCGTCCTCGCCTACATCCCGATCCCGGCGCTCGCGGGCATCCTGGTCTACTCCGGCGCGAAGCTGATCCCGGTGCGGGCGATCGCGGGGCTGTGGCGCGAGCACCGCGGCGAGGCGCTGATCCTGATGGCCACGGCCGTCTCGATCGTCGCGGTCAGCATGTTCGAGGGCGTGCTGATCGGTCTGGCGCTGGCCGTCGCCAAGACCGCCTGGGAGGCCTCGCATCTGAAGCTGGAGGTCGTGGACAAGGGCGCGGGTCCCGTCCAGGCGTATCTGTCGGGCAACGCGACCTTCCTGCGGCTGCCGAAGATCCTCGACAGCCTGGAGGCGCTCCCGCAGGACCGCCCGGTGGAGCTGGACCTCTCCGGCCTCCACCACCTCGACCACGCCTGCCGCACGGCCCTGGAGAACTGGGCGGAACGGCACAGCGCGGTCGGTACGGAACCGGTACGGATGACCTCCGTCTGACGTGCTCGCCCGGCTTCTGGCTTCTGGCCGGGAGCCGGGCATATCGTTGAAAGAGCAGACAAAAGACCTCTCGTGACAGCGTACGAAGGGGGTCGTCATGCTCCAGGAAGTGGTGGCGGTGGCCGTCGCGGCCGGTGCGGCCGGACTCGTGTACGTCTCCGCCGCGGCGCGGGTCGTCAAGCAGTACGAGCGCGGGGTCGTCTTCCGGCTCGGGCGGCTGAGGGACGGCGTGCGCGAGCCCGGTCTCGCGATGGTGATCCCGTTCGTGGACCGGATGCACAAGATCAACCTGCAGATCGTCACCCTGCCGGTGCCCGCCCAGGAGGGCATCACCCGGGACAACGTGACGGTCCGCGTGGACGCGGTCGTCTACTTCCGGGTGGTCGACGCGCCGAGCGCGCTGGTGAAGGTCGAGGACTACCGGTTCGCGGTCTCGCAGATGGCGCAGACCTCGCTGCGGTCGATCATCGGCAAGAGCGAGCTGGACGATCTGCTGTCCAACCGGGAGAAGCTCAACGAGGGCCTGGAGCTGATGATCGACAGCCCGGCCGTCGGCTGGGGCGTCCAGGTCGACCGGGTCGAGATCAAGGACGTGTCGCTGCCGGACGCGATGAAGCGTTCGATGGCCCGGCAGGCGGAGGCCGACCGGGAGCGGCGGGCCCGGATCATCAACGCGGACGCCGAGCTCCAGGCGTCGAAGAAGCTCGCCGAGGCCGCCAAGGAGATGTCCGAGCAGCCCGCCGCGCTCCAGCTCAGGCTGTTGCAGACGGTGGTGGCGGTCGCCGCCGAGAAGAACTCGACGCTGGTGCTGCCCTTCCCGGTGGAGCTGCTGCGGTTCCTGGAGCGGGCGCAGGAGCACCCCGCGCCCCCGGGGCGCGACCCGGCCAAGTGACACGACGACGCGCGTAGTTCACGCGGGAGACATCAAATGGTAGACACAGCGGAGTCACAGTCCTGTCCGCCAGCAGGAAGGTCGCTCCGCCATGTCCGCCACACGACGACAGATCCTCGCCCGCTCCGGCGCCCTGGGAGCGGGCATCGCCTTCACCGGCGCCCTCTCCGAGCTCTTCGCCGGCACCGCCGCCGCCCAGCCCTCCGGCCGCTCCGGCTACGGCCCCCTGGTGCCCGACCCGGCCGGTCTCCTCGATCTGCCGGAAGGTTTCCGCTATCGGGTCCTATCCCGCGAGGGCGATCAGCTCCGCTCCGGTGAGGGCCCGGTCCCCTCCAACCACGACGGCATGTCCGCCTTCACCGGCAGACACGGCCGCGTCCATCTGGTCCGCAACCACGAGAACCGCAGCACCGGCAAGGTCCCCGTCCCGACGGTCGAGGGCCTGACCTACGACCCGGCGGGCAAGGGCGGCTGTACGTCGCTGACGCTCGACCAGCGCGGGAACGTCCTCTCCGAGCGCGTCGCCATCGCCGGTACTGCCGTCAACTGCGCGGGCGGGCCCACGCCTTGGGGCACCTGGCTGACCTGCGAGGAGACCGAGGACCTGGCCGGGACCAACGGGTACACCAAGGACCACGGGTTCATCTTCGAGGTCGACGGCGCCGATCCGCACCGCTCGGGCGCCGTGCCGCTGACCGCGATGGGCCGCTTCCAGCACGAGGCGATCGCCGTCGACCCGAGGAGCGGTGTCGTCTACGAGACCGAGGACGCCTTCCTGCAGCCCTTCGGCCTCTTCTACCGTTTCCTGCCCGAGAAGCCGCTGGGCGGGCTGGGTTCGCTGCGCGCGGGCGGCCGGCTCCAGGCCATGCGGGTGCCGGGCGTCCCCGACCTGTCGTCCGTGCAGCAGACGGGGGCGAGCTTCGACGGTGTCACCTGGGTGGACGTCCCCGACCCGCTCGCCGCCCGGACCCCGATCAGGCTCCAGGACTTCGGGCCGAAGGGCATCACCCACGCGCAGAAGCTGGAGGGCTGCTACTGGGGCGGCCGGTGCGTGTACTTCGTCTCGTCGTTCGCGCACAGCGCGGAGGGGTCGGCCGCCGACCACTACGGGCAGATCTGGCGCTACGACCCCCAGCGCCGCCGTCTCACCCTGGTGATCGTGTTCGGCCCGGACACCGACGTCCAGCTCCCCGGCGAGTCCCCGGACAACATCTGCCTCGCGCCCAGCGGCGGCCTGATGGTCTGCGAGGACGGCAACGGCGTCCAGCACGTCTACGGCGTGACGCGCACGGGCGAGGTCTACGCGATGGCCCGCAACGCGCAGAACATCGGCACCGAGCAGGCCCCGGAGTGGGGCGAGTTCGCCGGTGTCACCTTCTCCCCCGACGGCCGGACGATGTACGTCAACTGCTACACGCCCGGCACGACGTTCGCGGTGACGGGCCCCTGGCACCGATGACCCGCCGGTGACGCACCGGTGGGACGCGACTGCGCCGGGTGGCGGCACCCCGCCGCCCGGCGCAGGATCGAGGGACGACCGGACCGGCACCGACAGGGGCAGCCATGGCCAAGCACAGCAAGGACCGCGGGCTGGGCGAGCGGCTGCGCGTCCCGCCCGGCGAACCGGTCGACCTGTCCGCCCGGGACCCGCGCGCGACGCCCGGCGGCCCGAAGGACAAGAAGGCCGCCCCGGCGGACCTGGCCGCGATGGGCGGCCGTCTCGGTGAGCTCCAGGAGCGGCTGTGGGCGGCGGGCACCGCCGGTGACCGGCGCCGCGTCCTGCTGGTGCTCCAGGGCATGGACACCAGCGGCAAGGGCGGCACGGTCAAGCACGTGATCGGCCTGTTCAACCCGTCGGGCTGCCGTATCAAGGCGTTCAAGGCGCCCACCCCCGAGGAACGCCGGCACCCCTTCCTGTGGCGCATCCGCCAGGCCCTGCCCCGCGCGGGCGAGCTGGGCATCTTCGACCGGTCGCACTACGAGGACGTGCTCATCGCGCGCGTCCGCGAGCTCGCCCCGGCCACCGAGATCGGCCGCCGCTACAACAAGATCAACAACTTCGAGCAGGCGCTGGCCGACGACGGCGTCACCCTCGTCAAGTGCTTCCTCCACATCTCCTTCGACGAACAGCGCGACCGCCTCCTCGAACGCCTGGACCGCCCGGACAAGCACTGGAAGTTCAACCCGGGCGACATCGACGAACGCGCGCTGTGGCCCGCCTACCAGCACGCCTACGAGCTGGCCCTGGAACGCTGCTCCACCCCGCAGGCCCCCTGGTACGTCGTCCCGGCCGACCGCAAGTGGTACCGGAACTGGGCCGTCAGCCGGCTCCTCCTGGAACACCTGGAGGCCCTGGACCCGCAGTACCCGAAGGCGGACTTCGACGTGGCGGAGTGCCGGGCGCGTCTGCTGAGCGGCGACCGGGGGACGTCCGAAGGGCGCACACCCGGCGCGTGAGACGACCCAATCCCGGAAGCGCCCGATTCCTCCACTTATGTTCATGCGGTGATCACTCCAGTACGACCAGTGCGCCGCGTCCGACCGGCCCGGCACGTCCGCCGGGCGGTCGCCTCCTGTGCCGTCACCGCCTGGGTCCTGGGCGCCGCGCTCACCGCCTGCGGCACCGCCGCCCCCGAGGCCCCGCGGGCCGCCCGTCCGGCCCCCTCCGCCACCGCCCCCTCGGCGCCGCCGACCCTCGCGCCGGGCCCCGCCGGGCTCACCCCGGTGTTCGAGCACGGTCCGCGGACCGCGGGCAGGACCGTCGCCCTCACCTTCGACGCCGACATGACGGCCGACCAGGGCCCCCGGGCCGCGGCGGGCGAGCGGTTCGACAATCCCCCGCTCATCGCGGCGCTGCGGGCGCTGAAGGTGCCCGCGACCGTGTTCATGACGGGCCGCTGGGCCGAGCAGTACCCGGTCCAGGCCCGCACGATCGGCCAGGACCCCCTGTTCGAGGTCGCCAACCACTCGTACAGCCACTACGCCTTCACCGGTGACTGCTACGGGCTGCCCACGGTGTCCCCGGAGCGGATGCGGACCGACGTCGAGCGGGCGTACGCCGCGTTCCGCGAGGCCGGGGTGGAACACGCGATGCCGTACTTCCGGTTCCCCGGCGGCTGCTACGACCGTGCCGCCCTCAAGGCGCTCACCCCGGCCGGGGTGACGGCCGTGCAGTGGGACGTGGTGAGCGGCGACGCGTTCGCGACGGACGCGGACGCGGTGGCCGAGGACGTGCTGAAGGGGGTGCGGCCGGGGTCGGTCGTCGTCATGCACTGCACCCGCAGCGCCGCCCCGACGACCGAGCGGGCGCTGCGGCGGATCGTGCCGGAGCTGCGCGCCCGGGGGTACCGGTTCGTGAAGGTCTCCGAGCTGATCGGGGCGAGCCGCTGACCGTCCTACGCTGGAGTCATGAGCGAGGACGAGTACTGCGCGACCGGCGACGCCCCGAAGCCTCCCGTGGCCGAGGAGCCGCCGTACGCGGAGTGCGTGCTGTGCCGGAAGCCGACGGAGTACCCGGAGTCGCACAAGGGCATCACCCTCTGCCCGGTCTGCGAGTGGCAGGAAGCCCAGCGGACCGCCTGTTCGGGGTGACGGCCCTGGCGTGAGGCCGCGGACCCGGGCGAACGGGACGGCCGCGGGCAGCACGGCGACGGCCCAGGGGCGGCACCGGGACGGGCCGGTCGGCGCCCGCTCCCGTCACGGCGTCACCTCGACCGGCGTCGACGGCCCGGCGCGGCCCGTCGGCGACCACGGCACCGGCCGGGTGGCGAACGCGGCCGGCGGCGGGAGCCCGGCGGTGGGAACCTGTCGCGTCACGGCGGGACGTAAGGTGGGCCGACGTGAGTGACAGTCCTTCGCAGCAGGCACCCCAGCACCCCTTCCAGGACGAGGCCGGCGCCCGTGACACCGCGCCGCAGTTCGTGCTCCCCCTGGTCGTCCGGATCGAGAAGGCCTCTCCCCCGGCCCGAACGGACGCCCTGGAGACGGCCGCGCGGGCGGTGCTCACCGTGCTGAGCGACGAGCGTTCCCTCGGGGACGGCGAGTGGGCCGGGGCCATGCGGGACTGGCAGGACGCGCGCATCCGCAAGGTCGTGCGGCGGGCGCGGGGCGCGGAGTGGCGCAAGGCGGAGGCACTGCCGGGGATCACGGTCACCGGGAAGTCGGCCGAGGTGCGGGTCTATCCGCCGGTGCCGCTCGACGGCTGGCCCAAGGAGCTGGCCAAGCTCCAGGTGTCCGGCACCGACCTGGACGACCCGGAGCCCCCGGCGGACGCCGACCCGGGCGGGCCCGTGCTGTGGACGAACCCCGATCTCGACATGTCGGCCGGGAAGCTGATGGCCCAGGCCGGGCACGGCGCCCAGCTCGCCTGGTGGGAGCTGTCCGACGAGGAGAAGGCCGCCTGGCGGGACGCGGGCTTCCCGCTCGCCGTGCGGACCGCGTCGCCCGCGCGGTGGCGGGAACTCGTCACCGGCGGGCTGCCGCTGGTCAGGGACGCGGGGTTCACGGAGATCGCGCCGGGGTCCTGCACGGTGGTGGCGGACCACCCGGCACTGCGCTGACCCGGGGACCCCGGAGGCCGCCCGCCGGACGGGCCCCAACCTCAAATGTTGCTCTGAACGTTCCCGCTCCGGGGTTCGTATCGGATGGCGGGGGTCATACCCCCCTCACACACCGAGCGGATCCGGAGGAGACCGGGGAGGGGACGGACCATGGAGCGACTGGGCACGGGAATCGGATGGCGGCCGGAGATCGCGGACGCGGTGGAGCGCATGCCGGGCATCGACTGGGTCGAGGTCGTGGCCGAGAACACCTGTCCCGGCCATCTCCCCGAGTCGCTGACGCGGCTGCGCGAGCGCGGGGTGACCGTCGTCCCGCACGGCGTCTCCCTCGGTCTCGGCGGCGCCGACCGCCCCGACGAGGCGCGGCTGACGGCCCTCGCCGAGCGCGCCCGGGCACTGGGGTCGCCCCTGGTCACCGAGCACATCGCGTTCGTCCGCGCGGGCGGCCCGCTCACCGCCTCCACGCCGTTGGAGGCCGGCCACCTGCTGCCGGTCCCGCGCACCCGCGACGCCCTCGACGTGCTGTGCGAGAACATCCGCATCGCCCAGGCCGCGCTGCCCGTACCGCTGGCCGTCGAGAACATCGCCGCGCTGATCTCCTGGCCGGGCGAGGAGCTGACCGAGGGCCAGTTCCTGTACGAGCTGGCCGACCGGACCGGCGTGAAGCTGCTCATCGACGTGGCGAACCTGCACACCAACCACGTCAACCGCGGCGAGGACCCCGCCGAGGCGCTCTCCGCGCTCCCGCTGGAGGCCATCGCCTACGTCCACGTCGCCGGCGGTTTCGAGCGGGACGGCGTCTGGCACGACAGCCACGCCCACCCCGTCCCCCGGCCGGTCCTGGACATCCTCACCGACCTCGCCTCCCGCGTCTCGCCGCCGGGCGTGCTGCTGGAGCGGGACGAGAACTTCCCCGCGGAGGCCGAGCTGGAGGGGGAGCTGACGGCCATCAGGGGCGCGCTGGAGAAGGGGCGCGAGCAGGCCGCGACGACGGCCCGCGAGGGAACGCCGGCCCACGGGAGGACTCCCGACGCCTCGGCGGACCTCTCCCCCGCCCGTCAGCGGCTCGCCCTCGCGCAGACCGCGCTGCTCTCCGCGCTCGTCGCCGGGACACCCGTGCCCGAGGGGTTCGACCGGGTGCGGCTGGGGGTGCAGGCGCGGGCGCTCGCCGGGAAGCGGGCGGACGTGGTGGCGAAGATCGCCCCGGAGCTGCCGGAGATCCTCGGCGCGGAGTACCGGACCGCGTTCCTCGGGTACGCCCACGGACACCCGATGTCCGGCGGCTACCGCCGGGACGCGCTGGACTTCGCGGGTCATCTGCTCCGGTCGGAGCTTCCCGAGGACGCACGGGCTCGCGGTGAGCTGCGCGAGTGGTGGCTGGAGCGCTCCGGCTCACGCCCGCGCTCGCACCGCCCGGCGGTGCGGCTGGCCCGCGCGACCCGCCGGGTGCTGCTGCGCCGCTGACAGCGAGCGGCGCAGCCGGACTACGCCGGCCGTGGTGCCCCGGCCGGACATGTACCGACACCGCGTCCACGTCGGAATGTGCCCGGGTTAACACCACAGGTCCCACAGACGGATTCCGCATACGCTTCACACCGTTTTGCGGCTGTACGGCACCACCTCACCCTCCCCCATTCGCCCTTGGTGTCCCGGTTGCAACCCTCCTGTCCCGTACGGCAGTTGTCGTAGACCGGGCGGTAATATGCCAGTCCCGCACCTGAAGAGCATTAGCGTGCGGTGCCGCAAGCAGGAGGCACCATGCGACCCCGACCCCCGGTCAGAGGCCGAGGCATTCTCAGTGGTACCGGGCTCATCATCACGGGCCTGACGGCGACCATCGTGGCGCTGCTCTTCCCGATCTGGTCGTACGCCGACCGGTCCGGGACCAGCGCCGACGTGCTCAACGCCCAGACCGTGGCGACGAGATACGGGCCCTTGTCCGCGCTGGACCGCGAGTTCGTCGTCAAAGTCCGGCTGGCCGGGCTGTGGGAGCTGCCGGCCGGCCGGCAGGCCCTCCAGAAGGGCACCACCGCCGCCGTGCGCACGGCGGGGCAGCATCTCGTCGACGGGCACACGTTCCTGGACGAACGGGTCCGTGACGTGGCGTCCCAGCTCGGGCTCCAGCTCCCCAACGAGCCCAACGAGCAGCAGAAGCAGTGGCTGGCCACCCTGGACTCGGCCCAAGGCGTCGAGTACGACCGGCAGTTCGCGAACATCCTGCGGCTGGCGCACGGCAGGGTCTTCTCGCTGGTCGCCCAGGTCCGGGCGAGCACCCGCAACTCCCTAGTCAGGACCCTGGCCGACGACGCCAACACGACCGTCCTCGATCACATCAAGATCCTGGAGGCCACCGGCTACGTCGACTTCGACGCGCTGGCCGAGCAGCTGGCCGCCGACTCCACGCCGCCGATCACCCGCTCCCCCGGCCCACCGGGCCCGACGGCCGACCCGGTCCCGGCGGTCCCGGTGACACCGACGTACACGCTGCCGCCCCCGGCGAGCAGCCCGCTGCCCACCGGGTCCTAAGCGGAAGGTCTCAGACAGGCAACTGTGCGTCCGGATCGTGAACAAGGCATGGCGCGTCCAAGACCGGTCGCATAGAACAGCGTCATGTTCTGGGTCCTTCTCCTGCTGCTCGCCTGGGCCACCGCCGGTACCGCGTGTACGCGGTTGTGCCTGGCCGCCGTACGCACCGCGGCCACCGACGCGGACACGGGCCGGGGACACGACCTGACGCTCTACGAGGCCGCGTTCCTGTCCGGCGGCCCACGCCGGGTCGCCGACCTCACGCTCGTCTCGATGGCCCGCCAGCGCCGGCTGCTACTCGCCCACACGGGGTGGGCGACGGTCGTGGACCCGCGCGGCCGGGACGAGATCGAGCGCTCCGTGATCGGGGCGATCGGCCCCGAGGGGCAGTCCCGTATCGCGCCGGTACGCGACGCGGCGGCCACCGCGGCCCCGGTGCGCGGTCTCGCCGACCGGCTGGTGCGCGCGGGCCTCGCGGTGCCCGACAGCGCCCGTACGTCGGTGGCGGCGGCGGTGCGCCAGGTGCAGGCGGCGGCCGTCGGTGTCCTCGTGCTCGGCGCCGTCGCGCTGCTGAGCCCCGCCCCGTCGGAGATGCCGCGTCATCTGGTCGCCCTCTGGTTCGCGCTGCCGCTCGCGCTGACCCTGAGCTGCCTGGCGATCGCCCGGGTCGAGGTCCATCCCTACTCCCGCTGGGCCTCCCCGGCCGGTCAGCGTCTGCTGGGCACGCTGGCCCGGCGGGCGTCGGGCGGCGGCGACCGCACGTACCTCACCACGGTCGCCGTGCGCGGTATCCGCGCCGTCGGCGAACCGGACCTCACCGCGGCGTTCACCGACCGCGACCACTGGCGCGCGGGCCACATCCGGGGCGTCTAGGGCCTGTTCGGCGCCAAGGCGCCAAGGGCCTCCCCCGCTCTCCAGGGGGCGCACAGGGGGCATTGGCGCCGACACCGGGCGACGGTGCTTGCCTTCACCGACGGGCGAACGAAATATCCCCTTTGTTGCTGCCGTGCACCGAAGGGAACCGCGATGAGAGGCCTCGCCCTCTACTCTGCCGCCGGGTCGATGCTCCTCACCACCCTGGTCGCCGCCCCGGCCGAGGGGGCGACCGGCGTTCCGCGCGCCGCCGAGCTGCTCGGCACGATGACGGCCGCCGCCCGGGCCCGGGCCGCCGGGGTCGAGTTCGGCACGTGCCCCGGGTCCGCGGAGCTCCCGGCCGCGATCCGCTGCGGCACGGTCACCGTCCCGCTCGACTACGCGCGCCCCGACGGCAAGCGGATCAAGCTGCTGGTGAGCCGGATCCGGGCCACCCACAAGGACCCGCACAACAGCAAGCGCAGGGTGCCCCGGCAGGGCGCCCTCGTCTACAACCCGGGCGGCCCGGGCGGCTCCGGTCTCTCCTTCCCGCTGATCGGCTACGTCCCCGAGTGGAAGCGGCTCGGCGCGGCGTACGACCTGGTCGGCTACGACCCGCGCGGCGTCGGCAGGTCGGCGCCGCTGTCCTGCAAGGACCCCAAGCACTTCGCCAAGGGGCCCACGCAGGCGCCCACGCACCCCTCGGAGTCGTACAAGCGCGAGCGGATCGCCGAGGCGAAGGCGTACGCGCGGGGCTGCGCCGAGCGCAACGGCACCGCCCTGCGGCACTACACCTCGCTCAACAACGCCCGCGACCTGGACGTCATCCGGGCCGCGCTCGGCGAGGACAGGCTGACGTTCATGGGCGCGTCCTACGGCACGTACTTCGGGGCGCTGTACGCGACGCTGTTCCCCTCGCACGTGCGCCGGATGGTCTTCGACTCGGCGGTCGACCCGGACCCCTCACAGATCTGGTACCGCAACAACCTCGCCCAGTCCGCGGCGTTCGAGGGCCGCTGGGCGGACTTCCGGGAGTGGACGGCCAAGCACGACGCCGTGTACGGGCTCGGTGACACCGCGGACGAGGTGCAGCGCAGCTACGACAAGGCGGCGGCGCGGCTCGCGGCGGAACCGGCGGGCGGGAAGGTGGGGCCCGGACAGCTCCAGGGCGCGTTCCTCCAGGCCGGCTACTTCGACGACTACTGGCCGCACCGGGCGGAGGCGCTGTCCACGTATCTGAAGGGCGACCCGAAGAGGCTGATCGCGCAGGCGGGACCGCACCCGGAGGCGGCCGTCGAGGCGGAGAACTCCACGGCGGTGTACACGGCCGTCGAGTGCAACGACGCGGCCTGGCCCACCGAGTGGAAGGTGTGGGACCGCGACAACACGCGCCTCGCGCGCGTGGCGCCGTTCGAGACCTGGGACAACGTGTGGACGAACCTGCCGTGCGCGTACTGGAAGGCGCCCCGGCAGGAGCCGCTGGACGTGCGGACCGGCCCCGGTGAGCTGCCGCCGACGCTGATCCTGGCCGCCGAGCGGGACGCGGCGACCCCGTACGACGGGGCCCTGGAGCTGCACCGGCGGCTGTCCGGCTCGGTCCTGGTCACCGAGCGGGACGCGGGGACGCACGGCATCGCGGGCGGCTCCAACGCGTGCGTCAACGGGTATGTCGACGCGTATCTGCTGGAGGGGCGGCTCCCGGTGCGGCGCGCGGCCTGCGCACCGCACCAGGAACCGAAGCCCAGGCCCCGGCCGGGGAAGGCTTCCTAGGCGAGGCCCGCCACCAGGTCCGCCACCGACTTGCGGCGGCCGGTGTAGAACGGCACCTCCTCGCGGACGTGCAGCCGGGCCTCGGAGGCCCGCAGATGGCGCATGAGGTCGACGATGCGGTACAGCTCGTCGGCCTCGAACGCCAGGATCCACTCGTAGTCGCCGAGCGAGAACGAGGCGACGGTGTTGGCGCGGACGTCGGGGTAGCCGCGGGCCATCTTGCCGTGGTCGGCGAGCATGCGGCGGCGGTCCTCGTCGGGCAGCAGGTACCAGTCGTAGCTGCGCACGAAGGGGTAGACGCTGATGTAGTTGCGGGGCGTCTCGTCGGCGAGGAACGCCGGGATGTGCGAGCGGTTGAACTCGGCGGGGCGGTGCAGCGCCATGTTCGACCAGACCGGCTCCAGCGCGCGACCGAGACGGGTGCGGCGGAAGAGGTTGTACGCCTCCTGAAGCTGGTCCGCGGTCTCCGCGTGCCACCAGATCATGAGGTCGGCGTCGGCGCGCAGCCCGGACACGTCGTAGGTGCCGCGGACGGTGACGTCCTTGGCGGCGAGCTGGTCGAACAGCTCCTGGACTTCGTCGGCGTAGCCCGCGCGGTCCTCGGGGAGGACGTCCTTCAGCCGGAAGACGGACCAGAGCGTGTAGCGGATGACCTCGTTGAGGTCCTTGGCCAGCTTGCCCTTGTTCGGGATCCGGCCGGCCTCGGGGGTGGGGGCGTCGTTGCTCATGGTCCTTATTCTCCTGCTCCTCCGTGCAGACTCTGCACCGGGTGGGCGGTGAGCTGCTGCACACCGCGATCGTCTCCGTGGATCTTGTCGACGGCCGCGTACGCGCTCGCGACGCACGCGGGGATGCCGACGCCGTCGTACTGCGCGCCGCACACCGCGAGGCCCGGCAGGGCGGCGAGGTGGGCGCGGATACGGGCCACGCGCGCGTGGTGGCCGACGGGGTACTGAGGCAGACCGTCGGTCCAGCGGGTGACGCGGGTCTCGACGGGGGTGGCGGTGAGGCCGGTGGCCTCACGGAGGTCGTGCCGGGAGACGTCGACGAGGTCGGCGTCCTCGCGGCTCAGGATTTCCGTCTCGCCGTGCCGGCCGACCGAGGTGCGCACGACCACGACGTCGGGGGTGCCCTCGGCGATCCAGCCCCACTTCTGCGAGGCGAACGTGGACGCCTTGATGGTGCGTCCGTCGACGGGCGGGACGAGGAAGCCGCTGCCCGCCGGGAGGGCGGCGTCGGCGCGGCGGTAGGCGAGGGTGACCAGGGCCATGGAGGCGTACTCGACGGCGGCGAGATCGGCGGCGGCGGCGGGCGCCTCGGCGCGCAGCAGCGCGGCGGCGGCGGGCGCGGGGACGGCCACGACGACGGAGTCGGCGTGCAGCACGCGGTCGCCGCCGACGATCCGCCAGCCGTCCGCGCCCGCGCGGCGCAGCTCGGTCACGGGCGCGTCCGTGAGGATCTCGCCGCCCCGGGCGCGCACCGACTCGGCGACGGCGAGCGGGAGGCTGCCGACGCCGCCGTCGATGCCCATGAAGACGGGGCCGGTCGCCTGGTTCGCGGCGGCCTTGGCCTGGATCTCGCGGACGCCCTCGGTGAGCGAGGTGTGGGTGCGCGCGACGTCGAAGAGCTGGGGGACGGCCGAGCGCATCGAGATGCGGTACGCGTCGCCCGCGTAGACCCCGCCGAGGAGCGGTTCCACGAGCCGGTCGACGACCTCCCGGCCGAGCCGCTCGGCCACGTAGGCGCCGACGGCCACGTCGTCGCCGACCTCGGTGCGGGGCAGGTCGGCGTCGCGTGCGATGCGGGCGAGGCCCTCGTCGGAGAGGACGCCGGCGAGGGCGGCGGCGGTGCCGGGAACGCCCATGACGTGGCCCTTGGGCATGGGGCGCAGGGCTCCGCGGGTCCAGAGCGAGGCGGTCGCGGTGGCCGGGGGCCGGAGCCGGTCGCCGAGGCCGACCTCGCGGGCGAGGGTCACGGCCTCCGGTCTGCGGGCCAGCATCGACTCCGCGCCGAGGTCGACGCGCGCGCCCGCGATCTCGCCGGGCAGGAGTTTGCCGCCGACCCTGCCGGACGCCTCCAGGACGGTCACCCGCGCCCCGCGGCCCACCAGCCGGTGTGCGGCGGCCAGTCCCGCGATCCCGGCTCCGATGACGACGACGTGCTCCGTCGTACCTGCTGCGCTCATGGCTCCACCCTCTCAGACGTCACCGACAGTGCCGCCAGGGACCTTTGTCCCTTCCGAGTCCCGACCGTGACCGCTTCGGAACCGGCGGGGCCCAACGTTCCGTGCCGCCCCCGCGTCGAAGAAGCGTCAGTCGTCACCAGTCACCGCCCTCGGGGGGCAGTCCCATGCGCGCACGACGTTCCGTACGACCCGTCCAGGCCCTGGCCGGCCTCCTGCTGGCCTCGGCGCTCGCCCTGTCCGGCTGCTCCGGCGCGGACGACGCGAGCAGCGGGAGCGACTCCGGGGCGAAGGCCGCCGCCCCGGAGGCCGCCTCCGGGGCCGCCGCGGACGCCTCGGGCGGCGGGGCCCGGCAGGCGACCTCCGCGCCCCGGCTGCCCGCGGCGCACATCATCCGCACGGCCGAACTCACCGTGCAGGTCAAGAACGTGCCCAAGGCGCTCGACGCGGCCCGGAGCAGCACCGAGAACGCGGGCGGGTACGTCGGCCAGGAGACGACGTCCCGGGACGAGGACGGCGCCGAGGAGACCCGGGTGGTGCTGCGGGTGCCCGTGGACCGGTACGAGGACGTCCTGGCCGATCTGGAGGGCTCGGGCAGGCTCCTGGAGCGCACCTCGAAGGCGCAGGACGTCACCGACCAGGTCGTCGACGTGGAGAGCCGTATCGCGTCGCAGCGGGCGAGCGTGGTCCGGATCAGGGAGCTGATGGACCAGGCGACGAAGCTGAGCGACGTGGTCACCCTGGAGGGCGAACTCAGCTCCCGCCAGGCCGACCTGGAGTCCCTGCTGGCCCGTCAGGCGTCGCTGAAGGACCGGGCGAGCCTGGCCACCATCACGCTGTCGCTGTCCGAGAAGCCGGTGGTGAAAGCCGCCGAGGACGACGACCCGGGGATCGTGGACGCGCTCGCGGGCGGCTGGGACGCGTTCGTGACGACGCTGCGCTGGATCGGCGTCGCCCTCGCCGCCGTGCTGCCCTTCGCGGCGGGCCTCGCGCTGCTGGTGCTGGTCTGGCTGCGGCTGATCCGGCCCCGGCTGCCCCGCCGCCCGGCCGCGGCCCCGGCCACGGTGGGTCCGCTGCCGACCGCCCGTCCGGTGCCGCGGGGCGAGGCCGGGCAGGACTGAAATGCGCGGCCCTCGTAGCGTGTTCGCATGAGCATGAGCATGAGTGCGGGGACCGCGCGGGAACGGCTGGTCGTGATCGGCGGGGACGCCGCGGGAATGTCCGCGGCGTCCCAGGCGCGCCGGCTGAAGGGTCCGGACGAGCTGGAGATCGTGGCCTTCGAACGGGGGCACTTCACCTCGTACTCGGCGTGCGGCATCCCGTACTGGGTGGGCGGCGACGTCCCCGAGCGGGACCAGCTGATCGCCCGCACCCCAAAGGAGCACCGGGCCCGCGCCATCGACCTGCGCACGCGGACCGAGGTCGTCGAGATCGACGTGGCGGGGCGGCGGGTGCGCGCGCGGGACGTCGACAGCGGCGCCGAGTCCTGGACGTCGTACGACAAGCTCGTCATCGCCACCGGGGCGCGGCCGATCCGTCCGGACCTGCCGGGTGCCGACGCCGCCGGGGTGCACGGGGTGCAGACCCTGGACGACGGGCAGGCGCTCCTCGACACGCTGGCACGCACGCGTGGCCGCCGGGCGGTGGTGGTCGGCGCGGGGTACATCGGCGTGGAGATGGCGGAGGCGCTCATCAACCGCGGCTACGAGGTGACCGTCCTCAACCGGGGCAGCGAGCCGATGTCCACGCTGGACCCGGACATGGGGCGGCTGGTGCACGAGGCGATGGAGGGCCTCGGCATCACCATGGTCGACGACACGGAGGTCACCGAGGTCCTCACCGACGGGGACGGGCGGGTGCGGGCGGTGGCCACCGCCGACGCGGAGTACCCGGCGGACGTGGTGGTGCTCGGCATCGGCGTACGGCCCGAGACGGAGCTCGCGCGGGCCGCGGGACTGCCCCTGGGGCGGCACGGCGGGCTGCTCACGGACCTCGCGATGCGGGTGCGCGGGCACGAGGACATCTGGGCGGGCGGTGACTGCGTGGAGGTCCTCGACCTGGTCTCCGGGCAGGAACGCCACATCGCGCTCGGCACCCACGCCAACAAGCACGGCCAGGTCATCGGCACCAACGTGGGCGGCGGCTACGCCACCTTCCCGGGTGTCGTCGGCACCGCCGTCAGCAAGGTGTGCGACCTGGAGATCGCCCGCACGGGACTGCGGGAGAAGGACGCCCGCCGCGTCGGCCTCCAGTACGAGACGGTCGTCATCGAGTCGACCTCACGCGCGGGGTACTACCCCGGCGCCTCCCCCATGACGGTCAAGATGCTCGCCGAACGCAGGACGGGAAGGCTGCTGGGCGTGCAGATCGTCGGCCGGGAGGGCGCCGCGAAGCGGGTGGACATCGCGGCGGTCGCGCTGACGGCCGGGATGACGGTGGAGCGGATGACCGCGCTGGACCTCGGCTACGCACCGCCGTTCAGCCCGGTGTGGGACCCGGTGCTGGTGGCGGCGCGCAAGGCCGCCGCGAAGGTGCGCGACGGCGCTACGCCCCCGCCCCCGCCGTCCCGTTGATCCGCTCGATGGCCTGCCGGGCCTGTTCGGCGGGCGGCCGGGCGGGCAGCGAGGACACGGACGCGGCGGTCGGGATGGCGGGCGGCTGCTCGCCCGCGGGCTTGGCGTGGGCGGCGGCGGGCCGGGCGGAGCGCAGACGGTGGCTGACCGCCTCGTCCAGCGTCACCGGGCGCTGCATCTGCGAGGCGAGCCGCCCGGCCTCCTGGCCGAGGCGGGCCACGTCCTCCCACGGCAGCCGCACCACCACCGCGATCTCGGCCTCACCGTCGGGCAGTGCGTGAATCGGAGGAGTCACTCGGTCGGTCATCGCCTGTTCCTCACGTCGCCTGTTCCTGCACGTGCGTGTCCCTGCACGTCGGTTTCCGACTGATACGCACGCACGCGTGCGGGCGTTCACCGGTTCGACGGGCGTATCGGGGGCAGATTTCCGGTGTGGTCATCCCCGTCCATGACGTGAACCCGGTGCGCCGCACCCCCGTGGTGACGTACGCGCTGATCGCCGCCAACGTGCTGGTCTTCCTGTCCACGCCCGGCATAGCCGGTTCGGTGGCGGGCGAGAGCAGCATCTCCCAGCTGTGTCATCTGCACGCGTTCCTGGACCATTACGCGGCGGTGCCGAAGGAGCTGATCCACGGTCAGCTGCCCACGCGCGTGCCCACCGGCGAGGTCGCCGTGGGGCAGCAGGGCCCGGGGTGCGTGATCGGAGAGCCCGGCTACGACAAGTCGCCGTTCCTGTCGGTGTTCACGGCGATGTTCCTGCACGGCAGCTGGCTGCATCTGCTGGGCAACATGCTGTTCCTGCTGATCTTCGGCAACAACGTCGAGGACCGCATGGGCCATGTCCGGTACATCGTCTTCTACGTCGTGTGCGGCTACGCGGCGTCGTACGGCTTCGCGTATCTCAACGAGTCGTCCACGGATCCGCTGATCGGCGCCTCGGGGGCCATCGCGGGGGTGCTGGGCGCCTATCTGGTGCTGTATCCGAGAGCCAGGGTGTGGGTGCTGGTGCCGTTCCTGGTGTTCCTGCCGCTGCGGCTGCCCGCGTGGCTGGTGCTGGGCTTCTGGTTCGTGCTCCAGGCCGTGTACTCCTCCGGCGAGGGCGTCTCCGACGCGGGCACCGTGGCGTACGCGGCGCACATCGCGGGCTTCCTCGCCGGGATGCTGCTCGCCTGGCCGCTGAAACCGGGCACTCCACCGCCGCCGGAACCGCGCGGCCTGCTGTTCGGCAGGAGGGCGCGGTCCCGGGAGACGTGGTGAGGTCCGGTCAGCGGGCCGTCTGCGTGTGGACGTAGTCGACGAGGCGGGTCAGCGCGTCCGGGTCGGTGGACGGCATGACGCCGTGGCCGAGGTTGAAGACGTGGCCCTCCAGGTTCGCGGCCGAGTCGAGGACCTCTCGGGCCTTGGTCTCGACCGCGTCCGGGCCGGCGAACAGCACCGTCGGGTCGATGTTGCCCTGGAGCGCCTTGCCGGGGCCGACGCGGCGGGCGGCCTCGTCGAGCGGGACGCGCCAGTCGACGCCGACGACGTCCGCGCCGGCCTCGCCCATCAGGCCGAGCAGCTCACCGGTGCCGACACCGAAGTGGATGCGCGGGACGCCGTACCCCTGGACCGCGTCGAAGACCTTCGCGGAGGCGGGCAGGACGGAGCGGCGGTAGTCGGCGGGGGCGAGCGCGCCGGCCCAGGAGTCGAAGAGCTGGACGGCGCTGGCGCCCGCCTCGATCTGCACCTTCAGGAACGCCGCCGTGATCTCGGCGAGGCGGTCGAGGAGGTCGGCCCAGAGCTCGGGGTCGCCGTACATCATCGCCTTGGCGTTCTCGTACGTGCGCGACGGACCGCCCTCGACGAGGTAGCTCGCGAGGGTGAAAGGCGCGCCGGCGAAACCGATCAGCGGGGTGGCGCCGAGTTCGGCGGTGAGCAGGCCGATCGCCTCGGTGACGTAGGAGACGTCCTCGGGGGTCAGGTCGCGCAGCCGGTCGAGGTCGGCGCGGGTGCGGACCGGCTTCTCGACGACCGGGCCGACACCGGGCTTGATGTCGAGGTCGATGCCGATGGCCTTGAGGGGGACGACGATGTCGCTGAAGTAGATCGCCGCGTCCACGTTGTGCCGGCGCACCGGCTGGAGCGTGATCTCGGTGACCAGCTCGGGCCGCATGCAGGACTCCAGCATGGGGATGCCCTCGCGGACCTTGCGGTACTCGGGCAGTGAGCGCCCGGCCTGCCGCATGAACCACACCGGGGTGTGCGGCACGGGCTCACGCCGGCAGGCCTTGAGGAAGGCCGACTCGTACGTGGCGGCGGGGGGCTGGGCCTTGGGGGTGTCGTTGGCACTCACGGGGCCAGTCTCGCACGGTCCGCGGGGGGCCCTTCGACGCCGGTCCCCCGACCCCGGGCGGTCGCCGGGCCGGGGTGTCAGCCCCGTAGCGGGCCGTGATTCCCCTAATCTTCCGCCATGGCTGCGGCTCAGGGACGACTGTCGGACGGCACTGGCGGAATGGACGACGCGAAGGAGGGGGACCTCGGTACGAGCAGTGACGCTCCAATGCCCTTCCGGGCCGCCGTCGACGCATTGCGGACCGCGCGGCTGCGGCCGCAGGTGGAGGTGGAGCCGACACGGCCGCCGCAGCGCCTGGCCCCGTACGCGTACGCGCTGGAGGCGACCGTCGTGGACGGCGACCAGGATCTGGCCGACGGCCGCCTGGTGCTGCTGCACGACCCGGCCGGGCACGACGCCTGGCGCGGGGAGTTCCGGCTGGTGACGCTGGTGCGCGCGGAGCTGGAGTCGGAGATGGCGGCCGATCCGCTGCTCCCGGAGGTGTGCTGGTCGTGGCTGACGGGTGCGCTCCAGGCCCGCGGTCTGGCGTTCGGTGAGCCGAGCGGCACCGTCACCCGTGCGAGTTCCCACTATTTCGGGGGACTGTCCGAACGGCCGTCGGCGTCGCAGATCGAGATCCGGGCGTCCTGGACGCCGCGTACGGGTCTGGGCGGTGTGCCGGACGCGGCGGGTCATCTGGTGGCCTGGTGCGATCTGCTGGCCCAGATCGCGGGTCTGCCGCCGGCGGGCCCGGGTGACGCGTCCGTGGTCACGCTGCCGCAGCGCCGCGGCCCGCAGTCCCGCTGAACCCTTTCGTCCTCCGGGCCGAAGACCCTCCCCGACGGTTCTCACTCGTCGGGGACGTTTCAGCATCACTTTGTCGATACGGCCACTTTCAGTCAGGAGTGACCTCTCGAACGAACCGATTCGTTCACCGAACGATCGACCACACGTCCGAATTGCACCAATTGTTACTCACTAGATCGTGATCATTCTCTAAAGGACCCGGGATCCGGTGCCGAAGACGTCTGTGACCTTCCAAGTCGTCCCCGCACCCCAGGAGGCCTGGTGTCCGTTCTCCTCGAGCAGCCCGCAAGCCTGGTCGCCTACCGCCCGAACAAGCCGACCGCGATGGTGGTCGTGGCCGACCCCCGCGTCCGCTCCACCGTCACCCGCCATCTGTGGGCGCTCGGTGTGCGCGACGTGATCGAGGCCTCGTCCGTCGCTGAGGCTCGTCCCCGCATCGGCAACCCCCGCGACATCTGCGTCGCCGACGTCCACCTGCCCGACGGTTCCGGCCTCACACTGCTGTCGGAGACCCGAGCCGCAGGCTGGCCCAACGGCCTCGCCCTCTCCGCCGCCGACGACATCGGCGCCGTCCGCAACGCCCTGGCCGGTGGCGTCAAGGGCTACGTCGTCACCGGCACCCGCACCAACCTCGGGCTCCCCACCCGACCCGGTGCCGCTCCGATCGGCGCCCGTGGCGCCGGTATGCACCGCCGCCCCCCGGGTGCCCCGAGCCACCCGGGCGGCTACCGCGAGCTGTCCGGCCGTGAGGTCGAGGTCCTGCGGCTGGTCGCGGAAGGCCAGTCGAACAAGGCCATCGGCGTCTCGATGGGCCTGTCCGCGCTGACCGTCAAGAGCCACCTCGCCCGCATCGCCCGCAAGCTCGGCACGGGTGACCGCGCCGGCATGGTCGCGGTGGCTCTGCGGACCGGCATCATCCACTGAGGCGCCCCGCGCGTCTCGCCGTTCACGGACGTGAGCCAGAGCATTCACCGAACTGACTGGTTTACGCCCCTCAAGCGCCCGTCGACGGAACGTTCCGTCGACGGGCGCTGTCCATACACAGATACCCTTGACATGTGACCGACGCCCAAGACACCGCAGCAGACAGCTCACTGCGAACCACCGGAGGCGCCCCTCCGGAAGACGGCGGAACTTCTGTTACGGGGGCGCCGGAACCCGAACCCGGGCCCGAGGCCGCCGGACCCGAACCGATCCCCCTGCTCGAACCCCGCGAGGGCATCCCGCCCGTCGTCGCCGACGAGGCCGCGCTCGCCGAGGTGATCGCCGCGTTCGCCGCCGGTTCGGGACCCGTCGCCGTCGACGCGGAGCGCGCCTCCGGCTACCGCTACGGGCAGCGCGCCTACCTGGTCCAGCTGCGCCGCGAGGGCGCCGGGACCGCCCTGATCGACCCCGTGGCCTGCCCCGACCTCTCCGGGCTCGGCGAGGCGCTGGCCGGGGTGGAGTGGGTGCTGCACGCCGCCACCCAGGACCTGCCCTGTCTGCGCGAGATAGGCATGCTGCCGACCTCGCTCTTCGACACCGAGCTGGCCGGGCGGCTCGCCGGGTTCCCCCGGGTCGGGCTCGGTGCGATGGTCGAGTCCGTCCTCGGCTATGTGCTGGAGAAGGGCCACTCCGCCGTCGACTGGTCGACCCGGCCGCTCCCCGAGCCGTGGCTGCGCTACGCCGCGCTCGACGTGGAGCTGCTGGTCGACCTGCGGGACGCGCTGGAGAAGGAGCTGGACCGGCAGGGCAAGCTGGACTGGGCCCGGCAGGAGTTCGACGCGATCGCCGCGGCACCGCCCGCCGAGCCCCGCAAGGACCCCTGGCGCCGTACGTCCGGGATGCACAAGGTCCGGCGGCGCCGTCAGCTCGGGGTCGTCCGGGAGCTGTGGCAGACGCGGGACCGGATCGCTCAGCGGCGTGACGTGTCGCCGGGCAAGGTGCTGTCGGACACGGCGATCGTGGAGGCCGCGCTCGCCCTCCCGGCCACGGTGCACGCGCTCTCCGCGCTGAACGGTTTCGGACAGCGGATGGGCCGGCGCGCGCTGGAACAGTGGCAGGCCGCCGTGGACCGGGCCAAGGCCCTGCCCGAGGCCCAGCTGCCCGCGCCCGGCCAGCCCGTCACCGGTCCCCCGCCGCCCCGCGCCTGGGCCGACAAGGACCCGGCCGCCGCCGCACGCCTCTCGGCCGCCCGAGCCGGTGTGTCCGAGCTGGCGGAACGGATCACCATGCCGCAGGAGAACCTGATCACCCCGGACACGGTCCGGCGGGTCTGCTGGGAGCCCCCGAAGACCGTGGACACCGCGACGGTCTCCGCGGCTCTCGCGGCCCACGGGGCCCGGCCCTGGCAGGTCGAGCTGGTCACTCCGGTGCTGGTGAAGGCGTTGTCGGCCTGAGCCGCGCCGGTCACGGGGCCTCGGGCACCGGGGCCCCGGTCGCATGTCCTCAGCGGGTCGCTCCTCTCGTGAAGCCGTTGTAGATGTAGCGCTGGAGACAGAGAAAGACGATCAGGGTCGGCAGGATCACGAGAATCGCTCCTGCCGAGATCGTTTCCCAGTGCGCGCTGAACGGGCCCTTGAAACGGAACAGGGACGTCGAGATCACGCCAAGATCCTCGGACGGCATGTAGAGGAACGGAATGTAGAAGTCGTTGTAGACGGTGATCCCCTTCACGATGACCACCGTCGCGATCGCCGGCTTCAGCAGCGGGAAAATGATCTTCCGGTAGATCGTGAAGGCGTTCGCGCCGTCCAGGCGGGCCGATTCGTCGAGCGAGGTCGGAATGGACCGGACGAACTGCAGGAAGATGTAGATCGAGACGATGTCCGTGCCCATGTAGAGCGTGATCGGCGCCCAGAGGCTGTCGAACATGCCGAAGCTGTCGACGATCTGGAAGGTGGCCACCTGAGTGGTCACCCCGGGGACCAGCGCGGCGACCAGGAACAGGGCCACCACCAGCCTGCGGAAGCGGAAGGTGAAGCGGTCGATGGCGTAGGCGGTCATCGAGCCGATGAGGACCGTGCCACCGACGGCGACGACGAGGATGAACGCCGTGTTGGCGAACGCCGAGAGCATCTCGCCGTCCCGGAACGCCGTCACGTAGTTGCCGAAGTGCAGGACGTCGTCGGGGAAGGTCAGCGCCCCGCTGCCCCGCGCCATCTCGTCCTCGGATTTCAGGGACGTCAGGAAGACCACGCCCAGCGGCAGCACGACGATCACTGCCGCGGCGACCAGGGACAGGTACACGAGGGTGCGGGTGACCGCGCGGCGGGTCATACGAGGTCCACCTTGTCGTCGGGGACGAGGCGCCGCTGGATCCAGGTCACCAGCAGGATGATCAGGAGCAGGACCACCGCGGCGGCCGAGGCCAGCCCCGTCTTGTTGAAGCGGAAGGCCAGGTTGACGGTCTGGATGACGAAGGTCTCCGTGCCGGTCGCGCCGCCCGTCATGATGTACGGCACCTCGAAGACCGACAGCGACCCGGAGATCGAGAGGATGACCGTGAGCGTCAGCACCGGCCTGATCCCGGGCGCGATGATGTACCGGAACTGGTGCCAGCGGTTGGCCCCGTCCAGTTCGGCCGCTTCGTACAGCTCCCCCGGGATCGACTGGATCGCGCCCAGGAACAGGACGAAGTTCAGGCCCAGATAGCGCCAGACGGAGACACCCGCGAGCGAGGTGTTGGCGGAGAACGGGGTGCCGAGCCAGGCGTGGTCCGTGTGCACGCCGAAGAGGGCCAGGACCGAGTCGAGGGTGCCGCCGTCCTGGAAGAAGTAGAGGAAGACGAAACCGATCGCCACCCCGTTGATCAGATACGGGAAGAACAGGACGCCCTTGAAGAAATTCCGGAAGCGGACGTCGAAACTGAGGACCGTCGCGAAATAGAGCGCCGCGACGATCTGCACGGCGGAGGCGGCCAGGTAGTAACCGCTGACGAAGAACACCCGGAAGAGATCCTCGCGGGTGAAGATCTCCTGGTAGTTCCGCGCGCCCGTGTAGCGCAGTTCGGGGCTCACCCCGTCCCAGTCGGTGAAGCTGTACGCCACCATGTTGACGATCGGCGCGTAGGTGAAGGTGATCAGCAGCGCGAGCGGGACCAGGAGGAACAGCCAGGGGGTGACGCCGCGCCACAGCCGGGTCGTGCGCGGCGCGGGCGCCGGGGGCGGGGCGGCCGGGGTCACCTCCACGGCCGCCGCCTCGTGCGTCGTGTCCGTCATCAGGACCCCAGGTTCTTCTCGGCGTCCGTCCAGCGACCGCTGAGGTCGGCGAAGAAGTCGTCGAGGCTGCCCTTGCGGGCCCCGCGGGCCAGGTCGACCAGGTTCTGGCGGTACTCGGGCGCGTAGATGCCGACCTCGGACTCGCTGTCGATCTGCTTGACCTCGGCGCCCCTGGCGTCGTCGAGTTCGATGAGCTGGACGCCCTGCTCCTCGTACGGCTTGAGGACGGCGGGCATCGCGCCGTTCTTCAGCGGGGAGATGGAGAGGTTGTCCTCGACGTAGCCGGACTTGTCGGTGAACCAGTCGATCCAGGCGCGGGCGGCGTCCTTGTGCTTCGAGTGGACGTTGACGGCCTGGTTGTAGTCGGGGGCGACGGTCGCGCAGTACTTGCCGTTCGTCTGCGACGGGAACGGCATGAAGCCGATGTCGTCGGGGTCGACGCCGGCCTTCTTCGCCGCGTCCTGGAACTGGACGATGGCCCAGGTGCCCAGCCACTGCGTCGCGATCTCGCCCTTGGCGGTACGGGGCTTGGACTCCTCCCAGTTGCTGGTGGTCGGGTCCTTCTCGATGAGCCCGGCCTTGACCAGGTCGTAGAGCATGGTGTCGCCGACCCGCAGATCGGCGTCCTGCGCCCAGGGGTCGCCGGTGGCGAGCTTCTCGGTGGCCCGGGTGTCGCAGTGGACCGCGCCGTTGACGTAGGTCCAGGACGTCAGCGTCCAGCCGGCGGAGAAGTTGGTGTAGTACGGGATCGCGTCCGTCTTCGCCTTGATGGCCCTCAGGTCGGCGATGAACTCGGCCGGGGTGGTGGGCCATCGGGTGATCCCGGCCTGCGACCAGATCCGCTTGTTGTAGATGAACCCGGGGGCGACGCCGACCGGGCTCTGCCCGTAGACCTTGCCGCCGACGGTGGTGTAGTCGGTGAACCGGTACTTCGCGGCGCGCTCCTCCTGGGTGCCCAGGGAGGCGAAGAACTTCGGGTAGTCCTTCTTCTGGATGACGGCCGGGATCAGCAGCACATCGCCGTAGTTCTCGGTGTTCATCCGGATCTTGACCTCGGACTCGTAGTTCGTGAGCCCCTCGAACTCGACCTTGACCTTCGGATAGACCTTGTTGAACTCGGCGGCGTAGTCGTCCAGCGTCCCGTCCTGCACGAGGTCGGTGCGGACGGTGAGGACCTTGATGGTGCCGGTGACCTTCGACGGGTCGGTGGGCGCCTTCGCGTCGGCGCCCTTGGACGAGCCGCCGGTTCCCGTGCAGGCGGCGAGGACGAGCACTCCGCTGACGGCGGCCAGGACTGTACGGCGGTACATGTGCATCAGCTCCGTTCACGAACACTCACGACACGGACGAGCACTTGCGGGTTGACGGACAGCACGTGGGGGTTGGCTGGTTCGGTACTCTGACAACGTTTTCTTAACCGGTAAAGTCCCTATCTCGCCAACGCATGCCATGGCTGCCGAAAGCCTCCACGGCACGGGACTTGATCTGACTTGATCGGTTTAGGGAGTGCGTACATGCTGCAGGCGACACCGCTCACCGACGGCTGGGTCCTCGGGCACGAGGGGGCCGCGCTCCCGGCCACCGTGCCGGGCTGCGTCCACACCGACCTGCTGGCGGCCGGGGTGATCCCGGATCCCTTTCTCGGCCGCGCCGAGACCGAGGTGGCGTGGGTCGGGAAGCGGGAGTGGACGTACGGGACGGACATCGTGGCGGCCGACGGTCATGAGCAGACCGATCTCGTCTTCGACGGTCTCGACACCGTCGCCGAGATCAGCCTCGACGGACGGCTGCTGGGGCGCACCCGGAACATGCACCGGTCCTACCGCTTCGACGTGACCGGGCTGTCCGGGCGGCTGTCGGTGCGGTTCGCCTCCGCCTACGCGGAGGCCGAGGCGGTGCGCGGGCAGGTCGGCGAGCGGCCGAACGCGTACGCCGAGCCCTTCCAGTACCTCCGCAAGATGGCCTGCTCGTTCGGCTGGGACTGGGGTCCGACCCTGGTGACGGCCGGGATGTGGCGCCCGGTGCGGACCGAGCGCTGGTCGACGGCCCGGATCGCCCGGGTGCGGCCCCTTGTCGGCGTCGAACAGGGCGTGGGCGTGGTCGAGTTGGCGATCGACGTGGAGCGGACCCGGGTGGAGGCGCCGCTCGCCGTCGAGGCGACGGTCGGCGGGGTGCGGGTGCGCGGCTCCGTGGACGGCACACACGGCCGGATCCGTCTGGAAGTCCCCGGCGCACGACTGTGGTGGCCGCGCGGATACGGCGAACAGCCGCTGTACGAAGTCGAGTTGACCTTGCTGCACGAGGGCGCGCCGCTGGACGTGTGGCGGCGGCGCGTCGGGTTCCGCACCGTGGAACTGGACCGGTCGCGGGACGAGCACGGCACCGGATTCACGTTCGTCGTCAACGGCGAGCGGCTCTTCGCGCGGGGCGTCAACTGGATCCCGGACGACGTGTTCCCGTCCCGGGTGACGCGCGAGCGGTACCGGGAGCGGCTGACGCAGGCCGCCGGCGCGGGTGTCGACCTGGTGCGGGTCTGGGGCGGCGGGATCTACGAGAGCGGTGACTTCTACGACGTCTGCGACGAGCTGGGGCTGCTCGTCTGGCAGGACTTCCCCTTCGCGTGCGCCGCCTACCCCGAGGAGCAGCCGCTGCGGGGCGAGGTGGAGGCGGAGGCGCGGGAGAACGTCGTACGGCTGATGGCGCATCCCTCGCTCGTGCTGTGGAACGGGAACAACGAGAACCTGTGGGGGTTCCGGGACTGGGGGTGGGAGCCGCGGCTGGCCGGGGACTCCTGGGGCGAGGGGTACTACCTGGGCGTACTGCCGCGGGTGGTGGCCGAGTTGGACCCGACGCGGCCGTACACGGCGGGCAGTCCCTGGTCCGGGTCGTGGGAGCACCACCCGAACGATCCGGCGCACGGCACCCATCACTCGTGGGAGGTGTGGAACCGGGAGGACTACGCCGGGTACCGGGCGAACGTGCCGCGGTTCATGGCCGAGTTCGGCTGGCAGGCGCCGCCCGCGTACGCCACGCTGCGGCGGGCGCTGCCGGGTGAAGTGCTCGCGGCGGACTCCCCCGGGATGCTGCACCACCAGAAGGCCGAGGACGGGAACGGCAAGCTGGAGCGGGGGCTCGCGCGCCATTTCGTGCCGCCCGAGGGGGACTTCGACCGCTGGCACTACCTCATGCAGGTCAACCAGGCGCGGGCGGTGGCCGCCGGGATCGAGCACTGGCGCTCGCACTGGCCGGTGTGCGCGGGGACGGTCGTATGGCAGCTCAACGACTGCTGGCCGGTGACGAGTTGGGCGGCGATCGACGGGGACGGGCGGGAGAAGCCGCTCTATCACGAGCTGCGGCGGCTGTACGCCGACCGGCTCCTGACCGTGCGGGAGGGGACCGTCGCCGTCGTGAACCAGGGCGCGGAGCCGTGGACGGGCGTGGTGCGGCTGCGGCGGATGTCCGTCGAGGGGGCGCCGCTCGGGGAGGCGAGCGTCGCGTTCACCGCGGGGGCACGGGCGGTGGCACGCGTGGAGGTTCCGAAGGAGCTGGAGCCGGCCGGGGCGGAGGAGTTCCTCGTGGCGGACGCGGCTCCGGGGGCGGACGTGGACCTGGTTCCGCTGCGGGCCCTGTACTTCCCGGCGCCCGACCGTGAGATCCCTTACCCGAAGCCGGAGTTCGACGTGTCGGTGGCGGCGGGTTCGGTGACCGTGACGGCCCGCACCCTGGTGCGGGATCTGCTGCTCCAGGCGGACCGGCTGGATCCCGGGGCGCGGGCGGACCGGGGGCTCGTCACACTGCTGCCCGGGGAGCGGGTGACCATCGGGGTCGACGGTTGGCGGACTCCCGGCGCGGACGCCGCCCGGGCGGCCCTGTTCTGCGTGGAGCCGCCTCGATGACAGCACGGCCGGCCTCCCGCGTCACCATCAAGGACGTCGCCGCGCGGGCGGGCGTGTCCAAGGGCGCGGTGTCGCTCGCCTTCAACCACAAGCCGGGGCTGTCGGAGGCGACGCGGGACCGGATCTTCCGGGCGGCGCGGGAGCTGGGGTGGGAGCCGAACCCGACGGCACGGACGCTGGCCGGGTCGCGGGTGGACACGGTGGGGCTGGCGATCTGCCGGCCCGCGCGCCAACTGGGCCTGGAACCTTTCTACATGGAGTTCATCTCCGGGGTGGAGAGCGTCCTGACCGAGCACTCCTGCTCGCTGCTGCTGCGGCTGGTGCGGAGCGTGGAGGAGGAGGCGGGGCTCCAGGAGAGCTGGTGGCGGGGGCGGCAGATCGGCGGGGCGATCCTGGTGGACTTCCGCCCCGAGGACCCGCGGGTGGCGGTGGCCGAGCGGCTCGGGCTGCCGGTCGTCGCCGTCGGGCATCCCTCGCTGACCGGCAGCCTGACCTCGGTGTGGACGGACGACTCGACGGCCGTGACGGAGGCGGTGCGGTATCTCGCCGCGCTGGGGCACCGCCGGATCGCCCGGGTCGGCGGCACGGCCGCGCTCGGGCACACGGTGATGCGGACGGCGGCCTTCGACGAGGCGGCGCGGACGCTGGAGCTGGCCGGGGCGTGGCAGGTGACCACGGACTACTCCGGGGAGGCGGGGGCGCGGGCCACCCGGTCGCTGCTCACGGCCGCCGCGCGGGACCGGCCCACCGCGATCGTGTACGACAACGACGTCATGGCGGTGGCGGGGCTGTCGGTGGCCGCCGAGATGGGACTCGACGTGCCCGGGGACGTCTCGCTGCTGGCCTGGGACGACTCCCAGCTGTGCCGGCTGACCCGGCCCACGCTCTCCGCGATGAGCCATGACGTGCACGGATTCGGCGCGGACGCGGCGCGTACGCTGTTCGGGGTGATCATCGGACAGGGGCCGGGATCGCATCCGGTGCCCACCCCGGTGCTGACGCCGCGGGGCTCCACGGCGCCGCCCGCGGAGCGGGACCGGGTCCCCCGCGAGGGGCCCGTCGGGATGTGACGTTCGCCGCTGTCGGCATCAGGACTGTGCAGCTACGTTACCCACAAGTAGCATGGGCCTGAGCGCGCGCTCAGTGCTTGTGCCGTGCAGCCGTGCCAGCAGTGCCATCCCGCATCTGGAGGAGAGCCATCGTGCCTCGTACCGTCAGGGACGTCGTCTTCGTCGACGGCGTCCGCACCCCGTTCGGCAAGGCGGGCCCGAAGGGCATCTACCACGAGACCCGCGCCGACGACCTCGTCGTGAAGGCGATCCGGGAGCTGCTGCGCCGCAACCCCGGTCTGGACCCGAAGAAGATCGACGAGGTCGCCATCGCCGCGACCACGCAGATCGGCGACCAGGGCCTGACCATCGGCCGCACCGCCGGCATCCTGGCCGGGCTGCCGCAGTCCGTCCCGGGCTACTCCATCGACCGCATGTGCGCGGGCGCCCTGACCGCGGTGACCTCGGTCGCCGGTTCGGTGGCCTTCGGCGCGTACGACATCGCCGTCGCCGGCGGCGTCGAGCACATGGGCCGTCACCCCATGGGCGAGGGCGTGGACCCGAACCCGCGGTTCGTCTCCGAGAAGCTGGTCGACGAGTCGGCGCTGTTCATGGGCATGACCGCCGAGAACCTGCACGACCGCTACCCGACGATCACCAAGCAGCGCGCCGACGAGTACGCCGTGCGCTCGCAGGAGAAGGCCGCCAAGGCGTACGCCAACGGCAAGATCCAGCAGGACCTGGTGCCGATCTCGGTGCGCCGCACGAACGCGGAGGCCGGTGAGACGGGCTGGGGCCTGGTCACCGCCGACGAGCCGATGCGCCCGGGCACGACGATCGAGAACCTGTCCGGTCTGAAGACGCCGTTCCGCGTCCACGGCCGGGTGACCGCGGGCAACGCCGCCGGTCTCAACGACGGTGCCACCGCCTCGCTCATCGCCTCCGAGGACTTCGCCCGCGAGAACAACCTGCCGGTGAAGATGCGCCTGGTCTCCTACTCCTTCGCGGGTGTGGAGCCGGAGGTCATGGGCTACGGCCCGATCCCGGCCACCGAGAAGGCCCTCGCCCAGGCCGGGCTGAGCATCGACGACATCGGCCTGTTCGAGATCAACGAGGCCTTCGCCGTCCAGGTGCTGGCCTTCCTGGAGCACTACGGCATCGCCGACGACGACGCGCGCGTCAACCAGTACGGCGGCGCCATCGCCTTCGGCCACCCGCTGGCCTCCTCGGGTGTGCGTCTGATGACGCAGCTGGCCCGCCAGTTCGAGGAGCAGCCGAACGTCCGCTACGGCCTGACCACCATGTGCGTCGGCTTCGGCATGGGCGCGACGGTCGTCTGGGAGAACCCGCACTTCGAGGGGGACAAGTGAGCACCACCACCGAGCTTCTCAAGCAGGCCTCGGAGCTGTTCCCGGACGAGGTCGTGACGAGCGCGCACGTACGTCACCTGGACCTCCCGTACGGCGCCGGCCGCTTCGCGCTGATCACGCTGGACAACGGCTTCGACCACACCAAGCCGACCACCTTCGGCCCGGCGTCGCTGGCGAACCTGGACACCGCCGTCGACCAGGTCGAGAAGGAGGCCGCGGCCGGCGAGATCGTCGGCGTCGGCATCACCGGCAAGCCGTTCATCTTCGCGGTCGGCGCCGACCTCAAGGGCGTGGAGATCCTCAAGGAGCACGACCACGCGCTCGCCATCGGCAAGGGTGGCCACGAGGTCTTCAAGCGCCTGTCCGCGCTCGCCGTCCCGACCTTCGCGTACTACAACGGTGCCGCGATGGGCGGTGGCGTCGAGGTCGGTCTGCACTGCTCCTACCGGACCGTCTCCAAGGCGATCCCGGCGTTCTCGCTGCCCGAGGTCTTCCTCGGTCTCGTCCCCGGCTGGGGCGGCTGCGCGCTGCTGCCGAACCTGATCGGCGCGGACAAGGCCGTCTCGGTGATCATCGAGAACAGCCTCAACCAGAACAAGCAGCTCAAGGGGCAGCAGGTCTTCGACCTCGGCATCGCCGACGCGCTGTTCGAGGGCGCGGACTTCCTGGAGCAGTCGCTGATCTGGACGGCGTCCGTCCTCAAGGGCGACGTCACGGTCGAGCGCCCGGCGATCGACCGCGGCGAGGGCTGGGACCAGGCCGTCGCCAAGGGCCGCCTCGTCGCGGACTCGAAGGTGCACGGCGCGGCCCCGGCCGCCTACCGCGCCCTCGACATCATCGCCGCCGCCAAGGACGGTGACCTCCAGCAGGGCTTCGACGCCGAGGACCAGGCGCTCGCCGACCTGATCATGGGCGGCGAACTGCGCGCCGGCATCTACGCGTTCAACCTCGTCCAGAAGCGCGGCAAGCGTCCGGCGGGCGCCCCGGACAAGTCGCTGGCGCGTCCGGTGACCAAGGTGGGCGTGGTCGGCGCGGGCCTGATGGCCTCGCAGCTCGCCCTGCTGTTCCTGCGCCGCCTGGAGGTGCCGGTCGTGCTGACCGACATCGACCAGGAGCGCGTCGACAAGGGTGTGGGCTACGTCCACGCCGAGATCGAGAAGCTGCTCGGCAAGGGCCGCATCAACCAGGACAAGGCGAACCGCCTCAAGGCCCTGGTCACCGGTGTGCTGGACAAGGCGGAGGGCTTCTCCGACGCCGACTTCATCATCGAGGCCGTCTTCGAGGAGATCGGCGTCAAGCAGCAGGTGTTCGCGGAGGTCGAGGCGGTCGCCCCGGCGCACGC
Source organism: Streptomyces sp. NPDC090106 (assembly GCF_044747265.1). NCBI lineage: Bacteria > Bacillati > Actinomycetota > Actinomycetes > Kitasatosporales > Streptomycetaceae > Streptomyces > Streptomyces sp. NPDC090106. Next base: position 111,968 of record NZ_JBIVDS010000006.1, on the reverse strand, counting down.
GATCCTCGCCACCAACACCTCCTCGCTGTCGGTGTCGGAGATGGCGTCGAAGCTCAAGAACCCCGAGCGGGTCGTGGGCTTCCACTTCTTCAACCCGGTCGCGATCCTCCCGCTCCTGGAGATCGTGCGCGGCGAGCAGACCGACGACGCGTCGCTGGCGACCGCCTTCGCGGTGGCCAAGAAGCTGAAGAAGACCGCGGTGCTCGTGAAGGACGCCCCGGCGTTCGTCGTGAACCGCATCCTGACCCGCTTCATGGGCGAGATCCAGAACGTCATCGACGAGGGCACCCCGGTCGCCGTCGCGGAGAAGGCGGTCGAGCCGCTGGGTCTGCCGATGTCGCCGCTGGTCCTGCTGGAGCTGGTCGGCCCGGCGATCGGTCTGCACGTCTCCGAGACCCTGCACCGCGCCTTCCCGGACCGCTTCACCGTCTCCCCCAACCTGGCGGCCGTCGTCAAGGCGGGCAAGCGCGGCTTCTACGTCTACTCCGCGGAGAACGGCTTCAAGCCGGAGCTGGACCCCGAGGTCGCCGCGCTCCTGAAGCAGGGCGACGTCGTCCTGTCCGAGGAGCAGGTCCGCGACCGGGTGCTGGACGCGGTGGCCCAGGAGATCGGCCTGATGCTCGACGAGGGTGTCGTCGCCGAGGCCCAGGACATCGACCTGTGCCTGATCACGGGCGCCGGCTGGCCCTTCCACCTGGGCGGGATCACCCCGTACCTGGACCGCGAGGGTGTCTCCGAGCGCGTGAACGGCAAGACGTTCCTGGCGCAGGGGCTCGCGTCCGTCCCGGCGTGACGCGTGACTCGTGACGCGTGAGTGAAGAGGGCCCCCGCCTCACGGCGGGGGCCCTCTTCACGTCTCGTCGGTCGGCCTCGGCGGCCGGGTCAGGCCGCGCCGACCCATCGGCTGGGGCGTTCGGCCACCGGGGTCAGCGCGCCCACCGGTCCGGGCGGGGCGAGTTCGGCGGCCGAGGCGTCGCCGAGGGCGTCGATCGCGTCGTAGACGCGCTCGCAGTTGCCGCCGCCCCGGTGCACGAAGAACTCCTCGACGCGGGCCCGGTGTTCGGGTTCCACGGTGAAGCCGCGGCGGATCGCGGCGATGATCTCGTCCACGGCGCCGTCCACGGTCCGGCAGACCGGGCCGAAGCCGTCGTCGGAGAGGTTGAAGTAGCCGCGCTTGTAGTGCCGCCCGTAGAAGTCCTCCTCGTCGAAGGGGACATAGACCAGCGGGATGCCCATGTAGGCGACGTCGAAGAAGACCGACGAGTAGTCGGTGACCATCAACGAGCATTCCTTCATGGCCTGCTGCACATTGCGGCTCTGCGGATCGGCGACCTGGATGGACGGCGAGGAGAACTGGAAGGTGTGCAGATAGGGGCGGATCTCGTAGTGCGGGAAGAACTCCAGGTCGACGCCGAAGTGGTCGAGCACCTGGCCCAGCCGCGGGTCGGAGAGCAGCGTCCGGTAGAAGCGGTAGTACTCGGACTGGGTGAAGCTGGTCTTGGCCGGCCCGGCCGACTTCTTGTAGGAGGCGGTGACGATCCACTGCCGCCAGGTCGGCATCAGCAGGATGCGCGGCTTGTCCCGCTGTTCGCGCCGCAGCGCGTCGAAGCGGGGGAAGCCGACGGGCTGGGCACGGTCGCCGTAGCCCGCCTCCAGACCCATGAAGTCGCGTTCCTGGCGGCCCGCGGTGACCAGCAGGTCGTAGCTGGCGATGCGCTGGTCGGCGCCGGAGGTGACGTCGTTGTAGGTGACGCCGTGCTGGAGGAACACCCGCTGGTACTTGACCAGTTCACCGAACCGGTGCAGGAACAGCGCCTTCTTGTAGCCCTCGGGGACGAGATAGGACTCGGAGTCGTAGGAGCCGATGAGCTTCGTCGCGTGGAGCAGGTACACGCGGTGCTTGAAGGAGCCCAGCTTCAGGACGTTGCCGTACGGGGCGACCTTGGCGTGGTCGGCGGAGGCCGCGTCGATGACGTAGTAGGCCTTGCGGCGCTTGCGGTTCTCCCGGACCCACTTGAAGAAATGGTACGAGTTGTCCTGGGCGGTGTCGGAGCGCTCGCCGATCAGCCAGATCTCCTTCCGCGCGAGGAAGGGGTACGTCAGCCAGTAGGCGAGGCGCATGCGCCAGCCGGGGTTGCGGGTCCGCAGGATGCGCAGCTCACGGCCGGCCCGCCACAGGGCGTTGCGCAGCCGGGCGACCGGGCCGGAGCCGACGAGCCGCAGATGCAGGGCGTCCTGGGCTCCGATGGTCAGCATGTAGGGGTAACGGCCCACCTTGCCGGGGCCCTTGAGACGGTGCAGGGCGAGGCGGGCCCGCATCACCACGTTGCGGTGCCGGGTGCCGTCCGGGCGGTGCACGCGCAGCCGGAAGTCGCCCACCCCGAAGCCGCTGCGCGCGAGGTCGGCCGCGGGGATCTCGGCGTACCAGCCGGCGTACAGGTCACGGCTGTTGCGGGCGTTGTAGAGGTCACGGCGGTAGACCTGGGTCAGCGGGACGGTGACCTTGGTCTCGCGGACCTGGTAGACGAGTTCCAGGCGGTTGCCCATCGGGCCGCCGAGGTCCAGTCCGGGGAAGGCCATGCAGCCCTCCAGGACCAGGACGTCACCGCGGGTGCGGACGCTCTCCACGACCACGTTGGGATCCTTCACCCGGGCCGCGGCACTGTGCCGGCCACCACCGGGGAAGGTGCGGTAGAAGCCCTCGTCGTCGATCTCCACGACCGGCGGGGCGGCGGCGAGCGCGGGCTCGGGGTCGGCGAACAGCTCGAAGTTGCCGGTCCTGGCCGCATAGTGGTCGAGCTGCTGGGCGGGGCTGGTGACGAACTCGGTGATGACGTCGTCGGGGATCTGCGCGTAGTGCCGGTGCAGGTCCGGGAACATCTCGGCCAGCTGTGAACGGCCCATCACGTTACGGGCGTTGCACAGGAAGCCCTTGTAGGTGCGGGTGGCGTAGCGGTGGAACATCCGCCGGATCTCGGGGCGTTCCTCGGCGCTGTAGTCCAGCAGGAAGTGGTTGAGCCGCAGATGGTCGCGGTAGTTGGCGGGCTTGCTCCACAGCGAGTCCATGATGGACGAGCCGTCGGGGCGGCCCCGGTACCAGTAGACGGGCCGGTCGACCAGGCCGATCGCGCCCGCCCGCAGCATCGCGGGCAGCGTGAGCCAGGCGTCCTCGAAGTGCACACCCTCGCCGAAGCGCAGGCCGAGGCGGCGCAGCAGGTCGGTGCCGAAGAGCTTGTTGCAGGCCGAGCCGCTGAAGATCATGTCGGGGATCTCGGCGAAGTCCGTGATCAGCCGGTCGCCCTTGCCGAAGTAGTCCTTCCACGGACCGTAGGGCCGGTCGGGGAAGTTGACCAGGTCGCCCATGACGACCTCGCAGTCGTCGCGGAGGGCCGCTTCGAGCATGGCCGCGAGCGCGTCCTCGCCGAGGATGTCGTCGGAGTCGAGGAAGGTGACGTACGGCGCGACGACCCGGTCGAGGCCGGTGTTGCGGGCGTTGCCGAGGCCCCCGTTGACCTGGTGGACGACGGTGACGTTGGCGTAGTGGTGGGCGAAGCGCTCCAGCATGCGGGGCGTCTCGTCGGTGGCGCCGTCGTTGACCAGGATCACCTGGATCCGGTCGAAGCCGCGCTGGGCGGCCAGCGAGCCGAGGCAGTCGTCGATGTACTTCGCCACGTTGTAGCAGGGCACCACGACGGCGAGGTCGAAGGGCCCGGTGAGCTGCCGTACCGGCGGATGGATCCGGTCGCGCCACCACATCCAGGGGGCGTTCGGGTCGTTCTGCTCGGTCTCGAAGGTGCGCCGGCCCGCGGCGGCGGAGCGGAAGGCGAGGTTGCCGCTGACGGTGCGGTAGCCCTCGTACTCCTCGCCGTCCCGGTCGAAGGAGAGGCCGTCGACGGTGATGTCGCGGACGTTGAGCGCGGAGCGGGAGCGGCTGCGCTTCCACTCCACGACGACCGAGACGTTCCACACGGTGCTGTCGGCGAGGTCGTCGCCGAGGAGCGCGGCGAGGTCGGCCGTGCCCTCGAAGGACACGAACCGTTCGTCGACCGTGACCTCGCCGACCGGCACCGCCACGTCCTTCTTGATGTGCCGGTTGCGGACCGCCAGCGACAGGGAGACGGGGTCGCCCGCGGCGATCCGGCCGAAGCGGTTGACGAGTTCGCCGGTGTAGGCGAGCCGGCCCCGCTCGACCCGCCAGCTGTTGAGCTGGGCGAAGAGCGGGAGCTGGGTGACGGGGGCGGCGGCCAGGCCCAGTTCGGTGACGTCGAGCATGCGGCGGGCGTCGGGCAGGTGCAGATGGTCGGCGGACCAGTAGACCTTGCCGTCCTCCTCGACCAGGTGGGAGGAGAAGACGCTCTTGCGCTGGGTGTAGTCGAGGGTGGTGAGGGCGGCCTCGATCTCCTCGTACATCAGGAAGTAGGCGCGCACCCGGTCGACCGGGCCGCACAGCTCGAAGGCCTCGTCGCCGAGCGAGAAGAGGTAGGAGCTGACGACGTCCGCGAAGAGCTGCTGGAACTCGGCGTCGCCCTCGGCGAGGGCCCGCATGTACAGCCGCAGGTCGTGGGCGAGGAACTTGGCGTCCTTGCGGACCTTGAGCTGCCACAGGCCGCGCTCCAGGAGGAAGCGGTCGGTGGCCCGGTGCACGGCGATGCGGTCGGTGATGCTGCGCAGCTCGCCGGTGCGGCCGGTGATGGAGGCGCCGTCGGGCTCCCACATCCAGCGGTAGACGGGCTCGGTGATGACGGTGATGCCGCGGGCGAGGGTGCCGGCGACGGTGGAGAAGTAGGTGTCCTCGTAGAACACGCCCTCGGGGAACCAGACGCCGAAGGTGCGCAGGAACTCGACGCTGTAGAGCTTGGCGGCGGCGATCGGGTCGGAGAGCAGGAGCGGGAACTCCTCCAGGCCCTGCACGGTGCGGCCCATCGCGTACACCTCGGGCGCCCAGGGCTCGGAGTCCCCGGTGGCCCGGTTGACGCGGACGGCCCTGCCCGCGGTGATGTCGCTGCCGGTCTCCAGGGCGCTCGCGACCAGGCGCTCGCAGGCGCGGGGCGGCAGTTCGTCGTCGGCGTCGAGGAAGGTGACCCAGCGGCCCTCGGCCTGGGCGATGCCCCAGTTGCGCGGGGCGCCGACGCCGCCGCTGTTCTCCTTGCGGCGCAGGACCCGGACACGGGGGTCGCTGCCCGCGAAGTTGGCGACGACCTCGATGGTGCCGTCGGTGGAGGCGTCGTCGACGACGATGACCTCGACCGGTTCGTAGGTCTGGTTGAGGGCCGACTGGAGGGCCTTGCCGATCGTGGTGGCCGCGTTGTGGGCGGGGATGACGACGGTGACCCGCAGGTTCTCGCCGTCGGGCGACTGGTGCGGGGGCACGGCGCCGGCTCTCATCGGTGGTCCTCCCGGCCCGCGGTCGCCCGGCGGGCCGTGCCGGGCGGTGTCTGGTGGAACTGGCTGATCTGGGTGAGCGGCATGGTGTCGCCGTGCGGCGCGGGGATGTGCGGGAGCGCGTCCATGCGGCCGACGGCGTTGGGCTGCGGGTACGGCTGGAAGAAGGGGTCCTCGTCCGGCGCCGGCGCGCGGTAGCGCTCGTCGGCGAGCAGGGCGTCGGCCTCGGCGCGGCGGTGGCGGCCCCGATGCAGGTTCGGGGCGATGGTGCCGGCCGTGCCGTCGGCGGGCTTCAGCTCCTCCATGACCCGGGTGAAGTCACGGGTGGAGAGCCAGAACTTGTACATGATGACGAGTTCGAACAGGACCAGGAGGGCGGCGGAGGCCGCGGTGGTCCACAGGATCTGGCCGATCAGCGGGCCGACGATGAACACGAACATCTGGAACTCGATGCCGCTGAACAGGTGCGGACGGATCCGGGTGCGCAGCATGGCCCGGCGGATGCGGGTGTACCAGGGGAACTGGCCGCGGAACTGCTCGTGCAGGTCGACCACGTCGGTGGCGGCCTCGGCGCGCAGGGCTTCGGCGGAGGCGTGGGGGTTGTCGCGGAGCAGATCCTCCATGAAGACGATCTGCGGGCCCGCGGCGGCGTCCTGGTTCCCGTGGACCGCCTGGGTCGGCAGGGGTTCAGGCACCGCCTCCGACACCGCCTCGAAGGAACGTTTCTCCTCGGCACGGCTCCGCGTGACCTTCTCGATCTTGGTCCGCATCGACATGCGCATCTTGTAGATCTGGAGGGCGTCGACGTAGCGCAGCATGTCGAGGAAGACGACCACCAGCGCCGCGACGAGATAGCGCTCGTCGTCGTGCGGCAGGAACTGGCCGCCCATCAGGGCGAGCGCGCAGAACAGCACCCGGATGCGGTCGAAGACGTAGTCGAGCCAGCCGCCGAAGACCGTGCCGTTGCCCTTGAGCCGGGCCAGCTTGCCGTCGATGCAGTCGAGGATGAAGCTCAGGTGGTAGAGCAGCGCCCCGATGACGAGGGACTGCCGGTCGCCCCTGAGGAAGAACCCGCCGGCGGCCAGGCCGATGAAGAGCGCGGCCCAGGTGACCCGGTTCGGGGTGATGAAACGGAAACGGGCCACGACGAGCAGCAGCCGGGTCGCGACGGGGTCGACGAGGAAGACCGTCCACCAGGCGTCCCGCTTCTTGCAGGTCAGTTTTTGGACAGCCCGCAACGACAGCCTGGCCATATCCCCCGGTCACCCCTCAAACAGGACAATTTTGCCCTGTATTTTCACAGGCCAATCACATGAGCGATCCAAACTTTAACAATCCTTCACGTGCCTGTCGACGCGCATTGACCTGGCATCGGCCGGGACGTGGATCACAGAAGGCCCCGTACAACCATTTGCGATCTTCGCGTGAGGAAACACACAGGGGAAGCGCAGGGAAAACACAGAGAAAACGCGAGGGACCGGCGGCGAACAGCCGGAATCAAGCCATCCGCTCAGTCGCCGGCGATCCGCCAGCCGCCCATCACGAGCCCCTCGCGGCTCTCGTCCCGACGGGACACGGCCAGCCGCCCGCCCGGCAGCCGACGCGCGACGGCGAGCCGCCCGGCCCGGCTGACGGCGACCGCGGGAACGTCGTACGAGGGTGCGCCGACGTCCTGCCACCACACACCCGTGTCGGGGCGCCCGGCGGGGTGCGCGCCCAGCGAGCACGCGCCGTCCGGTTCCCGGCCGACCAGCACGGAGTAGCCCCAGCCCGCGAGTTCGACCCCTCTGGCCACGGCGAACGGTCCCGAGCCCGCCTCCGGGGCGTCGAGCGGGTAGGGGCCGGGGGTGCCCGGCCGCCAGTGGCCCGCCCGGCCGGTGCGGGCGTCGCGGAAGAGCACCGCGCCCGGTTCGGCGGCCGGCGTCAGCGTGCCCGGCAGCGCGGCGAACGGGACGGTGCGGTCCTCGGTCCACGCCCCGTCCGGGCCCAGGTGCCAGCGGAGCACCCCGGCGGTGTCCCGGGCCCGGGCGAACAGCTCGACCCCGCCCTGCTGGGCCGTCACGGCGACGAGGTCGTCGGCGACCCGCAGCCCGCTCAGGTGCTGCCAGGGCGTCCAGGTGCCCTCGGCGGCGGACCGGCGGCGGTAACTGACGCTGTGTCCGAAGTTGCGCACGAACACGTGAAGATCACCGGCGGCGTCGAACGCGGCCGTGGGGAACCCGACTTCGCGCCCCTTGCGCCAGGCCCCGGCGTTCGGCCCGCCGAGCGCCAGCCAGGGGCTGAGCGGTCTGCCGGTGCGGTACTGGGCCGCGTGCACGACCTCGACGTCCACACCGCCGTCCCCGCGCGCGGTCCGGCGCAGGCCGATCAGATGCGGCAGCCCGCGCGGGTCGCGCAGCACCTGGAGGCCGGGCAGCAGACCATGGCCCTCCAGCGGCTCGGGGCCGCGCAGGCGCCCGCCCGGCACCTCCTCGTACCAGCGGACCACGCCCGCGGCCGTCGGCCGGAACGCGGTGAGCCGGCCGTCGAAGCCCGCCGACAGCCAGTTCACCGGCGCCGGGTAGCGCGGGGTGCCGTCGGCGCGCAGGCAGTCGACGTACAGGGGGCGCCCCGTCGCGGCCTGGTGGTCGCGGCCCGCGGCGAGCGCCAGCGCGGCGGCCTCCGCGTGCGCCTCGGGCACGTCGTACGACGGCACGCCGCTCGCCTCGTCGAGGCCGGAGTGGACGGGGTCGGGATCGAGGGTGTGCAGCCGGTCCGGGTCGATCGCGCGCAGTTCCTCGCGCAGCGCGGGGAGGGGATCGGCGGCGTCCAGCACCCGGGGGCCGCCGAGCGTCCGGCAGCCGCGTGCCCCCGCCTCGGCGAGGGCGCGGTCGAGCAGCGCCCGGCCGTCCTTGGCGCCCGGCCGCAGACAGATCACGGCGATCTCCGCGCCCGGCGCCTCCCGTTCGACGACGGCCACGGCGTCCCGGGGCTCCGGTACGACCACGGCGACCACATGGGCGCGGCCGTCGGGTGTTCCGGCGCCGTCCGCACGCCCGGCGCGGTCGGACCTGCGCGTCATGCCCTCACGTCCTTGTCGTCTCGGTGACCATCCAGGTCCCGCTGCCTGCCCTGGTTCCGCTGCCTGTCCTTGTCCCGGTGACTGTCCCTGTTCCGGTGACTGTGACTGTCCTTGTTCCGGTGGCCGGTCACAGCGGTCTCCAGTCGCTCAGGGTCAGCCCGGGGCCGTCCTCCTGACGGGCCAGCGCGAGCCCGCCGTCCTCGGTCAGCACCATGAGGACGACGCGTCCGGCGCCGTCGAGGGCGAGCACCGGGTCGCCCTGGCAGACGGTGCCGGTGTCGGTCCACCACACGCCGTTGTGCTCGTCCTCGACGCCGCACACGCCGAGCACGACCCGGCCCTCGGTGTCCCGGTGGGCCAGCACGATGCAGGGGTAGCCGTCGAGGACGGCGACGAGCGCGGCATGCCGTCCGTCGCCGGGGCTCCCGCCGAGCGGGACGGGCCAGGCGTCGGGGCGTACGGCGACGACACCGCCGCCGACCGCGTCGGTCACGTAGAAGGTGGCCCGGCCGGTCGAGGTCTCCACGCCGGTCGCGGAGCCGGGCAGCGGGACCACCGCGAGGTCGGGGCCGCGTTCGGGGACGGCGCCCGGTTTCGGCTGGCACCAGGTCAGGGCGCCGGTGCCGGTGGGGGCGAGCACATGCACCTGCCCGGTGGAGGTGGCGACGGCGGCCGGGGTGTCCAGGGCCGCCGCGACCTTGAGGTCCAGCCAGGGCTCCCAGCGTCCGCCCGCGTCCTCGCGGCGCAGGGCCACATGGCCCTCGGCGGTGGGCACGAGGACGTGCAGTGCTCCCGACGCGTCGACGGCGGCCGTCGGCCCGCCCATCTGCGCGGAGCGTTCCCGCTTGGCGTGCGGGTTGCCGACCGGCCGCCACTCGCTCAGCGGGCGGCCCGCCTGGTACTGGATCGCGTAGACCAGGTCGACGGCGGGGTGCGCGTCCCCGGAACCGCGCACCCGGCGGCCCACCAGGTGGGCGTAGCGGTTGCGGCCCTGGGCGACGGTGAGCTCGCTCACGCCCTTGGCCGGCAGGACGTCCGGGCCCAGCCAGCCGGGGCCGCCGGGCCGGGCCTCGGTCCAGCGGAGCACGGCGCCGTCGACATGCGCCCAGGCGATGAGCCGACCGTCGTGCCCGGCGAGCAGCCAGGGCCCGGACCGCACGGTGCGGCCCGCGAGGGTGCCCTCGGCCGACGGCGCGCCGGTGGCGTCCTGCGGCACAGCGGTGGCCCGCATACCGTCCTCCCGTCCTGCGGCGGCCCCGGGCGGTGGTCGCGCCGGGCCGGTTCTGAATTAACGATTCTTCTGGCGGGGACAGGGGGTGATCCCGTCCCGAGCTCTTTCTGGGCCGTGCGGTGTTGGCGGGGCCGTGGGGCCCTGCCGGGGGTTGCGGATCCCCGGTGGGAGTTCCGCTTCGGTCCTGGCGGGGGTTGGGCCGGGGTCCCGGTGGGGCTCCCAGCTGGGAACCCGGCCGGGGCGCCGGCTTGGAACCAGCCTGGGGTCCCAGCTGGGGTCCCGGTGGGGCTTCCGGCCGGTGTCCCGGCTCGTGGCCCGCCCGAGGCCCCCCGGTGGGGCCCTTGCCGAGGTGCCCGTTGGGGTCCCGGTGGGGTCCTGCCCGAGGTCCCCGCCGGGGTCCCGGTTTCGGTCCTGGCAAGGTCCCGGCTGGGCTCCCGGCTGGGGTTCCAGTTTCAGCCCTGGCGGGGGTTGGGCTGGGGTCCCGGTGGGGCTCCCGGCTGGGAACCCACCCGGGGCCCTGGCTGGTGTCCCGGCTCGTGGCCCGCTCGAGGTCCCCCGGTGGGGCCCTGGCCGAGGTGCCCGTTGGGGCCCTGGCTGGGTCCTGGCCGAGATCCCCGCCGGGGTCCCGGTTTCAGTCCCGGCAAGGTCCCGGCCGGGGTTCCAGCCTCGGCCCCTGGCAAAGGTCCACCTGAGGTCCCGGTCGGGATGTCCTGGTTGGGCTCCCGGCCGGTGTCCCGGCTTGGAACCCGCCCGGGGTTCCCGCCCGGGGCCTGGCTGAGGTCCCGCCCGGGGCCCTGGGTGAGGTCCCGGCTGAGTCTTGGCTGAGATCCCGCCGGGGTCCGAGCTTCGGTCCCGGCAAGGGCCCAACTGGGCTCCCGGCCGGTGACCCGGCTTGGAACCCTCCTGGGGCCCGGGCTGAGGTCCCGACTCGATCCCGGCCCGGTCCCGGCTGGGTCCTGGCCGAGATCCCACTGGGGCCCCAGCTTCGGTCCCGGCAAGGGCCCGACCGAGGTCCCGGCTGGTGACCCGGCTTGGAACCCGCCCGGGGCCCTCGCTGAGGTCTCGACAGGTGTCCCGGGCCGGGTTCCGACTGGGCCCCGCAGAGATCACGGCTGGTCTCCCGGCCGAGGTCCCCGCCGGGATCCCGGCCGAAGTCCAAGCCGAGGTGCCGGCCGAGGCCCCGCCAGGGTCCCGGCCGAAGTCCCGGCGCACCGTGACCTTACGCGGGTCCCACGGGTTCCGCCGCCTACGTCAGCGGCGGGCGTCCGGCAGGCGGTGGCACCAGCCCGACCAGGCCGAGGCGACCATCGCGCGGGTGTCGTGCCGGGCGGTCCAGCCCAGTTCGGCGCGGATGCGGTCGGCGGAGGCGACGACCCGCGCCGGGTCCCCGGCACGGCGGGGCGCGGACACCGGCGCGGCGGCGGAGCCGTACCCGGTGACCTCGCCGATCAGCGTGATCATCTCGCGCACGGAAACGCCCTCGCCCCGCCCGATGTTGACCGTCAGGTCGCTGCCGGGCTCCCGCTCACCGAGCACGCGCGCGGCGGCCAGGTGGGCGGAGGCGATGTCCTCGACGTGGATGAAGTCCCGCTCGCAGCTGCCGTCAGGGGTGTCGTAGTCGTCGCCGAAGACGACAGGCGCGCCACCCTCGGTCAGCTTCTCGAAGACCATCGGGACGAGGTTGAACACACCGGTGTCCGCGAGGAGTTCGTCGGCCGCGCCGGCGACGTTGAAGTAGCGCAGACAGGCGGTCGTCATCCCGTGGGCCCGGCCCGTGGCACGGACCAGCCACTCTCCGGCCAGCTTGGTCTCGCCGTAGGGGTTGACCGGGGCGCAGGGGGTGTCCTCCGTCACCAGGTCGACGTCCGGTGTGCCGTACACGGCGGCGGAGGAGGAGAACAGGAAGCGCCGCACACCGGTGTCGGCCGCCGCCTCCAGGAGGGTCCGCAGACCCTCGACGTTCTCCCGGTAGTAGAACAGGGGCCGTTCGACGGACTCCCCCACCTGCTTCTTGGCCGCGAGGTGGACCACCCCGTCGATCCCGAGCCCGGACAGGGTCTCGCGCAGGAGGGCGCCGTCGAGCACCGAACCCTTGACGAAGGTCACACCGTCGGGGACGCGGGCGGGGTCGCCCGTCGAGAGGTCGTCGAACACCGCGACGCGCTCGCCCGCGGCGAGCATCGCGCGAACGACGTGGGCGCCGATGAAGCCGGCACCACCTGTAATCAGCCAAGTCATGGCGCGCATACTATTTCTTTGGCCGGTGTTTACAAATACCTCACGGGATGGGCATGATCGTACGATCGTGCCTCAGACGTGCGATTTCAGTGACTTCCGCCACTTCCGGGACCGGCCTCCCCCCACCCGAGTCCTCACCCCGCAGCACCGTCCCGCGAGGGACACGACCCATGAGGATTCAGAGCAGGATGAGCCATGTCTCGACGCCCCAGCGCAGTGATTCCGACGCGCCCTCCCGGCGCCGCGGCGGGCCGAAGCGGACCGGTAGGCGTCGGGTGGGCCGCTGGATCCTGCTGACCCTGGCCGTCCTGGTCCTCGCCGCGGGCGGCACGGCCTACTGGATGTACCAGGACATCGACGGCAACATCGACGGCGTCGACATCGACAAGGCGCTCGGCACGGACCGCCCGGAGAAGCTGCCCACCTCCGGCCAGAACATCCTGATCCTGGGCTCCGACTCGCGGGCCGGCGCCAACGGCAAGCTGGACTCCGCGAACGTCTCCGGCGCCCGCTCCGACACCGCGCTGGTGGTGCACATACCCGAGGGCCGCAAGGAGGCCGTCGCGGTCAGCATCCCCCGCGACACCCTGGTGACCCGCCCCTCCTGCACCAAGGCGGACGGCACCAAGGTCTCCTCGGCCCAGCGCGTGATGTTCAACTCGATCTACTCCCAGGTCGGTTCGGCCTGTGTGGTGAAGACGGTGGAGAAGATCTCCGGGGTCCGGATGGACCACTACGTCGAGATCGACTTCGCCGGCTTCAAGGGCCTGGTGGACGCGATAGGAGGCGTGACCGTCACCGTCGACGAGGACATCCACGACTCCTCCAGCGGCCTCGACCTGACCGCGGGCACCCACAAGCTGGACGGCACCCAGTCCCTCCAGTTCGTCCGCACCCGGCACGGCATAGGCGACGGCAGCGACCTCGGACGCATCGGCCTCCAGCAGCAGTTCATGCTCGCCCTGCTCACCGAGATCAAGAAGCAGGACCTGCTGGGCAGCCCGGTCAAGGCGTACAAGATCGCCGACGAGCTCACCGAGGCCCTCACCACCGACTCCGACCTCGCCTCGCTCACCAAGCTCGCGGACTTCGGCCGCAGCCTCAACGGCATCGACCCGTCCACCATGGAGACGATCATGCTCCCGGTGGCGTACGACAAGGTCGACCCGAACCGCGTGGTGGCCGCCGAGCCGCAGGCCTCTGCCCTGTGGAAGGCGATCCGCACCGACGCGACGATCCCTGAGTCGGCGAAGAAGTCCCCCGCGACGGGCGGCAGTTCCTGACCCGGTCGGACAGGGGGGCGGCCGTCAGACCTGTTCCCACTTCTCCAGGGCCAGTCCCGGCTCCTCCTTGCGCCGGGTGACGAGCAGCGCCCCCGTCGACGGGGACAACGTTGCCGCCGCGACCCGCCCGTCGGCGTCCGTCGTCAGCGACACCCGTGCGTCCGACGGGAGTTGGGGTCCGGACTCGGCCCACCACGCGCCGGCGGGCTCCTGTTCGGTGGGATACGCGGCGAACGCGACCCGGCCGCTGGACGAGCGCTGGGCGAGCAACGTGCAGTCGTGGCCGTCGAGTTCGCAACGCACGGCGGTGACCGGGCCGGGGCCGGCCGAGGCCAGCAGACGGGTGGGGCGACTGCCGGGACGCCAGGTCCAGAGGTCACCGGTGTCGTCGGTGTAGTAGAGGGTGGTGTGCTCGGCGGAGGTCGCCAGCGCGTACAGCGTGCCCGCGCGGACCGGGGCCTCGATCTCCTCCTCCAGCACGGGAACCGTCCCCGGGCCGTCCTGGCGCCAGTGGGCGACACCGCCGGGGACCGCCGCGTACACCTCGACCCGGCCGGACTCCCCCGTCACCGCCGCCAGGTCCTCCCGTACGTCCTGGCCCTTGAGGTCCCGCCAGGGGCCCCAGCCGCCCTTCTCCTTCTGGCCGAGCATGCTCAGCCCGCCCTCCGCGTTGCGCACGAACACATGGGCACGGCCCTCGGCGTCGACGGTCACGGCGGGGGTGCCGGTGCGGTCGCCGCTCCGGGAGGGGTGCCCGATGGGGGTCCAGTCGAGGGCGGCGAGCCGCGGCCGGAAGTGGGTGGAGTGGACGAGTCCGGCCTCGCCCGGCCTGGTGGGGCGCCAGGCGACCAGATGGGCGTAGGAGTCGGAGCCCTGACCGACGGACAGTCCGTCACGGAGCCGCTGGTCGCCGCCGACCGTGCGTGCGGTCGCCTCCCAGGGTCCGCCGGGCGCGAGTTCGGCACGGCACAGAGCCGCCTCGTCGGACGCGAGATAGACGCTGAGGCGGCCGTCACGGCCGCGGAGAAGCCAGTCGCCGTTCACCGGTTCACTGTATGTGCGGACGGCCGGGCAGCGGCTGGTGGGGCTAGGTTGGGGGGCATGACCGACAAGCTGACCGTCAGCGTCCTGGGCACCGGCATCATGGGTGCCGCCATGGCCCGCAGCATCGCCCGCGAGGGGCACACCGTCCGGGCGTGGAACCGTACCCGCGACAAGGCGGAGCCGCTGGCCGCCGACGGCATCACCGTCACCGACACCCCGGCCGCGGCGGTCGAGGGCGCGGACGTCGTCCTGACCATGCTGTACGACGGTCCCGCCACCCATCAGGTCATGCGGGAGGCGCTGCCCGCACTGCGGGCGGGGACGGTGTGGGTCCAGTCGACGACCGCGGGGCTCGACGGGCTCGGGGAACTCGCCGGGTTCGCCGCCGAGCACGGCCTGGTCTTCTTCGACGCCCCCGTCCTCGGCACCCGGCAGCCCGCCGAGGCCGGCCAGCTCACGGTGCTGGCGGGCGGCCCGGAGGCGCACCGGCTCACCGTGGCCCCGGTGTTCGACGCGGTCGGCGCCCGCACCGTGTGGACGGGCGAGGCGGGCAGCGCGACCCGGCTGAAGCTGGTCGCCAACAGCTGGGTGCTGGCCGCGACCGCGGCGACCGGCGAGGTCCTCGCCCTGTCGGGGGCGCTGGGGGTGGACCCGGACAGGTTCTTCGAGCTGATCGCCGGCGGCCCGCTCGACATGGGGTACCTGCGCGCCAAGGCGGGGCTGATCCGGGAGGGCAGGCTGTCGCCCGCGTCCTTCGCGGTCGGCACCGCCGCGAAGGACGCCCGGCTGATCGTCCAGGCCGGCGAGGACAACGGCGTACGGCTGGACGTGGCCGCCGCGAGCGCCGCCCGGCTGGAGCGGGCCGCCGAGCTGGGGCACGCGGACGAGGACATGGCCGCGGCGTACTTCGCGAGCTTCCCCGAGAATCCCGAGGCCTGACCGGATGGGCGCCGAGGCCCCGCTGCTGGTGATCGTCGACGCCGCCAACGTCGTCGGGTCCGTCCCCGACGGCTGGTGGCGGGACCGCCGCGGAGCCGCCGAACGACTGCGCGACCGGCTCGCGGCGGACGGGGTGCCGGGGCAGGACGGCCCCGTCGAGATCGTCCTCGTGGTGGAGGGCGCGGCCCGCGGAGTGGACTCCGTCCCCGGCGTCCGGGTGGAGTCGGCCCCGGGCAGCGGGGACGACCGGATGGTGGAACTGGTGGCCGCTGCGGAGGGCCGCAGGACCCTGGTGGTGACGGCGGACCGGGAACTCCGGCGCCGGGTGGGTGAATTGGGGGCGGAGGTGGCGGGGCCCAGGACGGTGCGTGGTTAGAAATCGGAGGTCAATACCCCGCTTGTCCTGTAATAGAGGGCTTCTGACCTCGGCCGAATCACCGAAATAGGCATAAGCTGGCCGCGTTCGGTCATGATTTCGACATTCTGGTCACTTTCCAGTGACGGAATAGCGCCGACGCGAGAAGCTAGCTGAATGGTGCCCGTCGCTCTGAGAAGATTCCGGCACCCTTGACAGCCGGTGGACGGGAGGCAGGAGTGGCGCGTGCCGCTCACAGGAGAGACGGGCGCGAGCTCGTTTTCGACAGCTGGGGTGATCCTCAAGGACACCCTGTTTTTCTGCTGCACGGAACTCCTGGCAGCCGTGAGGGGCCACGCCCCCTCTCCGGCGTGCTCTACCGCCTCGGCATCCATCTGATCGCCTACGACCGCCCCGGCTACGGCGGCTCCACACGCCGCCGCGGGCGCCGGGTCGTCGACGCCGTCGAGGACGTCGAGGCCATCGCGAAGGCCCTCGACCTGGACGAGTTCTCCGTCGTCGGCAGGTCGGGGGGCGGTCCGCACGCGCTCGCCTGCGCCGCCCGGCTCCCGGGGATGGTGCGGAGCGCCGGTGTGCTGGTGAGCCTGGCGCCGTGGGACGCCGAGGGCCTGGACTGGTTCGAGGGCATGACGCCGTCCAACATCCGCGAGTACAGCAATGCCCGTGACCACCCCGAGGAGTTGCAGAGCACCCTCGTACGGAACGCGGACGCGATGCGGGCCGACCCCATGTCCTTGCTGGCCGACCTCGACAGCGAGATGTCGGAGTTCGACCGCCCTGTCATGGCGGATGCCGGAATCCGGCGCATGCTGCACAGGAACTTCGAGGGTGCGATCGAGAACACGAAAGACGGCACGGCGGACGGCTGGATCGACGACGCGGTCGCTTTGAGCAGTGAATGGGGTTTCGACCCCCAGGAGATCACCGTTCCCACCCTGCTGTGGCACGGCGAGAAGGACGAGTTCTCCCCCGTGGAGCACTTCAACTGGCTCTCCCGCAGGATCAAGCACGCCACCGTCGTGCTCCAGCCCTCGGCCGCGCACTTCGCGGCGGTCCCGGTGCTGCCGCAGGTGCTCGCCTGGCTCCGGGACCAGGCGCACGACACCGCCGCGACCCGGCCCGCCTGACCCGACGGCACGACCCGCACACCTCTCAGATGGGGTGCGGGTCGAGTTCCAGACCCACGCGCTGACCGGACCGCAGCCGTGTCACCTTCGAGTGCTTCTTCCCCAGCTTGGCGCCGAGGACGTCGAGGGACTCCCGGGCCAGTTGCTCGGCCTCCACTGTGCGTCCGACCTCCGTGAGGAGGACGGAGAGATTGCCCCGGCAGGTGAGCGCGGTGGGATGGTCGCTGCCGAGCCGGTCGCACAACTCCCGGTACGCCTGACGGTAGTTGTTCTCCGCCTTCACCACGTCGCCAAGGGCCGCCTCGGTGTTCGCCAGGTTCATCTGGCAGTTCATGCTGAACGGGTGCTCGGGGCCGAGCGTGGTCCGCAGCGCCACCCGGGCCTGCTCGCACACCTCGCGGGCCTCGGCGAGCCTGCCGGTCGAGAGCAGGTTGATGCCGTGGTTCACCGCGCACGCGAGGGTGTTGGGGTGGCTCTCGCCGAGCGCGGCACGGAAGCGGTCGAGGAGCTCGGCGGTCTCCCGGCACGCCTCCTCGTGACGCTCAGCCGCCGACAGGTGCCCGGCGTGGCCGAGCCGCACGACCAGCGTCTCGGGTGAGGCCTCGCCGAGACGCCGGCGGCAGATGTCGAGCACCTGCTGACTGATGTCCATGGCCTCGTCGAGCTTGTCGAGGCGTCGCAGGGTGATCGCGAGCGCCTTGGCGGCCTCCAGCGCGGGCGGTGACTCGGGGCCCAGTTCCACGGCCGTCCCGTACACGCCCCGCAGGGTCTCCGCAGAAGCCTCGTACTCACCGCAGGAGCGCTGGTCGCGACCGAGGTTGATCTGCGAGAACAGGGTGTAGGGGTGCTTGGCGCCCAGGGTCTCGGTGCGCAGCTCGCAGTTGCCCTTGTCGACGTTCTGCGCCTCGTAGCAATCGCCTGCCATGCGCATGGAGACAGCCAGGTTGTTGGCCGCGAACAGGGTCCTGGGATGGTCGTCGCCGAGGAGGTCGACGGACCGCTCGTAGGTCTCGCGGTCGATCTCCAGCGCCTTGCCGACCTGGCCCACGGCCCGCAGGTCGGCGGTGAGACCGCCCGCCGTCATCAGGGTGTGGTCGTCGTCGTCGCCGAGCGCCCCACGCTGGCGGCCGTACACGTCCTCGTCGATCTCCAGGGCCTTGGTGTACCAGCCCTGGAAGCGCAGCACGTTGGCCATCTCGAACCGCAGATGCAGGGTCCAGCGGTCGTTGGCGCCGGCCTCCTTCTGCCAGATGTCCAGCAGCTCCTCGGCGAGCGACATGGCCTCCGCGTACTCACCCCGGGCGCGCAGGTAGCGCAGCCACTCGGTCATCAGCTTGCGGATGCGGTCGTCCAGCGAGTACCGCGTCCACGGCGTCTTCAGGTGCGGCCAGATGGTGTTGTAGCGCTCCCAGTTGGCGGGGCGTTCCACGTCGCCCTCGGAGGGGCGGGCGCCGGAGAGCACGTTGCGCACGGAGCGCACGGCCTCCTCACGCTGATCGGCGGACATCGAGGAGCGCACCGCGGCCTGCACCAGCCGGTGCACCTGGAGGCTCTTGCTCTTGCGGTCGACCTTGGCCAGGGAGTAGCGGTGCAGTTGCTGGATGGCCCGGGACACCAGGGCCGTGGCGCCGCTGCCCGGCTGCACCTCGCGCAGGACCTCGCCCATCTCCTTGCCGTGGATGAGGTCGAAGGAGATGGGGTCGGCGCCGAAGTGCGCGCACAGCTCCAGCAGCCGCCTGGCGACGGGGGAGTTGAGCTGGGAGATGGAGATGTTCCAGGTGGCGCCGACCTGGAGGGGATAGGCCGGGGCGTCGGCGGCGGCCTCCAGGGTGGCCAGTTGGAGTTCCAGCAGTTCCAGGTACTCGGCGGCGTCCTGGCCCGTCTCGTTGAGCCATGCGGCGGCGTGGTCGACGGCGAGCGGCAGGTCGCCGAGGGCGTCGGCGACCAGTCCGGCGTCCTCGGTGCTGATCGCGGAGACCCGGCGCAGCAGATGCTCGACGCTCTCGGTGCGGGAGAACACGTCGACCTCGACACGCTCGCCGACCTGCGCCCAGCCCTCGTTGCGGGTGGTGATCAGGACGTGCCCGGTGGGGCTGTTGACCAGGAGCCGTTCGATGGACTCGGGGGTGGTCGCATTGTCGAAGACGAGCAGCCACCGGTCGTAGCGGTCGCCGCGGCGCAGCGCGTCGCGGACGCCGTCGGCGGTGGCGCTGATGCTGTCGCGTTCGTCGACGCCGAGGTGGGGGGCGAGTTCGGAGTACTGGCGCAGCGCGAGGTCGCCGAACTCCGCCTCGATCCACCACACGACGTCGTAGTTGCCGCGGTAGCGGTAGGCGTACTCGGTGGCGAGCTGGGTCTTGCCGACGCCGCCCATGCCGTGCAGCAGGGTGGCGGTTCCGGTGTCGGCGAGCCGCAGCCTGAGGTCCTCCAGGAGTTCGGAGCGTCCGGTGAAGGAGGCGTTGCGACCGGGGGCGGACCACACGGGCGGTTCCGCGCCGGGGAAGCGGGGCCCGCCGGCGCCCGCGTCGGCGGGGTGCTCGGCCTGCACCGGCTGGGCGTCCAGGGCCCGCAGCAGGGCGTTCCTCGCCTGGGTCTCGTTCATGTTGCTGAGATGGATGGGCATCCGGTCCGAGAAGGGGTGCGCGAGCCGGGCGTCGCTGACCCTGACCGGTACCAGGGTGCGGCGCTGGCCCATCGGGTCGGCGGCGGCCACGGCCTCCCAGACGGCCCTGGCCTGGGCGGACTTCTGGTAGTCGGCGGAGAGCACGGCGACCGTGCGGGAGGCCCCGCGGACCTTGCTGTCGGTGTCGTCGCGCAGCGGGACGCCGGCCGCGGAGCCGTCCTCGGAGCGGGCGTCACCGACGGTGAAGCCGGCCTCGCCGAGGACCCGTCCGATCCACTCGGCCCACATCCGGTCCTCGTGGACGTAGCTGAGGAAGACGTGCGTGGGGTCCGGCGGCCTGCGGCGCACGACGGTCTTCAGATAGTTCTGGCGTTCGTCGTCGCTCATCGGGACGAGGGAGGTGACCTCGCCGTCGGTGATGACGGACGTGAGGCGCTCGCAGGCGGCGAGAAGGGAGGCCGGGGTCTCCGGTTCGTCGCGGAAGGTGGCGAGCATCTCCTCATAGGCGTAAGGGGACTTGAAGGGCAGCTCAACGTTGCCCCAGTAGCGGCGGGGGTCGACGCTAGGGGTGCCGGCCAGGATCTGGTCGAAGGTGAGCCGGACCTTGGCGCGGGCGGCCTCCAGCCGGTCCGCCTCGGAGTCCACGACACGCATGGGCACGGGCAGGATGCGGATGTGCCGCCGGCCGCTGGTGTCGCGTACGCGGCGGGCCACGGCGGCGGCGCCCTCGATGCTCTGGTCGTTGTGGGTGAAGCAGTTCACCAGCACGTCGGGGAAGTGCAGCGTGCAGATGTCGGAGATGTCGCTGAGGCCGGTCCTGCTGTCGACGAGGACGTAGTCGTAGCCGCGCCGGAACTGGGCGCACAGGGCGTCGAGGAACTGGCCGCCGTACTGCTTGTCGTAGAAGCGGTTCCAGTTGAACTGGGAGAAGATCGAGGAGTAGTTGCGGTCCTGGCGGCCCGCCGAGATGTAGTCCAGGCGGCCCTCGCCGGAAAAGCTCCACGGCAGCGGGCTGACGGCTCTGCCGATGTCGGCCTGCTCGGCGATCCAGTCGGCCTTGATCTTCGTCTCGTGGAGGTGGTCGACCTTCAGGACGTAGTCGTTGATGAGTTCCAGCACGCCGGGGCGGTCGCGCAGCGCGTTCGGCTCCAGGAAGGGATGGAGGAAGCGGTCCAGGCCCGGCGCTTCCAGGTCCCAGTCGACCACGAGGACCCGTTTGCCCTGTGAGGCCATGATCCAGGCGGTGTTGGCCAGCGCCATGGTGCGGCCGCTGCCGCCCTTGTAGCTGTAGAACGTGACGATCTTGCCGCCCTCGGGGCGGGTGTTCGCGCCGGTCACGGTTGGGCCTCCTGGTCGCCCTGGGAATCGGTCGAGGCCGAGGGGCTGGTGGTCGAGGATGGTAGCGGAACCCGGTTGAGATACTGCTGGGCCGCACCGTCGGCGAGCTCCAGGAAACGCGAGTTGAACGCCTCGGAGTTGTCGATGCCGGCCACCGCTCCGCGCTGGATGGCCCGGCCCGTGCTGAGCCTGCGGGGCAGTGTGCTCCTCAGCAGCGCGTCGAGCCGGTCGCGGGACTGGCGGGTCTGCGGGTCGTCGGCCATCGGGGTGAGCACGGTGACCCAGGGCAGGTCCCGGGCGTCGAAGGCGCGCAGCCGGTCGGCGACCGTGCGGTCGTGCAGGATCCACGGGTCGATGATCAGGACCCAAGGGCTGGTGGCTTCGCGCTGTCCGAGGAAGACGGCCTCGGCCTCGTCGTAGGTGCGGATCTCGGGGGCGAAGCCGAGGTTGCGGGCGAGTTCGGCGGTGCGCTGGGCGAGCGGGCTGCTCAGTCCGTCGCTGAAGGGCTGCCAGTCGCGGGGCTCGTTGCCGTATTTGGTGTCGCCGCGGTCGGGAGGCAGATGGTCGACGTCCGGGGCAAGCACGGCGATGCCCAGCGGATGCCAGGAGGAGGTGGCGAACGCGTCGGGCACGTCGAGATCCGCGAACTCGGCGTCGTCCGGGACGGGTCGGGGGGCGCGGCGGGCGGCCTGGACGATGCACTGGGCGAGCCGGCGCACGCACTGGTCGTAGTACTCGGGGTGTTCGGGGTACTGCCGCAGCCCGTACAGGCCGCCCTTGGCGTAGCGGTCCAGGGCCTTGTCGTGGACGGGCATCGGGGTAACGGGCCGGCCGGGCACGGGCAGGTCCAGATCGACGGGGAGGGGGCGCGCGGTGGTGGGAACGGGTGTCCACAGGGCCGGGACGAGGGTGCCGCGGCGCGCGCGGTTGACGAAGGCGGTCCACTGCCGGCCGCAGTAGACGTCGGTGAAGTAGCGGCGGGTGATGAGCGGGACGAAGCAGTGGCTGCTCTGCAGGGCGCGGGCCATGGCCGGTCCGCCGCGGTCGGCTGCGTCGAGGTAGCCGAGGGCGGAAGGGGTGAGGGAGCCGCTGAGGCCCGCGACGGCCCGGGTCAGATCGGTGTGGAACTCCTTGACGTTCTTGTCGGCCGCGGGGCGGGCGCCGTCCGCGGCGTCGCCGGGATCGGGCGCGGGGGCGTAACTCAGGAAGAAGTAGGGCGCCTTGTCGCGGACGCGCCCCGCGGAGCGGTTCTCGTACATCACGGTTCCTCCCCCGCCGAGCCGTTCATGGAGTCGAAGAGGTCGTCGAAGAGACCGGGGTCGCAGGGTTCGAGCCGGGAGCTGACCGCCACGTCGGCGATCTCCTGGGCCAGTTGGTAAGCGATCCCGTTGGCGGTCGTATGGCGTCCGAGGCGGTACAGGCCGAGCAGTCCGTCCCGCAGGTAGTCCTTGTGGAAGTCCTGGTGGCTGTACTGCACATCACGATAGGGCGAGGGAATGTCCTGCGGGCGCAAAGGGGCCCAGCGGATCGGTACGACCGCGTTGCGGATGAACGTGCCCCGGTCGCGCTGGAGTTGCTGTCTGCGCTCGAAGCACTCCCATTCGAGCGCGCACCACTTGCTGGTGAACAGCCGTTTCGACAGGACCGGCAGGAGGACCTGACAGCGGGCCAGCCGGTCCTTGAGCTCGTTCTTCCACTCGGTGCCGACAGGGATGCGCTGGTCGAGGTAGACGGCGTCGATCCCGGCTCGCAGGTCGGTGAGTTCCCTGAGGTGGCGGGACAGTCTGCCGTGGAAGCGGACCAGGAGTTCGTCCGGCGGTTCGGAGCTCTCCGGCGACTCGGGGTTGCGGCCGTAGCTCAGGAACCCGTAGGGCTCCTGGACGCTGGCGCGGGGCTCGTACTCATGCACGGTCGGCCTCCGCGGGCAGGTTCCCGGGCCGGGTGCGGCTGGTGGCGATCCAGTCGGCTGCCTCGTCCACCGCCCAGCGCACGGGGAACAGTCTGCTGTCGGCGGAGCCGACGCGGGCGCGGGTGAGGGGGGCGTTCGTGGCGGGGGCGGAGATCTCCAGGTCGTGGCCGAGTGTGCCGAAGTCGCTGTCGTCGAGGGCGACGTCGATGTAGCCGGCCCAGCGCGGGCCGCACTCGGTCAGCATCCGGCAGTCGTAGCGTTGCAGCGGCGGCCGGGGCTGGCGGTACTCGGCGAGGTGGAAGGCGGAGCAGGTCTCGTACCCGACGCCGAGCAGCAGGACGTGGGCCCGCCGTTCGTACAGACGGGCGAGGGGTGAGCGTTCGCCGAGGAGGCAGTCCAGGGCGTGGCCGCCTGTGATCCGGGCGGCGTCGGGTCCGACCGCGGCGAAGGACGCCTGCGGGTGAGTGCTGCGCATGGCTCCCGGGGTGACCCGCACCTCCTCGGCCAGCCGTCCCATGCCCTGCGAGGGCGTGGAAGCCGCGCTGAAGGCTTCCATGTGTTCACGGTAGGACAGAAGTTGATGTCGTGTCAGGTCTCGTGTCATGCGGAGATACGTCCGTGATGTCAGCGAATTTCCCTCGGTGAACGTGGGCACCACCAGTGTCCCCTCGGGGCCGATCGCGTCCCGGAGCGCGCGCAGCACCTCCGTGCCTCCGCCCCGGACCGGTCCGACGGACCGCAGCGAGGCGTGGAGCAGCAGCGTCATGCCTCGTCCGACGCCGAGCGCTCGGAGTTGGGCGGTGAGGCGGGCCGCAGTCGTCATCCGGCGTCAGCCGCGCAGCCGGTCGGCCATCCGGCGTCCGTGCGGGGTGAGGCCGCCCTGCCGGATCGCCCCGGCGGGGACGCGGTCCAGGTACGCGGACCGCAGTCCTTCCCTGGCCTCCTCGCTGCCCGCGAGGTCGAACAGATCCGACAGGGCGTTGAACTTCATCTGCTGGACGCCCTCCACGACGAGCCGCGCCAGCGCCTCACCGGTGTCGGGCAGCACCAGACCGAGGGCGCCGAAGGCGTAGGGGTCGGCGGCCACCAGGCCCGGTGACCCCTGTCCTCGCGGCTCCCGCACCGCCTCACCCCGCAGCGGGGTGCACGCTGTGAACAAGGCGCGTACTCCCGGGCCGCGTCCGGCGTGGCGGGCCCGCAGATGCACGGCGGCCTCGGTGAACAGCCGCAGCCAGTCGGCGTGTTCGGCCTCGTCCAGGGCGGGTGCGGGCGGGGCCGGGTAGCCGTCGCGACAGGGGTCGGTGTCCTCGACCAGGACGGTGAACTCCCCGGTGGCCAGGCGTCGTACGGGCTGCCAGCCGAAGCCGGAGCCGGCCGCGCCGGCGACGGGCCGGGGCGCATGGTCCGGCCCGGCGGCAACCAGGAGGCCGCCCCCGCGCGCGTGCAGGGTGACCGGGCCGTCGGCGGCGGGCAGGGTCAGCAGTCCGAGGCCCGGCAGGTGGGCCCGCTCGGCGCCCTCGGCCAGGGCGACGCTCAGGTCGGTGCCGGCCCGCAGCGCGACGGTCAGCGCGATCTCGCCGAGCCGCTGCCGGACGGCCGGTGCCGGGATCCGCCCCTCGACGGCGCGCACCGCCCAGGTGCCGAGGTAGGGGTGGCGCACGGTCCGGGCGGCCTCCCGGGGCCACTGCCGGTCCAGCCGGGTCAGGGCGCGCACCTCGGGGCCGGGGTGGCGGGCGCAGACGGCGCCGAGGAGCATCCGGCGGACGCTGGCCTCGGCGCCGGTGAGGGCGCGCAGGGCCTCGCCGTCCCCGTCGCCCGCGGCGAGGGAGTCGAAGCCGTGCTCGGTCAGCGTGTGCGGGCGGGGCGCGGGGCGGGGGTGCGGGCGGGGGGCGTTCAGGACGTGGCCGATGAGGGCGAAGAGGTCCTCGCAGTAGACGGAGGGGTTGCCGAAGCCGTTGGCGGCCCGGTGGCGGTGCCCGTACAGGCCGCCGCCGCAGATCCGGACGACGGAGCAGCCCCGGCACGTCGGGCTGAGCGACTCCACTCCCCCGCTCTGGGCGAGGAACCCGGGGTGGGCTGCAGCCTCGTCGAAGGAGTGCCGCAGGACGTGGAACCCGGTGGCGGGCGCCTCGGGCCCGGTGGTCTTGAGCCAGTCGGCCTGCTCGATCTCGCCGTCGGTCTCCACGACGACCAGGTCGGGGCTGCCGAGCCCGAGCGCCTCGGTGAAGGACTCCTGGCCGTCGCGTCCGGCCTCGATCGAGTCGAAGAGCCGGACCCGGAAGGGCCTGCCGTCGGCGGTCCAGCGCTCGTACACGGTGATCAGCCAGCGGGCGTGGGCGGCCGGTCGGGCGGGGTCCCGCGGGGGCGGGTGGTCCCACGTGGCGTGCGGGAGAAGGAAGTCGACGCGGGGCGGGTCGAGTGCGGCGAGGGCCTCGTAGACGGCGACCGGGTCGTTGTCGGCGTCGACGGTGCAGAGCAGTCCGGCGAAGGCGGCGCGGTGGGCGGGCGAGCCGATGAGCCGTACGGCCTCGGCGACGGCGTCGTAGGAGCCCGTGCCGTTGGCGCGTTTGCGGTGGCGGTCGTTGGCGCTGCGGTCGCCGTCGAGGGAGATACCGGTGCTGATCCCCTCGTGGACCAGCATCCGGCACGTCGGCTCGTCCAGGCGCAGGCCGTTGGTCTGCATCCGCAGGTCCAGCGCGCACACGCCGTCGAGGGCGGCGCGCAGTTCCTTCGCGGTGCGGGCCAGCCGGTCGGGGCCGGCGAGCAGGGGTTCGCCACCGTGCAGGATGACGTGCACGCGCGTTAGTTCGGGGTGGGCCCTGGCGTGTTCGGCGATGCGGGACGCCGTCGCCGTCACTATCTCGTCCGGGATGACCTGCGGTCTGCGTCGCCAGCTCTGGTCGGCGTGGCGGTAGACGTAGCAGTGGTCGCACGCCAGGTCGCATCTGCTGTGCATCTTGAGGACGAACTGGCGGAATGCTCTTGGCCTCGCGGTCATCGGCCCTTGGCGTCCGGGGCGGTCAGATGCTGGAGTTGAAGCCGGAGTCCGACTGCCTGCCGGAGGGCAGCAGCCGGCCGAGGGTGCGCGGGTCGAGCCCGGCCAGGTCGTCGAGCGGCACACCGTCCCGGTCGGGGATCTCCGTGGCCAGCAGCGGGATCGCCGCCTGCGGCCCGTCCAGTACGGCGCCGGAGGCCTCTCCACCGTTCGTCATTGCGGTCTCCTTCGCGGGTTCGTGGAATCGCGCGTCGGGCGGGTTTCTCACCGGGTGGAATCGCACTGAGCAGTCGAGAGGTGGCTCGTGGTCACCGCTCTTCCCATCATCGTGGCCGTTTCCGGTCAGACACAAGGGCGGTAAAGGTACCTTACGCGTCGGCTTCGCTGCCGTAACCATCAAATCCGGTCAGGGGCAGGCGGGTTGGGCAGAGAAACGGCCCCGTGCGGGGCGCCGGGGCGCGGTGCACGGGGCCGTGGGGCGGGGTGGGTCAGGCGCTGTCGCCCGAGGGGGCCGAGGTCTGCTCCTCGCGGGCCAGCCGGCTGTGCGTGCGGCCGTAGAGGAAGTAGACGACGAAGCCGAGGACCATCCAGAGCGCGAAGCGGAGCCAGGTCTCGGCGGGCAGGTTGAGCATCAGCCACAGCGAGGCGAGGACGGAGAGGACCGGCAGGACCGGGACCCAGGGGGTGCGGAAGGAGCGGGGCAGGTCGGGGCGGGTGCGGCGCAGGATGACGACGCCGATCGCGACGACCACGAACGCGAACAGGGTGCCGATGTTGACCAGTTCGGCCAGTTCGCTGAGCGGGGTGAAGCCCGCGACGATCGCGATGATCACGCCGAGCAGGATGGTCGGGCGGTGCGGGGTCCGGAACCGCGGGTGGACGTGCGAGAAGAACTGCGGCAGCAGTCCGTCGCGGCTCATCGCGAAGAAGACACGGGTCTGGCCGAGGAGCAGGATCATGCAGACCGTCGTCAGGCCGACGGCGGCGCCGAAGCTGATGAAGCCCGCGTACCAGGGATGTCCGATGGCCTTGAAGGCGTCGGCGAGCGGCGCGGTGACGGACAGCTCGCTGTAGTGCTGCATACCGGTCACGACGATCGACACCGCG
The DNA here is from genome assembly GCF_044747265.1 of Streptomyces sp. NPDC090106. Lineage (NCBI taxonomy): Bacteria > Bacillati > Actinomycetota > Actinomycetes > Kitasatosporales > Streptomycetaceae > Streptomyces > Streptomyces sp. NPDC090106. The sequence goes on along the minus strand of NZ_JBIVDS010000006.1, from coordinate 85,315 downwards.
ACGTAGAGGGTCGTGCAGATGAGCAGGGAGCCCAGGATGCCTCTCGGCATGTCCCGTTGCGGGTTCTTGGTCTCCTCGGCGGCGGTGGCGACGACGTCGAAGCCGATGAAGGCGAAGAAGACGACCGACGCGGCCGTGAAGATGCCCATCACGCCGAAGTTGGCGGGTGCCCAGCCGAACATCAGCTGGATGAGCGGTGCCTGGAGGTCACCGCCCGCCTCGACCGGCTGCGACTTGGGGATGAACGGGTCGTAGTTGTCGCCCTTGACGAAGAAGGCGCCCGCGATGATCACGACGAGTACGACCGTGACCTTGATGGCGACGACGATCGACGTCACGCGCGCGGAGAGCTTGGTGCCGAGGACGAGGATGCCGGTCAGGACCAGGACGAGGGCGGCGGCGAGGATGTCGAAGCCGAACCCGTCGGCACCGTCCCGGCCGCTGAGCGCCGCGGGCAGATGCCAGCCCGCGTTGTCCAGGAGGGAGGCGATGTAGCCGGACCAGCCGACGGCGACCACCGCCGTGCCGAGCGCGAACTCCAGGACGAGGTCCCAGCCGATGATCCAGGCGGGCAGTTCCCCGAGCGAGGCGTAGGAGAAGGTGTAGGCCGAGCCGGCCACCGGGACGGTGGAGGCGAACTCGGCATAGCAGAGCGCGGCGAGCGCGCAGACGACGCCGGCCACGACGAAGGCCAGCGCCACGGCGGGGCCGGCGTTGTTCTTGGCGACGGTTCCGGTGAGGACGAAGATGCCGGTGCCGATGATCACGCCGACGCCGAAGACGGTCAGATCCAGCGCGGAGAGGGATTTCTTCAGCGCGTGTTCTGGTTCCTCGGTGTCTCGGATGGACTGCTCGACTCTCTTCGTCCTGAAGAGTGTGCTGCTCACGGGCGTACCTCCCACGCTGTGTCGTCCTCGACATGATCGAGAGGGGGCGTAGGTCGTATGCCCCGACGCGGGCGGATTAACGCAAATGGGCCGCCCGCACCACTGTGACGAGTGGTGCGGACGGCCCCTTGCGGCGTGTCAGTCGCGCGCGGGTTCCGCTTCGGCCGGAGCCCGGTCGAACTTCCCGTCCAGCTTGGAGACCAGACCGGTGACCTGGCGTGCGATGTCGGGCGCGGTGAGCCCGATCTCCGCCATCACCTCGGCGCGCGAGGCGTGGTCCAGGAAGCGCGGCGGGATGCCGAAGTCGCGCAGCGGTACGTCCACCCCGGCGTCGCGCAGGGCCTGCGCGATCGAGGAGCCGACGCCGCCGACGCGGCTGTTGTCCTCGACGGTGACGACGACGCGGTGTCGCTCCGCCAGCGGGGCCATGGCCTCGTCGACGGGTTTGACCCAGCGCGGGTCGACGACGGTGGTGGTGATGCCCTGGCTGTCGAGGAGCTTGGCGATCTCCAGGCACATCGGGGCGAGGGCGCCCACGGAGACGAGGAGCACGTCCGGGGTGTCCGTGCCGGGCTCGCGCAGCACGTCCATGCCGCCGACGCGGCCCACGGCGGCCACGGCGGGCCCGACGGCGCCCTTGGAGAAGCGGACGACGGTCGGCGCGTCCTCGACGGCCACGGCCTCGCGCAGCTGGGCGCGGACCTGGTCGGCGTCGCGCGGGGCGGCGAGGCGCAGACCCGGGACGACCTGGAGGATCGACATGTCCCACATGCCGTTGTGGGAGGCGCCGTCGGTGCCGGTGACGCCGGCGCGGTCCAGGACGAAGGTGACCCCGCACTTGTGCAGGGCGACGTCCATGAGGACCTGGTCGAAGGCGCGGTTGAGGAACGTGGCGTACACCGCGAAGACGGGGTGCACCCCGCCCGCGGCGAGGCCGGCCGCGGAGACGGCGCCGTGCTGCTCGGCGATGCCGACGTCGTAGATCCGGTCGGGGAAGGCGTCCGCGAACTTCTTCAGGCCGACCGGCTGGAGCATCGCGGCGGTGATCGCGACGATGTCCTCGCGCTCCTTGCCGAGCGCGACCATCTCGTCGCCGAAGACGGAGGTCCAGTCGGCGCCGGAGGCCTTGACCGGCAGGCCGGTGTCGGGGTGGATGGGGCCGATGCCGTGGAAGCGGTCGGCCTCGTCCTGGAGGGCGGGCTGGTAGCCACGGCCCTTCTCGGTGAGGACGTGGACGATCACCGGGCCGCCGAAGCGCTTGGCGCGGGCCAGCGCGGACTCCATGGCCTCGATGTCGTGGCCGTCGATGGGGCCGACGTACTTGAGTCCGAGGTCCTCGAACATGCCCTGGGGGGCGATGAAGTCCTTGAGGCCCTTCTTGGCCCCGTGGAGGGTCTCGTAGAGGGGCTTGCCGACGACCGGGGTGCGCTCCAGGAGGTCCTTGCCCTTGGCGAGGAACCGCTCGTAGCCGTCCGTGGTGCGCAGGGTGGCCAGGTGGTTGGCGAGGCCGCCGATGGTGGGCGCGTAGGAGCGCTCGTTGTCGTTGACGACGATGACGAGCGGGCGGTCCTTGGCGTCGGCGATGTTGTTCAGCGCCTCCCAGGCCATGCCGCCGGTGAGGGCGCCGTCGCCGATCACGGCCACGACGTGGTCGTCACGCCTGCGGATCTCGTTGGCCTTGGCGAGGCCGTCGGCCCAGCCGAGGACCGTCGAGGCGTGGCTGTTCTCGATCACGTCGTGCTCGGACTCGGCCTGCGAGGGGTAGCCGGACAGGCCGCCCTTCATCTTCAGCCGGCTGAAGTCCTGGCGGCCGGTGAGCAGCTTGTGGACGTAGGACTGGTGTCCGGTGTCCCACAGCACCTTGTCCCTGGGAGAGTCGAAGACGCGGTGCAGGGCGATGGTGAGCTCGACCACGCCGAGGTTGGGGCCGAGGTGGCCGCCGGTCTTGGACACGGCGTCGACGAGGAAGGTCCGGATCTCCTCTGCCAGCTGGTCCAGCTCCTCCAGGCTGAGCCGGTCCAGATCGCGCGGTCCCCTGATGCGGGTCAGCAGCGGCACCCGTGCCTCCTTGCAGTAGAGCTGTTCGAGCTGTTGCCGGGCTTGTCGAGTCTAATGTTCCGCCTTTGCGGACGAGACCCGGGCGGTGGGTGATACGTCACGCGATCGGCTGTACCCAAGATCACCTGTTCCTACGACATGCGGGAGCCCGGCACCTTGGCGGGTGCCGGGCTCCGTCGGGACGGCGAGGGTGCTAACCGCGTCCGGACGCCTTCTGGCTGCGGCGGGAGACCGAGTCGATGACGACCGCGCCGAGCAGAACACCACCGGTGATCATGTACTGGATCGAGGTGTTCATGTTCAGCAGGTTCAGGCCGGTGGTGATCGACTGGATGACCAGCATGCCCAGCAGGGCCGACCACACCGAACCACGGCCGCCGAACAGCGACGTGCCACCGATGACCGCCGCCGCGATGGCCAGCATCAGGGTGTTGCCGCCACCGGCGTTCAGCGTCGCGGAGGACGTCTGACCGGCGAAGAACATACCGCCGATCGCCGCGAACCCGCCGGCGATGGAGAACACCGTGATCCGGACCATCGGCACGTTGATACCGGCACGGCGGGCCGCCTCGACGCCACCGCCGACCGCGAAGACCTGACGGCCGAACGTCGTACGGCGCAGGATGAAGTCCGTGATCACCAGCGCCGCGAGGAAGATCACGAGCGCGTTGGAGACACCGTCGGAGTTGTTCAGCACGGCCGCGGCCACGAAGGACGCGACGGCCAGGAGACCGACGCGCAGCAGGATCTCGCTGGTGGGCCGGAACGGCACGCCGGCGGCCTTGCGGCGACGCTGCTCACCGAAGTTGCCGATGGCGGACAGCACCACGCCGAGGCCCGCCAGCAGGTAGGCGCCGATGATGGCCTGGTCCATGAAGTAGGAGCTCTGGCCGAGGATGTGCACCGGGCCGGAGTCCGACGGGATGTTGATCGTGCCGCTGGAGCCCAGCAGCCACAGCATCAGACCGTTCCAGCCGAGGAAGCCGGCCAGGGTGACCACGAAGGCCGGGACACCGATCTTGGCGAAGAACCAGCCGTGCAGGGCGCCGATACCGATACCCGTGATGATCGTGAGGATCAGTGCCAGCCAGGGGTTCACGCCGTGGTTGATCGCGAACACGGCGAACAGCGTGGACGCCAGGCCGCTGACCGAGCCGACCGACAGGTCGATCTCGCCGAGCAGCAGGACGAACACCAGGCCGATGGCGAGCATGCCGGTGGCCGACATGAAGTAGCTGATCGAGGAGAGGTTCTCGGCGCTGAGGAAGAGGTCGTTCTTGAGCTGGAAGATCGTCCAGATGACGATCAGACCGACGACGACCGGCAGCGAACCCAGCTCGCCGCCCTTCACCTTGCGGGTGAACTCGGTCCAGTAGCCCTTGAAGCCCTCTTCGCGGACGAGGAGGCGGGGGTCGACGACGGTGACCGGCGCGGCGGTGGGGTCGTCGGCGGGCGCGACCGTGGTCTGCGCGTCCGCCTCTGCCTCCGCCTTGGAAACCTTGGACGTGTCGCTCACTTTGCCGCCTCCGTGCTGCGACGCCCCGCACGACGGGTCACGGCGTTGTCCGTGGCGCCCGTGATGGCGGCGATGATCTCTTCGTGGGTGGTGTCCTTCACGGAGAAGGAACCGTTGTTCTTACCCAGGCGCAGCACGGCCACGGTGTCGGCGACCGCCTTCACGTCGGCCATGTTGTGGCTGATGAGGATGACGCCGAGGTTGCGCTCGCGCAGCCGCTCGACGAGGTCGAGGACCTGCGCGGTCTGCTCGACACCGAGGGCGGCGGTGGGCTCGTCGAGGATGACGACCTTGGGGTCACCGATGAGGGCGCGCGCGATGGCGACGACCTGGCGCTGGCCACCGGAGAGGCTCGCGATCGGGATGCGGACGCTCGGGATGCGGATGGAGAGCGTGCTCAGCAGGTCACGCGCGTTCTTCTCCATCGTCACCTCGTCGATGACGCCTCGACGCAGGATCTCGCGTCCGAGGTAGAGGTTGCCGACCACGTCGAGGTTGTCGCAGAGCGCGAGGTCCTGGTAGACGGTCGCGACGCCGAGTCCCTGGGCGTCGTGCGGCTTGTTGATGCTGACCGCGTTGCCTTCCCACTCGATGACGCCCTCATCGATGGGGTGGACACCGGCGATCGTCTTGACCAGCGTGGACTTTCCTGCGCCGTTGTCGCCGACCAGGGCGACCACTTCTCCGGCGTGGACCTCCAGTTCGACATCGGTGAGTGCCTGCACTGCACCGAATCGCTTGGAGACTCCGCGCAACGCCAGCACGGGCGTAGCGGACACGTGAACCATCTCCTTCGCCGCCTGACCGGCGGGGATGCCGCGCTTGGGGTAGGCGCGGAGGGGGGTGCCGAAGGGGGCACCGACTTACTGATGAACTTGCGCGCGGCCCGTGCCTCCTGGCAACGGGCGCGTTCGCCATGCTTCCGTCCGGCGCCCGTCCCGCAGCGGGGTATGAAGGCGGGGCGGGCGCCGGAGGGGCTTGTGACCTGCCGGGAGGGCGTGCCGGATCAAGTGGCACGCCCTCGGGGCGGTGGTTACTGCAGACCGGCCTTCTTGCACGCGGCGGCGTACTCGGCGGTGCAGATCTGCTCCACGGTGTAGAGCTTGTCCTTGATCACCGTGTCCTTGATGTTGTCCACGGTCACGGAGACCGGGGTCAGCAGCTGCGAGGGCACCTTGTCACCGGAACCGCTGGTCAGCGTCTGGGTGGCGAGGGACTTGATGTCCTTGCCCTCGAGCAGGTTGACCGCGAGCTGGGCGGCGGCGTCGGCCTCGGGCTTGAAGGCCTTGTAGACCGTGCTGGACTGCGTGCCGGCGACGATGCGCTGGATACCGGCGAGCTCGGCGTCCTGGCCCGTCAGGGGGATACCGGAGATGCCGGCGCCCTTGAGGGTGGTGGCGATACCACCGGCCATGCCGTCGTTGGCGGAGTAGACGCCCGCGATGTTCTTCTTGCCGAGCTGGGTGATCGCGGCGGACATCTTCTCCGCGGCGGTGGAGTCCTTCCACAGACCCGACTGCTCGTAGGCGATGTCGACCTTGCCGTCCAGCGCCTTGTGGGCGCCTTCCTTGAACTGGGCGGCGTTCGGGTCGGCGTCGTCACCGTTGATCATGACGACCTTGGACTTGGTGGTCGCCTTGTCGCCGAGAGCGGTGAGCAGGGCCTCGCCCTGGAGCTCGCCGACCTTGACGTTGTCGAAGGAGACGTACGCGGAGACCGGGCCCTGGGCCAGACGGTCGTACGCGATGACCTTGACGCCCTTGTCGACCGCGGCCTGGATCGAGGACTTGATCGCGGCGGAGTCCTGGGCGGAGATCACGATGACCTTGACGCCCTTGGTGACCATGGTGGAGACCTGCTGGGCCTGCTTGGCCGCGTCCGCGCCGGCGTTGTTGTAGGAGACCGTGCAGTCGTCGCACAGCTCCTTGACCTTCGCCTCGAAGAACGGCTTGTCGAACTGCTCGTAACGAGCGGTGACGCTGTCGGGAAGAAGCAGGCCGATCGACTTGTTGTCGGAGCTGCTGCCGCTGTCCGAGTCGTCGTCGCCGGCCTTGCCACAAGCCGCGGCCGTGAGGGCGAGAGCCGACACGAGAACGGGTACCGCCGCACGACGCATGAGCGTGTTCACTTCAGAAACCTCCCTGACGAGGCCGCGTCGTTGCGGCCGAGGTGGCTGGAAGTCAACTCGGCCGTACGTGCGACGTCAAGAAGTAAATACTTAACGGGTTGGCAACGGCGGGTTTCGTTCTCTAAGTGAAGGCAGGGGCCGCAGAGTGCAGCGTGCCGTCCAAAAGGGTCGAATCACCCATCTCGCTGAGCGCGAGAGCGAGTGCTCCGAGCACCTCCGCACGGCCCCCAAGTGCCCCGGGAAGAACGGTGAGTTGACGCGCCGCGCTGGGGATCGCATAACGGCCGACGGACTCCCTGATGGGCCCGAGCACCAGCTCACCGGCCTCGGCGAGATCACCGCCGAGGACCACCCTGCTCGGGTTCAGGAGATTGCAGAGATTGGCGACTCCACTGCCGATGTGTCGGCCGACGTCGGCGATCACGCGACGGCAGCCAGGGTCTCCGTCCCTGGCCAGCCGCACGACGCCTTCCATCGTCAGGTCGGTGCCGTGGCTGGACTGGAGGAGCGGCAGCACATAGCGCGCGGCCGCGAACGTCTCCAGGCAGCCGCGGTTTCCACAGCGGCAGACCGGTCCGGATTCATCAAGAGTAATATGCCCGATTTCTCCCGCAGTGCCACCCGGGCCCCGGTAGATCTTGCCGCTGATCACCAGACCGGCGCCCACACCGCTCGCGACCTTGATGTACGCCAGGTCCTTCACGCCTCTGCCGCTGCCCCAGACCATCTCCCCGAGGGCCCCGAGGTTGGCGTCGTTGTCGACGTGCACGGGGACGCCCAGACGGCCTCCCAGCTCCTCGGCGGGCTTGGTGCCGATCCAGCCCGGCAGGATCGCGGAGGACCCCAGGGAGCCGGACTCCAGGTCGATCGGGCCGGGTACGCCGAGGCCCACTCCGGCGATCTTCGTCCGGTCGACGCCCGTTGCTGCGATCAGGCGATTGACCAGCTCTTCGGCCCGGTCGAAGCCCTGGCTGGAGGAGGCGTCCACGTCCAGCGGCTCGGACTCCTCGGCGAGCACCTGGTGGGCGAGGTTGCCGATGGCGACCCGGAGGTGCGTGTGCCCGAAGTCGACGCCTATGACAATGCCGGCGTCCCCGCTCAGGGAGACGCTGCGGGCCCGCCGGCCGCCCGCCGATGTGGGCGTGACCTCGACGGTTCCGCCGTCCTTGAGCTCGCGCACGATGTTGGAGACGGTGGCGGCGGACAGACCCGTGGTCCTGGCGATCTCGGCCTGCGTCAACGACCCGGCCAGCCGGACGGCCCGCACGACGCGTTCCAGGTTGGCTCGGTGCAGCGACGACTGCGACCCCGGAGTCTCCACGACGACCTCCTGCGCGCGAGGCCGCATCGATGAGGCCCCGTCCATGTCCAACTAGTGAACTCTAAGCTGAGCCGTTCGGGTCGCCTCCCGTCAAGAGGTTGAACAGTATCCGGGGCGTTGCACACGCCAACGCACACCGTCACCAGCGGCGGGGACGGTGTGCGCTCGGGCGCTCGCTGAGCGCTACTTCAGGGTCGCCGACGTCAGTCCCGCCTGGACCTGGCGCTGGAAGGACAGGTACACGACCAGCATGGGGATCATGGCGATCGTCACGCCGGCGAACAGCACCGGAAGGTCGGAGGCGTACCCCATCTGCTGCTGGAGCTGGATGAGCCCCTGGGTCAGGACGTAGCGCTCCGGATCGTCGCCGCTCTGCGGCTGCATCAGCACCGTGGGCAGGATGAACTGGTTCCACTGACCGAGGGTGTTGAAGATGCCGACGCTGACCAGTCCGGGCTTGGCCATCGGCAGCATGACCTGGAAGAACGTGCGGGTGTGCGAGGCGCCGTCGAGGACCGCGGCCTCGAAGACGGCCGTGGGCAGCGTCCGGAAGAACGCGTGCATGAAGAAGACCGTGAACGGCATCGAGTAGGCGACGTAGACCAGGATCAGCCCCTGGTAGGTGTTCAGCATGTCCAGCCGTTTGACCATGAAGAACAGCGGGACCAGGGCCAGGAACACCGGGAACATCGCGCCCGCGACGAAGAAGTAGTAAAGGAACCGATTGCCCCAGAACCGGTAGCGGGCGAGCACGTAGGCGGCCATCGAACCGAGCAGCATCGTCAGCGGCACCGAGAACACCAGCACGATCACGGTGTTCAGGAAGTAGTCGCCGATGCCCTTGTCCCAGGCCCGCGCGAAGACGTCCAGGTCCCAGTTCTGCGGCCAGCCGAAGGCCGAGCCGCCGATCTGCGCGTCGGTCTTGAAGGCGCTGAGCACCAGCCACAGCAGCGGCAGCACGATCAGCAGGGCCCACAGCGCGAGGAAGCCGTGCGAGAAGACGTTCAGGACGACGCCCTCTTTGCGGTCGCCGCCCGGGCGGGCCGGGCTCCTGTCCGCGGCCCGCGGGGCGGGGACCTTAGCGGTCTCCTTGATGGGTGCGCTCATCGTCGTATCTCTTCCGCTCAGAACTCGACGCGGTCGCGGCGGGTGGCACGCAGCATGACCACGGACAGGACCAGGGTGAGCAGCAGCATGACGACGCCCATCGCGCAGGCGTATCCGCTCTTGCCGAAGTACTGGAAGTTGCGCATCATCACCGTCGACATCACGTCGCTGTGGTGGTCGGGGCCGCCGCCGTAGGCGCCCATGTTCTGGGTCATCGAGGAGACCAGGACGAACATGTCCATCGCGACGATGCCGAGATACACCCAGGCGGTCTGCACGGAGTCCCACAGCAGCGGGAGCGTGATGCGGAAGAAGGACTGGTTGCGGCCGGCGCCGTCGATGAGCGCGGCCTCGTAGATGTCCCGGGGAATGGACTGCATGGCGGCCGAGAACAGCACCAGGTAGAAGCCGACGCCGTGCCAGACCACGGCGACGAGCAGCATCCACAGCACCAGGTCGGGTTCGTTCAGCCATTCCATCGGGCTGTTCGCGTCGACCAGCCCGAGTTTGATCAGGAAGCCGTTCAGCAGCCCGCCGCTGTCGCTGCGGTACACGGCGTTGAACAGCACCGCGACGATCGCGAGGGAGAGGACCTGCGGAAAGAAGTAGACGATTTTGTAGAACTTCGATCCGGCGACTCCCGACACCCCGCCGGCCTTGCTGCGACCGCCCGCGTTCAGCATGAACGCGAAGAACAGCGCGAGCAGGATCGTGATCACCGGGATGAAGATCAGGAACAGGATGTTGTGCCAGATGGCCTGCATGAAGACGTCGTCCTTGAACAACGCCTCGTAGTTGTCCAGGCCGACGAACTTGAAGTTCTGCGACTGACCCTTCCAGTCGGTCAGCGAATAGCCGAACGTCTGGAGATACGGCCAGATCACGAAGATCAGATAGAGCGCCACGGGAACGAACAGAAATCCCGCGACGAACCTGTACTGCCCTTTGCGCATTGGCGTTTCCTGCCCCTGGTGTCCTCCCCCGGGCCGGGATGTCCCGGCCCGGGATACGGCGTTGCTCTCACTCCCGCGGTGGGGTCCCGAAGGCTCAGTCCCGGTGGTTCTTCTTCGAGGCCGGGTCCTTGGCCTGCTTGTCGACGGCCGCCTGGGCCCGCTTCAGCCACTCGGCCGGCTGGATGCGCTTGGCCATCAGCTCGTTGGAGGCGGCCTCGATCGCCGCGCCCATCTCGCTGTACCACTCGGTGTACAGGAAGCGGAAGGTGTTGTCACCGGCCGCCTTGGACGCCTCGACCGTGGACTGGGTGCCCGGGCGCAGCTGGACGCTCGGGTCCACGCCGTCCTTGAGGATGGTGAGGGAGTTGGCCTCCTTGGCGAACATCGTCGACCACTCCTTGGAGAGCATGCGGCGCATGAACTCCTTGGCACCGGCCAGGTTCTTGGCCTTCGCCGGGATGATGAAGGGCTCGCCCGAGCCGGCCCGGATCGCCTCGAAGGGCAGCTTGCTGCCGGCCAGCACCGGCATCGGCAGGAACTTCATGTCGAAGTCGTCCGGCGTCTGCTTGAGCTGCTCGTTCTCCAGCCAGGAGCCGGAGGTGATGAACGCGGCCTTGTACTGGTTCCAGCGGGTCTGGGACTCGGTGTGGGTCAGACCGTTGGTGCCGGGCATCAACAGGCCCTTCTCCACCACCTCGTAGATCGCCTCGACGCCCGCCTTGGCCGCGTCGGAGCCGACGAACGCCTTGGGGTCGAGGTTGTCGATCGCCTTCATGGCGTCCAGGCCGCCGGTCTTGGCGATCATGTCCATGATGGCGACGTTGATGTAGTACGGGTACTTGCCCTGGTGGGCGAGGCCGCCGATGCCCTGCTTCTTGGCGTCCTGGCATATGGCGAGGAAGTCGTCCCAGGTCTTGGGCTCCTCCCAGCCCTTCTCCTTGAAGAGCTTGCCGGAGTACCACAGGCCCCAGACGGTGTAGATGTAGTTGAGGGCGACGATCTTGCCCTCCTGGAGACCGGCGTCCAGGGTGCCCGGGATGATCAGGTCCCGGACCTTCTTGCTCGGGTCGTCGATCGCCGGGGCGTCCAGGACCTCGGCGAGGTCGAGGAGCTGCCCGTTCTTGTACAGGACGTCGACCTTGATCTGCTGGGCGCCGGAGTCGTCGACGATGTCCGGCGGGTTGCCCGCGTTGAAGCGTGGCTGGAGCTTGCCGGTGATCTCCTGGGTGCCGGTGTGGGTCGAGCTGATGCCGAGCTTCTTCTGGAAGTCGGCCTCCCACGCCTTGGCGTAGTCGTCGCCGTAGCCGCCCTTGAAGATCACGACGTCGAGCTTGCTGTCCTTCGCCGCGCCGAAGGGGTTGTCCTTCGACGTGGCGCCCTTGGTGCTGTCGTCGCTCGATTCGTCGTCCCCGCCGCTGGCGCAGGCGGAGAGAATGCCCATCGAGGGGACGGCGACCAGTCCGAGCGCGGCCGACCTCTTGATCAGATCGCGTCGGCCGACGCCGGTGGAACCGTTGTCACCTGTGGTGCTGTCGTTCTCGGCGGAAGTGGATCCCATGCTCAAGTCCTCGCCTTCTCCAGGACTCAGGCGGTGAACCGGATCCTCGCCGGCACCGCGGTCAGGTCAAGCAGGGTCGTGCGTGAAGAACCTTGAATCGCCGACAGGTATAGTCCACTTCCCGCCAGCGGAGCAAGATCGAATGCAAGGTTGGTCATCGGTCTTTTCCGAGTTGAGACCTCGCGGAAATATGTGCGGGCTGTGGGCCGACCGCCGGAAATATCCGCGGCATTGCGCCCGAATGCCCCACCCAACGCCCTTGACATCGCCCGCCACTTGGGCCACTACTGATCCTTGCGCATCGAACTGACAACGTTGTCCGCGATGGCAGGGAGGGCACTGACGCATGCGGCACAGAGCTCGGTACAGACAGGGTCCGGCGGTCGTTCTCATGACCGCTTTCGCACTCACGGCAGGCTCCCAGGGCGCGGCGGTGGCCGTGGCGCCGCAGGCCCGCGCGGCCGACCGGGAGTTCACCTCCTCCTTCGAGTCCGGCGAGAGGGCACCGGACTGGCTCAACACCCCCGAGCGCTCCTCGGGCGTCGACGGCGGCTACAGCACCGGCATCCCCGGCAACGTCACCGACCATGTCACCGACGTCCGCGCGAGCGCCGAGAACACCGGTGGCGGCGAGGTGAAGGAGAACCTGGTCGACGGGGAGGCGGGCACCAAGTGGCTGGCCTTCGCGCCGACCGGCTGGGCCGAGTTCGACCTGGACAAACCGGTCAAGGTGGCCACGTACGCCCTCACCTCGGCCAATGACTTCGCCGAGCGCGACCCGAAGGACTGGACTCTTCAGGGCTCCGCCGACGGCAAGGAGTGGAAGACCCTCGACACCCGCTCCGGCGAAGTGTTCGACGAACGCTTCAAGACGAAGTCGTACGACCTCGCCGAGCCCGCGGAGTACCAGCACTTCCGGCTGGACGTCACGGCGAACAACGGCGCCTCCGGGATACTCCAGCTCGCCGACGTCCAGTTCTCCACGGGCGGCGGCGACGGGCCCGTCCCGCAGGACATGCTCTCGCTGGTCGACCGGGGCCCGAGCGGCTCGCCGACGGCGAAGGCGCGTGCCGGGTTCACGGGGCTGCGGGCGCTGCGGTACGCGGGACGGCACACGGCCGAGGGCCGGGCGTACTCGTACAACAAGGTCTACGACGTGAACGTGGCCGTCGGGCGGGACACCGAGCTCTCGTACCGGATCTTCCCGGCGATGGCGGACGGCGACCGGGACTACGCGGCGACGAACGTGGCCGTGGACCTGGCGTTCACGGACGGCACGTATCTGAGCGGGCTGGGCGCGACCGACCAGCACGGTTTCGGGCTGTCCCCGCAGGCGCAGGGTGCCTCCAAGGTGCTGTACGTCAACCAGTGGAACAACGTGGTCTCCCGGATCGGGTCGGTGGCGGCGGGCCGGACCGTCGACCGCGTCCTGGTGGCCTACGACTCCCCGGCGGGCCCCGCGAAGTTCCGCGGCTGGCTGGACGACCTGTCGCTGAAGGCCGCGCCGCGGCAGAAGGCGAAGGCCCATCTGTCGGACTACGCGGTGACGACCCGCGGCACCAACTCCAGCGGCGGGTTCTCCCGCGGCAACAACTTCCCGGCGACGGCCGTGCCGCACGGCTTCAACTTCTGGACCCCGGTGACCAACGCGGGCTCCCTGAGCTGGCTGTACGACTACGCGCGGGGCAACAACGACGACAACCTGCCGACGATCCAGGCGTTCAGCGCGAGCCATGAGCCGAGCCCGTGGATGGGCGACCGGCAGACCTTCCAGGTGATGCCGTCGGCGGCCTCGGGCGTCCCGGAACTCGGCCGTGAGGCACGCGAGTTGGCGTTCCGGCACGAGAACGAGACCGCCCGCCCGTACTACTACGGGGTGACGTTCGAGAACGGCGTCCGGGCGGAGATGACACCGACCGACCACGCCGCCGCGCTCCGCTTCAGCTACCCGGGCTCCGACGCGAGCGTCCTCTTCGACAACGTCACCGACCAGGCGGGGCTCACCCTCGACAAGGACGCGGGGACCGTCACCGGCTACTCGGACGTGAAGTCCGGGCTGTCGACGGGCGCGACCCGGCTGTTCGTGTACGGCGTGTTCGACCAGGCCGTGAAGGAGGGCTCGTCGAGCGGGGTGAAGGGCTATCTGCGCTTCGACGCGCCGACCGTCACCCTGCGTCTGGCGACCTCCCTGATCAGCGTCGACCAGGCCAAGGACAACCTCCGCCAGGAGATCCCGGAGGGCACCTCCTTCGAGGCCGTCAAGGCGCGGGCGCGGCACCAGTGGGACCGGCTGCTCGGCAAGGTCGAGGTGGAGGGCGCGACCCCGGACCAGCTCACCACGCTCTACTCCAGCCTGTACCGGCTGTACCTGTACCCCAACTCCGGCTTCGAGAAGGTCGGTTCGAAGAACCAGTACGCCTCGCCCTTCTCCCCCATGCAGGGCCCGGACACCCCGACGCACACCGGGGCGAAGATCGTCGACGGCGAGGTGTACGTCAACAACGGCTTCTGGGACACCTACCGGACGACCTGGCCGGCGTACTCGCTGCTGACGCCGGGTCAGGCGGGCGATCTGGTCGACGGGTTCGTGCAGCAGTACAAGGACGGCGGCTGGACCTCGCGTTGGTCCTCCCCCGGCTACGCGGACCTGATGACGGGCACCTCCTCGGACGTCGCCTTCGCCGACGCGTACGTCAAGGGCGTCGACTTCGACGCGAAGGCGGCGTACGACGCGGCGGTGAAGAACGCCACCGTGGTGCCGCCGAGTTCGGGTGTGGGCCGCAAGGGCATGGCGACCTCTCCGTTCCTCGGCTACACCAGCACCGAGACCCATGAGGGCCTGTCGTGGGCGCTGGAGGGCTATCTCAACGACTACGGCATCGCCCGGATGGGCCAGGCGCTGTACAAGGAGACCGGCGACAAGCGGTACCAGGAGGAGGCGGAGTACTTCCTCAACCGGGCCCAGGACTACGTGAACCTCTTCGACTCCGAGGCGGGCTTCTTCCAGGGCCGGGACCTTACGGGCGACTGGCGGGTCAAGTCCTCCGACTTCGACCCGCGGGTGTGGGGCTACGACTACACCGAGACCAACGGCTGGGGGTACGCCTTCACCGCCCCGCAGGACAGCCGCGGCCTCGCCAACCTGTACGGCGGGCGCTCGGGCCTGGCCGAGAAGCTGGACACGTACTTCGCCACCCCGGAGACCGCCTCCCCCGACCTCGTCGGCTCCTACGGCGGTGTCATCCACGAGATGACGGAGGCGCGGGACGTCCGGATGGGCATGTACGGCCACTCCAACCAGGTCGCCCACCACGTCACCTACATGTACGACGCGGCCGGCCAGCCGTGGAAGACCCAGCGCGCCGTCCGCGAGGCGCTGTCCCGGCTGTACGTGGGCAGCGAGATCGGGCAGGGCTACCACGGCGACGAGGACAACGGCGAGCAGTCGGCCTGGTACCTGTTCTCGGCGCTCGGCTTCTATCCGCTGGTGATGGGCAGCGGCGAGTACGCCGTCGGATCGCCCCTGTTCACCAAGGCGACCGTGCATCTGGACAACGGCCGGGACCTGGTGGTGAAGGCGCCGAGGAACAGCGCGAAGAACGTGTACGTACAGGGCCTGAAGGTCAACGGGCGTACCTGGACGTCGACTTCGCTGCCGCACTCGGTGCTCGCCAAGGGCGCGGTGCTGGAGTTCGACATGGGGTCCCGTCCGTCGTCGTGGGGCACCGGCAAGCAGGCCGCGCCCCCGTCGATCACCCAGGACGACGAGGTGCCGACGCCCCGCGCGGACGTGCTCAAGGGTGAGGGCGCGCTGTTCGACAACACGTCGGGGACCGAAGCGGCCGTGACGAGCGTGGAGCTGCCCGTGACCGGGGAGGCGAAGGCGGTGCAGTACACGCTGACCTCGCCCGCCGACCGGACCAAGGCCCCGACGGGCTGGGTCCTTGAGGGCTCCTCGGACGGCACGACCTGGACGACGCTCGACGAACGGTCGGGGCAGTCCTTCACCTGGGACCGGCAGACCCGGGCGTTCACCGTGAAGTCAGCGGGTACGTACGGGAAGTACCGTCTGGTGCTCGACGGCCAGGCGACCGTGTCGGAGGTCGAACTGCTGGCCTGAGCAGGCGTGTCGGGGGTTCTTGTGCAGGGAGTCGACGGAGCCTGGCTGCCGCCCGGCGCGTTCCGGGCGATCGGTGCCCGGCGGACACTGATCCGCGGCTCGGGTCCGCTGGTCGACACCCTGCACCGGGACACCGCCGACGCCTGCGAGCGGTTCGGGGGACGCGTCGACCGCGAGGCGTCCCCCGGCCCGTACGCCCTGGTCCTCGAACTGACCGGCTCCGACGCGTCGGAGGCGTTCACCTTCGAGCGCCAGGGCGGCCGTACGTCGGTCACCGCGTCCGGCGCGGCCGGGCTGCTGTACGGGTTCTTCCACGTGGTGCGGCTCGGCGAGGAGGCGTTCACCGGGACCCGGGCCCGGCGGACGCACCGGCCGGCCGTGCCGCTGCGCATGCTGGACCACTGGGACAACGTGGCCGTGCACCCGGTGATGGGCCAGGTGGAGCGCGGGTACGCGGGCGGCTCGTTGTTCTGGCGGGACGGCCGGGCCCGCGCGGACCTGCTGCCGAGGGTGTCGGCGTACGCGCGGCTCCTCGCGTCCTGCGGTATCAACGCCGTGGCCGTCAACAATGTCAACGTGCACGCGGCGGAGGCCCGGCTGCTGACCGACCGGATCGGCGAAGTGGCCGCACTGGCACGGGAGTTCCGGGCGTACGGCATCCGGACGCATCTGTCGGTCAGCTTCGCCGCGCCGGTCGTCCTCGGGGGCCTGGCGACCGCCGATCCGCTCGACCCGGGGGTGCGGACGTGGTGGGCGGAGGCGGTCGCTCGGGTGTACCGGGAGATCCCGGACTTCGGCGGGTTCGTGGTGAAGGCCGACTCGGAGGGACAGCCGGGGCCGTTCGCGTACGGCCGCAGCCATACCGACGGGGCGAACCTGCTGGCCGAGGCGCTGCGCCCGTACGGCGGGACCGTGCACTGGCGGGCCTTCGTCTACAACCACCACCAGGACTGGCGGGACCGCGGCACCGACCGGGCACGGGCCGCCTACGACCATTTCGTGCCGCTGGACGGGGAGTTCGCACCGAACGCGGTCCTCCAGGTCAAGCACGGCCCGATGGACTTCCAGGTGCGCGAGCCGGTGTCGCCGCTGATCGGCGCGATGCCCGGGACCCGGCTCGCCGTCGAGCTCCAGGCCACCCAGGAGTACACCGGGCAGCAGCGGCACGTCTGCTGGCTGGGGCCGATGTGGAGCGAGGTGCTGCGGTTCCGCCCCGAGGACCGCGGCTCCGTGGGCGAGTTGGCCAGTGGGGGGCTGGTGGCCGTCGCGAACACCGGGGACGACCCGTACTGGACCGGGCATCCGCTGGCGCAGGCGAACCTGTACACCTTCGGACGGCTGGCCTGGCGGCCCGACGCGGACGTCTCCGTGATCCTCGACGACTGGATCCGGCTGACCTTCGGAGCCGAGCCGGAGGTGGCGGCCGGGGTGCGGGCCGTCCTCGATGGCTCGTGGCGGACGTACGAGAAGTACACGGCGCCGCTCGGGGTGGGCTTCATGGTGCAGCCGGGGCACCACTACGGGCCGGGCGTCGACGGGTACGAGTACAGCCCGTGGGGCACCTACCACTTCGCCGACCGGGACGGCGTCGGCGTGGACCGCTCCGCGGCGACCGGCACCGGGTTCGCCGGCCAGTACGCCGATCGGTGGGCCGAGGCGTACGAATCGCCCGGCACCTGCCCCGACGAGCTGCTGCTCTTCTTCCACCATGTGCCGTACGGGCATGTGCTCGGCAGCGGCCGGACGGTGATCCAGCACATCTACGACACGCACTTCGAGGGCGTGGAGGAGGTCGAGGAGGCCCGCCGGGTGTGGGCCTCGCTCGCCGGGTCGGTGGAGCCGGGGCGCCACGCGCGGGTGGCGGAGCTGTTCGAGGAGCAGGTCCGCTGCGCCCGCGAGTGGCGCGACCAGATCAACAGCTACTTCCTCCGTAAGTCGGGGGTGCCCGACGCCCGGGGGCGGATCGTCTACTGAAGCCGCTGGAGCCGCAGGACGGCGACGCCGAGCGGGCCGAGGGCGAGGGGATCCCCGGCCTTGCTCTGCCTGCCCGTGAGCAGATCGGTCGCGGTGGCGTGGGCCGTCAACCGCACCGCTTCGGTGGCGTGGTTGAGGAGGAAGAGGAGGCGGGTGCCGTCGGGGGCGACCCGGGTCGCGGTCTCCACGGTCGGATGGCCGGCGTAGGGGCCGGTGAGGCCGTGCCGGGCCAGGACGCGGCGGACGACGTCGTCCGTTCCGGGCTGGTCGAGGGCTGTCGCGACGTACCAGCCCTCGCCGCCGCCGTCGCCGTACCGGTTGCGGGTGACGGCCGGGGTGCCCGCGTAGAAGTCCTCGCCGTAGGTGGCGACCGGTTCGGCGCCGCGCGGCTGGACGATCTCGAAGACGAGGCGGGCGTGTGTGCCGAGTTCGGGGACGGTCTGGGTGAACTCCGGCGGCCGGGCGTCCCATTCGTCGACACGGACGCCCATGAGCGGGGCGAGCGGGCCGGGGACGTCGGTGAGGAAGGCGAGGTCGTGCGCGTCGACGCGGCCCGAGAGGAACGTGGTGAGGACGGTGCCGCCGCGCGCGGCCACGGCCTCCAGGCGTGCGGGCAGGTCGCCCTTGACCATGAACAGGGCGGGCGCGAGGACCACGTCGTAGGGGGTGAGGTCGGCGGTGACCGGGACGACGTCGACGTCGGCACCGGCCTGCCGGGCGGCCCGGTAGTAGGCGTGCACGATGTCCTGGTACTTGACCAGCCGGGACGGCCCGTCGGACATCTCCAGGGCCCACCAGCTGTCCCAGTCGAAGAGGAGGGCGGTACGGGCCGGGGTACGGGCGCCCAGGGTGGCGTCGCCGAGAGTCTTCAACTCGGAACCCAGAGCGGCGACTTCGCGGAATACGCGGGTGTCGTCGCGGCCCGCGTGGCCGATGACCGCGCCGTGGTACTTCTCGCAGGCGCCGCGTGAGGCGCGCATCTGGAAGTAGAGGGCGGCGTCGGCACCGTGCGCGATCGCCTGGAAGGTCGCCAAGCGCAGCTCGCCCGGCCTGCGGAGCGGGTTGACGTCCCGGCACGCCGTCGTCGACGGGGTCTGTTCCATCAGCCAGAAGGGGGCGCCGTCCTTCAGGCCGCGCATCAGGTCGTGGGCGAGGGCGGGCCGGGTCGGCGGGGCGTCGAGGGGCGGGTAGCTGTCCCAGGAGACGAAGTCGAGGTGGGGTGCCCAGCGGTGGTAGTCGAGGGGGCGGTAGGTGCCCATGAGGTTGGTGGTGACGGGCGTGGCGGCGTCATGGCGTCGGATCGCCTCCTTCTCGGCGACGAAGCAGCCGAGCAGGGCGTCGGTGGTGAAGCGGGCGTAGTCGAGGGTGATGCCCTGGAAGGCGGTGTGGTCGGGTCCGCGCCAGTGCTCGGTGAGCGCGCTGGGCGGTTCGATCTCGGCCCAGTCGGTGAAACGGTGCGACCAGAAGGTGGTCCACCAGGCGTCGTTGAGGGCGTCGAGCGTGCCGTACGCGTGGCGCAGCCGGGCCCGGAAGGCGTCGGCGCACAGGTCGCAGTAACAGACGCCGCCGTACTCGTTGTTGACGTGCCAGGCGAGCAGCGCCGGGTGGTCCGCGTACCGTTCGGCGAGGCGTCCGGCGAGCGCGGTCGAGAGGCGGCGGTACGCCGGTGAGCTGGGGCAGAAGTTGTGGCGCTGGCCGTAGCGGTGGCGTCGGCCCTCGAAGTCGGTGCGGTTGACCTCCGGGTGCTTCTTGGCGAGCCAGGGCGGGAGGGCGGCGGTGCCGGTGGCGAGGCAGACCCGGCGGCCCTCGGCCTCGGCGCGGTCCAGGATGCCGTCGAGGACGGTGAAGTCGTAGGTGTCCTCGGCGGGTTGGGTGAGCGACCAGGAGAAGACACCGACGGTGAGGGTGTCGATGGACGCCTGGGTGAAGAGACGGTGATCCTCGTCCCGGACCGGCTCCGGCCACTGCTCGGGGTTGTAGTCGCCGCCGTAGGGGATGCGGGTGGTCTCGGGGAGCGGGGACGGGGACGGGGACGGGGTGCCGGACGCGGCGGAGACACCGGGCTCGGCGGAGACGCCAGGCGTGGCAGAGGTGCCGGACTCGGGGCAGGCGCCAGGCTCGGCGGAGACGCCAGGCGTGGCGGAGATACCGGGCCCGGTGGAGGCGCCAGGCCCGGTGGAGGCGCCAGGCGTAATGGGGGTGCCCGGCGTAATGGGGGTGCCCGGCTCGGTGGGGGTGCCGGGGTGGTTCGGGGGGACGGGTGTCATGCGGTGAAGTCCCTCTCGGTCTCGGCGATCACCGTGCGGTCGCCGTGCAGCAGGGACAGCAGCAGCGGGGCGGCCAGCAGGGCGGGCAGGGCCTCGGTCAGCAGGGCGGTCAGCGCGGCGGTCAGGATCAGCAGGGAGGCGACGGCGAGGGTGGCGCGGCCGTGCCGGAACAGGAAGTGGACGGCGAGGCGGGCCGTGTCCCGGGTCCGGAACGTGAAGAGCGAGACCAGCACGAGGGCGTGCGCGCCCCACAGGAGGGAGCCCGCGCCGACGCCCGCGAGCAGCAGCGCCCACCAGGCCGGCAGTCCGGTCGCGGCGAAGTGTGTGAGCGTGAAGGCGATGACCGTCAGCCAGGCCAGCAGGGGCGCCCAGATCCGCAGCGCGGGACCGGCGTTGAGCCGCCAGCCGCGCCGGTACGCGCGCGCCGGGTGCAGGTCGGTCAGGTCGCGGTCGCGGTGGTGCAGGGCGTACACGGCGGCCGACAGGGCGGGACCCAGCGGGAGCAGGCACAGGGCCGCCAGGGGGAGGTGGGACGGGTCGGGGCCCACGAGGAACAGGGCGGCGAGACCGGGCGAGGCGGCGAGCAGGAGCAGGGCCTCGACGGTGAGGAGGGTGTGGACGAGGGCGGCGGCCCGGGAGAGGGGGCCCGCGCCGAAGGGGGTGGTGGACGTGGCGGTGGCGGACGCGGGGTGGGCCGGGGCGCTCATCAGGGGTTTCCCTCGGCCGGGTCCGGGGCGGGGTCGGCGTTCCGGTCCGTCCGCCCCGGGTCCCTGCCGAGCAGGCGTCGTTCGTCCGTCCAGCTCGGGGCCTCCTCGTGGACCGGGCCGATCTCGACGAGCGTCACCTCGTGCCGGGTGAGGGTGAGGTCCAGTGCGACACGGCCGTCGGTGACGGGGAGCCGCTGGTGGTGGCGCGACGGTTCGGCCGCCTCACGCAGTATGTCGAGCCGGCGCCGGTCGGGTGAGCGGGGGCTGCCCATCCGCAGCCAGGCGGTGCGGGCGTTGCCGTACTCCTCGTCGACGGTGGAGCGGCGGGCGAAGGCCTCGGCGCCGCGCAGGGGGACGGCGAGGCGCAGCCGGTGCCCGGCGGGTCCGGGTGTCCCGCCGCTCGCGTCGACGGGCGCCCAGGCGAGGACGGTGACGCGGCCGTCGGGGTGGCGGGTGACGAGGTGGTCGGCGCCCCGGGCGAGGAGCTCGCTCCCGGTGCGGGCCATGAACGCGTAGAGGTGGTAGGTCGGTTTGCGCACCTGGCGGTGGGTGAGGAGGCCGAAGCCGCCGTGGAAGAGCGCGGTCGGCGGGCCGGCCTCCTCGAACATGTCGCTGAACGTCCAGTAGGAGAAGGAGTCGGCGTGGTCACCGCCGTGCGCCAGGACGGGTGCCAGGTACGCGGCGTGGAAGGCGGTGTCGTGGATCGGGTTGTCGGGGCGGTAGGAGGAGTTGAACTCGGTGATGTGGACGGGGAGTTCCGCGAGCCTGGTGCCTTTGAGGCGGTCGCGGGGACCGGCGAACTGGTCGAGGAGGCGCTGAGCCGGTTCCAGGGTCTGGTGGACGCCGAAGGGCACGTGCTGGGCGGGTCCCGAGGTGTAGGCGTGCTGGGACACGAAGTCGACGGGTACGTCGTGGCGTTCGGTGAACTCGGCGAAGCGGTCGAGCCAGTCGTCGGCGCCGGGTGAGATCGCGGGCCCGCCGACCTGGAGGGAGGCGTCCACCTCCTTCACGGTGCGGGCCGTGACCTCGTAGAGCCGGTGGTAGGCCGTTTCGTCGGCGTGCTCCCAGAAGTCGGGCAGGTTGGGCTCGTTCCACACCTCGATGGGCCAGGTGCGGACCTCGTCGAGGCCGTAGCGGTCGACGAGGTGGGTGACGGTGGCGCGGACCAGGTCGGCCCACTCCCGGTACGAGCGGGGCGGGGTGACGTTGCCGTGCCACCAGAAGACCGTCTGGCTGCCGGACGCCAACTCCGACGGCATGAAGCCGAGTTCGAGGAAGGGGCGGATGCCGAGGTCGAGGTAGGCGTCGACGACCTGGTCGACGTAGGTGAAGGAGTGGTGGACCCGCCGGGCGCCGTCGTGTTCGTAGGGCCGGTGGACGGCCATGCCGTCGCTGAGGAGGCCGTGGCCTCGGATGTGGCGGAAGCCGATCTCGTCCTGGAGGAGCCGCAGCGAGTCCTGGTAGTCGCGGCGCAGGGCGAGTTCGAGGCGGCCAGTGCCGACGCAGTGGCGCCAGGCCTCGGACATCCGGCCGATCGGCTCGTCGGGGACGCGGATCACCCGTTCTCCTTCCGGAAGCGGTCGTGCGCCGTGTTGTGCAGGTCGACGAGCCGGTCCATGTTCTTGGCCTTCGACTCGGCGAGGAAGGCGTCCCATTCGGACATCGGACGCTTGCCGAGGACGAACTTCAGGGTGTTCTGGATGGTGTGGTCCTTGAGCGGGGTGTCCCAGAGGGTGGCCTGCTCCTGCTCGGCGGACCGCAGCGGATGGGCGGGGTCGATGGGCAGTTGCTCGCGCTGGGCCATCGCGCCCTGGAACGCCTTCTCGTCCGGGCCGAAGCTGGAGGAGACCAGCGCCCAGCTGCCGCCGTAGGTGAAGACGCCGTTGAAGAAGCCGTAGTCCTTCTGGAGGTCCTTGGGGGCGTCCGGGTCGGAGCCCATGAGGGAGATGCCGGGCTCCAGCGTGTAGGTGGCGCCGGATTCGGTGTACGTGGTGCCCTGGACGCCCCACTTGCAGAGCTTCTGGCCCTCGTCGGAGTACCAGAGCCAGTCCACGAACTGCATCATCGCGACGAAGGTGTCGCTCTTGAGGGCCTTGGTGGAGATCATGACGCCGTTCTCCAGCCGGGCCCCGCCGAGCACCACGGGTCCGGCCGGGCCGAGCGGCACCGGGGTCATCTCGATGCGTGCGCCCTCGACCTGCTTCTCCAGGTTGTAGCGGTAGTTCTGCACCAGCTCCTGCGGGTTGGCGCTGATGACATGCGACGTCCCGGAGAGGAGTTTCTGCACGGCCTGGTCGTCGGTCTGGGTGAAGCTCTCCGGGTCGAGGAGCTTCTCGGCGACGAGCCCCCGCAGGAACTCGACCATGGCGCGGTAGGCGTCCTGGCCGGCGGTGAAGACGAACGCGCCCGCGTCGGTGTCATAGCTGATGTTGTCGTAGCTCCAGCCGGCCTTCACGCCGTAGGAACCGCCGAGGTAGTTGAACAACGCCCCGCAGGGGAAGGGGGTGTTGGTGCTCCAGCGGTCGGTCCAGGGGTAGGTGTCCGGGGACTCGGCCTTGAGGGCTTCGAGGACGGTGTGCACCTCGTCCCAGGTGGTGGGCAGGGTCAGGCCGAGGCGGTCGAGGACGTCGGTGCGGTAGGAGAGCGAGTAGCCGGCCTTGGCCTTCTCGTGCAGGCCGGGCAGCAGGTAGTACTTGCCGTCGGACTGGCGGATGGAGTCGAGTTCGGGTCCGAGCTTCCACTTCTTCGCCTTGTCCCGGTAGTTGGGCATCAGGTGGACGTAGTCGCTGACCGGGAGGACCGCGCCGGAGGACACGAAGGCCACCTCGGAGGGGTGGTACGTCTTCGGGATCAGGAAGGGTGCGTCGCCCGCGCCGATCAGGACGCTGCGCTTCTTCTCGTAGTCGGCGAGCGGGACGTCGACCGCCTTGAGGGTGACGCCGGTGCGGCGGGTGACCTCCTTCCAGAACAGCCAGTCGCCGCGGTACGGGTAGACGGGGTTGTTGTTGTGCAACAGGGAGAAGGACAGCGCCTTCGTCGCCTTGAACCGCTGTCCCGCCCGGTACTCCTTCATGGCGCCGTTCTGCTTCTTCGACAGGTCCTTGCCGTCCCCGCCGTCGCCGCCGCTGCCGCAGCCGGTGAGGCCGGCAAGACCGATGAAGCCCGCGGCGCCGAGGAGCTGGCGCCGGGAGAGCCGGCCGGTGTTCTGCATGGGAACTCCCTTGTTCCACAGTCGGATCGACGGGACGGCTCAACCCTTGACCGCGCCGAGCATCACGCCGGAGACGAAGTAGCGCTGGACGAACGGGTACACGCAGAGGACGGGCAGCGCGGTGAGGACGATCGTGACGGCCTGGATGTTGGCGCCGACCTGGCTGAGCTGGTCGGTCGCGGCGCCCGCGGTGGAGCCCCCGGTGGCGCCCTGGATCATGTTCCGGAGGTAGACGGTGACCGGCATCAGGTCCGAACTGTCCATGTAGAGGAACGCGCTGAACCAGGAGTTCCAGAAGGCCACCGAGTAGAAGAGCACCATCGTCGCGACGACCGCCTTGGACAGCGGCAGGACGATCCGCAGCAGGATGCCGTAGGTGCTCAGGCCGTCGATCTGGGCGGCCTCCTCCAACTCGCCGGGCAGGGACTCGAAGAAGGCCTTCATCACGAGCAGGTTGAAGACGCTGATGGCGTTGGGCAGGGCGATGGCCCACACGCTGTTCTTCAGCCCGAGCTGGGTGATCAGCACGTAGTTCGGGATGAGTCCGCCGGTGAAGAACATGGTGAACACGGCGACCCCGACGAGCGCGCCGCGCCCCTTGAGGTCCTTCTTCGACAGGACGTAGGCGTAGCAGGTCGTCAGGACCATGGCGACGGCCGTCGACACGACCGTGTAGAGGACGGTGTTGCCGTAGTTGCGCCAGAACATCGCGTCGTGGAACACGATGTCGTAGGTGGTGAGGTTGAACCCCTCGGGCCACAGGGTGACTTCACCGGCGCGGATCTGCCGCTCGCCACTGAAGGAGCGGGCGACGATGTTGAGGAACGGGTACAGGGTGACGACCACGACGAGGGTGAGGACCAGGCCGTTGACGCCCTGGAAGACACGGTACGAGCGGCTCGGCCTCACCACAGGCTCGTCCCGGCCGTGCGGCGCGAGAGCTGGTTGGCGGACGTGATCAGCACCAGCCCGATGACCGCCTCGAACAGGCCGATGGCGGCGGCGTAGCTGAAGCTGTTGGACTCGACGCCGGTCCGGTACACGTACGTCGAGATCACGTCGGAGGTCGGGTAGGTCAGCGGGTTGTACAGCAGCAGGACCTTCTCGAAGCCTACGGCCATGAACGTGCCGACGTTGAGGATCAGCAGGGTGATCATGGTGGGCCGGATGCCGGGCAGAGTGACGTGCCAGGTCTGCCGCAAGCGGCCCGCGCCGTCGATCCGGGCGGCCTCGTAGAGGTCCTCGTCGATGGTGGTGAGGGCGGCGAGGTAGAGGATCGTGCCCCAGCCGGCGGTCTGCCAGATCTCCGAGCCGACGTAGATCGCGCGGAACCACCCGGGTTCCTGGATGAACCGGACGGGGTCGTGGCCGAGCCGGTCCAGCAGGTGGTTGACGGGGCCGTCCGTGGCGAGCATCTGCATCGTGATGCCCGCGACGATCACGATCGACAGGAAGTGCGGGAGGTAGGACACCGACTGCACGAACCGCTTCAGGGCGCTTCTGCGCACCTCGTTGAGCAGCAGCGCCAGCACGATCGGGACGGGGAAGCACAGGACGAGGGTGAGGCCGCCGAGCCACAGCGTGTTCCGGAACACCTGCCAGAACGTGGGGTCGCCGAGGAACATCTCGACGTAGCGCAGGCCCACCCACTGCTCGCCGAAGACCGACCCGCCGGGCTCGAACCGGCGGAACGCGATGACGTTGCCGATCATCGGCAGATAGCGGAACACCAGGAAGAACAGCAGCGGCAGCACGGCGAGCGAGTAGAGCTGCCAGTCACGGCGCAGCGCGCGCCGCCAACCCCTGCGCGGGGAACGTGACTTGGCCGGGGCGGAGCGGGGCGGGTCCTGGACGCCCGGCGGAGAGGCCGACTTCGTGGGGGTGCTCATGCTCGGTCCTCTCGGGGCGGAGGCGCGGATCTCGTCGAACGCGTGGAACCGAAACTTTCGAGCTCTTACCGGTAACTTCGCGGCAACTTAAAGGCGTCGGAAAGCGCTGTCAATGGGTGCCGCAGCGGCCTTTTGATGCGGGCGAGCGGAGTTGAAGCGACGGCCTGCCGGGGTAGAACCGGTACGTCCGGCACAGCGAACTCCGCAAGTTTCCCTCCGCACTCCGACTCCTGCGAGGTGCCCCGTGCCCGCGTTCGACCTGCCGCTGACGGAGCTGGTGCACCACCGCCCGCTGCCCGAGGAGCCCGCCGACTTCGACGCCTTCTGGCACGCCACTCTCAAGGAGGCCGACGGCCCCGACCCTCTTCTCTCGGTCGCCCCGACGGCCAACGGACTGCGTCTGACTCGGAGTTGGGACGTCACATTCCGCGGCTTCGCGGGCGAGCCGGTCCGCGCCTGGTACAACCGCCCGGCCGACGTGCGCGACCCGCTGCCCGTCGTCGTGGAGTACGCGGGCTACGGACGCGGCCGTGGCCTCCCCCACGAGCGCCTGACCTGGGTGAACGCCGGATTCGCGCATCTGCTGATGGACAACCGCGGTCAGGGCGACCAGTACGGCAGCGGCGGCGCGACCCCGGACCCGCACGCCGGGGTGCCCGGCGGCCCCGGCGCCATGGTGCGCGGGCTGCTCGACCCGCACGACTACCACTACCGGCGTCTGATCACCGACGCGGTGCGCGCCGTGGCGGCGGCCCGCGCCCTGCCCGGCGCCGACCCCGCCCGCACGGTCGCCGCCGGCAACAGCCAGGGCGGCGGCCTGGCGCTGGCGGTCGCGGGCCTGGTCCCGGACCTGGCGGCGGCGCTGATCACCGCACCCCTGCTGTGCGGTGTCCGGCGCGCCCTCGACCTCACCGACGCGAGCCCGTACGGCGAGATCGCCGCGTATCTCTCGGTGCACCGGGGCGCGGAGACGGCCGCCTACCGCACGCTCTCCTACGTCGAGGGCGTCTCGTTCGCCCGCCGCGCCCACGCCCCGGCCCACTTCGGCGTCGGCCTGCGCGACACGGTCTGCCCGCCGAGCGGCGCCTACGCGGCCTTCAACCGGTACGGGGAACTGTCCGGCGCCGCTCCCCGCACCGAGATCCACGCCTACCCGTTCAACGGCCACGAGGGCGGCGACGCGGTCCACACCCGCCGCCAACTCGACTGGCTGGCGGCCCTGTTCACCGCACCGTCGGCATGACCCGCGCGCTCTGGCGGAAGGAGGGCGGGGCGTCCTCGGGAGCGGCGCCCCAGGCCGGGTCGGGGCTGTCCGACAGGACGTAGTCCAGGGTGCCGCCGTCGCGGACGAAGGAGGCGGGGAGCCAGGGACGCTCGCTGCCGCGGCCGTCGACCTTCAGGGAGCGGACGTACGGCCGGTGCGCGGCGGCTCCTTCGGCGCGGACGGTGATGCCGTCGCCGTCCGGGCGGTCGATCTCGATCCGGGGGAACAGGGGTGAGGCCAGGACCAGTTCGGCGCGGGAGGGAACCTGCGGGTACATGCCGAGCGCGGCGAACACGTACCAGGACGACATGGCGCCGAGATCGTCGTTGCCGGGGATGCCGCCCGGCGCGGTCGACCAGAGCTGCCGCATCGCGGCGCGGACGGTCTCCTGCGTGCGGTGGGGTGCGCCCGCGTAGGCGTACAGGTAGGGGACGTTGATCGACGGTTCGTTGTCCAGCTCCGCCTTCTCGCCGCCGCTGCCGGTGAGGGCCCAGTCACCGTCGGCGTCGTGGAAGAAGGCGTCGAGGCGGGCGCGGGCCCGGGCGGCGCCGCCCATCGCGGTGTGGAGTCCGGCCTGGTCGTGCGGGACCATCCAGGTGTACTGGGCGGCACTGCCCTCCACGAACCCGTTGCCGGTGGCCGGGGTGAAACCGGCGGCCCACCTGCCGTCGGCCTCGCGGTCGGCGATGTAGCCGCCGGTGGGGTGGGCGGCGGGGTCGAAGCTGTTGCGCCACCATCGTGCCCGCTCCATGAACGCCGAGGCCGTCTCCTCCTCCCCCGCCGCGAGGGCGAGTTGGGCGAGCGCGAAGTCGGCGCCGGACATCTCCAGCGTCTCGGCCGCCCCGCCCCAGGCGTTGGATTCGGCCGGCATGTAGTGGTGGGCCAGGTACCGGTCCAGGGAGGGCCGTTGCCCCACGGACAGGACGGGCTTCCCGGCGGCCGACAGGTCCTGCCGGGTCGGCACGGTCGCCGCCTTCACCAGGGAGGCGAGAGCCCCGCGCAGATCGAAGTCCGTGCCACCGAAGGCGTGGATCCCGGCGAGGGCGATCGGTGAGGGGTCGCCGTTCATGACGTGGGTGCCGCTCGCGCCGTGCAGCCAGCGGTCCCAGATCCCGCCGTTGTGCCGGGCGAGTTCGTACAGCGACTGGGCGATGTCGGCGCCGGTGTCCGGTTCCAGGAGGGTGAGGAGCTGGACCTGGTCGCGGTAGACGTCCCAGCCGGAGAAGGTGCCGTACTGGGCGTCGCGGGCGGTGGTGTGCGGGGCGCCGTCGGCGGCGCGGTAGCGGCCGTCGGTGTCGCTGATGACGTTCGGGTGGAGCAGGGAGTGGTAGAGCGCGGTGTAGAAGGTGGTGCGTTCGGCGTCCGTGCCGCCGCCGACCCGGATGGCGTCCAGCCGGTCGCGCCAGGCGCCGCGCGCGGCCTCGCGCACCTCGTTGAAGGAGCGCTCGGGCGGGTTCTCGGCGGCGAGGTTCGCGGCGGCCCCGGCCCGGCTGACGTAGGAGATGCCGACCTTGACGTTCACGGGCCCGTCGCCGGGAGCGAACTCCACATAGCCGCCCGCGCCCTTGCCCGCGACGGGCCACCCCTGGTCCGTGAAGCCGCCGGTGCCGCCGCTCGCCCGCAGCGACCCGGGGCCGAGGCGGCCGTCGGTCCAGGTGCCCGCGGCCCGGAAGGCGCGGTCGAAGCGGGCGGTGAAGTGCAGGGTGTAGTAGGCGCGCCGGCCCTCCGGGTCGAGGTGGCCGCAGAAGTTGCCGGAGGTGACGGAGCCGGAGACCGTACGGGTCACGGGAACGATCTCGACCTCCGAATCCGTCGACCCCACCTCGGAGTTGGCGGTCCGGATCAGGAGCGAGGCGGGGCGGTCCGCCGGGTAGGTGAACCGCGCGGAGCCCGTCCTGGTGGTGGCCGTGAGGTCGGCGGTGACGCCGCTCGCCATGCGCACCCGGTAGTGCCCCGGTTCGGCCCGCTCGTCGGCGTGGTCGAAGCCGGCCGCGTACACCGCGTCCCCGGTGTCGCTCGCGGGAGAGGACGTGACCTCACCGGCGTACGGGAAGAACGGGATGTCCCCGCTCGCTCCCGCGCATCCGGTGCCGGACAGGTGGGTGAGGCTGAAGCCGCGGATGCGGGGGACGTCGTAGTGGTAACCGCCCGGGGCGGCGGTGCGGGTGGCGTGGCCGCGTGTGTTCTCCGGGCTCCAGGAGAGCATGCCGAAGGGGGTGACGGCACCGGGGAAGACGTTGCCTCCGGCGCGGGTGCCGATGAGGGGGTCGACGTACGGGGTGGGGTCGTCGACGAGTTCGGGCGGCGGTGCGACGGGGTGGACACCGGCGAAGGCCAGGGCGGCGGCGAGGATCAGGGACTTCACGTGCGCAGCGGTACCACGCGAGGGGCCGGTGGCCGCGGGGCCGCGCGGCGGGGCCACCCGGATGGGCCCGGTCGAACCGGCCCCGGGAACGGTCCGCTCCACATCCCGGCGCCTCCTCAAGCTTGCCTCAACTCGCTTGACCGAGGCATCCATCGAGGCAGTAGAGTGAGATTCCGGGCGACTGAAAACGTTGTCGACATCGTTGTCCGCTACGCGATGTCACCACGAGCCGGCTTCAGGCCCCGTCAGACCACCCGCAGATCCGGGCAGAGACTCCCCCTAGCCTGCCCGGCGCGCGGACCCGGTGGGAGCCCCACCGGGTCCGCGCGGTGCGGAGGCGTCAACCGACCTGACAGGG
Organism: Streptomyces sp. NPDC090106; assembly: GCF_044747265.1. NCBI lineage: Bacteria > Bacillati > Actinomycetota > Actinomycetes > Kitasatosporales > Streptomycetaceae > Streptomyces > Streptomyces sp. NPDC090106. The sequence goes on along the minus strand of NZ_JBIVDS010000006.1, from coordinate 55,632 downwards.
AAGGGTCGTCGACGAGTCACCGCCGTTTCCGGTCACGACATAGCCGAAGTTCGCGCTCTCCCCCGGATCGAGGGAACCGTTCCAGTCGGCGTTGTGGACCATGACGTCCTGACCGCTGTAGGTGGCGTTGCCGTTCCAGAGGCTCGCGACCTGCTGTCCGGACGGGAGGGTCCAGTCGACCATCCAGCCGAGCATCGGCACGTCGCCGGAGTTGGTGACGGTCACCTCGGACTGGTAGCCGCCGGACCACGAGCCGGTCGTGCGGCGGGTGGCCGAGCAGGTGCCCGGCACCGGGTCGGTCGGGTCGCCGGGGTCGTGGATGCCGGTGACCTCGCCGTTGCCGCCGTCGAAGACGACGTCGGAGCAGGAGTAGAAGGTCTCCGCGCTGTCCGAGCGCTGCCAGACCACGTAGACGATGTGGCGGCCCGACTTGTTCACCGGAAGCTGCCCGGTCCAGGAGTAGTTGGCCTCGACCGTGCCCGGGGTGCCGTTCAGCGGCGGGTGGTCCACGGTGAGGAACGGCGAGGCCTCCATGTCGTCCCAGGTGAGCGTCTGAGTGGGGTCGAAGCCGTCCTTGGTGATGTACACGTAGAACCAACCCGGGTGCGCGGCCCAGGCGTTGTAGGAGAAGTCGACCGTCGCGCCCGAGGTGAGATGGGTGAGCGGCCAGTCGTCACGGGCGGCGTTGAAGCCGGTGAAGTTGGTGTTGCCGCCGCTGCACAGTTCGCCGTCCGGGACGAAGCCGCGGGTGCGGCCCGCGCCGTCCGAGCGGAGCACGGAGAACCAGTTGTAGAACGGCGTGGTCCCGCTGACCGCCTGCGCGTTCTTGCAGGCCGGGTTGACCGGTTTGATCTCCCCGGTGTCGGTCAGTCCGTCCTGCCAGCACAGGAAGGTGCGGCTCGCGGGCTTCATCGGGGTGCCGTGCGCCTCCGCCGTGCCGCCGGCCGTCATCACGAGCGCGACGGCCGGGATCGTGGCGAGCAGCGAGACCAGGACGAGGAAGAGGGCCCGGGCACGCGTGGGGAGCGCCAGGCGGGAGAGGGCCGTCGACCGGCGCCCCGGGGGCGCCGATGAGGCCGAGTGGGCCGAATCGGGTGTCAGGATCATGACAGTCAGGTCCGTTCCGTGGGGTACGGGACGTGCGGATGCGGGTGCGGGTGCACGCGGGCGAGGGGGTGCGGAGGCGCGCGTGCGGAAGGGGTGCGGGTGGGCGCGGACCGTTGGCGCGCGGATGCGTGTGCGGACACGCGCGTGCGACCTGGGCCGCGTCGTGCCTGTGACCGGGCGGGGTGGGGGGCTCCTGTCGGGCGGGTTCCGGTCCGACCGCATGGGAGCGCTCCCACCCCACCTGTCGGTGAACGTAGCGCGAACGGGGGCGGCTGTAAACGTCTGGCGCACGAGGGCCGCGGTACGGCGCGCCGCGCCGCGGCGGTGGTCCGCGCGGCAGGACGGGGTGGGGCGCGACGTCACCCGGCGGGCGCCGGAGTCGCCGATCCGGCCCGTACGGGGCCGGTCAGACCGGGTACGACGACTGGAACGCCAGCCTCGCGTCGGCGCCGTCCCCCAGGGTCGTCAGCAGGTCGTCGAAGGCGAGGAACTCCTCCCAGACGGTCCGGCCACCGGCCTCGGCGAGGTCTCTGACGACGAGGTCCTCCAGGTCCGGGACCCGCTTGTTCTTCCAGACCTTGTCGGCGACGCTCACCAGACGGTCCTCCAGGCCGAGGTCCGGCAGCGTCCAGGTCGCGTGCGTCGCGGCGAAACGGGCCAGACGGGGTTCGACGCCGCGGGCGAGCAGGATCCGGCGGCCGGCGTCCTCGTGGGCGGAGCCCGGGCCGGAGAGTTCGGCCCGGTGGGCGGTCTTGCCGATGTCGTGCGTGGCGGCGCCGAACAGCACCGCGTCACGGTCGAGCGGGAGCCGCGGGTGCCGTCGCTCCACCCACTCCACGATCCGGTACGCCACGTCGTGCACGGCCCTCAAGTGGGCGGCGAGGCGCGGCGGAACGGCCAGCTCGCACAGCAACCGTGCCGCTTCGTCCGGGAGTCGACGCAGGGGCGGGTCGCCGGGGTCGTCGTGCAGGGCACGTCGGAGCAGTGCGGTGGGCGTCATCCGCACAGGGTAGAGCCGGTGCGGGACCACGGCGTGCCTCCCCTCAGACCGAGGCGGTCCGAGGGCGCGTCGGTGTCTCCTCCCCCGTTCCGGGGCGTGTGGTGGCCGGGGACGGGGCGTCGTCCGGGGTGTGGAGCGGCAGTTCCACGGTGAACTCGGTGTGGCCCGGGGTGCTGTGTGCGTGGATCAGGCCGCCGTGGGCGGAGGTGATGGCCGCCGCGATGGCCAGGCCGAGGCCGGAGCCGCCCGAGCGGGCGTCCGCGCGGGTGCGGGAGGCGTCGGCGCGGGTGAAGCGTTCGAAGACGGCGGGGAGGAGGCCGGCGGGGATGCCGGGTCCGTCGTCCCGGACCCGCACGACGCACCGTCCGGGCCCCGTCTCCACGACGGCGGTGACCCGCGTCCCGGAGGGCGTGTGCACACGGGCGTTGGCCAGGAGGTTGGCGACGACCTGATGCAGGCGTCCCTCGTCGCCGAGGACCAACGGGGCCGCGTCGAGGTGGAGTTCGAGCTGCCAGTCGTGACCGCCCCCGGCGGCCCGCGCGTCCCACACCGCCTCGGCGACCAGCGCCGCGACGTCGACCTCCGCGGACTCCAGCGGCCGTCCCTCGTCCAGCCGGGCGAGCAGCAGCAGGTCCTCGACCAGGCCGGTCATCCGCGCGGACTCCGCCGAGACGCGGCGCCAGGCGGTGCCGGGCTCGATGCGGTCCGTGCCGCGGTTCATCAGCTCCGCGTAGCCGGCGATCGAGGCGAGCGGGGTGCGGAGCTCGTGGCTGGCGTCGGAGAGGAAGCGGCGCATGCGTTCCTCGGTGCGCTGGCGCTCGCTCAGCGACGACTCCACGTGCTCGATCATCCGGTTGAGCGCGGCGCCGACCTGTCCGGCCTCGCTGCCCGGGTCGGTGTCCTGGGCCGGGACGCGGGTGAGGGCGCTGACCTCGCCGCGGTCCAGGGGCGCCCGGGAGACCTCGACGGCGGTGGCGGCGACCCGTCCCAGGGGCCGGAGCTGACGTCGTATGACCACGGTGCACAGGGCGCCCGCGGCGGCGAGGCCGATCGCCGCGACGACGAGTTCGACGACGACCATGCCGCTGATCATGTGCTGGACGTCGTCCATGGGCAGACCGGCGATGACCCGGACGCCGTCGTTCTCCAGCACGGTGACCCGGTAGGTGCCGAGGCCGGGGATGTCCACGGTGTGCATGGCGCCGTCGGCGTCGACGTCCGTGAGCGCGGCCTTCTGGGCGTCGGTGAGGGCCGTGGGCGGCGCGTCCTGGCTGACGGTCTCGGCGACGAGGATGCTCCCGTCGTCGGCGGGCCGGGCGGCGAGCATGCCGGTGGGGTGGCCGCTCTCCATGAGGAAGCCGAGGTCGGACGGGTCGTCGGCGTGCAACCGGGCGCCGCCCAGGCTGCGTTCGGCGGCGTTGTCGACCCGGTCGTCCAGGTTGCCCAGCAGGTAGGAGCGCTGGACGAGGACGGTGGTGAGCGCCATCGCCGCGCACACGGCGGCGAGCGCGAGGCCGATGAAGACGAGCAGGCGGGTCCGCATCGAGCGGAGCCGCCACCGGGCGGTCATCTGCCGTCCCCCGTGGGGCGCAGGACGTAGCCGAGGCCGCGCACGGTGTGGATCATCGGCGCCCGGCCGCGGTCGATCTTGCGGCGGAGGCTGGAGATGTAGACCTCGACGAGGTTGCCGCCGCCGTCGAAGGAGGTGCTCCACACATGGGCGAGGATCTGGGCCTTGCTGAGGACCTGCCGCGGGTGCTCCATCATCAGGCCGAGCAGTTCGAACTCCTTGGCGGTGAGCTGGACGGGCGCGCCCGCGCGGTGCACCTCACGGCTCTCCTCGGTGAGCACGAGGTCGCCGACGACCTTCACCGACGCGTCGGTTCTGGCCTGGACGGCCCCGGCCCGGCGCAGCAGCCCGCGCAGCCGCAGCACGACCTCCTGGAGGGTGAACGGCTTGGTGACGTAGTCGTCGGCACCCGCGCCGAGTCCGTCGAGGCGGTGTTCGAGGGCGTCCCGGGCGGTGAGCATGAGGACGGGCAGCCGGGGGTTGTCGTGGCGCAGCCGGCGCAGCACCTGGAGGCCGTCGAGGTCGGGCAGCATCCAGTCCAGGACGACGGCGTGCGGCGGGCAGCCGCGGGCGATCCGCAGCGCGCTCTGTCCGTCCAGTGCCGGGTAGGCCCGCCATCCGGCCTCCTCGACGGCGACGGAGAGCACGTCGGTGAGGGCGGGCTCGTCGTCGACGACGAGCACACGGACACGACCGTTTCGGAACCCCGCGGTGCCAGTCATGTCCTGATCCTGTCCCCGTCCGCTGGGGGAATCCTGTGTTCAGCCTGAGGATGCGTGATGACCTGCCGCTTCCGGCGGCGGGTACGGCGAAGGGCCGCGCCCCCTCGCGGGAACACGGCCCTCACCAGCCCCGGGGCTGTGGAGCGACTAGCTGCGGATCAGGTTGCGCAGCACGTACTGCATGATGCCGCCGTTGCGGTAGTAGTCGGCCTCACCGGGGGTGTCGATGCGGACGACCGCGTCGAACTCGACGCCCGTGTCGGTGGTGACCTTGACCGTGGCGGGGGTGGTGCCCTCGTTCAGCTCGGTCACGCCGGCGATGGAGAAGGTCTCCTCGCCGGTCAGGCCGAGGGAGTCGGCGTTCTGGCCGGCCGGGAACTGGAGCGGCAGGACGCCCATGCCGATGAGGTTCGAGCGGTGGATGCGCTCGTACGACTCGGTGATGACGGCCTTGACGCCGAGGAGCGCGGTGCCCTTGGCGGCCCAGTCGCGGGACGAGCCGGAGCCGTACTCCTTGCCGCCCAGGATGACCAGCGGGGTGCCGGCGGCCTGGTAGTTCTGCGAGGCGTCGTAGATGAACGACACCGGCGCGTCGGCCTGGGTGAAGTCGCGGGTGTAGCCGCCCTCGGTGCCCGGCGCGATCTGGTTGCGCAGGCGGATGTTGGCGAACGTGCCGCGGATCATGACCTCGTGGTTGCCTCGGCGGGAGCCGTAGGAGTTGAAGTCACGACGCTCCACACCGTGCTCGGTGAGGTACTTGCCGGCCGGGGTGTCGGCCTTGATGGCACCGGCGGGCGAGATGTGGTCGGTGGTGACCGAGTCGCCGAGCTTGGCCAGGACGCGGGCGCCGGCGATGTCGGTGACCGGGGTGGTCTCCATCGTCATGCCCTCGAAGTACGGGGGCTTGCGGACGTAGGTGGACTCGGCGTCCCACTCGAAGGTGTCGCCGGTCGGGATCGACAGCGCCTGCCACTGGGCGTCGCCCGCGAAGACGTCCTGGTAGGACTTGGAGAACATGTCCTCGCCGATGGCGCCCGCGACGACGTCGTTGACCTCGGCCTCGGAGGGCCAGATGTCCTGGAGGTAGACGGGCTTGCCGTCCTGGTCCGTGCCGAGGGCGTCCTTGGTGATGTCCACCTTCATGGAGCCCGCGAGGGCGTACGCGACGACCAGCGGCGGGGAGGCCAGGTAGTTCATCTTGACGTCGGGGTTGATCCGGCCCTCGAAGTTGCGGTTGCCGGAGAGCACCGAGGTCACGGCGAGGTCGTGGTCGTTGACCGCCTTGGAGACCTCCTCCGGCAGCGGGCCGGAGTTGCCGATGCAGGTGGTGCAGCCGTAGCCGACGAGGTTGAAGCCGACCTTGTCGAGGTACGGCGTCAGACCGGCCTTGTCGAAGTAGTCGGTGACGACCTTCGACCCCGGGGCGAGGGTGGTCTTGACCCACGGCTTGCGGGTCAGGCCCTTCTCCACGGCCTTCTTCGCGACGAGCGCGGCGGCGACCATGACGTAGGGGTTCGAGGTGTTGGTGCAGGAGGTGATGGCCGCGACCGTCACCGCACCGTGGTCGATCTCGTAGGTCGAGCCGTCGGGGGCGGTCACGGTGACCGGGTTCGACGGGACGCCGTTCGAGGCGGCCGGGGCGTCGGAGGCGGGGAAGGACTCCTTGCCGGCCTCGTCGGCGGTGTCGACGTAGTTGAGGACGTCGGAGGCGAACTGCTGGGAGGCGTTCGCGAGGACGATGCGGTCCTGCGGGCGCTTGGGGCCGGCGATCGAGGGGACGACCGTCGAGAGGTCCAGCTCCAGCTTCTCGGAGAAGTCGGGCTCGGCCTTCGGGTCCAGCCAGAGGCCCTGCTCCTTGGCGTACGCCTCGACGAGCGCGACCTGCTGCTCGGAGCGGCCGGTGAGCTTGAGGTAGTTCAGGGTCTCGCCGTCGATCGGGAAGATCGCGGCGGTGGAGCCGAACTCGGGCGACATGTTGCCGATGGTGGCGCGGTTGGCCAGCGAGGTGGCGGCGACGCCCTCGCCGTAGAACTCGACGAACTTGCCGACGACGCCGTGCTTGCGGAGCATCTCGGTGATGGTCAGCACGAGGTCGGTGGCGGTGGTGCCGGTGGGCAGCTCGCCGGTCAGCTTGAAGCCGACGACACGCGGGATGAGCATCGAGACGGGCTGGCCGAGCATGGCCGCCTCGGCCTCGATGCCGCCGACGCCCCAGCCGAGCACACCGAGGCCGTTGACCATGGTGGTGTGGGAGTCGGTGCCGACGAGGGTGTCGGGGTAGGCCTGGCCGCCTCGCACCATGACCGTGCGGGCGAGGTGCTCGATGTTGACCTGGTGGACGATGCCGGTGCCCGGCGGGACGACCTTGAAGTCGTCGAACGCGGTCTGGCCCCAGCGCAGGAACTGGTAGCGCTCCTTGTTGCGGCCGTACTCAAGGTCGACGTTCTGTTTGAAGGCGTCGTTCGTGCCGAACTTGTCGGCGATGACGGAGTGGTCGATGACCATCTCGGCCGGCGAGAGCGGGTTGACCTTGGCGGGGTCGCCGCCGAGGGCCTTCACGGCCTCACGCATGGTCGCGAGGTCCACGACACAGGGCACGCCGGTGAAGTCCTGCATGATCACGCGGGCCGGCGTGAACTGGATCTCCTGCGACGGCTGGGCCTGGGAGTCCCAGGTGCCGAGGGCGCGGATGTGGTCGGCGGTGATGTTCGCGCCGTCCTCGGTACGGAGCAGGTTCTCCAGCAGAACCTTGAGGCTGTACGGCAGGCGGGCCGAGCCCTCCACCTTGTCCAGCCGGAAGATCTCGTACGACTCGTCACCCACGCTCAGCGTGGCGCGGGCGTCGAAGCTGTTCGCCGACACGACAGTCTCCTTCATTTTGGTGCGCTTACCACCGCATCCTGCCGCCACGCCGTCTTGGCGGAACCGCTAAGGTAAGGCTAAGTTAGGCATGCCTTACTGCCAGAGGTTCGAAAGCGTGCGGAGGCGGTACGCCTCGGCAGATATCTCGATGTCGAGATAACTCTAGTACATGAGGCCGGGATGGTCATGCCCGGCCTCACTGTGATGTGCGAGCCATCACTTCCCGAAGCGGGGGTATCCGAAGGGGACGCGACCAACCCGAAGGAGACGCCCGCATGCCCCTGACCTTCCGCAAGAGCTTCCGGATCCTTCCCGGCGTCCGGCTGAACATCAACCGCCGCTCCTGGTCCATCACCACCGGCGGCGGCAAGCACGGCCCGCGCCACACGAGCAGCAGCACGGGCCGCCGTACGACATCGGTGGACCTGCCCGGACCGTTCGGCTGGCGCAAGACCCGGACCAAGAAGAGCCATTAGCGACGATTGCCACCCTTGTGGTCACTGAAGCCTATTGACGGCTTATCACCCCAATGGTCCACCCGGGATGTGCCATCTCATATCTGAGATAGCCTCAGCCCCATGGCAGACGATTACCTCGTACGCATCGGCAAGCTCATCCGTGACGCCCGGCAACACCGTGGCTGGACACAGTCGCAACTCGCGGAGGCACTCGGCACCAGCCAGAGCGCTGTCAACCGCATCGAGCGCGGCAACCAAAACATCAGCCTTGAGATGATCGCTCGAATCGGTGAAGCGCTCGACAGCGAGATCGTCTCCCTGGGCTACGCGGGACCGATGCATCTACGGGTCGTCGGCGGTCGCCGGCTCTCCGGCGCCATCGACGTCAAGACCAGCAAGAACGCGTGTGTGGCGCTGCTGTGCGCCTCGCTCCTGAACAAGGGGCGCACAGTGCTGCGCCGGGTCGCCCGCATCGAGGAGGTGTACCGCCTTCTGGAGGTGCTCAACTCCATCGGGGTGCGCACCCGCTGGATCAACGAGGGCGTCGACCTGGAGATCGTCCCGCCCGCCCGGCTGGACCTGGCCGCGATCGACGCGGACGCGGCCCGCCGCACCCGCTCGATCATCATGTTCCTCGGCCCGCTGCTGCACCGCGCGGACGGCTTCAAGCTGCCGTACGCCGGCGGCTGCGACCTCGGCACCCGGACCATCGAGCCGCACATGATCGCGCTGCGCCGCTTCGGTCTGGACATCGCCGCCACCGAGGGGCTCTACCACGCGCGGGTGGACCGGACGATCACGCCCGACCGGCCGATCGTGCTGACCGAGCGCGGCGACACCGTGACCGAGAACGCGCTGCTGGCCGCCGCGCGGCACGACGGTGTGACCGTCATCCGCAACGCGTCCTCCAACTACATGGTCCAGGACCTGTGCTTCTTCCTGGAGGCGCTCGGCGTCGAGGTCGAGGGCATCGGCACCACGACCCTCACCGTGCACGGCGTCCCGACCATCGACGTCGACGTCGACTACTCCCCCTCCGAGGACCCGGTCGAGGCGATGAGCCTGCTGGCCGCGGCGGTGGTGACGGAGTCCGAGCTGACCGTGCGCCGGGTGCCCATCGAGTTCCTGGAGATCGAGCTCGCGGTCCTGGAGGAGATGGGCCTCGACCACGACCGCACGCCCGAGTACTTCGCGGACAACGGCCGCACCCGTCTGATCGACCTCACGGTCCGCCCGAGCAAGCTCGAAGCGCCGATCGACAAGATCCACCCGATGCCGTTCCCGGGCCTGAACATCGACAACGTCCCGTTCTTCGCGGCCATCGCGGCCTCCGCGCAGGGCCAGACGCTGATCCACGACTGGGTCTACGACAACCGCGCAATCTACCTCACCGACCTGAACCGTCTCGGCGGCCGTCTCCAGCTCCTCGACCCGCACCGCGTGCTGGTCGAGGGCCCCACCCGCTGGCGCGCCGCCGAGATGATGTGCCCGCCCGCCCTACGTCCCGCCGTGGTCGTCCTGCTGGCGATGATGGCGGCCGAGGGCACGTCCGTGCTGCGCAACGTCTACGTCATCAACCGCGGCTACGAGGACCTCGCCGAGCGGCTGAACTCGATCGGGGCGCAGATCGAGATCTTCCGGGACATCTGACCGGCCCTGGCCCACCGGACGCCGTCACTCCCCCTCACCCGGGAGCGGCGGCGTCTTCGCGCGTGCCCCCCAGTGGCTCCCCGGCCGCCCCCGGCCGCTCCCCTGTCGCCCCGTTCCCCGCGGCTGTCACTCGTTGTCGACGGGACGTCGATCCGCGTCAGCAACCGTGTTCCGTGCGCCGCGCCGCCACCGCGGCCGGACCATGTCCACCGCACCGAAGCGCGTCGCGCCGAAGTGCGTCGCGCCGAACACGAGGAACCGCACCGTCTGGAGCTGCTCGTCGCGCAGGTGGCCCAGGCGCTGCCGGCGCTGGCCGCAGACGCCCGTCCGCCGGTCCGTGACCTGGTGGCGGACCGGCTCGCCGACCTGGGCGCGGTGCCGACCGCGCACATGGACGAGGAGGAGCGTGAGCTGTTCCTCACCAAGGCGCCGCCGGCCGCCCGTCCGATGTGGCGGCTCTTCGGACGGCGTTCGTACGTCCGCGCCCGCCGCCGGCTCCGCTGGACGTGAGCCACCGGTACCGAGCACGTGGGGCCGGGCCGGCGAACTCTATGAACACAAACTCCGGAGGTATGGATTCCCTGTGAGCGGGCTTCCTACGATCGCGCGGCGCACCGACGCCCCACGACGACGAGGAGCCGCGCATGAAGACCCCGAGAACACCCCTGCGGCGGACGGCCGTCGCGATCGGTCTGGCGGCGGCGCTGGCCGGCACGCTCCTGGGCGGTCCCGCCCGGGCGGCCACGGGCGCCCCGGCCCCGGGGGCGTGTCCGCCGAGCCTGACGGACGAGGCGACCTGTTACACGGGCCAGGACGCGAACGGCGCCTACTACGCCCTCGCCGTGCCGGACGACTGGAACGGCTCGCTCGTCGTCCACGCGCACGGCGGACCCGACCTCGGTGACACCTCCGACCCCGCGCGCAGCGTCGACGACCTGGACCGCTGGTCGGTGATGGTCGACCAGGGGTACGCGTGGGCGGGTTCGTCCTACCGGCGGGGCGGTTACGGGACGCGGATGGCGGCTGCGGACACGGAGAACGTGCGGCGGCTGTTCGTGTCGGCGTTCGGCGAGCCCGAACGGACCTTCGTGCACGGCCAGTCGTGGGGCGGCGACGTGGCCGCCAAGGTCGTCGAGGAGTACGCGGGTCCCCATGGCCCGTACGACGGGGCCCTGTTGACCAACGGTGTGCTGGCGGGCGGTTCGCGCGGTTACGACTACCGCGTCGACCTGCGCGTGGTCTACCAGTACTACTGCGCCAACCTGCCCCGCCCCACCGAGCCGCAGTACCCGCTGTGGCAGGGCCTGCGCCCCGGCTCCGCACTGACGTCGGCGGGGCTGCGCGCCCGGCTGGAGGAGTGCACCGGCTACTCCTCGGCCCCCGCGGACCGCACCGCGCTCCAGCAGCGCAACCTGGACGACATCCTCGCGGTGACGGGCATCCCGGAGCGCACGCTGGAGTCGCATCTGCGGTTCTCCGTCTTCACGTTCCGCGACATCGTGCACACCCGGCTCGGCGACCGCAATCCGTTCACCAACTCCGTTGTGCGCTACTCGGGTTCGCACGACGACAAGGCGCTCAACGCGGGCGTGGAGCGGTTCACGGCCGACCCGGCGGCGCGCAGGGACCTGTCGTACGACAGCGATCTGACGGGCCGGGTGTCGATCCCCGTGCTGACCCTGCACGCGATCGACGACCCGACGGCGTTCGTCCAGCACGAGGCGGCCTACCGCGCCACCCTGGAGGGGGCGGGGCGCGGCCGGTACCTGGTGCAGACGTTCTCCCGGGAGAGCGAGCACAGCGGGCTGAGCGCCTCGGAGTACGCCGCGTCGATCACCGCCCTCGACCGGTGGGTGCGCACGGGCAGGAAGCCCACGCCGTCGCAGGTGGCCGCGTCCTGCCCCGCGTTCGACGCCGAGTACGGCACCGGCTGCTTCCATGACCCCGGGTTCCGTCCCTCCTCCTACGCCGACCGGGTCCGCCCCCGCCCGGGCGGTCTGCGCTGGCCGGCGATGACCGCGGCGCAGGAGCAGGCGTGGAGCCGCGTCCCCGGAGTGGGCATCGCCCCCTGAGGGGCCGCGGCCACGGACACCCGTGAGGGAAGGAGGGGCGCCCCCGCCAGGGAACGGGGGCGCCCCTCCGTCGTGCCGCGACGCCGGTTCAGGTCGCGGTCGCCGCTGCTGCCGCCCGTCCGGCCTGACGGCCGGAGAAGAGGCAGCCGCCGAGGAACGTGCCCTCCAGGGAGCGGTATCCGTGGACCCCGCCGCCGCCGAACCCGGCGACCTCCCCGGCCGCGTACAGGCCCGGTATGGGGGTACCGGACGCGTTCAGGACACGGCCGGAGAGGTCGGTCTGGAGGCCGCCGAGCGTCTTGCGGGTGAGGATGTTGAGGCGTACGGCGATCAGCGGACCGGCACTCGGGTCGAGGATCTTGTGCAGGGAGGCGGTCCGGCTGAGCGTGTCCCCGGTGTAGTTGAGGGCGTTGCGGATGCCCATGACCTGGACGTCCTTGGTGTACGGGTTGTCGGTCTCGCGGTCGCGTGCCTCGATCTGCCGCTTGAGGTCGGCGAGGTCGATGAGGCCGTCGCCGGTCAGCTTGTTCATCCCGGCGACGAGTTGGGCGAGCGTGTCGGCGACGACGAAGTCGGCGCCCTTGGCCTTGAACCGCTCGATGGGTTCCGGGGTCTGCCAGATCCGGGAGAGCAGCATCCAGATGTTCTTCTCGGTGAGGTCCGGGTTCTGCTCGGAGCCCGAGAGCGCGAACTCCTTGGCGATGATCTTGTTGGTGGTGACGAACCAGGAGTAGTCGTAGCCGGTGTCGCGGATGGACTTGAGGGTGTGCAGGGTGTCGTAGCCCGGGATGTCGGGGGAGTTGAACCGTTTGCCGGTGGCGTCGAACCACAGGGAGGACGGGCCGGGCAGGATGCGGATGCCGTGGTCGGGCCAGATGGGGTCGTAGTTCTGGAGGCCCTCGGTGTAGTGCCACATGCGGTCGGGGTTGACGATCCGGCCGCCCGCCGCCTCGGTGATGCCGAGCATCCGGCCGTCGACGTGCGCGGGTACCCCGGTGATCATCTTCTTGGGGGGTGTGCCGAGCCGGGCGGGCCAGTTCTTGCGGACGAGGTCGTGGTTGGCGCCGATGCCGCCGGAGGTGACGACCACGACCGGGGCACGCAGCTCGAACTCCCCCACGACGGTACGGGAGCTGGGCTTTCCGCGGGCGACGGAGCTGGGCTCCAGGATCGCGCCGCGTACGCCGGTGACGGCGCCGGCGGTGGTGACGAGCCCGTCGACGCGGTGCCGGAACCTGAAGGTGACCTTCCCGGCGGACACACCCGCCCGCACCTTCTTCTCGAAGGGTTCCACCACGGCGGGCCCGGTGCCCCAGGTGACGTGGAAGCGGGGGACGGAGTTGCCGTGCCCGTCGGCGAGGCCGCCGCCGCGCTCGGCCCAGCCGACGATCGGAAACCACTGCATGCCGAGCCCCGCGAGCCAGGAGCGCTTCTCGCCGCTCGCGAAGTCCACATACGCCTCGGCCCACTTGTAGGCCCAGTGGTCCTGGCCGGTGGGGTCGGCGACGCCCCGGTCGAAGCCGGCCGAGCCCTGCCAGTCCTGCCAGGCCAGTTCCCGCGAGTCGTTGACGCCCATCAGGCCCTGCTCGACGGAGTCGACGAAGAACAGCCCCCCGAACGACCAGTACGCCTGCCCGCCGAGGCTCGCCTCCGGCTCCTGGTCCAGGAGCAGCACCTTGCGTCCGGCGGCGACGAGTTCGGCGGTGGCGACGAGCCCGGCGAGGCCGTGTCCGACGACGATCGCGTCGGCGTCCTGCGACTCGGCGGCGAACGCGGGGAACGCCGACTGGGCGAGCGCGGCCCCGGCGAGGACGCCTCCGGCGACGGTCAGGGCGCGGCGGCGGGTGAAGGAGGCCGGGTCAGCGGCGGGGTGGTCCATGTGAGGCCTTCCGGGTAGCGGCACTGCGGCTGCGGGCGTGCGGAGAGGGATCCGGGCGGGGCGGCGTGGCTGCGGGCGTACGAAGGCGCCGCGGTGCGGCTCGTGGGCTGTCGGTGCGACACCTGCGCTGTTACCGTCGGTAGCCCACAAGAGAAGCAGCAGGCCCGGGAGTCGCGGTAGTCGGCGGACGTCAACGCGGCCACGGAGACGTTGTGGCCGGGCGACAGTGCGCGCCGGGCGGAGTTGCGCGGAGGGGGCCCATGACCGTCGTCCACGGACCCGAACCGGTGCTCGACGTCCTGCGGACCATGGCCGTCGACACGGACGTGTGCGGCGAGCTGGTCCGGGCGGCCCGCAGCCGCTCCCCCGAACTGGCCCGGCTCACCGAGGCGGAGACCCGTTCGCACGTCACCGCGATGGTGCGGGCGGCGGGCGCCTGGTTCAGCGCCTTCGACCGGGTGGACACCCTCGCCGACCAGGACTTCGCCGCCGCCCTGCTGCTCGGCGCCGACCGCGCCGTCCAGGGGGTGCCGATGACGGCGGTGGTGCGCGGGGTGCAGGCGGCGCTCACCCGGGTCGTGGAGATCACCCTGGACCGCTGCCGCTCGGCGGGGGTCTCGGACGCCGTCCTGCTCACCGTCGTCCTGCGGCTGAAGGAGTACGGCGACGCCGTCGAGCGGCATGTCATCAACGGGTACCGGGCTGCGGAGGGGGAGCCGCGGCGGGAGACCGGCGCGCTGCGCACCCGGCTGCTGGGCCAGTTGCTGCTGGGCGGACCGGTGCCGTCCGCCGAGGAGTTGACGCGGGCCGGACTCGGCGCGAACACCGAGGGGCTGCACCACTGTCTGGCCGCCGACCCCGCGGACCCGTGCGCGCTACCGGAGTTGCGGGCCGCGACGGCGGTCGTGGAGGGGCATCTGGCGGGGCTGTCCCCCCGGCCGCCCGCACCGGACGGGATCGGGCCGGGGGCGCTGGTCGTGGTGGCCCCGGCCGCTCCCCCGGCGGAGCTGCGCGCCCTGTACCGGCTGTGCGTCAGGGCGTTGGACCTGGGGCGGCGGCAGGGCCGGGAGGGTCTGTACGAACTGACGGACCTGGCCGCCGAGATCGCGCTCGCCGAGCAGCCGCTGCTGGGCTCGCACGTGAGCCGCCGGCTGCTGGGCGGTCTCGACCCCGCGGACGGCTTCCACCGGCAGCTCGCGCTCACCGCGCTGACCTACCTGGACCACGGCCGCCGCCTGGACCAGACCGCCTCGGCCCTGTTCACCCACCCCAACACCGTCCGCTACCGGCTGGGCCGGCTCCAGCAGCTGACCGGCGGATCGCTGTCCGATCTGCCGCCGCTGCCCGCGGTGCACTGGCGGTGGGCGCTCGCCACCTGGCTGGAGGTCAGGCCTCGTTCAGCGTGACGTCCTGCCGCTCGCGCGCGTGGAAGCGGGGCAGCGGCAGACCGCCCGAGGGGTCGAGTTCCATGAGCGTGGCCTCCACGGCGGCCTCGCCCGGCTCGACCTTCGCGGCCTCGCCGGTGTTCTGCCAGCGGTGCTCGGCGCCGTCGCACACGGCGCGGGTGCCGCCGATGCCGTGGCTGACCGACGCGGAGCGCTGACGCACCGAGGAGCTGACGAAGACGGGGCCCGTGCTGCCGAGGCAGCGGTAGGTGCCGGAGAGGGTGACCGTGCCGTCCTCGGCGACGGTGCCGACGGGGTCGACGGTCACCGTCTCGTAGGGTGCGGCGGCGACGGCGCTGGGGGCGGCGGCCAGCAGGAGCAGCGTGGCGGCGGCGAGGGCGGGGCGGACTGACATGGAGGGTCTCCCGGAACGAGCGGATTCGAGCCGTTTCGGGCGACTTGACGAATCCGAACTATTTTGGAGTGGATTATTGCCCTCCACTCGTACCGTCCGGGCGCCGCGAGGAGCGTGATCGTCACTCCTTCGGTGGCGAGTCCGCAGCGGAGTTCGTGGATCGGTCCGGGTGTTGTCCGCGTGTTGTCACGGTCGGCGCCCGGCCGTTCCGATGAGTTCGCGCGCGGCGCATGGTCTACCCATACGGACGACACACGCAGGGACCGGCCCTACGGATCGTCCTCCCGAGTGGAGGTACGCCATGTGTTCCCACCAGTCCTCGTGCCCCGCCGCCGAGACCGCCGCCGCGCACGTCGTCGCCGCCCACCCCGAACAGGGCTGGAGCCTGCTGTGCGACGGGTCGATCGTCTTCGACGACACCGGCGAACTGCTGCCCGACGGCCGGGTGATCGCCCCGCACCGGCTGGCGATGGCCGCCTGACGCTCCCTCACGGCGGCGCGCTACGGCAGGACGGCGAACCCGTCCAGCTCCACCATCGCCCGCTCGTCCCACAGCCGCACGACCTCGACGACCGCCATCGCCGGATAGTCCCGCCCGGCCGACTCCCGCCAGACACAGCCCAGTTCGCGCGCGTGGACCCGGTACGCGGCGACATCCGTGGCGTAGACCGTGACGCGGGCCAGATCGGCCGGGGTGCCGCCGGCCGCCCGCAGGGCGCTCAGCAGATTGGCGAGCGCCCGCCCGAACTGCTCGACCAGCGTGTCCCCCACGACCTTGCCCTCCTCGTCCAGGGCGGTCTGCCCGGCGAGGAACACCACCCGGGAACCGGTGGCCACGACCGCGTGGGAGAAGCCCCTCGCCGGGGACAGTCCGGCCGGGTTGATGCGCTCGGCGCTCACTCGCCCTCCAGGTTCGCGTACAACTCCTTGGCGATGATCCCGAGTTGGATTTCGCTCGCGCCCTCGTAGATCCGCGGGGCGCGCACCTCCCGGTACAGGTGCTCCAGCAGATGCCCGCGCCGCAGCGCCCGCGCCCCGTGCAACTGCACCGCCGCGTCGACGACTTGCTGCGCGGTCTCGGTGGCCAGCAGCTTGGCCATCGCGGCCCGCCGGGGAACGTCGAGGGCGCCCTCGTCGTGGGCCGTCGCCGCCGCGTGGACCATGAGGCGGGCGGCCTCGATGCGCACGGCCAGGTCTGCGACCCGGTGGGCGACGGACTGGAGGTCCTTCAACTTGCCGCCGAAGGCGTCCCGTCGGGCGGTGTGCGCGAGGGTCGCGTCGAGCGCGGCCTGGGCCATGCCGACGGCGAAGGCGCCGACGCTGGGCCGGAACAGGGTGAGGGTGCCCATCGCGACCCGGAAGCCGCGGCCGATCTCGCCGAGCACGTCGTCGGCGGTGACGGGCACGTCGGCGAAGGCGAGGGCGCCGATGGGGTGCGGGGAGAGCATGTCGAGGGCGGTCCCGGTGAGGCCGGGGCGGTCGGCGGGGACGAGGAAGGCGGTGACGCCCCGGGCGCCGGCGTCCGGGCCGGTGCGTGCGAAGACGGTGTAGAAGTCGGCCTCGGGGGCGTTGGAGATCCAGCACTTCTCGCCGGTGAGCCGCCAGCGGTCGGTACCGTCCGGTGCGGCGGCCAGGGCGAGGGCCGCCGCGTCCGACCCGGCGCCCGGCTCGCTCAGCGCGAAGGCCGCGACCGCGCTCCCCTCCCCGACCCGGGGCAGCCAGCGCTCCCGCTGGGCCGTCGTGCCGTGCGCGTGCACGGGGTGGGCACCCAGCCCCTGGAGGGCGAGGGCGGTCTCCGCCTCCGTGCAGGCGTAGGCCAGGGACTCCCGCATCAGACACAGGTCGAGGGCGCCGGAGGTGAACAGCCGCTCCAGCAGCCCGAGCCGGCCCAGCTCGGCGACCAGCGGCCGGTTCACCCGCCCCGGCTCGCCCTTCTCCGCGAACGGTCGCAGCCGCTCGGCGGCCAGCCGGCGCAGCTCCGCGCACCAGGCGGTCTGTACCGGATCGAGCGAGAATGCGGCCATCGCCGGTCCCCTCTCCTCACTGGACCTCTCGACGATATCGCGAAGTGTTGACTGTCGTCACCAAGACGATACGCTCGATGCGCGAGCCCGGATTCCAGGCCCACAAGGCAGGGGGCACCCGCCATGAACGTCTCGGCGCACGTCGACACCTTCGCGCGCGACCATCTGCCGCCCCCGGAGCAGTGGCCCGAGCTCGTCTTCGAGCTGCCGGAGCTGCGCTACCCCGACCGGCTCAACTGCGCCGCGGAGCTGCTGACCGGCTCGGACCACGACAGCCCGGCCTTCCACACCCCCGCAGGCGGGACCTGGACGTACGGCGACCTGCGCGCCCGCGTCGACCGGCTCGCGCATCTGCTCACCGGGGAGCTCGGGGTCGTCCCCGGCAACCGGGTGCTGCTGCGGGGGCCGACCACGCCGTGGCTCGTGGCGTGCTGGCTGGCGGTGCTGAAGGCGGGGGCGGTGGCCGTCACGGTGCTGGCGCAGCAGCGCCCGCACGAGCTGGCGGTGGTGTGCGAGCTGGCCCGGGTCCGGCACGCCCTGTGCGACATCCGCTCCGTCGACGACCTCGCCAGGGCCGCGATACCGGGGCTGCGGATCACGACGTACGGCGGGGACGCCCCCGACGACCTGCTGCGGCGTCCGGCCCCCGACGCGCCGTACCGGGCCGTGGACACCGCGGCCGACGACGTGGCGCTGATCGCGTTCACCTCGGGGACCACCGGGCGGCCCAAGGGGTGCATGCACTTCCACCGGGACGTGCTCGCCGTCGCGGACACCTTCGCCCGCCATGTGCTGCGGCCCCGCGCCGACGACGTCTTCGCGGGCAGTCCCCCGCTCGGTTTCACCTTCGGGCTCGGCGGGCTCGTCGTCTTCCCGATGCGGGCCGGGGCCAGCGCGCTGCTGCTCGAACAGGCCGGGCCCCGGCAGTTGCTGCCCGCGATCGCCGCGCACCGGGTCAGCGTCCTGTTCACCGCCCCGACCGCCTACCGGGCGATGCTCGCCGAGCCCGACGCGCACGACCTGTCGTCCCTGCGCCGCTGCGTCTCAGCCGGGGAGAACCTGCCCGCGGCGACCTGGACGGCCTGGGAGAAGCGGACCGGGCTGCGGATCATCAACGGCATCGGGGCCACCGAGCTGCTGCACATCTTCATCTCCGCCGCCGACGACGAGATCCGGCCAGGGACGACGGGCCGGCCCGTTCCCGGGTGGCACGCGCGCGTGGTCGACGCCGAGGGCCGTGACCGCCCCGACGGCGAACCCGGGCTTCTCGCCGTGCGCGGACCGGTCGGCTGCCGCTATCTCTCCGACCCCCGGCAGGCCGAGTACGTCCGCCATGGCTGGAACATGACCGGTGACACATACATCCGTGAGGGGGACGGCTATTTCCGCTATGTCGCCCGAGCGGACGACATGATCATCTCCGCCGGGTACAACATCGCGGGCCCCGAGGTCGAGGACGCGCTGCTGCGCCACCCGGAGGTGACGGAGGCGGCGGTCGTGGGGCGGCCGGACGAGGCGCGCGGCCAAGTGGTGGTGGCATATGCCGTGGTCAGGGACGGCTCGGCACGGGACGCGGAGGCGCTGCGCACGTTCCTGAAGGCGGAGCTGGCGCCGTACAAGTGTCCGCGGGAGATCGTCTTCCTGGACGCCCTGCCGCGCACGGCGACCGGCAAACTCCAGCGGTTCCGACTGCGCACCGGGGGTGACCAGCAGTGATACCGACGACCTAAGATGATCAACGTGTCCGAGCAGCATGCACCACGGTCTCTCATCGTCACGCTCTACGGCGCCTACGGCCGCTTCGTGCCCGGCCCCCTCCCGGTGGCCGAGCTGATCCGGCTGCTGGCCGCGGTCGGCGTGGACGCCCCCTCCGTGCGGTCCTCGGTGTCCCGTCTCAAGCGCCGCGGACTGCTCGTTCCGGCCCGTACCGCACAGGGCGCGGCGGGGTACGAACCCTCACCCGACGCCCGCCAGCTGCTGGAGGACGGCGACCGCCGGATCTACGGCGCCGCGCCGCCCGAGGACGAGGGCTGGATCCTCGCCGTGTTCTCGGTCCCGGAGTCCGAACGGCAGAAACGGCACGTGCTCCGCTCCCGGCTGGCCGGTCTCGGCTTCGGCACGGCCGCCCCCGGCGTCTGGCTCGCCCCGGCCCGTCTGCACGAGGAGGCCCGGCACACCCTGGAGCGGCTGCGCCTGGACCCGTACGTGGACTTCTTCCGCGGCGAGCACCTCGGGTTCGCGCCGACCGCCGAGGCCGTCGCCCGCTGGTGGGACCTGGCGGCCGTCGCCAAGGAGCACGAGGCGTTCCTGGACCGGCACGCGCGGGTGCTGGAGGCCTGGGAGAGCCGTGCGGACACCCCGCCCGAGGAGGCCTACCGGGACTATCTCCTCGCCCTCGACTCCTGGCGCCACCTCCCGTACACCGACCCCGGTCTGCCGGCCCGGCTCCTGCCCGAGGACTGGCCGGGCGCCCGCTCGGCGGAGGTGTTCCGGGGACTGCACCGGCGGCTGCGGGACGCGGGGGCGGAGTTCGCCGGACTGTGAAGCCGGCCGCCATGTGTGAAAAGTACATGACGGGTCCCTGTGACCTCTTGCGCACCAGGAGTCACTCAGCTAAACCTCAGCTTTCTTAGGCGGTCCTCTCAGAGTTCTTACCTAGGGTGCTACGACGTCGTACGCCGGGTAAGAAAGAGGACTGTTGCGCATGACCACCACGGCAAGGGCTCAGGGAGCCACCGTCTGGCTCACCGGGCTGCCGAGTGCGGGCAAGACCACCATCGCCCGTCATCTGGGCGAGCGGCTGAAGGCCGAGGGACACCGGGTGGAGGTGCTCGACGGCGACGAGATACGCCGGTTCCTCTCCGCGGGCCTCGGCTTCTCCCGCGAGGACCGCAACACCAACGTCCAGCGCATCGGGCTGGTCTCCGAGGTGCTGGCCCGCAACGGCGTCCTGTCCGTCGTCCCCGTCATCGCGCCCTACGCCGACAGCCGCGAGGCCGTCCGGGCGCGCCACGGCAAGAGCGGGACGCCGTACATCGAGGTGCATGTCGCGACCCCGGTCGAGGTGTGCTCCGAACGCGATGTGAAGGGCCTGTACGCCGAGCAGGCGGCGGGCCGGCTGTCCGGGCTGACCGGCGTCGACGACCCCTACGAGCCGCCGGCCGACCCGGCGCTGGTGCTGCGCACGCAGGACCAGACCCCGCAGGAGTCCGCCGACACGGTGTACGCCCTGCTGGCCGAGCGGGGGCTGGTGTGAGCACCCTCGACCTCGGCTCCGCGCAGCCCTCCGGGGACTTCACCCTCTCGCACCTGGACGCGCTGGAGTCCGAGGCGGTCCACATCTTCCGCGAGGTGGCGGGCGAGTTCGAACGGCCGGTGATCCTCTTCTCCGGCGGCAAGGACTCCATCGTCATGCTGCACCTCGCGCTCAAGGCCTTCGCGCCCGCCGCGATCCCCTTCTCCCTCCTGCACGTCGACACCGGGCACAACTTCCCCGAGGTGCTGGAGTACCGCGACCGCACGGTCGCCGAACACGGACTGCGGCTGCACGTCGCCTCCGTGCAGGACTACATCGACCGCGGTGTCCTGCGCGAGCGTCCCGACGGGACCCGCAACCCGCTCCAGACGCTCCCCCTGACGGAGAAGATCCAGGCGGAGAAGTTCGACGCCGTGTTCGGCGGGGGACGACGCGACGAGGAGAAGGCCCGCGCCAAGGAACGCGTCTTCTCCCTGCGCGACGAGTTCTCCCAGTGGGACCCCCGCCGCCAGCGCCCCGAACTGTGGAACCTGTACAACGGCCGCCACGCCCCCGGCGAACACGTCCGCGTCTTCCCCCTCTCCAACTGGACCGAACTCGACGTCTGGCAGTACATCGCCCGCGAGAAGATCGAACTCCCCGACATCTACTTCGCCCACGAACGCGAGGTCTTCTCCCGCTCCGGCATGTGGCTCACCGCCGGCGAATGGGGCGGACCCAAGACCGACGAGACCGTCCAGAAGCGGCAGGTGCGCTACCGCACCGTCGGCGACATGTCCTGCACCGGCGCGGTGGACTCCGACGCCGACACCATCGAGAAGGTGATCGCGGAGATCGCCGCGTCCCGGCTCACCGAGCGGGGCGCCACCCGCGCCGACGACAAGATGTCCGAGGCCGCGATGGAAGACCGCAAGCGCGAGGGGTACTTCTAGCCATGACCGTTGCCAAGTTGACCGTCGACACGTTGCGTTTCGCCACGGCGGGCTCCGTCGACGACGGCAAGTCCACCCTCGTCGGACGCCTGCTGCACGACTCCAAGTCGGTGCTCGCCGACCAGCTGGAGGCCGTCGAGACCGCCTCCCGCAACCGCGGCCAGGAGGCCCCCGACCTCGCGCTGCTCACCGACGGCCTGCGCGCCGAGCGGGAGCAGGGCATCACCATCGACGTCGCCTACCGCTACTTCGCCACCCCCAAG
The DNA here is from genome assembly GCF_044747265.1 of Streptomyces sp. NPDC090106. Lineage (NCBI taxonomy): Bacteria > Bacillati > Actinomycetota > Actinomycetes > Kitasatosporales > Streptomycetaceae > Streptomyces > Streptomyces sp. NPDC090106. The sequence goes on along the minus strand of NZ_JBIVDS010000006.1, from coordinate 34,037 downwards.
CGGCGGTTCATCCTCGCCGACACCCCCGGCCATGTGCAGTACACCCGCAACATGGTCACCGGCGCGTCCACGGCCGAGCTGACGATCATCCTCGTCGACGCCCGCAACGGCGTCGTCGAGCAGACCCACCGGCACGCGGCCATCGCCGCGCTGCTGCGGGTCCCGCACGTGATCCTCGCCGTCAACAAGATGGACCTCGTCGGCTACGAGCAGAAGGAGTTCGAGCGGATCGTCGAGGACTTCGCCGGGCACGCCGCCGAGCTGGGGCTGCCGTCCTTCACCCCGATCCCGGTCTCCGCGCTCGCCGGCGACAACGTCGTCGACCGCTCCGCGCACATGGACTGGTACGAGGGTCCGGCGCTGCTCGACTTCCTGGAGGACGTGCCGGTCGGCGTCGAGGCCGCGGACGCGCCCGCCCGGTTCCCGGTGCAGTACGTGATCCGGGACGGCGAAGTACGCCACTACGCGGGCCAGTTGGTCTCCGGCGCGCTGCGGGTCGGCGACAAGGTCACCGTCCATCCCTCCGGCGAGGTCTCCGAGATCACCGGCATCGACGTCCTCGGGGTCGAGGCGGAGGCGGCGTACGCGCCGCAGTCCATCGGGGTGCGCCTGGGCGACCAGCGGGACGTCTCGCGCGGCGACATGCTCACGGCCGGCCCGGACCAGCCGACGCTGACCCGGGACGTCACGGCCGCCGTCTGCCATCTGGCCGACCGGTCGCTGCGGGTCGGCGACCGGGTGCTGCTGCGGCACACCACGCGGACCGTGAAGGCGATCGTCAAGGACCTCGCGGGCGCGGACGGGCTGAGCGCGAACGACCTCGGCCGGATCACCCTGCGCACCGCCGAGCCGCTCGCCCTCGACGCCTACGCGCTCTCGCGCCGCACCGGGGCGTTCATCCTCATCGACCCGGCGGACGGGTCGACGCTCACGGCCGGGATGGTCGAGCTGTAACCCCGACCGCTCTTCGCGGCGCCCTCAAGTCCCGAGCGTCAGCCGGGGCTTGGGGGCGTCCGTGCGTCCGGTCACCGGGCGGCGGCTGCCCGCGCGGTACGGGGCGGGCCAGAGCACGCCGGGCCCGTCGTAGCCCTGTTCGGCGGCGGCGTGCAGGGTCCAGTGCGGGTCGTAGAGGTGGGGGCGGGCCAGGGCGCACAGGTCGGTGCGTCCGGCGAGGATCAGGGAGTTGACGTCGTCCCAGGAGGAGATCGCCCCGACGGCGATCACCGGGACGCCGGTCTCGTGGCGGATGCGGTCCGCGAACGGCGTCTGGTAGGAGCGCCCGTACTCCGGTCGCTCCTCGGGCACGACCTGTCCGGTCGACACGTCGATGGCGTCCGCCCCGTGCGCGGCGAAGGCGCGGGCGATCTCGACGGCGTCCGCGCCCGACGTGCCGCCCTCGGCCCAGTCGGTGGCGGAGATGCGGACGGTCATGGGCCGGTCGTCGGGCCACACGCCCCGGACGGCGTCGAAGACTTCGAGGGGGAAGCGCAGCCGGTGCGCGAGCGGGCCGCCGTAGCCGTCGGTGCGCCGGTTGGTGAGCGGGGAGAGGAAGCCGGAGAGCAGATAGCCGTGCGCGCAGTGCAGTTCGAGGAGGTCGAACCCGGCGCGGGCGGCCCGCCACGCGGCGGCGGTGAACTCCTCGCGGATCTCGGCCAGTTCGGCGGGGGTGAGTTCACGCGGGGTCTGGCCTTCCGGCCGGTACGGCAGCGGGGAGGCGGCCACCAGCGGCCAGTTGCCGTCGGGCAGCGGTTCGTCCATGCCCTCCCACATCAGCCGGGTCGAGCCCTTGCGGCCGGAGTGGCCGAGCTGCACGCCGATGGCGGTGCCGGGGGCGCGGGTGTGCACGAAGTCGGTGACACGCCGCCAGGCCTCGGCCTGCGGGCCGTTGTAGAGGCCGGTGCAGCCGGGGGTGATGCGGCCGTCCTCGCTGACGCACACCATCTCGGTCATCACCAGGCCCGCGCCGCCGAGCGCGCGTGCGCCGAGATGGACGAGGTGGAAGTCGTCCGGCATGCCGTCGGTGGCGGAGTACATGTCCATCGGGGAGACGACGACCCGGTTGCGCAGGGTCAGTCCGCGCAGCCGGAACGGGGTGAACATCGGGGGTGTGCCGGGCGGGCAGCCGAACTCCTCCTCCACGGCGCCGGTGAAGCGGGGGTCGCGCAGCCGCAGGTTGTCGTGGGTGACGCGGCGGCTGCGGGTGAGCAGGTTGAACGCGAACCGGCGGGGCGGCTGGTCGAGATAGCGGCCCACGTTCTCGAACCACTCCAGGCTCGCGAGGGCGGCGCGCTGGGTGGAGGCGACGACGGGCCTGCGTTCCTCCTCGTAGGCCGTCAACGCCTTGTGCAGGGACGGCTGTTCCTCCAGGCAGGCCGCGAGGGCGAGGGCGTCCTCGACGGCGAGTTTGGTGCCGGAGCCGATGGAGAAGTGGGCGGTGTGGGCGGCGTCGCCGAGCAGCACCACGTTCCCGTGCGACCAGCGCTCGTTGACGACCGTGCGGAAGGTGGTCCAGGTGGAGCTGTCGGCGCGCAGGGGCCTGCCGCCGAGGGCGTCCGCGAAGGTCTTGGCGCACCGGACGACGGATTCCCGTACGTCGAGTGCGTCGTACCCGGCGGCGCGCCAGACCTCCTCGCGCATCTCGACGATCACGGTGGAGGAGTCGGGGGCGTAGGGGTAGCCGTGGAGTTGGGCCACGCCGTGCTCGGTCTCGGCGATCTCGAAGCGGAAGGCGTCGAAGGGGAAGTCGGCGGCGAGCCAGATGTAACGGCAGCGGTGGGGGGTGAGCGTGGGGCGGAACACGTCCCGGTGGGCCTCACGGACGGCGCTGTGGACTCCGTCGGCGGCGACGACCAGGTCGTGGGAGCGTTCCAGTCCGGCGGGGGCCTCGGTGCGGAAGCGGAGGTCCACGCCCAGGTCGCGGCAGCGCTCGTGCAGGATCTCCAGGAGCCGCCGGCGGCCGAGCGCGGCGAAGCCGTGGCCGGAGGAGGTGTGGCGGACGCCCCGGTGGACGATGTCGATGTCGTCCCAGCGCACGAACTCCGCCCGCAGGGCCCGGTAGACGGCCGGATCGGCGTGTTCGATGCCGCCGAGGGTCTCGTCGGAGAGGACGACGCCGAAGCCGAAGGTGTCGTCGGGGGCGTTGCGTTCCCAGACGGTGACCTCGCGGTCGGGGGAGAGTCGTTTCAGCAGGGCCGCGGCGTAGAGGCCGCCGGGACCGCCGCCGACCACGGCGACCTTCATGGTCACCTCCCCTGCCATTTCGGCGGGCGCTTCGCCGTGAACGCGGCGTGGAACTCCCGGTAGTCCTCCCCGTTCATCAGCAGTGCCTGGGTCGACGCGTCCAGTTCCACGGAGGCCGCGAGCGGCATGTCGAGTTCGGCGGTGAGCAGGGCCTTGGTCTGGGCGTGGGCCAGGGCGGGGCCGTCGGCGAGGCGGCGGGCGAGGGCCAGGGCGGCATCGTCGACATGGCCCTCGTCGGTGAGTTCGCTGATCAGGCCGATGCGTTCGGCCTCCGGGGCGCGGACCGGCTCGCCCAGCATCAGCAGCCGGGTCGCGTGGCCGAGGCCGACGATCCGGGGCAGCAGGTAGGCGGCGCCCATGTCGCCGCCGGACAGGCCGACCCGGGTGAACAGGAACGCGAACCGCGCGGTGGGGTCGGCCACCCGGAAGTCCGCCGCGAGGGCGAGGACCGCGCCGGCGCCCGCGGCGACACCGTGCACGGCCGCGATCACCGGGAACGGGCACTCGCGCACGGCCCGGACGACCTGGCCGGTCATCCGGTTGAAGTCGAGGAGCTGGGCGGTGTCCATGGCGAGGGTCGCGCCGATGATCTCGTCCACGTCGCCGCCGGAGCAGAAGCCGCGGCCCTCGCCGGTCAGGACGAGGGCGCGTACCGCGCGTTCCCGGGAGAGTTCGGCGAGCAGGTCGCGCAGGTCGGCGTAGGCGCCGAAGGTGAGCGCGTTGAGCTTGTCGGGGCGGGCGAGGGTGACGGTCGCGAGGCCGGCCTCGACGGTGACGCGGAGGTGTTCCCAGTGGGGGGTGCGGGCGGCGGAGCCGGTGAAGGGACTCATGATCGTGCGGCCTCCCCTGGCCTGGTGAGGTGCGCTCTGCCCTTCGAAGTTATCACTCTTTCGTGACTGTCGTCAGGAGTGCGCGATAGGACCGGGGGAAGAGACGGTGAAGGTGACCTGAACACGTCTCGTCCGTCACGAGTCGTCGATAGAGCGGTAACGACGGGAGCAGCGGTGCGGGGCGGGGCGTTGACCGGGGTAAGCCGCCCGGTAGACGGGTCCGAAGGTCCCGCACGGTGCCTGTCCGACGTCTCTGCCGGCCGGCGCCGTACCATTCATAAGGTTGAAAGCAGGACAGCCTGCTCATGAACGGACCCGCCTTGCAAGAACGTCCCCCCGCCTCCGCCTCGTGGCGCATCGCGCTGCCGCACTCCGCCGCGGCCGTCCCGGTGGCGCGCGCACTGGTCCGCACCGCGCTGGCCGATCTGGAGCACGGGGCGGACAGCGACACGGCGGAGCTGCTGACCGCCGAGCTGGTCGCGAACGCCGTGGAGCACACCGCGGGGGACTCGCCCATAGAGCTCGTGGTGGAGCTGCGGCCCAGCGGCTGCCAGGTCGAGGTCCACGACCCGGACCCGAAGCCGCCCGGCGATCTGACCCGCCCCTCCGGCGGGGAACCCGACCCCTGGCAGGAGCACGGACGCGGACTGCTGCTGATCCGCGCCCTCAGCTCGTCCTGCGGACACCGCCCCACCGAGTCGGGCAAGGCGGTGTGGTTCAGGCTGCCGGTGGTGCCGCCGCAGTGGCGCCCGGCGTGAGACCCGCCGTCAGGCGAGGGTGGCGACCAGCACGGCCTTGATGGTGTGCAGCCGGTTCTCCGCCTCGTCGAAGACGACGGAGTGCGGGGACTCGAAGACCTCGTCGGTGACCTCCAGGGAGTCGAGGCCGTGGGCCTCGTACACCTCCTGGCCGACCTTGGTGCCGAGGTCGTGGAAGGCCGGCAGGCAGTGCAGGAACCTGACGTCCGGGTTGCCGGTGGCCCGCAGGACGTCCATGGTCACGGCGTACGGCCGCAGGGCCTCGATCCGCTCCGCCCAGACCTCCTTGGGCTCCCCCATGGAGACCCAGACGTCGGTGACGACGCAGTCCGCGCCGCGCACGCCGTCGGCGACGCTCTCGGTGAGGGTGACGCGGGCGCCGCTGACCTCGGCGAGTTCGTTCGCCCGGTCGACGATCTCCTGGGCGGGCCAGTACGACTTCGGGGCGACGATCCTCACGTCCATGCCGAGCAGGGCGCCGGTGATCAGGTAGGAGTTGCCCATGTTGAAGCGGGCGTCGCCGAGGTAGGCGAAGGAGATCTCCTTGACCGGCTTGCCGGTGTGCTCGGTCATCGTGAGCACGTCGGCGAGCATCTGGGTGGGGTGCCAGTCGTCGGTGAGGCCGTTGAAGACGGGGACACCGGCGTACGCGGCCAGTTCCTCGACCTTCCGCTGGCTGTCCCCGCGGTACTCGATGCCGTCGTACATCCGGCCGAGGACCCGGGCGGTGTCGCGGACGGACTCCTTGTGGCCGATCTGCGAGCCGGCCGGGTCGAGATAGGTCGTGGAGGCGCCCTGGTCGGCGGCGGCGACCTCGAACGCGCAGCGGGTGCGCGTCGAGGTCTTCTCGAAGATCAGCGCGATGTTCCGGCCGCTCAGGTACCGCGTCTCCGTCCCCGCCTTCTTCGCCGCCTTCAGCTCCGCCGCCAGTTCGACGAGCGCGAGGAACTCCGCCTCGGTGAAGTCGAGCTCTTTGAGGAAGTGGCGCCCGGCGAGGGCGGTGGGGACGATCGCCATGGGGGCGCTCCAGGGATACGAGGGACAGGGACACGGCGGACGGGGACACGGGAGAGAAGGGGCGTCGGACCGTACACCTGGAAGTGTATACGACGCTCAGCATTTATATACAGTCAGCCGTACGACTATACGGGCGCCCGTTCGACGGGACAGCTCATGCAGCGCGGCCCGCCCCGCCCCCGGCCCAGCTCGCTGCCCGGGATCTCGATGACCTCGATGCCCTGCTTGCGGAGGTGGGTGTTGGTGGTGGCGTTGCGCTCGTAGGCGACGACGACACCGGGCTCCACGGCGAGCACGTTGCAGCCGTCGTCCCACTGCTCGCGCGCGGCGGCGTGCACGTCCTGCGTGGCGGTCAGGACACGGATCTCATCGAGGCCGAGGGCGGCGGCGATGGCGCGGTGCATGTGCTCCGGCGGATGGTCGGTGACCTTCAGCTCCTTCTCCCCCACGCCCGGTTCGATGGTGTAGGAGCGGAGCATGCCGAGCCCGGCGTACTGGGTGAACGTGTCGCCGTCGACCATCGTCATCACCGTGTCGAGGTGCATGAAGGCCCGCCGCTTGGGCATGTCGAGGGCCACGATCGTCTGCGCGGACCCGGCGGCGAACAGCTTGTGGGCGAGCATCTCGACGGCCTGCGGGGTGGTCCGCTCGCTCATGCCGATGAGGACGGCGCCGTTGCCGATGACGAGGACGTCACCGCCCTCGATGGTGGAGGGGTAGTCGGCCTGGCCCTCGCTCCAGACGCGGAACCGCTCCTCACGGAAGAGCGGGTGGTGCCGGTAGATCGCCTCGAAGTGCACGGTCTCGCGCTGCCGGGCCGGCCAGCGCATCGCGTTGACGGAGACGCCGTCGTAGATCCAGGCGGAGGTGTCCCGGGTGAAGAGGTGGTTGGGCAGCGGGGCGAGCAGGAAGTCGTCCAGGTCCATCACATGGAAGCGGACGGAGACGGGCTCCTCGTGCCCGGCGAGGAACTCGCGCTTGGTCATCCCGCCGACCAGGGCCTCGGCGAGTTCGGGCGCGGGGAGGTTCTCGAAGGCGGCGCGGAGGTGGTCGGTGGCGAGGACGCCGTACTCCTTCTCGTCGAAGACCCGGTCCAGGACGAGCGAGCGGGCCGCCGGGATCGCCAGGGCCTCGCTGAGCAGATCGCCGAACAGGTGCACGGTGACCCCGCGGTCACGCAGCACGTCCGCGAACCCGTCGTGCTCGGCGCGCGCCCGGCGCACCCAGAGCACGTCGTCGAAGAGCAGAGCGTCCTTGTTGCCGGGGGTGAGCCTTTTGAGCTCCAGATCCGGCCGGTGCAGGATGACGCGGCTGAGCCGCCCGGCCTCGGAGTCGACATGGAATCCCATGACTCCATCCTGACCACCGACGACCGGATCCACCCGCTCCTTGACCAGTTCCTCCCGCGTCTTCTTCTCGTCCTCTTGACGATAAACGGGCGATGGGCGATTATCGTCTCCAGGACGAAAAGAGGGGGTCCCCGAACGTCATGGCCGACATCACCCGGCGCCTCGGCTGGCGCCATCTGCGCGGCGCGCCCACCGCCCACATCCGGCACCACCGCGGCGGCAAGCTGCTGCACGACGGACCCGGGCTGAGCTTCTGGTTCCGCGCGCTGACCGCCGCGCTCTCCGAGGTCCCGGTCGACGACCGGGAGCTGGCGATGACCTTCCACGCCCGTACCTCCGACTTCCAGGACGTGGCCGTGCAGGCCACGGTGACCTACCGGATCAGCGACCCCGCGCTCGCCGCGGCCCGCCTGGACTTCTCCGTCGACCCCGACACCGGCGCCTGGCGCGGCACCCCCCTGGAGCAGCTCGGCACGCTCCTCACGGAGACGGCCCAGCAGCACGCGCTGGACGTGCTGGCCCGTACGCCGCTGTCGTCGGCACTGGTGGACGGGGTCGCGGCGGTCCGCGAACGGGTCGCGGCCGGACTCGCGGCGGAACCGCGGCTGCCCGCGACGGGCATCGAGGTGGTGGCCGTCCGGGTCGTCGCGCTGCGCCCCGAGCCGGAGGTCGAGCGCGCCCTGCGCACACCGGCCCGTGAGCAGATCCAGCAGGAGGCGGACCGGGCGACGTACGAGCGGCGGGCGGTCGCGGTCGAGCGGGAGCGGACGATCGCCGAGAACGAACTGGCCAGCCAGATCGAACTCGCCCGCCGCGAGGAGCAGCTGGTCGAGCAGCGCGGCACCAACGCCCGCCGCGAGGCGGAGGAGCGGGCGGCGGCGGACGCGGTGCGCGCCGACGCCGAGGCGACCCGGACCGTCAAGCTCGGCGAAGCGGAGGCGGCACGCGCCGTGCGGCTCTCCCACGCGGAGGCCGAGGGCGCGCGGGCCGTCGGCGAGGCACGGGCGCAGGCCCAGGAGGCATGGCTGCGGGTGCACGGGGAGGTGGACGTGGCGGTGCTGCGCGCCCTCACCGGGACGCGGCTCGCGGAGAACCTGCCGCACATCGAGAACCTCACCGTCTCGCCGGACGTGCTGACCGGCCTGCTGGCCAAGCTGGGCGGCGCCCGGGACGAGGGATGAGCCTCGCCCCCCGGGTCGTGCTGGTCCACCGCACCACGGAGTACGCGGAGCTGGTGGCCCACCACGGCACCCACGGCCAGGCCGCCTACTTCCTCTCCTCCCGGGGGCGGGACATCGAGGAGCTCGCCGAACGCCACCGCCGCACCCGCCAGGCGCTCGCGGAGGTCACCTCGGCGATCCCGCTGACCTGGCGCCAGACCCGGGTCGAGCGGGCGGACCTGGACCGTTTCCTGTTCGGGCCGGAGGACGTGGTGGTCGTGGTCGGCCAGGACGGACTGGTGGCGAACGTCGCCAAGTACCTCTCGGGACAGCCGGTCCTGGGCATCGACAGCGACCCCGGCCGCAACCCCGGGGTCCTGGTCCGCCACCGCCCACAGGACGCGGCGAGACTCCTGACATCCGCCACCCCCTCCGCCGACGAACTCACCATGGTCGAGGCGGTCGCCGACGACACCCAGCGTCTCGTCGCCCTCAACGAGATCTACCTGGGCGCCGCCGGCCACCAGACCGCCCGCTACCGCCTGGGCCTCGACGACCACGGGGCCGTCGTCGAGGCCCAGGCGTCCTCCGGGGTGCTGGTCGGCACGGGCACGGGCGCCACGGGCTGGCTCCGCTCGGTGTGGCAGCAGCGCGGCGCGGAACTGCGGCTGCCCGGCCCGGCGGAACAGCGCCTGGTCTGGTTCGTCCGCGAGGCCTGGCCCTCCCCGGCCACCGGCACCTCCCTGACCGCTGGCGACCTCTCCCCCACCACCCGCCTCCACCTGACGGTCGAATCGGAACGCCTGATCGCCTTCGGCGACGGCATGGAGAGCGACGCGCTGGAACTGACGTGGGGGCAGCGGGTCTCGGTGGGGGTGTGCGGGGAGCGGTTGCGGTTGGTGGGGTGAGGGAGGTGGCCCCCACCCCACATCACAACCGCGGGTCCACCGGCTCCGATTCCAGGGCCAGGACCCCGAAGACCGCCTCGTGGACGCGCCACAGGGGTTCGCCCTCGGCGAGGCGGTCCAGGGCTTCCAGGCCGAGGGCGTACTCGCGGGTGGCGAGGGAGCGCTTGTGGTTCAGGAAGCGGCCGCGCAGGCGGTCCAGGTTGTCGGGGCGGGTGTACTCCGGGCCGTAGATGATCCGGAGGTACTCGCGGCCCCGGCACTTGATGCCGGGCTGGACCAGGCGGCCCTGGCCGTCGCGGACGAGGGCGTTCAGCGGTTTGACCACCATGCCCTCGCCGCCCCGGCCCGTCATCTCCAGCCACCAGTCGACGCCCGCGCGGACCGACTCGGGATCGGCCGTGTCGACGTACAGGCGGCGGGTGGTCTGGAGGAGGCCGGTGCCGTCGTGCTCGACCAGGCGGTCCAGCAGGGCGAGCTGCTGGTCGTGCGGCAGGGACGCGAGGCTGCGGCCCTGGACAGCGAGGATCTGGAACGGGGCGAGACGGACGCCGTCCAGGCCGTCCGTGGTCCAGCAGTAGCGGCGGTACGCCTCGGTGAACGCGGACGCGTCCGAGGCACGGGCACGCTGCCGGTCCAGCAGGTCGCCGACGTCCACACCGCGCGCCGCCGCTCCCTCCAGTGCGGCCAGCGCGCCCGGGAACACCGCCCCGGACGCGGCGCCGACGGCGGCGTACTGCGAGCGCAGCAGGCCCGACGCCTTCAGCGACCACGGCATCAGCTCGGCGTCCAACAGGAGCCAGTCCGTGTCGAGTTCGGACCACAGGCCCGCCTCGTCGGCGGCGATCCGTACGCGCTGGAGGATCTCCTCCGTCCTCGACCCGTCGTCGAAGAACGGCCGTCCCGTGCGGGTGTAGAGCGAGCCCGTGGGGCCGTCCACGCCGAAGCGCCTGCGGGCCGTCCCGGCGTCCCGGCACACCAGGACCACCGCCCGCGAGCCCATGTGCTTCTCCTCGCACACGACCCGCGCGACCCCGTCGGCCGCGTACTGCGCGAACGCCTCGGCCGGGTGCTCCAAGTAGCCCTCGACGTGCGAGGTCGCCGTCGGCGCCATGGTCGGCGGGAGGTACGGCAGCAGACGCGGGTCGACCGCGAAACGGCTCATGACCTCCAGCGCCGCCGCCGCGTTCTCCTCACGGATCGCGACCCGGCCCTGGTGACGGGTCTCCACGGCGCGCCGCCCGTGCACGTCGGCGAGGTCCAGCGGACGTCCGTCGTGTCCGCCGGGCGCCTCCGAGCGCAGCGGCTTCACCGGCTCGTACCAGACCCGCTCGGCCGGTACGTCGACCAGCTCGCGCTCCGGCCAGCGCAGCGCCGTGAGCTTGCCGCCGAAGACGGCGCCGGTGTCCAGGCAGATGGTGTTGTTGAGCCAGGACGCCTCGGGGACCGGGGTGTGGCCGTAGACGACCGCCGCCCGGCCCCGGTAGTCCTCCGCCCACGGGTAGCGCACCGGCAGGCCGAACTCGTCGGTCTCGCCGGTGGTCTCGCCGTACAGCGCGTGCGAGCGGACCCGGCCGGAGGTGCGGCCGTGGTACTTCTCGGGCAGACCGGCGTGGCAGACGACCAGCCGGCCGCCGTCGAGGACGTAGTGGCTGACGAGACCGTCGATGAACTCCCGTACCTCGGCGACGAATTCCTCGCTCTGGCCCTCCATCTGCCCGATCGTCTCGGCGAGTCCGTGCGTGTGCTGGACCCGGCGGCCCTTGAGGTGGCGGCCGTACTTGTTCTCGTGGTTGCCGGGCACGCACAGGGCGTTGCCCGACTTGACCATCGACATCACACGGCGCAGCACACCCGGGCTGTCGGGGCCCCGGTCGACGAGGTCGCCGACGAAGACGGCGGTGCGGCCGTCCGGGTGGACGCCGTCGGTGTAGCCCAACTTGCCGAGCAGGGACTCCAGTTCGCTCGCGCAGCCGTGGATGTCACCGACGATGTCGAACGGTCCGGTGAGGTGCGTGAGGTCGTTGAACCGCTTCTCGGTGACGACGGTGGCGTTCTCGACGTCCTCGACGCCCCGCAGGACGTGCACCTTGCGGAAGCCCTCGCGCTCCAGGTGCCGCAGCGAGCGCCGCAGTTCGCGGATGTGCCGCTTGATGACCCTGACCGGCATGTCGGCCCGGTCGGAGCGGCCCGCGTTGCGCTCGGCGCACACCTCCTCGGGCACGTCCAGGACGATCACGACGGGCAGCACGTCGTACTGCCTGGCCAGTTCGACGAGCTGCTTGCGGGCGTCCGACTGGACGCTGGTGGCGTCGACGACGGTACGGCGGCCCGCGGCGAGGCGCTTGCCGGCGATGTAGTGGAGGACGTCGAAGGCATCCTTCGTCGCACCCTGGTCGTTCTCGTCGTCGGAGACGAGTCCTCGGCAGAAGTCGGAGGAGATAACCTCGGTGGGCTTGAAGTGCCTGCGGGCGAAGGTCGACTTGCCGGAGCCGGAGGCGCCGACGAGCACGACGAGGGAGAGGTCGGTGACGGGCAGGACACGCCCCTGGGTCCGGTCCTCGGTCGGGTTCTCGATCATGCCGCCTCCGCCTCCTTCTCGGTCTCGGTCTCGGTCGTGTTCTGGGTGGTGCTCCGGGGGGTGGTCCCGGTCCTCAGGTGGAAGGCCGCCATCTGGGTGGGCGGGCCCACCTCCGGGTCGTCGGGGCCGACGGGGACGAACTCCACCTCGTAGCCGTGCCGTTCGGCGACCGCGCCCGCCCAGGCGCGGAACTCCTGCCGGGTCCACTCGAAGCGGTGGTCGCGGTGCCGGACGTGCCCGGCGGGCAGGGACTCCCAGCGGACGTTGTACTCGACGTTCGGAGTGGTCACGAGGACCGTGCGCGGGCGGGCGGCACCGAACACGGCGTACTCCAGGGCGGGCAGCCGGGGCAGGTCGAGGTGTTCGATCACCTCGCTGAGCACGGCGGCGTCGTACCCCTTGAGCCGCTTGTCGGTGTAGGCCAGGGAGCTCTGGAAGAGCTTGACCCGCGAGGCCTGCCGCTCCCCCATCCGGTCCAGCTTCAGCCGCCGCCCGGCGATGGTGAGCGCGCGCATCGACACGTCGACGCCGACGATCTCCGTGAACCGGGGCTCCTTGAGCAGGGCCTGCACCAACTGGCCCTGGCCGCACCCGAGATCGAGCACCCGCGCGGCCCCGCAGGCCCGCAGCGCGGCGAGGATCGCCTCCCGGCGCCGGACGGCGAGCGGTGTCGAACGCTCCCGCTCGGCCTCGGCCTCGGCCGCCACCGCGGCCCCGGCCTCCTCCGCCGTCTCCTCCGCCGTCTCCTCCACCGCGTTGTCGATCTCCTCGACCTCGCTGTCGTCGGTCTCGGCGAGCCGGACCAGTTCGAGGCGCTCCAGGGCCGAGCGGGTCAGCGACCAGCGGCGCGAGAGGTACCGCGAGGTGATCAGCTTCTGCTCGGGGTGCTCGGGCAGCCAGCCCTCACCGGCGCGCAGCAGCTTGTCGACCTCGTCCTCGGAGACCCAGTAGTGCTTGGCGTCGTCGAGGACGGGCAGCAGGACGTACAGGTGCCGCAGCGCCTCGGCGAGGGTCAGCTCCGCCGACTCCAGGACGAGCCGTACGTACCGCGACTCCCCCCACTCGGGGAACTTCACGTCCAGCGCGACCGGGTCCACGGTGACGGTCCAGCCGAGCGGCTCGAACAGCCGCCGCACCAGCCCGGCGCCGCCCCGGGCGGGCAGCGCGGGCACCTCGACGCGCAACGGCCGTGCCTGCGCGGGGAGTTCGGGCCGGGCCTGGCAGGTGCCCTTCATCGCGCTGGAGAAGACGGCGCTCAGCGCGACGGCGAGCAGCGAGGACGCGGCGTAGGGCCGGTCGTTGACGTACTGCGCGAGCGCCGCGTCGGGTGCGCCGCCGCGACCCTTGCCCTTCCCCCTCCTGACCAGTGCCACCGCATCGACCTCCAGCAGGAGCGCCGCCGTGCAGCGCTGGTCCTCCGCCTCGGGGTAGAGGACGTGGGCCCTGCCGTAGGACGTGGAGAACGCCTGCGCCTTGCCCGGATGCTTGTGCAGCAGATAGCCGAGGTCGGTGGCGGGGCGTTCCGGGGTTCCGGTGGTGGTGATGGTCAGGAACACGGTGGTTACACCTCATGACCCTTCTGAGCTGGGAGTTCGCACCCCTGTGCGGGCACGTCCGCTCAACGTACAGCGCGCGCGTCGCGCCCCACCCGGCATTTTTCACCCGCCCGTACGCCACCGGGACCCTGATGCGCGCCATGCCGGGCCTGTCCCTGATGTGTTCGGAGAGCGAAACCTCGACCCGGAGGAGGCGGCCCATGGTCCGGCGGGCCCGGACGGGCACGGACCGGCTCCGCCGGATCAAGGGGCCGGGTCCGGCGGGTGGGCGCGTGTGTGCCGCGTGGCCCGGGTCCGCCGGACGGCCGTATCGGTACGGCCTCAGCTCACGCGAGCTGCGACTGCACCTGGGAGGAGATCAGCTCCAGGTGGTCCAGGTCGTGGAGGTCGAGGACCTGGAGGTAGAAGCGGCTCGCGCCGACCTCGGCGTAGCGGCCGATCCGGTCGACGACCTCGGCCGGGGAGCCGGCGAGGCCGTTGGCCTTGAGCTCGGGGACCTCGCGGCCGATGGCGGCGGCGCGGCGGGCGACCTCCTCGTCGTCCTTGCCGACGCAGACGACGAGGGCGTTGGAGTAGACGAGGTCGCCGGCCTGGCGGCCCGCCTCCTCGGCGGCGGCGCGGACGCGGGTGAACTGGCGCTCGCTGTCCTCGACCGAGGCGAAGGGCATGTTGAACTCGTCCGCGTACCGGGCGGCCAGCCGCGGGGTGCGGGTCGGGCCGTGGCCGCCGACGAGGACCGGGATCCTCGGCTGGGCGGGCTTGGGCAGGGCGGGCGAGTCGGTGAGGTCGTAGTACGTGCCGTGGAAGTCGAAGGTCTCGCCGACCTTCGTCTCCCACAGGCCGGTGACGATCGCGAGCTGCTCCTCCAGGCGGTCGAACTTCTCCTTCGGGAAGGGGATGCCGTACGCCTTGTGCTCCTCCTCGAACCAGCCCGCGCCGAGGCCGAGTTCGACCCGGCCGCCGGACATCTGGTCCACCTGAGCGACCTGGATGGCGAGCACGCCGGGCAGCCGGAAGGTGCCGGCGGTCATCAGCGTGCCGAGCCGGATACGGCTGGTCTCGCGGGCGAGTCCGGCCAGGGTGACCCAGGCGTCGGTCGGACCGGGCAGGCCGTCGGCGGAGCCCATCTTGAGGTAGTGGTCGGAGCGGAAGAAGGCGTCGAAACCGAGGTCCTCGGTGGCCTTGGCGACGGCGAGAAGGGTGTCGTAGCTGGCGCCCTGCTGGGGCTCGGTGAAGATGCGAAGATCCATGACCCCATCCTGCACGCCGCCCCCGCGGTCAACCCCACTGGTCCCTCCGGCCCGGCCCGTCCCCGGTCGGGTGAAAATCCGTCAACGCGGCGCACGGGGGCTGCCCGGCCCAGTGACCCGGTGAAGCCGGTGATCGTTGCGCTGGCGGAGCCGGACCGACCGGCGCCCGCGCCGGCCGGTCAGCGCCGGGCGTCACCCGTGTCGGCCTCCCGCGGAGGCCTGGGCCGAGGAGGCCGTCATGTCCGAAGAATCCGTCCCGCGGCAGGGTTTGGGCGAACCCGGCAAGCCGAAGGGGCTGCTGCAGCAGATGGAGGAGCTGATGGCGGCCCTCAACGCGGATCTGTCCGCGCTGGACGCCGATCTGCAGTCGGCGGGACGAGGGGCGGAGGAGAGCGAGACCAAGTAGCGCCCCGGGACGGGACCCCGCGCAGGGGCGGTCGGCGAGCTGGACGGAGGTCAGCCCGCTTCCCGTTCCGGCAGGACCTCGTCGGTGTGGTCGGCGAGTCTGCGCAGCATCTCCAGGACGCGGTCACGGGATTCGTCCGCCGCGTCGATGGCCTCCATGCACTGCCAGTACGTGCCCTGGTCGTCCGCGGAGCAGGCGAGACCGACCAGGGCGATGCCCACCTCGCCGAGCAGACCGCCGAGGCAGAGCAGGGCCTGGCGGGCGTCGCCCAGTTCGGTGAGCTGGGCGGCGCGCAGTTCGGCGGTGTCCAGGTCGGGGCGGTCCAGGACACCGCAGCCCCGGCCCGCCAGCTCCGTCAGCCCCAGGGCCTCGCCGCGCAGCCGGGGCGGGCCGGACACCGCAAGTCTGCTGCCCATCGCCTGCGCCAGCGCCTGTGCCTGCCAGACCTCGGTGAGGATCTGGGCCGGCTCTCCGCTCGCCGCGAGGGCCCGTCTGCTCGTCACGATGAGCCGCATCGCGTCCATGGCTGTCCCCGTCCGCACCTGAACTCCGTTGTCCACTACCCAGAGTGAGTGCGTGCGGGACGAAAAGCTAGTGGAAGGCGGAAATCTGCGGACAACGAATCGAATTCAGGCGTGAATTTGACTGCGGAGAGTGAAAACGGACCGCGCGGCTCCCGGCACGCCGCCCGACGCCCCGCCCCGCCACGTCCGGATGGGTCACCCCATTACGTCCCGACGCCCGCCCCCGCCTCGTCCCGACGGCCCGCCACGACGTCTCGTCACGGCGCCGGGAAGCGCCGTTCGTTGTCTCGTCACGGCGCCGGGAAACGCCGTTCGTTGCGGTCGATCTTCGCGTCCAGCGCGGCGAGCGGGTCGATGCCGAGGACCTCACAGAACTGGAGCAGATAGGCGAGCACGTCGGCGACCTCGTCGCTGACCTTGTGCGCGGTGTCGGGGTCGTCCATGACCCGGGACGACTCCTCCGGGGTCAACCACTGGAAGATCTCGACCAGTTCGGAGGCCTCCACACTGAGCGCGGCGACGAGGTTCTTCGGGGTGTGGTACGGCTGCCAGTCGCGGGCGGCGGCGAACTCGGCCAGCCTGCGCTGGAGTTTCGCCACGTCGAGGGGTTCTGTCACGGGTTCAGGTGTACCACTGTGACCCCGGGTGTCCCGGCCGCCCAGGACGCGTCGGTCGCCGTGCCGAACAGCCGCACATGCCCCCGGTCGCACATCCGGACGGCGAGCCGCAGGAGTTCGGCGCGCTGGGACGGGTCGAGGCGCCGGTCGAGGCCGTCGGCGAGCACGGTGAGGGTCTGCATCGCGGCGGGCACCTCGCCGGCCGGGTCGACCTCCAGCACCCCGGGCCCGGTCAGCAGCACCAAAGCGAGCGCGAGATACCGCAACTCGCCGCCGCCGAGCCGCTCCAGGGCCGTACGGAAGCCGTCGCCGCGATCCAGGACGGCGCGGACGGTGCCGTCGTCCAGGGTCTCGGCGCACACGTCCGCCACCGGGCCCGCGCAGCCAGCGCGGACCGCGGCGACGAACTGCGCGTGGCGGCGCGCGCATTCGGAGCGGGTGCGCCACAGCACGTCGGCGAGGTTGTCGCAGCCGCCGAGGAGGTGTCCGGAGCCGGCGGGCACGGGGGCGCGCATCCGGTCGGGGCGCGGATCGCAGGCGTACACCGACCGCAGGGCGACGACCGTCTGCTCGGCGGCGGCCAGCACCCTGCGCTGCGCGTCGGTCTTGCCGGCGACCCGCAGCGGCAGCAGGGCGGTGCCGAGCAGGTCGTCGGGGAGCGGGCCGCGGGTCACCGGCGCGGACCCGGCCGTGTGCCAGGCCGCCTGGACGGACCGCCGGGAGGGATCGCGCAGCGCCGTCTCCAGCAGCACCTGCCCGCCGCTGCTCAGCCGCTCGCCCACGATCCGCAGCTCGGGCTCCGCCTGTACGGCGACGTCGAGCCGCACCGGGCCCTCGGGGCCGTCGGCCGTGCACCCGATCCTGAAACCGCGTCGCCGCTGGGCGTCGGGCCGCGCCCGTTCCGGTACCCAGAGCGCCGGGTCGGGGAACACCTCCCCCAGCTCGCTCCCCCCGGCGAGCCGCGCCAGCGCCTCGTACGCCCGCAGCGCGCTCGACTTCCCGCTCCCGCTCGCCCCGACGAGCAAGGTGACGGCCCCGAGCCCGAAGACCGCGCCCCGATGCGGCCCGAACGCGGAGAGCCTCAGCTCACCGAGATAGGGCCGACTGGGGTGGTGGCCCCGGGGCCGGGCCGCGCTCTCTCCCCGGACCCGAGGCCCGGCCGCCGGTACCGGACCACGGTCCGGCCCTGCCTCCGGTACCGGACCACGATCGGGGCGAGGTCCTGAGCCGCTGTGGGCACCGAGCCTCGCGCCGGGCCCGGAGCGGGGACCCTGATCGGGGACACGGCCGGAGCCGGGACCCGACGCGGGGACACGACCGGAGCCGGCACCCGGGTCGGAGACACGACCGGAGCCGACACCCGAACCGGAAACACGCCCGGAGCCTGGATCGGAACCCAGCCCGGAGCCAGCACCCGGGTCGGAGACACGGCCAGAGCCTGGATCAGAACCCAGCCCGGTACCGGCACCCGAACCGGAGACACAGCCGGACCCTGGATCAGAACCCAGCCCGGTACCGGCACCCGAACCCGCAGCCCCAGCCCCAACCCCAGCCCCAGCCCCAGCCCCAACCGCAGTCACCCCCGAGCCGGCACCGGCCTCGGAACCCGTGGCAGAAGCCGCGGCCGAACCCGCGCCGGCGTCACGCTTCGGCTCCGCCTCGGAAACCACGTCGGAGACCGCCTCGGAGACCGCCTCGGAGACCGCCTCGGAAGCCGCCTCGGGAGCCGCGCCGGAAGCCACGCCGGAACCGAGATCCGCACCCGCCCCGGCCCCGGAACGGGAGCCGACCGCGCGTCCGGGACGGGAGTACCGGTCCAGCCCGGTCCCCGCACCCGCCGAAACCTCCGCATTCGCACCCGCACCCGCCGGCCCACGCGTCTCCGCGCCGCCCCCCGGCCGTCCCTGGGCCGGCACCCGGTGATCGTTGAGGGCGCCGCCCGGAGCACACGGCTCCTCGGAGCCCGGTAAGCCCGGCGCGCCCTCGGGCGCCCCGGCGTCCGGGGCATCGGCCGGAGCCGCGGAAACAGAAGCCGTCGCCGAAGGCGGGAGCGGCGTGGAAGACGACATCGAAGACAGACCCATATCCGGACCGTAAGGCTCCGTCTTCAGCCGAACCGTTCCGGCTGAGACCGCTTCCTACGATCGAGCGACCGGGCGGCGGCGGTTCACGGGGTTCAGACGCCGGAGGCGCCCGCCGCCCCCTCCATCAGACCGCTGACCTCGGTGCCGGGCGGGGTGAGGAGGAAGACGTTGCGGTCGACGCGGTGCATTCCGCTCGCGAGACCGAAGACGACGCCGGTGCTGAAGTCGAGGACCCGCTTCGCGGTCTCGGTCTCGGCGCCCGTGAGGTCGAGCAGGACCGGTATCCCGGCCATCAGCGTCTCGGCGACCTCGCGCGCGTCACCGAAGACGTTGACGCGCAGGACCACGAATCGGCGCCGGGGCTCGGTCGCGGCCTCCGGCACGGCGCGATGGTCCACCGCCGAGGGCCAGGCGTCCCGGCCCCGCAACGGCACGACCTGGGCGAGCCCTTCCCACTGCTCGTCGGTGACGTCGTACCTGTTCACCGGATCCCCCCGAAATCGCTCGCTTTCAATGCCTGCACCGGCCAATTCTTACTCCAAGTCACCCGTCCGGCCCAACAGCGACACGGACCGCGACCGTCACACCCCCTCACATCGGGCCCTCGGCGGCTGTGTGGCCGACGTAACTCCCGATGATCAAGGCATGTGACATCGACGTAATGGGCGATTCGTACGCTCTCGGTCATGAGCCGGCCGCCTAGGAAGGGCAGCGTGTGACCCCCACCACTCCCCTGTCACAGGTCCGTTCGGTCTGCTCCTACTGCGGGGTGGGCTGCGGCATCGTGCTGGACGTCGCGACGGGGCCGGACGGGCGCCGTACCGTCCTGAAGGCGACCGGGGACAAGGCGCATCCGGCCAACGCGGGACGGCTGTGCACCAAGGGCGCCACCACCGCGGACATGCTCGCCGCGCCCGGTCGGCTGACCACCGCGCTGGTCCGGGACGACCGCGGCGCGGAACCCGTGCCCGCCCCGGTCGCGGCGGCGATCTCCGGGACCGCCCGGCGGCTGCGCGCGATCGTCGACGAGCACGGCCCCGACGCCGTCGCGCTCTACGTGTCGGGCCAGATGAGCCTGGAGGCCCAGTACCTGGCCAACAAGCTCGCCAAGGGCTTCATCGGGACGAACCAGATCGAGTCCAACTCCCGGCTCTGCATGGCCTCCGCCGGGGCCGGCTACAAGCTGTCGCTGGGCGCCGACGGGCCGCCCGGGTCCTACGGCGACCTCGACCGGGCCGATGTGTTCCTGGTCATCGGGTCGAACATGGCCGACTGCCACCCCATCCTGTTCCTGCGGATGATGGAGCGGGTCAAGGCGGGCGCGAAGCTGATCGTCGTCGATCCGCGGCGCACCGCCACCGCCGCCAAGGCCGATCTGTTCCTCCAGATCGCGCCGGGCACCGACCTCGCCCTCCTCAACGGGCTCCTGCATCTGCTGCACGCCGACGGGCACACCGACCCGGACTTCGTCGCGGCGCACACCGAGGGCTGGGAGGGGATGCCGGAGTTCCTCGCCGACTACCCGCCCGCCGCCGTCGCGGAGATCACCGGCCTGGCCGAGGACGACCTGCGCACGGCCGCCCGGCTGATCGGCACCGCCGGGGAGTGGGTGAGCTGCTGGACGATGGGGCTCAACCAGTCCACGCACGGCACCTGGAACACCAACGCCCTGGTCAACCTGCATCTCGCGACCGGCGCCATCTGCCGCCCCGGCTCCGGGCCGTTCTCCCTCACCGGGCAGCCGAACGCCATGGGCGGGCGCGAGATGGGGTACATGGGGCCGGGCCTGCCCGGCCAGCGGTCCGTCCTCGTCGACGAGGAGCGGGCCTTCACCGAGGAGCTGTGGGAGCTGCCGCCCGGCACCCTGCGCAAGGACGGCGTCGGCAAGGGCACCGTCGACATGTTCCGGCGGATGGCCGACGGGGAGATCAAGGCCTGCTGGATCATCTGCACCAACCCGGTCGCCTCGGTCGCGGGCCGCCGCACGGTCATCGAGGGCCTGGAGGCCGCCGAGTTCGTCGTCGCGCAGGACGTCTTCGCCGACACCGAGACCAACGCGTACGCCGATGTCGTGCTGCCCGGCGCGCTGTGGACCGAGGGCGACGGCGTCTTCGTCAACAGCGAGCGCACCCTGACCCTGACCCCGCAGGTCGCCGACCCGCCCGGGGAGGCCATGGCGGACTGGCGGATCATCGCCGCCGTCGCCCGCGAGATGGGGTACGGGAAGGGGTTCTCGTACGACAGCGCGGAGCAGGTCTTCGAGGAGATCCGGCGGGCCTGGAACCCCGTCACCGGCTGGGACCTGCGCGGGGTGAGCCATGAGCGGCTGCGGTCCACGCCCGTGCAGTGGCCGTCCGCCGCCGAGGACGGGCCGGCACGCAACCCGATCCGGTACGTCGACGGGGCCGGGGTCCTGAGGTTCCCGACGCCGAGCGGGCGGGCGGTCTTCCACGCGCGCCCGCACATGCCGGCCGCCGAGATGCCCGACGACGACTTCCCCTTCGTGCTGAACACCGGGCGGGTGCAGCACCAGTGGCACACGCTGACCAAGACCGGGAAGGTCGCCAAGCTCAACAAGCTGAACCCGGGGCCGTTCGTGGAGCTGCACCCCGAGGACGCGCGGGCGCTGGGGATCGGCGACGGGGACGGGGTCGAGGTCGCCTCGCGGCGCGGCCGGGCCGTGCTGCCCGCGGTCGTGACCGACCGGGTCAGGGCCGGGTGCGTGTTCGCGCCGTTCCACTGGAACGACCTGTTCGGGGAGTACCTGAGCGTCAACGCCGTGACCAGCGACGCCGTCGACCCGATCTCCTTCCAGCCGGAGTTCAAGGTGTGCGCGGTGGCGCTGACCAAGGTCCACGGGCCGGTGGCCGAGGTCCGTGAGGCCGTTCCGGTCCCCGCTGAAGTGATCGTCCCCACGTCCGTGACGCCGGGCTCCGACCCCTTCGGGCTGGCGCCCGCGCCGCCGCCGGTGCTGAGCGCCCGGGAGCGGCTGTATCTGACCGGTTTCCTCGCGGGCATCGACTCCGGTGCGCCGGGCGTGCCGGTGCTGCCGCCGGACGCGCCGTTCAGCGCCGACCACGCCATGTGGGTGAACGGCGTCCTCGCCGGGATGTACTCGCGCTCGGCGCCGGTCACGGCCGCGCGGGCGGGCCGCGAGGTCGTGGTGCTGTGGGCCTCGCAGACCGGGAACGCGGAGGAGTTCGCGGGCGCGGTCGCCGCGCGGATCTCGGCGAGCGGGCATCGCGCGTCCCTGCTCGGGATGGACGGCACCGACCCGGGCGCCCTGCCGGACGGCGCCGATCTGCTTCTGGTCACCAGCACGTTCGGGGACGGTGACGCGCCCGACAACGGCTCCGGCTTCTGGGATCTGCTCACCGCCGAGCAGGCGCCCCGGCTGGACGGGGTCCGCTACTCCGTGCTGGCCTTCGGCGACTCCTCCTACGACGACTTCTGCGGGCACGGGCGCCGGCTGGACGCCCGGCTGGACGAGCTGGGCGCGGTCCGGCTCGCCCCGCGCACGGACTGCGAGCCGGACTACGGTTCCTCGGCGGACGCCTGGCTGGACCAGGTGCTCGGCGCCCTCGGCACGGAGCAGGCCACCGAACCCGCGCCCGAGATACCCGCCCCCCGCGTCGCCCGGCCCGCCCCGGCCACCGCCCGGCTCGTCGGCAACCGGCTGCTGAGCCTGCCCGGCGCGGGCAAGGAGGTCCGCCGGTTCACCTTCGACACGAGCGGCACGCCCCTGGCGTACGAGGCCGGGGACGCGCTCGGCGTACGGCCGGTCAACTCGCCCTCGCTGGTGGCGGAGTGGCTCTCCGCGACCGGCGTCGACGGCTCGGCGGGCGTCCCGCTGGACGGCGTCGGCGAGGTGCCCTTCGCGGAGGCGCTGCGCCGGCATCTCGACATCACGCGCATCACCCCGGACTTCCTCCGGTTCGTCGCCGAACACACCCGCGACGACCGGGAGTTGCGCAGGCTGCTGCGGCCCGACAACAAGGACGGTCTGGCGCAGTGGAGTTGGGGGCGCCAGGCGGTCGACGTGCTCGCCGAGCATCCGGTACGGGCGGGCGCGGCGGACTGGGCGGGCGTGCTCAGGAAGCTCCAGCCGCGCCTGTACTCCATCTCGTCGAGCCCGCTCGTCGACCCGCGCCTGGTGTCGCTGACGGTGTCGGTCGTGCGGTACGAGAACCTGCGCGGCGTGCCGCGCGGCGGGGTCTGCTCGCCGTTCCTCGCGGACGCCGAGGCGGACACGGAGGTGCCGGTCTTCGTGCAGCCGTCCCCGCACTTCCGGCCGCCCGCCGACCCCTCGACGCCGATGGTGATGGTCGGTCCCGGCACGGGCGTCGCGCCCTTCGTCGGGTTCCTCCAGGAGCGACGCGCGCTCGGGCACCGGGCACCGAACTGGCTGTTCTTCGGCGAGCAGCACCGGGCCAGCGACTTCTACTACGAGCGGGAACTGACGGAACTCCTCGACGAGGGCGCCCTGGCCCGGCTGGACACCGCGTTCTCGCGCGACCAGCGGCGGAAGGTCTACGTCCAGGACCGGATGCGCGAGCACGGCCCGGAGCTGTGGCGCTGGCTCCAGGACGGCGCCCACTTCTATGTGTGCGGGGACGCCTCCCGGATGGCCAAGGACGTGGACCGGGCCCTGCGGGACATCGCGGTCGCGCACGGAGGTCTGGGCGAGGACGAGGCGACGGCGTACGTGAAGCAGCTGGCGGCGGCGAAGAGGTACGTCAGGGACGTGTACTAGCCGCTCCGGACCCGGCGGACTCCCCCACCCGGTGGCACCGCGTCCTGCCCCTGCTCGCCGCACACGACGGCACGCTACGAACTCCGGGTGAAGCGGAGGGTGGCGGTGACGGTGGCCGGGCCGCGGAGCATGCCGAGCTGGTTCCAGGTGATGCCGAACTGCTCGCGGTCCACGGAGAACTCGGTGTCCAGGGTGAGCGCGTCGGCGTCCGCCCCGGTCAGCCTCGCGGTCAGGGACAGGGGCCGGCTGATGCCGCGCACGGTGAGCTGACCGATCACCTGCACGGTGTCGCCGTCGCGGAGTTCGGCGCTGCGCACGGCGAGGGTGATGTCGGGGTGCTGGTCGGCGTCGAAGAAGTCGGCGGACCTCAGGTGGGTGTCGCGCTTGGCGTTGCCGGTGTCCAGGGACGTGGCGTCCAGGGTCACGGTGCCCACGGCGGACCCGTCGGCACGCACCTCGCCCCGCCCGGAGACGGAGCCGAAGGCGCCCTTGACGGTGACCAGGCCCCAGATGGTCCGGTGGGCGATCGCCACGGTGGTGGCGGTGGTGTCCAGCTGCCAGGTTCCGGTTTCGACGGCGACGGTCATGACGACTCAGCTCCTATAGTCCAAATTTGGATGACTGCGGTGCGCCCACGCTAGCCGATACTCCAAATTTGAACAACAGGTAGACTCAAGACCATGGCCGACCACTCCGACTGTCCGAACGCCGCAGGTGGCGGGCTGCTCCCCGCCGAGCTGCACGCCTGGATGCTGATGCTGGCCGCGACGGGCGCCGTGGAGCAGGAGCTGCGCGGGGTGGTCAAGGAGGGGCTCGGCGTCTCGCACGACGAGTTCCTGATCCTGTGCCTGCTCGCCGGGAAGCCCGGGGAGAGCGTGCGCATGACCCGGATCTCCGAGCTGCTCGGCCGCCCGAAGACCCGGCTCACGTATCAGATCGCCTGCCTCCAGCACGCGGGGCTCGTGACCCGGGCCTCGGTCTGCGGCGACAAGCGCGGCGTCGAGGTGGCCCTCACGGAGAAGGCCCGAGGTCTGCTGCGGGAGACCTCGGACCTGATCGCCGTGACGGTGAAGGAGTCGCTGGGCCGGTTCATGGGGCCGGAGCAGTGCGCGGCGATGCGGGCCCTGATGCCGGACCCGGCGGAACCGGCCGAGCGGGCGGAATGACCCGCGCTCAGACCGCCGCCCACTGCGCGGCGAGCGTCTCCCGCGCCCGCGCCACCCTCGAACGCACCGTCCCCACGGGGCAGTCGCTCAGCGCGGCGGCCTCCGCGTAGGGCACCCCGAGCAGCTGGGTCAGCACGAACACCTCCCTGCGTTCGGCGGGCAGCGCCGCCAGCAGGTCGAGCAGGGCGACGCCGTCGTCGAAGCCGGGCAGGCCGCGCGGCTGGGCCAGCTCCGCGGCCGGCTCCCAGTCCGGCAGGTCGGAGAGTCGCGGCCTGGCGGCGGCGCACCGGTAGCCGTCGATCACGGCACGCCGGGCGATGGCCAGCAGCCAGGCCCTGGCCGAGGAACGCCCCTCGAACCGGTGCAGGCTGCCGAGCGCCCGCAGGAACGTGTCCTGCGCCAGGTCGTCGACCGCCTGGGGGTCGGCGCACAGATGGGCGACGTACCGCAGCACGTCGCGGTGCAGGGCGCGGACGAAGTGCTCGACGGCGACCGCGTCACCGGCACCGGCGGCCAGCGCCCACGCGGTCGCGGCCCGGTCGGTCGCGGTCCGGTCGGTCACGGCCCGGTCGGTCTCGTCCCGTGGCGCGGGCAGGGTGGAAGGGATCACCTGATGTCCTTCTCGGGGTACGGGGAAGGGCCGTACGGCGCCGGAGCGGGCGTACGGCGAGAGCCCGAGGGGCACAGGGGCGGCCTCGGGGGTTCCGGCTGTCAGGCGACAGCGGTCCCCACGGGCGGACCCCGGCCGGTGATCGCGTGGACGAGGAGGAGAAGCCGCGGCGCCCGCTCCGAGCGGCGCCGGGGACGGCGTACCGGCGGGCGGTGCGCGGACGGCGGCACGGCGAGCGGCAGCCGCAGCGGAGCCGCGAGCCAGCCCGCGACGGCCCGCAGCAGCCGGAACGCGGCCCGCTCACCATGGGCCAGCCACACACCGCACAGCAGCGCGGCGAGCAGATGGGCTGCGAGCATGCCGAGGGAGCCGGAGCCTGTGTGCCCGGCGCCCATGTGCGCCGCGTCCATGCCCATGTCCATGTCCATGGAACTCATGGGCCCCATGGAGTGCACGGAATGCATGGACGCCATGGAATGCATGGGGGCGGGGTCCAGGTGCCCGGAGGTCATGCCCGCGCCCGCGCCCGTGTGCGCGTCCGCGCCGCCCTGCGCCAGCGAGAACCCCTGGTGGAGTGCCGTCTGCGCGGTGACGGCGATCGCCACGACCGCCAGCGGCCCGCGCTCGCGTCCCGCGAGGGCCCAGCCCGCGGCGCCGGTCAGGAGCGCGCCGAGGAGCAGCGCCCGCAGGGGCACGTGCCGGCCGGACATCAGGACGTGGCCCAGGGCGGCGAGCAGCACGCAGACGGCCGCGAACACCGCGGACCGCACCGTGCGAGAACACCACCCTGCCGTCATGGCGTCACATCCTCGCATTCGGCTCCCGTTCTCCCCAGGGAGGTACGCAAGGACGCGCACCCCTCCGGCGACGACACTCCAGACTTGGATGACTCCTTTTCTTGAACTATTCGTGTTTAGCGCGGTAGGTTGTTCCGCATGACAGCGCCCCAGAGCCCGACCCCCGCCGATGAGCTGCGTGGTGCCGGTCTGCGGGTGACGGCCGCCCGTGTCGCCCTCCTGGAGACCGTCCGCGCCGGGGACCACCTCGGCGTCGAGGCGATCGCCGACGGCGTGCGCGACCGTGTCGGCCACATATCGCTCCAGGCCGTGTACGACGCCCTCCACGCGCTGACCACGGCCGGACTGGTCCGCCGCCTCGAGCCGCCGGGCAGCCCCGCCCGGTTCGAGGGCCGGGTCGGCGACAACCACCACCACCTCGTGTGCCGTTCGTGCGGCGTCGTCGTCGACGTCGACTGCGCGGTGGGCCACGCCCCTTGTCTGACCGCCTCGGACGACGCCGGCTTCACGGTCGACGAGGCCGAGGTCATCTACTGGGGCCTGTGCCCCGGCTGCATGGCCGCCGGCGGTTCCTGAGGCAGTTCCCCGCACGTTGTACCAGCAGTTCCAGGTATCAGCAGTTCCAGAAGCAGTTCCCCCAACCGTTTCTGAGCACCACAGATCCGCCCCGTCCGGAAGGATTTCCCATGACCGAGAACAGTGCCGCCGAGGGCAAGTGCCCCGTAGCCCACGACGGCCGCGCCCTGCATCCCACCCAGGGCGGCGGCAACCGCCAGTGGTGGCCGGAGCGGCTCAACCTGAAGATCCTCGCCACGAACCCGCCGGTCACCAACCCGCTGGGTGAGGAGTTCGACTACGCCGAGGCGTTCCAGAACCTGGACCTCGCGGCCGTCAAACAGGACATCGCCGCGGTCCTCACGGACTCGCAGGACTGGTGGCCGGCCGACTTCGGCAACTACGGCCCGCTGATGATCCGTATGGCCTGGCACTCCGCCGGCACCTACCGCATCTCCGACGGCCGCGGTGGCGCGGGCGCCGGTCAGCAGCGCTTCGCCCCGCTCAACAGCTGGCCGGACAACGGCAACCTGGACAAGGCCCGCCGTCTGCTGTGGCCCGTGAAGAAGAAGTACGGCCAGTCCATCTCCTGGGCCGACCTCATGATCCTCACCGGCAACGTCGCCCTGGAGCAGATGGGCTTCGAGACCTTCGGCTTCGCCGGCGGCCGTGCCGACGTCTGGGAGGCCGACGAGGACGTCTACTGGGGTCCCGAGACCGTCTGGCTCGACGACCAGCGCTACTCCGGCGACCGTGAGCTGGAGAACCCGCTCGGCGCCGTCCAGATGGGCCTCATCTACGTCAACCCCGAGGGCCCCAACGGCAACCCGGACCCGATCGCCGCCGCCCGTGACATCCGCGAGACGTTCCGCCGCATGGCGATGAACGACGAGGAGACCGTCGCCCTGATTGCCGGAGGCCACACGTTCGGCAAGACCCACGGCGCCGGTCCCGCGGACAACGTCGGCGCCGACCCCGAGGGCGCGTCGATCGAGCAGCAGGGCCTGGGCTGGAAGAGCACCTACGGCACCGGCGTCGGCAAGGACGCGATCACGTCCGGCCTGGAGGTCATCTGGACCTCGACGCCGACCCAGTGGAGCAACGGCTTCTTCGCCAACCTCTTCGAGTACGACTACGAGCTCCACCAGAGCCCGGCCGGCGCCAACCAGTGGATCGCCAAGGAGGCCCCGGAGAACGTCCCGGACGCCTTCGACCCGGAGAAGAAGCACCGCCCGCGGATGCTCACCACGGACCTCTCGCTGAAGGTCGACCCGATCTACGAGCCGATCTCGCGCCGCTTCTACGAGAACCCGGACCAGTTCGCGGACGCGTTCGCCCGCGCCTGGTACAAGCTGACCCACCGTGACATGGGCCCGAAGTCGCTGTACCTCGGCCCCGAGGTCCCGGCGGAGACGCTGATCTGGCAGGACCCGCTGCCCGCCGCCGAGGGCGAGGCCATCGACGCCGCCGACGTCACGGCGCTCAAGGCGAAGATCCTCGACTCCGGTCTGACCGTCTCCCAGCTCGTCGGTGCCGCCTGGGCCTCCGCGTCCACCTTCCGCGGCAGCGACAAGCGCGGCGGCGCCAACGGTGCCCGGATCCGCCTCCAGCCGCAGGCCGGCTGGGACGTCAACAACCCGGACGACCTCGCCCAGGTGCTGCGCGTCCTGGAGGGTGTCCAGGCCGAGTTCAACACCGGCGCCAAGAAGGTCTCCCTGGCCGACCTGATCGTCCTCGGTGGTTCCGCCGCCGTGGAGCAGGCCGCCAAGGACGCCGGCTTCGCCGTCGAGGTGCCGTTCGCCGCGGGCCGTGTCGACGCGACCGAGGAGCACACCGACGCCGAGTCGTTCGCGGCCCTGGAGCCGACGTCCGACGGGTTCCGGAACTACGTCGGCAAGGGCAACCGCCTGCCGGCCGAATACCTGCTCATCGACCGCGCCAACCTGCTCACGCTGAGCGCCCCCGAGACGACCGTCCTGGTCGGCGGTCTGCGTGTCCTGGGCGCCAACCACGGCGGCTCCAAGCACGGCGTGTTCACCGAGACCCCCGGCAAGCTGACGAACGACTTCTTCGTCAACCTGCTCGACCTCGGTACGACCTGGTCGTCCACCGGCGAGGACCAGGCCGCCTTCGAGGGCCGCGACGCCTCCGGTCAGGTCAAGTGGACCGGCACCCGCGCCGACCTGGTCTTCGGCTCCAACTCCGAGCTGCGCGCCCTCGCCGAGGTGTACGCGAGCGACGACGCGAAGGAGAAGTTCGTCAAGGACTTCGTCGACGCGTGGGTCAAGGTCATGAACCTGGACCGGTTCGACCTGGTCTGATCCGTCGATCAGCGCGATGAGGTGAGGTGAAGTGGGGCGGCCCGTGCGGGCCGCCCCACTTTCCGTGTCCGGACGCGCCTTTCCGTGTCCGGACACGCCTTTCCGCGATAGCTCTTTTGACATAGCTATCCGTTCATACTTATTCTCGTGCCATGCCCCGCGACGCCCAGGACCTCGACCGTGTGGCCGCCGGCCTCGCGGCGGTCCTGCCCGCGTTGTCCCGGGCCATCGAGCGCCAGGTCGACCGGCAGCTGACCCATCCCAAGCCCTCCGAGGCCCAGATCGCGCTGCTGCGGTACGTCCACACCCATGACGGCGCCACCGTCCGCGAGGCCGCGGACGCCCTGCTGATGAAACCGAACAACGTCAGCGCGCTGGTGACCCAGATGACCGAGAACGGCATGCTGGAGCGCCGCCAGGACCCGGCCGACCGGCGGGTGGCCCATCTGCACCTCACCCCGGTCTCCCGAAAACGGCACACCGAGGTCGAGCGGCTGATGGGGACGCATGTCACGCGGGCCCTGGGCGCGCTGACCGACGGCGAACTCGACGCCCTCGGCTCGGCGCTCGGCGCCCTGGAGTCCCTCAGCGGACAGCTCCACTCCGACGCCCGCTGACCACCCCGTACCCCGTACCTCAGCATTCCCGTACGCGCGGACGCCGTCGTTCCCGTACTCCCCCGTCTGTTCACGGACGCGCGCAGTCGCGTCCGCACGCCTTCACGAAGGACTGGCATCGGCATGCCCTCCGCCACCGCGACCGTCGTCGCTCCCCCGTCCGCCCCGTCCGGCGTCCGCGCCAACCCCTGGCTGACCCTCATAGCCGTCGCGTTCGGCCTCTTCATGGTCGGTCTCGACGGGTCGGTCGTCTCGATCGCCAACCCGGAGATCGGCCGGGACCTGAACGCCTCCACGGCCGACCTCCAGTGGGTCACCAACTCCTACCTCCTCGCGCTCGCCGGCGCGCTGATCCTCGGCGGCAAGCTCGGCGACCGCTTCGGGCGCCGCACGTTCTACCTGATCGGCGTCGCGGGCTTCACCCTCTCCTCCGTGGCGATCGGACTGTCCGGTTCGATCACCGGTGTCATCGCCTTCCGCGCCCTCCAGGGCTTCTTCGGCGCCCTGCTGATGCCGAACACCCTCGGCATGCTCCGGGCGGTGTTCCCGCCGCGGAAGTTCGGCATGGCGGTCGGCATCTGGGCGATGGTCTCCTCGGTCTCCACCGCGCTCGGCCCGATCGTCGGCGGACTGCTCGTGCAGCACGTGAACTGGGAGTCGGTCTTCTACATCAACGCCCCGATCGGTGTCGCCGCTCTCGTGTTCAGCGCGCTCGTGCTGCCGCAGAGCAAGAACGCCGCCGCCGCGGACGAGAAGTTCGACATCGCCGGGGTGGTCCTGCTCGCGCTCGGTCTGCTCGCGCTCGTCTTCGGCGTCGTCAAGGGCGAGACCTGGGGCTGGACCTCGGGCGGCACGCTCGGCTCGATCGGGGCGGGCCTGGCCCTGGTGCTGGTCTTCGGCTGGTACGAGACCCGGGTGGCGTCCCCGCTCCTGCCGATGCGGCTGTTCCGCAACCCGGCGCTCACCATCGGCACCGTCATCACCGCGCTGAACTTCTTCGTCCTGCTCGGCGTGATCTTCTTCGTCATGCTCTACCTCCAGAACGTGCGCGGCTTCAGCCCCGTGGAGGCCGGGGTGCGGACCCTGCCGCTGAGCCTCGCCTCGGTCGTCGCCTCCCCGCTGGGCGCGGCGCTCACCGACCGGTTCGGGCCCCGGCTGACGATGCCGCTCGGCATGGTGCTCCAGGGCGCCGCCTGCTTCACGATGCTGAGCTGGAGCGCCGACTCGTCGTACGCCACGATGTGGCCGCCGTTCATCGCGCTCGGGCTCGGTGTCGGCATGGTGATGTCGTCGTCCTCGGACGCGATCGTCGGCAACGCCCCGGTGAAGGACGGCGGTGTGGCGGGCGGCCTCCAGGCGACGGCCCTCCAGATCGGCGGCGCGCTCGGCACCTCGGTGCTGGTCTCCCTGATCAGCGGTCGCGTCGGGTCCACCCTGAGCGGCGAACTCACCTCCGCCGGGGTCCCGTCGGCCGCCGCCGAGGGGCTCGCCGAGGCGAAGGACGCCGTGGCGATGGGCGTGGCGCCGGTGTCGGACGAGATGCCCGAGCAGCTCAGGTCCGCGGTCGTCGAGGGCAGTCACCAGGCGTTCATGAACGGCGTCCACACGTCCGTCCTGGTCGCGGGTGTGCTGTGCGTGCTGGGCG
The DNA here is from genome assembly GCF_044747265.1 of Streptomyces sp. NPDC090106. Classification (NCBI taxonomy): domain Bacteria; kingdom Bacillati; phylum Actinomycetota; class Actinomycetes; order Kitasatosporales; family Streptomycetaceae; genus Streptomyces; species Streptomyces sp. NPDC090106. The sequence continues at coordinate 3,296 of NZ_JBIVDS010000006.1, read as the reverse complement.
CGTTGACGGCGGTCGTCGGCGTACGCCGCACCACGGCTCCCGGGGAGAAGGTGGCTGCGGTGGCGGTCGCGCACTGACTAAGGTGGCCCGTGCAGCTGGTTCGCCCCGTCCGCCAGGCGGGGCGTCGTAAGAGGGAACCCGGTGAGATTCCGGGACTGCCCCGCAGCGGTGAGTGGGAACGAGCGCCGTCATACGCACTGGGTCCGGACAACGGGCCTGGGAAGCGACGGCCAGTAGGTGTCCTCGGTGAGATGCGCGAGGACGTGCCCGCGAGTCCGAAGACCTGCCGGCTGCCCGGGCGCGAAGCACTCGCGCGCGGTGTCCCGGTGACCTCGTGGGCGGGTCGGCGTGCGGAACCCGGTGGCTTCGGCCGCCGGGCACTCACCCCTTCGCGTCCTCGTCCCGTCGCCGGGATCTCAGGGAATCGTCTCGCGAAGGAGATCTCCGTGACCAGCAGCATGACCGGCACCGCGACGAGCGGGCGGACGACCGTACGGGCCACCGTGTACGGCCACCCCCGGCAGGGCCCCGGCCGGGAGCTGAAGCGGGCCGTCGAAGGCTATTGGAAGGGCCGCGTCGGCGCCGCCGAACTCCGTGCGACCGCGGCCGAGTTGCGCGCCGCGAACTGGCGGCGGCTCACCGGGGCGGGCATCGACGAGGTGCCGACCGGCGACTTCTCGCTCTACGACCACGTCCTGGACACCACCGTCATGGTCGGTGCGGTCCCGGAGCGGCACCGGGCGGCCGTCGAAGCCGACGCGCTGGACGGGTACTTCGCCATGGCGCGCGGCACGCAGGACGTCGCTCCGCTGGAGATGACGAAGTGGTTCGACACCAACTACCACTATCTGGTGCCCGAGTTGGGCCCGGACACCGTCTTCGCCGCCGAACCGGCGCAGCAGGTTGCGGAGTTGCGGGAGGCCCTCGCCCTCGGTCTCACCGCCCGGCCGGTCCTGGTGGGGCCGGTGACCTATCTGCTGCTCGCCAAGCCCGCGCCCGGCGCCCCCGCGGACTTCGAGCCGCTGACCCTGCTGGACCGGCTGCTGCCGGTGTACGCCGAGGTCCTCGCCGACCTGCGCGCGGCGGGCGCCGAGTGGGTGCAGCTCGACGAGCCCGCCCTGGTGCAGGACCGCACCCCGGCGGAGCTGAACGCGGCGGCCCGCGCCTACCGGGACCTGGGCGGCATCCCGGCGGGCGACCGGCCCAAGCTGCTGGTCGCCTCCTACTTCGACCGGCTCGGCGAGGCCCTGCCGGTGCTGGCCCAGGCACCCGTGGAGGGACTCGCCCTGGACCTGACGGGGTCCGGCGCCGCCAACCTGGACGACCTGGCGGCGGTCGGCGGACTGCCCGGCAAGCGGCTGGTGGCCGGGGTCGTCGACGGCCGCAACGTCTGGGTGAACGACCTGGCGAAGTCCCTCTCCGTGCTCGGCACCCTGCTGGGGCTCGCCGACCGGGTGGACGTGGCCGCGTCCTGCTCGCTGCTGCACGTTCCCCTGGACACGGCGGCCGAGAAGGACATCGACCCGCAGATCCTGCGCTGGCTCGCCTTCGCCCGGCAGAAGACCGCCGAGATCGTCACCCTCGCCCGGGGCCTGAGCCGCGGGACCGCCGCCATCACCGCCGAACTGGCCGCGAACCGCGCCGTGCTGGCCTCCCGCGCCGCCTCCCCGCTCACCCACGACCCGGCGGTCAGGTCCCGTGCCTCCGCCGTGACCGGGGACGACACCCGCCGCGCGCAGCCGTACGCCGAGCGGGCCGCCGCCCAGCGGGAGCGGCTCGGGCTGCCGCCGCTGCCCGTCACGACCATCGGCTCGTTCCCGCAGACCGCCGAACTGCGCACCGCCCGAGCCGACTTGAGGGCGGGCCGGATCGACACCGCCGCCTACGAGGAGCGCATCAGGGCGGAGATCGGCGAGGTGATCGCCTTCCAGGAGAAGGCCGGCGTGGACGTCCTCGTGCACGGCGAACCCGAACGCAACGACATGGTCCAGTACTTCGCCGAGCAGCTGACCGGCTACCTCGCCACCCGCCACGGCTGGGTCCAGTCCTACGGCACCCGGTACGTCCGCCCGCCGGTCCTCGCCGGTGACATCTCCCGCCCCGGACCGATGACGGTGCGCTGGACGTCGTACGCCCGGTCGCTGACCTCACGGCCGGTCAAGGGCATGCTGACCGGGCCGGTCACCATGCTCGCCTGGTCCTTCGTCCGGGACGACCAGCCGCTCGCCGAGACGGCCCGGCAGGTCGCGCTCGCGCTGCGGGACGAGGTCGCCGACCTGGAGGCGGCGGGGACCTCCGTGATCCAGGTCGACGAGCCCGCGCTGCGGGAGACGCTGCCGCCGCGCGCCGCCGACCACGCCGCCTACCTCGCGTGGGCGACGGAGGCGTTCCGGCTGACGACCGCCGGGGTGCGGCCGGACACCCAGATCCACACCCACATGTGCTACGCCGAGTTCGGTGACGTCGTCGGGGCCATCGACGACCTCGACGCCGACGTGATCAGCCTGGAGGCCGCCCGCTCCCATATGCAGGTGGCCCGGGAGCTGGCCGCGCACGGCTATCCGCGGGAGGCGGGACCCGGCGTGTACGACATCCACTCGCCGCGCGTGCCGAGCGCCGGGGAGGCGGCGGAGCTGCTGCGGACCGGGCTGGCGGCGATCCCCGCCGAGCGGCTGTGGGTCAACCCCGACTGCGGGCTGAAGACCCGGGGCTGGCCGGAGACCCGGGCCTCGCTGGAGAACCTGGTCGCCGCCGCGCGCACGGTGAGGGGTGAACTCACGGCCCGTTGACACGGCGGGAGCCGCCGGGACACCCTCCCCGCCGGGGCCCTCGACGCCTCGGCGGGGTGCCGGCGGGCCCTCGCCGGGGCTCCTCGCGGGGCCCCGGCGGGGGCAGCGACCCACGTCACACACGACGCGAGAACAAGCTCACAACCGCTGCCTCTAATGCTCCTCTGCCGCCGTGTCCTAGCATCCGAGCATGACGGTCCTGCCTGACGACGGGCTTTCGCTGGCCGCCGAGTTCCCTGACGCGACGCTTGAGCAGTGGCAGCAGCTGGTGGCTGGTGTGCTGCGGAAGTCCGGCAAGGAGGTCTCGGGGGCCGAGGCGGAAGACGCCCTGTCCACCGCGCTGGAGGACGGGCTGCGCACCCGGCCTCTGTACACCGCGGACGATGCCGCGCCCGAGCCCGGTCTGCCTGGTTTCGCCCCGTTCGTGCGGGGTGGCAGGGCGGAGGGGAGCACGGTCGGCGGCTGGGACGTGCGCCAGCGGCACCAGGTGGCGGACCGGGACGCGGT
>NZ_JBIVDS010000005.1:274536-710072 GCF_044747265.1 Streptomyces sp. NPDC090106 | reverse complement strand
CGGACGCTTCCTTTGTACTCACCCGAGAGACTCTCTCAGGCTTTCCTCCGGGCTTTTCCCTTCGGTCTTGCGTTTCCGACTCTATCAGACCGTTTTCCGATCCGATTCCCTGTCGGGGGGATTTGCCGGAGGACTTGGACTTTCGCCCGTCGCCCTTTCGACATTCACTACGTTAGCCCATCCCCTCGCTAACTCATAATCGAGTTCCGCGAGTTTGAATTCAGGCATGCGGGCACGCCGAATTGACCCTCGCTGAGAGGCTGTCGTTGGTAGTGGTTTGGCCACTTCCGGCTGCTGGCGATTGCCGTACCCGGTTCAAGCGGCTCGGGCCACGTTACGCACGTTCCAAGAACGAGTCAACTTGAGCGGCGCCTCGGCGTATGGGCCCGATAAGGGCTCACCGTCGGGTCGTCGGTGATCCAGAAGCGCCAGGGGTGGACGGCCCCGTCGCCGGAGACCCCGGTGCGCGGACCACTGCTCACCTGGCCGGACGGCACCGCGGTGCCGGTGAGCATCCTCAGCGGGGTGTCGTCCGGAGTGCACGCGTCCGTGCCGTCGAGGGCGCGGTCCACGTCGAGGGCGGTGGCCAGGCGGGCAGGCCCTTTGGCCAGTTCCTTGTCGTTTCGGGCCGAGAGTCGACGTTTACGCGCGAGCTCGGCGCCCTCGACGATCTCCCCGGCACGGAGCAGGGCACCGCTCGGCGTGCCGACGGGACCGGTCACCAGGTTCATGCAGTGCCACATGCCGTAGGTGAAGTAGACGTACACGTGTCCGGGCGGACCGAACATCACGCCGTTGCGGGCGGTGCGACCGCGATAGGCGTGCGACCCCGGGTCGTTCTGCCCGTCGTAGGCCTCCACCTCTGTGATGCGGAGGGCGATCGGACCGTCGGGGGTGGTGCGCAGGAGGACGCGGCCCAGGAGGTCGGGTGCGACCTCCAGTACGGGGCGGGCGAAGAACTCCCGCGGCAGCGGCGTACGGTCGGGGGTCGCGATCATGGCGTCCGAGGGTAGTGCAGACGGAAGGTCGCGACGGGGTGGTCAGCGGACGTTCGTCTTGCCAGGGTGAAGGCGCGGAACCGGCCAAGGCCGGATCGCGTTTCTATGGATCGAGGGTCCGTACACGGATCAGTGGTCCGCTCCACTCCCACGAGATGATCCACACCCACGACATAAGGAGAGACATGGCGTTCAAGAAGCTGCTCGCGAGCCTGGGGGCCGGCGGGGCTTCGGTCGAGACGGTGCTGACTGAGGTCAACGTCGTCCCGGGCGGCGTCGTCCAGGGTGAGGTGCGGATCCAGGGCGGGTCCGTCAACCAGGAGATCGAGGGGCTCTCGGTCGGGCTCCAGGCCAAGGTCGAGGTCGAGAGCGGCGAGGAGGAGTACAAGCAGAACATCGAGTTCACGAAGGTGAGCCTCGGTGGTGCCTTCCAGCTCCAGGCCGGTGCCGTGCACGCGGTGCCGTTCGGGCTGGAGATCCCCTGGGAGACGCCGGTCACGATGATCGACGGGCAGTCGCTGCGCGGGATGAACATCGGTGTGACGACGGAGCTGGCCATCGCGCGCGCGATCGACTCCGGTGACCTGGACGCCATCAACGTGCACCCGCTGCCCGCGCAGAAGGCGATCCTGGACGCCTTCATCCAGCTGGGCTTCCGGTTCAAGAGCGCGGACATGGAGAAGGGGCACATCCGCGGCACGCGCCAGCGGCTGCCGTTCTACCAGGAGATCGAGTTCTTCCCGCCGCAGCAGTACCGCGGGATCAACCAGGTCGAGCTGAGCTTCGTCGCCGACCAGAACGCCATGGACGTCATCCTGGAGATGGACAAGAAGCCGGGCCTGTTCAGCGAGGGCAGCGACACCTTCCGCTCCTTCCAGGTGGGTCTGCACGACTTCCAGGGGACCGACTGGGCTGCGTATCTCAACCAGTGGCTGTCCGAGGTCGGCAGCAAGCGCAACTGGTTCTAGGCTCGGGACCGCTGATTCCGTTATCGATCAGGAGGTACCGAGGTGACCGAGCTCAAGCGGCGGCCTCTCCCCCATGACTTCCACCCGCCCGTCCCGTCCTTCACGGTGACGAGCGAGAACATCGCGGAAGGGGCGACGCTCAAGGACGCCCAGGTCTACGCGGAGGGGAACACCTCTCCGCACCTGAGCTGGGAGGGCTTCCCGGAAGGGACCAAGAGCTTCGCCGTGACCTGCTACGACCCCGACGCCCCCACGGGCAGCGGGTTCTGGCACTGGGTCCTGTTCGACATCCCGGCCTCCGTGACCGAGCTGCCGGTGGGCGCGGGCAGCGGCACGTTCGAGGGGCTGCCGGAGGGCGCCGTACAGGCGCGCAACGACTACGGCAGCAAGGACTTCGGCGGGGCCGCGCCGCCGCCCGGGGACGGGCCGCACCGGTACGTCTTCACGGTGTACGCGGTCGACCAGGAGAAGCTCGGGCCCGACGCCGACGCCTCTCCGGCCTTCGTCGGCTTCAATCTGCGGTTCCACGCCGTCGCGCGTGCGCAGCTCATCGGGGAGTACGAGAACCCCGCGCAGGGCTGAAATCCGAGCGTTCATGGAACGTTTGCCCGCCTCTGGTCTTGGAAGTGATCAGGGGCGGGCACTTTTTATTTCGTTGTCCATCTCGGCGTGCCCGGCCAGAGTTGATCCCAGCCCGCCAGGGGGGTGGGCCGGTGCGCACGGGAGGTGGGCTGGATGCGGGACACGCTGGTGCTGAACGCGAGCTTCGAGCCGCTGTCGACAGTGACGTTGAATCGAGCCGTCGTTCTGGTGCTCCAGGACAAGGCCGTCGTCGAGCAGTCCCACCCCGAACTGCGCATGCGCGGTGCCGCCGTCGACATACCGGCGCCGCGTGTGATCCGGCTGTGCCGGTACGTGAGGGTGCCCTTCCGAAGACAAGCACCGTGGTCGAGGCGGGGTGTGCTGGTCAGGGACCGGAACCGGTGCGCGTACTGCGGGCGCAGGGCGACGACCGTGGACCACGTGGTGCCGCGGGCGCAGGGTGGCCGTGACTCGTGGCTGAACACGGTGGCCTCCTGCGCGGAGGACAACCACCGCAAGGCGGACCGGACTCCGGAGCAGGCGGGGATGCCTCTGCTGCGGCAGCCGTTCGAGCCGACGCCGGCCGACGCGATGCTGCTGTCGCTGGGCGCCGAGGAGTTCGACGCCCTGCCGGGGTGGCTGGCCCGGGACGCCGCCTAGCACGGGATGAACGGCGAAGGGGGCCCGCCTTGTTCGAGGCGGGCCCCCTTCGCGTGGCGTGGAGTGGCGTCAGTCCAGGGACGGCTTCTCCCGGCGGTCGGATCCGCCGTTGCTGCCACCGGAGCCGGAACCGCCGCCCAGGCCTCCGCCCAGGCCGCCGAGGTTGCCCATGGCGCCGGAGAGGCCCTTGAGGGCGTCGCCGATCTCGCTGGGGACGATCCAGAGCTTGTTGGCGTCGCCCTCGGCGATCTTGGGGAGCATCTGGAGGTACTGGTAGGACAGCAGCTTCTGGTCCGGGTCGCCGGCGTGGATGGCCTCGAAGACCGTACGGACGGCCTGGGCCTCGCCCTCGGCACGCAGGGCCGCCGCCTTGGCCTCACCTTCGGCGCGCAGGATCTGGGACTGCTTCTCGCCCTCCGCGGTGAGGATCGCGGCCTGGCGCGTGCCTTCCGCGGTGAGGATCGCGGCGCGCTTGTCACGGTCGGCGCGCATCTGCTTCTCCATCGAGTCCTGGATGGAGGTGGGCGGTTCGATCGCCTTCAGCTCGACACGGTTGACGCGGATGCCCCACTTGCCGGTCGCCTCGTCGAGGACGCCGCGCAGGGCCGCGTTGATCTCCTCGCGGGAGGTGAGGGTGCGTTCGAGGTCCATGCCGCCGATGATGTTGCGCAGCGTGGTGACCGTGAGTTGCTCGATGGCCTGGATGTAGCTGGCCACTTCGTAGGTGGCCGCGCGGGCGTCGGTCACCTGGTAGTAGATGACCGTGTCGATGTTGACGACCAGGTTGTCCTGGGTGATCACCGGCTGCGGCGGGAACGGCACGACCTGTTCGCGCAGGTCGATGCGGTTGCGGATGGTGTCTATGAACGGGACGACGATGTTGAGTCCCGCGTTGAGCGTGCGCGTGTATCGGCCGAAGCGCTCCACGATGGCGGCGCTGGCCTGTGGGATGACTTGGATGGTCTTGATCAGGGCGATGAAGACCAACACCACCAGAATGATCAGAACGATGATGACCGGTTCCATCGTCGCTTCCCCGTACCCTTCTCCGCCTCGGCGCTTTCGGAAGATCTTATGTCTGTTGAAGATCTTGCTGGTCGAGTCTGACAGACCGTCGTACAACTCGTTGGGCGTTCGCGTCAGTTGCGTGCTGCGATACGTTCTGCGAGGTCACATGACGATCGCCGTGGCTCCCTCGATGTCCACGACATCGACTTCCTGTCCCGCTTCGTAGGCGCGGTCGGTGTCGAGGGAACGAGCCGACCAGACTTCGCCGTTGAGCTTGATACGGCCGCCGTCGCCCCCGTCGACGCGTTCCAGGACGAGGGCCTGTTTCCCCTTCAACGCCTCGATGCCCGTGGCGAGTCGGGGGCGCTGGGACCGGTGCCTGGTGGCAATCGGCCGGACGACGGCGATGAGGGCCACCGAGACGACGGCGAAGACCAGCACCTGGACGACCACGTCGAAGCCGAGGCCTGCCATCACCGCGGCGGCGACCGCGCCCACGGCGAGCATCCCGAACTCCGGCATCGCCGTCACGACGAGCGGAATGCCGAGCGCCGCCGCGCCGATGAGCCACCACACCCATGCGTCGATGTCGTTCACATGGTCATGGTAGGTCCGCGCAACCCGTCGCGGACAGGGCGCAGATGGGGTTGGCACACGCTTCTTACCGGCGAACTCCCCCTGTGCACCGATCTTTTGCGGGTCGCTTACGACATCGGCAGGCCCTGGGCGGTCCAGCGCTCGCCGACCTGCTCGACGACGAGCGGGAGGCCGAAGCAGAGCGAGAGGTTGCGGGAGGTGAGCTCCAGCTCCAGCGGGCCGGAGGCGAGGACCTTGCCCTGGCGGATCATGAGGACGTGGGTGAAGCCGGGCGCGATCTCCTCGACGTGGTGGGTGACCATCAGCATCGAGGGGGCGATCGGGTCGCGGGCGAGGCGGCCCAGGCGGCGGACGAGGTCCTCCCGGCCGCCGAGGTCGAGGCCGGCGGCGGGCTCGTCGAGGAGGAGGAGCTCGGGGTCGGTCATCAGGGCGCGGGCGATCAGGGTGCGCTTGCGCTCGCCCTCGGAGAGGGTGCCGAACTTCCGGTCGAGGTAGTCGCTCATGCCGAGGCGGTCGAGGAAGGCGCGGGCGCGCTGCTCGTCGATCTCGTCGTAGTCCTCCTGCCAGGTGGCGGTCATGCCGTAGGCGGCGGTGAGGACGGTCTCCAGGACGCTCTGGCGCTTGGGGAGCTTGTCGGCGAGGGCGATGCCGGCGACGCCGATGCGGGGGCGCAGTTCGAAGACGTCGGTGCCGGGCCTGCCGAGGGTCTCGCCGAGGATGGTCGCGGTGCCCGTGCTGGGGTAGAGGTAGCTGGAGGCGAGGTTCAGGAGCGTGGTCTTGCCGGCGCCGTTCGGGCCGAGGATGACCCAGCGCTCGCCTTCCTTGACCGACCAGTTGACCTGGTCCACCAGAGCCCGGCCCTCACGGACCACGGATACGTCCTCAAGCTCCAGAACATCGCTCATGAGCGCGTTGTCTCCCCTTGCAGTGTGACCGGTCGGCGTCTCGGCTGGCGCGTGCGCGGTTGTGGGCGCACCCCTCTACGAAATCTACGCCACTGGTCGGCCGCTCCCATCCATCGGTCCGGTCCTTAGGGTGGGGGCATGTTCTCGGAACCTCGCTCCGGGCGTCTTGCCGCTTGGGGAAACGCGCTTTTGGCCGGATTTGTCTCACCTGATGACGCGGTGCACGCGGTGGTGGGCGACGACGCCGTGCATCGGGTGGAGGGGCTGCCGGGCGAGTCGGCTCCGGTCGGGCTGTCGCTCGCGCTGGGGCGGCTGCGGGCGCTCGGTACGACCGGTCTGCGGGTCGCGCTGCCCGCGCCGGGGCATCCGCTGGGGCTGAGCGGGCCGCCGGAGTTCAACGCGCGGGCGCTGGAGGCCGAGGAGGCGGCGATCTGTCAGGGGGCGGCGCTCGGACTGGTGCCGGAGGTGCACGAGGCCGGGCCCCGGGGCGATGTGCATGTGGAGGTGGTCTGGCGGGTGCTGCCGGTGCGGGAGGCGCCGCCCGCCGACGTGCCGTCGCTGGGCGAGGCCGAGCGGGAGCTGGCGGAGGGGCTGCGGGAGGCGACCGAGGTGCTGACGCGGCTGGACGTGGCCGGGTCGGGGCCGGTGGCCGAGGCGGCGATCGACGCGTACCGGGCGCGCTCAGAGCGAGGGCGCGAGGTGCTGGCGCCGGGGTATCCGCCGCGTGCGGTGCGGGTGCTGGAGCTGGCGCAGCGGGTGGGGCTGCTGATCACGGTGGCCGAGGAGAGCGGGCACGGGAGCGCGGTGACCGCCGGGGAGATCGCGGCGCGGGCGCAGGCGTTGCGGCCGGTGGAGCGGGTGGCGCGGCGGGCGCAGGTCGCCGCGTACAACGCGTTCGTGGAGGAGCGGGAGCGCGGGGTGCGCTGAGCGCACGGAAGGGGCCCCGCCGGTCGTCGTCGACCGGCGGGGCCCCTTCCGTGCGCCTGGTGAGCGACGTCAGTCGTTCACGCCGGTGTTGCCGAACGCGGGGTTCAGGACACCGATGAGGTTGGCGGTGTTGCCGACCACGTTGACCGGGACGTGGACGGGGAGCTGGCCGATGTTGCCCGAGCCGACGCCCGGGGACTTCACGGCGGCGGCGTCCGCGCCGGAGTCGGCGACAGCGGCGCCGGCGGAAGCACCGGCGGCGACACCGGCGACGGCGACGGCCACAGCGGCCTTCTTGGCGATGTTCATGAGAAAGGTTCCTCCTGCGTATACGTATCGACCCGGGTCACGGGTCATGCCTGCACAACGGGGAGGAGCGCGGGAACGGTACGGGATTCGGCCGCGAACAGCCTGTTCGGGCCATTGGAACGACAAACGGACCGGCCCCCCGGGTCAGGCCCGGGAGGCCGGAGGCTCACTGCCGCTCCGCGGGGGAGGTCAGCGGTTGACGCCCAGGTTGCCGAAGGCGGGGTTGAGGATGCCCACGACGTTGACGCTGTTGCCGACCGCGTTGACCGGGATGTGGATCGGGGCCTGGACGAGGTTGCCCGAGACGACGCCGGGCGAGCCCACGGCGTTGCCGTCGGCGTGCGCGTCGGTGGCGGAGGCCATGCCCGCACCGGCGGCGATCAGACCGCCGGCCACCATCGTCACGGCCGCTGCCTTCTTCAGGTTCTTCACTTCTGAGCCCTCCTGGTGATCGCCGCGGCAGTCGCCGCGGCACGCACTGGAGAACGGCGGAGATCGCCGGAGGTTGCGCCATCCGGGGGACATTCCCACGACGGTATGAATCTCAGTCCGGAGCGGAACCCTCCGAATTGCCGCTCCCCCGGCGCCCACCTCGTGGTTCAGCCGGCCACTCCGTGACGGACCGCCCAGAGCGCGGCCTGGGTGCGGTCCGCCAGGTCGAGTTTCATCAGGATGTTCGAGACATGCGTCTTGACGGTCTTCTCGGAGAGGACGAGGGCGCGCGCGATCTCCCGGTTGGAGCGGCCGTCGGCGATCAGGCCGAGGACCTCGCGCTCGCGTTCGGTGAGCGAGCCGCCTCTGCCCTGGCCGGAGTTGGCCTCCTCCTGGGAGAGCAGGGCGCCGGCGACCTCGGGCTGGAGCAGGATGTGCCCGGCGTGCACGGAGCGGATGGCGCCGGCGAGGGCGTCGGGGTCGATGTCCTTGTAGACGTAGCCGGCGGCGCCCGCGCGCAGGGCCGGGACCACCGTGCGCTGTTCGGTGAAGCTGGTGACGACGAGCACGCGCGCGGGGTTGTCCAGTTCGCGGAGCCTGCGCAGGGCGTCGACGCCGTCCATGCCCGGCATCTTGAGGTCCATGAGGACGACGTCGGGCCTCAGTTCCTCGGCGCGGGCCACGCCCTCGGCGCCGTCGGCGGCCTCGCCGACGACCTCTATGTCGTCCTGCACTTCGAGGAAGGTGCGCAGGCCGCGGCGGACCACCTGGTGGTCGTCGACGAGCAGCACCTTGATTGCGTCAGCCACCAGGGACCTCCATTTCGATCGTGGTGCCCTTGCCGGGCGCCGATTGCACGCTCAGGGCGCCGCCGACGCCGTTCGCCCGGTCCCGCATGGAGACGAGGCCGAGGTGCCGTCCGGCGCTGCGGGTGGTGTGCGGGTCGAAGCCGCGGCCGTCGTCGGTGACACGGAGGACCGCTCCGGTGCCGCGGCGGGCCAGGGTCACGTCGACATGCTCGGCGCCGGAGTGGCGCAGGGCGTTGTGCAGGGCCTCCTGGGCGACGCGCAGGACGGCCTCCTCCTGGGCGGCGGGCAGGGCGCGGACGCCGTAGCCGGCGAAGGTCACGCGCGCGGTGTGGGCGCGGTCGAGGACCTGGACCTGGGTGCGGAGGGTGGCGACGAGGCCGTCCTCGTCGAGGGCGGCGGGGCGCAGTTCGACGACGGCGGCGCGCAGTTCGTCGGCGGCCTCGGCGGCGAGTTCGGCGACCTGGTGCAGCTCGCCCTTGGCACGGGAGGGGTCGCGGTCGACGAGGGCGGCGGCGGCCTGGGCCGTCAGGCGCAGCGAGAACAGCTTCTGGGCGACGGCGTCGTGCAGTTCGTGGGCCAGCCGGTTGCGTTCCTCGGCGATGGTCAGTTCACGGCTGCGTTCGTAGAGGCGGGCGTTGGTGAGGGCGATCGCGGCGTGCTGGGCGAGGATCGACAGGAGTTCCTCGTCGTCCTGGGTGAAGCCGCAGCTGCCTTCGGGCTTCGGGCAGTGCTTGTTGGCGAGGAAGAGGGCGCCGATGACCTCGTCGCCGTCGCGGATGGGCAGGCCCAGGAAGTCGGACATGTCGGGGTGGGCGGAGGGCCAGCCCTCGAAGCGGGGGTCCTTGCGGACGTCGGCGAGGCGCTCGACCTTCGCCTCCTGGAGCATCGCGGCCAGGATGCCGTGCTGGCGCGGGAGCGGGCCGATGGCCTTCCACTGCTCGTCGCTGACGCCGTCGACGACGAACTGGGCGAAGCCGCCGTGGTCGTCGGGGACACCCAGGGCCGCGTACTGCGCGTCGAGCAGCTCCCGGGCCGAGGCGACGATCGTCTTGAGGACGTCGCGCACCTCCAGGTGCCTGCTCATGGCCAGCAGCGCGGCGCTCACCGCGGCGAGGCCCGACCGGGGTCCTTGACTCATGACCTCACGGTACCGGCGGGGTGTGACAGTCCGTATCCGACCTGTGGCGGCCCTGCCTAGGGCGGTGGTCCTAGGCCCCGGGGAGGGGGCGGTCGGCTTAGGGCGAAGGGACCCGCCGGTCCGCGACCCGCGTCCGAGGCGGGCGGGGGCAGGCGGTTCCTACGTTGGGGCACATCGAGACGACGACAAGGGGATGTGTCATGCCGGTAGCGATCATCACGGGGGCGTCGAAGGGTCTGGGGCGGGCGCTCGCCGGGGCGCTGGCCGCCCTGGGCTGGGACCTGGTGCTGGACGCGAGGAACGCGGAGGCGCTCCGGGAGACGGCGGCGGAGCTGCCGACGCGGGTCACGGCGGTGCCGGGGGACGTGGCGGACGCCCGGCACCGGGCCGAGCTGGTGGCCGCCGCGTGGCGGCTGGGCGGCGTGGACCTGCTGGTGAGCAACGCCAGCGCGCTGGGCGCCGAACCGCTCGTACGGCTGGACGGGCTGCCGCTGGAGGGGCTGCGCAGGGCGCTGGAGGTGAACGTGGTGGCCGCGCTCGGGCTGGTCCAGGAGGCGTTGCCGTTGCTGCGGGCGGCGCGCGAGGGGGCGGTGATCGCCGTCAGCTCGGACGCCGCGGCCGAGGCGTACGAGACCTGGGGCGGCTACGGGGCGTCCAAGGCGGCCCTCGACCAGCTGGTGGCGGTGCTCGGCGCGGAGGAGCCCGGGCTGCGGGTGTGGGCGGTGGACCCCGGGGACATGGCCACGGACCTGTACGCGGCGGCCGTACCGGGCGACGGGGATCCGCGGCCCGATCCGGCGTCGGTGGTGCCGGGGTTCCTGCGGCTGCTCCGGGAGCGGCCGGCGAGCGGGCGGTACACGGCGCCCGCGCTGGTGGAGGGGCGATGACGACGGTCGCGCGGGTTCCCGAGGAGCTGTCGGCACGGGTCCCCGCCGAGCAGCGCGGGCCGGGGCTGGGCCGGGACGCGGTGCGGCTGCTGGTGTCGCGGGGGACGGCGGTGGGGCATCACGCGTTCGCCGAGCTGCCGTGTCTGCTGCGGGCCGGGGACCTGCTGGTGGTGAACACGTCGCCGACGCTGGCCGCCGCCGTGGACGGGCGGGTGGGGCACGCGCGCGTGGTGGTGCACTTCTCCACGCGCGGGGACGACGGGCGCTGGGCGGTGGAGCTGCGCGCGCCGGACGGGCACGGCACCACGCGTGCCCGGCCGGGCGGGCCCGCGGGGACGAGGGTGCGGTTGCCCGGGGGCGCGCGGCTGGTGCTGGAGGAGCCGTTGAGCGCGAGCGGGGAGCGGCTGTGGTGGGCCCGGGTGGCGGGGGCCGGGGTGGCGGGGCTGCTGCGCGGTTACGGGCGGCCGATCCGGTACGCGTACACCGAGCGGGACCAGCCGCTGTCCGTCTATCAGACGGTGTTCGCGCTGCCGCGGCCCGGCGGGCTGGGCAGCGCGGAGATGCCGAGCGCCGCGCGGCCCTTCACCGCTCCCCTGGTGGCGAAGCTGGTGAGCCGGGGGGTGCAGTTCGCGCCGGTCACCCTGCACACCGGGGTGGCGTCGGCGGAGGCGCACGAGCCGCCGTACCCGGAGCGGTTCGAGGTGCCGGAGGCGTCGGCACGGCTGATCGAGGCGGCGCGGGCCGGGGGCGGGCGGGTCGTGGCCGTGGGGACGACGGCCGTGCGGGCGGTGGAGTCGGCGGCCGGTGCGGACGGCGCCGTACGCGCGCGTGCGGGGTGGACGGATCTGGTGGTGACCCCGCAGCGGGGTGTGCGGGTGGTGGACGGGCTGCTGACCGGGCTGCACGAGCCGGAGGCCTCGCATCTGCTGATGCTGGAGGCGGTGGCGGGGCGGGCGGCGGTCGACCGCGGCTACGAGGAGGCGGTGCGCGGGCGCTATCTGTGGCACGAGTTCGGGGACGTGCATCTCCTGCTGCCGGAGGAGACCTCGGGAGGGCTCCTCACACAGAGCGTTGCTCCAGCAACTCCCGGTGAGATTCCTGAGGGGTCGATGTGAGCCCGCACATAGGGTGCACATCACGTACTAGCGTCAATAGGAGATAAAGGGGGCGGGGGTGAGCGGGGAAGACGTTCCTGTCTGTCCTGATTTGCCCATCCCCGCTCCACTACCGGGGATCGTACGTCACACCTTTGCCACACATTTTTGCGGTCGCTAAGAATGGCTGCCGTCGCTCAGCGCCGCGGGTTGCCGCCCGCGGCGTTCGTGCGACTCCGCGCTATTCGAAGAGGTCCTGACGCATGTCCCAGAACAGCAGCTCCATCCGTGGCCGCCGCCGTGCGCTGAGCAAGCGCCACAAGGTCGCCGTCGCCGGTGTCGCCACCCTCGGCGCCGCCGCCCTCGCGTTCTCCGTCGTGCCGGGCAACGCGAAGACCACCACGAGCGAGGCCGGCTCCGCCGCCGCCGTCGCCTACGACACGGACGCGTTCGAGGGCCTCAAGGCCGACGTCACCGAGCAGCTCGCCGACTCCAGTCTCCAGGCGCAGGCCATCGAGGCCACCGCCGCGAAGAAGGCCGCCGCCAAGAAGGCCGCCTCCGAGGCCGCCGCCAAGGCCGCCGCGCAGAAGAAGGCCGCCGCGGAAGCCGCCGCCAAGGCCGCCGCCGCGAAGAAGGCCGAGGCCGCCCGCAAGGCGAAGGCCGCCGCGAGCCGGTCCGCCGCGCGCACCCAGGTCAAGGCCGCCCCGAGCTACGCCAACAACCTCGACGGCTGGATCAAGCACGCCCTCGCCATCATGGACTCCAAGAACATCCCCGGTACGTACAACGGTCTGTACCGCAACATCATCCGGGAGTCCTCGGGCAACCCGAACGCGATCAACAACTGGGACGTCAACGCCATCAACGGCACTCCGTCGATCGGCCTGCTCCAGATCATCAAGCCGACCTTCGACGCGTACCACGTCTCCGGCACGGCCTGGAGCCAGTACGACCCGGTCGCCAACATCGTCGCCAGCGCCAACTACGCCGCCGACAAGTACGGCTCGATCGACAACGTCAACAGCGCCTACTGACGGGCACCGAGGCCGCGCGGACCTCAGGTACCCCGAGCACGCCGAAGGGCGGCACCCGGTTCGGGTGCCGCCCTTCGGCGTGCTCGGGGCCGTTCTCGCTACTTGCGCATGACCTCGGGCTCGTGGCGGCGCAGGAAGCGGGCCACGAGGAAGGCGCAGATGACGCCCAGGACGATCAGCGCGGCCATGTCCATGCCCCAGGCGCCGACCGTGTGCGCCCACAGCGGGTCGTCGCTCTCGCCCTTGCCGGGCGGGCTGATCTTGTTGAAGTCGAGCGTGGCGCCCGCGGCGGCGACCGCCCAGCGCGACGGCATCAGGTACGACAGCTCGTTGACGCCGACCGAACCCGACAGCGGGAACAGGCAGCCGGTGAAGACGACCTGGACGATCGCGAACATCACCAGCAGCGGCATCGTCTTCTCGGCGGTCTTCACCAGGGCCGAGATGATCAGGCCGAACATCATCGCGGTGAAGCCCAGCGCCATGATCGGGATGCACAGTTCCACGAGGATCTGCCCGCCGAGGATCAGCCCCTTGTCGGGGATGGTCCGGCTGGAGAAGCCGATGACGCCGACCATCAGACCCTGGATCATGGTGACCACGCCGAGCACGAACACCTTGGACATCAGATACGCCGAGCGGGACAGGCCGGTGGCCCGCTCGCGCTCGTAGATGACCCGTTCCTTGATCAGCTCACGGACGGAGTTCGCGGCACCGGCGAAGCAGGCGCCCACCGCGAGGAT
This sequence comes from Streptomyces sp. NPDC090106, assembly GCF_044747265.1. Taxonomy (NCBI): domain Bacteria; kingdom Bacillati; phylum Actinomycetota; class Actinomycetes; order Kitasatosporales; family Streptomycetaceae; genus Streptomyces; species Streptomyces sp. NPDC090106. The sequence continues at coordinate 696,981 of NZ_JBIVDS010000005.1, read as the reverse complement.
CAGCAGGACGGTCAGCGCCGTGCCGTTGGCGACGGGCTTGCCGGTGTTCGGGTTGATCTCCGTGTTGACCAGCAGGTCCTTGCCGGAGTCGATGAGCAGGCTCACCGAACCGAGGACCAGCGGCAGGATGATCGACAGGGCCAGGAAGCCCTTGTCGGAGACGATCACCGAGACATAGCGGCGCACCAGCGTGCCGAACTGGGACATCCAGCCCTGCGGCTTCGGCGGCTTCATCGCCTGCATGGGCGGGATCTGTACGGACTGCGGCGCGATCGCGTCGATGTCCGCGGCGTACATCTGGTAGTGCTGCGAGCCCTTCCAGCGTCCGGCCCAGTCGTAGTCGCGGTAGTTCTCGAAGGCGGAGAAGACGTCGGCCCAGGTGTCGTAGCCGAAGAAGTTCAGGGCCTCCTCGGGCGGGCCGAAGTAGGCGACCGCACCGCCCGGGGCCATCACGAGCAGCTTGTCGCAGATCGCCAGTTCGGCCACGGAGTGGGTGACGACGAGGACCGTGCGGCCGTCGTCGGCGAGGCCGCGCAGGAGCTGCATGACGTCGCGGTCCATGCCCGGGTCCAGGCCCGAGGTGGGCTCGTCCAGGAAGATCAGCGACGGCTTGGTGAGGAGCTCCAGGGCCACCGAGACACGCTTGCGCTGGCCACCGGAGAGGGAGGTGACCTTCTTCTCCTTGTGGATGTCCAGCTTCAGCTCGCGCAGCACCTCGTCGATGCGGGCCTCGCGCTCCTCGCCGGTGGTGTCGGCGGGGAAGCGGAGCTTGGCCGCGTACTTGAGGGCCTTCTTGACGGTCAGCTCCTTGTGCAGGATGTCGTCCTGCGGGACCAGACCGATGCGCTGGCGCAGCTCGGCGAACTGCTTGTACAGGTTCCGGTTGTCGTAGAGGACGTCGCCCTGGTTGGCGGGCCGGTAGCCCGTCAGTGCCTTGAGCAGCGTCGACTTGCCGGAACCCGAGGGACCGATGACCGCGATCAGCGACTTCTCCGGGACGCCGAAGGAGACGTCCTTGAGGATCTGCTTGCCGCCGTCGACGGTCACCGTCAGATGGCGGGCGGAGAAGGACACCTCGCCGGTGTCGACGAACTCCTCCAGCCGGTCGCCGACGATCCGGAACGTCGAGTGACCGACACCGACGATGTCCGTCGGGCCCAGCAGCTGCGAGCCGCCCTTGGCGATGTGCTGGCCGTTGACGTACGTGCCGTTGTGCGAGCCGAGGTCGCGGATCTCCATGCGGCCGTCGGGCGTCGAGTGGAACTCGGCGTGGTGACGGGAGACCTGGAGGTCGGAGACGACCAGTTCGTTGTCGAGCGCACGGCCGATGCGCATCACGCGGCCGAGCGAGAACTGGTGGAAGGTCGTCGGGCTGCGGTCCCCGTAGACCGGCGGCGCCCCCGCGCCGACGCCGGGGCCGCCCGCTTGCGGCGGGATGTTCCCCGCGGGCTGCTGCCAGCCGGCCTGCGGGGCCTGCTGCGCGGGCGCCTGCTGCTGCGGCGGGGCCTGCTGGGCCCAGCCCGGGTTCGCCCCCTGTGCCGCGTACGGCTGCTGCTGCGGCTGCGCCTGCGGTGCGACGGCCGCCGCGGTGCCGGAGACGCTCACGAGCGGTCCGTCGGTCGCGTTGCCCAGGTGCAGCGCCGTGCCCGGGGCGATCTCCAGCTGGTGGATCCGCTGCCCCCGCACGAACGTGCCGTTGGTGGAGCCGTGGTCCTCGACGACCCAACTGCGGCCGCTCCAGGAGATCGTGGCGTGCCGCCAGGACACCCTGGCGTCGTCGAGCACGATGTCGCCCTGCGGATCGCGTCCGAGGGTGTACGGCCTGGACGGGTCCAGCGTCCAGGTACGTCCATTCAATTCCAGTACGAGTTCCGGCACTCCAGCCCCACTGAGTAGTCCCCCGAGTTACCCCCATCACAGGGAGTCTAGGGATGTCGAACATCGTCAGGAACTATTTCAGGATCCGCCCCCTGACCGAAAGTCGGGCCCTGTGAAGAGCACGCACACACGGGTCGGTTGGTTCCGTTGACGGGGTTGAAACCGGCCCGGAGAGTGGTAATCCACGCGAGGGGGACACGCGCGGCGCTCGGCCGCGCGGCGGATCGGGGGGTCTGCGATGGCTGTGTCCATGAAGGTCGGGACGAAGAGGCCCGGCGGCGCCGGGCCGCCCTGGGGTGATGTCCTGCTGACCGCGATCGCCGCGGTGAGCTGGGCGCTGATCGGTATGGCGGGCACGGCCGCGCTCGGCCTGCACCTGCTGGGGGCGGACGCGACCGCCTCGCTGGGCCCGATGACCGCGGCCGTGGTGGCCCTCGGGGCCGGTGGTTCCGTGACGCCTTCGGGCGATGTGTCCGCGTTCGGGCTCACCGGCGCGGAGGCCGCGACGGCGATAGAGGTCACGCCGCTGGGCGTGAGCCTGGTGGGCGCGCTGCTGCTGTCGTGGTTCTTCCTGCGGTCGCTGCGCGCGGCCGGAGCCGTGGTCTCGCCGGCCGAACTCCTCGCCCGCGCGGGCTCGGTGGTCGCGCTGTTCGTCGCCACGCTCGGCGGACTGGCCTGGGCGGGCCACGACGTCATCACCATCGACGGCGGCTCGCTCGGCCTGGACAACCTGCCCGGCGGGGGCGGCGGGGGCGGGGGGCTGGAGATCCCCGGGCTCGGTGACATCGGCGGACTGCTGCCGGACCAGGTCGGCGACCTGATCGACGCGAAGGCCGCGGTCGGCTTCAGCGTCGACACGGTGCCGACGCTGCTGGGCGGGCTGGGCTGGTCGGCGGGCATCCTCGTGATCGCCCTGCTCGCGTCCCGCCGTACGCCGCTGCCGAGCGGCTGGGAGGCCCTGCACCGCGTGGTGCGGCCGGCCGTCTCCGCCCTCGTCACGGTGCTGCTGGTCGCGGTGGCCGCCGGGCTCGCGGCGGGCGCCTACGCGGCGATCGGCGACGACCACCCCAAGCGGATCGCGGGTGCGGCGCTGCTGGGCGCGCCGAACGGTACCTGGCTCGGCATCCCCCTCGGCCTCTTCGTCCCGTGGGACGGCCGGGCGACCGGCCCTCTGGCCAACCTCCTCCCCCATCCCCTCGACGACCTCCTGAGCTCCGAGCGCGACCAGTCCGTCTCCCTGTCCCGCCTCGCCGAACTGGACGGCCGGGTGTGGCTGCTGGGCGTCGCCGCGGCCGTGATGATGCTGCTGGCGGGGGTGCTGGCGGCGGTCCGGACACCGGCCGGACCCGTCGCGTCTGCCGGGGCCGCCGCACCCGGGTTCCCCTCAGGGCCGCCCTCCGGCAGTACGGCTCCTTCCGCCCTCGGGCGGGACCCGGGAGGAGCCCTCGGATTCGCCGGGCACTGCGCGCTCCGGCTGGGGATCGTCACGGCGCTGACGCTGCCGCTGCTCGCCTGGCTGACGGAGGTGTCCGTGGACGCCTCGCTGTCGGTCCTCGGCTTCGACGCGTTCGGCGCGGGCATCGAGCTCCACGGCCAGCTCGGCATGGCCCTGCTGCTCGGCGCGCTCTGGGGCGCGGCGGCGGGCGCGGCCGGCGCGCTGCTGGCCCGGGCGACGGGCGCGGTGGGGTCACGGGCGACGGCCCTGGCGGTGAAGGCGGCGGCAGGACCCTACGGGGCCGGCTCCGGGGTAGGCCCCGGGACCGGTGCCCACGCCGGCGCGAGCGGCCCGGCGGGGCCCTACGGAGGTGGCTCCGAGACGGGTGCCCACGCGAGCGCGGGCGGCCCGGCGGGGCCTTACGGCGGTGGCTCCGGGACGGGCGCCTACACGGGCGGGGGCTGGACCGGCGGGGCGCCGCCCGGGAGTACGGGCCCAGGCGTGACCGGGAGCGGTTCCGGGGCGTACTCGGGCAGCGACGAGACCTCGGCGGTCGGCCGGGCCGAGCCGTACTCGGAGCGCGGCGGTGCGCCGGCCGGGAGTCCGGGAGGGAGTCCGGGAGGAGGTTCGGCCGGCGGCGGGGCCGGGGGTTCCGCGGGTGAGGCCGGGCCGTACGGGACCGGTTCGCCGTACCGGCCGCCGAACCCCGCGACCAATCCGTACCTGCGGATCCCGGAGGGGGTCCGGCGGGAGCCGCGGGACGCGCCGCCGCAGAGGCCGCCCGGGGAGACCGCCGCACCGGGACGCGGGGCGCCGCCGCCTGAGGGTTCCGCCTCCGGGGGGCCGCGGCAGCCGTACGGCGGCGGGTTCCCCGGCGGGCCCCAGCCGTACGACGACAGCCACCCGTCGGTCGGCGCGGGCCCCTCCGAGGAGCAGCCCAGCGAGCCGCCTCCGTCGGGGGACGACATGTACGGCGCGCCCACGATGGTCCGGCCCGTCGACCCGCCCCCGCGCAGGGCCACCGGCCCCCGTCCTGGCGACCGCGGGCCCCGGACCCCGAACGAGGGGCCGCCTCCGCCACCTCCGCCACCTCCGCCACCTCCGCCTCCGCCTCCGGGGAGGCCGAAGGGACGCAGGTGAACGAGGGCCGTCAGGCCGGGGCCGGAGGCCGGGACCGAGCCTCGCCGGCCTGTCGCGGCGCGGCCGGTATCCGCCCCTCGCCCGGCACGCTCCGCTGTCCGGTCCGCCGCCGCCCCGTAAGCCGTCCGCAACCCGGCCGACATCGAGTGTTCCCTGTCCGCCAGACGGACCTCGGGGGCGGGAGGCACGGGGTGCCGGATACGGTGGGTACACCATGAGCGCTTCGCAGACCTCTGACGCACCCACTCTTCTGGTCAAGATCTTCGGCAAGGACACCCCGGGCATCACTGCGGGGCTGTTCGACACGCTTGCCGCCTACTCCGTCGATGTCGTGGACATCGAGCAGGTCGTCACCCGTGGCCGGATGGTGCTGTGCGCGCTGGTGACGGAACCGCCGCGCGGGCTGGAGGGCGAGCTCCGGTCGACCGTCCACAGCTGGGCGGAGTCGGTGAAGATGCAGGCGGAGATCCTCTCCGGCCGCGGCGACAACCGGCCCCGCGGTCACGGCCGTTCCCTGGTCACCGTGCTCGGCCATCCGCTCACCGCGGAGGCGACGGCCGCGATCGCGGCACGGATCACCAAGGCCGGCGGCAACATCGACCGTATCTTCCGGCTCGCCAAGTACCCCGTGACGGCCGTGGAGTTCGCGGTGTCGGGTGTCGAGACGGAGCCGCTGCGCACCGCGCTGGTGACGGACGCCGCGGCGCTCGGGGTGGACGTGGCCGTGGTCGCGGCGGGCCTGCACCGGCGGGCACAGCGGCTGGTCGTCATGGACGTGGACTCCACGCTCATCCAGGACGAGGTCATCGAGCTGTTCGCGGCGCACGCGGGCTGCGAGGACGAGGTCGCCGAGGTGACGGCCGCCGCGATGCGCGGTGAGCTGGACTTCGAGCAGTCGCTGCACGCGCGCGTGGCCCTGCTGAAGGGGCTGGACGCCTCCAGCGTGGAGAAGGTGCGCACCGAGGTGCGGCTGACGCCGGGCGCCCGCACGCTGATCCGGACGCTGAAGCGCCTCGGGTATCAAGTCGGTGTCGTCTCCGGCGGGTTCACGCAGGTCACCGATGATCTGAAGGAGCGGCTCGGGCTGGACTTCGCCCAGGCCAACACCCTGGAGATCGTCGACGGGAAGCTGACCGGCCGGGTCACGGGCGAGATCGTGGACCGGGCCGGCAAGGCGCGGCTGCTGCGCCGGTTCGCCGCCGAGGCGGGTGTGCCGCTGTCGCAGACCGTCGCCATCGGGGACGGGGCCAACGACCTGGACATGCTGAACGCGGCCGGTCTGGGCGTCGCCTTCAACGCCAAGCCGGTGGTGCGGCAGGCCGCGCACACGGCGGTGAACGTGCCCTTCCTGGACACCGTCCTGTATCTGCTGGGCGTGACCCGCGAAGAGGTCGAGGCCGCGGACACGCACGACGAGCAGTAGGGCCGGGCCGCGCGAGCCTCAGGAGCGGGAAGCGCGCGAAAGGCCGGGTCGGCCGAGGAACGCGAGCGGCAGGGCCGAGGAGTACGGCGAGGGCCCGGCACCGGGTGACGGTGCCGGGCCCTCGGCATCAGCGCTGCCGGGTCAGCGGGACGTCATTCGGACGGTGCCCAGTAGTCGAGCAGGGTGGCCGTACCGGGTTCCAGGGCCTTCCAGGAACCGGTGAAGGACAGCACCACGAAGGCCGCGGCCGGGAAGCCCCGGCGGCTCAGGCGCTCGCCCGCGTCGCCCTCGGCGGAGCCCGTGAGGACCTCGGCCAGGCCCTGGACGCCCGGGTTGTGGCCGATCAGGACGAGGTCCTGGGTGTCGTCGGGGGTCTCGTTGAGCACGGCGATCAGTTCGCCGGGCGAGGCCTCGTAGATCCGCTCCTCGTAGACGGTTTTCGGCCGGTGCGGGAGTTCCTGCACGGCGAGCTTCCACGTCTCGCGGGTCCGGATCGCGGTGGAGCAGAGGGCCAGATCGAAGGGGATATCGCTGTCGGCCAGCTTGCGTCCGGCGACTGCGGCGTCCATGCGGCCCCGATCGGCGAGCGGTCGCTCGTGGTCGGTCACCTGTGGCCAGTCGGCTTTCGCATGCCGGAAGAGGACAATCCTGCGGGGTTCTGCGACGCTCATGGAATCCAGCTTCGCATGAAACAGGCCATGGGGCGCAGGGAGTTGACATGCGGCTTCACGGGTGCGTGGCGATCTCCGGCTCAGCGGGCGGCCAGCGCCTGTATGCGCTCCAGGAGGTGGGTGATCGCGGGGTCGCCGGTGGCCGCGTGCGCCTCGGAGGGGTTGAGTATCAGCGCGAGCAGTGTGAAGAACGCGAGGGTCGGCAGGGCGAGCGCCCACCAGGGCAGCCGGATGTCGGCGCGGCCCCGGCTCGCCGGGTGGGGCGGGGTGTGGCTAGGGGCCGACATGGATGCCTCCGCGGTCTTCGAGTGGGCCGGTGGTCCGCTTCGCCGCGGCCACATCTCGAAGGTACGGAAGCCGGCGGCGTCAACCCATCCGGTGATCCACCCAGTTGACCCTGAGACTCGCCCCCTAGGGGATGGTGGGGGTAGCCCCACCATCGACGGCGGAGACGGTGGCGGGGGCGCGGGCGGTCAGGGCGCCGCGATCGACGCGACGATGGCGATGATCACGAAGATGGCGAAGAACGAGCCGAAGATGATGAGCATCTTCTTCTGGCCGTTCTGCGGGTTCGGGTCGAGCACGGGAGACATGCGGCAAGTCTCGCACCCGCCGCCCCGGCCCTGCCCCTGGGGGTGCGGGGCGGCCGGTGTCCGGCCCGGCGGGCCCGTCAGCGGGCCGCGGACGCCGCCGCCTCCTCCTCGACCGTGCGGTCGCGCCCGGCGAGGACGCCGACGACCGTCTGCGGGATCATCAGGCAGGTCATGAGGGCGATCGGCAGCCCCCATCCACCGCTGTGCTGGTAGAGCACGCCGACCAGGAGCGGCCCGGGGATGGAGAGCAGATAGCCGGTGCTCTGCGCGAACGCGGACAGCTGGGCGACCCCGGCCCCGGTCCTGGCGCGCATGCCGACCATGGTGAGGGCCAGCGGGAAGGCGCAGTTGGCGATGCCGAGCAGGACCGCCCAGGCCCAGGCGCCCGCGGCGGGCGCGAAGTAGAGGCCGGCGTACCCGGCGAGCCCGCAGGCGCCGAGCGCCAGGACGATGGGGCCCTGGTGCGGCAGCCGGGTCGCCACGCGCGGGATGACGAAGGCGAGCGGCACGCCCATGACCATGGTGACGGCCAGCAGCAGTCCCGCGGTGCTCGCGGACACCCCGGCGTCCCGGAAGATCTGCGGCAGCCAGCCCATGGTGATGTAGGCGGCGGTGGCCTGGAGCCCGAAGAAGACGGCGAGCGCCCAGGCGGTGCGGCTCCGGGTGATGCGCAGGGCGGGCTGCCGCGCGTCGGCGGGCGCCGTGCGCGCGGGTCCCTGTCCGGCGGACGGCGCCGGGCGCTGTCGTACGAAGGGGATCCAGGGGATCACGGCCACGCCGGCCAGGGCGGCCCAGACGACGAGGCCGGTCTGCCAGCTGCCGCCGAGGGCGTCGGTCATCGGGACGGTCACCGCGGCGGCGGTCGCCGTGCCGAGGGCGAGGGCCATGGAGTACAGGCCGGTCATGGTGCCGACCCGGTCCGGGAACCACTGCTTGACGATGACCGGCATCAGGACGTTGCTGACGGCGATGCCCATGAGGGCAAGGGCGCTGGCGGCCAGGAAGACGGCCGTGCCGCCCGCGTAGGGGCGGATCAGCAGGCCCGCGGTGATGGCGACCATCCCGGCGCACACCACGGCGCCCGCGCCGAAGCGGCGGGCGAGCCGGGGTGCCATGACGCCGAAGACGGCGAAACAGAGCGGGGGCACGGAGGTGAGGAGCCCGGCCAGGCTGCCGCTCATGCCGAGCCCGTCGCGGACCTCCTCCAGGAGGGCGCCGAGGCTGGTGATGGCGGGGCGCAGGTTGAGCGCGGCGAGCACGATGCCGACGACCAGCAGCCGGGTCGTCCACGCGCGCGTGGCCGGTTCCGGAGCGTCGTCCGCCGATGGGTTTCGTCTGTGCAGGGACGTCGTCGTCCGGGTTTCCTCACGTGCCATGCCACCCATCATAGAATCATGGGATGATTCATTGTCCACCCCCTGGCGCCACTCCCGGCCGTACCCCCGGCCGTCCCGTACCGCCGCTTCCGTGCGAAGGTGTGCCATGCCTCTGAGCCATCCCCGTCGTTCGGTGCTCTCCGAGCAGGTCATCGCCGCGCTGCGGCAGCAGATCACCTCGGGCGAGTGGCCGGTCGGCGCGCGCATCCCGACGGAGCCGGAGCTGGTCGAGCAGCTGGGGGTGGCCCGCAACACGGTCCGCGAGGCGGTGCGCGCGCTCGCGCACAACGGCCTGCTGGACATCCGCCAGGGGTCGGGCACCTATGTGGTGGCGACGAGCGAGCTGGCCGGGGTGATGCACCGCCGGTTCGCGGACGCCGATCCGCGGCACATCGGCGAACTGCGCTCCACGCTGGAGTCGGCCGCGGCCAGGCTGGCCGCCGAGCGGCGCACGGAGAAGGACCTCAAGCAGCTCGACGCGCTCCTGGTCCGGCGTGAGCGGGCCTGGGAGGCACGCGACAAGGAGGCCTTCGTGACGGCCGACGCGACGTTCCACCTGGCGGTGGTGTCCGCGTCCCACAACGACGTCATGACGGCGATGTACGCGGACCTGGGCGAGGTACTGCGGGACTGGCTGCGCGACGACGTCGGCGAGGAGATGACGGCGGAGACGCACCTGGACCACTCGGGTCTGGTGGACGCGATCCGCGCGGGCGACGCGGAGACCGCGGCGGCGCGGGCGGCGGGCTATCCGTTCCAGTGCAGGCCGGGGCTGTTCACCGCTTCTGGTGACTGATCCACACGGAGCGCACCTCGTTCCAGCAGCGCCCGTCCAGCCGTACGGTCTGCGCGGGGCCGGCGTCCACGGGGGCGCTGTCGGTGTCGAGGTCCCACCAGCGGTCGCACTCGATGTGCAGCCGGACGCGGTCGACCGCCGGGTAGGGGTTGTGGCAGTAGGCGGTCACCCGGGAGCCCGTGACCTTGTTGAAGCACCCGGCGCCGAAGAGCTCGGGGGCCTCGTGTGTCTCCCCGCGCGCGAGGGGCGCCGCCTCGTAGGGCAGGCACATCACCAGGGCGACGGCTACGGCTGCTGGGGCCAGGCTTCGGGACAGGCGCACAAAGAGACCTCCTCGGGCGGAGAGCGAGGGGTGAACGCGTGATCCATCGTGCCTGGTCGGACGCCCTTCCCGCCCGGTCGGGTGGGCCGAACGAGTGAGGGCCCGCGCCCCGGAGGACGCGGGCCCGCACCGGGGTGGGTCAGGCGCCGATGGCGTGCAGACCGCCGTCGACGTGGACGATCTCGCCGGTGGTCTTCGGGAACCAGTCCGACAGCAGGGCGACGACGCCCTTGCCGGCCGGCTCCGGGTCCTCCAGCTTCCACTCCAGCGGGGAGCGGCTGTCCCAGACGGCCGCGAGCTCCGAGAAGCCCGGGATGGACTTGGCGGCCATGGAGCCGATCGGGCCCGCCGAGATCAGGTTGCAGCGGATGTCGTGCTTGCCGAGGTCACGCGCCATGTAGCGGTTGGTGGCCTCCAGGGCGGCCTTGGCCGGGCCCATCCAGTCGTACTGCGGCCAGGCGAACTGCGCGTCGAAGGTGAGGCCGACGACGGAGCCGCCCTCGGTCATCAGCGGCAGCAGGGCCATCGTCAGCGACTTCAGGGAGAAGGCGGAGACGTGCATGGCGGTGGCCACGGACTCGAACGGCGTGTTCAGGAAGTTGCCGCCGAGGGCGTCCTGCGGCGCGAAGCCGATGGAGTGCACGACACCGTCGATCCTGTCGCCGAGGTGCTCGCGGACCTGGCTCTCCAACCGGGCGAGGTGCTCGTCGTTGGAGACGTCGAGCTCCAGGACCTTGACGTTCTCCGGGTGGGGCAGCTTCTTGGCGATGCGCTCGGTGAGCGTCGGCCGGGGCCAGGCGGTGAGGATGATCTCCGCGCCCTGCTCCTGGGCCAGCTTGGCGGTGTGGAAGGCGATGGAGGACTCCATCAGCACACCGGTGATGAGGATCTTCTTCCCCGCGAGGATTCCAGTCGTGTTCGTCATCGTGCTCAGTGACCCATTCCCAGTCCGCCGTCAACCGGGATGACGGCTCCAGTGATGTACGCGGCGTCGTCCGAGGCGAGGAACCGCACCGCCGCGGCGATCTCCTCCGGCCGGGCGTAACGGCCGAGCGGCACCTGCGAGACGATGTTCTGACGCTGCTCGTCGGTGAGCACCTTGGTCATGTCGGTGTCGACGAAGCCGGGCGCCACGACGTTGAAGGTGATGTTGCGCGAGCCCAGCTCACGGGCGAGGGACCGCGCGAAGCCCACCAGGCCGGCCTTGGAGGCGGCGTAGTTCGCCTGGCCGGGACCGCCGAGCAGGCCGACGACCGACGAGATGAGGACGACGCGGCCCTTCTTGGCCCGCAGCATGGCGCGGTTGGCGCGCTTGACGACCCGGAAGGTGCCGGTGAGGTTGGTGTCGAGGACGGACGTGAAGTCCTCCTCGGACATGCGCATCAGGAGCTGGTCCTTGGTGATGCCGGCGTTGGCGATCAGGACCTCGACGGGACCGTGCGCGTCCTCGATCTCCTTGTAGGCCTGCTCCACCTGCTCGGTGTCGGTGATGTCGCACTTGACTGCCAGGCAGCCCAGTTCCTTCAGTTCGGCCGGTGGCTCCCCCGAACGGTATGTGATCGCGACCTTGTCGCCGGCCTCGGCGAATGCGCGGGCGATGGCGAGGCCGATGCCCCGGTTGCCTCCGGTGACGAGAACCGAGCGGCTCAACGGATCACCCTTTCGATAGCGGTCTGGTGCGTCCGCCCGAACACCTGCATGACAGGCGGCTACCCCGAAAACCTATCGGGCTCCTCTCACCCGCGGACATTCGGGCACCGACAGTGGCTCAGGGGACTCACTGTCGGATCCCTACAGAAGGACGCGCACTCCGGACGGAAACGTATGGTCCCCGGACGCGCCCACGCGACATGATCGGAGCCAACAGGTCTCGACTGCAGGGAGATGTCCCGGTGCCTCATTCCATCGACGAAGCCTTTACGGCGCTTCCCCTACGCGCGCTCGCCGACGCCGCGCTGGCACGCGCGCGTGCGCTGGGCGCCGAGCACGCGGACTTCCGGTTCGAGCGGGTGCGCAGCGCCTCCTGGCGCCTCAGGGACGCCAAGCCGGCCGGCTCGTCGGACACCACCGACCTCGGCTACGCGGTCCGGGTCGTGCACGGCGGGACATGGGGCTTCGCGTCGGGGGTGGACCTCAGCATGGACGCGGCGGCCAAGGTCGCCTCGCAGGCGGTGGCCATGGCGAAGCTGTCCGCCCAGGTGATCAAGGCGGCCGGTTCGGACGAGCGGGTCGAGCTGGCCGACGAGCCGGTGCACGCCGAGCGGACCTGGGTCTCCTCCTACGACATCGACCCGTTCACCGTGCCCGACGAGGAGAAGGCCGGGCTGCTCGCCGACTGGAGCGCGCGGCTGCTCGGCGCGAGCGGCGTCAACCATGTCGACGCGTCGCTGCTCACCGTCCATGAGAACAAGTTCTACGCCGACACCGCCGGGACCGTGACCACCCAGCAGCGGGTCCGGCTGCACCCCTCGCTGACCGCCGTGTCGGTCGACGAGTCGAGCGGTGAGTTCGACTCGATGCGCACCGTCGCGCCGCCCGTCGGACGCGGCTGGGAGTACCTCACGGGCACCGGCTGGGACTGGGAGTCGGAGCTGGAGCAGATCCCCGAGCTGCTCGCCGAGAAGATGCGGGCGCCGAGCGTCGAGGCGGGGCTGTACGACCTCGTCGTCGACCCGTCGAACCTCTGGCTGACCATCCACGAGTCCATCGGCCACGCCACCGAGCTGGACCGCGCCCTCGGCTACGAGGCCGCCTACGCCGGCACCTCCTTCGCCACCTTCGACCAGCTGGGCAAGCTGCGCTACGGCTCCGATCTGATGAACGTGACCGGCGACCGCACCGCCGAGCACGGTCTGGCCACCATCGGCTACGACGACGAGGGCGTGGCGGGCCAGTCCTGGGACCTGGTCAAGGACGGGACGCTCGTCGGCTACCAGCTGGACCGGCGGATCGCCCGGCTCACCGGCTTCGACCGCTCCAACGGCTGCGCCTACGCGGACTCCCCCGGGCACGTGCCCGTGCAGCGCATGGCGAACGTGTCGCTCCAGCCGGACCCGGCCGGCATGTCGACGGAGGATCTGATCGGGGGCGTGGACCGCGGGATCTACGTGGTCGGCGACCGTTCCTGGTCCATCGACATGCAGCGCTACAACTTCCAGTTCACCGGGCAGCGGTTCTTCAGGATCGAGAACGGCCGGATCACCGGCCAGCTCCGGGACGTCGCCTACCAGGCCACGACGACCGACTTCTGGGGCTCCATGGCGGCCCTCGGCGGTCCGCAGACCTATGTCCTCGGCGGCGCCTTCAACTGCGGCAAGGCCCAGCCCGGGCAGGTGGCCGCGGTGTCGCACGGCTGCCCGTCGGCCCTCTTCAAGGGCGTCAACATTCTGAACACCACCCAGGAGGCCGGTCGATGAGCTCGCGTACCCACAAGCCGCACGAGATCGTCGAGCGCGCCCTCGGACTGTCCCGCGCGGACGGCTGCGTGGTCATCGCCGACGAGCGGTCCACGGCCAATCTGCGCTGGGCGGGCAACTCGCTCACCACCAACGGCGTCACCCGCGGCCGGACCCTCACCGTGATCGCGACGGTCGACGGCAAGGAGGGCACCGCCTCGGGGGTCGTCTCCCGGGCCGCCGTCACCCTCGACGAGCTGGAGCCCCTCGTGCGGGCCGCCGAGGCCGCCGCGCACGGTGCCGCGCCCGCGGAGGACGCGCAGCCGCTGGTGCGGGACGTACCGGCGTCCCCGGACTTCACGGACGCGCCCGCCGAGACCTCCTCGACGGTGTTCGCCGACTTCGCGCCCGCCCTGGGCGAGTCCTTCGCCCGCGCGCGTGCCGGTGGCCGCGAGCTGTACGGCTTCGCCAACCACGAGCTGGTCTCCAGCTACCTGGGCACCTCGACGGGGCTGCGGCTGCGGCACGACCAGCCCAACGGGACGCTGGAGCTGAACGCGAAGTCGCCGGACCGGACGCGCTCGGCGTGGGCGGGCCGTTCCACCCGGGACTTCAAGGACGTCGACCCGGCGGCGCTGGACGCCGAACTCGCCGTACGGCTCGGGTGGGCCGCGCGCAAGCACGATCTGCCGGCCGGGCGGTACGAGACGCTGCTGCCGCCGACGGCCGTGGCGGATCTGCTGATCTACCAGATGTGGTCGGCGTCGGGCCGGGACGCGGCCGAGGGCCGGACGGTGTTCTCCCAGCCGGGCGGCGGCACACGGCTCGGCGAGCGGCTCACCGACCTGCCGCTGACTCTGCGCAGCGACCCGAACGAGCCGGGTCTGGAGTCGGCGCCGTTCGTGCTCGCGCACTCCTCCGGCGGTGACGCGTCGGTGTTCGACAACGGGCTGCCGCTGGCGCCCACCGAGTGGATGCGCGAGGGCGTGCTCAGCGGTCTGCTGACCAGCCGGCACAGCGCGGGGCTGACCTCGCTGCCGGTGGCGCCGGGCATCGACAACATCATCCTGGACGGCGGTGAGGACCGGTCGATCGAGGAGATGGTCGCGGGCACCGAGCGGGGGCTGCTGCTGACGTGCCTGTGGTACATCCGCGAGGTCGACCCGGCGACGCTGCTGCTGACCGGGCTGACCCGCGACGGCGTGTACCTGGTCGAGAACGGCGAGGTGACCGGCGAGGTCAACAACTTCCGGTTCAACGAGTCGCCGGTGGACCTGCTGGGCCGGGCCACCGAGGCCGGGCGCACGGAGAAGACGCTGCCGAGGGAGTGGAGCGACTGGTTCACCAGGGCCGCGATGCCGGCCCTGAGGGTGCCGGATTTCAATATGAGCTCTGTCAGCCGGGGCGTATAACCTCGTAGCCGGTGGCCGCCCGGCCGCCTGATGACATCCAAGGAGACGCGAGAACCGTGACGGACATCGTCGACGAGCTGAAGTGGCGTGGGCTGTGGGCCCAGTCCACTGACGAGGACGCTTTGCGCAAGGCGCTCGCGGACGGTCCCGTCACGTTCTATTGCGGCTTCGACCCGACCGCGGCCAGCCTCCACGTCGGCCACCTGGTGCAGGTGCTCACCATGCGCCGGCTCCAGCAGGCGGGGCTGCGTCCGCTGGCCCTGGTGGGCGGCGCGACCGGGCAGATCGGCGACCCCCGCCCCACGGCGGAGCGCACGCTGAACGACCCGGAGACGGTCGCGAACTGGGTGACCCGGCTGCGCGGGCAGATCGAGCCGTTCCTGTCCTTCGAGGGCGAGAACGCGGCGACGATGGTGAACAACCTGGACTGGACGGCCGGGCTCTCCGCCATCGAGTTCCTGCGGGACATCGGCAAGCACTTCCGCGTCAACAAGATGCTGACCAAGGACTCCGTGGCCCGCCGTCTGGAGTCCCAGGAGGGCATCAGCTACACGGAGTTCAGCTACCAGCTCCTTCAGGGCATGGACTTCCTGGAGCTGTACCGCCGCTACGGCTGCACGCTCCAGCAGGGCGGCAGCGACCAGTGGGGCAACCTCACGGCGGGCCTGGACCTGATCCACCGCCTGGAGCCGGACGCCGAGGCGCACTGCCTGGCGACGCCGCTGATGGTCAAGTCGGACGGCACCAAGTTCGGCAAGACCGAGGGCGGCGCGGTCTGGCTGGACCCGGAGATGACGACGCCGTACGCGTTCTACCAGTTCTGGCTGAACGTGGACGACAGGGACATCTCGACGTACATGCGCATCCTGTCCTTCCTGTCCCGCGAGGAGCTGGAGGAGCTGGAGCGGCAGACCGAGGAGCGTCCGCAGGCCCGTGCCGCCCAGCGCGCGCTGGCCGAGGAGCTGACGACGCTGGTGCACGGGGCGGACCAGACGGCCGCCGTGATCGCCGCGTCGAAGGCCCTGTTCGGTCAGGGCGAGCTGGCGGAGCTGGACGAGCGGACGCTGGCCGCGTCGCTGTCGGAGCTGCCGCGCGTGCGGGTCGCCGAGCTGGGCCAGGTCGTGGACCTGTTCGCCGAGGTCGGGCTCGTGGCCAGCAAGTCGGCCGCGCGCCGGACGGTGAAGGAGGGCGGCGCCTACGTGAACAACGTGAAGGTCACCGCCGAGGACGCCGTCCCCGCCGCGGAGGACCTGCTGCACGGCCGCTGGCTGGTGCTGCGCCGGGGCAAGAAGAACCTGGCGGCGGTCGAGGTCACCGGCGCCTGAGGGTGCGCGAAGGGGCGGCTTCCCGGGTGGGAGGCCGCCCCTTTCGTCGTCCGCGCCGACCGGTGTCTAGGTCTGCTGCGCCTTCTTCTTGCCCAGCGTCATCATGTAGAGCATGTCGCCCACGCCGACGATGATGATCGCGGCGACGAGCTGGAAGGCATGGCGGCTCCAGTCGATGCCGCTCGTCTCGTCGACGCCCGCCCAGCGCGCGATCGCGTTGCCGACGATGGCACCGAGCATGCCGAAGATGGTGGTCAGCCAGAGGGGACTGTGCTGCTTGCCGGGCAGGATCGCCTTGGCGATCAGACCCAGCACGAATCCCACGATGATCGCCCACAACCAGCCCATGGCTGCCTCCTTGTACGGCTCGACGTGAGCATTACCGCCAGTGTCGGCCCATGCGCCCTACGCCGCATGTCGAGTGGAGCCGTACGCGGTACGGCGCAGAGGCATCGCCCGGACGGAAGGCGCCCCGGTCTCGTAGGCGTCGCAGGCGCGGCGTAACGTGGGGTGGTGTCCGGGTCCGGCACGTACGCCGGGTGCGGAGCGGGTACGGACCGCGGAGAGTCCGATGCGGGCGGATGGTGGAATGTGATGCGGAAGCGGCATGCGAGCGGCGGCGCCGAGGTTTTCCGGATCACCGGAGCCCGGACCGGTCTCCAGGAGGACGTGCGGGGCCGGCAGCGCCGGTACGTGATCTCGATGTCGGTGCGCACCCTGTCGGTGATCCTCGCGGCCTCCCTCTGGAACGTCGAACGGCACGTCGCGATCGTCGCGCTGGTGCTGGGCGTGCTGCTCCCCTATGTCTCCGTGGTGATCGCCAACGCCGGACGGGAGAACGCGCCGGGGCTGCCGTCCACGTTCGTAGCGACTCCGGTCCGGCTGGGGGCACCTCCCGCGCTTTCGGCAGCGGGGGAGCTTGCGCCGCCGAGGGCCGACGAACGGTTGGCGGAACCCGTCCCGGAGGACGCCGGCGAGGGCGCCGCGGGGACCTCCGCGAGCGGGGTCCGCGGCGAGCCGCACGAGCGTACGTGACCTCGGCGGAGGGCCTGTTGACGGGGCCGGAACCGGAACCCGTCCTCCGTCCGGACCTCAAGAAAAGCTCAGATCAATCATGTTGTTCCAGTGCCGGGCCACGGGTCGGCCGTGACATACTCCCTATGCGCTCCGCATCCCCCGTCGGAGCGACAGACCGACGCCGGGCAGCTCCCCCCGTGGCTGCTCGGCGTCGCCTTTTGTGCGACATCCTGTGAGACGAACCAGTGAGTGACGAGACCATCCCGATCTGCTCCGCCAAGGGCTGCCGTGCCGACGCCGAGTGGGTCCTCGCGTGGAACAACCCGAAGATCCACACGCCGGAGCGCCGCAAGACCTGGCTGGCGTGCGAGGAGCACCGGGAGCATCTGTCCCAGTTCCTCGGGGTCCGGGGATTCCTCAAGGACGTCGTGGCGTTCGCCGACTGGCGGGACCCGGCGCCCGAGGGCCGCTGACGCCAGGGCCACTGACCGTCAGGGCCGCTAGCCGCCGATCGCCGACATGGGGCGGTCCGGCTGGACGAACGTCGGGTCGTCCAGGCCCGCGCCCGCCTTCTTGCCCCACATGGCGGTCTTCCATATGCGGGCGATCTCCTCGTCCGGGGCGTCGGAGCGCAGGGCCGTGCGCAGGTCCGTCTCCTCCCGGGCGAACAGGCAGTTGCGGATCTGGCCGTCGGCGGTGAGCCGGGTGCGGTCGCAGGCCGCGCAGAACGGGCGGGTGACGGAGGCGATCACGCCGACGACATGCGGGCCGCCGTCCACCACCCAGCGCTCGGCGGGGGCCGAGCCGCGGCGTTCGGCGCTCTCCTCGGTGAGGTCGAAGCGGGTGCGCAGGGAGGTCAGGATGTCGCCCGCGGTGATCATGCCGTCGCGCTTCCAGCCGTGCTGGGCGTCCAGGGGCATCTGCTCGATGAACCGCAGTTCGTAGTCGTGCTCGACGGCCCAGGCCAGCAGGTCGGGGGCCTCGTCGTCGTTGAGACCGGGCATCAGGACGGAGTTGACCTTGACCGGGGTCAGACCGGCCTCGCGGGCGGCGTACAGGCCCTTGATGACGTCCTTGTGCCGGTCCCTGCGGGTGAGGGTCTTGAAGACGTCGGGGCGCAGGGTGTCGAGGGAGACGTTGACCCGGTCCAGGCCCGCGGCCTTGAGGGCGGCGGCCGTGCGCTTGAGGCCGATGCCGTTGGTCGTGAGGGACATCTGCGGGCGGGGCGCGAGGGCCGCGACGCGCTCCACGATGCCGACCAGGCCGGGGCGCAGCAGGGGTTCACCGCCGGTGAAGCGGACCTCCTCGACACCGAGGGAGGTGACGGCGATACCGATGAGGCGGACGATCTCGTCGTCCGTGAGCAGGTCGGTCTTGGACAGCCACTGCAGACCCTCCTCGGGCATGCAGTACGTACAACGCAGATTGCACCGGTCGGTCAGCGAGACTCTCAGGTCGGTGGCCACCCGGCCGTAGGTGTCGATGAGCACGTGGGCCCCCTCCCTCGTCGCGATGTGTTCGTCTTCCGTCACTTGCGAGCCTACGTGACCACACCGACAACGAGCAGCGGCCCGATCCCACGAGGTGCCGGGAGGCCGCGTCGTAGGGATCTACGACGCGGCCTCCCGGTGGAACGTGCGGAGAGTCGCCCTAGTGGGCGCCGGTGCCGGTCAGGGACCGGACCTCCAGCTCCGCGTACTTGCCGGCGTCCGGCTCCTCCTTGGACAGGACCGTGCCGAGGAAGCCCATCAGGAAGCCGAAGGGGATGGAGATGATGCCCGGGTTCTTCAGCGGGAAGTAGGCGAAGTCGACGTCCGGGAACATCGCCTTCGGGTCGCCGGAGACCACGGGCGAGAACAGCACCAGGCCGACGGCGACGATGAGACCGCCGTAGATCGACCACAGCGCGCCCTGGGTGGTGAAGCGCTTCCAGAAGAGGCTGTAGAGGATGGTCGGCAGGTTCGCGGACGCGGCGACCGCGAAGGCGAGCGCGACCAGACCGGCCACGTTCAGGTCGCGGGCGAGCGCGCCCAGGCCGATGGCGGCGGCACCGATGAAGACGGTCGCCCAGCGGGCCGCGCGGACCTCCTCCTTGCCGGACGCCTGGCCCTTGCGGATGACGTTGGCGTAGATGTCGTGCGCGAACGAGGACGACGAGGCCAGTGTCAGACCCGCCACCACCGCGAGGATCGTCGCGAAGGCCACCGCGGAGATCGTGGCCAGCAGGATCGCGCCCCAGGCCGAGTCGACACCGCCGAGGTGCAGGGCGAGCAGCGGGGCGGCGGTGTTGCCGGACGGGTTGGACGCGATGATCTCGTCCTGGGAGATCAGCGCGGCGGCGCCGAAGCCGAGGGCGATGGTCATCAGGTAGAAGCCGCCGATGATGCCGATGGCCCAGTTCACGGACTTACGGGCGGCCTTGGCGTTGGGCACCGTGTAGAAGCGGATCAGGATGTGCGGCAGGCCCGCGGTGCCGAGGACGAGGGCGATGCCGAGCGAGATGAAGTCCAGCTTGGAGGTGCCGGTCGCGCCGTACTGGAGGCCGGGCTCCAGGAAGGCCGAGCCCTTGCCGCTCTTCTCGGCGGCGGTGCCCAGCAGATCCGAGATGTTGAAGTTGAACTTCAGCAGCACCAGGAACGTAATGAGGATCGTGCCGCTGATGAGGAGGACGGCCTTGACCATCTGGACCCAGGTGGTGCCCTTCATGCCGCCGATGGAGACGTACACGATCATCAGGACGCCGACGAGGGCGACGATGCCGACCTTGCCCGCGTCGGAGGTGATGCCGAGCAGCAGCGAGACGAGGACGCCCGCGCCCGCCATCTGCGCGAGCAGGTAGAAGATCGACACGACGATGGTGGAGGTGCCGGCCGCGGTGCGCACGGGGCGCTGGCGCATGCGGTACGCGAGGACGTCGCCCATCGTGTAGCGGCCGGAGTTCCTGAGCGGTTCGGCGACCAGGAGCAGGGCGACGAGCCAGGCCACGAGGAAGCCGATGGAGTAGAGGAAGCCGTCGTAGCCGAAGAGGGCGATGGCGCCGGCGATGCCGAGGAAGGACGCGGCCGACATGTAGTCGCCGGAGACGGCGAGGCCGTTCTGGAAGGCGCTGAACTGGCGTCCGCCCGCGTAGAAGTCGGCGGCGTCCTTGGTCTGCCGGCCGGCCCAGATGGTGATGACCAGGGTCGCGACGACGAACACCGCGAAGAGGCTGATGATCAGCGGCCGGTGCTCGCTGGCCTCGCCGGCCGCCAGGGTGATCGCGGGGCTCATGCGCCGCCCTCCATCCGGGACTTGATCGCCTCGGCCTTGGGGTCGAGCTTGGCGGCGGCGTGCCGCGAGTACCACCAGGCGATGAGGAACGTGGTGACGAACTGGGCGATACCGAGGACGAAGGCGACGTTGATGTTGCCGAAGAGCTTGGTGCCCATGAAATCGCCCGCGTAGTTCGACAGCAGGACGTACAGCAGGTACCAGGCGATGAACGCCACGGTGAGGGGGAAGGCGAAGTTGCGGTAGGAGCGGCGCAGTTCACCGAACTCCGCGCTCTGCTGCACCTCGGTGAACTCCTCGGTGCTGGGGAGTTGGTGTTGCTCTGTCGAGGGGGGCGATGCGTCGGTAGCCACGGAGTCTCCTCGCGTTGCGGGCGCTGTTGCCACGGTGGAAGGGGGCTGGTCGGGGTCGGGGGACGGGTTCGGTACGACGGACATGGGCGGCTCTGTTCCTCGCGGTTTCATCAGGGGGCACGATCGTGCTCGCGCTCCCTGCCCAAGGTCACGGTGGCACGCCAGGAGTGGTTCAACTGGCCGTGCCTCTTTCCGAACTGGCCCCCGGAAGGCATTGCTGGCCAGCGGTTACGCGGGATAGCTTCGGGCCTGCACCACCCGTCATGTACCTGCCCGGGCACCACCTGTGTCTCGGGCGGATTCGTTTCCGGATGATGTGGAGACCCCATGCCTCATCTGCGTTCCAGACGCCGGCTCGCGCTCGCCGTGCCGGTCGTGCTGTCGCTGACCGCCTCGCTCGGCTTCCTTCCGGCGGCGGCGTCGGCGGCCTCGTACACGGAGGCCACCGCGCAGGCCGCGGACGCGCCGAACCTGTCGTACGTCGTCAACACCAAGCTCGACCACCGCACGATCGAGTCGGTGAAGAAGGCGGTTGCCGCGGCCGGCGGCACGGTCGTGATCACGTACGAGAAGATCGGCGTGATCGTCGCCCACTCCGCCGACCCGGACTTCGGGGCACAGATACGCAAGGTGCGCGGTGTGCAGTCGGCGGGTGCGACGCGTACGTCGCCGCTGACGGCCGCGAGCACGACGGACGAGGGCGCCGTCCAGGTCCTGACGAAGGAACAGGCCGCGAAGATCGAGCAGGCCTCCTCGGCGGACGCGACGAGCGAGCCCCTCGAGGCCGACCAGTGGGACCTGCGGGTGATCGGCGCCGACAAGGCCGCCGCGATCAACCCGGGCAGCAAGAAGGTCACCGTCGCGGTGATCGACACCGGTGTCGACGACACCCACCCGGACATCGCGCCGAACTTCTCCGCCTCCCAGTCCGCCAACTGCGACGGCGGTGTCGCGGACACCAGCTTCGGCGCGTGGCGGCCGTACACCGTGAACGACTACCACGGCACGCACGTGGCCGGTGAGATCGCCGCCGCGCGCAACGGCATCGGCGTCGCCGGTGTCGCTCCCGGGGTCAAGGTCTCGGCGATCAACGTGACCGACCCGAGCAACGGCCTCTTCTACCCGGAGAGTGTCGTCTGCGCGTTCGTGTTCGCCGCCGACCACGGCGTGGAGATCACGAACAACAGCTACTACGTGGACCCGTGGCTGTACAACTGCCTGGACGACCCGGACCAGCGCGCCATCGTCGACGCGGTCAACAGGGCGTCGCTGTACGCGCAGAAGAAGGGCACGCTGAACCTGGCGTCGGCGGGCAACTCCAACGACGACCTCGACTCGGACGCCCTCCTCGACGACAGCAGCCCCGACGACTCCACGCCGGTGCCGCGGACCGTCGACCCGCACGAGTGCTTCGACGTGCCGACCCAGCTCCCCGGTGTCGTCACGGTCAGCGCGACCGGCGTGAACAACCTCAAGTCGTACTACTCGTCCTACGGTTACGGCGTCATCGACGTCGCGGCCCCGGGCGGCGACCGGCTCTACCAGATCCCGGACACCCCGTCGAAGAACGGCCGCGTCCTGGGTCCGCTGCCGAACAACTCCTACGGCTTCCTCCAGGGCACCTCGATGGCCTCCCCGCACGCCGCGGGCGTCGCCGCCCTCCTGAAGTCGACCCACCCGAAGGCCTCCCCGGCGCAGCTCCAGGCCCTCCTGAAGGCCCAGGCGGACAACCCGGGCTGCCCCGCCTCCTACGACCAGGACGGCGACGGCACCCAGGACGCGACCTGCGTGGGCGGCAAGCGCCTCAACGGCTTCTACGGCGCGGGCATCGTGAACGCCCTGCGCGCGGTCAAGTGACCTGAGCCGTCGGGCACGCACGCGAGGGGCCGGGGCTGATGCCCCGGCCCTTTTGCCTGTGAGGCCGGGAAGGACTTCGATCGGGTGATCGGGCGGTTGCGTCCGGTGCCGGGGTGGTACGTGAGCTGGCCGGAGCTGCGGCACGAGGGGGACGCCGACTACTACCGGGCGCGTGTCGAGCGGGTGGTCGCCGGGTGGACCGGGCGGGCCTCCGCGCCGGGCGGGCCGGGGAAGGCGCGGCCGGTCGTCGAGTGTGCGATTCCCGTGCGCGAGTACCGGGGCGTCGGGGGCCGCCATGTCGCCGAGGTGGCCCTGGCGCAGGGCTGGGAACTGCGGCCGACCGACGTGCGCACGGAGGTGCGGCTCTGGTGGTCCGCCGCCTCATATGTTGATTGAGTCAATACTGCATAGTTGAGTCATGATGTCGATCAAGTCCGCGTGGTCCGCGCTCGGTGGTGATCCCGCTCTGGTGGGGCGGGTGGACGGGGCGGGGCGGACGGGGGTGCTGCGCTCCCGGCTTCCGGTGCGGGAGTTGGCGCGGGGGTGTGTCGGGGCGTGTGCGCTGGCCGCTGCCGAACTGGGCGCCGCCAGGGGTGGTGAGGCGGCTCGGGTGCGGGTGGACGACGGGGCCGTGGCGGTCGCGTTCACCAGTGAGCGCCATCTGTTGGTCGATGGCCGCGCGCCGGTCGCCTTCGCGCCACTGTCGCGGTTCTGGCGGACCCGGGACGGATGGGTGCGGACGCACGCCAACTATCCGCGTCACCGGGAGCGGCTGGTGAGCGTGATGGGGCCCGCCGAGTACATGGAGGACGCGTTCGCCGAGCGGTCCGCGCGGGAGGTCGAGGAGGCCGTGTACGCGGCCGGAGGGCTCGCCGTCGCGCTGCGGACACCCGAGGAGTGGGCGGAGCACGAACAGGGGCGGGCCGTCGCCGGACGTCCGCTCGTGGAGCGCGGGCGGCTCGACGACGCCCCCGCGCGCGTGCTCGCGCCCCTCGACGCCGCTCCCCTGCTGCCCGCCGCCGGACTGCGCGTGCTGGATCTGACCCGGGTCATCGCCGGTCCCGTCGCCACCCGCACGCTCGCCCTCCTCGGCGCGGACGTGCTGCGGCTGGACCCGCCGCGGCTGCCCGAACTCCCCGACCAGCACGCCGACACGGACTTCGGGAAGCGTTCGGCGACGCTGGACCTGGAGGCCGACCGGCGGACGTTCGAGGAGCTGCTCGCGGCGGCGGACGTCGTCGTCACCGGGTACCGGCCCGGCTCCCTGGACCGGTTCGGACTGTCGCCCGAGGCGCTGGCGGAGCGGCGGCCCGGGGTGGTCGTGGCGCAGCTGTCGGCGTGGGGCGGGTACGGGCCCTGGAGCGGGCGGCGCGGCTTCGACAGTCTGGTGCAGGTGGCAACCGGGATCGCCGTCACCGAGGGCTCGGCGGAACAGCCGGGCGCGCTGCCCGCCCAGGCCCTGGACCACGGGAGCGGCTATCTGCTGGCGGCGGCCGTCCTGCGGGCGCTGACCGAGCAGACACGGGAGGGCGGGAGCCGGCTCGCGCGCGTGGCGCTGGCCCGCACCGCGCGGTGGCTGACGGCGGAGGTGCGCGCCGAGGACACCGGCGACGACGGCGGGTACGACGGCCCCGGCGCCCGGCTGGCCGAGCGGGACAGTCCCCTCGGGCGGCTGCGGTACGCCCTGACCCCGGTGTCCCTCACCGGCGGGCCGACGGACTGGGCCCGCCCACCGGGGCCCTGGGGCGCCGATCCCGCCCGCTGGGAGTGAGTGAGGGTCGGCCGGAAACCGTACCCCTGGGCGGAATGCCGTACCGCCAGTTGTTTCACTGGACTTGCCCGGTTCTGCGACCGCTGGTGAAGATCTTGAGGTGACCTTGATAAGACCCAGCGCCGGGCCGGCCCAGGCCGGGGAACCGGCGCCCCGCCCGGATGTCGGCCGCGCCGTCGCCGTCCTCGTCCTGGTGCTGCTCGGCGCGCTGCTGCCGCTGCTCGGCCCGTCCGCGGCGCTGCATGGCACCGGGGAGGCCGCGGCACCCGGAGTCGGCGGCATCGCGCTGCTGCGGGCGGTGCTGTTCGCGGCGCTGTGCGTCCCGGTGGGCGAGCTGTTCGCGCGCCGGCTGACGCGCGCGGTGCCCGGCGCTCCCCCGGTCGCCCCGCGCGCGTGGGCGCCGTACGCGACCGCCGCCGGTTTCGTCGCCGCGCTGGCGCTGGCCTCGGTCGTGTCGACGGGCAACCTCGTGCCGCACAGCCTCGGCGAGATCGACGTGGGCGGACTGTACGACTCCCGGGACGGCCGGCTCGCGCTCGTCGAGGTCAACGCGTTCCTCGTGGCCTGGCTGTGCGCCCGCTCCGCCCGCCCCGGCACCCAGGTGTGGCCGCTGGCCGCGGTGATCGTCGCGGAGGCGCTGCGGGCCCACCCCACGACCGAGTACAGCCCGCTGCTCGGATCGGCGCTGACGCTCGTCCATCTGACGTGCGCGGCGGTGTGGGTGGGCGGTCTGCTGTACGTGCTGCGCACTCTGCGGTGCTGGAGCCCGTCCGCCGCGGGCGCCGCCCTGCTCGGCCTCTACGCGCGCGTGGCCGTCGCCCTGCTCGCCGCGATCACCGCGACCGGCGTCTGGAGCACCCTGCGCCGGATGCCGCCGGAGACGGTCCTCGACCAGCTCACGACGACGGCGTACGGGCGGGCGCTGCTCGCCAAGGTGCTGCTGGTGGCCTCGGTCGCCGCGCTCGCCGTCTGGGCGCGGACGCGGCTGCGCCGGGCGCCCGACCCGCTGACCGCCTGCTCCCCCGCGCGGGCGGAGGTCGTCGTGCTGGCGGTCGTGGTCGCGGTGTCGGGCCTGCTGACGGCGCTGCCGGTGCCGATCCGCTGGTGAGCGTCGGCGTCAGGCCGTCACCAGCACCTTGAGGGCGGTCCGCTCGTCCATCGCCTTGTAGCCCGCCGGGACGCCCTCCAGGTCGACGGTCAGGTCGAAGACGGGCGACGGGTCGATGGTGCCGTCCAGGATGTCGGGCAGCAGCTGCGGGATGTACGCGCGGACCGGCGCGACACCGCCGCGCAGCCCGATGTTCCGGTCGAACATCACCCCGAGGTCGATCCCGGTGCCGCTGCCGTGCGGCACACCGACCCAGCCCACGGTGCCGCCGTCGCGCGCGACGCCGACCGCCGTGCGCATGGACTGCTCGGTGCCGACGGCCTCGACGACGGCGTGCGCGCCCTGGCCGCCGGTGAGTTCACGGACCGCCTCGACGGCCGCGTCCCCGCGCTCGGCGACGACGTCGGTGGCGCCGAAGCGGCGCGCGATGTCGGTGCGGACCTCGTGGCGGCCCAGCGCGATGATCCGCTCGGCGCCCAGCCGCTTGGCGGCGAGCACCGCGCACAGCCCGACGGCCCCGTCACCGACGACGGCGACGGTCGCACCGGGCCGGACACCCGCGCCGAGGGCGGCGTGGTGGCCGGTGCCGAGCACGTCGGACAGGGTCAGCAGCGCGGACAGCAGCCGCTCGTCGGAGGCGGCGTCCTTGGGCAGCGCGACGAGGGTGCCGTCGGCCCAGGGCACGCGGACGGCCTCGCCCTGGCCGCCGTCGTAGCCGACGGAGCCCCAGAAACCGCCGTGCACGCAGGAGGTGTTCAGCCCGTCGTGGCAGTAGTCGCAGACGCCGTCGGACCACATGAAGGGCGCGACGACGAGGTCACCGCGGCGCACCGTGCTCACCTCGGAGCCGGTCTCCTCGACGACGCCGAGGAACTCGTGCCCGATGCGCTGCCCCGGCTGCCGGGCCGCCTCGCCCCGGTAGGCCCACAGGTCGCTGCCGCAGATGCAGGCGCGCAGCACCTTCACGACGGCGTCGGTGGGGAGCTGCACGATCGGCTCGGGGACGTCCTCCACACGCATGTCGAAGGCGGCGTGGATGGTGGTGGCGCGCATGGCGAGGATCCTTCTCGTCTCAGGTGGTACCCGCGCTCAGGGGGTGGTCGAGCGCACTTCACGGTACGCCGACACCGCCGGGCGCCGCGCGGTGAGGGTGCCGGTGACCAGCAGGAACTGCGCCACGACATAGGTCAGCATGATCCACAGGTCGGGGCGGGGCGGCTGCGGCCACTCGGCGACGCCGGTCGCGATGAGGGTGTCGGAGAGCAGGAACAGCGCGCCGCCGAGCCCGGCGAGCGGGCCGACGCGTACGGCGGCGGCACAGGCCATGGCGGTGAGCAGGGCGCTGTAGACGGCGACGGGCACGCGCAGGCCGGCGGGCAGGTCGGGCCACAGGAGCGCGACGGTTCCGGCGAGGACGAGCGCGTACCCGGCGGCGAGGTGACGGGCACGCGCGTGGGCCGGGCCGTACGTCCGGAACAGCGCCAGGTAGCAGACGTGGCCGGCGGCGAAGCAGGCCATTCCGGCGAGGAAGGCGGGGTCCGCGTCGAGGAGGAGGAAGGTGTCGCCGCCCCAGCCGCACAGGAGGGCGGCGACAAGCAGCCGGGGTGCGCCGCTCAGGGCCGCGTGCGCCGCGAGGAGCGGCATGAGGAGCGGCTTGGCAGCGGTGTGCCCGGGGTTCCAGCCGACGGCGAGGGCGAGGAGGTCCACGGCGGCCACGGCGGCGAAGGCCATGAGAGCCGCCCGGGCCGCGCGGGCCTTGGGCGTGCCGGAGGCGGCGCTGAGCAGTGGCCTCACGCGGCCACGGTCTCCTCGGCAGGTTCCTTCACGGGCTCCGGCTTCCAGCCCGGCCCCCGGAACACCCGCCCCGCGCGCTCGCGCCAACCGGACGCCGCCTTGATGTCCTTGACGATCGCGACGTACTCATGAGTGGCGACCTTGATCGGGTTGAACGTGTTGATGTTCTTGGTCAACCCGTAGACGGGCCGTTCGGTCTCCTCGACGAACGAGCCGAAGAGCCGGTCCCAGACGATGAGGATGCCGCCGAAGTTGCGGTCCAGGTAACCGCCCTGCGAGGCGTGGTGGACACGGTGGTGGGACGGCGTGTTGAACACGGACTCGAACCACCGGGGCAGCTTGCCGATGCGCTCGGTGTGGATCCAGAACTGGTAGACGAGGTTGGCCGAGGAGCAGAAGGCGAGGGCGGCCGGGTGGACTCCGGCGGCGATGAGCGGAAGGTAGAACGGCCACACGGTCAGCGAGGTCCAGGGCTGGCGCAGGGCGGTGGTCAGGTTGAACTTCTCGCTGGAGTGGTGGACCACGTGGCAGGCCCACAGGACGCGGATGACGTGGTGGCCCCGGTGCGACCAGTAGTAGAAGAAGTCCTGCGCGAGCAGCATCAGCGGGATCGTCCACCACAGCACGGGGACGCGCAGCGGGGTCAGCTCGTAGAGCGCCGTGTAGATCGCGACGATCGGGATCTTCCACACGAAGTCGAAGGCGAGGCTTCCCAGCCCCATGCCGACGCTCGTGGCGGCGTCCTTCGTCCCGTAACCGGCCTCGTCCTCGTCGGGGTGCAGGCGCACGCTGATCATCTCGACCACGGTGAGCAGCACGAAGGCGGGTATCGACCAGAGCACGACATCGGGCAGGTTCGGCATGAGGGCACCGTAGAACCGCCGGTCGGCCACCGCTAGACGTTGTTACTCACAAGTATTACCGCCGGTACACGCTTACTTGTTGGTGATCTCCGCCAAAGTCTCCACCTGCGTTTTCAGACTCCGGCCGCCCCCAGCAGGCTCGGGCAGCCCCCGCCGGACTCCCGCCACCTCCGTCACACCCCCGCCGCCCCCAGCAGCGCCCCCACCGCGTACGTCACCCCCATCGCCAGCGCGCCGCCCGCCACGTTGCGCACCACCGCGCGCCCCGGTGCGGCAGCGCCGAGGCGGGCGCTGCTCCAGCCGGTGAGGACGAGGGCGGCGAGGACGGAGACGACGGTGACCGTGAGGCGCCAGCCGGCCGGGGGCAGGACCATGGCGAGCAGCGGCAGCAGGGCGCCCGCCGTGAAGGCCAAAAAGCTCGCCCAGGCGGCGTGCCAGGGGTTGGTGAGCCGGTCGGGGTCGATGCCGAGCTCCACGCGCGCGTGGGCGCGCAGCGCGTCCCGTTCGGTGAGCTGCTCGGCGGCCTCCACGGCCACGTCCCGCGAGAGACCGCGCGCCTGGAGCAGCTCGGCCAGTTCCTCCAGCTCGGCCTCCGGCTGCTCGCGCAGTTCCCGCTTCTCGACGGCGAGGGCGGCCTTCTCGGAGTCCCGCTGGGTGGAGACGGAGACGTACTCCCCCGCCGCCATGGACAGGGACCCGGCGAGCAGCCCGGCCAGGCCGGCCGTCAGCAGGGCGTCACGGTCGCCGGTGGCCCCGGCGACGCCGACGACGAGCCCCGCGGTGGAGACGATGCCGTCGTTGGCGCCCAGGACGGCGGCCCGCAGCCAGTTCAACCGCTCACCGAGGGCGCCGCCGTGGGCCTCGTCGTGGGCCTCGTCGGAAGCCGTGTCGGAAGCCGTGTCGGGGGTGGATCCGCGCGATCCGTTCGCTGGGTTCGTTCCGTTCGGTTCGGTCACAGAGCGGAGGATCCCACCCCCGGTGTCACCACACCCGTACGGACGCGCCCTTGGCGAACACCGGGCTCGTCGCGTCGGCGGGGGGTTTCTCCAGCGGCTCGGCGATCTCCTCGACCGTGGGGCCGACCTTCGCCGCGATGGGGTCGAGGAGGCCGAGATCGAAGCCGTACACGCGCGCGGCGTTGCCGCCGACCATGGCGGCGACCTCGTCGCGGGGCACGCTTGCGTAGGCGTACCGCAGGCCCTCGCGCGTGTACGGGTACGTCCCCTCGTCGTGCGGGTAGTCGCTCCCCCACATGATCTTGTCGACGCCGATCCGGTCGCGCAGCGGCACCTCGTGGGGGCGCATGAAGCTGGCGCCGACGAAGCAGTTGCCGTGCCAGACCTCGGAGGGCGGGGCGCCCATGCGCGCGGCGAGACCGGCGCCGAACTTGGACTCCGCCGTGGAGGCCCGCGTCGCCGCCGCGACCAGGCGCCCGTGGTAGTAGTCCAGCATGTCCAGCACCCCGGGGATCCAGCCGGATCCCTGTTCGGTGAGGACGAGCCGCAGCCGGGGGTGCCGGCGGAACGCGCCGCCGAAGACCAGGTGCCACAGCGCCCGGTGCGAGAACCAGGTCGTCTCGACCATGAACACCGCGCGGGCGGCCGGTTCCTCGCCCAGCGGCGGGGACGCCGAGCCCGCGTGGTGGTTGACCGGGACGCCGAGTTCCGCGCAGACGGCCCAGAGCGGGTCGTACGCCGAGGAGTGGAGCTCCGGGAGGCCGGAGCCCGGGGGCGTGCCGGGCAGGAGCAGCCCGCCCGTCAGGCCCGCCTCCGTGCACCGGCGGACCTCGTTCACCGCCTCCTCGACGTCGTTCAGCAGGATCTGGAAGACGCCCGCGCGGCGCCCCGGTGCCGCCGCGCAGAAGTCGGCCAGCCAGCGGTTGTGGGCCCGCAGCCCGGCCCAGCGGAGTTCGAACTCCTCCGGCGCCGGGGCGGGCGCCATCAGCGAACCGGACGGGAAGAACGGCGGGATGGTGTTCGGGAACACCACCTCGGCGACGATCCCGTCCTCCTCCAGCTCCGCGAGCCGCCGCTCGGAGTTCCAGTTCTTGTCCGCGGTGTCGGCGAGGAGGTCCTCGTAGGGATTGACGTACGTCGCCGCCCACGCGTCGAACTCGTCGTGGTGGCGGCGCTCCAGGTAGGGCTTGTAGTCGAGCAGGTCGGCGCCGGCGTGGCAGTCGGCGGAGATCACGGTGTACCGGTCGCCGCCGGTCATGACGGCGCCCCCGGACGCGACCCCGGGCCCGCTCCACGGTCGGCTCCGAGGACCGGGAAGTCGTGGTCGGTCAGCCAGTGCCGTCCCACCTCGCGCGAGCGCGCCCAGGACGCCGTGACGGCCGTCTGGTCGTCGGGCTGGCCGAGGTCGGCCGGGGTGGGGCCGATGCGCCGGGCGAGCGGGGCCAGCTTCTCGACGTCGAAGCCGAAGACGTCCGCCGCGGCAAGACCGAGCATGCGGCGGGTCTCCGCCACAGGGATGTCGTGGAAGGTGCGCGCGAGCCACGCGCGCGTGTCGGGCCAGGTGCCCTCGGGGTGCGGGAAGTCGCTGCCCCAGAGGATGTTGTCGACGCCGATCTCGTACCGCTGGGCCAGCTCGCGCCGCTTGGTGTTGGTGGCGCAGACGAAGACCTGCCGGTCGAGGTACTCGTGCGGCGGGCGTTTCAGCTCCTGGAACGGCGAGAGCTTCTTGCCGCCGTGCGCGCCGAGGTAGAGGCGGTCCATGAACCAGAGCAGGTTGGGCAGCCACCAGCAGCCCGACTCGGCGACGCCGAACCTGAGGCCGGGGTGGCGTTCGAGGACGCCGGACCACAGGAGGAACCAGAGCGGCCTGGCGGGCCACCAGGTCACCTCGCTGACGTAGATGCCGAGATGGTCGCCGTACTCGTGACGGGGCGCCGCTCCGGAGTGGGTGAGGACGGGCATCGCGCACTCGGCCGCGGCGGCCCACACGGGGTCGTAACGGCGGTCGTGGTAGGGCTCCTTGTCGACCCACATGGACGGGATCATCAGGGCGCCGAGTCCGGACTCCTTGGCGCGGTGGATCTCGGCGACGACCCGGTCGGTGTCCGCGGTCACCGGCAGCAGCGCGACCCCGCAGTGCCGTTCGGGGTTCTCGGACACGAAGTCGGCGAGCCAGCGGTTGTGCGCCTGGGCGCCGGCCATGCCGAGTTCGGGGTCCTGGTCTCCGGAGAGGCCGAGGCCGACACCGAAGGGCGCCGCGGTCTGGCTGTCGACCGCGTCGGCGTCGGGGAAGACCACCTCGGCGGCCACCCCGTCGCCGTCCAGCTCCTTGAGGCGCTGCGCGCTGTCCCACCCTCCGCGCAGGCCCTCCTCGTTGTCCCGGAACCACTGGGCGGCGAACGCCTCGTTGCGGATGCCCAGGCGGGTCATCTCCTCGCGGCGCCGCTCGCGTCCGGCGAGGAAGTCGTCGAACTCCCGGTGGAAACGGGGGTCCAGATAGGGCCGGTACTCCTCGGTGGGCAGACCGGCGTGGCAGTCGGAGGAGATGATGAGGTACGGGTCCTGGTCGGTCATGGAAACCCCCTAGTCCAGGATGAAGCTCTCCAGGTACGACGGGTTCGCGCGGTCCAGCATCGACCGCGCACGCGCGCGGATCTGCGCGTCGCTGTGCTCGCTCGGCGGGAGCATCCAGAAGCGGTCGGCGCGGATGCCGTCCACGACCGCGTCGGCCACCTCCTCGACGGGGGTGAACCGGACCTCCCGGCCCGCCTCCCGCATCGCCGCCTCCCACTGGCCGAGGCTGCGGTACGGGGTCCTGCGCGGGCGTTCCTTGGCGTAGCGCGCGGGCCGGTTGCGGTGGGACTCCCACAGTCCGGTGCGCAGCATGTGCGGGCCGGGGAAGAGCACGGAGGCGCCCACGCGCGCGTGCTCGGCCCTCAGGTGCGCGTACAGGGACTCGGTCATCGTCACGACGGCCGCCTTGGTGACGGCGTACACGGACGCGGTGGGCAGCGGGGCGATGCCGCCGTCACCGGAGGACGTGTTGACCACATGACCGGGCCGGCCCGACTTGATCATGTGGGGGACGAACGCCTGGATGCCGTGGAAGACGCCCCACACGTTGACGGAGAACGCCCATTTCCAGTCGTTGGGTTCGTGCTCCCACATCCGCCCCTCGGCGCCGGAGCCGACCCCCGCGTTGTTGCACAGCACATGGACGGCGCCGTACGTGTCGTAGGCGAAGTCGGCCAGGTCCCGCACCTGTTGGCGCTCGCCGACGTCGACCACGCGCGCGTGCGCGTCGGCGCCCTCCGCGCGCAGGGCCTCCACGGCCGCGTCCAGCGCCGCCTCCTCGACGTCGGCGAGGACGACCTTCAGCCCTTCCTGGGTGAACCGGCGGACCATCGCGAGGCCGATGCCGCTCGCCGCGCCCGTGACCACGGCGACCTGCCCCGCCTCGAGCCGCATCAGACGCTCCCCTCGGGCGGTCCGTCGAGGACCTGGGCGGGGTCGTCGTACCGCTGGTGGACGTACGGCAGCAGGGCGGCGGCGTCCACGCGGGCGACGACCTTGCCGCGCTGGTCGCTGGTCTTCTCGCCGAGGGTGATCCCGACGAGGCGCAGCACGGGGAGGTCGGCGACCGGGTCGTACATCGACTCGCGCAGGACGACGTCGCCGGTGATCCGCTCCAGGCGGCGGACCTTCTCGTTGCGCAGGCAGTGCACGAGGACCGGGTCGCCGTCGAAGCCCGAACCGTCCACGGCGGGAAGGAACTTGAAGTAGAAGTCGGTCTTCTGGACGGGCTCCGGGAGGGGCAGTTCACCGGCGACCGCGCCGCGCACCTCCACGAAGGCGATGCCGTGGCGGGCGAGGGAGGCGCGCACGAGCAGGCCGTCGCGTTCGACGACGACCTCGCCGAGCTTCTTGGGTTCGCCGAAGACCTCACGGCCGCCGGTGAGGGCGCGTTCGTGGGTCATCGGCATGACGAGCGGGTACCAGCCCTCGACGCCGTCGTGGGCCGCCGCGACCGCGAACGAGCCCGCGCCGAGCGGGTATCCGGGCAGGTCGACCTTGCTGATCGTGACGCGGGCCAGCGCCCGGCCGGTGGGCTTCAGGGGTGGCGGCAGGACCGCCGCGAGCGCGTCCGGGTCGGTCTCCCAGACGGCCACGACACCGGTGGACCAGATGTCGGGGAGCCTCGAACTCGCGGTGCGCGAGGCGGCGATCTCCGCCTCGGTCCGCGCTCCGTACCGTACGCGTGCCATGCCGTACCGCCCTTCTTTTCTGATGGGCCGTCACCTGTAACACAGTTACAGCAGACCTCGCGCCGGGTAAATACGCGTGCACGAGCCGGACTTGGGGGCAGCATGGCCAGAGCGTCGCTCACCAGGGACGAAGTCCTGGACACCGCGGGGGAACTGGTGAAGCGGCACGGGCCGCGGGCGCTGACGATGCGGAAGCTGGCCGCCGAACTGGGCACCGCCGTCACGTCGATCTACTGGCATGTCGGCAACCGCGAGTCCCTGCTCGACGAGCTCGTCCGCCGTACCGTGGCCGACCTGGGCGAGATCAGGCCCGCCGGGCGCACCCCGGTCGAGCGGATCGTCTCGGTGGCCCGCATCCTGCGCCGGCGGCTGCGCGACCGGCCGCATCTGATCGCGCTGGTCCACGAACGCGGCCTGACCGACCTGATGTTCCTGCCCGCGCGCCGCGCGCTGGTGCGCGAGGTGCACGCGGCGGGGCTGCGGGGCGCCCGCGCGGCGGAGGCGGTCCGCGCGGTGCAGTTCCAGGTCGTGGGCTTCGTCCTCGTGGAGCGCAACCGTGAACGCGCCCCGGCGCAGCGGCCCGTGCCGCACCCGTACGACGATCCGGAGCTCGCCCGCGCGCTGGCCCGCCCGGTGAACGAGGAGCGGCTGTTCGTGACGTCGGTGCGGGCGCTCACGGAGTCCCTGCTGAACGGCCCGGGGCCGCGGGAACCGACGGGGCCGGGGGAACCGAAGGGGCCGGGGGAACGGGCGGGGGGATAAATGGGTGGCGTCGCCGAACGCCGCCCTCCTACAGTCGTGTTCGCGGGGACGGCTCCGCCGCGTGCTTCCTTCTCACTTTCTACGACATCGACAGCGCGCCCACTCCCCGTCCCCGCCTCACACCTCTCTCCTTCCCGCCGGGGGCCTCCGCTTGTCCGTGCTGTCGTCCGTGCTGCTCCGCCGCCTTCGTACCGTCTACGTCGACCAGGCGGGGCCCCGCCCGGGCGACCCGTCCACGGCACCGGGACTCGTCGCGCTCGAAGCCGAGCTGCTGGACCGGGGGTTCGCGCCGACGGCGGAGCTGCACGCGGCGCTCGCCTGGCTCGGACCGGCCGGGCTCGCGGACGCGGGCCGGCAGACGATCGGGCACATCGACGCCGAACTGGGCGCGGACCGCACCCATATGCCGATGTTCCGCAGCTTCCCGGCCTCGGTGCCCGACGACACGTTCCAGCTGTACGTCGACCGGGTCTTCACCCTGCTGCTCCAGTGGCCGAAGCAGCCGTGCGTGCTGTGCGGCACGGTCGGCGGCGTGCACCCGGTGTCGCCGTGCGCGCATCTGGTGTGCCGGGAGTGCTGGGACGGCGCGGACTACGCGGGGTGCCCGCTGTGCCACCGCAGGATCGACCGCGACGACCCGTTCCTGCGGCCCGAACCGCCGCGCCGGGAGCATGACGTGGCCATCGGGCCGCTGAAGCCGCTCGCGCTCGGCAAGGACGCGCGGGCCGACGCCGTGAAGGCGCTACTGAGGCTGCTGGCCCGGCGCACGCCGCTGCCGCCGCAGGACCGGGACGATGTGAAGATCCTGCTGGCGCACGCGCCGGGGGACCTCGCCTGGTTCCCCGAGGACGTCCCCGTGCGCCAGACCAAGGCGCTGGCCCTCGGGACGCTGCTGCTGGACCGGCACACGCGCGGGGCGGCCACCGACCTGCTCGCCGGGCAGCTGACGACGGCCACGGACGTGCTGCGGCTGCTGTGCGTGTGGTCAGGCGGCGCCGCCGATCTGCTCGGACCCCCGCGCATGCGCTCCCTCCCTCGCCCCCTCAGGCGCCGGCTCCTGGAGATCCTCGACGGCCTGGCGACGCCGTCGCTCGTGGAGGACCTGCTGCGCCACCCGGCGGCCTGGAAGCACGCCGCCGAGAGCCTGCACCCCTACGAGCGGCACGCCCGGCATCCCAGGGCCGCGCTCGCGTTCGCCGTGCTGCGCGGCACGGACGTCTCCGAGGGCCCGCTCGGCGAGGCGCTGCGCGCGACGGCCGCCGCGCACCCGGACGCCGTGCGCGTGGACGCCGGCCGCGTCAAGCCGGCGACCTGGACGGCACGCGTCGAACAGGCGCTGCACGAGGAGGACTTCGAGGCCGCTCTCGGCCTCCTCGCCGAGCGCCCCGGCGAACTGCTGCGCCGCCTGGACCATCTGCTGCGGCTGCGCCCGCTGGACGCCCTGCCCGACGGGTTCGAGGACGTCCTGCGCCGGGTGCTGCCGAAGGCGGGGCCGGGGCCGCTGCTGGCCGCGCTCGGCCGGATGCGGGTCCGCCATCTCCCGGGCGGGCGCCGGGTGTTCTTCCCGCGCGGCCAGGTGACGCACTCGTACACGGTCGACGACACGCGCGCGGCGCTGTCCGCGAAGGTGACGGAGGCGGTGTGCGCGCTGCTGGAGACCGAGGCCCTGCGCCGGACGGCGCGGGGGCCGCGCGTGGAGCTGTCGGTGCTGGACTCGGGGCTCACGGGTCTGGCCGTGCCCGCCGCCGAGTCCGCCGCGAGCAAGGCCCTGGTCACGGTCCCGCGCGGGAGCACCCAGCCGCTGCCCGCGGGGGAGGTGCTGCGGCTGTTCCTGCACTGGACGGAACCGCCGAAGAAGCGCGTCGACCTCGACCTGTCGGTCGCCCTGTACGACGCCGAGTGGGCGTTCGCCGGCCTGTGCGACTACACGAACCTGGTGCACGAGGGCCGTTCGGCGGTGCACTCCGGCGACCTGGTGTCGGCGCCCGCGCCCGACGGGGCGACCGAGTACGTCGATCTGGACCTCGGGGCGCTCGCCGGCCTCGGGGTGCGGTTCGCGCTGCCCGTCGTCTTCAGCTTCAACGACGTGGCGTTCGAGGAACTCCTGGACGCGTTCGCCGGTTTCATGACGCTGCCGTCCGCCGCTGAGGAGGACCGGGACGCGTCCTACGACCCGCGCACCGTGCGCCAGCGCTACGACCTGGTGGGCGACTCGCGCGTGCACGTGCCGATGCTGGTCGACCTGGAGCGCCGCACGTTCCTGTGGACCGACCTGCACCTGCCGGCCGACGAGGGCTTCCACAGCCTGTACCGGCACGGCCCCGACCTCGGCCGGGTCGCCCAGGACCTGCACCGGTACTTCGCCTCGGGCCGCGCCACCCTGTGGGACCTGGCCGTGTGGCGTGCCACCGCGCGCGGCGACGAGGTGCTCGTCGTGCGGCGCGCGCCGCGTCCGCGGACCCTGGACGAGCTGTGGACCTACCGGCGGCGCGCGGGCGAGAGCGATCCGGAGTTCGCGGCACGCGTGCGCGCCCTGGACGCCCCGGAGGCACGGCGGCCGTCGGAGGACGCCGACGCGCTCGCGGGCGAAGCGGCGTCCGGCAGACAGGTGTTCCTCGCCCTGGTCCACGGCGGGGTGGCTCCCGCGGGCGCGCGCGGGGCGGTGTACCGGCTGCTGCCGGGCCCGGTCGACGGGTGCGGGCTGGACGCGCTCGCCGCGGGCGACCTGGTGGCCGCGCTCGGCTGACGCTCCGTCAGCAGGGGCGCGCGGACCGGGCGCGTGCGGCACTGTCAGTGGCGGCCCGTATCCTCAGTGACCATGCTCGAAGACCGTACGACCGCAGCGTCCTCCCCCACCGTGTGGCCGGCCGCGTACCCGAAGGGATACGCGGTCGTCGACGTGGAGACCACGGGCCTGGCCCGGGACGACCGGATCATCTCCGCGGCCGTCTACCGCCTCGACGAGCGCGGCGAGGTCGAGGACCACTGGTACACGCTGGTCAATCCGGAGCGCGACCCGGGCCCGGTCTGGATCCACGGTCTGACGAGCGACGTGCTGGAGGGCGCGCCGCTGTTCCAGGACGTCGTCGAGGAGTTGTCGGCCCGCCTCGACGGGCGGGTCCTCGTCGCGCACAACGCGGTCTTCGACTGGCAGATGATCGCGCGGGAGTACGCGCGCGCGGAGCGGGAGGCGCCGGTCCGTCAGCGGCTGTGCACCATCGCGCTCTCCAAGGAGCTGGCCCTGCCGCTGCCCAACCACAAGCTGGAGTCGCTCGCCGCCCACTTCGGTGTGGTCCAGCAGCGCGCGCACCACGCGCTCGACGACGCGCGCGTGCTCGCGGAGGCGTTCCGGCCGAGCCTCGCGGCGGCGGCCGAGCGGAGCGTGCGGCTGCCGCTGCACGAGTGCCGCCCCCTGACCGAGTGGACGGACCGGTCGGTGCCCCGCCAGCAGAGCGCCGGTGGCTACGGCGGCGGCAGCGGCGGCTACCGGCCGACCAGCTGGCGTCCCGCCCGGAGGCGCCCCGCCTGCCCGTACCCGAACCCGGGCCGGTTCGAGGACGGCAGGCCGCTCAAGCAGGGCATGCGGATCGCGTTCTCCGGCGACACCTCCGTCGAGCGGGACCTGCTGGAGGACCGTGCCATCGAGGCCGGGCTGCACATCGCGACGAGCGTCTCCCGGCTCACCAGCCTGCTCGTCACCAACGACCCCGACTCGGGCACGTCCAAGGTGGTCAAGGCCCGTCAGTTCGGCACCCCGGTCGTCGACGAGGCCGCGTTCGGCCAGCTCCTGCGGGACGTGGAACCGGCGTCGGAGAGCTGACCGTACGGACGGGTGATTGCGCCGCGACTCGCCCGCCGCCCCCTCGCCCGGACGGCACCGACGGCTCACCCTGTGGCGCATGGCGACTTGTGAAGTGTGCGGAAACAACTACGGCATGTCCTTCGAGGTGCACGCCCAGGGCGCGGTCCACGTCTTCGACTGCTTCTCCTGCGCGATCCACCGCATGGCCCCGATCTGCGAGCACTGCCGGGTCCAGATCATCGGCCAAGGCGTCGAGGTCGAGGGCCACTGGTTCTGCGGCGCCCACTGCGCGCGGGCGGAAGGGAAGGTGGGCATCGTCGACCGGGTCTGAACCGACCGGGTCCGCCGCCGGCGGTCCGGCCGGGCCCCGGACCGGACCCCTGTGCGGGCACCCCACCGACCGAGTTGTACGGTCGTGGGGTGTACCGCTTCCTGTTGTCCCGGCAGTGGGTGATCCTCACGCTGGTCGCCCTGCTGCTCATCCCCACGATGATCAGGCTGGGCATCTGGCAGATGCACCGCTACGACGAGCGCAGCGCCCGCAACCAGCTCGTGTCCGACGCGCTGTCCGCGAAGGCCGTTCCCGTCGAGTCGCTGAGCGCTCCGGGGCACGCGGTGACGAGCGCCGAGCGGTACCACCCCGTGACCGCGACCGGCCGGTTCGACACCGGGCGCGAGGTCGTCGTCCGCCGCCGCACCAACGCCGACGACGAGGTCGGCTTCCTCGTCCTGACCCCCTTCGTCCTCGACGACGGCAAGGTGCTGCTGGTCAACCGGGGCTGGATCCCCGCGAACGCCCCGACCCAGACGGCCTTCCCGAAGGTCCCGGCGCCCCCGGAGGGCGAGGTCACGGTCACCGGACGGCTGATGCCGGACGAGACGACCGAGGCGAGCGGCATCAAGGACCTCAAGGGGCTGCCCGACCGCCAGATCATGCTGATCAACAGCGCGCAGGAGGCCGAGCGGCTCGGCGAGCGGGTCCTCGGCGGCTACATCGCGCAGACCGCGCCCGAACCGAGCGGCGACACCCCGGAGCTGGTGGGCAAGCCGGGCATGGAGAACGCCGCGCTCAACTACGCGTACGCCCTCCAGTGGTGGCTGTTCGCCGCGGGCGTCCCCGTCGGCTGGATCGTCCTGATGCGGCGCGAGCTGCGCGACCGCCGGGAGAAGGCGGAGCAGGGCACGGCCGAGCGGGCCGAGCCCGCCGCCGTGCGGGCCTGACCCGCGCCCGTCCGGATCACTCGGGCGGCCTCCTGCCGGATTGCCCCGCCGCCCCGCCGGGAACCCGCAATCCCGTGCACCCACGTATCGAGGACTACGCCGTCATCGGCGACGAACAGACCGCCGCCCTGGTCGGCAGGAACGGCAGCATCGACTGGCTGTGCCTGCCCCGCTTCGACTCGGCCGCGTGTTTCGCGCGGCTGCTCGGCGACGAGGAGAACGGCCACTGGCGCATCGCGCCCAAAGGGGCACAGGGCCTGTGCACCCGCCGCTCGTACCGGCCCGGCACCCTCGTCCTGGACACCGAGTGGGACACGGACGAGGGCTCGGTCCGCGTCACCGACCTGATGCCGCAGCGCGACCGCGCCCCCGACGTCGTCCGCGTCGTCGAGGGCCTCAGCGGTGAGGTCACCGTCCGCAGCACCCTGCGGCTGCGGTTCGACTACGGCTCGGTCATCCCGTGGATGCGCCGCTCGGACGGCCACCGGGTGGCCGTCGCGGGCCCGGACTCCATGTGGCTGCGCAGCGAGCCCGAGGTGCGCACCTGGGGCGAGGACTTCGGCACCCACGCGGAGTTCACCGTCAAGGAGGGCGAGACGGTGGCGTTCGTGCTGACCTGGCACCCCTCCCACGAGCCGCGCCCGCCGCTGACCGACCCCTACGACTCGCTGCGGGCGAGCGTCGAGGACTGGCAGGCGTGGTCGGCGCGCTGCCGCTACGACGGTCCGCACCAGGACGCCGTGCTGCGCTCCCTGATCACGCTCAAGGCGCTCGCGTACCGGCCGACCGGGGGGATCGTCGCGGCGGCCACCACCTCGCTGCCGGAGGAGCTGGGCGGCGTCCGCAACTGGGACTACCGCTACTGCTGGCTGCGCGACTCCACCCTCACGCTCGGCGCGCTGCTGTCGGCGGGGTACGTGGAGGAGGCGGAGGCGTGGCGCGACTGGCTGCTGCGCGCGGTCGCCGGTGATCCGGCGGACCTCCAGATCATGTACGGCCTCGCGGGCGAGCGGCGGCTGCCCGAGTGCGAGCTGCCCTGGCTCGCGGGGTACGCCGGCTCGACCCCGGTGCGGATCGGCAACGGCGCGGTGGACCAGCTCCAGCTGGACGTGTACGGCGAGGTGATGGACTCCCTCGAACTGGCCCGCGGCGCGGGCCTGCCGACGAAGCCGCACATCTGGTCGTTGCAGGTCGCGCTGATGGAGTTCCTGCGCGAGGCGTGGCGCCAGCCCGACGAGGGGCTGTGGGAGGTGCGCGGCGGACGCCGTCACTTCGTCCACTCCAAGGTGATGGTGTGGGTCGCCGCCGACCGGGCCGTCCGCGCCCTGGAGCAGTACCCGCGGCTGCGCGGTGACCTCGACGGGTGGCGCGCGATGCGGGACGAGGTGCACCGCGAGGTGTGCGAGAAGGGCTTCGACGCCACGCGCAACACCTTCACCCAGTCCTACGGCTCCCGTGAGCTCGACGCGTCGCTCCTGCTCATCCCCCGCGTCGGTTTCCTGCCCCCGGACGACCCCCGGGTGGTCGGCACGGTCGACGCGATCCGCGCGGAGCTCGGGCAGGACGGCTTCGTACGCCGCTACAGCACGGACGGCACGGCGGTGGACGGACTGCCCGGCGACGAGGGGACGTTCCTGGCGTGCTCGTTCTGGCTGGCGGACGCGCTGCATCTGACCGGGCGCACCCGAGAGGCGCGCGAGCTGTTCGAGCGGCTGCTGGGCCTCACCAACGACGTGGGGCTGCTGGCCGAGGAGTACGACCCGGCGGCGGGCCGTCAGCTCGGCAACTTCCCGCAGGCGTTCAGCCACATCGGGCTGGTGAACACCGCCCTCACCCTGTACGGGGCGGACGAGGCAGGATAGGGACCATGGATCTTGGACTGAAGGACCGGGTGTACGTCGTGACCGGGGCCACCCGCGGCCTCGGCAACGCCTCCGCGCGCGAGCTGGTCGCCGACGGCGCGAAGGTCGTGCTGAGCGGGCGGGACGAGCAGCGGGTCGCCGACGCGGCGGCCGGACTGGGGCCGAACGCGGTCGGCGTGGCCGTCGACAACGCCGATCCCGAGGCGCCCGCCCGGCTGATCGCCGCCGCGCGCGAGCACTTCGGCGGCTTCGACGGCGTCCTCATCAGCGTGGGCGGTCCCGCGCCGGGGTTCGTCGCCGACAACACGGACGAGCACTGGGCCCGGGCGTTCGAGTCGGTGTTCCTGGGCGCGGTGCGGCTCGCGCGGGCCGCGGCGGCGGAGCTGGAGGCGGGCGGGGTCATCGGGTTCGTGCTGTCGGGGTCGGTGCACGAGCCGATCCCGGGGCTGACCATCTCCAACGGGCTGCGTCCCGGGCTCGCCGGCTTCGCCAAGTCGATCGCCGACGAGCTGGGCCCGCGCGGTATCCGCGTGGTGGGGCTGCTGCCGTCCCGGATCGACACGGACCGGGTGCGCGAGCTGGACGGCCTGTCGGCGGACCCGGAGGCGACCCGGGCCGCCAACGAGTCCCGCATCCCGCTGCGCCGGTACGGGCGTCCGGAGGAGTTCGGCCGCACGGCGGCCTTCCTGCTGTCCCCGGCCGCCTCCTATCTGACGGGAGTCATGCTGCCGGTCGACGGCGGCATGCGTCACGGCTTCTGACCCCGCGCGCGGGCCGGGCGGCTCCTGGCCGCGCGGGTCCTGGCCGCGCGCGTCGCCGGTCCGTCGGCTCCGTCAGCTCACCCGCTCCGCGCGGTGCTTGACCGCCTTCATACGGATCTCGGCCGGGAGGGACGCGAGCCCGGCCGAGTTGCGGGCGTGGGTGAGGGCGTCGTCGGTCAGGTTCCGCAGGGCCGTTCCGGGGTCGGCGTGGGGTTCCAGGAGGAGCCGTACGCGGGCCTCGGGGGCGCTTCGGCGGCCGGTGAGGCGGGTGTGGGCGTGGGAGACGCCGTCCAGCCGGGCGGCCTCGCCCGCGAGGACGCCCTCCAGGGCCCGCCCCCGCAGCAGCGCGCCCTCGCCGTCGCCGGTGTCGACGAGGACCTCGGCGAGGCGGTGCCGGCGCAGGACGGCCGTCAGCCACCACAGGGCGAGCAGGAGCAGCACCGCGAGGACGGCGATGACCGTCGGCCACCACCAGCCCGCGTCGTGCCAGCGGGTGCGTTCGGCGTCGTCGAGGAGCACGTCGTGACGGCTGTCGTGGATCCACCAGGAGGGCGGGTTCGCGCCCAGTCCGACGGCCAGTACCGCGCCGCCGAGGAGCAGCAGCACCAGCCCGGTCACGCCCAGCAGGACGCGGTTGACGATCCTGAGCATCGCGTTCACCCCTTCCGTCCGGGCCGGCGCACATGGACCGAGAGCGCGGGCGGCCGGGACAGGCCCAGCCCTCGGATCGCCTCGGCGAGCACGGCGTCCAGGTCGGCGCGTACGTCGTCCAGTTCACGGAAGTGGGAGACGGCACGGACGTCCGCCCTGCGCCGGGTGAGCCGGACGCGGGCCGACTGGACGCCGGCCACCTCGACGGCGCGGTCCCGCAGGACCAGGGCGGCGGCGTCGCGGTGCAGTCCGGCGCGTACGTCGGCGTGGACGCGGCCCATGGGCAGGACGGCGCGCAGCCCGGGGGTGGCGGCGAGGACGATCAGCCAGACGCCGAGGGCGGCGGCGACGCCCGCGCCGACGAGCACCCAGGTGTCGTCGAGAGGCCGTTCGGCGAACTGCGCGGCCAGTTCGCGGCGCCAGTGCATGGCGGGCCGGTCGGCGCGGACGGCCGCGATGTCGTAGAGGAAGAGTCCCGCGAGCAGGAGCAGCAGCACCGCGAGGACCGCCGCCGGGACGCGCCGCGCGGACCAGAAGCGCCGCTCCGAGCCCTCCCCCGCCGGCACGGGCGGTGGCTGGTAGGCGGCGGCCGACGAGGACTGGTCCAGGTCGGGTGGTGGCGCCTTCTCCAGTACGGGCAGCCGTTCGGTGGTCCCCTCGCCGCTCTGAGGGTCGCTCATCGCGTCCTCCCGTGTACCGCGCCTTGTACCGGATGCAGCCGCTCCACGTGCACGGCGACCTCCGGCACCTCCATTCCCACCAACGCGCCTACCCGCTCGGCGACATGACGACGCACCCGCGCGCAGCGGGCCCCGATGTCGGTGGGGTAGTCGAGTTCGAGATGGACGCGGACGCGGGCCACGTCGTGGTGGACCACGACGGTCGCCTGCGGGGGCGCGCCGCCCTCCGGCAGCTCACCGACCGCCTCCCGGGCCGCCTGGGAGGCGATCTTCGCGACGACCCGGTCGGCGATCCGGGTCGCACCGCGCTCCGCGGGCGGTACGGCCGTCGGCGCGGCCTGGGTCACCTCCGTCACCGCCGGTCGCGCCGGTCGTCACGGGTGCGGAAGAAGTCGCCGAGTTCCAGGTCGCCCTCCAGGAACCGGCCGACGACGAAGCCGATGGCGCCCAGGGCGGCCACCAGCAGGAAGGCTCCGAATCCACCGAAGTATCCGGCGAAGCCCAGCGCCATGCCGGCGATCATGCCGACGACGGCCATGTTCATACCGTGTGCTCCCCTCGACGGCCGGCGGTCACTGGATCCGGGGCTCCGGTTCCTCGTCCTCTTCGTCCGGCAGCTTCACATCGCTCACCGCGATGTTGACCTCGACGACCTCCAGGCCGGTCATCCGTTCGACCGCCGCGACGACGTTCTCGCGCACGGCCCGTGCCACATCGGCGATGGAGACGCCGTAGTCCACGACGATCTCCAGGTCGAGCGCGGTCTGCACCTCGCCGACCTCGGCCTTCACACCGCGGGTGACGGACTTGGAGCCGCCGGGCACCCGGTCCCGGACGGCTCCGAAGGTGCGGCTGAGGCCGCTGCCCATGGCGTGCACGCCGAGGACGTCCCGGGCGGCGAGCCCGGCGATCTTCTCGACGACACCGTCCGCGATGGTGGTCCTGCCCCGGGTCGCCGGGTCGCCGCCGCCGCGCTTGGTGGTCCTGCGCGGCTGTCCGCCGCTCTCCACCTCGGGAGTCTGCGTCATGTCGCTCATCGCCGTACGTCTCCTTCGGTAGTCGTCCTTGAACCACCGTATGTGGGGTTCCCGCCGCGCGCGCCGGGGATGCGGCAGGCTGGAGCGATGACGGACCGGTGGACGAAGGCCGTACGGCGGCAGCTGGGGCTCGGCAGACTGCTGCCGCTGGGCGGCGCGCGCGACGGCGCGTGGATCGCGGAGGAGGCGGCCGATTCGGTGCTGCGGCGCGCGGTGCGGGAGCTGCGGGGCGTTCGGCTGGAAGGGTTGCGGATCGCGCTCGCCGACCCGCTCGACGTCCGCGAGCCGGTCGTACCGGCGCCGCCGAGCGCGCTGCCGCCGGGACCGCTGCGGCTGGAGGCGGATGTCGCGGCGACCGGGGCCGATCCGCTGCCCGCGACGGCGGCCCACCTGCGGGCGGCGCTGGCGAGAGCCGCGCGGGAGGGGCTCGGGCTGGAGGTCGCGGAGATCGACCTGCGGGTGACGGGGCTGCTGGAGGACGTGCCGGACGACGGG
Organism: Streptomyces sp. NPDC090106; assembly: GCF_044747265.1. Lineage (NCBI taxonomy): Bacteria > Bacillati > Actinomycetota > Actinomycetes > Kitasatosporales > Streptomycetaceae > Streptomyces > Streptomyces sp. NPDC090106. The sequence goes on along the minus strand of NZ_JBIVDS010000005.1, from coordinate 652,690 downwards.
GCCGTCCGGGTGCCGGAGCCCGCGCCGGCCGGGGCGGGCGACGACCCGGCGGCGCTGGCGGCGCTCTCCGTGCCCGGGGTGGCGGGGGTGACACGGCTGCTCGGGAGCCAGGTGGGGGCCGGGGCGGCGCTGCCGCGGGAGCATGTGCGCATCGAGGTGGTGGTCGACGCGGACCACCGGGCCGTGGAGGTGGCCCGTGCGGTCCGCGCGCGGGTGAGGCAGGCGGTGCCCGGCCGTCCGACGGTGGCGGTGCTGGTGACCGCCGTCGTCTGACCGGGCGGACCGGGTGAAGCGGCTACTCGCCGATACCGGCGAGGTCCCGCAGGCGGCGCGCCTGGGCGGCCCGCTCGGCGGCGCGCTGCTCCTCGTAGGTCCGGTCCTGGGCGCCGCGCAGCAGTGCCTTGGTCTCGATGACGGCGTCGCGGGGCGCGGCGAGGAGCGCCGCGGCGAGGTCGCGCACGGCGTCGTCGAGCTGGTCGAGGGGGACGGCGATGTTGGCGAGGCCGGTGCTCACGGATTCCTCGGCCAGGACGGCGCGCCCGGTGGCGCAGATCTCCAGCGCGCGGGCGTAGCCGACCAGGGAGAGGAGGGGGTGCGTGCCGGTGAGGTCGGGGACCAGACCGAGGCTGGTCTCGCGCATCGCGAACTGCACGTCGTCGGCGACGACGCGCAGGTCACAGCCGAGCGCGAGCTGGAAGCCCGCTCCGATGGCATGCCCTTGGACAGCGGCGATCGACACGACGTCGTTGCGCCGCCACCAGGTGAACGCCTCCTGGTACTCGGCGATGGTCGCGTCGAGTTCGGCGTCGTCACCGCGCGCGAGGTCGATGAACGACGGCTCGCCGTCGAAGCCCTCGGGCGTGAACGCCTGCCGGTCCAGTCCCGCCGAGAACGACTTGCCCTCGGCGCGCAGGACGACGACCCGGACGGACCCGGGCAGCGACCGGCCCGCCTCGGCCAGCGCACGCCACAGAGCGGGGCTCTGCGCGTTGCGCTTGGCCGGGTTGGTCAGCGTCACCGTCGCGAGACTGTCGTCGACGGTCAGCCGTACGCCGTCCTTGTCGAGTACCGGGTCGAGCGATGCCATGGACGCCTCCGATGGTGCGGTCAGCCAGCGATGAGCTAAGTGACTGCACAGTAACCACCCGGTCGATCGATCGAGCGACCGGGTGGCCACCATCGAAGCCGATGGGCCGCCCGGGGTCAGCCGGTGGCTTTCTTGCCCCGCGTCGCCCCGCCACGCCCACGGAGCGTGACGCCCGACTCGCTGAGCATCCGGTGGACGAAGCCATACGAGCGGCCGGTTTCCTCGGCCAGTGCCCGAATGCTCGCACCGGAGTCGTACTTCTTCTTCAGGTCTGCCGCGAGCTTGTCGCGCGCGGCGCCGGTTACCCGGCTGCCCTTCTTCAGAGTCTCGGCCACCCGTGCCTCCTCATGGGAAGTGCGCTCTGGTCTCCTCATGATCACCCCTCCGGGCCGTCCTGGCCACCCATTCGGCAAGGTCCGTAAGACAAGGTTGTGACGACAGGAGCGCGTCCCCACATACGGAATCTGTGATTCCGGTGAGACGTGTTCGTACCGCCGAACGGGTTCTTTCGTGAAGTGCCAGGTCAGAGACGCGGCGCGGCCGATCCCTTGTCGACAAAGGAATCGGCCGCGAAATCGATGTAGGACACACCCCGGTACGAGGAGATCTCACACAGATGGTGGATCACCGATAAGCCGAATGATCCATACGCCGTGGATCACGCTTTCGATCAAGCGAGGGCGACGAGGTCCGCGTAGTCGTTGCCCCACAGGTCCTCGATGCCGTCGGGCAGCAGGATGATCCGCTCGGGCTGGAGCGCGTCGACGGCGCCCTCGTCGTGGGTGACGAGGACGACGGCGCCCTTGTAGGTGCGCAGCGCGCCGAGGATCTCCTCGCGGCTGGCCGGGTCGAGGTTGTTGGTGGGCTCGTCGAGCAGCAGGACGTTGGCCGAGCTGACGACCAGGGTCGCGAGCGCGAGCCGGGTCTTCTCACCGCCGGAGAGCACCCCGGCGGGCTTGTCGACGTCGTCGCCGGAGAACAGGAACGAGCCGAGCACCTTGCGGACCTCGACGAGGTCCATGTCCGGCGCGGCCGAACGCATGTTCTCCAGGACCGAGCGCTCGGGGTCCAGGGTCTCGTGCTCCTGGGCGTAGTAACCGATCTTCAGGCCGTGACCGGGGACGACGGCGCCCGTGTCGGGCTGCTCGACGCCGCCGAGAAGCCGCAGCAGAGTGGTCTTGCCCGCGCCGTTGAGGCCGAGGATGACGACCCGGGAGCCCTTGTCGACGGCCAGGTCGACGTCGGTGAAGATCTCCAGCGAGCCGTACGACTTCGACAGGCCCTCGGCGGTCAGCGGGGTCTTGCCGCAGGGCGCGGGCTCCGGGAAGCGGAGCTTGGCGACCTTGTCCTGCATCCGGACCGCTTCGAGGCCCGAGAGCAGCTTGTCGGCGCGCTTGGCCATGTTCTGCGCGGCGACCGTCTTGGTGGCCTTGGCGCGCATCTTGTCGGCCTGCGAGTGCAGGGCGGCGGCCTTCTTCTCGGCGTTCTGCCGCTCGCGCTTGCGGCGCTTCTCGTCGGCCTCGCGCTGCTGCTGGTAGAGCTTCCAGCCCATGTTGTAGACGTCGATCTGGGCGCGGTTGGCGTCCAGGTAGAACACCTTGTTCACGACCGTCTCGACCAGGTCGACGTCGTGGGAGATCACGATGAAGCCGCCGCGGTACGTCTTCAGGTAGTCGCGCAGCCAGACGATCGAGTCGGCGTCGAGGTGGTTCGTCGGCTCGTCGAGGAGCAGGGTGTCCGCGTCGGAGAACAGGATGCGGGCCAGCTCGATACGGCGGCGCTGACCGCCGGAGAGGGTGTGCAGCGGCTGGCCGAGCACCCGGTCGGGCAGGTTCAGCGCGGCGGCGATGGTGGCGGCCTCGGCCTCGGCGGAGTACCCGCCCTTGGTGAGGAACTCCGTCTCCTGGCGCTCGTACTGGCGCATCGCCTTGTCGCGGGTGGCGCCCTGGCCGTTGGCGATGCGCTGCTCGTTCTCGCGCATCTTGCGGATCAGTACGTCGAGCCCGCGCGCGGACAGGATGCGGTCGCGGGCGAGCACGTCGAGGTCGCCGGTGCGGGGGTCCTGCGGGAGGTAGCCGACCTCGCCGGAGCGGGTGATGGTGCCGCCGGCCGGGAGGCCCTCGCCCGCCAGGCACTTGGTGAGGGTCGTCTTGCCCGCGCCGTTGCGGCCGACCAGGCCGATGCGGTCGCCCTTGGCGACACGGAAGGTGGCGGACTCGATGAGGACACGGGCACCGGCGCGCAGCTCGATACCGGAGGCGGAGATCACGGACAGACTCCAGGGCGGAAGGGGTTGACGGGTGGGCGGACGAGGACGTTCCCGCCGTCTAATGCGCGAGGAGAATGGCCATGCGGCCAATTCTAACGGGGCGGTGCAAGCACTTTTCCTGGGTCGGGGTGTTCGATCACCGTCCGCCGCCGTCGCTCGTTCGGGCGAGCGTGCGCAGCCGCGCGCGGGGGCCGGGGCGACGATGGGCCCATGCAGTTCGACGACGACGCCAAGCTGGACACCTCCGAGGTCCAGGACGTGCGCGGCAGCCGCATCCCCGGCGGGAAGGCGACCGTCGGCGGGGGCATCGCCGGTCTCATCGCCCTCCTGCTCGGTCTCTTCCTGGGCGTCGGCCCGGACCAGCTCGGGCTGAGCGACGGATCGGGCGACCAGCCCGCCGCCACGGCTTCCGGGCTCGCGCAGGTGCAGCAGGCCTGCCGGACCGGCCAGGACGCCAACAACCGGGACGACTGCCGCATGGTCGCGGTCGTCAACAGCGTGCAGGACTTCTGGGACCAGGAGTTCCGGCGGCGCGACGCCACCTACACCCGCTCCCCCACGGTCTTCTTCAGCCAGCGGGTCGGCACCGCCTGCGGGACGGCGACCTCGGCGGTCGGGCCGTTCTACTGCCCCGGCGACCGCAAGGTCTATCTGGACCTCGGCTTCTTCGACGAGCTGCGGACCAAGTTCGGCGCGAACGGCGGCGCCTTCGGCCAGGCCTATGTCGTCGGGCACGAGTACGGCCATCACGTGCAGGACCTGATGGGCACGCTGAGCAGGTCGCAGGACGGGCGGACCGGCGCGAACAGCAACGCCGTCAAGGTCGAGCTCCAGGCCGACTGCTACGCGGGCGTGTGGGCGCACCACGCGACGACGACGAAGGACGAGTCGACGGGACGGCCCCTGATCACCAGTCTCACGGAGGCCGACATCGCGGACGGTCTGGACGCGGCGGCGGCGGTGGGCGACGACCGGATCCAGGAGCGGTTCCAGGGCCGGGTGACGCCCGAGTCCTGGACGCACGGGTCGGCCGAGCAGCGGCAGCGGTGGTTCCGGGTCGGGTACGAGAGCGGGGACATGGCGAAGTGCAACACCTTCGCCTGAGCCTCCCGCCCGCTCGGAGGGCGTTGTCAGTGCCCGCTGCGAGACTGGGCCATGGCACCGATTCCCGGTATGTCATCACAAGGGAGTGATCGGCATGACACACACGAGCGGCGCACGGCCGAGCATCTGTCCGACCCTGCTGTACGCGGACGCCAAGGCGGCGATCCGGCAGCTGACGGAGGCCTTCGGCTTCACCGAGCTGTCGGTGTACGAGGGCGAGGACGGCTCGGTCACGCACGCGGAGCTGACCCAGGGCAACGGCGTGGTGATGCTCGGCTCCAAGGGCCGCGGCGGACCGTTCGACACGGCGATGAAGGACGCGGGCACGACCGGGGTGTACGTCGTCGTGGACGACGTCGACGCACACCACCGGCGGGCCGTGGAGCAGGGCGCCGAGATCCTGATGCCCCCGACGGACCAGGAGTACGGCGCACGGGACTACATGGCCCGGGACCGCGAGGGCAACGTGTGGAGCTTCGGGACGTACGCGCCCGAGCTGCCGGCCTGAGCCCTCCCGGTCCCGCGGGTCAGCTGCCTCCCGTGTGCACCTGGAAGGCGGCCCGGCGGACCGCCTTGGCCAGCGCCGGGTCCGGGTGGGCGGCGGCGAGGGCGACCAGGACCTGCACGGTGCGGGGGTGCCCGACGGCGCGCACCTCGTCGAGCAGGGCGGGCACGGTGGGCTGCACCGCGGACTCCAGATGCCGCACCAGCAGCGGGGCCTCGCCGTGGTCGGCGACGGCGGCGGCGGTGTCGACCCACAGCCAGGTCGCCTCCTGCCGGGTGAGGATCTCGTGGGCGTCCTCCGGGTCGTGCCCGTCGTGCTCGGCGAGCCAGAGCAGGGCGTAGGGGCGCAGGGTCGGCTCCTCGGCGACCGCGCGCACCTCCGGTTCGGCGGGGGCGCCGACGACCCGCAGCGCCTCGAAGGCGAGGCCGCGCAGCAGGGCGTCCTCGCCGCGGGCGGCACCGAGGAGTTCGGTGACGGCCCCGCCGACGGGGCGGGCGGCGAGCCAGGCGCGGTACTCGTCGCGGGCCGCCTTGGGGCGGAGCTGGGCGCAGCCGCGGAGCATGTCCTCGGCACCCTGCTCGATGTTGCCCGCGGGACTCTGCGCGGCGACGCAGATCTGCTCCAGCTTGACCCAGACCGCCCAGCTGCCGAGCGGGGTGAGGGTCGCCTGGGCGTCGCCGTAGGTGAGGGCGCCGACCGAGGCGAGGGCGTGCAGGGCCCAGTCGAGGAGCGGCGCGAGTTCCAGCGACCGCGGCACGGGACCGGGGGCGGGCCGCTGGGCGGGGACGGCGGTGGGCCCGTCCTCGTCGGGGCGGGAGCCGTAGTCGACCTCGCAGCGTTCGGTGCGCAGTTCGGTGACCCGCTGCTCCAGGAGGTCCAGGAGCTGCTCCATGGGCACGGGGCCGGCGGAGAGCTGGAGGAAGGAGAGCACCTGCGGCATGCCGGAGACGACCTCGGCGACGGAGGCGGGCTCGTGCTCGTGCTCGGCGGGTTCCGGGTGGGCGAGCGACCAGGCGTCGAAGAGGGCGACCCAGCCGCGCAGCACGGCGCTGTCGTCGCGGTCCCAGGCGCGCAGGCGCCAGCCGGGGCGCGCGCTGTCGCCGTGCACCTCGACGAGGCCGGCGAGCCGGGCGGTGTCCCAGTCGGCGCGTACCTGAGCGGCGGTCAGGCCGAGGTCGGCGGCGGCCCGTTCGGCCGTGGCGTCGGAGAGGGTGGCCTTGCCGTCGGCTCCGGCGCCGTCGGTGCCCGGGCCCAGGGCGGCGTCGGCCCAGTGGGCGACGCGCGCCGCACCGGCCAGCCGGGAGCGAGCCATTCTGGCCAGCTCCCCCTGGGCCGGTGTGCCCTGCGGGGGTCGGGGTGCGGGGCGGCTCGATGGCCGCTGGTTCATCGCTCGTGGGGCGGCGGCCAGGGGTCGCGTGCGGACGAGTCGAAGCCTGGAGTCGCGCGGGATACGGGACGTCACGGGTGCAGTCTTCCGGTTGACGGTCCGAAAACCCAAACGGAATGTAACGGCGGGCTACGGGGATGGCCAACGCACGGGTCGTGGCGGGGGGTCGGGTACCGGGTTCCGGCCAGTGGTACGGGGTTAAACGGAACCCGGTGGTCTGTTTGGCGGGGGCGGACCGGCGGGCGGGGGAACAGCGGGCCCGGGGCCGGTCGGCGGGTCACATCAGCGGGGTCAGGAAGCGCCGGAGGGTTTCCTCGTAGGCGTGCGGGTCGGCGTTCCACATGGCGCCGTGGGCGGCCCGCGGGACCGGGTGGAGGGTGACGAGGTCGGGCCGGGCGGCGGCGAGCCTGCGGGACGGACCCCAGGGGGCGATGCGGTCGTCCGGGCCGTGGACGATCAGGGTCGGCACCTTCAGCGCGCGGGGGTCGACGGGCTCGGCGGGCCCGTCGCCGCGCAGGCCGGTGCGGCCCTGGGCGGCGCGGACCGCGAGGGGCAGCAGGGCGCCGGGGGTGCGGCGGGCGGAGGCGAGGGCGCGCAGGGTGGTCTCCCAGCTCAGCACCGGGGAGTCCAGGACGAGTCCGGCGACCCGGTCGCGCACCCCGGAGTGGGCGGCGGCGCGCAGGGCCATCGTGGCGCCGGTGGACCAGCCGTGCAGGACGACCTGCCGGGCGCCGTGGTTCACGGCGTGCCGGATCGCGGCGTCCAGGTCGCGCCACTCGGTCTCGCCGAGGTGGTTCAGGCCGTCGGGCGAGCGGGGTGCGCCGTGGTCGCCGCGGTAGGCGAGGGCGAGGACCGGGAACCGCTTGCCGACGAGGAACTCCAGGACGTTCAGAGCGAGCGCCCGGGTGGTGCCGAGGCCGTGCACGGTGATGACCCAGGTGTCGCGGACGCCGGGCACGAACCAGGCGGGCAGGGAGCCGAGTTCGCCGAGGATCTCGATGTCCTCGAAGTCGACGCCGAGCGCGGACCGCGGGTCGCCGGTGTGCACCTCGGGGGTGAGCCGGACCTTGTCGCCGGGCCGCAGGGCGCCCTGGGTGACGCGTTCGAGGCGGCGCACGACGGTGTCGGCGGAGTGGGGCGCCGTGCCGAGGACGGGGCCGACGACGGCGTGGGTGCCGTCGCCCGCGAGGCCGTGGACGCCGGGGCGCAGGGAGGCCAGGTCGCGGGTGAGGGCGATCTGTCCCGCGGCCGTGGCGTGCACGGTGAGCGTGGGTTCGCCGGGCAGGGGCCGGCCCGGGGGTGCCTTCAGGGCGGCGTCGCTGGCGTACCGCCCGGCGGCCACGCTCGCGGCGCCGGCGGCCAGGGCCACGGTGACGGCGGCGGCCGTCGCTTTGACAGTGCGCACGGATCCAGTGTCCTGGCGGAGCGGGGACCCGGCCAGTGGGACGGCGGGTACGGGTGACATACGCCGCCCCCGGTCCGCCCCACAGGAAAAAACCCAGGACGCTCCAGCGAACTCACGGCGCCCGCCCGAAGGACACGGACCCCACACCGCCGGCGGCAGGTCCCACGACGCCCGATACGTACCGCCGGTCCGCCGGGCCACCGGAAAGAACCCAGGACGCTGCCCCGAACACGCGGCACCCACCCGAAGACCACGGACCCCACACCGCCGGCGGCAGGTCCTGCGGCGTCCGGTACGTGCCGCCGGTGTGCCGGGCGCTCCCGTGGAACCGCGGCGTCCGCCCGGAGGGCACGGGGGGGAGGGCCGCCGAGCCGCGCGCCCGAACGGCCCGCTCCGGCAAGGGGCCCGGTGCGCTCATGCCAAGCCCCGGCGCCCGCCCGGAGGGCAAGGGTTCCTCGCCGTCCGGAAGGCCGGCCCGTGGTGTCCGGTGCGCCTGGTGTGCCGGACGGGTCAGGTCTCGTGGGGGTCGGCTACCTGGCGTCGGGCTGGCCGTACCCGCGCAGCCGGTCCGCCACCTCGGTCAGCTGGGGCTCGGTCAGCAGGCTGGGGGTCAGGCCGGGGACGGAGGACGCCGTGAGCCACAGGCGGCACATCCATTCGAGCTGGGCGGTCCGGTCGTAGGCCTGGGCCAGGGTCTGGCCGTACGTGATGGTGCCGTGGTTCCGGAGGAGGCAGGCGGACCGGTCGGCGAGGGCGCGGAGCATGTTCTCGGCCAACTCGTGGCTGCCGTACGTCGCGTACGGGGCGACGCGGACGGCGCCGCCGAGCGCCGCGGTCATGTAGTGGACCGCGGGCAGCTCGGGGACGAGCAGCGAGACGGCGGTCGCGTGGACGGCGTGGGTGTGGACCACCGCGCCCGCGTCGCCGGATCGGTACACGGCCAGATGCATGGGCAGTTCGCTGGTCGGGACGAGCGTGCCGAGGGTCTGCCGCCCCTGGAGGTCCACGCCGGTGATGTCGTCCGGGGTGAGCCGGTCGTAGGGGACGCCGGAGGGGGTGACCAGAACGGTGTCGCCGACGCGGACGGAGACGTTGCCGGAGGTGCCGACGACGAGTCCGTCGGTGACCGTGCGGCGTGCCGTGGCGAGGAGTTCGGCCCAGGCGTGTGCCTCCTCGTCCCGCGCGTCCCGTTGGTCTCGTCGCTGCTCAGCCATGCCGCAATCCTGTCAGGGCGGGTCCCGGGGTGCCGTGGGGCGGGGCACTTTAGGGCGGAGGCCGGACCTCCGGCAGACCGCATAAGCGGACAAATGCCCCGCCCACCCGGCTTGGCCGGAGAGTGACGAGGGTTCCGCGATCTTCCAGTAGCCTCTGCCTGTTTTGTCGCGCACGTCGGCATTCGCACACCATTCGCACACCTTCGCATGCCGTTTCGAACGTCGTCCCGCACGCCGTCCCGGACGTCATGCGCACGTCGCCATTCCGGGGGGAAACATGGCTCGTGACCACACTCCGTTCCCGCGTCGCCGCGGTCTCGCGGCGGCCTCCGTCACCGCGCTCGCCCTCACGGGGACCGCGCTCGCCGGGCTGCCCGCCGAGGCGGCGGGCGGCCCCAAGGGCCACGACGTCTCCTCGCACCAGAAGAACGTCGACTGGAAGAGCGCGAAGGCCAAGGGCGCCCGGTTCGTCTACGTGAAGGCGACCGAGGGCACCACGTACCGCAATCCCTATTTCGACCAGCAGTACAACGGCTCGCGCGGCGCCGGCCTGATCCGCGGGGCCTACCACTTCGCACTGCCGGACAAGTCGTCGGGCGCCGCGCAGGCGCGGCATTTCGTACGCAACGGGGGCGGGTGGACGGCGGACGGCTGGACCCTGCCGCCGGCGCTCGACATCGAGTACAACCCGTACGACGCCAAGCACAAGTGCTACGACATGAAGAGCTCCGCGCTGGTGCGGTGGATCAAGTCCTTCAGCGACGAGACCAAGCGGCTCACCGGGCGCCGTCCGGTGATCTACACGACGGCCCACTGGTGGAACAGGTGCACCGGCGGCAGCCGCGCCTTCGCGTCGGATCACGCCCTGTGGATCGCCCGTTACGACGCGGCGGACGCCGGGTCGCTGCCCGCCGGGTGGTCGTTCTGGACGCTCTGGCAGTACGACAACAGCGGCTCTCTGCCGGGTGACCAGAATCTCTTCAACGGCTCCATGGCACAGCTCAAGAGGTTCGCCCGGGGCGCCTAGCCGTGCGACGAACGGACCGCGTGGTTCCGGCGGGAAACGATCAGACCGGAACCAGTCCGTTCGGACACCATGCGGCCCGCCTCAGTTCACCTTCCGTTCATCCAGGTTACCTACGTTCATCCGACCAATGACCTCGAACGATTGCCTGGGTAAATGGAAAACTTCTCGCTGATCCTCGCGATTGTGGTGGTAACCGCACTTGCGTTCGATTTCACGAACGGTTTTCACGACACCGCCAACGCGATGGCCACGACCATCTCGACCGGTGCACTCAAGCCCAAGGTCGCGGTGGCCATGTCCGCCGTGCTGAACCTTGTGGGCGCCTTCCTCTCCGTGGAGGTCGCCAACACGATCTCCAAGGGTCTCGTCGACGAGACCGGCATCCGTCCCGAGGTCATCTTCGCCGCCCTGGTCGGCGCGATCCTCTGGAACCTCCTCACCTGGCTGGTGGGCCTGCCCTCCAGTTCCTCCCACGCCCTCATGGGCGGCCTGATCGGCGCGACCATCGCCTCGGCGGGCGTCGGCGCGGTCCACGGCGACGTCCTCGTCACCAAGGTCCTGATCCCGGCCGTCGTGGCCCCGATCGTCGCCGGTCTCGCGGCCATGCTGGCCACGCGGCTGTCCTACTCGATCGGCAGGAAGGCCGACGGCAAGGCCGCCGCGAAGGGCTACCGCGCGGGCCAGATCGCCTCCGCCGGTCTCGTCTCCCTCGCCCACGGCACCAACGACGCCCAGAAGACGATGGGCATCATCACCCTCGCCCTGGTCGCCGGCGGCGCCGTCGCCCCCGACTCCGACCCGCCGCTGTGGGTCATCCTCTCCGCGGGCATGGCCATCGCCCTCGGCACCTACCTCGGCGGTTGGCGCATCATCCGCACCATGGGCAAGGGCCTGACCGACCTCCAGCCGCAGCAGGGCTTCGCCGCCCAGACCAGCGCGGCGACCGTCATCCTGGCCTCCTCGCACCTCGGCTTCTCCCTGTCCACCACGCACTCCGTCTCCGGATCGGTGATGGGCGCGGGCCTCGGCCGCAAGGGCGGCGTGGTCCGCTGGTCCACCGCCACCCGGATGTTCGTGGCCTGGGGCCTGACCCTCCCGGCGGCGGCCCTGGTCGGCGCGCTCGCCGAGTACGTCACCGGCCTCGGCAGCTGGGGCACCGCGATCGTGGCGGCCTTCCTCATCGGCTCCAGCGCCTGGATCTGGAAGCTCTCCCGCCGCGAGGTCGTCGACCACACCAACGTCAACGACGCCGACGCCGAGCCCGCCGGTGTCGTCACCACGGCGATCGCCGCGGTCACCCCGCCGCCCACCGGCGACCTGACCGCCACGATCCCGGCCCCCGCGGCCACCGAACCCACCCCGTCGCAGGCCACGGCCTGACCCCCACCAGGCAACCCAAGGAAGCGCATCATGGAAATCGACTGGGCGGCACTCGGCTCCGTCTTCGGCGTCAGCCTCGTGGTCACCGTGGCTCTGGTGGCCCTCTTCACCCTCGGCGTGATGGGCCTGTCCCGCCAGGAGCGGGCCGTCGCACAGGGCGGCACCGCCGCCCTCGCGGTCACCGGCGCCTACGCCTGCTTCGCCGCCTGCGCGGCGGCGGTCGGCTACGGCATCTACCTGATCGTGGCCTGACACCCGGCAGCGTTCCCGTCCGCCCTGTCCGGTCCCCTTCCCGGGGACCGGACAGGGCGGACCTCTGTGTGCCCACCGGGGCGGGAAACATGCCGTGAGCCGGTCGCCGCGAGCCCGTCGTCACGGTGCCGGTGTGGGGTTGTCCACACTCCGCTCCCGCAGGTCAACGGCAAGTTGACGGCCGTTCCGGGGGCGTGGTGGACTTCCGGGGCCATGTACGGCGGCAGAAGAGGAAGCCGGTGCGAATCCGGCGCGGTCCCGCCACTGTCACCGGGGTAGACACCCCCGGGAGCCAGGAACTCTCACCGCCGGTCTCGTCGAACCAGGGCGTGGACACCCTGAGTGAGGACATATCGCGATGTTCGCCTGCCGACCGAACCCTGTGACCGGACCGTCCCGCGCACTCCCGATCGGCTGAACCGGTGCGTGCCGATCGCGTCTTCGCGTACGGCGCCGCCGCCGGCCTCCTCGGTGACCTGCTGCTCGGCGATCCCCGCCGGGGGCATCCGGTCGCCGCGTTCGGGCGGGCCGCGGGAGCCGTGGAGCGGGTGCTGTGGCGGGACCACCGCGGGTGGGGCGCCCTGCACACCGCCGTGTGCGCCGGGAGCGCCGTCGCCCTCGGGGCCGTGGCCGAGCGGGCCGTGCGCCCCTCCCGTGCCGCCTCCGTCGCCCTGACCGCCGCCGCCACCTGGGCCGTCGTCGGGGGGACCTCCCTCGCGCGCGAGGCCCGGGTCGTCGGGCGGGCGCTGGACGCCGGGGACGTCGACGCGGCCCGGGCCCGGCTGCCCCATCTGTGCGGGCGCGACCCGCAGGCGCTCGACTCCGACGGGATCGCCCGCGCCGTCGTCGAGTCCGTCGCCGAGAACACCTCCGACGCCGTCGTCGGCGCGCTCGTGTGGGGAGCCGTCGGCGGGGTGCCGGGGCTGCTCGGGTTCCGGGCCGTCAACACCCTCGACGCGATGGTCGGCCACCGCTCCGAACGGTACCTGCGGTACGGCTGGGCGTCCGCGCGCCTGGACGACGTGGCCGGCTGGCCGGGGGCGCGGCTGACCGCCGTGCTGGCCGCGCTCGGCGGGGACGACCGCCGGGGCGCCGTCCGCGCCTGGCGCCAGGACGCCGCCAAGCACCCGAGCCCCAACGCCGGCCCCGTGGAGGCCTCGTTCGCGGGCGCCCTCGGCGTACGGCTCGGCGGGACGCTCTCCTACGCGGGGCGCGTCGAGCACCGGCCCGTACTCAACGGCGAGGGGCGGGCCGTCGCCTCGTACGACATCGAACGCGCCGTACGGCTGTCGCGGCGCGTCGGGCTGCTGGCGCTCGGGGTGAGCGTCGCCGGGCGGGCTCTGCTGAAGGGGCGCAAGGGATGAGCGGGAGCTTGGGCGGGGGGCTGCTCGTCGCGGGGACCACCTCCGACGCCGGGAAGAGCGTCGTCACCGCCGGGATCTGCCGGTGGCTGGTGCGGCAGGGGGTGAAGGTCGCCCCGTTCAAGGCGCAGAACATGTCCCTCAACTCGTTCGTGACGCGCGAGGGCGCCGAGATCGGGCGGGCGCAGGCCATGCAGGCCCAGGCCTGCCGGATCGAACCGTCCGCGCTGATGAACCCCGTGCTGCTCAAGCCCGGCGGCGACCAGAGCAGCCAGGTCGTGCTGATGGGCAAGCCCGTCGGGGAGATGAGCGCGCGCGGCTACCACGGCGGACGGCAGCAGCGGTTGCTGGGGACGGTCCTGGACTGCCTGGCCGAACTGCGGGGCACGTACGACGCGGTGATCTGCGAGGGCGCCGGGTCCCCCGCCGAGATCAACCTGCGGCGCACCGACATCGTCAACATGGGCATCGCCCGCAACGCCGGGCTGCCCGTCCTCGTTGTCGGGGACATCGACCGGGGCGGGGTCTTCGCCTCCTTCTTCGGAACCGTCGCCCTGCTGTCGCCGGAGGACCAGCGGCTCGTCGCCGGGTTCCTCGTCAACAAGTTCCGGGGCGACGTCGGGCTCCTCGAACCCGGCCTCGACATGCTCCACGGACTCACCGGACGGCACACCTACGGGGTGCTGCCGTTCCGGCACGGGCTCGGCATCGACGAGGAGGACGGGCTGCGCATCTCGCTGCGCGGCACCGTGCGCGAGTCGAACGTCGCCCCGCCCCACGGCGAGGACGTGCTGCGGATCGCCGTCTGCGCCGTCCCCCTGATGTCCAACTTCACCGACATCGACGCGCTGGCCGCCGAACCCGGCGTCGTCGTGCGGTTCGTGGACCGGCCCGAGGAACTCGCCGACGCCGACCTCGTCGTCGTCCCGGGAACCCGCGCCACGGTCAGGGCCCTCGACTGGCTGCGGGAGCGCGGGATCGCGGACGCCCTGCTGCGGCGGGCCGCCGAGCGGCGGCCCGTCCTCGGGATCTGCGGCGGCTTCCAGATCCTCGGCGAGCACATCGAGGACGACGTCGAGAGCCGGCGCGGCGAGGTCACCGGGCTCGGACTGCTGCCCGTGCGGGTGCGGTTCGCCCGTGAGAAGACCCTCACCCGGCCCACCGGCGAGGCCCTCGGCGAGTCCGTCGAGGGGTACGAGATCCACCACGGGGTCGCGACCGTCGAGGGGGGCACCCCCTTCCTCGACGGCTGCCGCGTCGGCCAGACCTGGGGCACCCACTGGCACGGCTCGCTGGAGTCGGACGGGTTCCGCCGCGCCTTCCTGCGGGAGGTCGCCGCCGCCTCGGGGCGCCGGTTCGTGCCGGCGCCCGACACCTCGTTCGCCGCGCTGCGCGAGGAGCAGCTCGACCGGCTCGGCGACCTGATCGAACAGCACGCGGACACGGACGCGCTGATGCGGCTCATCGAGTCGGGCGCGCCGCAAGGACTGCCTTTCATTCCACCGGGAGCGCCCGCATGAGCACTGTGTTGTTGTTGTCGACCGCCGACACGGACCTGCTGGCGGCCCGTGCCTCCGGCGCCGCATACCGGATCGGCAACCCGACCCGCGTGGACGTCGCCGGGGAGCTGCCGGCCCTCGTCCGGGGCGCGGACATCGCCGTCGTACGCCTGCTGGGCGGCAAGCGGGCCTGGGAGGACGGGCTGGCCGCGCTGAAGGCCTCCGGCATCCCCACCGTGCTGCTGGGCGGGGAGACCGTGCCCGACGCCGAGCTGATGGCCGAGTCGTCGGTACCCGCCGGTGTCGTCGCCGAGGCGCTCAGGTACCTCGTCGAGGGCGGCCCGGAGAATCTCACCGAGCTGGCCCGGTTCCTGTCCGACACCGTGCTGCTGACCGGCGAGGGGTTCGCCGGGCCGCGGAAGATGCCCGAGTACGGCGCCCACGGCACGTACGCCTTCGAGGAGGGCCGGCCCACCGTCGGCGTGCTCTTCTACCGGGCCCATGAACTCAGCGGCAACACCGGCTTCGTGGACACCCTGTGCGACGCCGTCGAGGCGCGCGGCGCCAACGCCCTTCCCGTGTACTGCGGTTCGCTGCGCGGCGCCGACGCCGGGCTGTACGAGCTGCTCGGGCGGGCCGACGCCCTCGTGGCGACCGTCCTCGCGGCCGGCGGCACCCACGCCTCGCAGGCCTCGGCGGGCGGCGACGAGGAGGCGTGGGACATCGGGGCGCTCGCCGATCTGAACGTGCCCGTGCTGCAAGGGCTCTGCCTCACCTCCTCCAAGGCGGCCTGGGACGAGTCCGACGCGGCCCTGTCCCCCATGGACGCGGCGATGCAGGTCGCCATCCCCGAGTTCGACGGGCGGCTCATCACCGTGCCGTTCTCGTTCAAGGAGCAGGGCCCGGACGACGTCCCCGTCTACGTCGCCGACCCCGAGCGGGCCTCCCGGGTCGCCGGGATCGCCGTACGGCACGCGCAGTTGAAGCACAAGCCGAACGCCGAGAAGAAGCTGGCGCTCGTGTTCACCGCGTATCCGACCAAGCACTCGCGGGTCGGCAACGCGGTGGGACTCGACACGCCCGCCTCGGCCGTGCGGGTGCTGGACGCGCTGCGGGACGCCGGGTACTCGCTGACCGAATACCCCTCCGGCGGCGACGAGTTGATCCACCGGCTCATCGAGGCCGGCGGCCATGACGTCGAGTGGCTGACCGAGGACCAGCTGGCGTCCGCGCCCGCGCGGGTGCCGCTCGCGGACTACCGGGCCTGGTTCGACAAGCTCGACCCGGAGCTGCGGGACGGGATGCTGGAGGCGTGGGGCGAGCCGCCGGGCTCGCTGTACGTCGACGGGGACGACATCGTGCTCGCCTCGCTCCGGTTCGGGAACGTCGTCGTGATGATCCAGCCGCCGCGCGGCTTCGGGGAGAACCCGATCGCGATCTACCACGACCCGGACATGCCGCCCTCGCACCACTACCTGGCCGCCTACCGGTGGCTGGAGAACTCCTTCGGCGCCGACGCGGTCGTCCACATGGGCAAGCACGGCACGATGGAGTGGCTGCCCGGCAAGGGCCTCGGCCTGAGCGGCGGCTGCGCCCCGGACGCGGTGCTGGGCGACCTGCCGCTGATCTACCCGTTCATCGTCAACGACCCCGGCGAGGGCACCCAGGCCAAGCGGCGCGGGCACGCCACGGTCGTCGACCACCTCGTGCCGCCGATGGCGCGCGCGGACACCTACGGCGACCTCGCCAAGCTGGAGCAGCTCCTCGACGAGTACGCGCTGGTCTCCGACCTGGACCCGGCCAAGGCCCCGGCCGTGCGGGCGCAGATCTGGACGCTGGTCAAGGCGGCCGAGCTCCATCACGACCTGCATGTCGACGAGCAGCCGGACGACGGCGACTTCGACGAGTTCGTCATGCACATCGACGGCTATCTGTGCGAGATCAAGGACGTGCAGATCAGGGACGGGCTGCACATCCTGGGCGGCGGGCCGGTCGACGAGGCCCGGGTCAATCTCGTGCTCGCCGTGCTGCGCGCCTCGCAGGTGTGGGGCGGCCAGGCGAACGCCCTGCCGGGGCTGCGGGCCGCGCTGGCGGCTCATTTCGGGCTGGTGGAGAAGGAGTTGCTGGCCGAGCCGGGCGCCCCGGTGAAGGTGCCGGTGGAGCTGTCGGAGCTGGTCGAGGGTCCGGCGCGGACGGCCGCCGACGCGGTCGATCTGCTGGAGGTGCTGTGCCGGCGGGTCGCGGAGGGCATGGAGGCGCGGCACTGGGACGTCGCCGAGGCACCCGGACTGGTCCGTGACGTCCTCGGCCTCGAACTCCCCGACGCGGTCGCCGTGCTGGAGTTCGCGTGCCGTGAGGTGGTGCCCCGGCTGGCCCGCACGACGGACGAGATCGATCACATCCTCAAGGCGCTGGACGGCGGGTACGTCCCCGCCGGTCCGTCGGGTTCGCCCACGCGCGGACTCGTCAACGTCCTGCCGACGGGGCGGAACTTCTACTCCGTCGACCCCAAGGCCATTCCGTCCCGGCTGAGTTGGGAGGTCGGTCAGTCGCTCGCCGACTCGCTGGTGCAGCGGTACCTGGCCGACACCGGGGAGTACCCGAAGTCGGTCGGTCTCACCGTGTGGGGCACGTCCGCGATGCGCACCCAGGGCGACGACATCGCCGAGATCCTCGCGCTGCTGGGCTGCCGCCCGGTGTGGGACGAGGCGTCCCGGCGCGTGACCGGCTTCGAGGTCGTCGGCCTGGACGAGCTGGGGCGTCCGCGCATCGACGTGACGGTCCGTATCTCCGGGTTCTTCCGGGACGCGTTCCCGCACGTGGTCGGGCTGATCGACGACGCGGTGCGGACGGTGGCCGAGCTGGAGGAGCCCGCCGACCTCAACTACGTGCGCGCGCACGCCGACGAGGACACCGCGGAGCACGGGGACCGGCGCCGGGCCACCGCCCGCATCTTCGGCTCCAAGCCGGGCGCGTACGGCGCCGGGCTGCTGCCGCTGATCGACGCGCGGAACTGGCGCTCCGACGCCGACCTCGCCGAGGTGTACGCGGTGTGGGGCGGTTACGCGTACGGGCGCGGGCTGGACGGGCGGGCCGCGCGCGGGGACATGGAGACCGCGTTCAAGCGGATCGCGGTGGCGGCGAAGAACGTCGACACGCGCGAGCACGACCTCGTCGACGCCGACGACTACTTCCAGTACCACGGCGGCATGGTCGCCATGGTCCGGCACCTCACCGGCGCCAACCCCGAGGCGTACGTGGGCGATTCGGCCACCCCGGACCAGGTGCGGACGCGCACGCTGGGCGAGGAGACCCACCGGGTGTTCCGCGCCCGGGTCGTCAACCCCCGCTGGATGGCCGCGATGCGGCGCCACGGCTACAAGGGCGCCTTCGAGATGGCGGCGACCGTCGACTACCTCTTCGGGTACGACGCGACGGCCGGCGTGGTCGACGACTGGATGTACGAGAAGCTGAGCGCCGAGTACGTCTTCGACCCGGAGAACCGGGACTTCATGAAGAAGTCCAACCCCTGGGCCCTGCGCGGGATCACCGAGCGGCTGCTGGAGGCGGCCGACCGGGGCCTGTGGGCCGAACCGGACGCGGACACGCTGGAACGGCTGCGCGCCACGTATCTGGAACTCGAAGGCGACCTGGAGGGCGACGACCAGTGACCACCCCCTTCCCTTTCACGGCCGTTGTCGGTCAGGACGATCTGCGGCTCGCGCTGCTGCTGAACGCCGTCTCGCCGGCGGTCGGCGGTGTGCTGGTGCGCGGCGAGAAGGGCACCGCCAAGTCGACCGCGGTGCGCGCCCTCTCGGCGTTGCTGCCGGAGGTCGACGTCGTTCCCGGGTGCCGTTTCTCCTGTGACCCGGCCAAGCCGGACCCGGCGTGCCCGGACGGGCCGCACGAGGACGGGCCCGGGGGCGCGCGGCCCTCGCGGATGGTGGAGCTGCCCGTCGGGGCGTCCGAGGACCGGCTGGTCGGGGCGCTGGACATCGAACGGGCGCTCGCGGAGGGCGTGAAGGCGTTCGAGCCCGGTCTGCTGGCCGACGCGCACCGCGGCATCCTCTACGTGGACGAGGTCAACCTCCTCCACGACCACTTGGTCGATCTGCTGCTCGACGCCGCCGCGATGGGCGCCTCGTACGTGGAGCGCGAGGGCGTCTCCGTGCGGCACGCCTCCAAGTTCCTCCTCGTCGGGACGATGAACCCCGAGGAGGGCGAGCTGCGGCCGCAGTTGCTCGACCGGTTCGGGCTGACCGTGGAGGTCGCCGCCTCGCGCGAGCCCGACCAGCGGGTGGAGGTCGTCCGGCGGCGCCTCGCCTACGACGACGACCCGGACGGGTTCGCGGGGCGCTGGGCGGACGAGGAGGCCGGGGTACGGCAACGGATCGTCGCCGCACGGCGGTTGCTGCCGTCGGTGCGGCTCGGTGACGGGGCGCTGCGGCAGATCGCGGCGACCTGCGCGGCGTTCGAGGTGGACGGGATGCGCGCCGACATCGTGATGGCGCGCACCGCCACGGCGCTGGCCGCGTGGGCCGGGCGCACCGAGGTGCTGGCGGAGGACGTCCGGCAGGCCGCGCTGCTCGCGCTGCCGCACCGGCGCCGCCGCAACCCCTTCGACGCGCCCGGACTCGACGAGGACAAGCTCGACGAGACGCTGGAGGAGTTCAGCGGCGAGGACGAGGCCGAGGACGACCCCGATCCGGACGGGCCCGGCGGAGGCGGCGGTCAGCCCGCCCCGGACGACGGGCCCGCGCAGGGCGACTCCGGGTCCGGGGCGCGGCCCGAGGCCGGTGAGGACGGCGAGCCGCAGGCCGGCGGCGCCGGTGAGCAGTCCGCCGTACGGGCCTCCGAGCCGTTCCGGACCAAGGTGCTCAGCGTGCCCGGCCTCGGTGAGGGTGCGGCCGGGCGGCGTTCGCGGGCGCGGACCGAGCACGGCCGGACGACCGGTGCGCGACGGCCCCGGGGCGCGCTGACCAAGCTGCACCTGGCGGCGACCGTGCAGGCGGCGGCACCGCATCAGCGGGCGCGCGGGCGTTCGGGGCCGGGGCTCGTGGTGCGGCGGGACGATCTGCGGCAGGCGACCCGCGAGGGGCGCGAGGGCAATCTCGTGCTGTTCGTCGTGGACGCCTCCGGGTCGATGGCCGCGCGGCAGCGGATGAGCGCCGTCAAGGGCGCCGTGCTGTCGCTGCTGCTCGACGCCTACCAGCGGCGCGACAAGGTGGGGCTGGTGACGTTCCGGGGCTCTGCCGCGGACGTCGCCCTGCCGCCCACGTCGTCCGTGGACGCCGCCGCGGCGCGCCTGGAGACGCTGCCCACGGGCGGGCGCACGCCGCTGGCGGCCGGGCTGCTGAAGGCGCACGACGTGCTGCGGGTGGAGCGGCTGCGGGATCCCGCGCGGCGGGCGCTGATGGTCGTCGTGACCGACGGGCGGGCCACCGGCGGGCCCGAGCCGGTCGCCCTCGCGGGGCGTGCGGCCCGGCTGTTCGCCGCCGGGTCGGTCGCCTCCGTCGTCGTCGACTGCGAGTCGGGGCCCGTGCGGCTGGGGCTCGCGGGGCGGCTCGCGGGCGAACTGGGCGGCACGGCCGTCACGTTGGACGAACTGCGGGCCGACGCGATCGCCGGTCTGGTGAAGGACGTGCAGAGGAGGGCCGCGTAATGCCGCAGGGACAGCCGAGTGTGGTGCCGGACGACGGACTGACGACACGTCAGCGCCGCAACCGGCCGCTGGTCGTCGTGCACACGGGCGTCGGGAAGGGCAAGTCCACCGCCGCCTTCGGGCTCGCGCTGCGGGCCTGGAACCAGGGGTGGCCCATCGGGGTGTTCCAGTTCGTCAAGTCGGCGAAGTGGAAGGTCGGCGAGGAGAACGCGCTGCGGGTGCTCGGCGCCAGCGGTGAGGGCGGGACCGTCGACTGGCACAAGATGGGCGAGGGCTGGTCCTGGGTCCAGCGGGACGCGCAGATGGACAACGAGGAGAAGGCCCGGGAGGGCTGGGAGCAGGTCAAGCGGGATCTCGCCGCCGAGACGTACCGGCTGTACGTGCTCGACGAGTTCGCCTACCCCATGCACTGGGGGTGGGTCGACGTCGAGGAGGTCGTCGAGGTGCTGCGGAACCGGCCCGGTACCCAGCATGTGGTGATCACCGGGCGGAACGCTCCGGAGAAGCTCGTCGGCCTCGCCGACCTCGTCACCGACATGTCCAAGGTCAAGCACCCCATGGACGCCGGTCAGAAGGGCCAGAAGGGCATCGAGTGGTGAGTGTGTCCGTCCCACGGCTGGTCGTCGCCGCGCCCTCCTCGGGCAGCGGCAAGACCACCGTCGCCACGGGGTTGATGGCCGCGTTCGCCGCGCGGGGGCTCGCCGTGTCCCCGCACAAGGTCGGGCCGGACTACATCGACCCCGGGTACCACGCGCTCGCCAGCGGGCGGGTGGGGCGGAACCTCGACGCGTACCTGTGCGGGACGGAGTCGATCGCGCCGTTGTTCGCGCACGGGGCGCGGGGGTGCGACATCGCCGTCGTCGAAGGCGTGATGGGGATGTTCGACGGGGCGTCCGGGGAAGGCGAGCTGGCCTCCACCGCGCAGGTGGCGAAGCTGCTGCGGGCGCCGGTGGTGCTGGTGGTGGACGCGTCGGCGCAGGCGCGGTCCGTCGCGGCGCTGGTGCACGGGTTCGTGTCGTGGGATCCCGAGGTGCGGGTGGGGGGCGTGATCCTCAACAAGGTCGGGTCCGACCGCCACGAGGAGCTGTTGCGGGAGGCGCTGGAGTCGGTCGGGGTGCCGGTGTTCGGGGTGCTGCGGCGGGTGGCCCAGGTGGGGACGCCGTCCCGGCATCTGGGGCTGGTGCCGGTCGCCGAGCGGCAGGAGGCGGCCGTCGAGGCGGTGGCGGCGATGGCCGCGCAGGTCTCCGCCGGGTGCGATCTGGAGGGGCTGCTGGCGCTCGCGCGGGGGGCGGGGGCGCTGTCGGGGGCGGAGTGGGACGCGGCCGAGGCGCTGGCTTCCTGCGCGGACGCCGGACGGGCCGACGCGGACGCCGGACGGGCCGGACCAGGTGCGCGCGGGCCCGTCGTCGCCGTCGCCGGTGGTGCCGCCTTCACCTTCTCCTACGCCGAGCACGCCGAGTTGCTGACGGCGGCCGGGGCCGAGGTCGTCGTGTTCGATCCGTTGCGGGACGAGGGGCTGCCGGACGGTGCGCGGGGGCTCGTCGTCGGGGGCGGGTTCCCCGAGGTGTACGCCGCCGAGCTGTCGGCGAACGAGCCGTTGCGGAAGGCCGTGACCGCGCTGGCCGAGTCGGGCGCACCGGTGGCCGCCGAGTGCGCGGGGCTGCTGTACCTGTGCCGGGAGCTGGACGGGCAGCCGATGTGCGGGGTGCTCGACGCCTCGGCGCGGATGACGGAGCGGCTGACGCTCGGCTACCGGGACGCGGTGGCCGTCGGGGACAGCTCGCTGATGGTCGCGGGGACGCGGATGCGGGGGCACGAGTTTCACCGGACCGCCGTGGAGCCGGGGGCCGGGCCGGCTCCCGCGTGGGGGGTGCGCGCCCCCGGGCGGCGGGTCGAAGGTTTCGTACAACAGGGTGTGCACGCGAGTTATCTGCACACGCACTGGGCGGCGCGGCCCGGTGTGGCCCGTCGGTTCGTGGAGAGGTGCCGGACGTCATGAGCAGCAAGAGGTTGATCGGGGTCGGGGTCGGGCCGGGCGATCCCGAGCTGGTGACCGTCAAGGGCATCAACGCGCTGCGGGCCGCCGATGTCGTCGTCGTGCCCGTGATGGACACGGGTGAGCGGGGCCGGGCCGAGGCGACCGTGCTGCACTACGTGCCCGCCGGGAAGATCGTCCGGGTCGTGTTCGCGCTGAACGAGCGCAGTGACCGGGCGCGGCGCGAGGCCGCGTGGGACGCGGCCGGGGAGCGGGTGGCCGGGCTGCTCGCCGGGCACGCGACGGTCGCGTTCGCCACCATCGGCGATCCGAACGTGTACTCGACCTTCACGTATCTCGCGCACACGATCGCGGAGCTGGTGCCGGGGACCGTCGTGGAGACGGTGCCCGGGATCACCGCCATGCAGGATCTCGCCGCCCGGTCGGGTGCCGTGCTCACCGAGGGGACCGAGCCGCTGACGCTCGTGCCGGTCACCGCGGGCGCCGCCGCGCTCAAGGAGGCGCTGGCCGGGCCGGGCACGGTCGTGGCGTACAAGTTCGGGCGGCAGGCCCGTGAGGTCGCCGAGGCGCTGCGGGAGACCGGGCGGATCGAGGACGCGGTGTGGGGGTCGGCGCTGGGGCTCGACGAGGAGTCCATCCAGCCCGCCTCCACGCTCGACGACGGCCCTCTCCCCTATCTCTCGACGCTCATCGCGCCCGCCCGGCGGGACGGCGGCCGGGGCGGCAAACTGTGACCCCGGTCCACGCTTCCGGCATCGGGTCAGTCGGCGATGCCGACCACCAGCCAGATGAACAGCGCCCCCGCGATCGTGCACAGCAGCGTCGAGCGGGCCGGGTGGTCGTGGTGGGCCTCGGGCAGGATCTCCGCCGCGGCCAGGTAGAGCAGCGCGCCGCCGAAGAAGCCGAGATAGCCGCCGAGCAGTTGCTCCGGGATGGTGAACAGCAGCGTCGAGGCGGCGCCGACGACCGGGGCCGCCGCGTCCGCCAGCAGCATCGCCACCGCCTTGCGGCGGGCGTTCCCGTACAGGCTGGTGATCGTGTACGTGTTGAAGCCGTCGGCGAAGTCGTGGGCGATCACCGCGAGGGCCACCGCCGTGCCCATGCCGCCGCCGACCTGGAAGGCCGCGCCGATCGCCACGCCGTCCATGGCGCTGTGCCCGACCATCGCGGCGGCGGCCGTCAGGCCGACCTGGGGCACGCGTCCGTCGTGCTCCTCCGCCCCGTGCGCGGCCTGGCGTCCGGCGAGGAGACGTTCCACCAGATGGGCGACGAGGAAACCGCCCACGAAGAGCAGCAGGGCCGCCGGGACGCCGAAGACCTCGGTGCCCGCCGCCTCCAGTGCCTCGGGCAGCAGGTCCAGGCCCACGACGCCCAGCATCAGGCCGCCGGCCAGGCCCAGCACCAGGTGACGGCGGTCCGTCACGCGTTGCGCGGTCCAGCCGCCGGCCAGCGTCATCAGGAACGCGCCGAGCGCAACGAACACCGCCATGGGCTCTTCGTATCCGATCAGGGCCCCTTCGCGCACATCCAAACCCCCAAGTAACGCTCGTACGAGAGGATCCGAACCCATGGCCGACGCCCCCACCGGCAAGGTGACCTTCGTCGGTGCCGGCCCCGGCGCCGCCGACCTGCTGACGTTCCGTGCCGCGCGCGCCATCGCCGAGGCCGACGTCGTGATCTGGGCCGCCAGCCTGGTCCAGGCGGAGGTTCTGCAGCACGCGCGCGAGGACGCGGAGATCCTCGACTCGGCGACGATGTCGCTGGAGGACGTCGTCGCCGTCTACGAGCGGGCCGTCGCGGACGGTCTGAAGGTGGCCCGGATCCACTCCGGCGACCCGGCCCTGTGGGGCGGCACGCAGGAGCAGCTCGACCGGTGCGCGCGGATCGGTGTCGCGACCGAGGTGGTCCCCGGGGTGTCCGCGTTCTCGGCCGTCGCCGCGCTCGCCCAGCGCGAGCTGACGATCCCGGAGGTCGCGCAGTCCGTGGTGCTCACCCGGCTGGGCGGCGGCAAGACGCCGATGCCGCCCGGTGAGGAGGTGCGGGAGTTCGCCAAGCACGGCACGACGATGGCGATCTTCCTGTCCGCCGCGCGCAGCGGGCAGCTGGTGCGGGAGCTGCTGGAGGGCGGCTACCCGACGACCACACCGGTCGTGGTGGCGTACCAGGCGACCTGGCCGGAGGAGCTGATCGTGCGGTGCACGATCGAGACGCTGGAGGAGACGGTCAAGGAGCACAAGCTCTGGAAGCACACGCTCTTCCTGGTCGGCCCGGCGCTGGACGCCGAGGGCACCCGATCGCACCTGTACCACCCCGGTCACTTCCACGGTTATCGCAAGGCCGACCCCGCGGCCCGCCGGGCGTTGCGCGAACGGGGTGCGAGTACGTGATCACCGTCTTCGGCACGGGGACGGGGGCGCCGGTGCCGGCCGAGGTGCTGGCCGGGGCCCGGCTCGTGGTGGGCGGGCGGCGGCATCTGGAGTCCGCGCCGGTGCCCGCGGGGGCCCAGCAGGTCGTCCTCGGGGCGCTCGCGCCCGCCCTCGACCGCATCGGGCGGTGCCTGGAGGAGAAGGTCGTCGTGCTGGCCTCCGGCGACCCCGGGTTCTTCGGGATCGTGCGGGCGCTGGCCGAGCGGTTCGGGCCGGACGCGCTGGACGTGCGGCCCGGTGTCTCCTCGGTGGCGACCGCCTTCGCGCGGCTCGGGCTGCCGTGGGACGACGCGGTCGTGGTCAGCGCGCACGGGCGGGAGCTGCGGACCGCCGTCAACGTCTGCCGGGCGCGGCCGAAGGTGGCCGTGCTGACCGGGCCGGGGGCCGGACCCGCGGAGCTCGGGGCGGCGCTCGGGCCGGACCCGCGCACGCTGTACGTCGCCTCCGCTCTCGGGTCGGACGCCGAGCGGGTGGAGCGGGTCTCCCCCGCCGAGGCCGCCGCCCGGGACTGGGGCACGGCGGTGAGCGTGGTGCTGTGCCTGGACGAGACGCGGGCGCTGGGCGCGGTGCGGACGGTCGCCGGGGACGCTCCCGGGGCGGACCGGTGGGCGCTGGAGGAGGCCGGGTTCGGCCACCGCGACTCGATGATCACCAAGTTCGAGGTGCGGGCCCTGGCGCTGGCCCGGCTCGGGCCCCGGCTCGGCGACCACGTCTGGGACGTCGGGGCGGGCTCCGGGTCGGTGGCCGTGGAGTGCGCGCGGCTCGGGGCGGCCGTGACCGCCGTGGAGAAGGCACCGGACGGCGTCGGGCGGATCCGGGCCAACGCCGCAGCGCACGGCGTGGACGTGCGGGTCGTGCACGGGACGGCGCCCGGGGCGCTGGCCGGGCTGGACGATCCGGACGCCGTGTTCGTGGGCGGTGGCGGGCGCGAGCTGCCCGCCGTCGTCGCCGCGTGCGCGCTGCGGGCCCGGCGGACGGTCGTGGTGGCCATGGCCGCCCTGGACCGGGTGCCGCAGGCCCGTGCGGCGCTCACGGGCGCCGGGTTCTCCTGCGACGGGGTGCTGTTGCAGTCGTCGCGGCTGGCGCCGCTGCCGGGCGAGGTGACCCGGCTCGCGGCGACCAATCCCGTGTTTCTGTTGTGGGGGTCGAGAACCCCCGTTTCTCAAGAGGGAGTTGCTCTGTGATCGGCCTCATCTCCGCCACGTCGGCGGGCGCGGCTGCGCGGGACCGGCTGGCCGCCGCTTGGCCGGGACGGACGCGTGTGTACGAGGGCCCCGTCGGGGACGCCGTACGGACCGCGTTCGTGGAGTGCGAGCAGCTCGTGTGTTTCCTGGCGACCGGGGCCGTGGTGCGGCTCGTCGCGCCGCTGCTCGGCGACAAGACGTCCGACCCCGGAGTGGTGTGCGTGGACGAGGGCGGGCGGTTCGCCGTGTCGTTGGTCGGCGGGCACGCCGGCGGCGCCAACGAACTGGCCCGTGAGGTCGGCGAGTTGCTGGGGGCCGAGCCGGTGGTGACGACGGCCACGGACGCGGCCGGGCTGCCGGGGCTCGACCTGCTGGGGCTGCCCGTCGAGGGGGACGTGGCCGCCGTGTCGCGGGCGCTCCTGGACGGGGAACCGGTCGTGCTGGAGGCGGAGTCGCCCTGGCCGCTGCCCGCGCTGAGGGTCGCGGAGAGCGGGGACCACGTCATCCGGCTCACCGACCGGCTCGTGGACGCCGGTGAGCGGGAGGTCGTGCTGCGTCCGCCGTCGCTGGTCGTCGGGGTGGGCGCCTCCCGGGGCGCGCCGGTGGAGGAGGTGCTGGGGCTGGTCCGCGACGCGCTGCGGGACGCCGGGCTGTCGGCGGCGTCCCTCGCCCATCTCGCCACCGTCGACGCCAAGGCCGAGGAGCCGGGCGTCGTCGGGGCGGCACGCGAACTGGGCGTCCCGCTGGTGACGTTCGGCGCGCCGGAGCTCGCGGCGGTCGAGGTGCCCAACCCCTCGAACGCGCCGCTGGCCGCCGTGGGCACACCGTCGGTCGCCGAGGCCGCCGCGCTGGCCGGCGGGGGTGAACTCCTCGTCCCCAAGCGGAAGTCGTCGCGCGCCGACGGCCATGCCGCGATGGCGACCTGTGCCGTCGTACGGCGTCCCGCGCGCGGCCGGCTCGCGGTCGTGGGCCTGGGGCCCGGCGCCCGGGACCTGCTCACACCGCGCGCGAAGGCCGAACTCCAAGGCGCCGCCGTGCTGGTGGGCCTGGACCAGTACGTGGACCAGATCCGCGACCTGCTGCGGCCCGGCACCGTGGTCCTGGAGTCGGGGCTCGGCGCCGAGGAGGAGCGGGCCCGCACCGCCGTGGCGGAGGCCCGCAAGGGGCAGGCGGTCGCGCTGATCGGCAGCGGCGACGCGGGCGTGTACGCGATGGCGTCGCCCGCGCTGGCCGAGGCGTCGGACGACATCGACGTGACCGGGGTGCCCGGGGTGACCGCGGCGCTCGCCGCCGCCGCGATCCTCGGCGCGCCGCTGGGCCACGACCATGTGTCGATCAGCCTCTCCGACCTGCACACCCCGTGGGAGGTCATCGAGCGGCGGGTGCGCGCGGCGGCCGAGGCGGACATCGTGGTCACCTTCTACAACCCGCGGTCGCGGGGCCGTGACTGGCAGTTGCCGAAGGCCCTGGCGATCCTCGCCGAGCACCGGGAGCCGGCCACACCGGTCGGTGTCGTGCGCAACGCGTCGCGGCCGGACGAGTCCAGCCGGCTGACGACCCTGGGCTCCCTGGATCCGGCGTGGGTCGACATGATGACGGTGGTGACGGTGGGCAACACGGCGACCCGCCGGATCGCCGGGCGCATGGTGACGCCGCGCGGCTACCGCTGGCAGGAGGACCCGAAGTGAACCGAGTCGTCCACCCCATCGAGGTGGAGTCCTACCGGCGGATGCGTGCCCGGCTGGACACCACGCACCTGCCGCCGCTGACGCGGGCGGTCGTGGAGCGGGTCGTGCACTCCGCCGCCGATCTCGGCTACGCCGACGACCTCGTCCTGGACGAGGGGCAGTTGGAGAAGGCGCACGCCGCGCTGCACGGCGGCGCGCCCGTCGTCGTGGACGTGGAGATGGTGGCCGCCGGGATCACCCGCCGGGAGACCGTGTGCCGGCTGCGGGACGCTGTGGCCGGACCGGGGCTGACCCGTTCCGCGCACGCGATCCGGCTGGCCTACGAACAGGTCGGGCCTGGGGCGCTGTGGGTGATCGGCAACGCGCCCACCGCGCTGGAGGAACTGCTCACGCTGGACGCCTCCCCCGCACTCGTCATCGGGCTGCCCGTCGGTTTCGTCGGCGCGGTCGAGTCCAAGGCGGCGCTCCGCGACAGCGGACTGCCCGCCGTGAGCAACGTGTCCGAGAAGGGCGGCTCCGCCGTCGCCTCGGCCGCGCTCAACGCCCTTCTGTACCACCCCACTTCGTCCTCCGAGGAGAAATCGTGACCACCCCGCCGCCCGCCCTGCTCATCGCCGGTCATGGCACCCGGGACGAGGCCGGAGCCGAGGCGTTCCGCGCCTTCGTCCGGGAGCTGGGGCAGCGCCATCCCGAACTGCCCGTCGCGGGCGGCTTCATCGAGCTGTCCCCGCCGCCGCTCGGCGAGGCGGTGACCGAGCTGGTGGAGCGGGGCGCGCGCCGTTTCGCCGCGGTGCCGCTGATGCTGGTGTCCGCCGGGCACGCCAAGGGCGACATCCCGGCGGCCCTGGCCCGCGAGAAGGAGCGCCACACCGGGATCTCGTACACCTACGGGCGTCCGCTGGGCCCGCACCCCTCGCTGCTGAAGGTCCTGGAGCGGCGTCTGGAGGAGGCGCTGGGCGGCTCCGCGGGACGCACCCCGGGGGATCGCTCGGACGTGACGGTGCTGCTGGTGGGGCGCGGTTCGACCGACCCGGACGCCAACGCCGAGGTGTACAAGGCGGCCCGGCTGCTGTGGGAGGGGCGCGGGTACGCGGGCGTGGAGACGGCGTTCGTGTCGCTGGCGGCGCCGGACGTGCCGAGCGGGCTCGACCGGTGCGTGCGGCTCGGGGCGAAGCGGATCGTCGTCCTGCCCTACTTCCTGTTCACGGGCATCCTGCCGGAGCGGGTGCGGCAGCAGACCGAGGGCTGGGCGGCGGCGCACCCGGAGGCGGAGGTGTTCTCGGCGGACGTCATCGGTCCCGAGCCCGAGCTGCTCGACCTGGTGATGGAGCGGTACCGGGAGGCCGTTCAGGGCGATCTGCGGATGAACTGCGACTCGTGCGTGTACCGGATCGCGCTGCCCGGGTTCGAGGACAAGGTGGGCGCGCCGCAGCAGCCGCACTTCCACCCGGACGACGACGGCCACCACCATCACCACGGGCACCACGGGCATGCCCATGCGCACTGACAGCCATGACCTCCGCCACCACGGTGACGCGGAGGTCCGTGACGACGGTGCCCGGCTCACCGATCTCGCGGTCAACGTCCGGGCGGACACGCCCCCGCGATGGCTGCGGGAGCGGATCGCCGAGTCGCTGACGGGGCTCGCCGCCTATCCGGACGGCCGTGCGGCGCGGGCGGCGGTGGCGGCCCGGCACGGGCTGCCGGTGGAGCGGGTGCTGCTGACCGCGGGCGCGGCGGAGGCGTTCGTGCTGCTCGCGCGCGGCCTGAAGGTCCGTCAGGCGGTGGTGGTGCATCCGCAGTTCACGGAGCCGGAGGCGGCGCTGCGGGACGCGGGGCACGGCGTGGACCGGGTGCTGCTGCGGGCCGAGGACGGTTTCCGGCTGGACCCGGGGGCCGTCCCCGAGGACGCGGACCTGGTGGTGATCGGCAACCCGACGAACCCGACGTCGGTGCTGCACCCGGCCGCCTCGATCGCCGAACTGGCGCGTCCCGGGCGGACGCTGGTGGTGGACGAGGCGTTCATGGACGCCGTGCCGGGTGAGCGGGAGGCGCTGGCCGGGCGCACGGACGTGCCGGGTCTGGTGGTGCTGCGGTCGCTGACGAAGACCTGGGGTCTCGCGGGGCTCCGCATCGGCTACGTCCTCGCCGACCCGGAGACGATCGGGGAACTGGAGCGGGCCCAGCCGCTGTGGCCGGTGTCCACGCCCGCGCTCGCCGCGGCCACCGCCTGCGTGGGACCGCAGGCGCTCGCGGAGGCCGCGCACGCCGCCCACCGGATCGCCGCCGACCGGGCCCATCTGGTGGCCGGGCTGCGGGAGTTCGAGCCGGACGGGCTGCACGTCGCCGAACCCGCCGAGGGCCCCTTCGTCCTCGTCCGGCTGCCGCGCGCGACCGCCGTGCGCCGGCATCTGCGCGACCTCGGGTACGCGGTGCGCCGGGGGGACACCTTCCCGGGGCTGGACGAGGGCTGGCTGCGGCTGGCCGTACGGGACCGGGCGACCGTCAACGCCTTCCTCCAGTGTCTGGACCAGGCGATCACGCTGTCCGGCCGCTGACCTCGCACGGGCGCGCTCCGGCCATGCACGGCCGCCCTCCGGCCTCGCACGGGCGGCCGGCAGCCTGGGGACACAGGCTGCCGGCCGCCGGACCGTGCCGCGCAGTCAGTTCCGGGCGCGCCGCGCCACGACGACCGCTCCCCCGCCCGCGAGCAGCAGGGCGACCGCGCCACCGGCGATGTACGGGGTCATGGAGTTGCCGCCGGTCTCGGCCAGCCCGGCCTCGGCGGGCGCGCCCTGGGGCTCGACACCGCTCTCGTCACCGGCCGGCTCCGGGTCGCCCGCGGGTTCCTCGGCGGCCTGGACAGGCGGCGCCTCGCAGGTGGCCTTCGCGAGGGTCAGGGTGCCCTCCACCTCGGCCACGTTGAGGTCCAGCGGGTTGACCGAGACGGTCAGTTCGAGGGCCGTCGCGGCGGCCGTGCGTGTGGTGGTCTCGGTCTTGGACAGGTCCAGACGGACCTCTCCGACACCGGGGACCTTCACGTCGGTGGGGCCGCCCGCGGTGACCTTGACCTTCTTGCCGAGGACGGTGACCTCGCCCAGCAGGTTGGACTCGGCGACCGGGGTCTTCCCCGCCTCGCAGCGCGCCTCGGAGGTGACCGTGCCGAGCTCGACGAGCGACAGCAGGGGCAGTCCGGGGACGTGCAGCCTGGCGTGGGCGAGCCGGGTGGAGGCCACGGCGGCGGTGTCGGTCACGTCGGCCTTCGCCGTCGCCACCTCGGCCGCCAGGACGCTGAAGGCCTGGCCGCCGTCGACACCGTCGAGGCGGGCCGTCAGCGCGGTCTTCTCGGCGCTCTGCGGCGCCTGGACCTCGTTCAGGGAGACCGCGAGCGGGACGTTCACGGTCTTGTTGAGCAGGGAGACGTCGAGTCCGGTACGCAGGACGACGGCGCTCGCGCGTCCTTCGTCACCGGTGGCGTGCGCGGACCCCGCACCGGCCAGGACCGCGGGACCTGCGGCCAGGACGGTTGCCGTCGCGACGGTCGCGAGACGGCGTGCGGGCATACGGAAGTTCTTGCCGTTCAAGGTGGGGAACCCCTCAGAGGAGACTTGCTCGGGACTCGGCAAGAATTACGCACTGAGAGTGAACAGTCAGCAATCCGGCGGGACTTCACTCCTACGTGACCGACCCGTGAAACTTTTCGAATCGACAGGCACGGTTGTTCCGCGAAGTCACCCCCGTACCCCCTTCTGTGCGAGCGCACGCGTTGACGGCCCGGCGCGTGAACGGGAGTGAGCAACGAGCGGCCCTGACGATCGGTCACGCTCCGTCAACGACACGCCCGTTGACGACGACCCGCCGCGGAGCGGCCAGCACCCGGACGTCGGCCCGCGGATCGGCCTCGTAGACGACGAGGTCCGCCGGCGCGCCCTCCTCCAGGCCCGGGCGCCCCAGCCAGGCCCGCGCCTTCCAGGACGTCGCCGCGACGGCCTCGACGGCCGGGATGCCCGCGGTGACCAGTTCGGCGACCTCGTCGGCCACCAGGCCGTGGGGCAGGGTGCCGCCGGCGTCGGTGCCGACGAACACCGGGACGCCCGCGTCGTAGGCGCCGCGGACCGTGTCGTAGCGCCGCTCGTGCAGCCGCCGCATATGGGCCGACCAGCGCGGGTACTTGGACTCCCCGCCGGCCGCGAGCCGCGGGAAGGTGGCGATGTTGACGAGGGTCGGGACGATGGCGACGCGCCGTTCCACGAAGAGCGGCACGAGGTCGTCGGTGAGTCCCGTCGCGTGCTCGACGCAGTCGATGCCGGCCTCGACGAGGTCCCGCAGGGAGCTCTCCGCGAAGCAGTGCGCGGTGACGCGGGCGCCGAGCCGGTGCGCCTCGGCGATGGCCGCCTCGACGGCGTCCCGCGGCCAGGTGGGGCTCAGGTCGCCGAGGTCGCGGTCGATCCAGTCGCCGACCAGCTTGACCCAGCCGTCTCCGCGCCGGGCCTCCTGGGCGACGTACGCGACGAGGTCCTCGGGCTCGATCTCGTGCGCGAAGCCGCGGATGTAGCGGCGGGTACGGGCGATGTGCCGGCCCGCGCGGATGATCCTCGGGAGGTCCTCGCGGTCGTCGGCCCACCGAGTGTCCGAGGGCGAACCCGCGTCCCGGATCAGCAGGGTGCCCGCCTCCCGGTCGGTCAGCGCCTGCTTCTCGGCGACGTCCCGCGGGACCGGCCCGTCCGGTCCGAGACCGACGTGGCAGTGCGCGTCGACGAGACCGGGCAGGGCCCAGCCCTCGACGGTCCGCACGTCCCGGGCGCCGACGGGACGGTCGTAGGTGATCCGCCCGTCGACCACCCACAGCTCGTCCCGGACCTCGTCGGCCCCGACGAGAACCCGCCCCTTCACCCGCAGCACCACACGTTCGCTCATGGCGGCACCCTAGGTCAGGCGTCGGGGTGCTTCCCCTGCGCGGGTTCCTCCTCGACGTCGGCCATCGCCGGGTCCAAGAGGCGGGAGAGGAAGTGGCGGGTGCGTTCGTGGCGGGGGTTGCCGATGACGTCCGCCGGGACCCCGTCCTCCACGATCACTCCGCCGTCCATGAAGACGACCCGGTCGGCGACCTCGCGGGCGAAGGTCATCTCGTGGGTGACGACCATCATCGTCATACCCTCGTCGGCGAGCATCCGCATGACGGCGAGGACGTCGCCGACCAGTTCCGGATCGAGCGCGGAGGTCGGCTCGTCGAACAGCATCACCTCGGGGCCCATCGACAGCGCGCGGGCGATGGCGACGCGCTGCTGCTGGCCGCCGGAGAGCGAGGCCGGGTAGGCGCCCGCCTTCTCGGTCAGTCCGACGCGCTCCAGGTTCTGCGCGGCCACCTTCGCCGCCTCGGCCTTGCCCCGCTTGAGGACCCGCCGCTGCGGCAGCGTGAGGTTCTCGGTGACGGTGAGGTGCGGGAAGAGGTTGAACTGCTGGAAGACCATGCCGATGCGGCGGCGTACGGCGTCGATGTCGACGTCCGGGTCGGTGAGTTCCGTGCCGCCGACGACGACCTGGCCCCGGCCGGGCTCCTCCAGGAGGTTCACACAGCGCAGCAGCGTCGACTTGCCCGAGCCGGAGGGGCCGATGACACAGACGACCTCGCCGCGGCGGATCTCCAGGTCGATGCCCTTGAGGACCTCGTTGTCGCCGAACGACTTGTGCAGGCCCCGGACCTGGATCTCCGCGGTGCCGGGGGCGGTTCCGGTACCGGTTCCGGTGTCGGTCATTTCACGGCCTCCTGGGCCTTGGCCTCCATGCGGCGGACGACGAAGCCGAGCGGGATCGTCACCAGCAGGTAGCACAGGCCCGCGACGAGGATCGGCGTCGAGTTGGCGGTCTGGCTCGCCAGGTCCCGGCCGTACTTGGACAGTTCGCGCTCCTCCAGGGTGACGCCGAGGAACAGCACCAGCGAGGAGTCCTTGAAGAGCAGGACGAGTTCGTTGGTCAGCGGCGGCAGGATGATGCGGAACGCCTGCGGGATGATGATGGACACCATCGCGCGCGCCGGGGAGAACCCCAGTGAACGGGCCGCCTCCATCTGCCCCTTGGGCACCGCCTGGATGCCCGCGCGGATCGTCTCCGCCATGTAGGCGGCGGCGACGAGGCCGAGCGCGAGGGCGACCTTGCCGTAGGTGCCGCCGGGGATCTCGGTGCCGGGGAAGGCGAGCGGGACGGCCACGCCGATGAAGATGAAGATCAGCAGGGCGGGCAGACCGCGGAAGATCTCGATGTACACCCCGGCGAACCATCGGTACGGGCCGACCGACGAGAGCCGCATCAGCGCGATCACCATGCCGAGCACGAGCCCGAAGACGAACCCGGACAGCGTGTACAGCACGGTGTTCTTCAGCGCCAGCGTGATGACGTCCGGGAACATCTGCCGGGCGATGTCCCACTGGGCGAACTGGTTCTTCAGCCGCCCCCAGTCCGCCGCCGCCACGAAGGCGACGACGGCGGCGACGAACACCACGTACTGCGCGCCGCGCGACAGGCTGCGCCTGCGACTCCGTGTCAGGCCCTTCCTGCGGGGCTGGAGCCGTGCGTCCGTGTCCGTCATGAGGCGGACGGGGAGGCGGAGGCGGCCGACTCGTCGTACGGGCCGATCCACTTCTCGTACAGCTTCTTGTACGTGCCGTCGGCCTTGGCGTCGGTGAGCGCCTTGTCGATCGCGTCGACGAGCTTCGTGTTGCCCTTCTTCACCGAGAACCCGTACTGCTCACCGGTGTTGATCTGCTCGGCGACCTCGAAGGCGGAGGAGTTGGCGGAGTCCTTCAGCCAGCCCTGCACCACCGGGTAGTCGATGATGACGCCCTTGACCTGGCCGGTGCGCAGACCGTTGAGGACGGCGTCGGAGGACTCGAAGGAGACCGGGTCCAGGCCCTGGCTCTTGGCGTAGTCCTCGCCGGTGGTCTGCGCCTGCGCGCCGAGCTTGGCGTTCTTCGCCTTGGCGTCGGCGAGGGAGGTGATCCCGCTGTCCTTGTCGACGAGGAGCGCCTGGGTGGCCTCGAAGTAGGGGTCGGAGAAGTCGACGTTCTTCTTGCGCTCGTCGGTGATCGTCATGCCCGCCGCGGCGACGTCGCACTCACCGGAGTTGAGGAAGGCACCCGTCTTGAAGTTCTCGAAGGGGGTGTCGAGGATCTCCTGCTTCACGCCCAGGTTCTTGGCGACGAGGTCGATCAGCGCCACGTCGAAGCCCTGCACCTTGCCGTCGATCTCCGACTGGAACGGCGGGTACGGCAGGTGGGTGCAGGTGGTGAGCTGACCCCCCTTGACGAGTTCGACACCGCCGGCGGCGGTCTTGCTGCCGCTGCCGCCGTCGTCCGAGGAGCAGCCGGCCACGAGCAGCAGCCCGGCCGTCGCGGTGGTGGCGGCCAGGATGCGGGTACGGCGCCCGAGGGTCGTCATCTGGGGGTCTCCTGTCAGGGAACTGTGGGTTCCGGAACTTCGGGTTCTGATTATAAGGAAATCTTTGAGGCGCTCAAATCAAAACGAGGGTCGTGCGGTCGTCCGGCCTAAGAAGTCACCACTCACCCGCCGCCGAGGTGATCGACGGGGAGCGGATACCCTTCGATCACCTCTACCCCGGTGAACGAAGCGAGCACCCCGTGACCCACCCCTTCCTTGACCTGGCCCCGCTCGGCGCGGCGCATTTCGCCTCGATCGAGGACCGTGTGGCGCGGCTGCTCCGGACCGGGCAGGACGTCGTGATCACGCAGGGCGAGGCGCTGCTGCCGCTGGAGGGCGCGATCCGCGGCACCGCCGGGCCGGGCACCACGGCGCTGAACGTCATCACGGGACCGTACGGGCAGACCTTCGGGGACTGGCTGCGGGACTGCGGCGCGACCGTGATCGATCTCGCCGTCCCCTTCCACACGGCGGTGACGGCCGAGCAGATCCGCGAGGCGTTCGCCGAGCACCCCGCGATCGACTTCGTCTCGCTCGTCCACGCGGAGGCGGCCACCGGCAACACCAACCCCGTCGCGGAGATCGGCGAGGCCGTGCGTGCGCACGGCGCCCTCTTCTACCTCGACGCCGTCGCCTCCATCGGCGCGGAGCCGGTGCTCCCGGACGCGTGGGGCGTGGACCTGTGCGTGATCGGGGCGCAGAAGGCCATGGGCGGCCCCGCGGGCGTCTCGGCGGTGTCGGTGAGCGCGCGGGCGTGGGAGCGGATGGCGGCGAACCCGCAGGCGCCGCGCCGCTCGTACCTCTCGCTCCTGGACTGGAAGGAGCGCTGGATCGACGGCGGGCGGCGCGCCCTGCTGCACGCCCCGGCCCAGCTGGAGATGCTCGCCCTGGAAGCCTGCGTGGAGCGGATCGAGTCGGTGGGGCTCGACACGGTGATGGCGCGGCACGCGTCCGCGGCGTCCGCGACCCGGGCGGGGGCCGTCGCCCTCGGGGGCGGGCTGGAGCCGTACGTGCACGAGGCGCGGGACGCCGCCCCGGTCGCGACGACCCTGCGGGCGCCGGCGGGGGCCGACGCCGCCGGACTGGTCGCCCGGGCGCTGGAGTCCGACCCGGCGCTGCCGCTCGCCGCGGGAGGCGGCGCGCTGGCCAAGGAGATGATCCGGGTCAACCACTACGGGGTCGACGCCACCCCGGGGGCCGTCCGGGCGTGCCTGGCGGCCCTGGGCGCCGCGCTGGCGGAGAACGGGCGCGACGTGGACGTCGAGGGTGCGCTGCGCGCGGCCGAAGAAGCCTGGGGACAGTAATTCCAGCAATTCCCCTCAGTCTTATTAATTGAATTAATTCAGCGCAGCTTCCCGTATTCTTCTGCCCGCTTTCGCCTGCCCTAAACGCAAAGATTCAGCGAACATCGCGAGGGGTGATTCGGGCAGATCTCATGGCGGTTACGCGGCTGTGACGCGTTCCACACCGAGGTCGATTCGCCCTATTCATGGTGGTCGAATCAGTACATATCCCACGCCATTCGCGCATCCGCCCGCGCCCGCGTGATAACACGGCGGCCTGGGTCATGTAACCCCTCCCGGCCGTGCACTTTCGAATTTCCCTCGGTAAATTCAATTTCCATGACTGCCGCACCAGCAGACCTGCAAGCCGACCTGCCGACCGACCTGGAAATCGACCGTCCCTCGGTCTCGGACGGCGCCGCATTGTGGCGGATAGCGAAGGATTCGAAGGTCCTCGACCTGAACTCGTCCTACAGCTATCTGCTGTGGTGTCGTGATTTCTCCGCCACGTCGGCCGTCGCGCGGGACGGCAGCGGGGAGCCGGTCGGCTTCGTCACCGGCTACGTCCGGCCGGACCGTCCGCGCACCCTGCTGATCTGGCAGGTGGCCGTGGACGACGCGCACCGCGGACGCGGCCTGGCGGGCACGCTGCTGGACGCGGTGGCCCACCGGGCCGCCGCCGAGCAGCGGATCACCGCCGTCGAGACGACCATCGCTCCCGGCAACACCGCCTCCGAGCGGCTGTTCGCGGCGTTCGCGGAGCGCCACGGCGCCGACGTGCGGCGTGAGGTGCTCTTCGACACCCGTCTGTTCCCCGACGGACCGCACGACCCCGAAGTGCTGTACCGCATCGGTCCCCTCTCCGTCTGAACACCTCAGAAGACCCCCACGCACCGAGGAGCGATTCGTCGTGACCATCACCCAGCCCGACCTCAGCGTCTTCGAGACCCTGGAGTCGGAGGTCCGCAGCTACTGCCGCGGCTGGCCCACCGTCTTCGACCGTGCGCGCGGCAGCCGGATGTACGACGAGGACGGCCACGCGTACCTGGACTTCTTCGCCGGCGCGGGATCGCTCAACTACGGGCACAACAACCCCGTGCTGAAACGGGCGTTGATCGACTACCTGGAGCGGGACGGCGTCACGCACGGGCTCGACATGTCCACGAGCGCCAAGCGGGCCTTCCTCCAGACCTTCCAGGACCTCGTGCTGCGGCCCCGCGATCTGCCGTACAAGGTCATGTTCCCCGGGCCGACGGGGACCAACGCGGTGGAGTCGGCGCTGAAGCTCGCGCGGAAGGTGAAGGGACGCGAGGCCATCGTGTCCTTCACCAACGCCTTCCACGGGATGTCGCTCGGCTCGCTCGCCGTCACCGGCAACGCGTTCAAGCGCGCCGGGGCCGGGGTCCCGCTGGTGCACGGCACGCCGATGCCGTTCGACAACTACTTCGAGGGCACGGTCCCGGACTTCCTGTGGTTCGAACGGCTCCTGGAGGACCACGGGTCGGGGCTGAACAAACCCGCCGCGGTGATCGTGGAGACCGTGCAGGGCGAGGGCGGCATCAACGTGGCCCGGCCCGAATGGCTGCGCGCGCTCAAGGAGTTGTGCGAGCGGCAGGACATGCTGCTGATCGTCGACGACATCCAGATGGGTTGCGGGCGCACGGGTGCGTTCTTCTCCTTCGAGGAGTCCGGCATCACGCCCGACATCGTCACGGTGTCCAAGTCGATCAGCGGCTACGGACTGCCGATGTCGCTGTGCCTGTTCACGCCGGAGCTGGACATCTGGGAGCCCGGCGAGCACAACGGGACCTTCCGCGGCAACAACCCCGCCTTCGTCACCGCGACCGCGGCCCTGGAGACGTACTGGGCCGACGGCTCGGCGATGGAGAAGCAGACCCTGGCGCGCGGCGAGCAGATCGAGCAGGGGCTCATCTCCATCACGGAGGAGAACCTCGCCGATGTGAAGGAGTACCGGGGCCGCGGGCTGGTGTGGGGCATCGAGTTCCACGACAAGGAGCGGGCCGGGCGGATCGCGCGGCGCGCCTTCGAACTCGGGCTGCTCATCGAGACGTCGGGCCCCGAGAGCGAGGTCGTCAAGCTGCTGCCCGCGCTCACCATCACCCCGGAGGAACTGGACGAAGGGCTCAGCGTCCTCGCCCGCGCCGTCCGGGAGACCGTCCGACCTGCCTGACCTGACCTGACCTCGGACCGAACCGTCCGAACCGTCCGAACCGCCGTCTACATAGGAGGCATCGCTCCACCGTGATCGTCCGTTCGTTCAAGGAGATCGAAGGCACCGACCGGCACGTGAGGTCCGCGTCCGGGACGTGGGAGAGCAAACGCATCGTCCTCGCCAAGGAGAAGGTCGGCTTCTCGGTGCACGAGACGATCCTCTACGCGGGTACGGAGACGTCGATGTGGTACGCCAACCACATCGAGGCCGTCGTCTGCGTGGAGGGCGAGGCCGAGCTGACCGACGACGAGACCGGGCTGAAGTACACCATCACGCCCGGGACCATGTACCTCCTCGACGGGCACGAGCGGCACACGATGCGGATCAAGGAGGACTTCCGCTGCATCTGTGTCTTCAACCCGCCGGTCACCGGACGGGAGGACCATGACGAGAACGGCGTCTACCCCCTGCTCACCGAACCCGAGGAGGTGTGACCCCGCATGACCACCCTCACTGACCTCTACCCGAGCCGCGGCGCCGCCGAGGTGTCCGTCCCCCGTCAGGATCCCGTCGTCTGGGGCACCCCGGACACCCCGGGGCCGATCCCGGCCGGGGATCTGCACGCGTTCGAGCGCGACGGCTTCCTCGCCGTCGACCAGCTGATCGCACCCGACGAAGTGGGCGTCTACGCACAGGAGCTGGAGCGGCTCGTCGCCGATCCGGCGATCCGGGCGGACGAGCGGTCGATCGTCGAGCCGCAGTCCAAGGAGATCCGCTCGGTCTTCGAGGTGCACCGGATCAGCGAGGTGTTCGCGAGGCTGGTGCGCGACGAGCGGGTGGTCGGACGGGCCCGGCAGATCCTCGGCTCGGACGTGTACGTCCACCAGTCGCGGATCAACGTCAAGCCCGGGTTCGGGGCGAGCGGCTTCTACTGGCACTCGGACTTCGAGACCTGGCACGCCGAGGACGGGCTGCCGAACATGCGGACGGTGTCCGTCTCGATCGCGCTGACCGAGAACCACGACACCAACGGCGGGCTCATGATCATGCCTGGCTCGCACCGTACGTTCCTGGGCTGCGCCGGCGCCACGCCCACGGACAACTACAAGAAGTCCCTCCAGATGCAGGACGCGGGCACCCCGTCCGACGAGGCCCTGACGACGATGGCCTCTGAGTACGGCATCAAGCTGTTCACGGGCAAGGCCGGTTCGGCGACCTGGTTCGACTGCAACTGCATGCACGGCTCGGGCGACAACATCACGCCGTTCCCGCGCAGCAACGTGTTCATCGTGTTCAACAGCGTGGAGAACACGGCCGTCGAGCCGTTCGCCGCTCCGGTGCGCCGCCCGGAGTTCATCGGGGCGAGGGACTTCACCCCGGTGAGGTGACCCGCGCGGTCACAGCCACGCCAGCGCCGCGGCCCGGTCCAGCACATGCCGGGCCGCGGTCGCGTCGCCCGTGGTGCCGCGGGGCACCGAGTCCGGGGTGTGCCGTCCGCCGACGAGCAGGCAGAAGTCGTAGGGGTCGAGGGTGAGTTCGGCCTGGACGGGCTCGGCGTCGGAGCCCAGCACCCAGGCCTCGCACCCGGTGACGGAGAGCAGGACCGGGGGCGCGGCGGGCCCCAGGGCCAGGCCGAGGATGCGGACGGCGAGCCGGACGAGCTGCCCCACGTGCCGCTCGGGCGGCGGCGGGACGGCGAGCCCGAGAGCGCGGCCGATGTCGTCGGTGTGGACCCACGTCTCGAAGGCCCGCACCACGTAGTGGTCGGCGACCGGCAGCCGGACCCCCATCAACAGGACGGCGCGCCCGGCGCGTTCGGGGTCGTGGGCCTCGGGTGCGGCCAGCATCTCGCCCGCCTGCGCGGACCAGGCGGCGACGGTCCGGTCGGGGCTGCGGGCGTGCTCGTGCGCGATGACGTCGGCGGTGCGCCGGTCCCAGGCGTCCGTCCAGTCCGTGCCGTCGGGGATCGCCGAGGGCGGCACCCGGGGGGCCAGGCCGAGCAGCCGCGCGAGGTGTTCGTCGGCGGCGAGCAGATGGGCGACGGTGGCGTGCACGTCCCAGTCGTGGACGACCGGGGTCGCCCACCGCCCCGCCGCCTCGGGCAGCAGCGCGCGCAGTCCGGCGACGGCGGCGGCGTACGGAGCGGCGTGCGCGGCCACCCGGGGTGCGGCGGGCCGGGCGCGCAGGGCACCGGCGAGGATGTCCGCGGCGGGGCGGCGGGTGCCGTTCGCGGGCACGGCGGGGCCGTCGAGCAGCCGTACCGTCGCGCGCAGCCGCTCGGCCTCGCTCGCGCAGCTCTCGCAGGTGGCCAGGTGGGCGGGCACCGTCCGGCGTTCGGCGGGCTCCAGCGCCCCGAAGGCCCAGGCGGCCAGCAGCTCCCGCACGTCCTCGTGTTCGGCGCGCACGCCCTCGTGTTCAGCGCTCACCGCAAGCACCTCCCCTACGGGCCATCATGCGCCCCTTTCGAGCGCCGGGTCGGGCGGGTCGGCCAAAGTCTCGGCCAAGGAGCGCAGCGCGGTGCGCAGCCGGGTCTTGGCGGTGCCCTCGGGGATGCCGAGTTCGACGGCGGCCTGCCGGTAGGTGCGGCCGGCGAAGTAGGCGAGGTGGACGACCTCCCGCTGGTGCTCGGGGAGTCCGGCGACGGCGGTGTGCAGGAGCAGGGAGCGTTCCCGGTCGACGACGGTCTCGTCGGGGCCGGGTCCGGCGTCGGGGATGGCCTGGAGGGCGGTGTCGTCGGCGCCCGGGTCCTTGCGGTGCCGGGCCTCGCCGCGCACCCAGTCCACGGCCCGCCGGTGGGCGAGCACGGACAGCCAGGTGCGCAGCGTGCCGCGGCCGGCGTCATAGGCGTAGGGCCTGCTCCACAGCTGGGCGAAGACCTCCTGGGCGACGTCCTCGGCGGCGGCCGGGCTGCGGGTGACGCGCACGGCGACGGCGCGCACCAGGGCGCCGTACGCCTCGTAGGCGTCGGCCAGCGCGGACTCGTCGCCGTACACGAGCCGCCGGTGCAGCTCCGTGTCGCCGGGCAGCCGCCCGGCCGTCGTCCCGTCCGTGGACTCCACGGCACCACCACCCCCGGTGCCCTTCCTAGCGTTCCGGCGGGGCCCGCGCCAGTGGTTCGGGAAGACAGCGACGTCAGGACAGGGCGTCCAGGAGGCGGTCCACGTCGTCGGCGGTGTTGTACAGGTGGAACGCGGCGCGCAGGTTGCCCGCGCGGTGGGACACCTCGATGCCTGCCTCGCTCAACTGCGGCTGTCGTGAGCCGAGTTGGGGGACGGAGACGATCGGTGAGCCGGGCGCGGGGACGGGCCGGTGGCCGAGGGTGTCAAGGCCCGCGCGGAACCGGTCGGCGAGGGCGAGGTCGTGGGCGCGCACCCTGTCCACGCCGAGCTCCTCCAGCAGGGCGAGGGCGTGCCGGGCGCCCGCGTAGGAGAACAGGGCGGGGCTCTCGTCGAACCGGCGGGCGGAGCGGGCGAGTTCCTCGACGGGGCCGTAGCAGGAGTCCCAGGGGCGCTCCCCGGCCACCCAGCCCGCGAACAGCGGGGTGAGCGCGCCGAGGTCCTGCGGGACGACGAGGAAGGCCACGCCGCGCGGGCAGCCGAGCCACTTGAATCCGACGCAGGTGACGTAGTCGTGGCCGTCCGCGTCGAGGTCGAGCCAGCCGGCGGACTGGGAGGCGTCGACGAAGGTGCGCGCTCCGTGCGTGCGGGCCGCCGCGCGGATCGCGGGCAGATCGGCGACGCGTCCGTCGGCGGACTGGGCGGCGCTGACCGCGACCAGCGCGGTGCCCGGGCGGACGTTCTCGGCGACCCGTTCCAGCGGCACGGTGCGGACCTTGAGGCCGGCGCGGACGTGGAAGGGGTTGACCAGGGAGCTGAAGTCGCCCTCGGCGGTGAGCACTTCGGCGCCCTCGGGCAGGGAGGCGGCGACCAGGCCGCTGTAGACGGCGACCGAGGCGCCGGCCGCGACGCGGCTCGCGGGCACGCCCAGCAGCCGGGCGAAGGAGGCGCGGGCGGCCTCGACGTCGCCGAACATGTCGGTCGGCCGCCCCTCGGCCGCCGCCGCCACGGCGGTGCGCAGGGCGGCGACGGTGCGGGCGGCGAGCAGGCCGCTGCTCGCGGTGTTCAGATAGGTGTTCTTCGGGGCGAACTCGGAACGGACGAGGCTCTCGAAGGTCTCCATGGCTCCACTGTGGGCCCGGCGGACCTCAAGGTCCATTGCCGACTTCTGCGTGGATCCGGTAAGAACCGCT
The DNA here is from genome assembly GCF_044747265.1 of Streptomyces sp. NPDC090106. Classification (NCBI taxonomy): domain Bacteria; kingdom Bacillati; phylum Actinomycetota; class Actinomycetes; order Kitasatosporales; family Streptomycetaceae; genus Streptomyces; species Streptomyces sp. NPDC090106. The sequence continues at coordinate 610,105 of NZ_JBIVDS010000005.1, read as the reverse complement.
TATACAAGGGCCCTGATCAGCGGTTATCAGGACTGCTGCGGCACCGCGCACCCGTCGGGTCCGCAGGCCTCCGCGTCCGCCTGGTCGATGAGCCGGAGCGGCGAGCGGGCGCCCCACGCCTGGGTGAGGGCCTGGGTGAAGACCTCGGCGGGCTGGGCGCCGGAGACGCCGTACTTGCGGTCGAGGACGAAGAACGGGACGCCGTTCGCGCCGAGCTCGGCGGCCTCGCGCTCGTCGGCGCGGACCTCGTCGGCGTAGGCGGTGGGGTCGGCGAGGACCGCGCGGGCCTCGTCGGCGTCGAGTCCGGCCGCGACGGCCAGCCCGACGAGCCGCTCGTCGCCCTCGGTGAAGACGGAGCGCTCCTCGGCGAAGTTCGCCGCGTACAGGCCCTGGACCAGCTCGTCCTGCCGGCCGCGCTCCTTGGCGAGGTGCAGCAGCCGGTGCATGTCGAAGGTGTTGCCGTGGTCCCGGCCGCGGGTGCGGTAGGGCAGCCCCTCGGCGGCGGCCTGGGTGCCGAGGTTGTCCTCGGCGGCCTCGGCCTGGGCCTCGCTCATGCCGTACTTCTTCGCCAGCATCGGGATGACCGGTCCGGCGTCGTCCTTGGCGCGGCCGGGGTCCAGCTCGAAGGACCGGTGGACCACCTCGACCTCGTCGCGGTGCGGGAAGGCCGCGAGCGCCTTCTCGAAGCGGGCCTTGCCCACGTAGCACCACGGGCAGGCGATGTCGCTCCAGATCTCGACGCGCATGTTCTCGGCTCTCCAGGTCGGACGGTCCGGAGACGCCCTCCGGTTACTCGGTGAACATTCAAGGAGTCCGGTTCATTCCCAGGTCGGGGGTCATCCCCAGATGGTGCTCCCCGGCCTCCGGCGGACGGCACCGGCCCCCTCCCGGTTCCCCGGGGTTCAGCTTCCGTCTCTGAGGTCCTTCGGCCAGGCGGGCAGGAACTTCAGGTGGTCGTAGGTCACCACGCAGCCCTCGCCCATCGGGGACTGGGTCATGAAGCCGACGAGCGCGGCGTCGCTCTCCTTCTCGTCGCCGAGCGTGAACAGCCGGACGAACGTCCAGTGCTCGCCGTCCCGTGAGGCGTGGAAGGCGAAGGCCCGTCCGGTGCGGCTCACCCGGAGCCAGACGGAACTGCCGTCCACGGTGAAGGAGTTGGCGTCGTCGGAGTGCCCCCGGGTGACCACCGTGCACACGGTGGCCACGTCCGGGGAGTACTCGAGGCAGAGCTTCGCCCAGGCACGGTCGCCGACATGGACGTACAGCACCCCGGCGTCGAAGGCCGCGGCGAAGCCCACGGTGACCCGTGCGATCAGCTGGAAGTCCCCCTCGGGCGCCCCGAGGAGCCGGGGCGCGTCGGAGGCGGGGTCGAGCGCCTCGGCGGTCGGCGGCACGAACCGGTCCTGTCGGGGACCGGCCCAGCCGCTGAGCACACCGCCGTCATGGGACCAGTGCCCGTCGGGTCCGTATGTGCGCAGGGCGAAGGGGAGTTCGGGGAGTTCGACGTCCATCAGCCGATTGTCCCAGGTTCGGCCGGCGGTGAACCGGCCGCCCCTGGTACGGAGTTCAGCGCTCCAGCCGTCCGTTGAAACGCCGGGGCAGACCGAGCGCGTTCTCGTCCCGCAGTTCGACGGGCAGCAGGGCCTCGGGCACCGTCTGGTAGGCGACCGGCCGCATCCAGCGCTCGATCGCGGTCCCGCCCACCGAGGTCGAGGTGGACGTCGTGGCCGGGTACGGGCCGCCGTGGTGCTGGGCCGCCGCCACGGCGACACCGGTGGGCCAGCCGTTGACGAGCACACGGCCGGCGAGCGGCGTCAGCTCGGCCAGCAGCTCGGTGCCGCGCCCCGCGCCGGCGGTCTCCTCCTCGGAGAGGTGGACCGTCGCGGTCAGGTTGCCCGGCAGCCGCGACAGCACGGCACTGGCCTGACCGGCGTCGTCGTAGCGGACCACGACGGTGACCGGGCCGAAGCACTCCTCCAGGAGCAGGTCGTAGGCGCCCTCGGCCGCGAGCTTCTCGGCGGGGACGGTCAGGAAGCCGGGGCTCACCGTGTGCTCGCCGCCCGCGCCGGGGGTGACGGGCGAGTCGACGTCGGTGAGTTCGGCGCGCTCGGCGACCCCGGCGATGAAGTTGTCGCGCATGCGGTGGTCGAGGAGGACCCCGGCGTCGACGTTGCTGACGGCGTCGGTGAGGGACTTGAGCAGGCCGTCACCGGCGGCGCCGGAGGGGACCAGGACCAGGCCGGGCTTGACGCAGAACTGGCCGACGCCGAGCGTCATGGAGCCCGCGAGGCCGGTGCCGATGGCCTCGCCGCGCTCGGAGGCGGCGGCCTCGGTGACCACGACCGGGTTCAGGGAGCCCAGTTCACCGTGGAACGGGATCGGCACGGGGCGCGCGGCGGCGGCGTCGAAGAGGGCGCGGCCCCCGCGGATCGAGCCGGTGAAGCCGGCGGCGGCGACCAGCGGGTGCCTGATCAGCTCGACGCCCGCCTCGAAGCCGTGGACGAGCCCGACGACGCCCTCGGGGATGCCGTGCTCGGCGGCGGCGGTGCGCAGCACCTTGGCGACCAGCTCGGACAGGGCCGGGTGGTCGGGGTGGGCCTTGACGACGACCGGGCAGCCCGCGCCGAGCGCGCTCGCGGTGTCGCCGCCCGCCACGGAGAAGGCGAAGGGGAAGTTGGAGGCCGAGTAGACGGCGACGACCCCGAGGGGCACCTTGTAGCGGCGCAGGTCGGGGACGGGCGGCGTCGCGGTGTCGTCGGGGTGGTTGATGACGACGTCGAGGAAGGCGCCCTCGTCGACGATCGAGGCGAAGGCCCGCAGCTGGTAGCAGGTGCGGGCGAGCTCGCCGGTGAGCCGGACGGGGCCAAGCGCGGACTCCGCGTCGGCGGCCTCGACGAGCTGTTCCCTGGCCGCCTCCAGCCGGTCGGCGGCGGTGCGCAGGAAGGCGGCGCGGACGGTGCGGTCGGCGAGCGCGGACCGTGCGTCGTGCGCGGCGCGGACGGTGGCGTCGACCTCCTGGGCCGTGGCCTCCACCGCAACCTGTTCACGCTGCTTCCCGGTTCGGGGGTCGACACTCCAGACTGGTGCTGCTGCCACCGCGGGTCCCTCCACGTATATCTGGGTCACCCACCAGAGCCGGTACGGAGTCGTTCGATATACTGAACGCCGTCTCTGATGGTGAATATGCTGTTGGAGAGTATTTCCCGCCGAACGAAGGGGTCAAGGGCGATGTCGGCTGGCGAGACGGGGGGCGGCGCGCAGGTCAAGTCCGCCGTACGGACGGTTGAACTGCTCGAATACTTCGCCGGAAGCCCCGGTATGCACTCCCTCGCCGCGGTCCAGGAGGCCGTCGGATACCCCAAGTCCAGCCTCTACATGTTGCTGCGCACCCTGGTGGAACTGGGCTGGGTGGAGACCGACGCGACGGGCACGCGGTACGGCATCGGGGTGCGGGCGCTGCTCGTGGGCACGTCGTACATCGACGGCGACGAGGTGGTGGCCGCCGCCCGGCCGACGCTGGACCGGCTCTCCGACGACACCACGGAGACCATCCACCTCGCGCGGCTGGACGGGACCAACGTGGTCTATCTGGCCACCCGGCAGTCCCAGCACTACCTGCGTCCCTTCACGCGCGTGGGACGCCGGCTGCCCGCGCACTCGACCTCGCTGGGCAAGGCGCTGCTGAGCACGTACCCCGACGAGCAGGTCCGCAAGATGCTCCCGGAGACGCTGCCCGCGCTGACCGAGCACACGATCACCGACCGGGAGAAGCTCATCGAGGAGCTGCACCTGGTCCGTGAGCAGGGCTTCGCCGTCGACCGCGAGGAGAACACCCTCGGGCTGCGCTGTTTCGGCGTGGCGATCCCCTACCGCACGCCCGCGCGGGACGCGATCAGCTGCTCGGTGCCGGTGGCCCGGCTGACGCCCGCGCACGAGCAGATGGTCAAGGACGCCCTGTTCGACGCCCGCGACCGGCTGACACTGGCGACCCGTAGGCTCTGACGCCATGGACGTCGTACTGCGTGAGGTGCACGACAGCGATCTGCCCGTCTTCTTCCGGCAGACGAACGATCCGGAGTCCGCGCACATGGCGGCCTTCACCGCCCGGGACCCGGCCGACCGGGACGCCTTCGACGCGCACTGGCGGCGGGTCCTGGCCTCCGACGCCGTCACGCGCGCGGTCCTCGCCGACGGGGACGTGGTGGGGACGGCGGCGGTGTACGGGGAGCCGGGCGAGCGCGAGGTGACGTACTGGATCGACCGCGCGTACTGGGGGCGGGGCATCGCGACGGCCGCCCTGCTCGGGCTGCTGGCCGAGGTCCCCGAGCGCCCGCTGTACGCGCGGGCCGCGGCGGACAACGCGGGCTCGCTGCGGGTCCTGCGCAAGTGCGGCTTCCGGGACCGGGAACACACGCGGGGGTTCGCGAACGCGCGGGGCGAGGAGATCGACGAGATCGTCCTGGCCCTCGGACTCCCGGCCCTCTGACTCCCGGCCCCTCTGACTCCCAGACTTCTGACGCTCGCCCCGCCCCTGACGTCCGGCCACGCCCGCACGAACGTGCCGACATGAACGTGCCGGCATGAACGTCCCATGAGAAAACCGGACGCTTGGGAACGATTCGCTCCCGCCCGCTCGTCTGACCTGTCGGAATGAACAAGACGATCAGGCGCACTTCGGTCTTCGTGCTGCTCCTGGTGTTCGCCCTGCTGGCGCGGGCGACCTGGGTGCAGTTCTACGACGGCCAGGCACTCGCGGACGACACCGACAACCGGCGGAACGCGATCGAGACGTACTCGTCGCCGCTGGGGAACATCATCGTGGCCGGTGAGGCGATCACCGGTTCCGCGAAGACGACAGGGAGCGACCTCAAGTACAAGCGCACCTACAAGGACGGCGAGCTGTACGCCGCGGTGACGGGCTACGCCTCGCAGGCGTACGCCCCGACCCAGCTGGAGGGCATCTACCAGGACCTCCTCAACGGCACGGACAGCCGGCTCAAGGGCGTGATGGACACCGTCACCAACCAGCGGGCCGAGCCGGGCAACGTGATCACGACGATCGACCCGGACGTCCAGAAGGCCGCCTACGAGGCGCTCGGCGACAAGTTGGGCGCGGCCGTCGCGATCGACCCGACGACCGGCCAGATCCTCGCGGTCGTGTCCACGCCGTCCTACGACCCCTCCTCGCTGACGGACGCCAACACCGCGGGCAGCGCCTGGAAGAAGCTCACGACGGACTCCGACAAGCCGCTGACCAACCGCGCGCTGCGCCAGCCGGTGGCGCCGGGTTCGACGTTCAAGCTGGTCGTGGCCGCCGCCGCGCTGGAGAACGGGCTGTACGACTCGGTCGACGAGAAGACCGACAGCCCCGACCCGTACACGCTGCCGGGCACCACCACGGACCTGAACAACGAGAGCGCGTCCGCGCCCTGCGAGAACGCCACGATCCGGGTGGCGCTCCAGTACTCCTGCAACAACGTCTTCGCGAAGATGGCCTACAACCTGGGCCAGGACAAGCTGAGGGCGATGGCCGAGAAGTTCGGGTTCAACGACAGCGAGCAGGACGTGCCGGTGCGCGCGTACACCAGCGTCTACCCCTCGGACATGGACGACTCGTCCACGGCGCTGACCGGTATCGGCCAGTTCGACGTCACCGCGACGCCGCTCCAGATGGCGATGGTGTCGGCGGCCCTCGCCAACGACGGCAAGATGGTCTCGCCGCACATGGTGTCGCAGATCACCGACAGCGGCGGCGACGTCCTCCAGGACTACGACAGCGAGGCGTCGACCGAGCAGGTCGTCAGCTCCGGCACGGCCGAGCAGCTGCGCTCCGCGATGCAGACGGTCGTCGAGGACGGCACGGGCACCAACGCGCAGATCGCCGGCGCCACGGTCGGCGGCAAGACGGGTACGGCCCAGCACGGCGAGAACAACAGCGAGACGCCGTACGCCTGGTTCACCTCCTACGCCGAGTCGGGCGACAAGAAGGTCGCCGTGGCGGTGCTGGTGGAGCAGTCCGACGCCGCCCGCTCCGAGGTCAGTGGCAACGGGCTGGCGGCGCCGGTGGCGAAGGCGATGATGAAGGCGGCGCTCAAGAAGTGAGCCGCGACCCCCGGGGCTTCACGAAGTGAACCGAGGCCTCAGGGGCCCCAGGGGCCTCACTTGACGCCGAGGAGCTGCTCGATCGGGTCGATGGCGAAGTAGATCAGGAACAGCGCCGAGGTTCCCCACAGGAGCCAGTGGATCTCCTTCGCCTTCCCGAGCACCGCCTTGATCACGACGTAGGCGAGGAAGCCCGCGCCGATGCCGTTGGTGATCGAGTAGGTGAACGGCATCACGGCGATGGTCAGGAACGCCGGGATGGCGATCTCGTACTTGTCCCAGTCGATGTTCTTGACCTGGGTCATCATCAGGAAGCCGACGGCGACCAGCGCGGGCGCCGCGGCCTGGAGCGGGACGATGGTGAGCAGCGGGCCGAGGAACAGGGCGAGGCCGAAGAGGCCGCCGGTGACGAGGTTGGAGAAGCCGGTGCGCGAGCCCTCGCCGACACCGGCCGCGGACTCGATGTACGAGGTGGCGGAGGACGCGGAGGCGGCGCCGCCCGCGACGGCCGCGGCGCCGTCGATGAGCAGCACCCGGCCGAGGTTCGGGACCTTGCCCTCCTCGTCGAGGAGTCCGGCCTCGGCGCTGATGCCGACGACGGTGCCCATGGTGTCGAAGAAATCGCTCAGCACGAGCGTGAAAATGAGCAGGACGACGGTGATGACGCCGACGTCGGCCGCGCCGAAGGCGCCGAACAGGCTGAACTGACCGAGCAGCCCGAAGTCCGGGGTGTCGACGACCTGGTCGGGCCAGGCGGGGGTCGTCAGGCCCCAGCTCTTCACGTCCGCCACGGCGTTGATGATCATCGCGAGGACCGTCATGGTCACGATGCTGATCAGGATGGCGCCCTTGACCTTGCGGGCGAGCAGCCCGATGGTCAGCAGAACTCCCAGGCAGAACACCAGGATCGGCCAGCCGCCGAGGGTGCCGGTGCCGCCGAGCTGGACCGGGACGGTGGTGTTGGCGGCGTCGGGGATGCGGCTGACGAACCCGGCGTCGACGAAGCCGATGAACGCGATGAACAGGCCGATGCCCACGCTGATCGCCTGCTTGAGGCCCTGCGGGATCGCGTGCATCACCGCCTCGCGCAGACCGGTGACGACCAGGACGCAGATCAGCAGCCCCTCCAGGACCACCAGGCCCATCGCGTCGTCCCAGCTCATCAGCGGCGCGATCTGGAAGGCGACGACCGCGTTGAGGCCGAGTCCGGCGGCGAGGGCCAGGGGCAGATTGCCGCCGACGCCCATGACGACGGTCATCACGGCGGCCACCAGGGCGGTGGCGGTGGTGAGTTGGACCGGGTCGAGGGTGTCGCCGAACTTGTCCTTCGCGCTGCCCAGGATGATGGGATTCAGGACGAGGATGTAGGCCATGGTGAAGAACGTGGCGAGACCGCCGCGTATCTCACGGCCGAACGTGGACCCCCGTTCGGAGATCCTGAAGTACCGGTCGACGCCGTTCACCGCGGTCGGTGGGGATGTGCTGTCGGCCGCCTTCTGGGTATCGGACATGGCTGTGCTCCCTGATGCCTGAATGATCGGTGCGCGGATGCTGGCTGGATTGTTCCCGCGTTGAACCTGTTTCAGGTTTTCTCCGTGTTACGGAATCGGGGTCGGGCCCACGCACGTTGTTCGAAGCCACGTACGAACCGCGCGGATGATCACTGCTACGCTTCCGGATCTCGTCCCGGCGAGCCCCGGACGGCCACATGTCATTCACATGACACTCACAGCCGGAGCGAGCGGCGCCCGCCGATGCGGACGGCACCGTCAAGCGACAGCAAGGAGAGGGGCATCCCGTGGGCACAGTCGTCGACGACGCGGCCTCCGTGGAGTTCCATGTCTTCTTCGAACGTCACTACGCCGAACTCTCGCGCCTGGCCCACCTGCTGACGGGTGAGGCGGACGCGGCCGACGATCTGGCCGCGGACGCGCTGCTCGCCCTGTGGCACCGCTGGGACCGGGTGCGCGCGGCCGACCATCCGGTGGCGTACGCCCGGGGTGTGGTCGCCAATCTGGCCCGGACCCGTATACGCAGCGCGGTGCGTGAGCGCCGCCGGGTCGCCCTGTTCTGGTCGCAGCGCGAGGAGCGCACGGAGAACCCGGACATCGCGGGGGTCGTCGACGTCCAGGAGGCCCTGCGCAGGCTGCCGTTCCGCAAGCGGGCCTGTGTGGTACTGCGGCACGCGTTCGACCTGTCGGAGAAGGACACCGCGCTCGCCCTCGGTGTGTCCGTGGGTACGGTTAAGTCCCAGACGTCCAAGGGGATGGCCGAACTCCAGCGGTTGCTGGGCTCCCAGGGCGTACCCCAGAAGGTGCACGCGGCGATGGCGCGCGGCGGCGAGACCGGAGGACGGAACCGATGAGGCAGCAGGACGTGCACGACGAGCTGCGCGCCCGGCTGCACGAGGCGGCCGGGGAGCACGAGCCGGACCGGGCCTACATGCTGGCGCGGATCGAACGCGGGATGGCCGCGCAGGACCGTCCCGGCCACCGGGCCGTCCTGCCGCCCGTGTGGGGCTGGCTGCGGGTGGCGGGCGCCACGGCGGCGGTCGCGGGGATGCTCGCGGCCGGAGGGTACGCGGTGGCGTCCGCGGTGAAGGACGACGACCGGGTCGAGCAGACGGTGGCCGTCTCCCCGACGCCCGAGGACTCCCCCGGCGCGACGAGCCGGCCCCCCGCCACCCCGCAGGCGACGCCCAGTTCGGGCTCGGCCGACGGCGCCGCCTCGGCCACGCCGCGGCGGCCCAGCGGTTCCGCGTCCGCCCCCTCCTCACCGTCCGCGTCCGCCCCCTCGGTGGTGCTGCTGCCCGGCACCGACGACGATGACGACGGCCCGCTGTGGTCGGACGGCTCCGTGGACCCGCACAGCAACGAGTTCTGGGCGCAGAGCAACGTCACCATCAGGGCCAAGCAACCGGCCACGAAGCTGACGGTGCAGCTGCGGATCGCGCAGACCGGCGGCGTGACGGACGCCGGTTCCTGGCGCTCGCTGCCCGAGGACGACTTCGACCTCACGGTCACCGAGCAGGGCGGCTACCTCGTCTACACCTGGGTGCTGAAGGCGGGCCGCACGGTCCCGGTCGGCGAGTGGGTGTTCGCGGGACAGTACGACCACGACCGCGGCGGCCGGGACGCGAACGGCGACAGCTATGTCGTCACCGGCCGGTCGGACGACCGGGACCGGGTGCTGGGCGGTGACTTCGCGGTCCACGACGACGACGTGGACGCGTCCTCGACCGGGGACTCGTAAAAAGATCCGGACGTGCGGCAACCCTTTCCCGTTCCGCGGCGACCAGGAGACGCGAAGACCATCTCCCCACGCAAGGAACGGGCATGACTGCACGAGCTGAACACCGCGTCCGCCACCGTCGCCGGGTCACCGGACGGCGGGCGGTGATCGCGGGCGTGTCCGCCCTCGGCCTCACGGGCGCGGCCCTCGTCACCACGACGCTGCTGTCCACGGCGGGCGCGGCGACGGCCTGGCCGACGGCGACCGGCAGCAAGGCCGTCTCCTCCACCATCAAGGTGTCCGGCACCCTCGACGGCAAGAACGTGAAGTACTACGGCTCCGGCGATCTGGGCAGCGACAGCCAGGACGAGGACCAGGGCCCGATCTTCGAACTCGCCGACGGCGCCACCCTGAAGAACGTCGTCATCGGCACCCCCGCGGCGGACGGCGTCCACTGCAAGGGCTCGTGCACGCTCCAGAACGTGTGGTGGCTGGACGTCGGCGAGGACGCCGCCAGCTTCAAGGGCACGTCCTCCTCGGCCGTCTACACGGTGTACGGCGGCGGCGCGAAGAACGCCTCCGACAAGGTGCTCCAGTTCAACGGAGCGGGCAAACTGGTCGTCACCAAGTTCCAGGTGGAGAACTTCGGCAAGCTGGTGCGCAGTTGCGGCAACTGCAAGAAGCAGTACCGCCGCACGGTCGTCATCAACGACGTCGACGTCACCGCGCCCGGCAAGTCGATCGTCGGCATCAACCAGAACTACGGCGACACCGCCTCGCTGCGCAACGTCCGTATCCACGGGGACAGCGGCAAGAAGATCAAGACGTGCACGCGCTTCAAGGGCAACGCCACCGGGGCGGAGCCGACCGAGATCGGTTCGGGCCCCGACGGAACGTACTGCCGCTTCACTGCGTCTGACATCTCGTACGAGTGATCGAGTGACCCCAGGAACCTGCTGAACCGAGCCCCCCTCGGTCGGCAGCGGCCGGCGAGCCCCCCTCGGCCGGCACGGGGAACGCCCCGCCGGTGACGACCGGCGGGGCGTTCTCGGTCCGTGAGGCGTTCTCGGTCCGCGGGGCGGCGCTCAGTCCATCGTCGAGCCGATCGCGGTCGAGCCGGTGGTGAGGAAGGTGGTCGCCGGCAGCGACCCGTCCGCGCCCCGCGCGCCGTAGGCCGTCGTGGCGTCGGTGGAGACGAAGGAAGGGGTCGTCACCCCGCTGTCCCAGTTGTTGGCGGCGGAGACGGCCGGTGAACCCAGCTCGGACAGACCGCCCTTGTTGCCCACCGCCAGGTTGCGGGCGAGACGGGCCTTGCCGGTGGCGAAGTAGAACCCGGCCTCGGCGTTGGAGTAGGCGGTGTTGCGGTTCAGCACGATCGCGCCGGTGTTGGAGTTCTCGGTGAACCCGTTGAGCGTGTTGTCCCAGGCCGCGTCGTTGTTGACGACATGCGCGACGGCGACGCCCCCGCCGCCGAGCTTGAACCCGTTGCCGTTGCCCTCGAACGCCGTGTCGCCCCAGCGGTTCTTGCCGTTGCCGAAGGCCCAGGAGTGCTCGACGGTGACCGGCGAGGAGAACTGCCACAGGTCGAGACCGTCGTCCGAGTTGTTGTAGAGGCGGGCGCCGGTGACCTTGTTGCCGGTGCCGGAGCCGAACTTGATGGCGATGCCGTCGGCGTTCTGGCCGTGCCCGGACGGGTCGTAGTTGCCGTGGCTGTCCAGGTTCTGCACGAGGTTGCCGCTCGTCCCGTCGCCGCGCAGGGTGAACCCGGAGTCGCCGTTGTCCGCGGTGACGAGGTTCTTGAAGACGCCGCCGACGGACGAGGTGGCGACGAAGCCCTGGGCCGGGGAGTTCCGGAAGGTGATGTCCTGAACGGTCCAGTAGTCGCCGTAGATCCCGGCCAGCCAGGAGCCGTCGGGCAGCTTGGAGCCGTCGACCTTGACCTTCTCGCCGTCGTACGCGGCGAGCGTGATCCGTGCCGAACTCGTGCCGTTCGCCGTGGACTTGAGGGTCGCCGTCGGGTAATAGGTGCCCGCGCGGACCTGGATGAGGGTCCCGGCGACCGCGTTCGCGACGGCCGCCTGGAGCTGGGCGGTGGTGGAGACGGTGACCGTCGAGGTCGCGGCCTGCGCGCCGCCGCCCGACAGGCCTAGGTAGACGCCCCCGGCACCGGCGGAGAGGGCGATCGCGGCGGCGACGGAGAGTGTGCGGGTACGGCGGTGGCGTCCGGCGCTGATCGGCACGGAGTGCTCCCTTCCTGGGGGACGGTGACGTGATCCAGTCGCCACCGCGCCCCCGGGGGTTGCCGCGCACCGGCGAAAACGAACGAAACTTTCGCCCCGCCGCGTCCCGCCGACAGCGGTTGACGTGCGGTTTCCCCTCTGGTGAGACTCCGGACGTGAACGATCCCCAGTACGCCGGTCATGTCTTCTTCTACTTCACCGGCGAGGACACCGCCGACGGCGAGCAGATCCGCTGCGCCCTGAGCCGGGGGGACGATCCGCTGCACTGGCGGGAGCTGAACCAGGGCCGGCCCGTCGTCGTCTCGGACATCGGCGAGCGGGGGGTGCGCGACCCGTTCGTGCTCCGCTCCCCCGGCGGCGACCGGTTCTTCCTCCTCGCCACCGATCTGCGCATGTACCGCGAGAGCAGCGGCAGTTGGGACGAGGTGCAGGTGCGCGGCAGCCGGTCGGTGGTGATCTGGGAGTCCACCGACCTGGTGCACTGGACCGACCGCCGCCTGGTCGTGCTCGCCCCCGAGGGCGCGGGCGACGCCTGGGCCCCCAAGGCCTGCTACGACCCCGCGCTCGGCCGGTACGTCGTGTTCTGGGCGTCCCGGCTCCGGGGCTCGGACCACCACACGATGCTGTACGCGACCACCGAGGACTTCCGTACCTTCAGCGAGCCGGAGGTCTGGCACGACCCCGGTCACTCCGTGATCGACTCCGCGGTCGTGGCGCACGACGGCGCCTTCTACCGGTTCACCAAGGACGAGCGGGACCCGTCCTCCGCCGCGCCCGGCTCGAAGTTCATCACCGTCGAGAAGGCGGCGTCCCTCACCGACCGGTCGTACGCCCTCGTCGCCGACGGGGTCGGCGCGGGGGTGCTGGAGCGGGGCGAGGGACCCGCGGTGTTCCGGTCGAACTCCGGTGACCGGTGGTACCTGTTCATCGACGAGTACGGCGGTCGCGGCTATGTCCCGTTCGAGACGGACGACCTGGACTCGGGGCGGTGGACGCCCTGTTCCGCTCATCTTCTCCCGGCGGGCGCCCGGCACGGCAGTGTGCTGCCGGTGACCCGGGAGGAGTACGACCGGCTGCTCGCCGCCTTCCCGGCCACCCCGGCCTCGGTGGTGGACGCGACGGTGGCGGGGCAGACGCGGTACGCCGTCGTCACCGAGGCCGCCTCCAGGGTCGTCCTGCCGGTGGAGCCCGACGCCGATCTCACCGCTCTCGCACCGGAGTTCGCCGTGTCCGAGGGTGCGAGCACGCACCCCGCGTCCGGGACCCGGCTCGACCTGAGCACGCCGCGGACGTACACGGTGACGGCGGCGGACGGTACGCGCCGCGACTGGACCGTGGAGGCCGTGCGCACCCGCGGTCCGGTCCTGCCCGGGCTGCTCGCCGACCCCGATGTGCGTTTCATGGACGGCGGGTTCTGGGTCTATCCCACGACCGACGGCTTCCCGGGCTGGGGCGGGACCCGCTTCTCGGCGTACTCGTCACCGGACCTGGTGAACTGGACGGACCACGGGGTGATCCTCGACCTCGCCGCCGACATCAGCTGGGCGGACCGGTACGCGTGGGCGCCCGCGATCGCCGAACGCGACGGCAGGTACTACCTCTACTTCTGCGCGGAGCAGCAGATCGGTGTGGCGGTGGCGGACTCCCCCGCCGGTCCGTTCACCGACGCGCTGGGCAAGCCCCTGATCGCGAAGGACGGCGCGTGGCAGGGGCAGATGATCGACCCGGCGGTCTTCACGGACGCCGACGGGACGTCGTATCTCTACTGGGGCAACACCCATGGGTACGTGGTGCCGTTGAACGACGACATGGTGTCGTTCGACGCGGGTCTGGTGCGGGACATCACGCCCGAGGACTTCCGCGAGGCGTTCTTCGTGATCGAGCGGAAGGGCACCTACTACCTGATGTGGTCCGAGGACGACACCCGCAGCGAGGACTACCACGTGGCGTACGCGACGGGGCCGTCCCCGCTCGGCCCGTGGGAGAAGCGGGGGACGGTCCTGTCCAAGCGTCCGGAGTACGGGATCCTCGGCACCGGCCATCACTCGGTGGTGAACGTCCCCGGCACGGACGAGTGGTACGTCGTGTACCACCGGTTCGCGCTGAACGGGCCCGGCCGGCCCGGCGGGGACGGTGTGCACCGCGAGACGACGATCGACCGGCTGTGGTTCGCCGCGGACGGTACCCTTCAGCCGGTCGTGCCGACCCTGGAGGGCATCGGACCCGTACGGCCGGTTAGCTGACGAAGTACGTCGGGTTCGGGAGCTTGTACGTCCGGTCGGCGTGGCCGCCGTCGAGGTCGGAGTACTGGTCGCCGAAGTTGGCGATGATCTCGTACCCGAGGTCGTCCTCGATGTGCTTGCGGGTGCCGCCCTTGTACTGCACGGTCGTGCAGGTCCAGGTGCCGGGCGTCGCGCAGGCGCTCAGATAGGACGGCGGGTTCGCCTTGTCCTTGAGGAACATGTGGGCGGCGTCGAGGTTCACGTCGGCGCCGACCTTCTCCAGGTTGGCGACGGCGGCGGCGCGCTGCGACTCACTCAGGCCCGAGTTGTAGAAGACCTCGACGCCCTTGGACTCGGCGTAGCGCACGAGTTCGGGGCTGCCGAAGACGGCCGGGCGGTCCGCCTTGTTCACGTAGTCGGCCCAGGTGGCCGAGTTGTACGTGTAGTTGGTCTTCTTCTCGTAGTCGAGGCTGAGCAGCAGCGTGTCGTCGATGTCGAAGACGACCGCGGGCTTCTCGCCCTTGTGGTGGGCCTTGCGGGCCGCCTGGTCGATGTACTTGCGGGCGGCCTTGTCGACGGCCGCCAGGTCCTTGGCGTACTGGCTGTCCGAGGACGCCTGGTAGACACCGTTCGCGTCGAGCGTGGTGCCGTAGTAGGTGTCGATGTCCTTGACCAGGACGCCGATGTTGTACGGCTCGTGGGTGCTGTTCGCGGTCGACTGACCGGCCGTGGCGGCGCCGGCGCCGTAGAGGCCGGCACCGGCGACGGCACACGCGGCGACCATGGCCGCGATTCGCAGTGGCTTATGCATGACAGAGTTCTACGCGCGTCACCCGGGCGGGCGCGAGACCCGTTGCCCGATCGAGACCTCCTGCACGGGCAAAAAACGGGTCAAGCGCCCTGGGGCGTGGTCCGGTTCGCCGGTGTCGGCCGGTTCACCGGTGCCGGCTAGTTCATCGTCGCGCCGATGGTGGAGCTGCCCGTGGTGAGGAAGGTGGTGGCGGGCAGGGTGCCGCTGGAACTGCGGGCGTTGTACGTGGTCGTGGCGTCCGTGGAGACGAACGCCGGGGTGGAGATCCCGGAGTCCCAGTTGTTGCCCGCCGAGACGACCGAGGAGCCCTTGCTGACCTGGCCGCTGCCGTTGCTCACGGCGAGGTTCTTGCCGAGCCGCGCCGCGCCGGTGGCGAAGTAGTAGCCCCACTTGGCGTTGGCGTAGGCGGTGGTGCGGTTGATGACGATGGCCCCGGTGTTGGAGTTCTCGGTGAAGCCGTTGCCCGCGTTGTCCCAGGCGGCCGAGTTGTTGACGACGTGCGCGACGACCTCGCCGTCGCCGCCCAGCTTGTAGCCGTTGCCGTCGCCCGCGAACGCCGAGTCGGACCAGCGGTTCTTGCCGTTGCCGAAGGCCCAGGTGTGCTCGACGGTGACCGGCGAGGAGAAGGACCAGAAGTCGATCCCGTCGTCCGAGTTGTTGTAGAGGCGGGCCCCGGTGATGAGGTTGCCGGTGCCGGAGCCGTACTTCACGGCGATGCCGTCGGCGTTCTCCCCGTGGTTGGCGGGGTCGTAGTTGCCGTAGGAGTCGATGTTCTTGACCGTGTTGTTGGTCGTGCCGTCGCCGGTGAGGGTGAAGCCGGAGTCGCCGCCGTTGATGGTCTTGATGTTGTTCCAGACGGTGCCGACGCAGGAGGTGCAGACGACCGCGCTGTCCGGGGAGTTCTGGAAGGTGATGCCGGAGACGTTCCAGTAGTCCGCCGTCAGCTTGAAGATCCAGTCGCCGTCGGGCAGCGACGAGCCGTCGATCTTCACGGTCTCGCTGCCGTAGGGCTGGAGGTAGATCATGTTCGACGAGGTGCCGTTGGTCGTCGACTGGAGGGTCGCGGTCGGGTAGTAGGTGCCGGCCCGGACCTGGATGACGGTGCCGGCGGTCGCGCTGGAGATGGCGCTGGTCAGCTCGGCCGTGGTGTCGACGACGACGGTCGCCGCCTGGGCCTGGGTGGGGAGGACGGCGAGGCCGGTGGCGAGGGCGAGGGCCGTCGCCGCGGAGAGTGCGGTACGACGAGACATGGAGTGCGGGTCCCTTCTCGTATGGGGGGATGGGGGGGGGTTGCACGTGTGGATCACGGGACGTGGCCGTGCCAGTGGTCGAGCCAGTGGAGGACCTCGTCCTGCATGCGGTCGACGAAGACATGGCCGAGGTCGGGCCAGGTCCTGAGGTGCAACCGCTCCCCGGCGTGGCGGGAGCGCCAGACGGCGCGCAGCCTGTCGTAGGCCGCCTGGACGCCGTCGGGCGGGAACAGCGGGTCGAGCCCGCCGCTGTGGAACAGCATCGGCCTGGGGGCGGCGATGCTCGCCACGTCGGGGAAGTCGAGGAACCGGGGCAGGCCCGGGTGGAGCATGTAGTAAGAGGACTGCCCGCGCAGGGTGTTGTTGCCGGGCACCATCATGTCCCTGAGGCCCGTCATCCAGCAGACGGCCACCGTCGCGGCGACGGTGTCGGTGAGCGCGGCCGTCTGCCAGGCGCGGAAGGCACCCATGGAGAACCCGAGCGTCGCGACCGAGCGCACCCGGGCGAGCCCCGCGAGGAACTCGGCGGCCCGGACGTCCTCCCGGGCCATGAGCCCGGCGAGCGAGGCGCCCAGGTTGAAGTAGTTCGAGGCGAGGGCCTGTTGGTCCTCGTAGGCGATCGGCCCCCGGTCGCCCCAGCCGGGCGCGTCCAGGCAGAGCACGACGTAGCCGCGCCGCGCCAGTTCGTCGCCGACGAACCGTCCGCTGAAGTACCGGTCGGCCCACGCCCGCGCGGAGGCCAGCCGGGTGTCGTCGTACCAGGGCTCGACGAGTTTCTCCTTGCCGATGTCGAACCTGGCCCCGTGGTCGTGGAACAGGAGCACCGCGGGGAAGGGTCCCGGGCCGTGCGGGGTGAGCAGGGCGCCGCGCACCCGCTCGTACCGGGTGAGCGAGAGGGTCACCGACTCCCTCGTGTAGGTGGCGGTTCGGGACGTGTCGGCGTACTCGGGGGCGTACGGGGTGCCGTGCTGCCGGTCGGTCAGCAAGTGCCGCTCGACCGTCGCGCGGGCGGCGCGCCGCCACTCGCCGAAGTCGCGGATCGGTGAAGTGCCCCAGGCCAGCGGGAAGTCGAGCTCCTTCTTCAGCGCCGGGTAGAGGCCGTCAGGGGTGCTCATGGGGGCGCCAGTCGCCGAGATAGGTCTCCTTGGTGTGCGCCCGCGCTTCCTCGGCGGTGAGTTGGGGCCGGTTCTCCGGGACGGTGATCACCGCGCCGGGGCCGGTGTTGCCGTACTCCCTGAACCGCATGGTCTGCCAGGGGTACTGCACCCGCATGTCGGTGTAGGGCGCGACGGGGTCGATGCCGGGGCCGATCCAGCTGTCGCGCACGACGAGGGAGGGCCAGGCGGTCGTCTCGTACGACGGCACCCACGGGCGGGCCAGCTTGTACGCGGCGTCCTCGGCGCCCGAGGTGATACGGGAGCGGATCGCGAGGAGGCCGCGGGGGTTGGCGCGGGCGGTGGACGGGGCGAAGACCATGCCCTTGGGGGTGAAGGCGACGTCCCGTTGCAGGGTGTGGAACCGGCAGTCCTCGAAGACGGCGGTGGCCCGCCCGAAGACGAAGTCGACGTCGCCCTCGATGTGGCAGTGCCTGAAGTACTGCCGGTCGAAGGAGTCCAGGGCCGTCGTCTCGACGAACAGGGTGTCCTGGTGGGCGAGGAGACGGACGTTCTCGAAGTGGGTGCGGTCGCCGTAGGTGTACGCGGCGACCGCCTGGGTGCCGGTGATGTCGGGGTGGTCGGCGCGCAGCCAGTCGTTGGCGAGCGTGAGGTCGCGGACGGTCAGCCCCGGTGCCGCCGAGGTGAAGGTGGCCGAGCCCGCGGTGCCGTAGGTGCCCGAACCGTCGGGCTTCTGGGTGCCGTTGGCGTTGTCGAAGACGATGACGGTGTCCCGGGCGCGGCGGGTGGCGCCGCGGATCGTCAACCCGGCCCTGTCGGCGGGCACGTTGACGACCTCGCGGTAGGTGCCCGGGTGGACGACGACGGTCCGGCCGGGTCCGGTCGCCGCGTCGACGGCTGCCTGGACGGAGTCGCCGGGGCGGACGTGCAGGACCGGGCCGGTGTGCGCCCGCGCGGGGGCCGCCGCGACGGCCGTCAGCCCACCGGTCAGGCCTGCCAGCAGGGTGCGTCTGCGCATCTCAGCACTCCCCCTTCCATGGTTCCCAGTCCCCGAGGTAGGCCTCACGGGTCGCCGACTCGGCCTGTTCGTAGGTGAGTTGGGGCCGGTTCTCCGGGACGGTGACGGCGGCGCCTGGGCCGAGGTTGCGGTACTCGGCGAAGCGCTGGTTCTGCCACGGGAAGGCGTCGGACATGTTGGCGTAGGGCGCGACCGCGTCGATGCCGGGACCGAGGTGGGTGTCCCGGACGGTCAGGGCGGGCCGGGCGGTGGTGTCGGAGCTGGGCACCCAGGGGCGGGCCAGCTTGTAGTAGGCGTCCGGGGCCTCGCCGCTGACGCGCCCGCGGGTGACCAGGTAGCCGAGCGGGTTGGCGCCGGCCGTGGATGGCGCGAAGACGAAGCCGTAGGGCGCGGAGGCCAGGTCGGTGCGGTCCAGGGTGCGGAAGTGGCAGCGCTCGAAGACGGCGGTGCCGCGCCCGAAGACGAAGTCGACGTCGCCCTCGACGTAGCAGTGCGCGAAGTACTGGCGGGCGAAGACGGTGAGCGCCGAGGAGTCGGCGTACAGGGTGTCCTGGTGGCCGAGGAACCGGCAGTGGTGGAAGGCGGAGCGGTCGCCGAGGACCTTGATCGCGACGGCCTGGGTGCCGGAGACACCGGGGTGGTCGGCGCGCAGCCAGTCGTTGGCGAAGGTGATCCAGCGGGCGGTGAACCCGTCGGGCCGGACCAGGGTGGTGGCCGAGCCGGTGGTGCCGTAGGTGCCGGAGCCGTCGGGCTTCTGGGTGCCGGCCGCGTTGTCGTAGACGATGACGACGTCACGCGGGTCCTCGCTCGCGCCGATCCAGGTCAGTTCGGTGGCGGTGGCGGGGACGGCGACCGTCTCCCGGTAGACGCCGGGGGCGATGACCAGGGTCTGGCCGCTCGCGGCGGCGGTCACGGCGGCCTGGACGGTGGTGTGGTCGCCGCGCCCCTGGGCGTCGACGTACAGCGTGGCCGGGGTGAGCCGGGCCGCCGGTGAACCGAACCGGCCGAAGGGCGACCGGGTGCCATGGGCCCGGGCGGGGGCCGCCGTGAGGCTCAGCGCCGCGGCGGCGCCGGTGCTCACGAGGAGGAATACCCTTCTGGAGAGCGGGAGTTGACGGTGGGGCGAGGGCATGCGGGGGCTCCTTGGATGCGGGTCGGTCTAGGGGGTGTTGCGAGAGTCCTGTGCGGTGCCCGCGGTGTTCGGTGCGTGGCCTCGGTGTGCCGGACGAAGGCCCTCGTAGCGGAGCTACGAGGGTCTTCGTCCGGTGCGGCGAGGGCGCGTGCCGGGCGCCGCGGGTGCTGTGCGGGACTCTCGCAACACCCCCTACGGGTCTTCCTCGCCGTGGGGGGTGGGGGCCGGGGCGGACGCACTCCGGAAGGTGAGTGCGGTGCGGACCGCCCCGGCCGCTCAGGGGGTGCGCGGGGCGCGGATCAGCAGACGCGTCCGGCGCCCGCGCCGCGGTCGACGATGCCGGGGACCTTCCGGACCGGGTCGACCTCGGTGCGCAGGGTCGGGGTCCAGCCGGCGCCGGACTCCAGGGTCTCGGCGGGGATCTCGGCGTTGTGCACGGCGATCAGGTCGGTGAGTTCGCCGTTGACCCAGTTGTCCGCGGCGGTCAGCGGGGAGACGTTCCACCGCTTGAGCACCTTGGCCGCGCTGACGCCCTCGGGGAGCGTGAACGCGTTGTGCTCGGCGACGAGTTGGGACTCCTTGCCGACGCCGAAGCTGTAGGAGTAGTCGTCGGCGGCGACGAAGTGGTTGTTGTAGGAGTCGACCTGCCCGAACCGCACCCGGGGCGCCCGCTCGACGAGGTGCGAGAACAGGTTGTGGTGGAAGGTGACCTTGAGCTTGCCGCGGTCCCCGACGGCCGTGGACTCGCTGTCGCTGTTGCCGATCAGGATCGTCTTGTCGTGCTCGGTGAAGACGTTCCAGGAGGCGGTGACGTAGTTCGCGCCGCGCACGATGTCCAGCTCGCCGTCGTGCTGCTGGTAGAGCATGCCGAAGTAGGTGGGCGCGACGCTGTCGGGGTGGGCACCGTCGGTGAACGTGTTGTGGTCCAGCCACACATGGGTTGCGCCGTAGACGACGGCGGTGTCGTACTCGGAGTTCCAGTTGCCGCTGGAGCCGTCGGTCGGGTCCCACTGCGGGAAGCAGTCGATCGGGCTCTCGAAGGCCAGATTGCGGACGATGACGTTGTCGACGGCCTTGATCTGGAGGCTCGCGCCCTTGATCCCGGCGTTCTTGCCGATGCCGATGATGGTGGTGTTGGAGGGGACGTTCGCCTTGATCGCCTTGTCCTGGGCGGCCTGGGAGACACGGCGGAGCCCTTCGGGGCTGTCGTCGGGCTCGGCGCTCAGATCGGTGTCCAGGCCCCAGGTCTCGGGGGCGTACGCGGCGAGGTAGGCGTCGAAGTCGTAGCCGTCGGCGGCGAAGGCGTCGCACCCTTCCGACACGGCGTCGATGGTCCCCTTGACCTTGATGATCTTCGGCGCGTCGCCCCCGGCCGCCAGGGCGGCCTTGAACCCGGCCCAGTCGGTGACGGTGTAGACGTGCGCGGCGTCGGCGGCGGAACCGCCGGTGGTGCCGGTCCCCTCCGAGGCCCAGCCGTCGTTCGCCGGGAGCACCTGCCGGGCGACATCGGCCCGGCCGCCCGCCTCGGCGCTGGGGCCGGTCACGGTCAGCACGAGCGCGGTGCAGCCGACGAGGGCGGCGGCACGGGCGGCCATGGCATGCCCATGCCAGATCTGTGTGTTCATGGTGCGGCTCTCTCTTCTCGGTACGGGGGGTGGGTGCTCTTCTCGGTGTGGGGGGACGCTGCCCGGCGCGGGGGTGTCCCCGCGGGGCGGACCCGCTAGGCGGTGGCCTCCGGCCAGGTGATCCAGGACGTGGGGATCTCGTCGTCGAGCCGGCACACGTCCCTGGGACGCAGCACGCGCGTCCGCAGCGACTCCCTCACCACCAGCCGCGCCACGGCGATCGCCCCCGGCGGGTTGAAGTGCGTGTTGTCCTGCTCGGTCCCGGTCCAGTTGAAGTACGTCTTCGTCTCCTCGACGCCCAGCTCCTGCCACAGGGCGAGCGACAGCGCCTGGACGTCGAGCAGCGCCACGCCCTCCTCCGCGGCGAGCGCCCGCATCGCCGCCGGGTACTCCCCGTGCGTCGGTACGGCGTTCCCGTCCGCGTCGAACCTGCGGCGCTCGACCGGCGTGACCAGCACCGGACGGGCGCCGCGGGCGCGGGCGCCGTCGACGTACAGCCGCAGGTGGTCCTGGTAGGTGGTCCAGGGCTCGGTGTAGCGGGTCGGGTCGGCGGACTTCTCGTCGTTGTGCGCGAACTGGATGTACAGGAAGTCGCCGGGGCGGATCACCGCGAGGATGGCGTCGAGCCGGCCCTCGTCGACGAAGGACTTCGAACTCCGCCCGTTCACCGCGTGGTTGGCGACGGACAGACGGCGGTGCAGGAAGAAGGGGAGCGCCATGCCCCACCCGGTCTCGGGCGCGGCGTCGGCGTACTTCTGGGCGGCGGTGGAGTCACCGGCGAGGTAGAGCGTGCGCGGGCGGTCGGCGGCCTCGGCGGTCCCGCCCGCCGCGAGGGCGAGAGGGACGGCGGCGAGCGCGGCGCCGGTGACCTGTCTGCGGGTGAGTGACACGGGGGTGCCTTTCCGGCGGGGTGGAGTTGCTCGGCCCGAGGGCGCGGGGCGGAGCCGCGGGAGCGGCTCCGCCGCGGGGGTGTGGCTAGCCGTTCTGCTGCTTCCACTCGGCCTGCGCCTCGTCGAGCTGCTCGGCGAGGGTGTCCAGGAAGTCCTTCGCGCTCATCTTCCCGAGCAGCACCTTCTGGAAGTTCGGCTCGTTGTCGGCCTTCGAGATGGTGCCCCAGTCGGGCAGGTAGTAGGGCAGCTGGACGATCGTCGTGGAACCGTCCGTGAGCGCGGCGGCGGCCAGCTTCGTCGGCTCCGCCTGGGAGATCCACGGGTCGCCGGCGGCCTCGTTGTTGGCGGGCACCTGTCCGGCGGACTCGTTGAACTTCGAGTTCTCCGTGTGGGAGACGGCGAACTCGATGAACTTCCAGGCGGCCTCCTTGTTCTTGGAGCTCTTGAACAGCCCGATGCCGTCGACCGGGTTGGAGACCTGGACCCGCTTGCCGTCGGCACCGGTCGGCTGCGGGATGCCGCGGAACTTGCCGACACCGAACGCCTTCACATGGTCCTGGTAGGAGCCCAGGTTGTGGTTGAGCATGCCGATGGTGCCGGAGTCCCACTGCGCGACCATCTTGGTGAAGTCGTTGTTGAGGTCGGCGGACGGCGTGACCTTCTTGAACAGCGCGGCGTACTTCTCCAGCGCCGCCACGTTCTTCGGGTCGTTGACGGTGGTCTTGTCACCGTTCCAGAAGGAGGTGATGCCGCTCTGGCCGTACATCGCGTCGAGGGCCTGGGCGATGGAGCCGGCGCCGCCGCGGATGGTGTAGCCGAACTCGTTCTTCTTGGCGTCGGTGAGCTTGTCCGCCGCCGTGTAGAACTTGTCCCAGGTGGTCGGCTCGTCCAGGCCCGCCGCCTTGAACAGGTCGGTGCGGTAGTACAGGACGCCGTTGTTGGCGGAGGTCGGGATCGAGTAGAGGGTGCCGTCACCGCCGCCGGCCGCCTTCAGGGACTCGACCATGTCCTCGTTGAGCTTGCCGCTCAGGGAGGACTTGGAGAGCCGGTCGTCTAGCGGGTCCAGCGCGTTCTGGGCGGAGAAGCCGGCGAGCATGGCCGCGCCGACGCCGCCGACGTCCGGCAGGCCGCCGCCCTGGATCGCGGTGTCGACCTTGGACTGGTAGTCGGTGGAGGCGATCCCGACGTACTCGACGTCGATGCCCGGGTTCGCCTTCTCGAAGTCGGCGATGATCTCCTTCCAGACGTCGGTGCGGACACCGCCGTTGTTGTCCCAGAAGACGATCTTGCCCTTGCCGCTGCCCTCGTCGCCCTTGTCGCCGCCGGTGCCGCTGCCGTCGTCACCGCAGGCGGTGGCGGTCAGGGCGAGGACGGATCCCAGGGCGACGGCCACGGCGGCACGCCTGCTTCTGCGAATGCTGATCTTCATTGGTCGGCTCTCTCTTCTGGATCCAACTGAGCTGTGAAGTTGTGGGGGTCAGTGACCGATCCGCCGCTGCGGGCCGGAGAAACGGGCGAGCAGCGCGGGCACCGCGGCGGCCGGGTCCAGCCGGTAGTCGTAGAACTCCCGCGGATCGAAGGCCGCGCCCCACTCGTCGGTGCGTCCGGCCGTGTTGCGCAGGATCGACCCGCGCTGCACCAACTCGGCGGTGGCGTCGGCCTGGTAGGGGTGCTGGACACCGTCGTAGTAGCTGTTCTCGATGACCATCCGGGTCCGTCCGCGCGACCAGTTCCCGTACGTCCACACCGGGTCCCCGTCGGCGACCTGGGACGACAGGTAGTTGTTGTAGAGGTGCGCGTAGGCGCAGTTGTCGGCGGAGGGGTTGCGCTGCTTGGTGCCGGTGAACCAGTTGTGGTCGATGGTGATCTGGGTGAGCGTGTTGCTCGTCCAGCCGATCCCGAACGCCTTGTTGTGGTCGCGGAAGCGGTTGTAGGAGACGGTGACGTACTGGCTGTCCTTGCGGATGTCGAGCAGCCCGTCGCCCATGTGCTCGAAGGTGTTGTGGTCGATCCAGACGTGGTCGGCGGTGTCCATCTGGATCGCGTCGAAGTCGGTGGTCTTGCCGTCCCAGTCGCCCTCGACGTACGAGTCCCTGATCGTCAGGTTGCGGATGATCACGTTGCTCGTGCCGGGGTTCAGATGCAG
Organism: Streptomyces sp. NPDC090106; assembly: GCF_044747265.1. Classification (NCBI taxonomy): domain Bacteria; kingdom Bacillati; phylum Actinomycetota; class Actinomycetes; order Kitasatosporales; family Streptomycetaceae; genus Streptomyces; species Streptomyces sp. NPDC090106. Next base: position 586,323 of record NZ_JBIVDS010000005.1, on the reverse strand, counting down.
TTCCCCGTGCACGATCGCGCCCGAGTCGCCGACCCCGATGACCGTCTTGTCCGAGGCGACCACGATGTCCGAGCCGAACGGCTCGACGGCGACGGCCCCGGACACCCGGATGACGTACGGCTCCTCGGCCGCCGCGTACCGCGCGAGGGAGGCCTGGTCGGTGACCGTGACGACCTTCCCGCCCGCTCCGCCGGTGGTGCCGCCCGCGAGGGAGGCGAAACCGTGGGGGGTGTCGGTCCAGCGGGAGACGGCCGCGGTCCGCGGGGCCGAGGGGGCGTCGGCCCGCGCCTCCACCGCGCCGAGCCCCAGCGCGGCCACCAGGCCGAGCACGGCGGCGAGCACGGCGCCGCGGCGACCGGTGGACCTCGGTGGTGGCGGGCGTGTGCCGAGGAGTTGCGTCATTGCGGCTCCCAAGTGGCTTACGTGCGGGACGGGTTGCGGGTGGGACCGGATTGCGGATGGGACCGGGTTGCGGGTGGGACCGGATTGTGGGTGGGACCGGATTGCGGGTGGCGCTGGTGATCGATGGCGCTGGTGACGGGTGGGACCGGGTCCGGTGGCGGCCGGTCCTACGGGGAAGTGATCCTGAAGCGCGAGAAGGTTGCCGCCCCGGCGTGCCCGTTTCCCTCGGGTGCGAGGGCGACGAGGCCGAGCAGGGCGCCGACCCAGCGCCAGGGCGTGGCGGCGAAGACGGGGCCGGAGGGGCGCGGGCCGTCGCCGGTGTCGAGGAGGAAGCGGCAGCGGGCGCCGGCACCGATCTCGACGCGCAGCCGGACCCGGCCGTCCGGGGCGGGCCGCGGACGGTCCGCGTCCCGCTCGCGTTCGGCGACGCTCTCGGCGAACCGGTGGACGACGTGCACGGCCCCATCGGTGCCCCGCTGGAGCCCGATCCAGCTGAACGCGTCGCCGAGCACGGCGAGTCCGGCGCGGGCCCCCGGTTCCTCGCTGTCGAGCCGCAGGTCCACCTCCACCACCGCCGGCCTGCCGGGCAGGCGCTGGGTGAGGACGTGGGGCAGGGTGCGCAGGTCGTGCGCGCGGGGCGTGCGGACACAGGTCAGCCGCAGTCCGTCCGCGGAGTGCTGGGTGGCCCAGCCGTCGCGCGGGTTGGCGGTCCACGACCACTGACGGCCGAAGCGTCCGCCGGGGAAGTCGTCGTCGGTGGCGGGCGCGGCGGGCGGCTGCGGCGGCAGTGCGGGCCGGGTGTGCACGGCGACGGGAGCGCCGTCGTCGCCCACCACCGGCCAGCCGTCGGCGCCCCAGCGCAGGGGCTGGAGATGGACGACCCGGCCGTAGGCGCCGCGCTGCTGGAAGTGCAGGAACCAGTGCTCGCCCGCGGGGGTGTCCACCCAGGCGCCCTGGTGGGGGCCGTTGACGTCGGTGTCCTTCTGCTCCAGGACGATCCGCTCCTCGTAGGGCCCGAAGAACTCGCGGGAGCGGAAGGCGCCCTGCCATCCGGTGTCCACTCCCCCGGCGGGGGCGAGGATCCAGAACCAGCCGTCGTGCCGGTGGATCTTGGGGCCCTCCAGGGTGAACCAGCCGGGTATCCGGTCGCCGTCGACGATCACCTTGCCCTCGTCGAGGAGCGTGCCGCCGTCGGGGCTCATCCGGTGGCCGGTGAGACGGTTCTTGACGCCGGAGCGGGACTTTGCCCAGGCGTGCACGAGATATGCCTCGCCGGTCTCCTCGTCCCACAACGGGCAGGGGTCGATCAGGCCCTTGCCGGCCTTGACGAGGTGCGGCCGGCTCCAAGGTCCTCTGATCTGCGGGGCGTTGACCTGGTAGATACCCGCGTCGGGGTCGCCCCAGAAGATCCAGAACCGGTCGTCGTGGTGCCGCAGCGCCGGTGCCCAGACCCCGCAGTCGTGCCGTGGGACGGCGAACTCGGCGGCCGGCGCGAGGCGTTGGAGGGCGTGGCCGATGAGGGTCCAGTTGACCAGGTCGCGGGAGTGCAGCAGGGGCAGGCCCGGGACCCGGCCGAAGCTGGACGCGGTGAGGTAGAAGTCGTCGCCGACGCGGATGACGTCCGGGTCGGACCAGTCGGCGTCGAGGACCGGGTTGGTGTACGTGCCCTCACCGGTGGCGGCGCCGGTCACGCGGCGGGGCCCGGTGGTGTCCGTGTCGCGGCCGGTGCTCACAGGCTCACCGCCTTGCGGACGAGGGCCGCCGCCGCACCCCGGTCGAGGCGTCCGTCCGCGACGACGGTGACGACCCGGCGTACGACGGTGTCGCCCGGGCCGATCGGCAGCCGCTCGGTGTGCGCGAGCGACGAGCCGACGCCCGGGTACTCGGCGGTGCGCACGAACCACGGGTCGCGGCGCGTCTGTTCGGTGGCCCCGGCGAAGACGAGGGTCCAGGTGGCCCCGGCGAGGGCCAGCCAGTCGGCGCGGTGACCGTGCGCCGCGGCCTCGCCCTCGGTGTCCTGGGTGAACACCTCGGGGGCCCGCGCCTCCTTGCGTGCCCGCCAGAAGAAGCCGCCGTACGCGGCGCCGGGGCGGCCGTTGGTGGCCGGGCTGCCGATCGACAGGGCGCCCTGGGTGACGTTGGTGAGCGAGAACGTGAAGTCCAGCGCCCAGGCGGTGTCGGTGAGTTCGGTCGCGGCGACCGTACGGCGTTCGCGCAGCAGCTCGTTGCCCGCGGCGACCCAGCGCAGCTCCTCCACGAAGCCGTCGGGGTCGCGGAGCTGGAACATGGTGTGGCGCTGCGCCCCGTGGTTGTCGAGCTCGGTGGGGCCCTGGTCGCGGACGTAGGTGCGCCCGCCCCAGAAGTTGAACCCCTCGACGTCGGGAACGGCGACACCGACGCCGAGGTGGTGGGGATGGTCGGCAGGGCTGAGTTCGGTGACCGCCGTGCCGGACAGGGTGGTGACGGGGTGGAGGTAGGGGCGCGGCGAGAGCCGGGGGGCCAGCTCGGGCCGGATGGCGTAGCGGCCGACCGGGCGGCTCGCGACACGCAGGACCGGGGAGTCGTTGGCCGTCATGGGCTGCTCACCTCTTTCGGTAGCGCCCAGGGGGCGCCCAGTTCGGAGTACAGGGCGAGGGTGTCGGCACTGGCGGTGACGAGGGCGTCGACGCCGGGGACGACGCGGCGGTCCGCCTCCGGGGCCGCTCCGGGGATCAGGTGCCAGGCGGTGCCGGGCAGCGGGGCCGGGTCGGGGGCGGTGCGGATCGCCTCGACGACCTTCATGAAGGCGCCCGTGTCGTCCGGGGGGACCAGGAGGGCGGTGCCGTCGGTGAGGTGGTCGACGAGGTTCTCCAGCAGGTCGGCGCGGCCGTAGCGGAGTTCCTCGGGGCCGTGTCCGGCGCGCTGGAGCAGGACGCGGTCCTGCTTGTACCAGAAGGTGATCCGGCCGCGGTCGCCGTGCACGAGGACGTACGGGTCGTCCGGGTGCTCGGCGCACAGGGTCGCGGCGACGGTGACCGGGCGGCCCTGCGCGGTGGTGACGCGGACGCAGGAGGTGTCGTCGGACTCGATGGCGTTGGCGCGCAGCAGTTCGGTCTCGATGGCGGTGACGTCCTCGGCGCGCGTCGAGCCGTTCAGGGCGAGGCCGGTGGCGACAGCGTGCGCGAGGGGGTTGGTGAGGGCGCCGTCGACGACGTCGACGCCGTTCAGGCGCCGTCTGCCGGCCCAGGGGGCGCGCCGGTAGTAGGACTCGGGACGGCTCCAGGCGCCGGCGCCGCCGATGCCGGTGACCTCGCCGACCGCGCCGTCCTCGACGAGCCGCCGGATCGCGGGCACGGCGTGCGAGCCGAGCGACTGGAAGCCGATCTGGCACACGGCACCGGCCGCGGCGACTCCGTCGGCCATGCGGCGGAACTCGGCGTAGGACGGGGCGGGCGGTTTCTCCAGGAGGAGGTGGACACCGCGCCTGGCCGCCACGAGGGCGAGGTCGGTGTGGGTCGGGATGGGTGTGCAGATCACGGCGATGCGGGCGCCGGTCCGGTCGAGAAGCGTGCCGAGGTCGGCGTCCTGATCCGGTGTGCCGAGCCCTTCGGGAATCTCGCCCTCGGCCAGCGGCGTCAGTTCGCAGACACCGGCCAGCCGCACGATCCCCTTGTCCTGGAGCCGGCGGATGTTGTCCAGGTGCCAGCGCCCGTGTCCGCGCGCGCCCGCCAGCACGATGTCGACCGTACTCATACCGACCTCCCGGCCTCGGCGCCCCGCGCCGCCCCGCGGCCGGCGCTCCGGGCGCTGTGGATCTCCGCCAGCAGGCTAGAAGCCCGCCCCGCCCGCACCGGGCACCCGACGCGCGTCCCGCACCCGCCGACCGTGTGACCGGGGGCCGCGGAATACGAGGACATGGGCCCCACAGGCCCCGGGCGACCGGAGGTCACGAGGCACGAAGGCATGAGTCCCGCAGGGCCTGCGCCACCAGGAGTCACGGAGTACACGGAGTGCACGGACGCCTGCCCCACACGACCCCCACCACCGGAAGCCACGGGGCACGGAGGCATCGGCCCCGCACGATCGACGCCACCGGTGGTCACGGAGTACGCGCATGACTGCCCCGCACGACCCACACCCCCGAGGCACCCGGGATACGCGGCCATCAGCCCCGCGACGCCCGCGTGCCCGGGAGACCCGCGTCCAGCGGCACCGCCCGCGCCGCGCGGAGCGGCTCGCCCCGTACCGCCCCCGCGGACGGGGTCGGCCACGGTGCCCGCGCCCGGGGTTCGGCGCCCGCCCGCGGACCCCTCGGTCCCGTCCGCGCCTACCGCGGACCCCCCGGTCCCGTCCGGGCCCGCCGCGGACCTCACGGCCGCCTCCACATCCGTCCGCCCCGGTCGCATCAGCCCTTCACCGCCCCCGCGCTGAATCCGGTGATCAGCCACTTCTGGATGAAGGCGAACACGATCACCACGGGTACCGCGGCGATGATGCCGCCCGCGGCGAGCGCGCCGAGGTCGACGCTGTCCGCGCTCATCAGGGTGTTGAGACCGACCGGGATGGTCTGCTTGTCCTGGTTGTTGAGGAACATCAGGGCGAACAGGAAGTGGTTCCAGGAGTGCACGAAGGCGAAGGAGCCGACGGCGATCAACCCGGGCCGCAGCAGCGGGAGGACGACGATGCGGAACGCGGTGAAGCGGTTGCATCCGTCGACCCAGGCGGCCTCCTCCAGGGAGTACGGCACGTTCTTGATGAAGTTGCTGATCAGGATGATCGACAGCGGCAGCTGGAAGACCGTCTCGGCGAGGATGACACTGCCGAGGGAGTTGATCATCTGGAGGTTGGCGAAGATCTCGAACAGCGGCACCAGCAGCAGCGCCCCCGGTACGAACTGGGAGCACAGCAGGGCCAGCATGAAGCCCTTCTTGATCCTGAAGTCGAAGCGGGCGAGGGCGTATCCGCCGGCCAGCGCGACGAGTGTCGTCATGACCAGCGTGGCGACCCCGACCAGCACGCTGTTCTGGAAGTACGTCCCGAAGCTCCGCTCGTTCCACACCTTCTCGAAGTGGTCGGAGGTGACCGGCCAGGGCACCAGCGAGGTGGAGCCGGCCGGGCGGAGCGCGAAGAGCAGGATCCAGTAGAAGGGGATGAGGGTGAAGAGGAGGTAGACGCCGAGCGGGAGGTAGATCTGCCAGCGCGGGGCCTCGTCCCAGGCACGGTTGCGGGTCCTCACGGGGCGGGGCGGCTGCGAGGGCCTGCGGGCCGCGGGCACGGCGGGGGCGGCTTCCTTGATGCTCACTTGCTCTCGCCTCCGAACTTGCTCAGGCGCAGATAGACCATCGAGCAGAAGAGAAGGATCACGAACGCCACCGTCGTCAGGGCCGACGCGTAGCCGAAGTCATGGGCGTCGACGCTGGTGTTGGCGATGTAGAGGGGCAGGGTCGTCGTCTCCCCGGCCGGGCCGCCGCCCGTGAGCGTGTAGAGCAGGTCGACGTTGTTGAACTCCCACACCGCGCGCAGCAGCGTGGACAGGATGATCGCGTCCTTGAGGTGCGGCAGCGTGATGTGCCAGAACTGCTTGATGCGGCTGGCCCCGTCGACCTCGGCGGCCTCGTAGAGGTCCTTGGAGACGGACTGGAGGTCGGCGAGGATGAGGATCGCGAAGAAGGGCACCCCGCGCCACAGATCGGCGACGATCGCCGCCGGGAAGACGGTGGAGGTGTCCGAGAGCCAGCTGGTGCCGTACGAGCCGATGCCCATGTCGGCGAGGTAACGGGTCAGGCCCGTCTGGGAGTTGAAGAGCAGCACCCAGATCGCGGAGGTCAGCACCCCGGACACGGCCCAGGGCGAGAAGACCATGGCCCGGCCGAGCCCGCGCCCGACGAAGGTCTGGTTGACGATCAGCGCGAGCGCGAGTCCGAACAGCAGCTGGAGCCCGACCTCGACGAAGACCCACTTGGCGCTGAAGGTCAGCGTGTCCCAGAACTGGGGGTCCTTGGTGAAGATCTCGACGAAGTTGTCGAAGCCCGCGAACCCGTTCCGCCAGGGCTTGGTGGGGTTGTACTCCTGGAGGCTGTAGTAGAAGACGCTGATCACCGGGTAGGCGATGAAGCCCAGCATGAGCAGGGCGGCCGGTGCGATCAGCAGGTACGGGAGCCTGCGCGGGGTGGCGGAGGCACGGCGTCGCCGGTGTGGCGCGGGCGGTTTCGCCACGGCTGCGGCTTGGGCCATGACACTTCTCCGATCTGGTACGGCGTGCGTACGGCCTGCGTACGGCGTGCTTCTTGCTTGGGGTTAAGCGCTTTCTCCATGTGCAGGGCTGTGCGAAGTGCGGTGCTGAGCGAGGTGCGAGGTGGTGCGAGGCGCAGATGCGGTGCGAGGTGCGGCGTGCGGTGCTGTGCGGCGTGCGGGGGCGAACCGGTGACCGGGTTCAGCCGGCGTACGGGTCGGCGACCTTGCCGGGGCGTGCGAGGAACTCGAAGTCGCAGCCGGTGTCGGCCTGCGTGATCTGCTCGTTGTAGAGCGCGCCGTAGCCGCGCTCGTCGCGCACGGGCGGCGGCGTCCACCGCTCCCTGCGCCGCTCCAGCTCCTCGTCGTCCACGTGGAGATGGAGGCTGCGGCCCTCGACGTCCAGGGTGATCAGATCCCCGGAGCGGACCAGGGCGAGCGGCCCGCCGACGTACGACTCGGGCGCCACGTGCAGCGCGCAGGCGCCGTAACTCGTGCCGCTCATCCGGGCGTCGGAGATCCGGACCATGTCCCGCACCCCCTGCTTGAGCAGATGGCCGGGGATGGGCAGCATGCCGTACTCGGGCATGCCGGGACCGCCCTTGGGTCCGGAGTTGCGCAGCACCAGCACACTGTCGGCGGTGATGCCCAACCCGGGGTCGTCGATGGTGCGTTGCATGGTCTTGTAGTCGTCGAAGACGACCGCGGGACCGGTGTGCTTGAGCAGATGCCGCTCGGCGGCGATGTGCTTGATGACCGCGCCGTCCGGGCAGAGGTTGCCGCGCAGCACGGCCACCCCTCCCTCGCTCGCGACCGGGTTCTCCCGGGTGCGGATGACGTCGTCGTCGTGCACGACGGCGTCCGCGAGCTGCTCGCCCAGGGTGCCGTTGACGGTCGGCCGGTCCAGGTGGAGCAGATCGGTGATCCGGGAGAGGAAGGCGGGCAGTCCGCCGGCGAAGTGGAAGTCCTCCATGAGGTACGTCTGTCCGCCGGGCCGTACGTTCGCCAGCACCGGCACGGTCCGTGCGATGCGGTCGAAGTCGTCGAGGGTGAGCGGGACCCCGCTGCGGCCCGCCATCGCGATGAGGTGGATGACCGCGTTGGTGGAGCCGCCGAGCCCGAGCACCGTGGTCACGGCGTCCTCGAAGGCCTCGGGGGTGAGGATCTCGGAGGGCCGCAGCGCGGTCCAGGCCAGTTCGACGGCGCGGCGCCCGGAGGCGGCGGCCATGCGCTCGTGCCCGGAGTCGACGGCGGGGATCGAGGAGGCGCCCGGCAGGGTCATCCCGAGGGCCTCGGCGGCGGCGGTCATCGTGGACGCGGTGCCCATGGTCATGCAGTGACCGGGAGAGCGGGCCAACCCTCCCTGGAGTTCGCGGAGTTCGCAGTCGGTGAGGTTGCCCGCCCGGTGCTCGTCCCAGTACTTCCACATGTCGGTTCCGGAGCCGAGGGTCTCCCCGCGCCAGTGTCCGGGCAGCATCGGCCCGGCGGGCACGAAGAGCGAGGGGACGTCGGCCGAGGCGGCGCCCATGAGCAGCGCGGGCGTCGACTTGTCGCAGCCGCCGAGCAGCACCGCCGCGTCGATCGGGTACGACCGCAGCAGTTCCTCCGTCTCCATCGCGAGGAGGTTGCGGTAGAGCATGGGGGTCGGCTTCTGGTAGGTCTCCGAGAGGGTGGAGACCGGGAATTCGAGCGGGAAGCCACCGGCCTGCCACACGCCCCGCTTGACGGCCTGGGCGCGTTCGCGCAGATGGACGTGGCAGGGGTTGATGTCGGACCAGGTGTTGAGGACGGCGACGACGGGGCGTCCGCGGTACTCGTCGGCCTCGTAACCCAGCTGCCGCATCCGGGCGTTGTGCGACCAGGTGCGCAACTGGCCCTCGGTGCCGTACCACTGGTGGCTGCGGAGCTCCTCGGGGCTCAGCCGGCGGCGCTGCCCGCCGTCACCCGTGCCGGCCCTCCCACGGCTGTCGCTCATATCGACCACCCCGCGGCTATCGCGGCGACCTCCGCGCGTTCTTCCTGGGGCAGCGGCTTGCTGGGCGGGCGGACGTCGCGGCGGCACAGGCCGAGGGAGGAGAGGGCCTCCTTGACGACGGTGACGTTGTTGGCGGAGCCGTTGGCGGCCCGGAGCTCCTCGAAGCGGCGGATCTGCTCCCAGACCTTCATCGCGGTCGGGTAGTCCCCGGATCGAAGCGCTTCGATCATGTGCAGCGAGACGGACGGGGCGACGTTCACGAGCCCCGAGGTGAAGCCGGTGGCGCCCGCCGAGAAGTACGAGGGCGCGTACGGCTCGGCGAGCCCCGCGACCCACACGAACCGTTCCAGGCCCGCGTCCCGGGCGAACGCGGCGAAGCGCGCGGCGTCCGGGACGGCGTACTTCACGCCGATGACGTTCGGGCAGGCGTCGGCGAGTTCGGCCAGCCGGTGGCCGCTGAGCTGCGCGTTGCGCAGGTAGGGCACGACGCCCAGCTCGGGCACCGCCTCGGCGATCGCGCGGTGGTAGTCGACCCAGCCGCCCTGCGAGACATAGGGGTGGACGGGCTGGTGGACCATCACCATCTCGGCGCCCAGCTCGCGGGCGTGCCGGGCGGAGGCGACGGCGGTGGGCACGTCGTGCCCGACGCCGACGAGGATCACCGCCCGGTCGCCGGCCTCGTCGAGGGTGGACTCGGTGACGAGGGTGCGCTCCTCGGGGGTGAGGGCGTAGAACTCGCCGGTGTTGCCGTTGGGGGTGAGGGTGGTGATCCCGCCGTCGAGCAGCCGGCGCAGCAGGGCCCGGTGGGTGTCCTGGTCGACGGTGCCGTCCTCGGCGAAGGGGGTCACCGGGATCGCCACCACGTCGGCCAGGGCCGCCCGCTGGGTCTCGAAGCTCTCGCTGCTCATTCCTGACCTTCCTGGACCCCGGCGCCGGGGAACGCTCGTTCGACGAAGGACGCGATGTGGGCGTGCAGGGCACGGCCCGCGCCGTCCGCGTCGCCGTCCAGGGCGAGTCGCAGGATCTCCCGGTGCTCGCCGGCCTCCCGTTCCCAGGAGGGCTGGCTGGCCCAGGCGACGGCGGAGACCAGGGCCGCCTGGTCGCGGACCTCGTCGAGCATCCGGCCGAGCAGCGGGTTGCCGCAGGGGAGGTACAGAGCGCGGTGGAACTCCCGGTTGGCGAGGGAGCGTTCGGCGGTGTCGGTCGCGGCGTCCGCCCGGGTGAGGGCCTCGCGGGCGGCGTCCAGGGAGGCCCCGAGGCGCACGGCCCGCTTCAGCGCCTCCGGTTCCAGGAGCAGTCGCACGTCGTAGACCTCGCGCGCCATGTCCGCGTCCACCATGCGCACCGTGACGCCCTTGTACTGGCTCATCACGACGAGTCCGGTCCCGGCCAGGGTCTTCAGCGCCTCCCGCACCGGGGTCTTGGACACCCCGAACTGCGCGGCGAGTTCGGTCTCGACCAGGGCCTGACCGGGCGTCAGCTGTCCGGTGAGGATGCGGCGTTTGATCTCTTCCAGCACGTACTGCGTGCGGGAGGGGATCGGCGTGGGCACAGAGGTCATGCGCGCCTCTCGGATCTCGCGTATCGGATCTCGCGTATCGCGTCTCATATATGACGTACGAAGTACGACGCGATGAAACTAGGAGGGGGCCGTTGTTTCGTCAATGCTTCTGACAGACGAAGTTCACAAGACATGGGTGCCGCGCCGACGCGCGACACCCATGGATCGGGCCGGACGGAGCCCTACGGTTTCGGCGTCCAGCCGGGATCGCGGCCGCTCAGCGCCACCGCCCGGTCCAGCAGCGACGCGTCCGCGGGCACGGGGAGGACCGGGCCGAAGACGCCGCCGCGCCCGGACTCGTCCGCGGCGGCGCGCAGGAAGTCGTACGTGGCCCGCAGCGCGGCCGGGTCGGGCTCGTAGACCTGGCCGGTGGCACGGGCCAGGTCCCAGGCGTGGATGACGAGTTCGTCGGCGGCGACGGCACCGCCGACCGCGCCGGGCAGGTCCACTCCCCCGGCGCGGGTCGTCCCGGTCCAGGCGGCGGGGTCGCGCCAGGCCTCGGCGAGCTCGCCGAGGACCGCGGGCAGGGCCTCGCGCCAGCCCGGGCCGAGGTCCGGGACGGCGGAGTCGGGGGCGGTGTCGGTCGTGGCGCCGAGGTTCTTGCGCGCGGCGTCGCGGAAGGCCACCGACAGGTGGAGCAGGTGCCCCAGCAGGTGGCGCACCGCGTACTCGGGGCACGGCGTCGGGTCCGCGAGCCGCTCGTCGCTCACGGCGGCGGCCAGCCGGGCCACGATCCGTGTCTGGGGGCCGAGATCGAGCGTCGTCGGGCCGGTCATGGGCTGCTCCTCAGGGTCGCCGGGTCCTGGTCCGCGGGGTCGCGCACCAGGACCTGTTCCGCAAGGGTGGACCGCCCGACGGCCCGGAACTCATCGCCCCGCCCCGTGTCCCTACCCGATCGCCCCCAGCGCCTCCCGGACCGTCGCGAGGTCCTCGTCCGAGGCCAGCCCCGCGTGGTAGAGCCGCAGCTCCGTCGCCCCCAGCTCGCGCGCGCGGGCCGCGTCGGCGGCGAGGGTGGCGGGGCTGCCGCCCATGCCGGAGACGACGGTGAAGTTGGCGGCGAGGACCGTGCCGTCCGTGGCATGGTCCGCGAAAGGGGTCAGGAGGCCGGGGCCGCCCGCGCAGGGGACGACCACGCCGTCCGCGACGGTCAGGATGTGCGCCGGGTCCACGCCGGGGTTGGCGCCGACGTGGTACGTCACCGGGTCGGCGTGCAGGAGGACGCGGAAGCCGTCGGGCGCCGCGGCGCGTACGGCGGCGACGGCGTCCTCCTGGAGGGTGCGGGCGGTGGTGTCGCGCCACGCGCGCGTGGCGGCGGCGGTGGTCTCACCGAGCAGCTTCTCGACGCCGGGCCAGCCCTCGTCGTCGGCGGCGCCCCGCCACAGCGGTTCCAGCGCGCCGCGCACGGCTGCCGCCAACGCGTCGGCGTCCAGGCCCTGTTCGCCGTAGCCCTGCTTGCAGACGGGGCAGAAGCAGAGCGACATCAGGTACTGGCCGGCGTCGCCGAGGGCGACGCCGGCGGTCTTGTCGTGGGCGTGCAGATGCTGGAGGCCGTACCAGCCGAGCGACTCCAGTTCGGTGCCGAGCGCGCCGGGCCGTACCGCCGCCTCGGCGGCGAGGTCGACCAGGTACGCGCGGGTGGCGGGCTGGGCGAGGCAGGGGGCCCACGGGTAGCGGTCGCCGTAGGCGTTGACGACGGAGGTGCCCGGATGCTCGGCGCCCAGACGGGAGTTGTGCGCGAGGACGACCCAGGTGTGCACCTCGAGGCCCGCCACGGCGAGCGCGGACGCGGCCTCGCCGAACGCGTCGCCCGGCGCCCAGTCCCCGGCCGCGTAGGGGCGCAGCTCACGCCCGCTCCACCGGTCGCCGGTGGGGTACAGCACGGCCGCGTGCTCGGCGGTGACGATGCGGTGGCGCGGATGCCGGGGCGTCAGCGCGCGGGTGGAGTGGTACGCGGAGGCCAGGGTGGCCTGCCGTACGCCGAGCGCGGCGACGCGTCCGGCGGCCTCCGGGTCCCCGTTGACGTCCCAGGGGTAGACGAATGCCGATGCCCTCACGTGCCCTCCACCATCGTCCGGTCCTCCTCCAGCAGCGCGTACCCGCGTTCGATCACCTGCGCGAGCTGCTTGACATGATCCTCGGTCGGCTCGTGCAGCGGGGACCGCACCTGGCCGACGTCCAGTCCGCGCAGCCGTACGCCCGCCTTGACGAGCGCGACGGCGTATCCCCGTCCCTGGGCGCGGAGTTCGACGAAGGGCCGGTAGAACCCGTCGAGCAGCCGCCGTACCGTCGTGGTGTCCCCGGTCTCCAGGGCGCGGTGGAAGGCGAGGGCGATCTCCGGGGCGAAGCAGAACACGGCGGAGGAGTACAGGGGCACCCCGATGGCCCGGTAGGCGACCTGGGTCTGCTCGGCGGTGGGCAGTCCGTTGAAGTAGAGGAAGTCGCCGGGCACTTCGGTGCGCACGGCGCTGACGATCCGCTGCATGAGATCGAGGTCGCCGAGACCGTCCTTGAGACCGACGATCCCCTCGGTGCGGGCGAGTTCGACGGCCGTCGCCGGGGTGAACACGGCGTTGTCGCGCTGGTAGACGATGACGGGCAGGTCGGTGGCGCGCGCGAGGTCGCGGTAGTGCCGCAGCAGCCCCTCCTGCCCGGCGAGCACGAGGTAGGGCGGCAGGGCGAGCAGCCCGTCGGCGCCGGCCTCGGCGGCGATCCGCGCGTACCGGACGGCGAGCGCGGTGCCGTAGCCGGCGCCGGCCACGACCGGGACCCGGCCCGCCGTCTCCTCCACGGCCGCCCGCACGCACTCCTGGAACTCCTCCGGCGTCAGCGCGTGGAACTCGCCCGTGCCGCAGCAGGCGAAGACGGCGGCGGCCCCGGCCTCCACCCCGCGGCGCACATGCGCGCGGTAGACGTCGAGGTCGACGGCGCCGTCCTCGTCGCAGGCGGTGACGGGGAAGAACAGCGGCCCGCTGGGGATGCCGAGTCGAGCGGCGAGGTCGGCAGGCGTCACAAGCTCTCCCTAGAACGACACATGTGCAGGTTTCTGATCGGAGTTTATGTTTATGAACAACAGCTCCGCCACCCTTGACGCCCGAAGCCGTTGATCCTTACGTTGTCCACGAATGTGAATGCCACCCAGAGGAGATCCGAGGATGCCAGCGCCCGGCACAGCGCCCCGCACCGTTCTGCTCACCGGCGCCGCCGGCGGACTGGGCACCCTCATGCGGGACCTGCTCCCCGCCTACGGCTACGAGCTGCGGCTGCTCGACCTCCACCCCGTCGAGGGCGCGCCGGACGCGATCGTCGCCGACCTCGCCGACCGGGACGCCCTGCGGGAGGCCGTACGGGGCGTCGACGCGATCATCCACCTCGCGGGCATCTCCCTGGAAGCCTCCTTCGACAAGATCCTCCGGGCGAACATCGAGGGCACGTACAACCTGTACGAGGCGGCGCGCGAGGAGGGCGTCCCGCGGATCGTCTTCGCCTCCTCCAACCACGCGGTCGGCTTCACCCCGCGCCCCCAGGGCGACGACCCGCTGATCCCGGTCGAGACCCCGCGCCGCCCGGACACCTTCTACGGCCTGTCCAAGTCCTTCGGCGAGGATCTCGCCCAGCTCTACTGGGACAAGCACGGCCTGGAGACGGTCTCGGTCCGGATCGGCTCCTGCTTCGCCGAGCCGACCAGCGTGCGCATGCTGTCGGTGTGGATGAGCCCCGCCGACGGCGCCCGCCTCTTCCACGCGGCGCTCACCGCCGAGGACGTCCGGCACACCGTCGTCTACGGCTCCTCCGCCAACACCCGTCTGTGGTGGGACCTCTCCTCCGCCCGCGGCCTCGGCTACGACCCCCAGGACGACTCCGAGCCGTACGCCGAGAAGCTCATCGCCGAACAGGGCGAACTGGACCCGGCGAACGAGGCCCACGCCCACCTCGGCGGCCACTTCGTCAACGACCCGCCGATCTGGCCGTACTGACGACAGCCGGTCACCGGACCGCGGACGGGCACCGAACGGGCACGTCCGCGGCATGATCCGGGCAGGGGCGGGGGAACCGGAACCGCCGCTCCGACGGCCGCCCGGGAGCACGGACACCCGCGCCACCAGCGACGACGCCCCCGGCGCCGGCGCCACGAGGGCACCCCGGACGCCCGCCCGCCGTCCGCCCGAACGGGCGCACCCGGTCACTATCACCCCTGTAACAGACCTGGTCACCGCCACCCGCCGGTTGTAGAACTTCCTCCATGAGGCCCGAACGGGCGCCATGACAGGGAAGGCGGGTGACCCATGACCGGAACCGCGGAGGAACGCCAGCGGGAGATCGTCCGAGCCGCCCGCACCACCGGCTCCGTGGACGTCAACGACCTCGCCACCCGGCTCGGCGTGGCCAAGGAGACGGTGCGCCGGGACCTGCGCGCCCTGGAGGACCACGGCCTGGTCCGCCGCACCCACGGCGGCGCCTACCCCGTGGAGAGCGCCGGCTTCGAGACGACGCTCGCCTTCCGCGCCACCAGCCACGTGCCCGAGAAGCGGCGCATCGCCTCCGCGGCGGCGGAGCTGCTCGGGGACGCCGAGAGCGTCTTCGTCGACGAGGGCTTCACCCCGCAGCTCATCGCCGAGGCCCTGCCCCGGGACCGGCCGCTGACGGTGGTCACCGCGTCCCTGCCCGTGGCCGGCGCGCTCGCCGAGGCGGAGAACACCTCCGTCCTGCTCCTCGGCGGCCGGGTCCGCCCCGGCACCCTGGCCACCGTGGACCACTGGACGACGAAGATGCTGGCCGGGTTCGTCGTCGACCTCGCCTTCATCGGCGCCAACGGCATCTCCCGCGAACACGGCCTCACCACCCCCGACCCGGCCGTCAGCGAGGTCAAGGCGCAGGCCATCCGGGCCGCGCGCCGCACCGTGTTCGCGGGCGTCCACACCAAGTTCGGGGCGGTCAGCTTCTGCCGGTTCGCCGAGGTCGCCGCGCTGGAGGCGATCGTCACGAGCACGCTGCTGCCGTCGGCGGAGGCGCACCGCTACTCCCTGCTCGGGCCGCAGATCATCCGGGTCTGAGCAGCCACCCCACCCCCTCCGGGGCGCACCCATGCCCGGACGCGCCCCTTATCCCCCCATATGTTCAGGAGCGATCCATGCGAACCCCGAGCCGACGGCGGCCTCCGCGAGCCATGCTCGCCCTGGCCGCCGCAGGGACGCTGCTCGCCCCGCTGCTCTCCGGCTGCTGGGCCGGAGCCGGCGGGGCCGGATCGGGCGGCGACTCCCTCAACGTCCTGATGGTCAACAACCCGCAGATGACCGAACTCCAGAAGCTCGCCCCCCGCTTCACCGAAGAGACCGGCATCGAGGTCAACTTCACCGTCCTGCCGGAGAACGACGTCCGCGACAAGATCAGCCAGGACTTCGCCAACCAGGCCGGCCAGTACGACGTGGCCACCCTGTCCAACTACGAGATACCCATCTACGCCCGCAACGGCTGGCTGAAGGCCATGGACCCCTACGTGGCGAAGGACCCGGCCTATGACGAGCAGGACGTCCTCGGCCCCATGCGGGAGTCGCTGACCGGCGACGACGGCAAGCTCTACGGCCAGCCCTTCTACGGCGAGTCGTCCTTCCTGATGTACCGCAAGGACGTGTTCGAGGCGAAGGGCCTGACCATGCCCGCGCACCCCACCTGGCAGCAGGTCGCCGGCCTCGCCGCCGAGGCGGACGGCGCCGAACCCGGCATGAAGGGCATCTGCCTGCGCGGACTGCCCGGCTGGGGCGAGGTGATGGCACCGCTGACGACGGTCGTCAACACCTTCGGCGGCACCTGGTTCGACCAGGACTGGACGGCCCGGCTCGACTCCCCCGAGTGGAGGAAGGCGACGGAGTTCTACGTCGGCCTGGTCCGCGACCACGGCGAGTCGGGCGCCGCCCAGTCCGGCTTCGCCGAGTGCCTCAACAACATGACCCAGGGCAAGGTCGCCATGTGGTACGACGCGACCAGCGCCGCCGGTTCCCTGGAGGCGAGCGGCTCCCCCGTCAAGGGAAAGATCGGCTACGCGCCCGCCCCCGTCGAGGAGACCGAGTCCTCCGGCTGGCTCTACACCTGGGCCTGGGGCATCCAGAACGCCTCCCGCAACCCGGACAAGGCCTGGCAGTTCGTGTCCTGGGCGTCCGGCAAGCGGTACGAGCGGCTCGTCGGCGAGGAGTTCGGCTGGTCCAACGTCCCGGCCGGCAAACGCGCGTCGACGTACACCGACCCGGACTACGTCCAAGAGGCCGCCGCCTTCCAGGAGATGACCAAGGAGGCCATCGAGGGCGCGCGTCCCACCGACCCGGGGGTGCAGCCGCGCCCCGCGCCCGGCATCCAGTTCGTCGGCATCCCCGAGTTCACCGACCTCGGCACGAAGGTCTCCCAGGAGATCAGCGCGGCCATCGCCGGACGCCAGTCCGTCGACTCCGCCCTGCGCAAGTCCCAGGAACTCGCCGAGAAGATCTCCGAGGAGTACGAGGGACGATGACCGCGACGACAACGGCCCCCACGGCCGCCTCATCCCCGCGCACCGCCCGTCCGCCCTCGGCCCGGCTGCGCGCCTGGGCGACCCGCGCCCCGCTGCTGCCCGCCCTGGTCTTCATGATCCTGGTCACCCAACTGCCGTTCGTGGCGACCCTGGTGATCTCCTTCTTCGACTGGAACGCGCTCTACCCCAAGGCCCGCCGCTTCACCGGCCTCGCCAACTACGAGGAGGTCCTCACCGACGCGGACCTGCGCCACTCGGTGTGGACGACGATCCTGCTGACGGCGACGGTCGTCCTGGTCAGCATCGTGCTCGGCCTGGTGCTCGCCCTGCTCCTGGACCGGCGGTTCAAGGGCCGGGGAATCGTCCGCACCCTGCTGATCGCCCCCTTCCTGGTGGTGCCGGTGGCGGCGGCCCTGCTGTGGAAGCACGTCCTGTACAACCCCGAATACGGCCTGCTGAACGGCCTGTTGCACTACGTGGGCGGACCGCAGCCGGACTGGATCTCCAGCACGCCGCTGCTCGCCGTGGAGGCGTCACTGGTATGGCAGTGGACGCCGTTCATGATGCTGATCCTGCTGGCGGGCCTGCAGAGCAGGGACCCGCAGCAGATCGAGGCGGCGAAGGTCGACGGCGCGAGCGACTGGCAGGTCTTCCGCCATCTCACCCTCCCCCACCTGCGCCGCTATCTCGAACTGGGCGCGCTCCTCGGGTCGATCTACATCGTCCAGAACTTCGACGCGGTCTTCACGATCACGTCCGGCGGGCTGGGCACCGCGAACCTGCCCTACACCGTCTACCAGAGCTTCTACCAGGCCCATGAGAACGGCCTGGCCTCGGCGGCGGGCGTCCTCGTCGTCATCGGCTCGATCGTCATCGCGACCTTCGCCCTGCGCGTCGTGTCGTCCCTGTTCCGTGAGGAGGTGGGCCGGTCATGAGCGAGGCGACCGCACGGCGCGGGAAGCGCAAGGGACTTGGCCTCGGCGTGGTGGCCTGGCTGCTGGGCCTCGTGTTCTTCCTGCCCATCGCCTGGATGGCGCTGACGTCGTTCCACTCGGAGACCGACGCCGCGACCAACCCGCCGTCCTTCGGGGCCGCGCTGACCCTGGACGGCTACCGCGAGTTCTTCGGCACGGGCGGCGGCGCGAGCCCCTGGCCGGCGCTGGTCAACTCGACGGTGGCGTCGCTGGCCTCGACGCTGCTGGTGCTGCTGCTGGCCCTCCCGGCGGCGTACGCGCTGTCGGTCAACCGGGTCCGCAAGTGGACGGACGTCCTGTTCTTCTTCCTGTCGACGAAGATGCTCCCGGTGGTCGCGGGCCTGCTGCCGATCTACCTGTTCGCCAAGAACACCGGTCTGCTCGACAACATCTGGCTGCTGGTCCTGCTCTACACCTCGATGAACCTGCCGATCGCCGTCTGGATGATGCAGTCGTTCCTCGCGGAGGTCCCGGTGGCGATCATCGAGGCGGCCCGGGTGGACGGGGCCCGGCTGCCGACGATCCTGGCGCGGGTGGTGGCCCCCATCGCCCTGCCCGGCATCGCGGCGACCTCCCTGATCTGCTTCATCTTCAGCTGGAACGAGCTGCTGTTCGCCCGGGTCCTCACCGGCGTGGTCGCCGAGACCGCCCCCGTGTTCCTGACCGGCTTCATCACCAGCCAGGGCCTGTTCCTGGCGAAGGTGTGCGCCGCGTCGCTCGTGATCTCCCTGCCGGTGCTCGCCGCGGGGTTCGCCGCCCAGGACAAACTGGTCCAGGGCCTGTCGTTGGGAGCAGTGAAATGAAGGCCGCCGTCATCGAGTCCGTGGGCAAGGCCGTCGTCACCGAGGTCCCCGACCCGACACCAGGGCCGAGGGACGTCGTCGTGGAGGTCGCCGCCTGCGGACTGTGCGGCACCGATCTGCACATCCTCCAGGGCGAGTTCGCGCCGAAGCTGCCCATCGTGCCGGGCCACGAGTTCGCTGGCGAGGTCGTCGGCGTCGGCACCCGGGTCACCGAACTCGCGGTGGGCGACCGGGTGGCCGTCGACCCGTCGCTGTACTGCCACGAGTGCCGCTACTGCCGTACCGGCCACAACAACCTCTGCGAACGCTGGGCCGCGATCGGGGTGACCACGGCGGGCGGCGCGGCACGGTACGCGGTCGCGCCGGTGGCGAACTGCGTGAAGCTGCCCGAGCATGTCCGCACCCAGGACGCCGCGTTGGTGGAACCCCTGTCCTGCGCGGTGCGCGGCTACGACGTCCTCAACTCCCGCCTCGGCGCCCACGTCCTCGTCTACGGCTCCGGCACGATGGGCCTGATGATGCTCGAACTCGCCAAGCGGACCGGCGCGGCGAGCGTCGACGTCGTGGACGTGAACCCGGCCCGGCTGGAGACCGCGCGCCGGCTCGGGGTGTCCGGATCCGCCGCGAACGCCGACGAGTTGGACCGCCCTCAGGGCTGGGACGTGGTCGTCGACGCCACCGGGAACGCCGCCGCCATCCAGGACGGCCTGGACCGGGTCGCGAAGGCCGGCACGTTCCTCCAGTTCGGGGTGGCCGACTACGCGACCCGTGTGACGATCGACCCGTACCGCGTCTACAACCAGGAGATCACCATCACGGGCTCCATGGCCGTCCTGCACAGCTTCGAGCGGGCGGCGGAACTGTTCGCGGGCGGGGTCCTGGACCCCGACGTGTTCATCTCCGACCGCATCCCGCTGGAGCGCTACCCCGAGGCGCTGGACCAGTTCGCGGCGGGCGTCGGCCGGAAGATCATCGTGGTCCCGTAGGGGGGAACGGTTCCGTGGCGCGGAGCGGTTCCGTGGCTCGGAGCGGTTCCGTGGCTCGGAGCGGTTCCGTGGCTCGGAGCGGTTCCGTGGCTCGGAGCGGGAGCGGTCCCGTGGCGCGGAAGCTGCGCCGGTAGGCGTCCGGCGGGACGCCCACCGTGCGGTGGAAGTGCCGGCGCAGCGTCGTGGCGGTCCCCATACCGGTGGCCGTCGCGACGCTGTCGACCGTGTCGTCCGTGGTCTCCAGCAACACCTGGGCACGCCGGATCCGCTGGGCCAGCAGCCACTGGAGCGGGGTCGTCCCGGTCACCGTCCGGAAGAGCCGCCCCAGATGCCGCGAGCTCATCCCCGCCCGGCGGGCCAGGTCCTGAACGGTCAGCGGCCGGTCCAGCCGCTCCAGCACCCATGGGAACAGCTCCGCGAGCGGATGGCCGCCCGGCTCGGGCACCGGCGCGGCCACGAACTGCGCCTGCCCGCCCTCCCGGTGCGGCGGTACGACGAGCCGGCGCGCGGCCGTGTTGGCGATCGACGCCCCGTGGTCGAGCCGTACGAGATGCAGGCACAGGTCCATCGCGGCGGCCTTCCCGGCGGAGGTGAGCACGCTGCCGTTGTCCACGTAGAGGACGTCCGGGTCGACACTCACCCCGGGAAAACGCTCGGCGAGCACCCCCGTGTGCGCCCAGTGCGTGGTCGCCCGCCGCCCGTCCAGCAGCCCCGCGGCGGCCAGCACGAACGCCCCCGTGCACAGCGACGCCACCCGCGCCCCCGCCCGGTGCGCGGCCCGCACGGCGTCGACGAGCGCGCCGGGCGGCTCCTGGTCCACGTCCGCCCACCCCGGGACGATCACCGTGTCGGCACGGGCCAGCCGCTCCAGGCCCGCCTCCGGCTCCAGCCGGAACCCGCCGAACCGCACGGGACCCGGCCCGCAGACGACCAGGTCGTACCAGGACGGCACGCCGTCCGGCCGGGAGCCGAACACCTCGTGGGCGACGGACAGTTCGAAGTGCAGCATGCCGTCGGTGACGGCCAGCGCGACAGTGGGCACGTCCGGAATTGTACGGGTGGTGTCGTTCCGGACACTCACACGGAGCGTCCGACGCAAGCCAGCATGGTCGGACAGGCAAGGACGCGGCGCACTCGGAAACTCAGCACTCGGAACGGGGAACCCATGGGATCGGCACTCGAGGTGGCGGTGTTCGGCGCGTACGGGCACACCGGGCGGTTCGTCGTGGCGGAACTGCGCGAGCGCGGGTACGAGCCGGTGGCGTCCGGGCGGGACGCGGCCGGGCTCGGCCTGCTGGCGGACGCCCACGGCGGCGGCCTCGACACCCGCCCGGCCTCGGTCGACGACCCGGCGTCCCTGGACCGCGCCCTCGCCGGGACCGCCGCGGTCGTCAACTGCGCGGGCCCGTTCGCCACGACGGCCGCGCCCCTGATCGAGGCGGCGCTGCGGGCCGGTATCCCGTACGTCGACGTCGCGGCGGAGATCGAGGCCACCGCGGACACGTTCGCGCGCTTCGGGGAACGGGCCCGGGCGGCGGGCGCGGTGATCGTCCCGGCGATGGCCTTCTACGGCGGGCTGGGCGACCTTCTGGCCACGGCCGCGATGGGCGACTGGACGGCGGCCGACGAGGCGCACGTCGCGTACGGGCTGAGCGGCTGGCACCCCACCGCCGGGACCCGCACGGCGGGCGCGGTCTCCCACGAGCGGCGCCAGGGCCGGCGGGTCCGCTTCCGCGGCGGACGTCTGGAGTACCACCAGGACGGCCTGACCACCCTGAAGTGGCCCTTCCCGGAGCCGATGGGCCCCCGGGAGGTGGTGTCCGAGTTCACGATGGCCGACGTCGTCACCCTCCCCAGCCACCTGCGTGTCCCGGAGGTCCGCACCTACATGGCGCTCGAAGCGGCGGGCGACCTGGCGTCCCCCGACACGCCCGCCCCCACCGCGACCGACGCGCACGGCCGCTCCGACCAGACCTTCGTCGTCGACGTCCGCGTCCGCTCCGGCGCCGAGGAGCGCCGCGCGGTCGCCCGGGGCCGCGACATCTACGCCGTCACGGCCCCCCTCGCGGTCGAGGCCACCACCCGCATCCTGACGGGCCGCACCCACAGGGTGGGCGTCGCCTCGGCGGGCGAACTCTTCGACGCGAGGGACTTCCTCCGAGCCCTGTCCCCGCACGTGACGGTGGATGTGCCGTCCAGCCCGTCCGGCGTTTGAGGACGAGGCCCGCGGGGCCGTCGGGGGTCCGGGGCGGCAGCCCCCAGGGCCGGGACGGGAAGGGGTGGCGGGGGCGGGAAAAGACCTGTCCACCCCCGTTCACCGGTTCGGTCCCGGGTAAGGGAACGGTAAAGCGGCCTGGATCGTTCACGGGTCATGACAGCTATGACCCCCGGCTCGAACATCCCGCTCTCCGCCCCGCGCGTGACGGTGGACGTCACCGCCCCCGTGCGGCTCGACGTATCGGGCCTGCTGCTCACCGCCGACGGCAAGGTGCGCTCCGACGACGACTTCATCTTCTACAACCAGCCGGCCGGCCCCGGCGTGACGTACCGCTCGGGCGGCGGCACGTCCCCCGACGCGATCGTCGTCGACACGGCGGCGCTCCCCCCGGGCATCGAGAAGATCGTCGTCACCGCCAGCCCCGACGCCGCGGGCCAGACCTTCCAGGGCATCGAGCCGACGGCAACGATCCGCAACGCGGACGACAACACCCCGCTCGCCACGTTCACGCCCCCGCAGCTCGGCGCGGAGACGGCCTTGGTGGTCGTGGAGATCTACCAGCGCAACGGCGCGTGGAAGGCCCGCGCGGTGGGCCAGGGGTACGCCGACGGCCTGGCCGGCATCGCGACGGACTTCGGTGTGTCCGTGGAGGAGCCGGCCCCGGCCCCCGTGGCCGCCCCGGCGCCCCCGACCCCGACCCTGGTGACCCCGCCCCAGCCGGCGGCCCCGCCCACGATCCAGGCCCCGCCGCCCCCGGCCGCGCCGCCCGCCACGGGCAAGATCAACCTCGACAAGGGCCGGGTCAGCCTCCAGAAGAACCAGACGGTGTCCCTCGTCAAGGGCGGCCGTCCCCTGCTCTCCCAGGTCAAGATGGGCCTCGGCTGGGAACCGGCGTACCGCGGCAAGGACATCGACCTCGACGCCTCGGTCATCGCCTACGGCCCGCAGCGCAACCACATCGACAGCTGCTACTTCGGCAAGCTCTCCATCGTCAACGGCGCGATCAAGCACTCCGGCGACAACCTCACCGGCGAGGGCGGGGGCGACGACGAGACCATCGTCGTCGACCTCGGCAGGCTGCCCCAGGAGGTCAGCGGCCTGGTCTTCACGGTCAACTCCTTCTCCGGCCAGAAGTTCACCGAGGTCGCCAAGGCCTACTGCCGTCTCCTGGACGCCTCCACCGGCGAGGAACTCGTGCGCTTCGACCTGACCAGCGCCGAGCCCCAGACGGGCGTGATGATGGCCAAGCTGATCCGCCAGTTCTCCGGCGAGTGGGAGATGACGGCGATGGGCGACTTCGTGAAGTCCCGCACCGTGCGCGGCATGGTGAAGCCGGCCGCCCAGGCGCTGTAGAGGACCGGCCGCCCGAGGCCCCACCCACTCACCGCTCCAGGACCGGCCTCCGCCCGCCGGGCGCCCGACCCGCACACGCGGCACGGCGTCCACCGGCTGGCGGGCGCCGGTCGGCGGGCGGCGGGCGGCGACCGCCGGAGGGCGCCCTGGCGCGCCCGCGTCAGAAACCCGGGCGGAGTCGCGCGGACCACGGTCTCGAAGCCGGTTCACTGGTTCGGCCCGCGGCTCACGGGCTTGTCGTCCTCGCCGCGCACGATGTCCGGGTCGATGGCGTCGAGATCGGCGATGCACGCCGAGAAGGTCGCGGTGTCCGGCGCCGGCGGCAGCCCCGCTGCCACGCGTGCCACGCAGGCGTCGGGTGCGACCGGGCGTTCGACGAGGAACGGGAGTCCGCCCGCGACCGGGTGCCCGACCGGGCCCGGGCGGGCGACCGTGACCGCGGCCGGCCCTGCCCGGCACCGGGCGACGGTTCCCACCCGGGCAGCCGCTCCCGCCCGGCGTCACCCGGCTCCGCCAGGTCCCGTCACCCGGCTCCGCCGGGCCCCCCCGCGCGCTCCGTCCACCCGCCACCACGGCCGCGACAGCAGCCCGGCGAGCAGGGCCCCGGCCGCGTTGACCAGCACGTCGTCCACCGAGGAGACCCGGTCGAGGCGCAGCGCGTACTGCGCCGTCTCGACCAGCACCGAGCACCCCGCGCCCAGCGCCAGGACCCGTCCCGCGGACGCCATCGCGGCGAACCGCACGGGCGCGAAGAACCCCAGCGCCGCGAAGATCACGAGGTTGCCGAGGATCCCGAGCCAGCCCATCGTGACGAGATCCCGCAGCGGTACGAGACTGACCCGGGCGGGCGCGTCGGTCCCGGCCGCGCCGCCCGGCATCAGGGTGAGCCACACGAGGGGAACGGTCCCGTAGACCATGCCGACCTCGGCGACCGACAGCCGCCACGCCCCGGCGACCCCGGCCGCGCGCCGGCGCCAGGCAAGGGCCCCCGCCACGAGCACGGCCGGCGGCACGGCGGCCACCAGGACGAGCACCACCCCGTTGAACGTGTCGAGGCAGCCGTGCCACCGCCCGGCCGTGCACGCCGGGGCGGCCATCAGGAGCGGTCGCCGCATCACCACCAGGAAGCCGGCCAGGGCGACGAGCACCAGGGCGAGCGGCACGATCCCCCGCGCGCGGCGAGGAGGCGGCGCCGAGGGAGCGGGCGGGACCGACAGAGCGGGGTCGTGGGTCATGCCCTCATTGCAGCCGAGGGGCCGTCGCCTCGCCGTATGCGTTTTCCGATACGCCCGCGATACACCCGGCCCCACCGCCTCTCCCGGTCACATCTTCGTGGCCCCCGCCGCCAGGTCCCGCAGGAAGTGCCGGGCCCCGATGAGGAACACGACGATCAGCGGCACCACGCTCATCAACGCCCCGGCCATCACCACCGCGTAGTCGGTGTTGTAGGCGACGTTGAGGTTGGCGAGGGCGACCTGGAGCGTGACCTTGTCCGGGTCGATCATCACGACCAGCGGCCAGATGTAGTCGTTCCAGAGCTGGATGAAGGTGAAGATGCCGAGGAACGCGAGCGCGGGCCGGAACAGCGGCAGCGCGATCCGCCAGTACAGGCGGAAGAAGCCGGCGCCGTCGATCCGTCCGGCGTCCAGGAGTTCGTCGGGCAGCGCGTTGCTGGCGTACTGCCGCATCCAGAAGATGCCGAACGCGTTGGCGGCCCCCGGGATGACCAGCGCCTTGAGCGAACCGGCCCAGCCGAAGTGCGCCATGGTGACGAACTGCGGGACCAGGGCGAGCTGCGCCGGGATCATGTACGTCGCGAGGAGCACGCCGAAGAGCAGCTTGCGGGCCGGGAAGTCGTACTTGGCGAAGGCGAAGGCGGCCAGCGAGTCGAAGAACAGCACCAGCACGGTCCCGGCCACCGACACCACGACGGTGTTGAGGAGCGAGCCGAAGAAATCGATCCGGTCGATCACCGACCGCATGTTGTCCAGGAGATGCGGGCCGGGGATCAGCTTCGGCGGGTAGGCGAAGATGTCCTGCGTCGTCCCGGACGCCATCACCACCAGCCAGTAGAAGGGGAACAGGGACAGGACGACGCCGAACAGCAGCGTCAGCCGTACGCCGGCCCGGGACAGGCGGCTGCCGGAGCCGATGACCAGTCCGGCGTCGGAGGTGGCGCGTTCAGCGGCCATCGCGCGAACCCCCCTTGCGCAGCAGGGAGATGCGGGAGCGGCTGCCGTCCCGCTCGTTCCCGGACACCAGGCGCCAGTTGACGATCGCGAAGAGCGCGATCAGGGCGAACAGCGACCAGCCGATCGCGGCGCCGTAGCCGAACTGGTGGTCGTTGAAGGCCTTCTGCCACAGATAGAGCACGATGGTCATGCCTTCCTGGCCCGGTCCGCCGGTGGTGCCGGGGTCGTCGGAGTAGAACAGCACCTGCGACTCGGTGAAGATCTGCAGGCCGTTGATGGTGGACGTGATGACGGCGAAGAGGATCACCGGCCGCAGCTGCGGGACGACGACCCGGAAGAGGGTCTGCCGGCTGTTCGCGCCGTCGACCTTCGCCGCCTCGAACAGCTCGGTGGGGATGGCCTGGAGACCGGCGAGGAAGATCAGCGCGTTGTAGCCGACCCACCGCCAGATGATCATGAGGGAGATCGCCGACTTGATCCCCAGCGACGAGGTCAGCCAGTCCACGCCGCCCAGCCCCACCGCCTTGAAGAGGGAGTTGGCGAGCCCCGCCTGCGCGAACACCGACCCGAAGACGATGGTCATGGCCACCATCGAGGTGATGTTGGGGACGAAGTACGCCACCCGGTAGGCGGTCGCGTGCCGCACCTGCGAGTTGAGCAGGAACGCGATGACCAGCGCCAGGAACAGCATCGGCACGGTCGACATGAACCAGATCTGGAAGGTGTTGAGGATCGAGTGCCAGAACACCGGGTCGTCCAGCAGCCACTTGTACTGCTGGAGCCCGACGTACCGCATGCTCCCGATGCCGTCCCAGTCCTGGAAGGACAGGTAGAGCGAGAAGAACACCGGGAAGGCGCCGAACACCGCGAAGAGGATGTAGTACGGCGAGATGGCGAGGTAGGGCGGGAGGTGGCGGCGCAGGCGGCCACCCGGGGCGCGCCGCCCGCTCCCCTCGCGTTCGCCGCCGCGCGCCGCCGGCGCCTTGGACGTGCCCGTGACGGTCGCCATGTCAGCTCACCCCCCACTGGGAGAGCGCCGACTCGGCCGCGTTCATCGCGTCCCGCCAGGCCTTGTCGGGGTTCTTGCCGAGCGTCTCCACGTTGGTCAGCTCCTGGAAGACAGGGGTGTTGGCCGTGTTCTCGTACGGGCTGAAGTAGATGACCGGCGCCTTCTCGGCCGCCGGGCCGAAGACGTCGACCGGTGCCTGGCCGCCGAAGAAGGGGTCCGGTTCCCGCATGGCGGGGCGGGAGTAGACGGACGGGGTGGTGGGGAACAGCGCCATCTCCCGGTAGGCCTTGAGCTGGTTGTCCGGGCCGAGCAGCCACTTCAGGAAGGCGAACGCCCCTTCCGGGTCACGGCAGTAGCGGGTGATCGTGACGTACGAGCCGCCGTAGTTGGTGGGTCCGTCCGGCAGGGAGGTCAGCCGCCAGGCGCCCGACGTCTTCGGCGCGACCTGCTTGAGGCCCGCGAGGTACCAGACGGCGGTGGTCATGGTGGCGACCCGGCCGCCGCTCACCGCCGAGTTGTAGTCCGGCGTGGCGTCCAGGACCCGGGCGCTCAGGCCCTGCCGGTACGTCTCGACCGCCAGGTCCCAGGCACGCTTCACATGGGCCTGGTCGCCGATGAACCGGTTGTCGACGTCGACGAACTGCTTCGGGCTCTGGTAGAGCGCCATCCGGAAGACGTAGCTGATCTGCGAGATCAGGTACGGGTGCGTGGGCGCCTTGGCCTTGAGCTGCTTGCCGACCTCCAGGTACTTCTCCCAGGTCGAGGTGGCCTCGGCGACGTCCTCCGGCTCGGTGGGCAGTCCGGCCTTCTCGAACAGGTCACGGCGGTAGTAGAGGGCGGTGGGGCCGGCGTCGAGCGGGAAGCCGATCATGCGGCCGGTGGGGCTGATGCCGCTCTTCCACTTCCAGTCCAGGTACTGGTCCTCGACCGTGCTCGCGCCGAGTTCCCTCAGGTCCAGGAACTCCTGCTCGTCGGGGAAGAACACCGACACGTCCGAGTTGGCCGCCGCGAGGTCGGGCACGTACGCGCGGGCCGCCAGGCTGGTGCGGATCCGCGACTTGTAGTCGCCGGCGATCGGCGACCCCTTCACCTTCAGCCCCGGCACCCCGGGCACCCCGCGTGCGGCGGTGGCCAGCAGCTTGTCGCTGAGCGCCCCGTTCCAGTACCAGATGCTGAGGTGGTCGGTGCCCGCGGAGACCGAGCCGTCGGTGCTTCCGCAGCCCGACAGCCCCAGCAGCGCGGCACCCGCGCCACCGAGGGAGGCGCCCAGCAGGCGCCTGCGGGACAGGGGTGGATTTGGCATGGGCGGCGCGCTCGCTTTCGGGGACGGCAACAGGGGACAACGTTGTCTCGCAGTGACCCGTGAACGTTCACGTGAACGTTGCCGTCGAGTATCGAGGTGGCCGAAAAGGTGAGTCAAGGCATCTGCGCCCGTTATCTGCGTTCAGCGGGATGTACGACGGTCAGAAGGCCGCACGAAATCGGCAGCGCAGAGCGTACGAAGTCGCGAGAAAAGGGATGGATCTGGCGGGCGGAGGGCGAGGGACCGGCCGGGCGGGCGTACGGCGATCAGGCCGAGGCCCGTACCACCAGTTCCGGGATCACCCAGGCGTCCGCGCCGCCGAGCGGTTCCTCGCCGGCCCGCAGCCGGGCGACCTGCTCGACGGCCAGCATGCCGAGGCGCCGTTTGTCGATGTGCAGGGTGGTCAGCGCGGGCTCCACCAGCTCGCCCAGCGCGAGCCCGTCGAAGCCGAGGACGGCCAGGTCGTCCGGCACCCGGCGCCCCGCGCTGCGGGCGGCCCGCATCGCGCCGACGGCGATCAGGTCGTTGAAGCCGACGACCGCGGTGATCCCGGGCTGTCCGGCCAGCAGCCGGGCCGCACCGGCCTCGCCGCCCGCCACACTGTGCTCGGAGCAGAGCACGATCCAGCTCTCGTCCACGGGCAGCCCGTGCCGTCGCGCCTCGCGCAGGAACGCCGTGCGGCGCGGTCCGGGACCGGAGAGGCCGTCGCCGTCGAGCAGGCCGATCCGGCGGTGCCCGGCGTCCACGAGGTGCGCCATCCCCTGCCGGAGACCGGCGGCCACATCGATGCCGACGGCGCCGAAACGGGTCTGCTGGGGACCGCGCTCCAGCAGCACGAGCGGGACGCCGCCCAGGAGCCGGGCGAGCACGGCGTCGTCGTTCTTGAAGTAGCCGACGACCGCGTCCGCCTGGTGCGAGAGCACGTCGAGGGCCTCGCGCTCACGGTCCTCGTCGGCGCGGGAGTCCCACACCACGACCTGCCAGCCGCGCTGCTCGGCGGCCTCCAGGACCCCGGCGGCCACCTCGGGGAAGAACGGGTTGCGCAGGTCCGGGATGACCAGACCGGTGGTCACCCCGCCCTTGCTGACCATGCCCCGGGCGAACCGGCTCGGCCGGTAGTTCAGCGTCCGGACGGCCTCCAGGACCCGTTCCTTGGTCGCCGGGTCGATCTCGCCCTTGTCGTTCACGGCACGCGACACCGTCTGCCGGGAGACCCCGGCGAGCTGCGCGACGTCATGGATCGTCGTCCGCCGCCGGGTCCCCTCGGACCGCCCGGCTCCCGGCTTACGCTGCTGATTGTCCGCCCGCACGCGTGCACTGTATCCGGCCGCGGGACCTGCTAGAACAGCGCGCTGTACCCGTTCAGCGCCGGCTGGCCGCCGAGGTGGGCGTAGAGCACGGTCGCGTCGCGCGGGATCTCCCCGCGCTCGACCAGGTCGATCATCCCGGCCATGGACTTGCCCTCGTAGACGGGGTCGGTGACCATGCCCTCCGTGCGGGCGGCGAGGCGCATGGCGGCGAGGGTGGTCTCGTCGGGGATGCCGTAGATCCCGGCGTGGTAGCGCTCGTCGAGTTCGACGTCGGCCTCGGTCAGCTCGCGCCTCACCCCGATGAGCCGGCCGGTGTGGTGGGCGATGCGGGCGATCTGCTCCTTGGTGGCGGCGGGCTTGGCCGAGGCGTCGATGCCGAGGACCCGGCGCGGACGGCCGCCCGCCTCCTCCAGCGCGGCGAACCCGGCGATCATCCCGGCCTGGGTGGACCCGGTCACCGAACAGACGACGACGGTGTCGAAGAAGACCCCCGACTCCTCCTCCTGCGCCGCGACTTCGTACGCCCATCCGGCGAAGCCGAGCCCGCCGAGCGGATGGTCGGAGGCGCCGGCGGGAATCGCGTAGGGCTTGCCGCCCGACTCCACGACGTCCCGCAGCGCCTGCTCCCAGCTCTCCTTGAAGCCGATGCCGAACCCCGCCTTGACCAGGCGTACGTCGGCTCCGGCGAGGCGGCTGATCAGGATGTTGCCGACCTTGTCGTACACGGCGTCCGGCCAGTCCACCCAACTCTCCTGGACCAGCACGCACTTGAGTCCGGCGCGGGCGGCGACGGCCGCGACCTGGCGGGTGTGGTTGGACTGGACGCCACCGATGGAGACGAGGGTGTCGCAGCCCTGCGCGAGGGCCTCGGCCACCAGGTACTCCAGCTTGCGGGTCTTGTTCCCGCCGTACGCGACACCGGAGTTGCAGTCCTCGCGCTTGGCCCACAGCGACGCCCCGCCGAGGTGCGCGGTGAGCCGCTCCAGCGGGTGCACGGGCGAGGGACCGAAGAGGAGCGGGTAACGCTCGTAGGAAGAAAGCGACATGGGGACCTCCGAAGGGGTTCAGTCGTGGTCGGCGAGTTCGGCCAGCCCTCGCCAGATCTCCGTGGTGACCCGGACCGCTTCGTCCACGTCACCGGCCGCGCAGGCGTCGATGAGCTGCTCGTGCAGCCCGGCCGAGAGGCAGTGGCCGCCCTGGGAGAAGCGGCGGCGTTCCAGCCTGCGGATGAGGGGGGTGTAGCGGGCCGCGGTCGCGGCGGCGGCCCGGTTGCCGCTGACCACGACGAGGATGTGGTGCAGTTCGTCGTCGGCCTCCAGCGCGGCGTCGACGTCGCCGTCCCCGACGGCATCGGTGAAGCGCTCGTTGGCCGCGCGCATCTCGCCCACGTCCCCCGCGTCCAGCCGGGGCACGGCGATCCGGGTGACCAGTTCGTGCATGGCGCACACGACCGCCGCCGCGTCCCGCACATCGGCCATGAGCAGCGGCGTCACCCGGGTGTAGCTCTGCGGCTTGCTCTCCAGCAGCCCCTCGTCCACCAGCCGCGAGAACGCCTCCCGCACCGGTGCCCGCGACAGCCCCAGCCGCTCCGCCAGATCGGCGTCCCGGACGACCTCCCCGGGCGCGAGCTGCCCGATGACGATGGCGTCCCGGATCGACTCGTAGGCCCGGTCGCGGAGGAGGGAGCGGGGGAGGCGGGTGAGGGGTGACTGCATGAACTGAAATGTTAGATGTCACATGTGACCGCAGACAAGACCCCAGACACGACAACGGCCCGCACTCCCCCGAAGTGCGGGCCGCGCCTCACCTCCGACTAGGCCGTCCAGGGCCAGTCCGCGTCCCGGGCGTTCTCCAGCAGAGGCACCATCCGGAACGCCGCGTCCGAGAGGCCGCCGAACGTGTGCCGGTTCGCCGTGCCCGACGGGCCGTGGCCCGCCCGGTACCCGGCGAGGTTCCACGTGTAGACGGGCACCTCGGCGGGGACCTGCTCGGTCGGCCCGCCGTGGCGGCTGTGGGTGTACTGCTCGTCGGTGACGATCAGCACACGGTCGTGTCCCCGGTAGTGGCGGCGGACCGCCTCGGTGGTGTCGGTGCCGCCCAGGTCGCCGAAGCGGTCGAGGATCTTCAGCACCGACTCGCCCCGGCCGTGCGTCACCGGGGAACTGCTGGAGCCGAACTGCACGAGGTCGGCCCGCTCCGCGCGCAGCGCCAGCGCCGTGCCGAAGATCGCCGCCGCGTCGGCCCGGTTGAGCTGGGAGCGGTCGGACAGCCGCGCCCACATCGAGCCGGAGCGGTCGACGAGGATCAGCGAACGGCCGGGCAGCGCGGGCACGTTGGCCAGCGAGTGACCGAGCGCCTGTTCCAGCGGGTACGCCCAGCGCAGCGACGGCGCGTGCCGGTACGCGGCCAGGTAGCGGAAGGGGAACTGCCGCGACCGCGCGACCTCGGCGGGGTCGCTGATCCGTGCCGCGACCAGCGCGGCGACGTCGTCGCCGACTCCGGCCTCGTCGAGATTGCGCAGGTTTCGGGTCAGTGCCATCGCCCCCATGGAGGGGATGACGGCCTCCCAGGCCGCCTTGTCCAGCGGCCCCTGGAGCCAGCCCGCGAGGGCCTCCCAGGTCATGCCCGCCTCGGCGAGCCGCTCGGCGCCGCCCTCGGAGGTGACGACCGCGCGCCGCTCCTCGACGGGCAGTGCCATCAGCGCCCGGTGGGCGGTGAGCAGACGGTTCGACGCGGGCGGCACGGCCGTGTCCGGGTTGTGCCGGCGGTCGAGCGCGTACTGGAACAGCTCGCCCTGCCCTGCCTTGGCGGGGTCCGGCGCCGCGTGCACCAGGTTGAGGATGTCGCCGAAGCGGTACCCCTTGGAGGCGGTGTCGTACTTCAGCAGGGACCTGCCGCTGTAGAGGCGCCGTACGGCGTCGGCGACACCGCGCTTGACGGGCTTGGGCACGTTGCGGCCGTACGTGGCGGTCCAGTAGCCGAGCATCTCGCCGGGCTCGTCCGGGCGCTGGAGCACGGAGGCGACGACCTGCCGGTTGGCGGGGCCGTCGGTGGCGCCCGCGTCGAGGCGTGCCTTCACGTACTCGGCGGCGCCGACGAGGGCCGCGGTGCGCAGGTTGCCCTCGCCGCGCAGCCAGCCGAGCAGGCCGGCGGTCCAGACGGGGTCGGTGACGGCGAGTTCGCGGACGAGACCGGCGTAGCGGTCGTCGCGGGTGTCGCCGGGCTCGTAATAGGTCTGCTGGGAGACGAAGTCGGCGATCGCGAGCAGGAAGAGCTCGGAGCGCGCGTCGCGCTCGCTGCCCCGGCCGCCCTCGTAGGTGCGCAGGACGCGGCCGGTGGAGGTCACGCGGGACGTGGGACGTGCTCTCGCGGCACGCGTGTTGAATCGCGCCATGGTGAATTCCCCCCGAATTCAGTGGTGTTCCGGAGAAAGGCGCGACAGACGGAGGGTGCCCGAGATCCGGGGTCGGCGACGGACTTATCAACTGGCGCGTCTTCCGTTCCGCCACACCGGCGCTGAGCCGATGACGGGATTCGAACCCGCATCCGCATTTCTGCGGACCAGTTCCCTGAAGTAACCGTTGCCTGCGCACCGGGCACCCACCGTGGGTCGCGCCTCCCGAGATCAGGTCGGCGGCGGCGTGGGATTCTTTTGAGAGAAGAAGTAGCCGCAGCCCGCGCACCGGGAGGTGCGATGAAGTTGTGGTGTCCAGAGATCGAGGCCGGCGGAACCGACGTAGGTGCTCTGCCCCTGAGCTACACCGGCGCGTGGTACCGGTGGCGGGACTCGAACCCGCGACCGCCCCATTATGAGTGGAAGTAGGTCCTGCCTTCGCACCTGGACGTTCTTCACTTTAGGAGGCGGGCCGCGGGACGGGCCAGCTATTAAATTCAGCCGCGCTTCTGCCGTTTCCACGGCCCCGTGACGGCGAGCATGATGCCGGGGGTCTGGATGTTGGCGTAGAGGGTCTTGCCGTCGCAGGAGAAGGTGACCCCGGTGAACTCGCTGTATTCGGGCTCGTCCTCGGTGCCTATGTTGAGGTCGTTGCGGGCGATCGGGTAGGTCCGGCCGCTGTCGGTGGCGCCGAAGAGGTGCTGGACGCCTTCGCCGTCCTCGGCGATGACGAGGCCGCCGTAGGGGGAGACGGTGATGTTGTCGGGGCCGTCGAAGGCGCCGTCCTGGGAGGGGTCGGGGTTGACGCCGAGGAGGACCTTGAGGGTGAGGGTGCGACGCTTGGGGTCGTAGAACCAGACCTGGCCGTCGTGCTGGACGGGGCTCTCGTCGCGGGCGTAGGAGGACACGATGTAGGTGCCGCCGTCGCCCCACCACATGCCTTCGAGCTTGCGGGCGCGGGTGACCTGGCCGTCGGTGAACTGCTTGCGCACGGCGACGGTCCGGGCGTCGCGGTCGGGGACCTCGACCCAGTCGACGCCGTAGACGGTGCCGGTCCTCGTGGCGCGGGAGAGGTCGTCGACGAACTGGCCGCCGGAGTCGAAGCACTTGAAGGCTTCGAGGACGCCGGCGTCGTCGGCGAGGGTGCGGAACCTGCCGCGGCCGTGGTGGAAGCCGTGCGGCGGGGTCCAGCGGAACAGGAGTCCGTTGGGCGAGGACGCGTCCTCGGTGAGGTAGGCGTGGCCGCGCTTGGGGTCGATGACGACGGCTTCGTGGTCGTAACGGCCGAGGAACTTCAAGGGCTTGGGGCCGCGGTTGGCCCGGCGGTCGATCGGGTCGACCTCGAAGACGTAGCCGTGGTCCTTGGTCATGCCGTTGGTGCCGGCCTTGTCGGAGTTCTCCTCGCAGGTCAGCCAGGTGCCCCAAGGGGTGCTGCCACCCGCGCAGTTGGTGGAGGTACCGGCGATGCCGACCCATTCGGCGACCTGGCCGCCCGGGCGGACCTCGACGACGGTGCAACCGCCGGAGGCGGCGGGGTCGTAGACGAGGCCCTCGGTGAGGGGGACGGGGTACTTCCAGTTGGCGCGGGGGCCCTTCAGCTCGTGGTTGTTGACGAGGAGGGTGGTGCCGCGGGGCCCCTCGAAGGCGGCGGTGCCGTCGTGGTTGGAGGGGGTGGTCTCCCCCGACTCCAGCGTCGTCCTGCCGCTGTAGGTGATGACGCGGTACGTGAACCCGGCCGGGAGCGCGAGGATGCCGTCGGGGTCGGGCAGCAGCGGTCCGTAGCCGACGCCGCCGCCGTGACCGGCCGCCTCGCTCTCGGTCTCCGTGGACGCGAGGGCGTTGGGCGCGGTGGCGAGGGCGCCGACGGTGCCCGCCAGCGCGACGCCGGCGCCGGTGATCGCGGAGTTTCTGGCGAAGTCCCTGCGGGTGAGCGACATGCGGTCTCCTGAGCGGTGTGTGTGGCCGTGGAGGGTGGCGACCTCGATCGGCGCCACCGTCCCGCCCACGTCTGAACAGGAGTTGAACTCGGGGCGACGTCGGCGGACTCGCTTCCGTGAATCCGTACGGCGGCACTCACGGGAACCGCAAGGGCACCACGAGCCGGGTGGGCACCACGAGCCGTGTGGGCACCACGAGCCAGGTGGGCACCACGAGCCAGGTGGGCACCACGAGCCGGAAAGGCCGGACACGGTGGCCCGCCCGTCGCTCAGCCGCCCTGCTGCGAGCGGGCCTTGAACGCGGCCTTGCGGGCCTCCTTGGCGATCTTCTTGTCGGGGTGGAGGCGGCCCATGGCTTCGAGCACGTCGGCGGTGGCGGGGTGGTCGACGCGCCAGGCGGCGGCGAAGAACCCGCTGTGCTGCTGGGCGAGCCCCTCGACGAGTCCGCGGAGCTCCTCGGAGTTGCCCTCGGCGGCGAGCTGGGCGGCGAGGGTGTCGACGGTGAGCCAGAAGATCATCGTCTCGGAGGGCGGCGGTACGTCGCCGGCGCCGTGTTCGGCGAGCCAGACGCGGGCCAGTCCCCCGAGTTCGGCGTCGTCGAGGACGTCCCGCAGGGCGGGTTCGGCCTCGGGGCCCAGGAGGGACAGGGCCTGCTGGCAGCGCAGACGGCGCAGCGGGGCGCCCTCGTCGGCTCCGCGGCTGGCTGCGAGCAACTCGCGTGCGGCGGGGAGGGGTTCGCGGCGGGTGAGCCACTGCTCGGTCTCGGCCTGCGCGGCGCCGGGCGGGAAACCGGCGGTGCCGTCGAGGAGGGCGTCGGCGCCCTTGTCGGCGAGGTCTCCGACGGCGGGCGCCTCGAAGCCGGCCTCCAGGAGCCGGGCCCGCAGCCCGTACCGGCCGAGCGGGGTGAGCCGGACCATGCCGTAGCGGGAGACGTCGGTGTCGTCGACGGGGGCGGCGGGTTCCTCGTCGGCGTCGGCCATGAGGGCCTCGTCGACGGGCTGGTACTCGACGAGGCCGACGGGTTCGAGGAGGCGGAACTGGTCGTCCAGGCGCATCATCGCGTCGGACACCTGTTCAAGGACGTCGTTGGTGGGTTCGCCCATGTCGCTGGGCACGATCATCGAGGCGGCGAGCGCGGGCAGCGGTACGGGTGCCTCGCCGGGGCCGTCCTCGGTGGCGGTGAGGAGGTAGAGGTTGCCGAGGACGCCGTCGAGGAACTGTGCCTCGGCCTCGGGGTCCCAGTCCAGGGAGGAGAAGTCGATCTCGCCGCCTTCGTCCATGGCGTCGACGAGGTCGTCCAGGTCGGGGACGGCGGCGTCGGCGAGGACGCTCTCCAGGGCGGTCAGCCACACGCCGAGCACCTCGCCCGGCGAGCCGCCGCCGGTGAGCACGGCGAGGTCCTCGCCCGCGGTGACGGTGCCCTCCTCGTCGTCGGTGATCTCGACGAGCCCGGTGTCGACGGCGGTCCGCCAGGCCTCGCTCGCGTGGGCGGCGGCGTCGTCCCCGGTCAGGTCCAGTGCCGCGGCGGCGGCCGGGAGCTGTGCCTCGACGAGTCCGCCGCCGGCGTCCACCCGGGTCGCGGGCCCGGCCCAGCGGGCGAGCCGGGCGGCCCGGGACAGCAACGGCGTGGACAGCGCGTCCCGCGCCAGCTCCGCTTCGGGGTGCAGCCGCACGGGCGGCAGGGGGGAGCTGTCTGACATCGGCGGCTTCTCCTAGGGGGCGATCCGGGTGGCGGGCGACTCGGGAGGGCGTGTCGTACCGCTCAGCCGCTCAGCCTAGACGGATTTCCACCCATGCCGCCCGGTTCATCTGCCCGCCGCCCCTCGTACATGGCCGAATCCTTGACAACTGACCTGATCACGCAGGAGATTACGCGCGTAGAAACCTGCTGGACATGTGTTCACCGAGTGCGGGGAGCCGGTCCGTGCCAGGTTTCTACGCGCGTCACACCGTCCCACCGGTGACGGCTCCCGCCGTTCGTCGCGGCTCCGTCAACGTCTCCTCGCAGCTCCGTCTCGTCTCCTCGCAGTTTCACCCTCGTCCCGGCGCACCACGTATGTCCCCGGAGGGATTCCGTTGCCGAGCAAGTCTTCCGCGCGTCTCGCCGCGCTCACCGTCGCCGCCGTGTGCTCCGTCGCGTCCACGGTGGTCCTGACGTCCCCCGCGCACGCGGACTCCGTGCGCATCCATGACATCCAGGGCACGACCCGGACCTCCCCGTACGCGGGTCAGCAGGTCACGGACGTGTCCGGTGTCGTCACCGGCATCCGTACGTACGGTTCGTCGCGGGGGTTCTGGATCCAGGACCCGGACGCGGACGCGGATCCGGCCACCAGTGAGGGCGTGTTCGTCTTCACCGGCTCCACCCCCAAGGGTGTCGCCGCCGGTGACCTGGTGACGGTCTCCGGCACGGTCACGGAGTACGTGCCCGGCGGCAGCACCTCGGGCAACCAGTCGGTCACCCAGATCTCCAAGCCGGTCACGACGGTCGTCTCCAGCGGCAACGCCGTCCCGGCCGCCACGGTCGTGGACGCCCGGTCGGTCCCGGCCGCCTACGCCCCGGCCGGGGACAGCGCCGCGGGCGGTTCGGTGGGCGCCCTGACGCTGCTGCCCACCCGCTACGCCCTGGACTTCTACGAGTCCCTGGAGGGCATGAACGTCCAGGTCGCGGACGCGCGCGTGGTCGGCGCCAGCGACCCGTACACCGAGCTGTGGGTCACGGTGAAGCCGCGGGAGAACACCTCCCGCCGCGGCGGCACGGTCTACGGCTCCTACGCGTCGCAGAACACCGGCCGGCTCCAGATCCAGTCGCTCGGCGCAGCGTCCGCCTTCCCGGTGGCCGATGTCGGCGACGTCCTGGCGGGCACCACCGCCGGCCCCCTGGACTACAACCAGTACGGCGGTTACACCCTGGTCGCCCACACGATCGGCGCGCTCCAGGACGGCGGCACCGAGCGGGAGACGACCCGCGCGCAGCAGCGGGGCGAGCTGGCCGTCGCGACGTACAACGTGGAGAACCTGGACCCGTCGGACGCCACGTTCGAGGAGCACGCCGCCGCGATCGTGAACCACCTCAAGTCGCCCGACATCGTGTCCCTGGAGGAGATCCAGGACGACAACGGCGCGTCGGACGACGGCACGGTCTCGGCCGGGGTGACGGTGCGGAAGCTGATCGACGCGATCGCCGCCGCGGGCGGCCCGGCGTACGACTGGCGCTCGATCGACCCGGCGAACGACAGCGACGGCGGTGAGCCGGGCGGCAACATCCGTCAGGTGTTCCTCTTCAACCCGGAGCGGGTCTCCTTCACCGACCGCGCGGGCGGTGACGCCACGACGGCCGTCGGCGTGACGAAGGTGCGGGGAAAGGCGGCCCTGACCGTCTCCCCGGGCCGCATCGACCCGACGGACACGGCCTGGGCGTCCAGCCGCAAGCCGCTGGTCGGCGAGTTCGTCTTCCGCGGCAAGACCGTCTTCGTGATCGCCAACCACTTCAACTCCAAGGGCGGCGACCAGGGTCTGACCTCGCAGTACCAGCCCCCGGCCCGCGGCTCGGAGACCCAGCGCCATCAGCAGGCGACGCTGGTGAACGCGTTCGTCAAGGACGTCCTCGCCGCCCAGAAGAACGCGGACGTCGTCGCCCTCGGCGACATCAACGACTTCGAGTTCTCCGGCACCGCCGAGATCCTGGAGTCGGACGGCGCTCTGTGGTCGGCGATCAAGTCCCTGCCGAAGAGCGAGCGTTACTCGTACGTTTACCAGGGCAACGCGCAGGTCCTGGACCAGATCCTGGTCTCCCCGGACATCCGGCGCGGCTGCGACCTCGACTACGACAGCGTGCACATCAACGCGGAGTTCCACGACCAGATCAGCGACCACGACCCGCAGGTGCTGCGCTTCAAGCCGTGACGACCGCCCGGCCCCGGCTCCGGCTCAGCGGGGCCGGGCGAACGTACGGTCCAGCCAGCCCTGCCAGGCGGCCTCGCACGCGCCGATCTCCGCGTCGGCGCCCGGGGCGAAGTCGTGCAGGGAGACGCCGACCGGGTGGCCCCAGTGGTTGCGCCCGAAGATCCGGGTCAGGCTCCGGTCGGTGCGCAGCCCGATGAAGTACGGGTCACGGAAGTCGACGACGGCCTCGAACGCGTCCGGCCCCTGGACCGTCACCTTCGTCCCGGCGCCGACGCCCTCCCCCAGCCCGAGGGCCCGCGCGACGGCTTCGAGCGCGTCGGGCGCCTTGGACGCCTCGGGCCCGTCGAAGGTCGCGAAGGCGACGGGACGGGGCGCGAAGTGGACCAGGTACTCGCGCAGGGTGTGCAGATAGAAGTCGGTGTGCTTCGCGGCGCCGTCGTACTGGTTGTCCCAGTCGTCGACGAAGATCCCGCTGTGCACGTACCGCACCCAGGCCCGCTTGCCGTCGTCGCGCGGCTCGATGGTGTAGTCGAGCTGGTTGGCGCTCTGCTCGGAGATCTCCTCGACGTTCTCGACCCGGTTGGTGTACCGGTGGGGCGGCTCCCACGCGGTGACGGTCGACCCGAAGGGGCCCTTCCCGCCGACGCGGGGCTCGGGCGGCTCCATGGGCCACAGATAGCCACCGGTCCCGGCGGTGACCGCCTCCCACACCTCCTGGGGCGAGGCGTCGACCTCGAACTCCCGGACGATCTCGAACTCTTTGCCTGCGGTCATGATCTACTCCACCTCGTTCTGCTGCGATGGGCCTTGCTGCGGGGCGTGTCGCTCCGCCTCGTCCTGCTGCTTGAGCGTGGGATGGACGGCGACGACGATCCGGTGGTCCCGGCCGCCCGCCGCGCCGGGGGCGTCGTACTTCCGCACCAGCGCGCTGACGCCTGCCGTCAACTCCTCGATGAACGCGGCCCGTTCGGCGGCCGAGGCGAACCGCACCTCGCCGTCCAGGGCGTACGTCGCGAGCCGCTTGCGCGCCTTGGTGGCGCCGGTGATGAGCGCGCCGACGTCCCGCACCAGGCGGGCGCCGAGCGCGAGCAGCCAGCGCGCGGAGAGCTGGTCCCGGAACCGGTCCGGGTCGGGCTGCACGGCGGCGAGCGCGAGCGGCGAGATCACGTACGACGCGGCCGTGGCCCGCATCAGCCGCTCGGTGACGTTCCCCTTGCGCCGCTCCCCCGCCAGCTCGACGAGGCCGTGCCGCTCCAGCGCCTTGAGGTGGTAGTTCACCTTCTGCCGGGGCAGCCCGACCTTCGTGGCCAGCATCGCGGCCGAGGCGGGCCCGGCCGCCAGCTCGGCGAGCAGCCGGGCCCTTATGGGGTCCAGGGAGACCGCGGCGGCCTCGGGGTCCTCGATGACGGTGACGTCCAGCATGGGTCCACCGTCTCACCGAAAACTTTTTTTGTCCAGGCGAAGAATGTTGTCGGTCTGAGTCCGAGGGAAGCGGGGGAGGCGGCCTCAGGTGGCGGGGATCAGCCCGAGGACGTGCTCGTACCGGCGGACCGTGCCGCTCCGCACGCCCGGCCAGTTCCGCACCCGCTCCCACGGGGCGGTGGCCGAGCCGATCCCGTCGCCGGGTGCGGCGAGGGCCTCGCGGTGCGCGCGGGCGCTCTCCCACTCGGCGTAGTTGAGGACGCGGGTCCCGTCGGTGTTCAGGTGGAAGTGGGCGCCGATCCCGCCGGGAGGCGGCTGCGGGTCGCTGTCGAGCGCCTCGAACACGGCGTCCACCCAGGCCCGTTGGCGCTCCGGGTCGGGTCCGTCGAACTCGACGTCGACGATCACGACGCACCCGGGCACCCGGGGGTCGTCCTCGCGGGCGGCACTCCGGTAGTGGCGGAAGCGGTCGAGCCGGACGCTTTCGATGCCGGGTACGGCCGAGTCGATCTCCTCGACGCGCTCGTCCCGGTGCGTCGTGCGGTACCCCTCGAACGCCGCCTCGTCCGTCCACCGCGAGTGGTGCAGCAGCGTGGTGCCGTCCTCCCCGGCGTACACGTGGTACGACAGCAGCCCTCGGGCCGGCCACGCCCGCCGCTCCCACGCCCGCGCGATCGCCGCGACGGCGAGCCGCTGCCGCTCGGGCGTCCCGACCCGCCAGGTGCTGAACAGGGGTGCACCCACGCGGGGATCGGCCGGATCGGGGTGCTCGTCGGTGCGTCGGGTCGTCATGCCGCCTCCACAGGTCGCCGGTCGCCGTGTCACGACGACGACCCTCCGCCCTCAAGCGGGCTTGAGGTCAAGCGGGCCGCGACGGGGACGGTCCGGCGGTCACCCCCGCGGACCCGCGTCCCCGCCCCGCTCACCGAGGCGCGCGAGCTGGGTCTGGAACCAGTCGAGCCGCGCCTGCAACAGAGCCGCCTCGGCGGCGAGTTCGGGCACGCCCAGGCCGTCCTCCGGGCCGGGCGCGGCGCCCCCGCCGGCCGCGACCACCCGCAGCCCCTCCCCCGCGAGCCGCGCGAAGGACGGGAGCGAGACGGACGTACGGCCGCCCACGCACCCCGCGCAGGCGGGGGCGAGGGCGAGCCGGCCGGGCCTGCCCCAGTGGGCGTCGGCGAGGGCGGTGGCGACGGCGCCGCAGGCACAGGGGCCGACGGTGGCGGTGCGGACGCGCTGACGGGCGTAGCGGAAGCCGAGTTCGAAGCGGAGGTAGCGGCCGAGGACGAGCACGTCGAGCAGGACGGCGGTGCGATGCTCGGCGGTGCACAGCATCGCCTCGGCCGTCGCGCGGTCGTGGACGCAGTGGAAGCCGCAGTCGCAGCGGCGGTGCGGCGCCCGGTGCCGCAGGCCGTAGACGCAGGACGCGTCGGCCAGGACTCCGTAGGGCAGCGCGCCGCCGAGCGACACACCGGTGAACCCGGCCCGGGTGCCGTCCTGGGACAGCATCGGGTGGGCGATCTTGTATCCGGTCGGCGGCTCCGTCGGGTGTTCCTCCGGAAGCCGCGGCCTCACCGGGCGGCCGGGACCTCTTCGGGGGCCCGCACCGCCTCGGACTCCGCGACCGTGCCGGGGATTTCGGTGACCTCGGCGATGCCGGTCTCCGGTTCGTCGGTCCGCGGCCGTTCCTCCGCGACTCCGGTGGCGAGTACCTTGCCGAGCTTCATGACGCCTCCCATGACCTGGGGCCGATGACCGTCCTCGCCATGGTGACCCACGGATGCCCGTTCTGGACATAGGGCCTCTGCGCACCCACCTCTCAGCAACACTTACCCGTACCTTGTAGAAGAATTAA
Organism: Streptomyces sp. NPDC090106; assembly: GCF_044747265.1. Taxonomy (NCBI): domain Bacteria; kingdom Bacillati; phylum Actinomycetota; class Actinomycetes; order Kitasatosporales; family Streptomycetaceae; genus Streptomyces; species Streptomyces sp. NPDC090106. The sequence goes on along the minus strand of NZ_JBIVDS010000005.1, from coordinate 545,017 downwards.
GTGGAGCTTCACGATCGGCGTGTCGAGACTACCTTCATGACGTACTCCCCTCCCTCCCCCGCCACGGCTCCGGCTCCGCCCTTCGGGCGCGCCCTGTGCGCCATGATCACGCCGTTCACGGACTCCGGCGCCCTCGACCTGGACGGCGCGCAGCGGCTCGCGGAACGGCTCGTGGCCGAGGGGTGCGACGGGCTGGTGCTGTCCGGTACGACGGGCGAGTCACCGACGACGTCGGACGCCGAGAAGACGGACCTGGTCCGGGCCGTCCGGGAGGCGGTGGGGACGGGGGCGTCGATCCTCACCGGCGTCGGCACCTTCGACACCCGGCACACCGTCGAACTCGCCCTGGCGGCCGAGAAGGCGGGCGCGGACGGGGTGCTGCTGGTCAGCCCGTACTACAGCAGGCCCCCGCAGGACGCGCTCGAAGCGCACTTCCGGCAGATCGCGGACTCCTGCGGCCTGCCGATCGCCCTGTACGACATCCCGGGCCGCACCGGCACCCGGATCGAGCCCGACACCCTGCTGCGCCTGGCGGGCCATCCGCGGGTCGTCGCCGTCAAGGACTGCTCCTACGACTTCCTCGCCGCCCAGAAGGTCATCTCCCGCACCGGGCTGGCGTACTACGCGGGCTGCGACGAACACAACCTGGCCCTGTACGCGGTGGGCGGCGCGGGCTACATCAGCACGGTCGCCAACGCGGTCCCCGCCCATCTCCGCTCCGTCCTGGACGCGTTCGACGCCGGGAACACCGCCGAGGCGGCCCGCCTCCAGCAACGCGCCACCGGGCTGATCGAGTTGACGATGTCCGCCGGACTCCCGGGCACCGTCACGACCAAGGCCCTGCTCACCCGGCTCGGCCTGCCCGCGGGCCCGGTCCGCGCCCCCCTGCTGCCCGCCGGCCGGGAGACGGCCGACGGACTGCTGGCGGCGTACCGGGAGTTGACGGGGGCCGACGCCTGATCAACGGTCGACGAAGAGGGGTTCCCAGGCCTGGCGGTCGACGTCCTCGTCCGGGTCGCGCTCCCCGCTCAGGGGGACGACCGCGTCGACGCCGATGGTGACGAGCACGAGCCGGTCCTTGTATCCGCCGTCCAGGCCGGTGGTGCGGTGCCAGGCGATGAGCCGCCGGTCGTCCGCCCAGGCGACAAGCGTGCCGCCGCGCGCCTTGGTGATCTCCTCACCGGTCAGCGGGTCCCGGATCGAGGAGTACGACCTGCCGGGGTCGCCGTCGACCTCCTTGCTCAGCCCCCAGGCGGCGAGTCGCCCGTTCGGGGAGAGCCGGGCGGGGACGTCCCAGCGCAGGTGGCTCTCGTTCGCGGGAGCGGGGGTCTCGGCGCCGGAGAGGTCGTAGAACTTCTCCATCCCGTCCTTGCCGCCGACGACGCGCGCGTACAGACCGGTGTCGCCGCGGGTGAAGGCGAAGTCGGCGCGGCTCATGACCTCGCGGCCGGACGTGACCTTCCACCACGCGCCGTTGCCGCCGGGCAGGTCCACGAGCCGGAACCCGGTCCGGCTGGTGGCCCGGTCCGCCATCCAGCCCCCCGGTTCGCCCTCCTCGTCCAGGCTCCTGGTGCGCAGGTCGGGGTGGTCGTCGTAGGTGGTCGCCACGAGCCGCTTCCCGTCGCCGGACCAGGCGAGACCGCCCACCCCCTGTTCGACCGGGATCCACCGCTCGACCTCCCCCGTCGTGAGGTCGAGCAGCCCGATCCGGTGGGCGGGCAGGGTCCGTTCGAGGACGGCGGCGGTGCGCGCGCCGGGTGCGACGGCGACGAACGACCAGCGGTCGTCCTTCTCGTATCTGCCGGTGCCGGGATTCAGCAGCCGGTAGGTCCGCTCGAAGACGCCCCGGTCCTTGCCCACGGGCACCGTCCTCGCCGTGTAGTAGGCGGCGAGCACGGTCCGCCCGACGGCGATCATGTCCCGTGGCGGCGACTGCTCCTGATGACCCGTCACCCCACTGGGGCGTACGTCGTCCCGGCCGTCCCGCTCCAGCCGCGGCACCGCCACGGAGACGGCGACGACAGCCGCGGCGGCCATCGCGACGGCCGCGAGCCTGCGGGTGCGGCGGCGCCGCCGCACGGCCAGCACCCGGTCGGCGAAGCCCGGCGCGGGCGCGGCCTGTTCGACGGCCAGGTCCTTCAGGGAGCCGCGGACGAAATCCTCGACGTTCACGGACGTACCTCCGCGGGTGTGTAGTCACGGGCCGGGCGGCTGTGGCCGTCCAGTGCGGCGAGTTCGGGTGCGAGCGCGCGCAGCCGGGCGAGCGAGCGGTGGGTGGTGGAGCGGACGGTCCCGACGGAACAGCCCATGATCCGGGCCACGTCCGCCTCCGGGAGGTCCTCGAAGTAGCGCAGCACGAGGACGGCGCGCTGCCGGGCGGTGAGCCGCGCGAGCGCGCCGCGGATCACCAGGCGCAGCTCCGCGGCGGAGGAGGCGTCGCCGTCCCCGCGTCTCTCCGGCGGCTCGGCGACGGTGAGTTCACGCCGGGGCCACTTCAGGCGCCAGCGGCCGATCTGCTGCCGGTAGAGGATCTGCCGTACGTAGGGCTCCGGTTCGTCGATCCGGTGCCAGCGTCCGGCCGCTTTGATCAGCGCGTTCTGCAACAGGTCCTCGGCCGCGTGCCGGTCGCCGCCGCTGAGCAGCACGGCCGTCCTCAGCAGCGCGGACGACCGGTGCTCCACGAACTCCCGGAACCTGTCCTGCGCTTCGGCGTCCATCGCCACCTTCCCTCCCCCGGTCCGGACCCCGCGCCCAGCCCCTCCACCCCACCCGACGCCTCCACCTTCCCCCCGCTATGCCTGCCGCCGGAGGAATTTCCCGTGGCGGCCCCCGGTCCTCCCGTACGGTGACGGGGTGAGCCGCCCCTTGCTGTTCCTCGACGTCGACGGCCCGCTGAACCCCTACGCGGCGCAGCCGGAGCGCCGCCCGGAGGGGTACACGACGATCCGGGCCGCCGTGGGACCGGGCCGCCCGCTGCGCGTCTGGCTGAACCCGAGCCACGGCCCGGCCCTGCTGGCCCTTCCCTACGACCTGTGCTGGGCGACCACGTGGAGGGACGCCGCCAACCGCTGGATCGCCCCGGTCGTCGGCCTGCCCGAGCTGCCGTACGTCGACTTCGGGGAGCAGCTGTTCGCCCGCCGGCCCGACGGGACGCACTGGAAGACGGAGACGCTCGTGGCGTACGCCGAGGGCCGCCCGTTCGCCTGGGTCGACGACGAACTGGGCCCGGCCGACGCGTCGTACGTCGCCGAGCACCACGGCGGGCGGGCGCTGCTGCACCACGTCGACCCCCGACTGGGCCTGCGCGCGGCGGACTTCACCGCGCTGGAGGAGTTCGCGGCGGACGGGTGACCGGACGCACGAGCGCCCTCCCGGATGTGCCCGGGAGGGCGCCCCACGCTGTAGCGGCGGTCAGTTGTGGCTGTGCAGGACCTCGTTCAGTCCGCCCCACACCGCGTTGTTCGGCCGGGCCTCGACCGTGCCGGTGACCGAGTTGCGGCGGAACAGGATGTTGGACGCGCCGTTGAGCTCGCGGGCCTTGACGATCTGTCCGTCGGGCATGGTGACCCGGGTCCCGGCGGTGACGTAGAGGCCGGCCTCGACGACGCACTCGTCGCCCAGCGCGATACCGACGCCCGCCTCGGCGCCGACCAGGCAGCGCTCGCCGATGGAGATGATGACCGCGCCTCCGCCGGACAGGGTGCCCATGGTGGAGGCGCCGCCGCCGATGTCCGAGCCGTCACCGACGACGACACCGGCGGAGATACGGCCCTCGACCATGGACGTGCCGAGCGTGCCGGCGTTGAAGTTGACGAAGCCCTCGTGCATGACGGTCGTGCCCTCGGCGAGGTGCGCACCGAGGCGGACGCGGTCCGCGTCGGCGATGCGGACGCCCTTGGGGGCGACGTAGTCCGTCATCCGGGGGAACTTGTCGACGGAGGTCACCTGGAGGTGCAGGCCCTCGGCGCGGGCGTTGAGCCGGACCGTCTCGACGTCGTCGACGGCGACGGGGCCGAGCGAGGTCCAGGCCACGTTGGCGAGGAGGCCGAAGATGCCCTCCAGGCTCTGGCCGTGCGGCTTGACCAGGCGGTGCGAGAGCAGGTGCAGCCGCAGGTAGGTGTCGTGCGTGTCGAGGGGCTTCTCGTCGAGCGAGGAGATGACCGTGCGGACCGCGACGACCTCGACGCCCCGGCGCGTGTCCGGGCCGATCGCCTTCGCGGCGCCCTCGCCGAGCAGCTCCACGGCTTTGTCCGCGGACAGCCGCTCGGTACCGGACGGGCCGGGCTCGGCGACGAGCTCGGGGGCGGGGAACCAGGTGTCGAGAACAGTGCCGTCGGCGGCGATCGTGGCAAGGCCGGTGGCCACGGCGCCGGTGGTGCGCGGAGCAGTCGTGTCGGTCATGAGGGCAACCTAACCGGCCGGAGGGCGCGGAGGCCAACCAGCGCCGCGGACGTCTCAGGTGTCGGGCTCCCCGGCCGGTCCGCCGACCGATCCGCCGGCCGGTCCACCGGCCCACCCGCCGGCCCCCGCGTCCCGGTCGGGGATCACCCGGGAGAGCACGTCCCGCGCGTACCCCTCGTCGTAGGGCCGGTCCGTGAGGAGGACCTGGAGGCAGATCCCGTCCATCAGGGCGACCAGGGCCCGGGCGGTGACGGGATCGGTGCGCGGGGTGAGGAGCGCGGCGAGGTCCTCGGCCCACTCGGCGGCGACGGGGCGCAGCGCGGGGCGGCGCAACGCGGCGAGATAGAGCTCGTACTCCAGCTCGACGCCGGTGCGGTCGCCGGCGAGCCACTCGCCCATCCAGCCCGCGAGTTCACCGGCGAGGTCGGCGGCCGGGTCCTCCAGGCCGCCGCGGGCGGCGACGACCTTGGCGAAGCCCTCGTTCGCCTGGCGCAGGGCGGCGACCATCAGCTCGTCGAGGGTGCTGAAGTGGTACGTCGTGGAGCCGAGCGGCACGTCGGCCTCGGCGGCGGCGCTGCGGTGGCTGAGCCCGGACAGGCCCTTCGCGCCGACGACCCGGATCGCCGCGTCGATGATCCGCTGCCGTCGCCCGGGGTCGTAGCGGCGGGCCATCAGTGGGCGCCGCCCAGGTTCAGGACGACGACCCCGAGGATGATCAGCGCGATCCCGGACGCCTTGACGGCGGTCATGCCCTCGCCGAGGAAGACCATGCCGATGGTGACGATGACCGCCGTGCCGACACCGGCCCAGATCGCGTAGGCCGTGCCGACCGAGACGGTCTTCAGCGTCTGCGCGAGCAGCGCGAAGGACACGACATAGCCGAGGACCGTCAGCAGCGACGGCAGGAGCCGGCTGAAGCCCTCGCTGTACTTCATCGCGGTGGTCGCGGCCACCTCTGCCGCGATCGCTCCGGCGAGCATCACATACCCCATGTGTACGAGGGTACATAACAGTGTTCCCACAGGACCCGGACAGCCTGACCGCGGCGCGCGCGGACGACAGGGGCGGGACGCGCCGCCCGCATCACCCCCCGAGCCGAACTCCGGTGAAGGGCCGGGCCGCCGAGACGGGGCCCGGCTCCCGCACCCGCGCCAGGCGGTCGAGTGTCCGCCGCTTGGCGTGGGCGGCGCGGCGCAGCGCCGAGACCCGGTGATAGCGCAGCAGTTCGGCCGGATCGGGCCGGACGGCGCCGCTCAGCGCGTACCCGTTGCGCACCAGCCGCTGCCCCAGCACGGCCTCGCAGAGCCGGATCTGATCCGGCGTCAGCCTGTGCTCCCAGCTGCCCGCGCGGGAGGCGTCCAGGGCGCCGTGGGTGCGCCGGTGCCAGGTCTTGCGGGCCGGTACGGCCTCCCGGGCGACCGCCCGGGGCTCGGTCATCTCGGGCGCGTACTCCTCGCCCAAGTAGCCGCACAGGGAGCGCAGTGGGGGTTCCGGGTCGGCCACGAGGTCCTCGAAGCGCAGCTCGTGCCAGCTGTCGGGGCCGAGCCGCGCGGCGTACCGCCGGGTGACGTCCATGACCTGCGCCCAGGTCGCCACGGCCTCGTGGAAGCCGCGGTGCCACCAGGGCATGCCGAGCAGCGAGGCGACGCAGTCCCGGCCGTCGCGCACGAGGTGCACGAACTGGGCGTCGGGGAAGAGCCGCAGCACCTCCTCGACGTGCAGGGCGTAGGCGGGCCGCTTGTCGCCCCAGCGGACCTTGCCGTGCCGTTCCGCGTACGCGCGCAGGGGGACGCCGAGGGCCGAGCCCAGGGTGGGCGGGGCGCCCTCGATCCGCCGGGCGACGGCGTCCGCGTCCAGGCCCAGCTCATGGAAGCGGGACTCCTCGCGGCCGGTGATCCAGCGGGCGAGCCCGGCCCGGTTGGCGGCGTCCCGCAGATCGCCGAAACCGCGCCGGCCCGCGTAGGCGGGCAGGACGAAGCGGGTCTCGGGAGGCAGCGCGATCCGGGGGTGCGCATGCAGCATGAGCTGCAACAACGTGGTTCCGGAGCGGGGACAGCCGAGCACGAAGACCGGGCGTTCGGAGGGTGCGGGCGCAGCGAAGGTGGACACGTGCGCCACGCTGCCCGGACGGCATGGGCCAGGGCTGGGAGAGCTCTGGGAAACGCCTGTGGATGACGACGCACGCCCGCTGTGAAAACGATATAGAAACCGCTCGCTCAAACGCCTGCTCGAACCGAACCGGGTCCACTACTGTGCCCCCTGCCTCACTGTTCGCACACCCCCCATCACAGCCGGCGCCTTGCCATGGGCTCCGCCGGAGGAACCACGCATGCCAGAAAACCAGTCCCGCCTCCCCCAGCCGTGGGAGAACGGGTGGGTCCCGGACACGTCCCGGGCGCCCGGAACCCGGCGGCTCTATCTCGCGGGCGCGCTGGCGGTGGCCACGGTCGTCACCTGCGCGGCGGCGGTCGCCCTGACGGACCGCAGGCCCGCCCCGTCGGCACAGCCCGCCGCGGAGGACTCGACGTCACCGGGCCTGATCTCCTACGCCACGCCGTCGCCGGGCACGACCACCGCCCCGCCGAACAAGACCGGTCTGACGAGGCCGAAGAAGGACACCGCCTCCGCGTCCGCGAACGAGGAGCAGCACAGCTCCGCCGCCCCCGCCCCGACCGCCGGGCAGACGGCCACCAAGTCCCCCTCGTCCCCGGCGGGTTCGCCCACCCCGAAGACGCCCTCCACGACGTGGCGCTCGGTCCGCGCGGTCAACTACCCCGACCGCTACTGGCACGTCAGCGGCGGCTCCGTGAAGCTCGACCCGCTGCGCGGCTCGGAGTCCCGTGAGGACTCCACCTTCAAGCTGGTCAAGGGCCTGGCGGACAGCTCCTGCTACTCCTTCGCCACGCACGACGGCGAGTATCTGCGCCACCGGAACTTCGTGCTCGTCGCCGACCGCGACGACGGCTCGGCCCTGTTCGAGAAGGACGCCACCTTCTGCCCCCGCGCGTCCTCCTTCTCCGGCGCGGTCATGCTGGAGGCGGTGAACTACCCGGGCCGCTATCTGCGTCACCAGAACTTCCAGCTGAGGCTGGACCCGTACCAGAACGGCGGCACCTACCGCGCCGACTCGGCGTTCCGGCTGGTGGACGGAGTGGCCTGAGCACGCCGAAGGGGCCGCGGCACACCGCCACGGCCCCTTCTTCCAGGTCGAAGACCCTCGCTCAGACGTTGAACCCGAGCGCCCTGAGCTGCTCGCGGCCGTCGTCCGTGATCTTGTCCGGGCCCCACGGCGGCATCCAGACCCAGTTGATGCGCAGCTCGCTGACGAGGCCGTCCGTGGCGGACTTGGCCTGGTCCTCGATGACGTCGGTCAGCGGGCAGGCCGCCGAGGTCAGCGTCATGTCGATGGTCGCGATGTTCGCGTCGTCGATGTGGATGCCGTAGATCAGACCCAGGTTGACGACGTCGATGCCCAGCTCGGGGTCGACGACGTCGTACAGCGCCTCGCGGACCTCGTCCTCGGAGGCGGGCTTCATCTCCACCGTGTCGGTCATGCCGTCTTCCTTTCGAAGGCCTGGGAGGTGGCGTCCTTCCAGGCCATCCAGCTCAGCAGGGCGCACTTGACCCGGGCCGGGTACTTGGAGACGCCGGCGAACGCGATCGCGTCCTCCAGGACCTCCTCCATCGCGTCGTCGGGCTCGATCCGGCCCTTGGACTGCATCAGCTCCAGGAAGGTCTCCTGGATCTTCTGGGCCTCGGCGAGGTCCTTGCCCACCAGCAGGTCGTTGAGGACCGAGGCCGACGCCTGGCTGATCGAGCAGCCCTGGCCCTCGTACGAGACGTCCTCGATGGTCGTGCCGTCGTACTTCACCCGCAGGGTGATCTCGTCGCCGCAGGTCGGGTTCACGTGGTGCACCTCGGCGTCGCCGTCCCTCAGACCACGCCCGTGCGGGTGCTTGTAGTGGTCCAGGATGACTTCCTGGTACATGGAGTCCAGCTTCACGACTGCCTACCTCGCGTCCCATCGTCCGTCGCGCGATCTCTCGGCCGGGGGTCCGGGGGGTGTCCCCCGGGGTGACACAGCACTGTCTCAGCTCACGTCCCTCAGCCGAAGAAGTTCCGTACGTGCTCCAGCCCGTCGACCAGTGCGTCGATCTCGGCGGGCGTGGAGTACAGATAGAACGACGCTCGCGTGGTCGCGGGAATTCCGTAGCGGAGGCAGACGGGGCGCGCGCAGTGGTGACCCACGCGGACCGCGATGCCCTGCTCGTCCAGTACCTGGCCCACGTCGTGCGGGTGGATGTCGCCGAGGGTGAAGGAGATCGCCGCACCGCGGTCCTCGGCCGTGGACGGGCCGATGATCCGCAGGCCGGGAACCTCGCCGAGCCGGCGGACGGCGTACTCCGTCAGCGCGTGCTCATGGGCGAGGATCTTGTCCATGCCGATGGAGCTCAGGTAGTCGATGGCCGCGCCGAGCCCGACCGCCTGCGCGATCGGCGGCGTACCGGCCTCGAACTTGTGCGGCGCCGGCGCGTACGTCGACGAGTGCATCGACACCGTCTCGATCATCTCGCCGCCGCCGAGGAACGGAGGCAGGTCCTCCAGCAGCTCCTGGCGGCCCCAGAGCACACCGATGCCGGTCGGGCCGCACATCTTGTGGCCGGTGAAGGCCACGAAGTCGGCCTGGAGGGCCTGGACGTCCAGCGGCATGTGGGGCGCCGCCTGCGAGGCGTCGATGCAGACGAGGGCACCGACCTGCTGCGCACGGCGGATGATCGTCTCGACCGGGTTGACCGTGCCGAGGATGTTCGAGACCAGCACGAAGGAGACGATCTTCGTCTTCTCGGTGATGACCTCCTCGATGTTGGAGAGGTCGAGACGGCCGTCGTCGGTCAGCCCGAACCACTTCAGCTTCGCGCCGGTGCGCTGCGAGAGCAGCTGCCACGGCACGATGTTGGAGTGGTGCTCCATCTCCGTGATGACGATCTCGGTCTCGGAGTCCACGCGGTAGGGCTCGTCGGCCCAGCCCAGCATGTTCGCGACGAGGTTGAGCGATTCGGAGGCGTTCTTGGTGAAGATCACCTCGTCGCGCGAGGGGGCGTTGATGAACTCCGCCACCTTGTCGCGCGCGCCTTCGTACAGCGCCGTGGCCTCCTCGGCGAGCACATGCACACCGCGGTGGACGTTGGCGTTGTAGCGCTCGTAGTACTCGCTCAGGGCGTCCAGCACCTGGCGCGGCTTCTGCGAGGTCGCCGCGTTGTCCAGGTACACGAGCTTCTGCCCGTCGTGGACCTGACGGTCCAGGATGGGGAAGTCCTTGCGGATCGCCTCGACGTCGAGGAGGCCCGGCAGCTGTGTCACTCGGATGCGCCACCCTTCGTGTAGGCCGCGTAGCCCTCGGCCTCGAGCTTGTCGGCGAGCTCCGGGCCACCGGACTCGACGATCTTGCCGCCCGCGAACACGTGCACGTGGTCGGGCTTGATGTAGCGCAGGATGCGCGTGTAGTGCGTGATCAGCAGGGTGCCGACCTCGCCGGTCTCGCGGACGCGGTTGACGCCCTCGGAGACGATGCGCAGGGCGTCGACGTCGAGGCCGGAGTCGGTCTCGTCGAGGATCGCGACCTTGGGACGGAGCAGTTCGAGCTGGAGGATCTCGTGGCGCTTCTTCTCACCGCCGGAGAAGCCCTCGTTGACGTTGCGCTCGGCGAAGGAGGGGTCCATGTCGAGGCGCTGCATGGCCTCCTTGACCTCCTTGACCCAGGTGCGCAGCTTCGGGGCCTCGCCGCGGATGGCGGTGGCGGAGGTGCGCAGGAAGTTGGAGACGGAGACACCCGGGACCTCGACCGGGTACTGCATCGCCAGGAAGAGGCCCGCGCGGGCGCGCTCGTCGACGGACATCTCCAGGACGTCCTCACCGTCGAGCAGCACGGTGCCGCCGGTGATCGTGTACTTGGGGTGCCCGGCCAGCGAGTAGGCGAGGGTCGACTTGCCGGAGCCGTTGGGGCCCATGATGGCGTGCGTCTCGCCCTGCTTCACGGTCAGGTCGACACCCTTGAGGATCTCCTTCGTGGCGTTGTCGGCCTCGACGGTGACGTGCAGGTCTCGGATTTCAAGCGTTGCCATGGGTGCCTCAGGACTCCTGGGTGACGGAGACGAGCACATCGTCCCCTTCGATCTTTACGGGGTATACGGGGACGGGGCGCGTCGCGGGAAGGCCGGACGGCTTGCCGGTGCGGAGGTCGAACGCGGAGCCGTGCAGCCAGCACTCGATCTGGCAGTCCTCCACCTCGCCCTCGGAGAGCGAGACGTTCGCGTGGGAGCAGATGTCGTGAATGGCGAACACCTCGCCCTCGGTCTGCACGACCGAGACCGGCGTGCCGTCGAGTTCCACCCGCTTGGGGGTGTCCTCCTCCAGCTCGCTCAGCCCACAGGCGCGTACGAAGGTCATCGGCCCGATCCAGACACGGTCTCCAGCTCGGCCTCGATCTTCTCCAGCAGCCGTGCCTCGATGTCCTCGACGCCGATCTGCTGGACCAGTTCGGCGAAGAAGCCGCGGACCACCAGGCGGCGGGCCTCGTCGGCGGGGATGCCGCGGGCCATCAGGTAGAAGAGCTGCTCGTCGTCGAAGCGGCCGGTGGCGCTGGCGTGACCCGCGCCGACGATCTCGCCGGTCTCGATCTCCAGGTTGGGGACCGAGTCGACCCGCGCGCCGTCCGTGAGGACCAGGTTGCGGTTCATCTCGTAGGTGTCGGTGCCCTCGGCGGCGGCCTCGATCAGCACGTCGCCGATCCACACGGCGTGCGCGCCGTCGCCCTGGAGCGCGCCCTTGTAGACGACGTTCGACTTGCAGTGCGGGACGTCGTGGTCGACCAGGAGGCGGTGCTCCTGGTGCTGGCCGGCGTCGGTGAAGTAGAGCCCGAACAGCTCGGCCTCGCCGCCGGTGCCCGCGTAGCTGACGCGCGGGTGCAGGCGGACGACGTCGCCGCCGAAGGTGACGACGACGGACTTGAAGGAGGCGTCGCGGCCGATGAGCGCGTTGTGCTGCGCGACGTGCACGGCCTTGTCGTCCCAGTCCTGCACGGACACGACGGTCAGCTTGGCGCCGTCGCCCAGGACGTAGTCGACGTTGGCGGCGAGGACCGCGTCACCGGTGTGGTCGATGACGACGACGGCCTCGGCGAACGCGCCGAGCTCGACCACCTGGTGGGCGAAGGCGGTGCCGCCCTCGCCGTGCACGGCGATCCGGATCGGCTCGGTGAGGACCGTCTCCTTGGGGACGGTGACCACGCCGGCCTTCTCGAACGCGGAGTAGGCCTGCGCGGCGATCCGGTCCACCGGGGTGCCCGCGCGGCCCAGGCGCGCGTCGTCACGGCCCACGGTCTCGACGGTGACGCCCTCGGGGGTCTGCACGTCGACCTTGACGCCGTCGCCGGTGGCGACGGCGGTGCCGTCGTGCAGCCCGCGCAGGCGCTCCAGCGGGGTGAACCGCCACTCCTCCTCGCGGCCGTGGGGGACGGGGAAGTCCGCCACGTCGAAGGACGGGGGCGCGCTCATGCGCGTGGCGACGGTCGACTCGGCGGCCACCGCGATGGCGCCGGCGGTGGTGGAGCCCACCGGGGTGTTCTGAGCCTCAGCCATGGCTGTCGGTCTGCTCTCTTCCTGCGTAAGTGACGTGAGGGAGACGGGTCGGGGGTTAGCCGACCGCGCCTTCCATCTGGAGCTCGATCAGCCGGTTGAGTTCCAGCGCGTACTCCATCGGCAGCTCCTTGGCGATGGGCTCGACGAAGCCGCGCACGATCATCGCCATCGCCTCGAACTCGCTCAGACCGCGGCTCATCAGGTAGAAGAGCTGGTCCTCGGAGACCTTGGAGACGGTCGCCTCGTGGCCCATGGACACGTCGTCCTCGCGGACGTCCACGTAGGGGTACGTGTCGGAGCGGGAGATGGTGTCGACGAGCAACGCGTCGCACAGCACGTTGGACTTGGAGCCGTGGGCGCCCTCGCCGATCTCGACGAGACCGCGGTAGGAGGTACGGCCGCCACCGCGCGCGACGGACTTCGACACGATGTTGGACGAGGTGTTCGGCGCCATGTGGACCATCTTGGAGCCGGCGTCCTGGTGCTGGCCCTCGCCCGCGAAGGCGATGGAGAGGGTCTCGCCCTTGGCGTGCTCGCCCATCAGGTAGACGGCCGGGTACTTCATCGTCACCTTGGAGCCGATGTTGCCGTCGATCCACTCCATGGTCGCGCCCTCGTAGGCGACGGCGCGCTTGGTGACCAGGTTGTAGACGTTGTTCGACCAGTTCTGGATGGTCGTGTAGCGGCAGCGGGCGTTCTTCTTGACGATGATCTCGACGACCGCGGAGTGCAGCGAGTCCGACTTGTAGATCGGGGCCGTACAACCCTCGACGTAGTGCACGTAGGCACCCTCGTCGACGATGATCAGGGTCCGCTCGAACTGGCCCATGTTCTCGGTGTTGATGCGGAAGTAGGCCTGGAGCGGGATCTCCACGTGCACGCCCGGCGGCACGTAGATGAAGGACCCGCCGGACCACACGGCGGTGTTCAGCGAGGCGAACTTGTTGTCACCGACGGGGATGACGGTGCCGAAGTACTCCTTGAAGAGCTCCGGGTGCTCCTTCAGGGCGGTGTCGGTGTCGAGGAAGATGACGCCCTGCTCCTCCAGGTCCTCGCGGATCTGGTGGTAGACGACCTCGGACTCGTACTGGGCCGCGACGCCCGCGACGAGGCGCTGCTTCTCCGCCTCGGGGATGCCGAGCTTGTCGTACGTGTTCTTGATGTCCTCGGGCAGGTCCTCCCAGGACTCCGCCTGCTTCTCCGTGGACCGCACGAAGTACTTGATGTTGTCGAAGTCGATGCCGGAGAGGTCGGAGCCCCAGTTCGGCATGGGCTTCTTGTCGAACAGCCGCAGGCCCTTGAGACGGAGCTTGGTCATCCACTCCGGCTCGGACTTCTTCGCGGAGATGTCCTTGACGACATCCTCGTTCAGACCGCGCTTCGCAGAGGCGCCGGCTTCGTCGGAGTCGGCCCAGCCGTATTCGTACTTGCCCAGACCCTCAAGTTCGGGGTGGGCAGTCTCCGTGGGGAGAGTCATGCGGGGTTCCTCCCGGCCGTGCTTGCAGATGCGTGATGTGTGTTCGGGGAAATCTTCGGGATGAATGTCGTACAGACGCCGTCGCCGTGCGCGATGGTTGCGAGTCGCTGGACGTGCGTTCCGAGCAGCTGGGAGAAGATCTCGGTCTCCGCCTCGCAGAGCTGAGGGAACTTTTCCGCGACGTGGGCGACGGGGCAGTGGTGCTGGCAGAGCTGCTCGCCGACCGGTGCGCTGCGCGCCGTAGCAGCGTACCCGTCCGCGCTCAAGGCCTTGGCCAGGGCTTCCGTCCGTCCCTCGGGGGCGGCGGCCTCGACGGCCTCGCGGTAGGCGGCGGCCTGCTCGGCGATCCTGGCGCGGGCGAAGGCGACGACCGCCTCGTCCCCGCCGAACCGCTCCTGGATGAAACGCAGGGCGTCCGCGGCGAGCTTGTCGTACGACTGGTCGAAGGCGTCGCGGCCACAGTCGGTGAGCGCGAAGACCTTGGCGGGACGTCCGCGCGTCCGGGCCCCGTAGACCCGCTGCTCCCGTGCCTCTACGACGTCGTCGGCACCGAGCGCGTCGAGATGACGGCGTACGGCGGCCTGCGTCAGCTTCAGCCGGATCGCGAGCTCCGCGACGGTCGACGGTCCGTGATCCAGGATGGACCGCGCGACCCGGTTGCGGGTGGACCGCTCACCGGTCGCGAGCTCCTCCTGAGCCTCGTCGACGTTTTTCACAACGCCATTGTTGCGTAATTCCTCAGAAGCGGGCAAGCCGCGCCCGACCCCGCGGACGGTGCCCTACATCACTTAGGCACACCTAACCTGACCTGCGGGAATGATCTTTGATCGATCGTATGCACTGCCCTCCCCGCTCCGCCCGCACCCCCTCCCACCGGCGCACTTGCCGCCCGGGAGGCGGTCCGGGGCACAGTCCTCGCACAGCCCTCGTGCGGGGGAGATCCGCCACCCGCCGGTCCCGGGGCTCCACCGTCTCCCTAGACTCTGGATCCATGCGAACTGACCCCGTGGTCCAGGTCCGGGCCCTGGTGAAGCGGTACGGCACGAAGACCGCGGTGGACGGCCTCGACCTGGTGGCCCGGGCGGGCGTGACCGCCGTACTGGGGCCCAACGGCGCGGGCAAGACGACGACGGTCGAGACCTGCGAGGGGTACCTGAAGCCGGACGGCGGCACGGTGCGCGTCCTCGGCCTCGACCCGGTCCGCCAGTCCGGCGCGCTGCGCCCCCGCATCGGCGTGATGCTCCAGTCCGGCGGCGTGTACTCGGGCGCGCGGGCCGACGAGATGCTGCGCCACGTCGCGAGGCTGCACGCGCACCCCCTGGACGTGGACGCCCTGATCGAGCGCCTCGGCCTCGGCGGCTGCGGACGCACGACGTACCGCAGGCTCTCCGGCGGCCAGCAGCAGCGCCTGGCGCTCGCGATGGCGGTGGTGGGCCGCCCCGAGCTGGTGTTCCTGGACGAACCGACCGCGGGCCTTGACCCGCAGGCCCGCCACGCCACCTGGGACCTGGTGCGCGAGCTGCGCGCCGACGGCGTCTCCGTCATCCTCACCACGCACCACATGGACGAGGCCGAGCAGCTCGCCGACGACGTCGCGATCATCGACGCCGGACGGGTCATCGCGCAGGGCTCCCCCGAGGAGCTGTGCCGGGGCGGCGCCGAGAACACCCTCCGCTTCACCGGCCGCCCCGGCCTCGACGTGGGCTCCCTCCTCAAGGCGCTCCCCACGGACTGCACGGCGGCGGAGCTCACCCCCGGGTCCTACCGGGTGGGCGGCAAAATCGATCCGCAGCTCCTCGCGACGGTGACGTCCTGGTGCGCCCAGCACGGGGTGATGCCGGAGAAGATCTCGGTGGAGCGGCACACGCTGGAAGACGTTTTCCTGGAGCTCACGGGCAAGGAGCTGCGCTCATGACGACGGTGGGCACCGGTACCGGTCTCTACACCCCCGCGCCGGGAGCGGCCCCGCTGGGCCGCATGATCGCGGCGCAGGCGGCCCTGGAGACCAGGATGCTGCTGCGCAACGGCGAGCAGCTCCTGCTGACGGTCGTGATCCCGACCCTCCTGCTGGTCCTGTTCGGTTCGGTCGACATCGTCGACACCGGCGCGGGCGAGGCGGTGGACTTCCTGGCCCCCGGCATCCTCGCGCTGGCCGTGATGTCGACGGCGTTCACGGGCCAGGCCATCGCGACGGGCTTCGAGCGCCGCTACGGCGTCCTCAAGCGCCTCGCCGCCTCCCCGCTCCCCCGCTGGGGCCTGATGACGGCGAAGACGCTGTCGGTGCTGGTCACGGAGATCCTCCAGATCGTCCTGCTCACCGCGATCGCCCTCGCCCTCGGCTGGTCCCCGCACGGCGACCCGCTGTCGGTGCTCCTGCTGCTGGTCCTCGGCACGGCCGCCTTCTCGGGCCTCGGCCTGCTGATGGCCGGCACGCTCAAGGCCGAGGCGACCCTGGCCGCCGCGAACCTCGTCTTCCTGCTTCTGCTGGTCGGCGGCGGTGTCATCGTCCCGCTGGACAAGTTCCCGCCCGCCGCCCAGGACGTGCTGGGGCTGCTCCCCGTCTCGGCGCTCTCCGACGGCCTGCGGGACGTGCTCCAGCACGGCGCCGGAACGCCCTGGGCCGACCTGGGCATCCTCGCGGTCTGGGCGGTCGTGGGACTGGCGGCGGCGGGGCGGTTCTTCCGCTGGGAGTAGCGCGCCCCTCAGCGGAGTGCCCGCGCGTGGCGCGTTTCACCAACCCCTCGTGAAAGCGTGCACAAGCGGCGGCCTACGATGGTGCGCGTGCCAAACGTGACCCGCGCCGACGCCGTAGCGGCCGTGCGCAACCCGCTCGCCTTCATCGCCGCACGCTGGACCCCGGATCCGAGGACCGTCCAGCGGGCGGCGCTCATCGCGCTCGTCATGTCGGTGGTGATCGTGGTCACCGGCGGTGCCGTGCGGCTGACCGGGTCGGGCCTGGGCTGCCCGACCTGGCCCAAGTGCACGGACGACTCGCTGACGGCGACGAGCGCCATGGGCTTCCACGGCGCGATCGAGTTCGGCAACCGCATGCTGACGTACGTGCTGTGCGCGGCCGTCGGCTGGGCGATCATCACCGCGCGGTCCGAGAAGCCGTACCGGCGCAGCCTGACCCGGCTGGGCTGGGCGCAGTTCTGGATCGTGATGAGCAACGCGATCCTCGGCGGCATCGTGGTGCTCGTGGGGCTCAACCCGTACACGGTCGCGGCCCACTTCCTGCTGTCGACGGCCCTGATCTCGGTGGCCACGGCGATGTGGCAGCGCACCCGCGAAGGCGACGGCGCGCCGCGTCCGCTGGTCGGCAAGTCGGTCCAGCAGTTGGTGTGGTTCCTGGTCGCCGCGTCGGTGCTGCTGATCGCGGTGGGCACCGTGGTGACCGGTTCGGGCCCGCACGCGGGCGACTCCAGCGAGGTCGAGCGGATGCCGCTGGACTGGGAGACGGTGAGCAAGCTGCACGCCGTCCTGGCGTGGATCGTGGTCACCCTGACCTTCGCCCTGTGGTTCGTCCTCAAGGCGGTCGACGCGCCCAGGGGCCCGCTGGACCGCACCCGCGACCTGTTCCTGGTCCTCCTCGCGCAGGGCGTCATCGGCTACGTCCAGTACTTCACCGACCTGCCCGAGGTCCTGGTCGGTCTGCACATGCTCGGTTCCTGCCTGGTGTGGATCGCCGTCCTGCGCGTCCTGCTGGCCCTGCGTGAGCGCCCCGAGCCGGAGATCGACCTGCCGGATCAGGCGTACGCCGCCACCAGCCCGTCGATCGCCGGCCCCAGGTAGCCCCGCGCCAGCTCACCTCTGCGGACCGCCCACGCGTCGGTGGGCGGCGGGGCGTCCTCGTACCGCCGCCTGCGGATGTCCTCGACGACCTCGACCGGGGCTCCGAGCTCCGGCAGCAGGTCCAGCGCCTCGCGCTTGGAGATGAGCCGGCCGTCGCGCAGGGTGGCGGTCGCGCGGGCGAAGGTCGTCAGGCCGATGTCCACCCACGGCGCCTGCCGCCACCGCTCCGGCTTCACCAGCTTCGGCCGCCAGAAGTCACGCTGGTCGCGTACGACGAACTCGCGCAGTTCCGCGTCCGGCACGGACGGCAGCAGTGCGGCGGGCGCCGGTCCGTGCAGCACCCGCCCGAAGGAGTGCAGCTCCCGGCGTGTCACCGGTGTGACCGGCCGCCTGAACAGGCGTTCGTGCGCCCAGGTCGGATGGGACCGCCGGGAGTCCTCGACGCTCTCCGGGGTCAGATAGGTGCAGTGCAGCAGGGCGGCGAGCGGCTCGTCGCGCAGCCGGGCGTGCAGCCCCGCCAGCCGCCAGAGGCCGCGCGCCGTGAGCGGACGGTCCAGCATCGCGATCAGGTCCAGGTCGCTGCGCCCCTCCTGGTAGTCCCCGCCCGCGAGCGATCCGTGGGCCCAGACGGCGAGCGGGTCCGACGGGGCGAGGCCGGACAGGAAGCGGTCGAGCAACGCGTCGGTCTGCATGCCCTCATCCTGCGCACCGCCCCCGCGGTCCACACCACCCGCGACCGCGTCACTCCAGCGTGTACACCCGGCGGGCGTTGCCCGCGGCCACCATCCCCGCCACCCGCTGCGCGTCCGCCAGGGACCACGCGCCCTCGGCGACCCAGGTGCCCAGCACCCGGCTGAGCGCCTCCCGGAACAGCCGCGCGCCGACGACGTGCAGCTCGGGCAGGCCCTGGGCGCCGCTGGAGAAGAGGATCTTGCCGAAGGGGGCGAGTTCGAGGATCTCGGCGAGCACGGTCGCGGCGCGGGCACCGGTGCGCACGAGGGCCGCCCCGGAGTCGGCGTAGACGTGCGGGAAGACACCCGCGAGATGGGCGGCGTGCCGGTGGTACGGGTAGCCGTGCAGCAGGACCAGGTCGGTGCCGAGCCCCGCCGTGGCGCGCACGAAGTCGGTGAGCAGGACCGGGTCCGTCCGGTCGATGCGGGTGCCGGGCTCCCCCAGTCCGGCGTGCAGTTGCAGCGGCAGGCCCGAGGCGACCGCGATCCACAGCAGGTGCCGCAGCAGCACCGGGTCGCTCAGCTCCCCGCCGACCCGCCGCCCCGCCAGCCAGCGCCCGGCCGCGCCCCGCACCTCACCGGGCCCGGGCGGTTCGGGGGCCAGCGCCAGACCGTGCCGTACGCCCGCCACCGAGGTGAAGGCGACGGCGTTCGCGGCGGCCCCGTGGACGGACTCGGCGAGGTTGGCGAGGAAGGACTCGACGGTGCCGGAGGTGTCGGCGACCTGCTCGGCCAGCAGTTCCAGGCGGACGATCTCGCGGGCCGCCGCGTCGCCCGTGGAGGCCATCTCGGCGGGGCCGGTGAGATCGCCGGGCAGGCCCGTGTCGACCAGGTACGTCGTGACGCCGCTGCCCCGCAGCAGTCTGCGGCCCGCCTCCAGTACGCCCAGCTCACGACGGCGGGCGAGATAACGGGCGGGGGGACAGTGCGGTTCCAGACCGAGCAGCGGGGGGCACCACCGCCGTACGGCGAATCCGGTCTGGGTGTCGAAGAGGGTCGTCCCCGGGGCGGGGGGTCCCTCGGTCCGGGCGAGCTGGGCCTCGAAGGTGCCGAGACCCAGCTCGGTACGGAGTACGCCGTGGCAGTACTGGTCCACGAGGGACGGCGTCTCGATCATCCGGGCTCCCGTGGGTGGACCGTGTCCTGCTTCGTCCTTACTACGGGGCCTAACGGGTGAAAGGGGCTTGAGGTGTTGGCCTCGCACACCCCGTACGAAACCAGTGCGCCTCAGGTGATCCGGGCGAGGGCGGCGGGCCGGTCAGGTGTTGCGGGGGCCGCCGAGCTGGATCCCGGCCATCCGGGTCCATTCGTAGGGGCCCGTCCTCACCTTGGCGGCGAACTCGCCGTCGAAGTCCTCGTGGACCTCGACGCCGGACTTCTCGACGGCCTTCCGAGCGATGTCGTAGGTGGGGGCGACGAGGTTGCCCCACTCGCCGTCCTCACCGACGAGGGCGATCCGGGCGCCGCGATCGCCGAGGTAGGCCACCTGGCCCCCGGCACCGCCGTGCGCCTTGGCGAAGGCGCCGATCTGCCGGGCGAGCTTGGCCGCCGTGCGGTCCGCCTTCGCGTCGGCCTGCTGCGCGTCAACCTGCTGCGTGTCTGCCATGGCCAGGATGCTACTCACCGGTAGATCGACTGGCGAGGGCAGGGCCCTGTGAGATGCGTCAGCGCAGGAAGGGGTCCACGGCCACGGCGACGAACAGCAGCGAGACGTAGGTGATGGACCAGTGGAACAGCCGCATCTCCTTCAGCTTCCCGCCCGTCACCTCGGCCTTCGCCCGGTTCTGGAGCGCGTGCGCCTCCCACAGCCACCAGCCGCCCGAGACCAGCGCGACCAGCGTGTAGAACCAGCCGGTGTAGCCGAGCGGGGTCAGCAGCAGGGAGACGGCGACCATCACCCAGCTGTAGATCACGATCTGCTTGGCGACCGTCTTGTTGGAGGCGATGACCGGCAGCATCGGCACGCCCACGCGCGCGTAGTCGTCCTTCACCTTCATGGACAGCGGCCAGTAGTGCGGCGGCGTCCAGAAGAAGATGACCAGGAAGAGGATGACCGGCGCCCAGGTGAGCGAGTTGGTCACCGCGGTCCAGCCGATCAGCACCGGCATGCAGCCGGCGATGCCGCCCCACACGATGTTCTGCGAGGTGCGGCGCTTCAGGATCATCGTGTAGACGACCACATAGAAGAGGAGCGCACCGAGGGACAGCCAGGCGGACAGCCAGTTGACGGCCAGGCCGAACAGCAGCGTCGAGACGACCGCGAGGGTGATGCCGAAGGCGAGGCACTCACGCGGGCTGACCATGCCGGTGACCAGCGGGCGCTGGGACGTGCGGTCCATCAGCGCGTCGATGTCGCGGTCGATGTACATGTTCAGCGCGTTGGCGCCGCCCGCGGAGAGGTAGCCGCCGAGGCAGGTCAGCAGGACCAGCTTCAGATCGGGCACACCCTGCTCGGCGAGGAACATCACCGGAACGGTGGTGATGAGCAGCAGCTCGATGATCCGCGGCTTGGTCAGCGCCACGAACGCCTTGACCCGGGCCCCGAACGGCCGCCGGCTCGGGCTCTGGCTCGTCCCGACGATCCCCGCTGGACGGGATTCAACGGCCGTCACGCACACCCCTGACAGAGACTCCCAGCGAGCCTCCCGATGTGAATGGCGGGTAAAGGCTCGCGCGTACCACGCCACTGTAGACGTTGCCCATACCCCGACATTCGCGGGGGTGGGGTCGTGTTGGGATGCACCCCCGGAAGAGCGGAGCGGTGTGCTGGGAAGACGCTCGCGGACCCCTCCCCGAAGAGCCGATCGTCACTCCATTGAGCACTCGAACGAGCGGCTTCGTATTCAGTTGCCGAACGTGAGTCTGCCCAGTCGGGAGGCGGATCCCCGCGACTCCCGGCAGTCTGGAATGACTCGAAAAAACGCACGTTCTCACGGGGGTAGGCTCGACAACGTCCGGGGCGCCCCGAGCACCGGCATTCGACATGTGTGACATGTGGAGAGGAGCCCTGACCCAGGGTGAGCACCAAGCCGACCACCACAGACCTCGAGTGGACCGAGTTGGACCAGCGGGCCGTGGACACCGCCCGCGTCCTGGCCGCCGATGCCGTACAGAAGGTCGGGAACGGCCATCCCGGTACGGCGATGAGCCTCGCGCCCGCCGCGTACACCCTCTTCCAGAAGGTGATGCGCCACGACCCCGCCGACCCCGAGTGGGTCGGACGCGACCGGTTCGTGCTGTCCGCAGGCCACTCGTCCCTGACCCTCTACACGCAGCTCTACCTGGCCGGCTTCGGCCTGGAGCTCGACGACCTCAAGGCGTTCCGCACCTGGGGCTCCAAGACCCCGGGCCACCCGGAGTACGGCCACACCAAGGGCGTCGAGACCACCACCGGCCCCCTCGGCCAGGGTGTCGCCAACGCGGTGGGCATGGCCATGGCCGCCCGCTACGAGCGCGGCCTGTTCGACCCGGAGACCGCCCAGGGCGAGTCCCCCTTCGACCACTTCGTGTACGCCATCGCCGGTGACGGCTGCCTCCAGGAGGGCATCTCCGCCGAGGCGTCCTCGATGGCCGGCCACCAGCAGCTCGGCAACCTGATCCTGCTGTGGGACGACAACCACATCTCGATCGAGGGCGACACCGAGACGGCCGTCTCCGAGGACACCGTCAAGCGCTACGAGGCCTACGGCTGGCACGTCCAGCGCGTCGAGCCCGCCGCCGACGGCGACATCGACGTCCACGCCCTGCACACGGCGATCGAGGCCGCGAAGCTGGTGACGGACAAGCCGTCCTTCATCGCCATGCGCACGATCATCGCCTGGCCCGCCCCGAACGCCCAGAACACCGAGGCCGCCCACGGCTCGGCCCTCGGCGACGACGAGGTGGCCGCCACCAAGCGCGTCCTCGGCTTCGACCCCGAGCAGTCCTTCGAGGTCTCCGACGAGGTCATCGAGCACACCCGCGCCGCCCTCGGCCGCGGTGCCGAGGCCCGCGCCGCGTGGGAGAAGTCGTTCCAGCAGTGGCGCGACGCCAACGCGGAGCGCGCGGCCGAGTTCGACCGCATCACCGCGGGCGAGCTGCCCGAGGGCTGGGAGTCCAAGGTCCCGGTCTTCGAGCCCGGCAAGGGTGTCGCCACGCGTGCCGCCTCCGGCAAGGTCCTCCAGGCGCTCGGCGCGATCGTGCCCGAGCTGTGGGGCGGCTCCGCCGACCTCGCGGGCTCCAACAACACGACGATCGACAAGACGTCGTCCTTCCTCCCGGCGGACAACCCGCTCCCGGAGGCGAACCCGTACGGGCGCACGATCCACTTCGGCATCCGCGAGCACTCCATGGCCGCGGAGATGAACGGCATCGCGCTGCACGGCAACACCCGCATCTACGGCGGCACGTTCCTCGTGTTCTCCGACTACATGCGCAACGCCGTGCGTCTGTCGGCGCTGATGCACCTGCCGGTGACGTACGTGTGGACGCACGACTCGATCGGCCTCGGCGAGGACGGCCCCACCCACCAGCCGGTCGAGCACCTCGCCTCGCTGCGCGCCATCCCGGGCCTGAACGTGGTCCGCCCGGCCGACGCCAACGAGACCGCCATCGCCTGGCGCGAGATCCTCAAGCGCTACACGAAGGTCTACGGCAAGGACGCCCCGCACGGTCTGGCGCTGACCCGCCAGGGCGTGCCGACGTACGAGCCCAACGAGGACACCGTCAAGGGCGGCTACGTCCTGTTCGAGGCGTCGACCGGCGCCCCCGAGGTCATCCTCATCGCCACCGGTTCCGAGGTGCACGTCGCCGTCGAGGCGCGCGAGCGTCTGGAGGCGGAGGGCGTGCCGACGCGCGTCGTGTCCATGCCGTCGGTGGAGTGGTTCGAGGAGCAGGACCAGGGGTACCGGGACAGCGTCCTGCCGCCCGCCGTCAAGGCGCGGGTGTCGGTCGAGGCCGGCATCGGTCTGACCTGGCACAAGTACGTCGGGGACGCGGGCCGCATCGTTTCCCTGGAGCACTTCGGTGCTTCCGCCGACGGCAAGGTCCTCTTCCAGGAGTACGGCTTCACTGCCGAGAACGTGGCCGCGAAGGCGCGGGAATCCCTCGCCGACGCCCAGCGCTGACGCCGACACACGACACGTAGGAGATGTAATTCCATGACAGACGCACTCAAGCGCCTCTCCGAGGAAGGCGTCGCGATCTGGCTGGACGACCTGTCGCGCAAGCGGATCACGTCCGGCAACCTCGCCGAACTGATCGACCAGCAGCACGTCGTGGGCGTCACCACCAACCCGTCGATCTTCCAGAAGGCCATCAGCAGCGGCGACGGCTACGAGCAGCAGCTCGCCGACCTCGCCGCCCGCAAGGTCACCGTCGAAGAGGCCATCCGCATGATCACGACGGCGGACGTCCGTGACGCCGCCGACATCCTGCGCCCGGTCTTCGACGCCAGCGGCGGCCAGGACGGCCGGGTCTCCATCGAGGTCGACCCGCGCCTCGCGCACAACACCACGGCGACGGTCGCCGAGGCCAAGCAGCTCGCCTGGCTGGTCGACCGCCCCAACACGCTCATCAAGATCCCGGCCACCCGGGCGGGCCTGCCGGCCATCACCGAGGTGATCGGCAACGGCATCAGCGTCAACGTCACGCTGATCTTCTCGCTGGAGCGCTACCGCGAGGTCATGGACGCCTACCTCGCCGGTCTGGAGAAGGCCAAGGCCAAGGGCCTGGACCTGTCCCTGATCCACTCGGTCGCCTCCTTCTTCGTGTCCCGCGTGGACACCGAGATCGACAAGCGGATCGACGCGCTCGGCACCGACGAGGCCAAGGCCGCCCGCGGCAAGGCCGGTGTCGCCAACGCGCGGCTCGCCTACGAGGCGTACGAGGAGGTCTTCTCCTCGGCCCGCTGGCAGGAGCTGGACAAGGCGCAGGCCAACAAGCAGCGCCCGCTGTGGGCCTCGACCGGCGTGAAGGACCCGGCCTACAAGCCGACCCTCTACGTCGACGAGCTCGTCGCCCCCAACACGGTGAACACCATGCCAGAGGCCACCCTCCAGGCCACCGAGGAGAGCGGCCAGATCCGCGGCAACGCGATCGCCGGCACCTACGAGCGCTCCCGCGCCGAGCTCGACGCCGTCGAGAAGATCGGGATCTCGTACGACGAGGTCGTGCAGCTCCTGGAGGACGAGGGCGTCGAGAAGTTCGAGGCGTCCTGGAACGACCTGCTCAAGTCGACCGAGGCGGAGCTGGAGCGCCTCGCACCCTCGGAGGGCTAAACCTTGTCCCCTCTTTCCGGTTCCGGAGCCAATCCGCTCCGCGACCCCGCCGACCGACGGCTCCCGCGCATCGCGGGGCCGTCGGGCCTGGTCATCTTCGGCGTCACGGGCGATTTGTCCCGGAAGAAGCTCATGCCCGCCGTGTACGACCTCGCCAACCGGGGTCTGCTTCCGCCGGGCTTCTCGCTGGTCGGCTTCGCCCGCCGTGAGTGGGAGCACGAGGACTTCGCGGCCGAGGTCCACGACGCGGTCAAGGCCCACGCCCGTACGCCGTTCCGTGAGGAGGTCTGGCAGCAGCTCATCCAGGGGATGCGCTTCGTCCAGGGCACCTTCGACGACGACGACGCGTTCGAGCGGCTGCGCGCGACCATCGAGGAGCTCGACAAGGCACAGGGCACGGGCGGCAACTTCGCCTTCTACCTGTCGGTGCCGCCGCGTTCCTTCCCGGTGGTCATCCAGCAGCTCAAGAAGCACGGGCTGGCGGACCAGAGCAGCGGTTCCTGGCGGCGCGCGGTCATCGAGAAGCCGTTCGGCCACGACCTGAAGTCGGCCGAGGACCTCAACAAGGTCGTCCACGAGGTGTTCGCCCCGGACCAGGTCTTCCGGATCGACCACTACCTCGGCAAGGAGACCGTCCAGAACATCCTGGCGCTCCGCTTCGCCAACCAGATGTTCGAGCCGATCTGGAACCGGTCCTACGTGGACCACGTACAGATCACCATGGCCGAGGACATCGGCATCGGCGGCCGGGCCGGCTACTACGACGGCATCGGCGCCGCCCGTGACGTCATCCAGAACCACCTCCTCCAGCTGATGGCCCTCACGGCCATGGAGGAGCCGTCCTCCTTCGACGCGGACGCGCTGGCCGCCGAGAAGACCAAGGTGCTCGGCGCGGTGCGGCTGCCCAAGGACCTGAGCCGGGACACCGTCCGCGGGCAGTACGCGGAGGGCTGGCAGGGCGGCGAGCAGGCGGTCGGGTACCTCCAGGAGGAGGGCATCGACCCGCACTCCAAGACGGACACCTACGCCGCGATCAAGCTGGAGGTCGACAACCGCCGCTGGGCGGGCGTCCCCTTCTATCTGCGCACCGGCAAGCGGCTGGGCCGCCGGGTCACCGAGATCGCGGTCGTCTTCCAGCGGGCGCCGCACTCCCCGTTCGACTCCACGGCCACCGAGGAACTGGGCTCGAACGCGATCGTCATCCGCGTCCAGCCCGACGAGGGCATCACGGTCCGGTTCGGCTCCAAGGTGCCGGGCACCTCGATGGAGATCCGGGACGTGTCGATGGACTTCGCCTACGGCGAGTCCTTCACCGAGTCCTCCCCCGAGGCGTACGAGCGGCTGATCCTCGACGTGCTCCTCGGCGACTCGAACCTCTTCCCGCGCACGGAGGAGGTCGAGCTGTCCTGGAAGATCCTCGACCCGATCGAGGAGCACTGGGACACGCACGGCAGGCCCGCCCAGTACCCGTCGGGTACGTGGGGGCCGGTCGAGGCGGACGAAATGCTCGCACGAGAGGGACGGAGCTGGCGCCGGCCATGAAGATAGACCTCACGGACACCACGGCCAGCAAGATCAACAAGGCGCTGGTGCAGGGCCGCCGGGCCATCGGCACACCCGCCGTCGGCATGGTGCTCACGCTGGTCATCGTCACGGACGAGGAGAACGCGTACGACGCCCTGAAGGCCGCCAACGACGCCTCGCGCGAGCACCCCTCGCGCACGCTCGTGGTCATCAAGCGCGTCACCCGCACCCCCCGCGACCGCACCCAGTCCCGCCTCGACGCCGAGGTACGCGTCGGCGCGGACGCGGGCACCGGTGAGACGGTGATCCTGCGACTGCACGGCGAGGTGGTCCACCACGCCCAGTCGGTCGTCCTGCCGCTGCTCCTGCCGGACGCCCCCGTGGTCGTCTGGTGGCCGGTGGAGGCGCCGCTCGACCCGGCGAACGACCCGCTGGGCGCGCTCGCCCAGCGCCGGGTCACCGACACCTACGCCTCCGAGCAGCCGGTACGGGACCTCGGTTCCCGCGCCGACACCTACACCCCCGGCGACACCGACCTGTCCTGGACCCGCATCACGCCCTGGCGCTCCATGCTGGCGGCGGCGCTGGACCAGGTCGCCGTCGAGGTCACGGGCGTGGAGGTGGAGGGCGAGGAGTTCAACCCCAGCTGCGAGTTGCTGGCGATGTGGCTCGCGGACCGGCTGGACGTGCCCGTCAAGCGGTCGCTGTCGTCGGGCCCCGGTCTGACGGCGGTCCGGATGGCCACCGACCACGGTGCGATCACCCTCGACCGCGCGGACGGCTCGCTGGCGACCCTGTCCATCCAGGGCCAGCCGGACCGTGCCGTCGCGCTCAAGCGGCGCGAGACGTCCGAGCTGATCGCCGAGGAACTGCGGCGGCTGGACCCGGACGACACCTACGCCTCGGCGCTGCGCTTCGGCGTGGACCGGCTGAACGGGGCGGCGGGGCCGATGCCTTCCTTTCGTGACCGGGCTTCCTACACGGGGCCCTTCAGCGGAGGAGCGGCCGAGCCCGTCGGGTCAGGGGCCGGAGAGTCCGTCACCTCGGGAGCCGGAGAGTCCGTCGACGGAGGAGCGGAAGGGGCCGGGCGGCGAGTCCCCGTCGGCGACGATCCTGCCGAGGCTCCCGAGGCGCAAGCGCCCGAAGCGGAACCGGTGAAGAAGGCGGCGGCACAGTGAGCACTCCCCAGCTGGTCGTGCACCGCGACAAGGAGCTGATGGCCCAGGCCGCGGCGGCCCGGCTGATCACGAAGATCGTGGACGCGCAGGCCTCTCGGGGCTACGCGTCCGTGGTCCTCACCGGCGGACGCAACGGCAACGGTCTGCTGGCCGCGCTGGCGGCGGCTCCGGCCCGGGACGCCGTCGACTGGGGCCGGCTCGACCTGTGGTGGGGCGACGAGCGGTTCCTGCCCGAGGGCGACCCGGACCGCAATGTCACCCAGGCCCGCGAGGCCCTGCTGGACTCGGTGCCGCTGGACCCGAAGCGCGTGCACGCCATGCCCGCGTCGGACGGTCCGCACGGCGCGGACGCGGACGCCGCGGCGGCCGGTTACGCCGAGGAACTGGCCCGTGCGGCCGGTCCCGAGAACCACGGCGCGGTACCGACCTTCGACGTGCTGATGCTGGGCGTCGGCCCGGACACGCACGTGGCGTCCCTGTTCCCGGAGCTCCCCGCGGTCCGGGAGACCGAGCGCACGGTGGTGGGCGTCCACGGCGCCCCGAAGCCGCCGCCCACCCGGGTCACCCTGACCCTCCCCGCCATCCGGGCCGCCCGCGAGGTGTGGCTCCTGGCGGCGGGCGAGGACAAGGCCCAGGCCGCCGCCATCGCCCTGTCGGGCGCGGGCGAGATCCAGGCTCCGGCGGCCGGCGCGTACGGCCGTCAGCGCACCCTGTGGCTCCTGGACTCGGCGGCGGCCTCACAGCTGCCGAGGTCGCTGTACCCCCCGGCGTCCCCCTGACGCCGTCGGCTCCCTGAGCCGCAGGACGAACCCGGAACCCGTACGGTCAACCGCCGTACGGGTTCCGGCCGTTGTAGGGGTTCCCTGCATTGTGCGGATTGCCGCCGTTGTACGGGTTCCCGGCGGGCGGGCCGTACGGGCCGGTGCCCTGCTGGTAGGGGTTGCCGTACCGCTGCCCGTACGGGTCGCCCTGCGGCGGGACGTGCGGCGGAGCGTAGGGCGGCGCGCCCGGGGGCATGTGCGGCGGCATCGGAGGGGTCATCGGAGGGGTCATCGGCGGAGCGAACGGCGCCCGGGCGTGCGGGTGGCGGGCCAGGTGGATGCCGTGGTGCTGCTTGAGGCGGTTCAGCTCCAGGAAGGCGATGCCGGTGACCGTCAGGGGCGCACCCAGGATGAACAGCAGCCCCAGGGCGAAGCCGAGGCCGTGCAGGTCTCCGGTGAACAGGTCCGGGAGCGCCATCAGCCAGGTCGTGACCGTGGCGAGCAGCGGCGGCAGGGCCCGGTGGACACCGGCGGTGCCGAAGAAGTTCGCCCCGACGTGCCAGGCACCCCGGGCCACGAAGACGACCAGCCAGAGCACCAGCGGGACGACGAGGAGGGCCGCGATCCCCACCCCGCTCGCCGACTGGAGCAGCACGACCGTGAGCACGATCGACCCCACGAAGAGCAGCAGCAGCTTCAGCGAGTTGACCAGCGGTTCCTTGAGCGCCGCCACCGTGCCGCCGCGCCGCCAGACGTAGAGCATCACGCCGACCGTCAGCGGGGTGATGAACAGCAGCACGGCGGACGCCGTCAGCATGTTCTCCAGCATCTCGTCGAAGGCGAACCCGCCCTCGACGAAGGTGTAGACACCGACGGCGGCGATCGTCCCCGCGATGAGGCGGATCTTCTTGAGCTGCTCCACCGACGGGTCGACGGCGTCCGGTATCCACGCCGGATGGAACACCGCGCGGGATGCGTGCTTGGGCCTCAGCAGATCCCGCGCGGACAGTCCGCCGCCGGTCCAACCGCCTTGCGAGCCAGCCATCTTGAACTCCCCCGAGCCATGCCCTCCATGATCGCGGGGAGTCTACGGGAAGCGGGCGGTTGCCCGCCGCCCACTTCTCCGCGTCGACGCCGCTCGGGTCACTCCCGCCCGCGCAGCTCCCGGTAGGTGGCGACCAGCGCCCGCGTGGACGCGTCCAGGCCCGGTACGTCCGCGCCCTCGGTCAGCGCGGGTTCGACCCGCTTGGCGAGGACCTTGCCCAGTTCGACGCCCCACTGGTCGAAGGAGTCGATGTTCCATACCGCGCCCTGGACGAACACCTTGTGCTCGTACAGCGCGATGAGCTGGCCGAGGACCGAGGGGGTCAGTTCCTTCGCCAGGATCGTGGTGGTGGGGTGGTTCCCCTTGAACGTCTTGTGCGCGACCAGCTCTTCCGGGACGCCCTCGGCGCGGACCTCGTCCGGGGTCTTGCCGAAGGCGAGGGCCTGCGTCTGGGCGAAGAAGTTCGCCATCAACAGGTCGTGCTGCGCCCTGAGCTGGTCGCCCAGTTCGGCGACCGGCTCGGCGAAGCCGATGAAGTCCGCCGGGATCAGCTTGGTGCCCTGGTGGATCAACTGGTAGTACGCGTGCTGCCCGTTGGTGCCCGGCGTACCCCACACGACCGGACCTGTCTGCCAGTCCACGGGCCGCCCGTCCCGCCCGACGTACTTGCCGTTGGACTCCATGTCGAGCTGCTGGAGATACGCGGTGAACTTCGACAGGTAGTGGCTGTAGGGCAGCACCGCGTGCGACTGCGCGCCCAGGAAGTTGCCGTACCAGATGCCCAGCAGGCCCAGCAGCAGCGGCACGTTGGACTCGGCGGGCGCGGTGCGGAAGTGCTCGTCGACCAGGTGGAAGCCGTCGAGCATCTCGCGGAACGCGTCCGGGCCGACGGCGATCATCAGGGAGAGGCCGATCGCCGAGTCGAAGGAGTAGCGGCCTCCCACCCAGTCCCAGAACTCGAACATGTTGGCCGTGTCGATGCCGAATTCGGCGACTTTCCCGGCGTTCGTCGACAGGGCGACGAAGTGCTTGGCGACGGCCGCCTCGTCCCCGAGCGCGTCCAGCACCCACTGGCGCGCGGAGGTCGCGTTGGTGATCGTCTCGATGGTGGTGAAGGTCTTGGAGGCGATGATGAACAGCGTCTCCGCCGCGTCCAGGTCGCGGGTCGCCTCGTGCAGGTCGGCGCCGTCGACGTTCGACACGAAGCGGACCGTGAGGTCGCGGTCGGTGAA
This sequence comes from Streptomyces sp. NPDC090106, assembly GCF_044747265.1. Classification (NCBI taxonomy): domain Bacteria; kingdom Bacillati; phylum Actinomycetota; class Actinomycetes; order Kitasatosporales; family Streptomycetaceae; genus Streptomyces; species Streptomyces sp. NPDC090106. Next base: position 514,982 of record NZ_JBIVDS010000005.1, on the reverse strand, counting down.
GGCGCGCAGCACCTCGTAGGCCATCGCCGGACCGAGGTCGGAGCCGCCGATGCCGACGTTGACGACGTTGCGGATGCGCCGGCCCGTGTGGCCCGTCCACTCCCCCGAGCGCACCCGGTCGGCGAACGCGGCCATCTTGTCGAGGACCGCGTGCACCGCGGGCACGACGTCCTCCCCGTCGACCTCGATCACGGCACCCGCCGGGGCGCGCAGCGCGGTGTGCAGGACCGCACGGTCCTCGGTCGTGTTGATCTTCTCGCCGCGGAACATGGCGTCCCGCAGCCCGAACACGTCCGTCGCCGCGGCCAGCTCGCGCAGCAGCCGCAGGGTCTCGTCGGTGACGAGGTGCTTGGAGTAGTCGAGGTGCAGATCGCCCACCCGGAGCGTCCAGCCGGCGCCGCGTTCCGGATCGGCGGCGAACAGCTCCCGCAGCCGCACCTCGCCGAGTTCCTCGCGGTGCTTGGCCAGCGCGGCCCACTCGGGTGTCTGGTTGAGCCTCGTACGACCGTCAGCGTTCATGTCCGACTTCAGCCTTCTTTCGTGCCTGTCCCAGCTTTTCCAACCTAGTTGATCAGCGCACGGCATGAGCTGTCGTGGCGCCGTCCACCGGTGCACCAACAGGTACGTGCCGCTTGAACGCCGGTATCAACGACGCGACGGACAGGGTGAAGAAGACGGCGGCGAGCAGCGCCGGGGTGTTGAGCCCCCAGGCGGTGGCCGCGGCCCCGCCGAGCAGCGCCCCGACGGGTGCCCCGGCGACGGCGAGGGTCCGGAAGGCGGAGCTGACCCGGCCCAGCATTCCGGCGGGGCTGCGTTCCTGCATGAGGGTGGTGGTGTTGACGTTCCACACCATGCCCATCAGCCCGAACACGGCCATCGCGGCGACCAGCGCGCCCAGGTCGCGCACCGTGCCCATCACGACGAGCGCGCCGATCTGCACGCTCCCGGCGAGCAGCACCGCCCGTACCCGTCCGAGGCACGAGACGAGCCGCCGGTTGACCGCGCCCCCGGCCAGGGCGCCGACGGCGCAGGCGGTCGTCGCCGTCACGTACCCGGCACGGCCTCCCCCGTGCCAGCCGGTGACCAGGAGGACCATCGTGGCGATGAGGGCGCCCACGCCGATGTTGCACAGGGCGGTGGCGGCGCACAGGCCCCGCAGGGCCCGGTCGCCGACCAGGGCGCGCACTCCCTCGGCGATCTCCCGGCGCAGGGTGCTCCCCGCGGCCCGGGGCGCGCGCTCGGGCGGGGCGGGCCGCAGCGAGGCCACCAGGGCGGCGGCCAGCAGGAACGTCGCCGCGTCGGCCGCGAAGGGCAGTGCGGCGCCGCCGGCGAGGAGGAGCGGGACGACGGGGGCGCCCAGCAGCCCGCCCGCGATCTTCTGCCCGGTCATCAGCCGGGCGTTGGCGCTGCCGAGGGCGTCGCCGTCCACCAGGGAGGGCAGCAGCGCCGTGGAGGCGTTGTCGAAGAGGGTCTGGAGCGTGGTCAGGGCGAAGGCCAGCGCGATCAGCAACCCGATCGAGGCGTGCCCGAGGGTGACGGCGACCGCGAAGCAGGCGACGAGCAGCCCACGCAGGGCGTCCACCGTCCACATCGCGCGCCGCTGGTCGACCCGGTCGGCGACGGCACCGCCGAGCAGCCCGAACAGGAGCCAGGGCAGATAGCCGCAGGCGGTGACCGCGGCTATCGGCAGCGGCTCGTCGGTCAGGGACACCGCCAGCAGGGGCAGCGCCGCCGTCCGCAGCGCGTCCCCGAAGCTGGAGAGCACGGCGGCTCCCCACAACCGTCCGAACCCCCCGCGCCAAGCGGGCGCGCGTACCGCCACAGCCTCGACCGTCGCCACGGTTCCCCCTCACGATTCGTCCGCACCTGAGCGATGCACAAACCGTAGAGGTCACCACTGACAGCCGGTTGAGGCTGTGGACAACTCGGGCCCTGTGGAGAAACAGGGGCCCTAAACGGCTCCGGTCAGGCACCCGTGGGTGCCTGACCGGCCGTCAATTCCTAGATCTCGCCTCGCAGTTTGGCGAGCGCCTCGGCGAGGATCGCCTCGCCGTCCGCGTCGCTGCGCCGCTCCCGTACGTACGCGAGGTGCGTCTTGTACGGCTCGGTGCGCGGCGGGTCCGGCGGGTTGTCCCGGTCCTGCCCTGCCGGAAAGCCGCAGCGCGGGCAGTCCCAGGTTTCGGGAACCTGCGCGTCGCTGGCGAAGCTGGGCTGCGTCTCGTGCCCGTTGGAGCACCAGAAGGAGATGCGCAGCCGCGGCGCGGACTCGCCGCGCTCGGCCTCGCCCATCGGCCCCGCCCCGACCCGGCTTCCTCGGATCGCGTTGCCACTTGCCACGGTCGTAACTCCCTGCGTGATGGTGCCGCGAAGCGAGTCGGCGTGTCGCTTCGTTGCGAGCGCCTCAGTCTACGTAAGGCCCAACGCGCGTCCAGTGGTTGGAGTTACAGCTCCCGCACCTAGACGCAAGCCCCATGATAGGCCGCGCTCAGCTGCGCGTACCGAACATGGGGCCTTACGTGCGGATTGTGCGTGGCGGTCAGCTGTTCGTCTTCATGAGGAGACCGAGCACGATGATGCACGCGAACCACAGGACACCGACCACGATGGTGATCCGGTCGAGGTTGCGCTCGGCGACCGAGGAGCCGCCGACGGACGACTGCATGCCGCCACCGAACATGTCGGAGAGGCCGCCGCCCTTGCCCTTGTGCATGAGCACCAGCAGCATCATCAGACCGCTGAAGACGATCAGGGCGATCGAGAACCCCATAACCACGGCTGGACCAACTTCCTCGGATCTGGACGGACGACAGGGGCACAGCCGAAGAGCCGTGCCCCCGCAAGGGTACGACGGAACGCCGCTACCGCATACTCACCTCTTGCCGGTTCGCCTGCGGGGCGCCCGCCTCGGGCTCACTGGTCGCGGAAGCGCACGATCTTGACGAACTCGTCGGCGTCGAGGGACGCGCCGCCCACGAGGGCGCCGTCGATGTCGGCCTGGGCCATGATCTCGGCGACGTTGCCGGACTTCACGGAGCCGCCGTACTGGATGCGGACCTGGTCGGCCAGCTCCTGGGTGTACAGCTCGGCGAGCTTGGCGCGGATGGCGGCGCAGACCTCCTGCGCGTCCTCGGCGCCGCAGACCTTGCCGGTGCCGATGGCCCACACGGGCTCGTAGGCGATGACGACGGACTCGGCCTGCTCGGCCGGGAGGTCCTTGAGGCCGCCTTCGACCTGGGTGAGGGTGTGGGCGACGTGGTTGCCCGCCTCGCGGACGTCCAGCTCCTCGCCGACGCACAGGATCGGGGTCAGGCCGTGCTTGTAGGCGGCCTTGACCTTGGCGTTGACGACGTCGTCGGTCTCGTTGTGGTACTGGCGGCGCTCGGAGTGGCCGACGGCCACGTACGTGCACTTCAGCTTGGCCAGCATCGAGCCGGAGATCTCGCCGGTGTAGGCACCGGAGTCGTGCGCCGAGATGTCCTGGGCGCCGTACTTGATCTTGAGCTTGTCGCCGTCGACCAGGGTCTGCACGGAGCGCAGGTCGGTGAAGGGCGGCAGGACGGCGACCTCGACGGCCTCGTAGTCCTTGTCCGCGAGGGCGAAGGCGAGCTTCTGGACGTGGGCGATGGCCTCGAGGTGGTTGAGGTTCATCTTCCAGTTGCCCGCCATCAGCGGCGTGCGAGTGGTCATGCGGGGTCAGTCCTCCAGTGCGGCGAGGCCGGGGAGCGTCTTGCCCTCGAGGTATTCGAGGGAGGCGCCGCCGCCGGTCGAGATGTGTCCGAACGCGTTCTCGTCGAAGCCGAGCGTGCGCACGGCCGCGGCGGAGTCTCCGCCGCCGACGACGGTGAACCCGTCCGAGGCGACGAGTGCCTGGGCGACCGCCTTGGTGCCCTCGGCGTAGTCGGGGTGTTCGAAGACGCCCATGGGACCGTTCCAGAACACGGTCGCGGCGTCGGTGAGCTTGCCGGCGTACAGCTCGCCGGTCCTCGGGCCGATGTCCAGGCCCAGCTGGCCCTCGGGCATCTTGTCCGCGTCGACCGCGGAGTGCTCGGTGGGTGCCTTGGCCTTCAGGTCCGGGAAGCCCGGGGAGACCACGACGTCGACCGGGAGCACCAGCTCGACGCCGAGCTTCTCGGCGCGCTCCAGGTACTCGGTGACGGCCGGGATCTGGTCCTCCTGGAGCAGCGAGGTGCCGACCTCGTAGCCCTTGGCCTTGAGGAAGGTGAAGGCCATGCCGCCGCCGATGAGGATGCGGTCGGCCTTGCCGAGGAGCTGGTCGATGACGGCCAGCTTGTCGGAGACCTTGGAGCCGCCGAGGGCCACGGCGTAGGGCCGCTTGACGTCCTCGGTGAGCTTCTTCAGGACGCCGACCTCGGTGGCGATGAGGTAGCCGGCGTAGTGCGGCAGCCGGGCCGGGAGGTCGTAGACGGAGGCGTGCTTGCGGTGGACCGCGCCGAAGCCGTCACCGACGTAGACGTCCGCGAGGGCGGCCAGCCGGTCGGCGAACTCGCCGCGCTCGGTGTCGTCCTTGGACGTCTCACCGGCGTTGAAGCGGAGGTTCTCCAGGACCGCGACCTGGCCGGGCTCCAGGCCGTTCACCGCGTCGTGCGCGGCGGGGCCGACGGTGTCCTGGGCGAACGCGACGGGCGCGCCGAGGAGCTCCGCGAGCCGCTCGGCGGCCTGGATCAGGGAGAACTGGGGGTCCGGGGCGCCCTTGGGACGGCCCAGGTGGGAGGCGACGACCACCTTGGCGTCCGCGTCGGCGAGGGCCTTGATCGTCGGCAGGACGGCGCGGATGCGGCCGTCGTCGGTGATGACACCGTCGGCCATCGGCACGTTGAGGTCGGCGCGGACGAAGACCCGCTTGCCCGCGACGCCTTCCGCGAGAAGTTCGTCGATCGTCTTCATATAGGGGACTCCTGGGGCTCCTGGAGGACGGCTCTGGATCGTACGAAAGCTGGTCGCACGAGCGGGGGCCCGGACGGCGCGTCGTCGCGCCGCCCGAGCCCCGCACTCACGTCGAGCTGCCTGATCTGCTGATCAGAGCTGGCCGCCGACGAAGACCGTGAGGTCGACGAGGCGGTTGGAGTAGCCCCACTCGTTGTCGTACCAGCCGAGGATCTTCACCGTGTTGCCCTCCTGGACCATGGTCAGGGAGGAGTCGAAGGTGCAGGAGGCCGGGTCGCTCACGATGTCGGAGGACACGATCGGGTCCTCGGTGTAGACGAGGACGCCCTTGAGGTCGCCGTCGTCGGCGGCCTTCTTGAACGCGGCGTTGACCTCGTCCTTGGTGACCTCGCGCTGGAGGGTGACGACCAGGTCGGTGGCGGAGCCGGTCGGGACCGGGACGCGCATCGCGATGCCGTCGAGCTTGCCCTTGAGCTGCGGGAGGACCAGGGCGGTGGCCTTCGCGGCACCGGTCGTGGTCGGGATGATGTTCTCGGCGGCGGCGCGGGCGCGGCGCAGGTCCGAGTGCGGGAAGTCCAGGATGCGCTGGTCGTTGGTGTACGCGTGGACCGTCGTCATCAGACCCTTGACGATGCCGAAGTTCTCGTCGAGGACCTTCGCCATGGGCGCCACACAGTTGGTGGTGCAGGAGGCGTTGGAGATGACGTGGTGGTTCGCCGGGTCGTACTTGTCCTGGTTGACGCCCATCACGATGGTGATGTCCTCGTCCTTGGCCGGAGCCGAGATGAGGACCTTCTTGGCGCCGCCCGCGATGTGCTTCTCGGCGTCGGCCTTCTTGGTGAAGATGCCGGTCGACTCGATGACGATGTCGACGCCCAGCTCGCCCCACGGGATGTCGGCGGGGTTGCGCTCGGAGAGCACCTTGATGGTGTGGCCGTCGACCGTGATGGTGTCGGCGGTGTGCGAGACCTCGGCCTTGAGGCGGCCCAGGATCGTGTCGTACTTCAGCAGATGCGCGGTGGTAGCGGTGTCACCCAGGTCGTTGACAGCCACGATCTCGATGTCAGCACCCTGCTCCAGCAGTGCGCGGAAGTAGTTGCGACCGATACGACCGAAGCCGTTGATGCCTACGCGGATCGTCACGAACCGATCTCCTCGTTGGTACGCCGGCCATGCGGTGCCGGCGAGCTCTGTTTGGGATGTCCCCGACCGCCTCTGACCCTACCTCTCCGATGCCGCGTCGGTGACATCGAGATGCCCCATACACGGGCAGGCGGTCCGTACCCGCCAGTAGGGGTACGGACCGCCCGGGCCGAAAGGCCGTGTAGCTCGAAATGACTACGGAGGGTCAGTCAGTGTTGACCAGTGCGTTCACCCGCCGAGTGAGCCGAGGGCCTTTCCGAGCAGGGTCGCGCGGTCGGCCGCCGCGGTGAGGTGTTCCAGGCCGAAGCCCAGCAGGACCGTGTCGTCCGTGGTGACCGCGCCGTATGTCTTGAACAGTTCACCGGCGAGGCCCCAGTCCTTGACCGCGGCCGGGCTGCCCGCGGGCGGTCCGGGCACGGTCCAGGCGCCGAGCGACGTCTCGAAGCCCTCGGTCTCGACGGCCTGGCCGCCGATCACGACGGAGGCGTTGTCGACGAGGACGCCGCGTCCGCCGCTGCCGGGGTCGGTGATGTAGCCGAGGGAGATCTCGACGGTCCTCCCGGCGTAGGCGGAGAGGTCGAAGGAGACCTCCTGCCAGCCTTCGGACGCCCCGGTGAAGCTGTTCCACTGGCCACTGGTGCCGGAGGCCGTGCAGCCGCCGTCACCGAGGGTCAGATACCGCTTGAGCGCGGGGTGCGCGGCGATGAAGTACCCGGCCTCGCACTCCACGGGGACGGCGTTGCTGGTCTTCCCGTTCTGTTCGGGCAGCGTGGTCCAGTCCTCGCCGCCCGCGGTCCGCGCCTCCAGGACGGCGTGGTCGTAGCCCTCCTCGGTGCTCCACAGCATCCGGGTGCGGAACGTGGGCGCCTGCGCGGCGGTCACGTTCGTCAGGTCGATGGTGCGGGTCAGCCGGTTCCAGGCGTAGTCGCTGTGCGTGACGGCGGCCATGGAGGCGCCCTCGTAGGGGCCGTACGGGTTGACGGTGCCGGGGTAGGTGCCCGCGCCCGCGCTCGCGAACTGCGGGAACGTGGCGGCAGGGAGGTTGTCCGAGGTGACGCTGTACGACCCGGCCGCGTCCAGCGGGTTGCCCGGTGCCGCCCCGAGCGCCCCGTCGGCGCCGGTGAGCTTCCCGGTGCCCTGGAAGGCGGTGGCCCCGGGCAGGGTGGTGCGGGTGTAGGCGCCCAGGTAGTACTGACTGAAGTCGTTGGACAGGGTGCCGCCGCCGAGGTCGACGCTGCCGCCGGCCCGTTCGCCCGCCTCGATCAGCTTGCCGCCCTCGTTGAGGAAGGCGCGCAGTTCGAGCTGGGTGGCGTTGCCCGGTACGGCCGCGCCGGTGTAGTGGACGACGGTCCTGAAGTGGTCGAGGACGCCGAGCGCGTCGGGCGCGCCCTGGGTGGCGACGTCCCAGACGATCGCCTTGCGGCCGTTGGCCTTCAGGGCGTCGACGTAGGTCTGCGCCTGGGTGGCCGCCGCGCCCTCCTCGGCCACGACGAGCACGTCCGCGCGCGGGCGTTCGGCGACCGTGTAGGTGAAGTGCGCGCTGGAGACGCGCTTCTTTCCGCGGGCCTCGCCGGTGAACCACACCTCGACCTTGTCGCCGGGACCGGCGCCGGTGACCTTGGCCCGGTACTCGTCGAAGTAGAGGTTGTCCTCACCGCCGTAGGTCTCGCCGCCCTTCCAGGCGCGCAGCGAGGTGTCGTGCGTACGGCCGCCGTTGACGCGGTACTTGAGCTCCTTGTCGCGCACGGACCTGCGGGCGACGACGGAGACCTCCTGGTCGGCGCCGCGCGCGTAGGAGGTGGTGAACGTGGCCGGGGTGAAGTCGGCGGCCGTCAGGCCCAGGGAGGACTTGGGCTGGTCGGGCAGGCCGGCGGACTCGGCGACGGAGAGCGCGAAGGGGATGTTCTTCTCGAACTCCTGCTGGATCAGCTTCTCGTCGTCGGGGAAGTTGAAGACGGACTGGCAGTCGGCCGCGTTCCACTGGTCGTCCGGGTCGAGGTCCGAGGCGGTCTGGCAGGTCGACATCTCGGGGGTGAACATGGCGAGCCCGTTGACGTTCGACGCGTGGCCGTCCGCCTCGCCGTTGGTGGTGTACAGCTCCGAGGAGACCTGCGGGTGGTAGCCGGGGATCGCGGAGTTGTCCGGGGTGCCGGCGAGCGCCTTGTAGAGGACGTCGTCGGGGGTGTCGGTCGCGACCTGCCAGCCGACGCCGTAGAGCAGGAGTTCGGCGGCGGAGTGGTAGTTGATGCCGTAGGTGAAGCCGATCCGCTTCTCGAAGGTGTCGATGGCCTTCGTCTCGGGCTCGGAGCCCGGGCTCGCGCCGCGGTAGGTCTCGCTGGTGGTGTTGGGCGACGAACCCTCGTTGTCGTAGCCCCACTTGTAGGAGAAGTTGCGGTTGAGGTCGACACCGTCACCGATGCGGATGGTGCCGTCGCCGTTGTTGTCGCGCAGGTTCTTGCGCCACAGGCGGGTGTCCTCGCTCTGGAACGTGTAGTCGTAGCCGTCCGGGTTGGCGGAGACGACGAACCACAGCTCGCTGGAGTCGACGATCTTCTTGATCCGCCGGTCGGTGCGGTAGTTGTCCAGGTAGTAGTGCATCAGCCGCCGGGTCATCTCCGGGGTGATCCACTCACGCGCGTGCTGGTTGGACATGTAGAGGACGGAGGGCTTGGCGCCGTCCTTGGACTTCTTCGCGTCCTTGGTCAGTTTGAGCGCGAGGATGTCCTGGCCGCTCACGGTCTTGCCGATCGAGACGACCTTGGTCAGGCCGGGGTTGGCCTGGGCCGTCGCGAGGATCTCCTGCTGGATGCCACCGCTGCCGCTGTAGGGGCGGAAGACGCCCTCGGCGGCCTGCTCCACCCGGTTCTCGGCCTTGGCGGAGAGGGTGTGCTCGGTCAGGTCGACGCCCTGTTTCTCCAGCTTGCCGGCCTGTTCGTCGGTCAGATAGACCTCGACGGTGGCGGTGCCCCTGGCGGGCACCTGTTCGCTCAGCTCGTGGCCGTCCTGCCCGGCCGCCAGCAGCAGGGGTACCTGCGCGCTGGTGACCTCGGCACGGAAGACCTTGATCTCGTTCGGGTCGGGAGAGCCTGCGCCTTCCGCGGCCTGCGCGAGGGGCGCGAGGCCCGCCGCGCCCAGGAGGAGTGCGCCGACAGCGAGGATCGGTCTCGTTCTTCGTCTCATGAGCCCCCCTTGCGTGGTTCGCCACAGCAGCGAACGTATGCCAGGCTCATGACAGTTCATGATCCAGTCAAGGGCGCCACACGGACGTCGAAAAAGCCGGTGCCGCTCACCCGACTGGGCTACGGCACCGGCTTCTTGACGGAGGGTCAGCGACACGCCGGCACAGGGCCGTCGAGGTGCCGACGGGTGGTCAGCCGACCAGGTTGTCGGCCATCTCCTCGGTGATGCTGGACTCCGTGCCCGGGATGCCCAGGTCCTGGGCCCGCTTGTCGGCCATGGCCAGCAGACGGCGGATACGGCCGGCCACGGCGTCCTTGGTGAGCGGCGGGTCGGCGAGCGCGCCCAGCTCCTCCAGGGAGGCCTGCTTGTGCTCCATGCGCAGCCGGCCCGCGGCGGCCAGGTGCTCGGGGACCTCCTCGGCGAGGATCTCCAGCGCGCGCTGCACCCGGGCACCGGCGGCGACGGCCGCGCGGGCCGAGCGGCGCAGGTTGGCGTCGTCGAAGTTGGCGAGACGGTTCGCCGTGGCCCGCACCTCGCGGCGCATCCGGCGCTCCTCCCAGGCCAGCACCGACTCATGGGCGCCGAGCCGGGTGAGCAGCGCGCCGATCGCGTCGCCGTCGCGGACGACCACGCGGTCCACTCCGCGCACCTCGCGGGCCTTGGCGGCGATGGAGAGCCTGCGGGCGGCGCCGACCAGGGCGAGCGCGGCCTCGGGGCCCGGGCAGGTGACCTCCAGGGAGGAGGAGCGGCCGGGCTCGGTCAGCGAGCCGTGGGCGAGGAACGCCCCGCGCCAGGCGGCCTCGGCGTCGCAGGTGGCCCCGGAGACGACCTGCGGGGGCAGGCCGCGGATCGGGCGGCCCCGGCCGTCGACCAGGCCGGTCTGGCGCGCGAGCTGGTCACCGCCGGCGACGACGCGCACGACGTAGCGCGAGCCGCGGCGCAGTCCGCCCGGTGCCATCACGATCAGTTCGGAGCTGTGGCCGAAGATCTCCAGGATGTCCCGCTTGAGCCGGCGCGCCGCCATCGCGGTGTCCAGCTCCGCCTCGATCACGATCCGCCCGCTCACCAGGTGGAGGCCGCCGGCGAACCGCAGAATGGCGGAGACCTCCGCCTTCCTGCAGCAGGTCCGGGTGACGGGGAGCCGGGAGATCTCGTCCTTCACCGCTGCCGTCATCGCCATGGGCCGATCCTTCCATGCATCCGAAAAATACGGTCGTACGCGGCGGCAAGCAGCTCCGGGTCATGCCGGGGAGTCCCGTCCGGCCGGGCCACCGGCGCCAGCTCGACCGCGGCGCCGAGCCGCTTGGCGGCCTCGGTGAGCAAATCGCGATCGGGCACGGCGGCCTCGTCGGCCAGCACCACGTCCAGGGCGAGTTTAGGGGCGTGTCGTCCCAAAACCTCCAAATGACGCTGCGGTGAGAAGCCTTCGGTTTCTCCCGGCTGCGGCGCGAGGTTCAGCGAGAGTACCCGGCGCGCCTTGGTCTCGGTGAGCGCATCCAGCAGTTCGGGCACGAGGAGGTGCGGGATGACCGAGGAGAACCACGACCCGGGGCCGAGCACCACCCAGTCCGCGTCCAGCACGGCGGCGACCGCCTCCGGCACGGCGGGCGGGTCGTGCGGCACCACGTGCACGGACTGCACCTCGCCCGGGGTGAGGGCGACGGTGGCCTGCCCGCGGACGGTGTCCACGTCCTCGGGCCGCTCCGGATCGTGCCCCTTGACCAGGGCCTGGAGCTCCAGGGGCACGGCGGACATGGGCAGCACCCGGCCGTGCGCGCCCAGCAGCTTGCCGACCAGGTCGAGCGCCTGGACGTGGTCGCCGAGCTGCTCCCACAGGGCGACGATCAGCAGATTGCCGACCGCGTGCTCGTGCAGGTCGCCCTTGGACTGGAAGCGGTGCTGGATGACCCGGGCCCAGGTCTGGCCCCAGTCGTCGTCCCCGCACAGGGCGGCCAGTGCCTTGCGCAGATCGCCGGGCGGCAGCACGCCCAGCTCGTCACGGAGCCGGCCACTGGAGCCGCCGTCGTCGGCGACGGTGACGACGGCGGTCAGGTCGCCGGTGATCCGGCGCAGTGCGGCGAGCGAGGCGGACAGTCCCATGCCGCCACCGAGCGCCACCACCTTGGGCTGGGCGCCACGGCGCCGGGGCCTTGCGCCGCGGGTCTCGACGGGCCGTCCGGAGCGCCCTTCGGGCACCACCCGGCGCAGCCTGCCGAGCCGCGGAGAACGTGCGGTCATTCCCGTCCCATGTCCCGGTGTACGACGACGGTCTCCACACCCTGCGAGACCAGGCGGGCGGCGAGCTTCTCGGCGGTGGCCACGGAGCGGTGCTTGCCGCCGGTGCAGCCGACCGCGATGGTCACGTACCGCTTGCCCTCGCGGCGGTAGCCGGCCGCGATGAGCTGGAGCAGCTCGGCGTAGCGGTCGATGAACTCCTTGGCGCCGGGCTGGTTGAAGACGTACGCCGACACCTCCTCGTTCAGGCCGGTGAAGGGGCGCAGCTCCGGGACCCAGTGCGGGTTGGGCAGAAAGCGCATGTCCACGACCAGGTCGGCGTCGACGGGGAGGCCGTACTTGAAGCCGAAGGACATCACCGTGGCCCTTAGCTCGGGCTCCTCCTCGCCCGCGAACTGGGCGTCCATCTTCGCGCGCAGCTCGTGCACGTTGAGGCTGGAGGTGTCGATGACGAGGTCGGCGTCGCCGCGCAGCTCGCGCAGCAGTTCGCGCTCGGCGTCGATGCCGTCGACGATCCGGCCGTCTCCCTGGAGGGGGTGCGGGCGGCGCACGGACTCGAAGCGGCGCACCAGGGCCTCGTCGGAGGACTCCAGGAAGACGATCCGCCGGGTGACGTGCTTGGACTCCAGGTCGGCGAGGGACTCGCGGAGGTTGTCGAAGAAGCGGCGGCCACGGACGTCGACGACGACCGCGATCCGCGCCACGTTGCCCTGGGAGCGGGCGCCGAGCTCCACCATGGTGGGGATCAGCGCGGGCGGCAGGTTGTCGACGACGAACCAGCCGAGGTCCTCCAGACACTTGGCCGCGGTCGAGCGGCCGGCTCCCGACATGCCGGAGATGATCACCAGCTCGGGGATGGCCACGTCGGGGATCCCGGCCGCGTCGCTGGTCGTGCCCGTACTCACCTGTGCTCCTTCTCCGGCTCGGTCCGGTTGCCCGTCCTGCCCGTCGTTCCTGTTCACCTTCATGTCTCCTGCCCCCGTCGGTCGTCCGCGGTGCCCGCCGTCACGGGCTGCCCGCCGGAACCCGTCACGTCGGGTTCCTCTTCCATGATCTCTCCAGTGGCTGTGTTCACCGCGGGTGCGGCGGGTGCCGCCTGGGCGAGGGCCACGGCAATGGTCTCGGCTGTTTTGCGGCCTATACCGGGAACCTCGCAGATCTGGTCGATGGTGGCAGATCGAAGTTTCTTCAACGAGCCGAAATGTTTCAGAAGCGCCTGCTTGCGCGTGTCTCCGAGACCGGGGACGTCGTCCAGGGGGCTCGACCTGAACCGCTTGCCGCGCTTGGCGCGCTGGTAGGTGATCGCGAACCGGTGGGCCTCGTCGCGGACGCGCTGGAGCAGGTAGAGGCCCTCGCTGGTGCGGGGCAGGACGATCGGGTCGTCGTCGTCCGGCACCCACACCTCCTCCAGGCGCTTGGCGAGGCCGCAGACGGCGATGTCGTCGATGCCGAGCTCGTCGAGGGCCTTCCTGGCGGCGGCGACCTGCGGCTGCCCGCCGTCGACGACGACGAGCTGGGGCGGATAGGCGAACTTCCGGGGGCGGCCGTCCTCGTCCTGGAGCTCGTCGGCCCATTCACCGGTGCGTTCCTTGTCGGCGAGGTAGCGCCGGAAGCGGCGGGTGATCACCTCGTGCATGGAGCGGACGTCGTCCTGGCCCTCGAAGCCCTTGATCTGGAAGCGGCGGTACTCGCTCTTGCGCTGGAGGCCGTCCTCGAAGACGACCATGGAGGCCACGACGTCGTCGCCCTGGAGGTGGGAGATGTCGTAGCACTCGATGCGCAGCGGCGCGCTGCCGAGGTCGAGGGCCTCGGCGATCTCCTCCAGGGCACGCGAGCGGGTGGTGAGGTCGGAGGCCCGCTTGGTCTTGTGCAGGGCGAGCGCGTGCTGCGCGTTGCGTTCGACGGTCTCCATGAGGGCCTTCTTGTCGCCGCGCTGCGGGACGCGCAGCGAGACGTTGGACCCGCGGTGGCCCGCCAGCCACTCCTGGAGCGGTTCGACCGGGTCGGGCAGGGCCGGGACGAGGACCTCCTTGGGCACGGCGTCGCCGCGCTCCTCGCCGTAGAGCTGCTGGAGGGCATGTTCGACGAGGGCCGCGGTGGTGACGTCCTCGACCTTGTCGGTGACCCAGCCGCGCTGGCCGCGCACGCGTCCGCCGCGGACGTGGAAGATCTGGACGGCCGCTTCGAGCTCGTCCTCGGCGACGGCGACGAGGTCGGCGTCGGTCGCGTCGGCGAGCACGACGGCGCTCTTCTCCATCGCCTTGCGCAGGGCCTCGATGTCGTCGCGCAGCCGGGCGGCCCGCTCGTACTCCATCTCCTCGGCCGCCTCGGCCATCTGCTTCTCCAGCCGGCGCAGATACGTGCCGGTGCGGCCGGTCATGAAGTCGCAGAACTCGTCGGCGAGTTCGCGGTGCTCCTCGGGCGTGACGCGGCCGACGCAGGGGGCCGAGCACTTGCCGATGTAGCCGAGGAGGCAGGGCCGGCCGGTGCGGGCGGCGTTCTTGAAGACGCCGGCGGAGCAGGTGCGCACGGGGAAGACGCGCAGCAGCAGGTCGACGGTGTCGCGGATCGCCCACGCGTGTCCGTACGGCCCGAAGTAGCGCACGCCCTTCCTCTTCTGACCACGCATCACCTGGACGCGCGGGTACTCCTCGTTCAGGGTCACCGCGAGGTAGGGGTAGCTCTTGTCGTCGCGGTACTTGACGTTGAACCGGGGGTCGTACTCCTTGATCCAGGAGTACTCCAGTTGCAGGGCCTCGACCTCCGTGGACACCACGGTCCACTCCACGGACGCCGCCGTGGTGACCATGGTGCGGGTGCGGGGGTGCAGGTTCGCCAGGTCCTGGAAGTAGTTCGCCAGGCGCTGGCGCAGGCTCTTCGCCTTTCCGACGTAGATCACCCGGCGGTGCTCGTCACGGAACCTGTACACCCCGGGAGAGTCCGGGATCTGCCCCGGCCTGGGGCGGTAGCTGGAGGGGTCGGCCATGTCTCACACCCTACTGGCGCGCACCGACACTCCGGCGGGCCTGTGGACAAGCCCGGAGCCGCCTGTGCATCACCCCTAGCGCGACTCCAGGAAGGTGAGGACCGCCAGGACCCGGCGGTGGGCGTCCGTGTCCTCGGCGAGGTGGAGTTTGCCGAGGATGCTGCGGACGTGTTTCTCGACGGTGCCCTCGGTGACCCACAGGCGGCGGCCTATGCCGGCGTTGGAGCGGCCCTCGGCCATCAGGGCGAGGACCTCCAGTTCACGGGCGCTGAGGTGGGACAGGGGGTCGTCGCGACGCTGGGCCGTGAACAGCTCGTGGACCAGCGAGGGGTCCACGACCGAGCCGCCCCGGCCGACGCGTTCCAGGGCCTCGGTGAACTCGTCGACGACCGTGACCCGGCTCTTGAGCAGATAGCCGATGCCCCGGCCGCTGGCCAGGAGCTCCAGCGCGTCCTCGACCTCGACGAACGCCGACAGGACGAGGATCCCGATCGCCGGATCGCGCCGCCGGATCGCCCGGGCCGCCTTGAGTCCCTCGGTGGAGTGGTCGGGCGGCATCCGTATGTCGACGATCGCCAGGTCGGGGCGGGTCCTGTCGACGAGTTCCAGGAGCCGTACCGCGTCCCCGGCCTGGCCGGCCACCTCGTACCCGGCCCGTTCGCACAGGCTCGCCAGGCCCTCCCGGAGCAGGACGTCGTCGTCGGCGAGGACGACCCGTCCCCGCCGCTGCTGCTGTGGTGCGTCGTCCATGGTCCCGGCTCCCCGTTGCCCGGCCGATGCTGCGCCCAACAGCCTGCCGGAAGGGCGGGATTACGGCTAGCGGGAACCGGGTTTGGGTGCCTGCCCTGACGACAGACGAGCAGACGTGGACGATTCTCGTACCAGTGCGATCGGCGGTGCGCCGCGGATGAGCACGCGACGGCGGCCCGTGCCGCCCCAGGAAGCGGACGCCGGCCTCTGCGTCCGACACGACCGCCCGGTACGCACGCGAACGTCACCGAAGTCCGAGGTCCCCCCGCCCGGACGGCTCCCCCGGCGTGCGCCCCGGGCGGTCACGCGTAGGGGTGCGGGACGTCCAGGGGCAGCACCGCGCGCAGGGTGGTGCCCGCGCCGGGCGGGCTGCTGATGTCGAGTCTGCCGCCGCTCGCCTCGACGCGGTCGATCAGCCCGATCAGCCCGGAGCCGCGGCCCGTGTCGGCGCCGCCGACCCCGTCGTCGGCGATGACCATCTCCAGCCGGCCGTCCCGGATCCGGGCGCCGACCTCGACCACGTGCGCGTGCGCGTGCTTGGCGGCGTTGTTGAGGCACTCGGAGACGACGTAGTACGCGGCCACCTCCAGCCGCTCGGGCAGCCGCCCGCCGGGCAGCTCCAGGTCGAGTTCGACCGGGACGGCGCTGCGGCGGGCCAGGGAGCGCAGGGCCGGGCCCAGGCCGCCCCTGGAGAGGATCGCCGGGTGGATGCCGCGGGCCACCTCCAGCAGGTCCTGGAAGGCGTCGCCGAGCCCCTCGCCGATGTGCGCGATCTGCTCGGCGAGTTCCCGGGGCGGATCCGTGAGCAGGGACTCGGCCAGCTTCAGTTCGAGCTGGAGGGCGACGAGCCGCTGCTGCACCCCGTCGTGCAGATCGCGCTCGATCCGGCGCCGTGAGGCGTCCGAGGCGGCCACCACGCGCGCGCGTGACGCGGTCAGCTGGGCGCGGCTGTCGGTGTTGGCGATGGCGGTGGCGGCGAGTTCGGTGAAGTCGGCCAGCCGCGACTCGGTCCCGGCGGGCAGCTCCTCCAGCACGGACGTCGCGACGACGATGGCCCACAGCCGGTCCTCGACGACGACGGGCACCGCCACGGCGTGGCCGACGTGGGCCGCGCGCCCGGTCCTGGCGACCTCCTCGACCGCCTTGCGGCCGGCGCCCCGGCGGGCCTCGCGGGTGGCCCACTCGACCGCCTCGGGAAGGCCCCGGGAGGTGCCGAGGAGGGTGTCGCCGCCGTCGGGGTCGTGCCGCAGGACGGCCGCCCGGGTGCCCAGCAGGTCACCGACCTCGGTCGCCACCCGCTGGAACACCTCGGCCGCGGGGGCACCCCGGGCCACGAGCGTGGCGACGCGGCGCAGCGCCGCCTGTTCCCGGGTGGTCCTGCGGCTCTCGGTGACGTCACGGGCGGCGGCGTAGAAAAGGCCCACCTCCGGGACGGGCCGGGCGCTCCACTGGAGCCACCGTTCGGTGCCGTCCTCCCGCACGAACCGGTTCTCGAACCCGGCCAGCGCCTCCCCTCGGGCGAGCCGGTCCAGGGCGGTGCGGGTGGCGTCCCGGTCGGCCTCGTGCACGAACTCCAGGTACGGCCGGGCCAGCAGCGTCTCGGCGGGATGTCCGAGGGTGCGTTCGAAGGCGGGGTTGACCCGCTTGAAGTAGCCGTCGAGTCCGCAGATGCAGAGCAGGTCGAGGGAGAGGTTGAAGATGCCCTCCAGGTCGCGTTCGTCCTTCCTGCGCCGCCCCTGGGCCGCGGCGAAGGACGTCATGGCGCCGTTCACGCCGTCGGCGAGCCGGGCCCAGGTCCCGGCGTAGGCGGTGACGTCCGCGCGGTGGTCGGGCCGGTCGGCGTCGATCGCCGCCGTCATGGCCCGTAGCTCCCCCGCCAGCCGCTCGGCGGTCCCCCGCAGCTCCCTGAAGGCGCCGGCGACGTCCCCGAGCTCGTCGCGCCCCCTGTGCCGGATGTCGTACGCCAGGTCGCCGCGCGACACGGCCCGCGCGGCGACCGCGACCTCGCCGAGGGGCCGGACGACGGAGCGGCGCACGGCCAGGGCGAGTGCGGTGAAGGCCGTCAGGACGGTGAGGGAGAGCGTGAGGTCGCGCACCGCGCGGCTCCGCGCGCCGCGCGCGTCGTCCGCGGCGACGTCGGCCAGCCGCCGGGCGGCCCGGTCCTGGAGGTCGCGCAGGGAGTCGACGCGGGCCCCGGAGACGGCGAGCCAGGTGTCGTACGAGGGCCACGTCAGGGTGCTCGGGTCGGCGGCGTCGAGCAGGGCGCGGACCTGGCTCACGGCGCGGCCGGGTGCCCGTGACCGGATGCCGTGGAGCGCGTCGCCGAGTGCGGTGGTGGTGTTCCGGCGGAAGGTGTCCAGCTCGGCGTCCTCCAGCGCGGACCAGCGGCGGGCGGAGGCGGGGAGCGGGCCGGGCCCCTCGTCGAGCAGGACGGCGAGTTCGACGCGTTCGCGTTCGGCGGCCTCGACGGCCCGCAGCAGGGCGAGGTGGGCGTCGGCGGCCCGGCCCGACTCCCGGGTGGGGCGCCCGGATTCGAGCCGGGCGACGGCGTCGAGGAGAGACCGCGTGCTCGTCGAGTACCGCTGTGCCGTCGCGGGCGCGGTCAGTGCGCCGCTCTCCGTCAGGGCCCGCAGCGCACGCAGTCGGCGGCTCACCGCGCGGAGGCCGCCGGTGACGTCCGTGCCGGTCCAGGAGGCGGCACGGTGCTCGGCGCCGGCCAGGGCCTGCCGGGTGGCGCGCTCGGCCTCCTCGCGCTCGGCACGCGTGCGCGTGCCGGGCCGCAGCCGTGCCTCCACGGCGGCGGTCCGCTCCTGTGCGACGGCGTCGGAGACCTCCGTCACGGAGAAGGCCACCTCCGTCGCCGTGCGGAACGCGCGCAGCCGGCCGGCCTCCTCCCAGCGGGCGACCGCGCCGAACGCGATGAACGTCAGCAGGCAGGTCACCGGCAGCAGCACGAGGAGGGTCAGCTTGCGGCCCACGCTCAGGCGGCGCACGGCAGGACCTCGGCGCCCGGTGCGGGGAGAGGGGCGGCGGCCGGCGACGGCGAACGACGGCCGGGGCACCGGGGGCACGGGGCACGACGGCTGCGGCCGGTGCCGGTTTCCCTGAGCCATGCCCTCATCGCGCACCCCCACTCGACCGGACGTCCGCGGCTCCCCAGGGCAGTCCACATGCTACCGCGCGTCACCTTCCGCCCGCGCTGGGTGAGCGGCAACTGCCCGATTCGGCACAGGACTTCAGCACATTCCTGCTGCCCGTAAGCAACGCGCGTCGACTCTTTGCAGGTAACTGGAAAGCGCAATCAACCATCGGTTGGGACCCTGTCTGCATGTCCATGCGCTGTCTTCTGGTCGATGACAGCATCCGGTTCCTGGAGGCCGCGCGCAGCTTGCTCGAACGCGACGGGATCCCCGTCGTCGGCGTCGCCCTGACAGGCCCGGAGGCTCTCGCCCTGGCTGCCGAACTGGTCCCGGACCTCGTGCTGGTGGACGTCGACCTGGGCGGCGAGAACGGCTTCGACCTCGTGGTCGAGCTGGCCGTCCGCGTGCCGTCGGTCATCATCCTGATCTCCACGCACTCCCCGGACGACTTCGAGGAACTCGTCGCCGCGAGCCCCGCGCGCGGGTTCGTGCCCAAGTCGGCCCTCTCCGCCCGGGCGATCCGGGACGTGCTCGGCGACGGCGGGCCGGTCACCACGACGTGAACACGGGACGGCCGCACCCGTCGCGTCTCGGCCGACAGCGGGCCGCCCGGGGACTGCGGGTGTTGTCGGGACTAGGTCAACACGCTTCAATGCGGGGGAACTCGGGTCCGTGAACGACTGCGTACGGATGTGAAGACTCCTCCACACCGTCGGGGGTGGCCCCGGGTGACCCTCGCCGACGGTCTGACCAGCCGTCGTGAACACCCACAGAAAGGCCCCTGCATGCCGCACGCCACACAGCACGCGGACGACACGGCCGTCGCCGTCGCGGAACTGGACACGGCCCTGCGCGGCGGCCCCTTCCACGTCGCCCTGCGGGCCGCGATCGCCGCCCGGGGACTGCCGCTCCAGCGTGTGCAGCACCACCTGTCCCGTCACGGGGTCAAGGTCGGTGTCACGAGCCTGAGTTACTGGCAGCAGGGTGCGCGGCGCCCTCAGCGCCCCGAGTCGCTGCGCGCGGTGCGGGCGCTGGAGGAGATACTCCAGCTGCCGGAGGAGTCCCTGATACGGCTGCTCGCCGAGGCCGAGGAAGGCGCGTCCGGCCAGCGCCCCGCCGCCCGCTCCTACCGCTCGCTCGTCGAGGCCTCGGGCGTCCTGCAGCGTCTGCTGACCGACCTGGACGCGGCACCGGACAGCGGACTGCACACCCTCGGGCACCACGAGCGGGTCCGGATCGGCACCCGGCGCGAACTGCTCGGCCGTGAGTCGCACCACATCGTGCGCGCCCACAAGGAAGGCGTGGACCGCTTCGTGGCCGTGCACCACGGCGACCCGGGGTGCGCGCCGGAGCGCATGCAGGTGCACGCCCTGGAGAACTGCCGCGTGGGACGCGTGCGGCTGCACCACGACACCGGCGTGCTCGTCGCCGAACTCCTCTTCGGCACCCGGCTGCGGGCCGGTGACACCTACCTCTTCCGCTACGGCGTCGACGACGGCACGGCCGGCGTCTCGCGCGAGTATGTGCGCGGCTTCGGTCCGGCGGGCGGCCAGTACGCGCTCCAGGTGCGGTTCGACGAGAGCGCGCTGCCGACGCGCTGCCACCGGTTCACCCAGCACTCGGCGGCGGCCCCGCGCAGCAGCCGCCAGGAGCTTCCCCTCACCGGCCCGCACCGCTCGGTCCACATCGTGGAGCCGCGCGTGCGGAGCGGGATCGTGGGGATCGGCTGGGACTGGGAGTAGGGGCCGCCCGGACCGCCCATCCGGGAGCAGGCCCGACGGACCGTCCGCCCGGGAACAGGTTCGACGGGCCACCCACCCGGGAACAGGCCCGACGGCCCGCCCACCCGGGAACAGGTCCGACGGCCCGCCCACCCGGGAGCAAGGTCCGACGGACCGTCCGCGTCGAGGGGCGGCAGGGCACAAGGCCGGTCCGACGCGCACCGCGACCGCTGCCCGGCGGTGCGCGTAAACGCTTGCGCAAGCGTTTACGCGCACCGCCGGATGGGCTACCTTCCCGGCAGACGACCGTTCACCGCCGCCGGCCGTCGCCGGACCGTTCGGGGAGGGAGCGCCCATGGCGACCATGGCCGACGTGGCCCGCAGCGCGGGCGTCTCCGTGGCGACCGTCTCGCACGTCCTCAACGGCACCCGTCCCGTCCTGCCCCACACCCGGCAGGCCGTCCTCGACGCGATGGACGAGCTGGGCTACACACCGAACGCCCTCGCCCGCTCGCTGGTGACCTCCCGCACCCGCTCGATCGGGCTCGCGGTGTCGGCGATCGGCAACCCCTACTTCACGGAGATCCTCCAGGGCGTGGAGGCCGAGGCCCTGCGCCACGGCTACGGCCTCCTCCTGGCCGACCCGCACGACGACCCCGTCCATGAACGCGAGGTCGTCCAGCTGCTGCACGAGCGCCGCGTGGACGGCCTGATCGTCGCCCCCTCGGCGCAGCCGTCCGCGCTGCTCGGCTACCTGGAACGGCACCGGGTGCCGGCGGTCTTCCTGGACCGCCTGGTGGACGGCCCGCGGGACATCGACCAGGTGTGCGCCGAGAGCGCCGGGCCGACGGCCGGTCTGGTCACCCATCTCGCCGGGCTCGGCCACCGGCGCATCGGCCTGGTCGCGGGCCTGCCCGGGCTCAGCACCAGCAGCGAGCGCGTCGCCGGGTACCGCGACGGCCTCGCCGCGGCGGGACTGCCCTACGACGAGCGGCTCGTCGCCCATGGGGAGTCCGCGTCGGCCGGGGCGGAGCGCGCGACCGCCGCCCTGCTGTCGCTCGACGCGCCGCCCACGGCCCTGGTGACCGCCAACAACGCGATGACGCTGGGCGCGCTCAGGACGCTCCGCGACCGGGGGCTGTCGGTGCCGGGCGACCTGGCGCTGTGCTGCTTCGACGACTTCCCCTGGGCCGACCTCTTCTCGCCCCGGCTCACCGCGGTCGCCCAGCCGGGCCGGGAGATCGGCGTCCAGGCAGTGCGGGTCCTGCTGGAACGCCTGGACACCCCCGATCGGCCCGCGCGGACCCTGCGGCTGCCCTGCACGTTCGTCCACCGCGGCTCGTGCGGCTGCCCCGAGGAACCTCGGCCGTCCGCCGGCTCCCAGCAGCCCGCGGGCCGGTCCCCGCACTCCACGAAAGGACCCGTCTCGTGATCGTCGTCGCCGGTGAGGCCCTCATCGACCTGGTACCACAGGACACGGGAGCCCTCGCGGGGCTCACGCCGGCGCGCGGCGGGGGCCCGTACAACACGGCCGTCGCGCTCGGCCGTCTCGGCTCCCCCACCGCCTTCTGCTCGCGCGTCTCCTCGGACGCCTTCGGTGAGGCGCTGCTCGACGGGCTGCGGGAGGCGTCCGTGGACGTGTCGGCCGTGCAGCGGGGCCCGGAGCCGACCACGCTGGCGGTCGCCACGATCGACGGCGACGGCTCGGCCGCCTACTCCTTCTACGTCGAGGGCACCGCCGACCGTCTCTTCGCGGTGCCGCCCACGCTGCCGGCCGGTACGCGCGCGGTGTCCTTCGGAACCTGCTCCCTCGTCCTGGAGCCCGGGGCGAGCGCCTACGAGGAGCTGATGCGGGACGCCGCGGCCCAGGGTGTGTTCACCGCGCTCGACCCCAACATCCGGGCGGGGCTGATCCCGGACGCGGACGCCTACCGGGCCCGGTTCAAGAACTGGCTGCCGTCGGTGTCGCTGCTCAAGCTCTCCGAGGAGGACGCCCGGTGGCTGGGCGGCACCCCGCGCGAGTGGCTGGCCGCGGGACCGGCCGCCGTCGTGATCACCCGGGGCGGCGACGGGCTGACCGTCTTCACCCGGGACGGGGGCGAGTACGCGGTGCCGGGCGAGAAGGTCGCCGTCGTGGACACGATCGGCGCCGGTGACACCGTCAACGCGGCACTGCTGCACGGACTGTCCGGGCTGCACGGACTGTCCGGGCTGCACGGGCTGGACGCCCTGTCCTCAGACGGGCTCGCGGCACTGGGCCGGGACGACTGGGAGCGGCTGCTGCGCTTCGCGGCCCGGGCGGCGGCAGTCACCTGTTCACGGGCGGGGGCGGAACCGCCGTACGCGGCCGAGCTGGGGGGCTTCTGACGTTCGTGGCCCTGTGGACGACCGGTGCCCCGTGGGGAGGTTCCCACGGGGCACCGGCCTTTGTCCGTCCGCCGGCTCAGGCCTTGCGGGCCCTCGTCGTCTTCTTGGCGGGAGCCGCCTTCTTCACCGCGGCGGTCGCGGTCTTGGCGGTGGTCGCCTTCTTCGCGGCCGTCTTCGCCGTGGCGGTCTTGGCCGTGGCGGTCTTGGCCGTGGCGGTCTTCTTGGCCGCCGTCTTCTTGGCCGTGGACCGGGCCGTCGTCCCGCGCGGGGCCTTCACCTCGCTCGCGTCGCTGATGCGGTCCGCGCCGAGGACCTCCCGCAGGAACTTGCCGGTGTGGCTGGCCGGGACGCCCGCGACCTCCTCGGGCGTGCCCTCGGCGACGACGAGACCGCCGCCCGCGCCGCCCTCGGGACCCATGTCGACGACCCAGTCCGCGGTCTTGATCACGTCGAGGTTGTGCTCGATGACGATGACCGTGTTGCCCTTGTCGACCAGGCCCGACAGGACCTTCAGCAGCTTGCTGATGTCCTCGAAGTGCAGACCGGTGGTCGGCTCGTCCAGGACGTAGACCGTACGGCCGGTGGAGCGCTTCTGGAGCTCGCTGGCGAGCTTGACGCGCTGCGCCTCACCGCCGGAGAGCGTCGTCGCGGACTGGCCGAGACGGACGTAGCCGAGACCGACGTCCTTGAGCGTGTTGAGGTGGCGGGCGATCGCGGGGACGGCCTCGAAGAAGGACGTGGCCTCCTCGATCGGCATGTTCAGGACCTCGGCGATGGACTTGCCCTTGTAGTGGACCTCCAGGGTCTCCCGGTTGTAGCGGGCTCCGTGGCAGACCTCGCACGGGACGTAGACGTCCGGGAGGAAGTTCATCTCGATCTTGATGGTGCCGTCGCCCGCGCAGTTCTCGCAGCGACCGCCCTTGACGTTGAAGGAGAAGCGGCCGGGCAGATAGCCGCGGACCTTCGCCTCGGTGGTCTCCGCGAACAGCTTGCGGACATGGTCGAAGACACCGGTGTACGTCGCCGGGTTGGACCGCGGGGTGCGGCCGATGGGCGACTGGTCGACATGGACGACCTTGTCGACGAGGTCGTCGCCGTCCACGCGCGTGTGGCGTCCGGGAACGCTGCGGGCGCCGTTCAGCTCGCGCGCCAGGTGCGTGTAGAGGATGTCGTTGACCAGGGTCGACTTGCCGGACCCGGAGACGCCGGTGACCGCGGTGAACACACCGAGCGGGAACGAGACGTCGATGTCCTGGAGGTTGTTCTCGCGGGCGCCGTGCACCGTGAGCCGGCGGGACGGGTCCTGGGGGCGGCGGATGTCCGGCAGCGGGATGGACTTCTTGCCCGACAGGTACTGGCCGGTCTGCGACTCGTCGTTGGCGAGCAGCCCCTTCAGGTCGCCGCTGTGCACCACCTTGCCGCCGTGCTCACCGGCGCCGGGGCCGATGTCGACGACCCAGTCGGCGACCTTGATGGTGTCCTCGTCGTGCTCGACGACGATGAGCGTGTTGCCCATGTCGCGCAGCCGGACCAGGGTCTCGATCAGCCGGTGGTTGTCGCGCTGGTGCAGACCGATCGACGGCTCGTCGAGGACGTACAGGACACCGACGAGACCGGAGCCGATCTGGGTGGCCAGCCGGATGCGCTGGGCCTCACCGCCGGAGAGGGTGCCCGCCGCGCGGTTCAGGGAGAGGTAGTCGAGGCCGACGTCGACGAGGAACTTGAGCCGCTCGTTGACCTCCTTCAGCACGCGCTCGGCGATCTTCTTGTCGCGGGCGTCGAGCTTCAGCTCGCCCAGGAAGTCCGCGCAGTCGCTGATGGACATGGCGGAGACCTCGGCGATCGACTTCCCCATGACGGTGACCGCGAGGACGATCGGCTTCAGACGCGTGCCCTCACAGGTGGGGCAGGGCACCTCGCGCATGTAGCCCTCGAAGCGCTCCCGGCTGGCGTCGGACTCGGCCTCGCTGTGGCGGCGCTTGACGAAGGGGACGGCGCCCTCGAACGGCGTGGTGTACACGCGCTCGCGGCCGTACCGGTTGCGGTACCGCACCTCGATCTGCGTCTTGTGCCCGTACAGCAGGGCCTTCCTGGCGCGCTGCGGCAGGCCCGCGAAGGGGATGTCCGTGCGGAAGCCGAGAGCGTCGGCCAGGGCGTTGATCAGGCGGCCGAAGTAGTCCTTGGTGTGCCCGTGCGACCAGGGGTGGATGGCGCCCTCGTCGAGGGACTTGTCCTCGTCCGGGACGATCAGCTCCGCGTCGACCTCCATACGCGTGCCGATGCCGGAGCACTCGGGGCAGGCGCCGAAGGGCGAGTTGAACGAGAAGGAGCGCGGCTCCAGCTCCTCGAAGGACAGGTCGTCGTAGGCGCAGTACAGGTGCTCCGAGTACATGCGCTCGCGCTCGGGGTCGTCGGCGGGCAGGTCGACGAAGTCGAGGACGACCATGCCGCCGGACAGCCCGAGGGCGGTCTCCACGGAGTCGGTGAGGCGGCGCTTGGCGGAGTCCTTCACCGTGAGGCGGTCGACGACCACCTCGATGGTGTGCTTCTCCTGCTTCTTCAGCGTGGGCGGCTCGGAGAGCTGGACGGTCTCGCCGTCCACGCGCGCGCGGGAGTAGCCCTTGGTCTGAAGGTCCGCGAAGAGGTCGACGAACTCGCCCTTGCGCTCGCGCACGAGCGGCGACAGGACCTGGAAGCGGCTGCCCTCGGGCAGCTCCAGGACCTTGTCGACGATGGCCTGCGGCGACTGGCGCGAGATGGGCCGACCGCACTCGGGGCAGTGCGGCTTGCCGATGCGGGCGAAGAGCAGCCGCAGGTAGTCGTAGACCTCGGTGATGGTGCCGACCGTCGAGCGCGGGTTGCGGGAGGTCGACTTCTGGTCGATGGAGACCGCCGGGGAGAGACCCTCGATGAAGTCGACGTCCGGCTTGTCCATCTGACCGAGGAACTGGCGGGCGTACGAGGAGAGCGACTCCACGTAGCGGCGCTGGCCCTCGGCGAAGATCGTGTCGAAGGCCAGGGAGGACTTGCCCGACCCGGACAGGCCCGTGAAGACGATGAGCGAGTCGCGTGGCAGGTCGAGCGAGACGTTCTTCAGGTTGTGCTCGCGCGCGCCACGGACGATGAGACGGTCGGCCACGCCGGTCCGCACCTTTCTTGAGAGTGGTGACAGGGGCGAGGCCCCCGTGCTTGTTCAGACTAGGGGGAGCCACTGACAACGCCGGACGGATTCCCGGATGGGGAGAACAAATCCCGGTCATCCAGCATGCCCGACGCCGCGTCCGACGATATAGCACGTGCATTCGATTTATGGCACCGCTTCACCACCTTCACCCAAAGGTGTGGCGGGGCTAGGGTCGGCACCATGACTGATCACGCGCATGACCTGGCGTCTGTACGTGAGGCGACCGAACGGCTGCTCACCGCAGCCGCCAAAGTGGACAACGCGTCGGTGGCCGAGCCGTCACGGCTTCCCGGGTGGACCCGCGGCCATGTCCTCGCCCACCTGGCCCGCAACGCGGACGCCCTGGTGAACGTCCTCGGCGGACGCCCCATGTATCCGAGCGGCGAGGCCCGCGACGCCGACATCGAGCGGGACGCCCCGCGCCCACTGGACGAGCAGCTCGCTGACCTCCGCGACAGCGCCGCCCGCTTCCAGGACGCCGGGGCGGCGCCGGCGGACTGGTCGCGCACCGTGGAGCTGCGCAACGGGGTCACCGACCTGGCGTCCCAGGTGCCGTTCAGGCGCTGGGCCGAGGTGGAGCTGCACCACGTGGACCTCGGGATCGGCTACGAGCTGGAGGACCTGCCCGCGGAGTTCACGGAGCGCGAGACCACCTTCCTCGCCGACCGTTTCACGGGCCGCCCCGACGTCCCTCCGACCTGCCTCGCCGACGGCACGCGCGCGTGGAGCACCGGACGGGAGGGCGACGCCCCCGAGGTGACGGTGACGGGCGGTCCGGCCGATCTGCTGGGGTGGCTCGCGGGACGCCGGGACGGGGCACGGCTGACGGTCGAGGGGGGCCCGCTCCCGGCGCTGCCGCCGCTATAGGCTGACGGCCATGACGTACAGCGGACAGGTGACGGTCGGCGGCGCGGCGGACGTGCACGAGCTCAAGGACCTGATGATCACCAAGATCGCGGTCGGCCCGATGGACAACAACGCCTATCTGCTGCGCTGCCGGGCCACCGACGAGCAGTTGCTGATCGACGCGGCCAACGACGCGGAGACCCTGATCGGCATGATCGGCGACGACGGCATCGCGTCCGTCGTCACCACGCACCAGCACGGCGACCACTGGCAGGCGCTCGCCCGTGTCGTGGAGGCCACCGGCGCGCGCACGTACGCGGGGCGCGAGGACGCCTCCGGCATCCCGGTGCCGACCGACGTCCTGGTCGACGACGGCGACACCCTGCACGTCGGCCGCGTCGAGCTGACCGCGCGCCACCTGGCCGGGCACACCCCGGGCTCCATCGCCCTGGTCTACGACGACCCGCACGGCCACCCGCACGTCTTCACCGGCGACTGCCTGTTCCCCGGGGGCGTGGGCAACACCCGCAAGGATCCCGAGGCGTTCGCCCGGCTGATCAGCGACGTCGAGACGAAGATCTTCGCCCCGCTGCCCGACGAGACCTGGGTCTACCCGGGCCACGGCAACGACACGACCCTCGGCGCCGAGCGCCCGCATCTGCCGGAGTGGCACGCGCGCGGGTGGTGAACGGGGGCGCGGAGCGCACCGGTGCGGGCGGTGAGACGGAGCGGGCGCCCGGCGCACGGCGTCACCACGCGCGCCCCGTGTGAACGCTTCACTCACGCCCGTGTCACGCGCACGCTCCCCGCGCGCGTGGTCGCGAGGTCAACTGGTGGCAGCCCCGCGCGGGATGACGGCTCCGGCGCGGTACGGGCCGCCGGTCCTTCCGAACCCCGCCCTCGGCCGGCGGCCCCGGCGCGGCGCCCGGGTCGCGGCGCTCACGTGGCGGCCTGCCCCGTCCCCGCGAGCGCCGCGACCCGCTCCACGCCGAACGCGTACCCCTGCACACCGCACCCCGCGATGACACCGTTCGCGCGCAGGGAGACGTACGAGTGGTGCCGGAAGGACTCCCGCTGGTGGATGTTGGAGATGTGGACCTCCAGCACGGGCAGTCCGTCGCAGGTGTTGAGCGCGTCCAGGATCGCGACCGAGGTGTGGGAGTAGGCGCCGGGGTTGATGACGATCCCGCAGTGGTTCAGCCTCGCCTCGTGGATCCAGTCGACCAGTTCGCCCTCGTGGTTGGACTGCCGGAAGTCGACCGTCCCACCGTGCGCGGCGGCGGTCTTGGCGCACAGGGCCTCGACGTCGGCGAGGGTGTCGGAGCCGTAGATCTCCGGCTGGCGCTGGCCGAGCAGGTTCAGATTGGGTCCGTTGAGGATCATGATCGGGGCGTTGGCCAGGGTGCGGGGCACGGTTCCTCCGGTCCGTCAGGGGATGGCGATCCGTTCGAGACCGCTGCTCCGACCCGGTCTATCACGGTGCGCCACGGGGGTCCCGACCGGCGTACGGCAGCACCCGTCGGCACCACCGCGCGCCCCCGTAACCAGCGGTCACCGTGGGTAGTTGACGCGGCATGCACGACGTACGCAGCGTAAGCACGCCCTCCATGCCGCGGCTCGCCGCCGCCTCGCTCGCGGGGACGGCCATCGAGTTCTACGACTTCTTCGTCTACGGGACGGCCGCGGCGCTGGTCCTGGGCCCCCTGTTCTTCCCGACCTTCTCGCCGCTGGCGGGCACCCTGGCCGCCTTCGGGACCTTCGCTGTGGGGTTCGTCGCCCGGCCGCTGGGATCGGTGCTGTTCGGGCACATCGGGGACCGGCGGGGACGGCGTCCGGTACTCGTGCTGTCGCTGCTGCTGACCGGCGGCGCGACCGTCGCCGTCGGCTGCGTACCGGCGTACGACTCGATCGGGGTGGCCGCTCCCCTGCTGCTGCTCGCCCTGCGGTTCCTCCAAGGGCTGGGGCTGGGCGGCGAGTGGGGCGGGGCCGTGCTGCTCACCGCGGAGCACGCGCCGCCCGAGCGGCGCGCCCTGTGGGCGAGCTTCCCGCAGATCGGGCCCGCGGTGGGCTTCCTGCTCGCCAACGGCGTGATGCTGGCCCTAGCGGCGACGCTGACCGAGGCGCAGTTCGCCTCCTGGGGGTGGCGCGTGCCGTTCTGGGCGGCCGGAGTGCTGGCCGTGGCCGGGCTCTGGCTGCGCTCGTCGCTCACCGAGAGCCCTCAGTTCCTCGCGCTCGACGACCACGCGCGCGTGCCGCTCGCCGAGGTCGTCCGCGACCACTGGCGGCTGGTCCTGCTCACCGCGGGGGCGCTCGCGGTCGGCTACGCGATCTTCTACGCCGTGACGACCTGGTCCCTCGCGTACGCGACGGAGCGGCTGGGGGTGAGCCGTACGGTGATGCTGGCCTGCATCATGGCGGCGGTCGTGGTGAAGGGCGCGCTCACGCCGGTGATGGCGCTGCTCGGCGACCGGTACGGGCGCAGGCCGCTGTGTCTGGCCGGGTGCGGGGCCGCCGCGCTGTGGATGTTCCCCATGGTGGCGCTGCTGTCGACGGGTGCGCCGCTGCTGATGTTCCTCGGCTTCCTCGGGGCGCTGCTCGCGTTCATCACGATGTTCGCTGTGATCGCCGCCTATCTGCCGGAGCTGTACGAGCCCCGGGTGCGCTGCACGGGCGCCGCGGTCGGCTACAACCTCGGCGGGGTCCTCGGCGGCGCGCTGACGCCGATCGTGGCGACCGCGCTGGCCGAGCAGAGCGCCGGCCGGGTGCCCTGGGGCGTGGGGGCGTATCTGACGGGGATCGCGCTGCTGAGCCTCGGCTGCTTCGCGCTGCTGCCGGAGACGCGGCCGGTGCCGGCGGTCGCGGCGGAGCCGGTCACGGGTTGATCGCGAGTTCCAGGTAGGCCGCGAAGAGCACCAGGTGCACGCCGCCCTGGAGCGGGGTCGCCCGGCCCGGCACGACCGTCAGGGAGCTGACGACGACGGTCAGGGCGAGCAGCACCATGTGGGTGGAGCTGAGGCCGAGGACGAGCGGGCCGGAGAGCCAGATGGAGGCGAGGGCGACCGCGGGGATGGTCAGGCCGATGCTGGCCATGGCGGAGCCGAGCGCGAGGTTGAGGCTGGTCTGGACGCGGTCGCGGCGGGCGGAGCGCAGGGCGGCGATGGTCTCGGGCAGCAGCACCAGCAGCGCGATGATCACACCGACGACCGCGTGGTGCAGACCCGCGGCCTCCACTCCGGACTCGATGGTCGGCGAGACGCCCTTCGCCAGGCCCACGACGCCGATCAGCGCGAGCCCGAGCAGGCCGAGGCTGGTCCAGGCGATCCGGGCGGACGGGGCCTCCGCGTGGTCGTCCATGGTGATCACCTCGCCCTGGCGGGTGATCGGCAGGAAGTAGTCGCGGTGCCGCACGGTCTGGGTGGTGACGAACAGGCCGTACAGGATCAGCGAGGACACGGCGGCGAAGGTGAGCTGGACGCTGGAGAACTCGGGGCCCGGCTTGCTGGTGGTGAACGTCGGCAGGACCAGGCTGAGCGTGGCCAGGGTGGCGACGGTCGCCAGGGCCGCGCCGGTGCCCTCGGGGTTGAAGACGGCGGTGCCGTGGCGCAGGGAGGCGACGAGGAGGCAGATGCCGACGATGCCGTTGCAGGTGATCATGACGGCGGCGAAGACCGTGTCGCGGGCGAGCGTCGATCCCTTGTCGCCGCCGTCGGCCATCAGGGTGACGATCAGCGCGACCTCGATGATGGTGACGGCGACCGCGAGGACGAGGGAGCCGAAGGGTTCGCCGACCCGGTGCGCGACCACCTCGGCGTGGTGCACGGCGGCCAGGACGGCTCCCGCCAGGACCAGCGTCACCAGGGCGACGAGCACACCGGGCAGGTCCCGGCCCCAGGTGAGGGCGAGGAGGACGACCGCCAGGGCCGGCACGAGGGTGGTCCACCGAGTGGTCAGCGACCTGAGCCGAGCGATCATGACGCGATCCTCGCAGAGGGCTCCAGGCCCCGCATTCCGGCGTGCTCGCGGGGCCTGGCGCCTGTCATCAGAGCTCGTTCATCCTTTCGAGGTCGCAGTCGGTGAAGGTCGGTGGCCTGGTACAGAGTGCGGCCATCCCCTCGGCGAACCTGGTCGTCTCGGGGTCGTTGTTGTTGGCCATGGCTTCCTCGTAGGAGTCGAACTCGATCACCGCGAGGTAGCGGTTCGGCCGGTTCCTGTCCTTGAGGATGAGGCGGCGCGTGGGGCCGCCGCTGCGGCCCGCCGTGCGCTTGTCGGTCTCGTCGGCCAGCTCGCGCATCTCCTCGATGCGGTCGGTCTCGAAGTCGACGATCTGTACGAACTTGGTCGGTGCGTCCACGGGTTCCTCCACCCGGCCGTGCCTCTCCCGGAGCGGGAGCGTTCCGCACCCAAAGAAGCACCGGGAGCTTCGCTCGGCAATTCATCGCGCGAAGCTCCCGGTGCTGGTTGTTCCTACGTCGTGCGTGGTCAGGCCTCGATGCTGTCCTTCGGAGCGCTCTCGCTCCCGGACTGCGCCGCCTCGGCCGCCGCCTGCTTCCGGGACGCCCTCAGGCTGGTGATCGTGGTGACGATCAGGACGGAGCAGATCACGCCGAGGGAGACCGGGATGCTGATCTCGGGGACATGGACCCCGGACTCGTGCAACGCGTGCAGCACCAGCTTGATGCCGATGAAGCCGAGGATGATCGACAGGCCGTAGCTGAGGTGGACCAGCTTCCTGAGCAGGCCGCCGATCAGGAAGTACAGCTGACGCAGACCCATCAGGGCGAACGCGTTGGCCGTGAACACGATGTACGGGTCCTGGGTCAGACCGAAGATCGCGGGGATCGAGTCCAGGGCGAACAGGACGTCGGTGGTGCCGATCGCGAGCATCACGACGAGCATCGGGGTCATGACCCGCTTGCCGTTCTGCTCGATCCAGAGCTTGGTGCCGTGGTAGCGGTCGGCCACGCCGAAGCGGCGCTCGGCGGCCTTGAGGAGCTTGTTCTCCTCGAACTCCTCGTCCTCCTGGTCGGCCCGGGCCTCCTGGATGAGCTTCCAGGCGGTCCAGATCAGGAAGGCGCCGAAGAGGTAGAACACCCAGGCGAAGCTGGCGAGGATCGCGGCACCGGCTGCGATGAAGATCGCCCGCAGCACCAGGGCGATGAGCACGCCGACGAGGAGCACCCGCTGCTGGTACTGCGAGGGCACCGCGAACTTGGCCATGATCAGGACGAAGACGAAGAGGTTGTCGACGCTCAGCGACTTCTCGGTGATGAAGCCCGCGAAGAACTCACCGGCGGGCTGGCCGCCGCCGAAGATCAGCAGGCCGAACCCGAAGAGACAGGCAAGGGCGATCCAGACGACCGTCCAGATCCCGGCTTCCTTGATGGACACGTCGTGCGGCTTGCGGCCGATGAAGAAGTCGACCGCGATGAGGGCGGCGAGGCCCACGATCGTCAGGACCCACAGGGTCAGGGAAACATCCACTGCGCCTCCGGCAGTACGTAACGGTGGCAAATGTCAGCGCATCGCTGCCGGAGGTCTCTTCCACCCAAGGTGGGCCGACGCCCCGGGACCGGGCCCGATTCGTCAGGCCATGATCCGTATTGACGGGAACGCCGCAGTCGACAGGGAGTACTCCCCTCCGTGAGAAAGAAGGTACCCCAATCACCAAGGAAAGGTAAAGCGATTGGCAAAAGAAAGGTCAAAGCGCCTGGTCAGGCGACTTTACGTCTACTTGGTGCGGGCCTTGGCCACCTGTGCGAGGACCTGCCGGAGCACCTGGCTGCCCGCCGGGGCGAGCGAGGGCTCGTACGTCCAGGCATGCCCCACCCACGGGTCGGCGAGGTGGTCGTCCGGCACCGGCGTGAGTCGCAGCAGTGAACGCCACAGCGGGTCGAGCAGCGGCCCGTACGCGGACGCCTCCTCGCGGTCCGCGACCATCATCAGATGGACCCCGACCCGCGGGCCCTCGTCGGCGAGGTAGCGCAGCTGGGTCACGGCCCGGTCGTCGAAGCCGTGCGGGAAGTCGTTGACGATCAGGAGCTGCTCGGAGGTGTCGAAGCCGGGCGGGAGCGCGTCGGGGGCACCGCCGCGCACGGCCATCTGCACCAGGTCGACGCGCTGGGTGAGCCGCCCCAGCACCTGGGACACCCCGGCCGCTCCGACCGCGGGCGGCTCCGCGAGGACACCGGTGTGCACGAGCGGGGCCAGCGCCTGCGTCCCGGTGCCGGCCGGGTCGAGGACGTGGACGGTGAACTCGCCCGCCGGATAGACGGCGAGCAGCCGGGCGGCGTGCGCCACCGCGGTCTCCATCGCCAGCCGCTTGACCTCGTGGGAGTCGACGTAGGAGCCGTCGAGCGAGTCGGCCCGGCCCGCGTCGATCCACAGGCCCCGCTCCAGCGGCAGCCTGACCAGCATCGGGATGCGCAGCAGCGCGGCCTCGGGCAGATGCAGGTCGCCCAGGCGCACGGCCATGGGGATCTCCATCGGCACCCGGTAGCCGTGCCACACGGGGTTGTCCCAGCGGGCGTAGGCGGGCGGCAGCGCGGGCTCGACGACGTCGGACTCGGCGGTGAGCTGCGCGAGGTCCCGGTCGAGCGCGGCCCGCGCCTGGTCGACGAGCTGCGCGTGCTTGGCCTGGGCCGCGTCGCGCGCCGCGTCGCCCTGGCCGCCGATCCGGCTGCGCGGGTCGGACAGGACCTGGTCGAGCTCCTTCTCCATGCGGGAGTCGGCGAAGTCGACGGCGCTGCGGTACGCGGCCGTGGTGCGGGCGAGATCCTCGAACATGCCCCACACCTGGTTGTAGAGCCGCTCGTCCATGGACCAGCCGGTGGCGTCCCCCGCGACGGGCTGGGCGGGCTGCCCGGGCTGCGCCGGCGGCGCGGTGGGCGGGGGCGGCGGCGGGGCCGCGGTCTGGCGGCCCGGGTGGCTGTAGTTGATGGGGCCGCCGACGGCCGGCGTGGCCGCGGCGGGCTCGCCGACGGTGCCGGGGTCGGGCTCCTGCGCGCCCTGCGGTGCGACGGGAGCCGGGGTGCCCTGGGTGCCGTAGGGCGTGGTGGGCCGGCCCGGGGTGTCGGGGGTCTGGGTTCCGTACGAGCCGGTCGCGGCGTGCGGCGCGGGGACGGAGCGGGCCATGCCCTGGGCCACCGCGTCGTTGATGCCGGTGGCGAGGCAGTTCGCCTCGGACAGGCCCTGGTCGGTGAGGAGTTCGACGAGGCCGCCCGCGTAGCCCTGGCCTATCGCGCGGACCTTCCAGGCGCCCGGTCGGCGGTAGAGCTCCAGGGCGACCACGGCCGACTCGGTCTCCAGGCCGGTGATCGTGTAGGACGCGATCTCGGCGCCGTCGAGGCCGGTGACGGCGAGGAACGGGGCGGCCAGCCCGCCGAAGCGGACGGGACCGCCCACTCCGGTGGGCAGGGCGAGCAGCACACTGATCCGGTGCACGGCCTCCGGCACGGCGTCCAGGTCGACCGCCAGCCGGTGATCGGCGGCGGCCTGCCGTGAGACCTCCAGGCCCGGCAGGGTGGGCGCGCCCGGATGGGCCACCCACTCCACGCCGTGGACCTTGCCGTGCTCGTCGCCGAGCGTCGCGCCGGCCACGACCGGCTTGCCGGCCGAGACCCGGATCTCCAGGCGGGCCTGGGAGAGCGGGTGGTTCTGCCCCCGCACCAGCTCGGCCGTCATGCCTTCGTCCCCCTGTGTCGCTTCGGTGTCGTGTGCCGCTCGCCGGTGTCCTACAGGTGCGGCAGGATCGCCGGCATCAGGTCCTGGAACGTACGGCCGTTGGCGGGCGTGCCGAGGGCCGTCATCGTCCAGGAGGAGCCGGTGCGGTGCACCTTGGCCATGATCTGGGCGGTGTAGGCGCCGCCGCCCGCCAGCGTGTAGCGGGCCAGCTCCTGGCCGTTGGTCTCGTCGACCAGGCGGCAGAACGCGTTCTGCACCTCCTGGAACGTCTGGCCCGTGAAGGAGTTCACGGTGAAGACGATCTGGTCGATGTGGACCGGGACGCGGGCGAGGTCGACGAGGATCGACTCGTCGTCGCCGCCCTGGCCGGCACCGCCCACCAGGTTGTCGCCGGTGTGCCGCACCGAGCCGTCGTCGCTCACCAGGTGGCGGAAGAAGACGACGTCCACGGGCTGCTTGTCGGCGAACAGGACGGCCGAGGCGTCCAGGTCGATCTCCCGGGTACGCGAGCCGAACAGGCCACGCCGGGGGGCCGCCTGCCAGCCAAGACCCATGCGCACCGAAGTCAGGCTGCCGCCGTCGTTCTTCTGCAGACTGATGGCCTGACCCTTGGTCATGTTGACGGTCACGCGCTGATTCCCCTCTCGAACTGTCCCCTGTTGCCGCGAAGTGCGCGGTTGACCAGAACCCTATGCAAGGGCACTGACAATGCCGCTACCCAGGTCCGCACTTTGTGTCGGTCTTGCAACACAGAGCGTGGGACGGGGCGGGCTCAGGCCAGGCCCGCCTCCCGCATCTGACGCAGTTCCTTCTTCATCTCGGAGACCTCGTCGCGCAGTCGGGCGGCGATCTCGAACTGGAGGTCCGCGGCGGCGGCACGCATCCGCTCGGTCATCTGCTCGATCTGCTCGGTGAGTTCGGCCGCGGGACGGTCGGTCGGCACGGTCTCCTTGGCCTTGCCCTTGGCTCCCTTGGCCCCGGTGGCCGCCTTGCCGCCGAGCGAGGGCACGGGGGCCTTGGCGGCCTTGCCGTCCTTCTGCTTGCGGTAACCGCTGCCGAGCAGTTGCTCGGTGTCCACGCCCTCGCGGGCGATCTGCGCCACGATGTCGTTGATCTTCTTGCGGAGCGGCTGCGGGTCGATGCCGTGCGCCTTGTTGTACGCGACCTGCTTCTCGCGGCGCCGGTTGGTCTCGTCGATGGCCTTCTCCATGGCCGGCGTGATCTTGTCGGCGTACATGTGGACCTGTCCGGAGACGTTGCGCGCCGCGCGGCCGATCGTCTGGATCAGCGAGGTGCCGGAGCGCAGGAAGCCCTCCTTGTCGGCGTCGAGGATCGCCACCAGGGAGACCTCGGGCAGGTCGAGGCCCTCGCGCAGGAGGTTGATGCCGACCAGGACGTCGAACTCGCCGGAGCGCAGTTCCCGCAGCAGTTCGACGCGGCGCAGGGTGTCGACGTCGCTGTGCAGATAGCGCACCTGGATGCCGAGTTCCAGGAAGTAGTCGGTGAGGTCCTCGGCCATCTTCTTGGTGAGCGTGGTGACCAGGACGCGCTCGTCCTTCTCGGTGCGGGTGCGGATCTCGTGCACCAGGTCGTCGATCTGGCCCTCGGTCGGCTTGACGACGACCTCCGGGTCGATGAGACCGGTGGGGCGGATGATCTGCTCGACCACGCCGTCGCCGCGCGAGAGCTCGTAGGCGCCGGGGGTCGCGGACAGGTAGACGGCCTGTCCGACGCGCTCCTGGAACTCCTCCCACTTCAGCGGGCGGTTGTCGAGCGCGGAGGGCAACCGGAAGCCGTGGTCGACGAGGGTGCGCTTGCGGGAGGCGTCGCCCTCGTACATGGCGCCGATCTGCGGCACCGTGACATGCGACTCGTCGATGACGAGCAGGAAGTCGTCGGGGAAGTAGTCGAGCAGGGTGTTGGGCGGGGAGCCGGGCTCGCGGCCGTCGAAGTGCATCGAGTAGTTCTCGACGCCGGAGCAGGAGCCGATCTGGCGGAGCATCTCCAGGTCGTACGTCGTGCGCATCCGCAGGCGCTGGGCCTCCAGGAGCTTGCCCTGCTTCTCCAGCTCGGTGAGGCGCTCGCCCAGCTCCTTCTCGATGTCGTTGGCGGCGCGCTCCAGGCGCTCGGGGCCGGCGACGTAGTGGGAGGCCGGGAAGACGTACAGCTGCTGGTCGTCGCTGATGATCTCGCCGGTGAGGGGGTGGAGGGTGGACAGGGCCTCGATCTCGTCGCCGAACATCTCGATGCGGACGGCGAGCTCCTCGTAGACCGGGAAGATCTCGATGGTGTCGCCGCGCACCCGGAAGGTGCCGCGGGTGAAGGCCGTGTCGTTGCGCGTGTACTGGATGTCGACGAAGCGGCGCAGCAGCTGGTCGCGGTCGAACTCCTCGCCGACCTTCAGGGGGACCATCCGGTCCACGTACTCCTGGGGGGTGCCGAGGCCGTAGATGCAGGACACGGAGGCGACCACGACGACGTCTCGGCGGGTGAGCAGCGAGTTGGTGGCGGAGTGGCGCAGCCGCTCGACCTCCTCGTTGATCGAGGAGTCCTTCTCGATGTAGGTGTCCGACTGAGGGACGTAGGCCTCGGGCTGGTAGTAGTCGTAGTACGAGACGAAGTATTCGACCGCGTTGTTCGGGAGCAGCTCGCGGAACTCGTTGGCCAGCTGGGCGGCCAGGGTCTTGTTCGGGGCCATCACGAGGGTGGGCCGCTGGAGCTTCTCGATCATCCACGCGGTGGTGGCGGACTTGCCGGTGCCGGTCGCGCCGAGGAGGACGACGTCCTTCTCGCCGGCCTCGATGCGCCGTGCCAGGTCGGCGATGGCCGCCGGCTGGTCGCCGCTGGGCTGGTAGGAGCTGACGACCTCGAAGGGCGCCACCGAGCGTTCGATCTGGGAAACGGGCCGCATGGGGTCCACCGTACGACCCCGCACTGACAACGCGTGCTGATCAGCGGTTCTGCGGGGTGCGTGAGCCCCGGTGGCCGGTTCCCCGGCGGGGGCGCAGCGCGGGGCGGCGCCCGGAGTGGGAGACGGTCTCGTGGGCCGGGACGCCCGGCTTGTTCTCCAGGGTGGACCATTCGGGCTTGCCCATGACCATCAGCGGGTCGAACATCACGACGACGCCCGCGATCAGCAGGAAGGCGAGCGGGCCCACGAGCATCGGCGCGAGCAGTTCGGCGGCCGAGTCGCCGCCGGTGGGGCCGGAGCCGTTGTGCAGGTGGACGCTGAGGGCGGCCATGCCGGTGTAGTGCATGCCGCTGACGGCGAGCCCCATGACCAGGCTCGCGCCCACGCTCCACATCAGGCCCCTGACCTGGCCCGCGGCCCACAGGGCGGCGGTGGCGGCGACCATCGCTATGACGACGGAGGCGGCGACGGTGAAGGTGTTGTACTCCAGCGCTCCGTTGAGCCGCATGCCGGCCATGCCCAGGTAGTGCATCGAGGCGACGCCGAGGCCGGTGATGGTGCCGCCGGTGAACAGGGCGGTTCCGCGGGCGCCCCGGTAGCCGACGATGAAGATCCCGACGCCCACCATGACGATGGCGACGCCGAGGCTCGCGAAGGTCGTGGGCTTGTCGTAGTGGATCGGCGCGCCCGCGACGGTGAAGCCCATCATGGCGACGAAGTGCATGGTCCATATGCCGGAGCCGATGGCCGCGGAACCGAGGGCCAGCCAGCCGGGCCGCCAGGAGTTCGACACGAGCATGGCTCTGGTGGTGCAGCGCAGGCCGAGGGCCCCGCCCAGGCAGGCCATGAGGTAGGCCACCAGCGGTGTGACGAGTCCGTAGCTGAATCCGTCGACCGTGCCTTGCATGCGCGGCTACCTTCCGCCCTCTTGCGTCCCGGAATGTGCTGAAAAGCGCCCCCTCCCAGGACCGCGCGGGCGGTCAGGGTTGAGGCAGAGAGTATGACTCCCACCGGAATGGTCGAACGATTTTCCGGCAAAGAAACACGCCCTTGTCGCAGTTGTGCGGCACCAGTGAGCGGGGTTGGGCGACCTCGTTCGTTCTGTGGCCATTCTGCACTCCCCTGCCATTGACCCTCTGCTGTCACAGTGGAGCTGTACGTGATGCTCGACGCA
The DNA here is from genome assembly GCF_044747265.1 of Streptomyces sp. NPDC090106. Lineage (NCBI taxonomy): Bacteria > Bacillati > Actinomycetota > Actinomycetes > Kitasatosporales > Streptomycetaceae > Streptomyces > Streptomyces sp. NPDC090106. The sequence goes on along the minus strand of NZ_JBIVDS010000005.1, from coordinate 476,760 downwards.
AGGAGGCCGCATGCCCTCGCGCGCACTTGCCGCCACGACCACCGCACTCCTGATCCCCGCCGCCCTGCTGCTGCCCGCACCGGACGTCCGGGCGGTCGGGGACGGCGACCCGCCGCTCGTCATCGCCCACCGGGGCGCCTCCGCGTACGCGCCCGAGAACACCCTGGCCGCCGTGGACAGGGCCCACGAGCTGGGCGCCCGCTGGGTCGAGAACGACGTCCAGCGGACCAGGGACGGCGCTCTGGTGGTCGTCCACGACGACAGCCTGCGGCGCACCACCGACGCCGAGGAGGTCTTCCCCGGACGCAAGCCCTGGAAGGTGAGGGACTTCACGGCGGCCGAGATCGCGCGGCTCGACGCGGGCAGCTGGTTCGGGCCCGCGTACGCGGGCGCGCGCGTGCCGACGCTGGAGCAGTATGTGGAGCGGGTCGAGCGCAACGGCCAGAAGCTCCTGCTGGAGATCAAGAACCCGGAGCTGTATCCGGGCATCGAGGGTCAGATCCTGAAGACGCTCGCCAACGAGGGCTGGCTCGACCGGCCGCATCTCGCCGACCGGCTGATCGTGCAGAGCTTCAGCGTGGACACCGTGCGGACCGTCCACGAGCTCAAGCCCGGGGTGCGGACCGGGCTGCTCGGCACACCGGGTGTCTCGGACGTGTCCGGCTACGCGCGCTTCACGGACCAGATCAACCCCTCACGGACCACCGTCTCCACCGGGTACGTGGCCGCCGTCCACTCCTTCACGGGGCCGCACGGCAAGCCGCTGGAGGTCTTCTCCTGGACCGTGAACGACGCGGACAGCGCCCGCCGGGTCACCGAAGCCGGAGTCGACGGGATCATCACCAACACCCCCGACGTCGTCCTCAAGGCCGTCCAGGGACGCTGAGCGGGCGTTGTCAGTGGCGGACCGTACGGTGGGCGCATGGACAGCCATGGGCACAACGAGCAGCGGGTCGTGTGGGCCGTCGTCGGCACCGGCATCGGTCCGCTGCTGCTGGCCGCGAGCCGTGACGGCCTGGTCAACGTCGTCTTCCACGCGGACGAGGCGGTGCGCGACAGGGCGCTGGAGCGGCTCGCCTCCCGGCTGGGCGAGTCGCCGGCCGAGGCCCCGGACTCCCCGCTGCTGGCCGAGGCGATACGCCAGTTCGAGGCGTACTTCGCGGGCGAGCGGCGCGCTTTCGAGCTGCCCCTGGACTGGTCGCTGATCTCGGGCTTCAACCGGCAGGTCCTGCGCGAGCTGGCCGACGGAGTGCCCTACGGCAGCGTCGTGGGGTACGGCGATCTGGCCCGGCGGGTGGGGCAGCCGGGCGCGGCCCAGGCGGTGGGGACGGCGATGGGCGCCAATCCGCTGCCGGTGGTCGTGCCCTGCCATCGCGTCGTGGAGAGCGACGGCGGCATCGGCGGTTTCGGGGGCGGTCTGGAGACCAAGCGGAAGCTGCTCGCCCTGGAGGGCGTCCTGCCCGAGCCCCTGTTCTGACGCCGGCCGCGCGCGACGGCTGGCCGGAACGCCGGGGCGGTAGCAGACTCCGCCATGCGCACAGCCACTGGCATCCGAAGACTTCGGAGCCGAAGGGACGGCGATCACGCATGAGCGCAACCGGGAACAGGGCAGTCGCGTATCTCAAGCCGGGCGCGGTGGAGGTCAGGACGATCGACTACCCCACGCTCGAACTCCAGGACGGACCGGGGGTGGCTCCGGAGAACGTCGGCCGCAAGTGCCGGCACGGAGTGATCCTGAAGGTCCTCGCCAGCAACATCTGCGGCAGCGACCAGCACATGGTGCGCGGACGGACGACCGCGCCCGAGGGGCTGGTCCTCGGCCACGAGATCACCGGAGAGGTCGTCGAACGGGGGCCCGACGTCGAGACGATCGACGTCGGCGACATCGTCTCCGTACCGTTCAACATCGCCTGCGGGCGATGCCGCAACTGCAAGGAGCGCAAGACCGGCATCTGCCTGAACGTCAACCCGGCACGTCCCGGGGCGGCCTACGGCTATGTCGACATGGGCGGCTGGGTCGGCGGTCAGGCCGAGTACGCCCTGGTGCCGTACGCGGACTTCAACCTGCTGAGGTTCCCGGACCGGGACCAGGCGCGCGAGAAGCTGCTCGATCTGACCATGCTGTCGGACATCTTCCCGACGGGCTTCCACGGCGTGGTGTCCTCGGGCGCCGGTGTCGGTTCCACGGTGTACGTCGCCGGGGCGGGCCCGGTCGGTCTGGCCGCGGCGGCCTCCGCGCAGCTGCTGGGCGCGGCCGTCGTCATCGTGGGCGACCTCAACGCCGAGCGGCTCGCGCAGGCACGCGCCTTCGGCTGCGAGACCGTGGACGTCTCCCGGGGCGCCGTGGACGAGCAGATCGCGCAGATCCTCGGGGAGCCCGAGGTGGACGCCGCGGTCGACGCGGTCGGCTTCGAGGCGCGGGCGCACGGCCCGGACGCCCCTGAGGCGCCCGCGACGGTCCTGAACTCGCTGATGGGCATCACGCGCGCGGGCGGTGCCCTCGGCATTCCCGGCCTGTACGTCACCGACGACCCCGGCGGGATCGACGAGGACGCGAAGTCGGGGACGCTGAAGGTGCGCCTCGGGCTCGGGTGGGCCAGGAGCCACCGGTTCACGACCGGGCAGTGCCCGGTGATGAAGTACCACCGGGGTCTGATGATGGCGATCCTGCACGAGCGGGTGCACATCGCCAAGGCGGTCAACGCGACCGTGATCGGGATCGAGGACGCGCCGCGCGGCTACGCCGAGTTCGACCAGGGCGCGAGCCGCAAGTACGTGCTGAACCCGCACGGGGCGCTGGACGGGGTCCGTCCGGTCTGAGGTCCGGGCGGGGGCCACGCGCGCGTGCCCGTACGAGCGCCGTACGGGCGCGTCACGCGCGCGTGCGTCCCCGCCGCCGTCAGTCGTAGTGCCGTGCCTCGATGACGTTCCCGTCCGGGTCGCGGAAGTAGAAGCTGCGTGCGGCCCGGCCGCGGGCGCCGTAGGAGCCGTGGTCGACGGCCGAGACGGGCACCGCCGCCTCCTCCAGGCGGGCGCGCAGGGCGTCGAAGCCCTCGGCGGGCAGGGCCAGGCAGACGTGGTTGACCGGGTGGCCCGCGCTCTCGGCGGCACCGGGGAGCATCCGCATCCGTTCCGCCATGGACAGCGGCATCAGGTCGAGGATGGTCTCCTCGTTGAGCCGTACGGACGGAAAGGGCACCGTGCCCGCGGCGAAGTCGGCGAGCCTGAGGGGCGCCGTGCCGAGCGTCCGCTCGTAGAAGCCGGCCGACGCCTCGGGGTCCCGTACCCACAGGACGACATGGTCGAGACGCGTGGTGTTGTCCGTCATGCGTCCCAGGCTGGTGTCGTCCCCCACAGGCCGCAAGTGTTTGGCCGGGTGCCGCGCCCGCCAGAGTTGAGGGAGAACCCATCGACAGGAGGCGGGCGCGTGGTGCTGGTGGTTTCCGAAGAAGTGCGCGCGGCGATCGACGCGCGTCGACCCGTGGTGGCCCTGGAGTCCACGATCATCGCGCACGGGCTGCCACGACCGCGCAACCTCCAGGTGGCACTGGATCTTGAGGAGGTCGTCCGCGCGGAGGGAGCCGTCCCCGCGACGATCGCCGTCCTCGACGGACGTCCCCATGTCGGCCTGGACAAGGAGCAGTTGGAGCGGGTCGCGAACGAGGACGGCATCCGCAAGCTCGGCCACCGTGATCTGCCGCTCGCGGTGGCGTCCGGGGCGAGCGGGGCGACCACGGTGTCCGCGACGGCGATGCTCGCGGCGCTGGCGGGCGTCCGGGTGTTCGCCACGGGCGGGCTCGGCGGGGTGCACCGGGAGTGGACGGTGACCCAGGACGAGTCGGCGGACCTGGGGCTGCTCGCGCGGACCAGGATCACGGTGGTGTGCGCGGGCGTGAAGTCCATCCTGGACGTCCCGGCGACCCTCCAGCGGCTGGAGACCCTGGGGGTGGCGGTGGCCGGGTACGGCACGGACCGGTTCCCCGGCTTCTATCTGTCGGACTCGGGGCATCCCGTGGACTGGACGCTGGACTCGCCCGCTCGGGTGGGGGACGTGATGCGGGCGCAGGACGCGGTCGGCGGGCCCGAGTCGGCGCTGATCGTCGCCAACCCCGTGCCCGAGGAGCAGCAGTTGGACCCGGAGCTGCACGCGCGCGTGCTCGCCGACGCGCTGCACGCGTGCGAGGAGGCCGGCGTCACGGGCCAGGGGGTCACCCCGTTCCTCCTCGACCATCTGGTCCGGCACACCGACGGTGCCTCGCTGGAGGCGAACCTGGCCGCGGTGCGCGGCAACGTACGGCTGGCGGGACGGATCGCGGCGGCCTGGGCCGGGGCGTGACCTCCGCCGGGGGCGCACTGCTGGTCGCCGGGGACGTCGTCACGGACGTCGTCGCCCGGCACCGGGGGCCGCTCGCGCCGGGCACGGACACGGTCGCGGCCATCCGGACGGTGCCCGGCGGGGCAGGGGCCAACGTGGCCTGCTGGGCGGCGCACCGGGGCGCGGCGGAGGTCCGGATGCTGGGCCGGGTCGGCGCGGACGCGGCCTCGTGGCACGAGCGGGAGCTGGTGGCGTGCGGGGTGCGGCCGCTGCTGGTCGTCGATCCCGAGGCGTCGACCGGCACGGTGATCTGCCTGGTCGACGCGGGCGCCGCGGCCGAGCGGACGTTCCTCACGGACAGCGGCGCGGCCGTGCGGCTGGCTCCACGGGACTGGTCGCCGACGCTGCTGGACGGGGTCGCCCGACTGCATCTGTCGGGCTATCTGCTGTTCTCCGCGCCGGGCCGGGCGTTCGTGGAGGCGGCGCTGGCCTCGGCCCGCGCGCGGGGGGTGCCGGTGAGTCTGGATCCGGCGTCGGTGGGGTTCCTGACGGATCTGGGGGTGGACCGTTTCCTGTCCCTGGTGGACGGGATCGACGTGCTGCTGCCCAGCAGGGACGAGGCGCGTCTGCTGACGGGGCTGCCCGACCCGGCGGACGCGGCGGCCAAGCTGAGCCGCCACGTCCCGCTGGTGGTCGCCAAGCAGGGTGCCCGGGGCGCGCTGGTGGCCCGTTCCGGCGCCGTCGTCGCCCGTGTCCCGGCCGCGCCCGCGACGCCGAAGGACACGACGGGCGCCGGTGATGCCTTCACCGGCGCGTTCCTCGCCGCGCTCCTCGCCGGGGCCGGGCCCGAGGACGCGGCCCTCGAGGGGTGCCGGGCGGGCGCGCTCGCCGTCGGACGAGTGGGCGGCCGACCGCCCCACATCTGAGCGGAGCACCCGCCCTCCGACCCGCCCGCCCCACGGACCGGCGGCCTTGCGGACCGGCGGCCTCACGGATCGCCCGCACCAGGATCCGGCCGCACCGCGGACCAGCAGCCCTCCGGCCCGCCCGCCCCGCAAACCGGCCACGGCCACCCTGCGAACCAGCCGCCTAGCGGATCAACCACCCCGCGAGCCCGTGGCCATCGCGGAGCGGCCACCCCGCGAACCAGCCGCCGTCGCGAACCAGCAGCCGTTGCGGACCGCCCATCCCGAGGCCCGCCCACCCCAGGGCCCGCCCGCCCCGCGAACCACCCGCCTCCCGCCCGTCGCGAACCGCCCGCGGCTATTCCTTGCGTCCCCACGCCGAGATCATCGGTGCCGTCGCCAGGTCCATGCCGCCTGCCGCGACGTTCGCCAGGTGGCGGTCGATCTCCGCGTCCGTGGCGAGGCCGGCGGTGACGAGGTCGGTCCGGATCTGGCGGATCGTGGCGGACTCCAGGGCCGCGCAGGCGGGCGAGGTGAGGGGGAAGTAGGAGTCGGCCTCCACCCGCCGCAGACCGGCCTCGCGCAGCAGGCGGGGCAGGCGGCGGCCGTAGGAGAGGTCGGCGCCGCGGTCGGCGAGGAGGCCGCGGAAGCCCTGGCGCAGCCGGTTCGCGAGCTGTTCGGCGGGGCCGTGCTCGTCGGGGCAGGCCAGCGGCTGGAGGGCGGGATCGGCGTCCTCGACCAGGAGCCGTCCGCCGGGCCGCAGAGCGGCGATCATCGAGCGCAACGCCCTTTCCCGGTCCGGGACATGGACGAGGACGAGCCGGGCGTGGACGAGGTCGAAGCCCTCCCCCGGCGGCTCCTCCACGCCCACGTCGTGGACGCGGACCTCGACCGGCGGGCGGCCGGCCGGGGCGACCAGGGAGGTGTCGATGTCGGTGGCGACGACGCGTCCGGTCGGACCGACCTTCTTGGCGAGCCACGACACCACGGACGTGCCGCCGGCGCCGACCTCCCAGCAGCGCCAGCCGGAGCCGACGCCGAAGCCCTCGAAGTGCCGGAAGGTCGTGGGGTCGAACAGGGCGGCGAAGGCGTCGAAGCGCTCCCCCGCCTCGGTCCGCTGGTTGTCGAGGAGATACCCATCGGTTCGCATCATGTCCCGATCATCCCAGTTGTCCTGCTTGTCCATGGCGGTCGACTCTCCGGTGCGGGCGCGGTCGTACGACGACGAAGGTACGAGGCCACCGCCCGCCCCAACGCGCCGGGTTCAGCGGGCACTCGACGGGGGAACCAGGTTTTCCACAGGCGGGAACAGCGCGGGAACAAAGCGGAATGCCCTGCTCCCACAGGCTTGCACGGCTTTCACCCCGACCTGGCAGACTGGCGCGCCAGAACGCAGCGACGCGACGAGCGCGGACCCGTCCGAGGAGATCCGAGGAGAACCAGATGTCCATGGCAGGGAATCTGCGGAAGGTCACGAGCCTCGGCGGGGTGGGCGGCCTGCGCAAGGTGGCGAGGCTGGCGCGGCGCCGTCCCCGCGTCGACCTCAGCCACCACGCGCGCTCCCCCCTGGGCTCCTCGGTGGTGAACTGCGTGACCTACCGGGACGGCGCCCGGGTCCCGGTCGGCGCCGACCTCGTCGACTCGGTGCAGCAGGTGCGCAAGCACGGCCACGGTTTCGTCTGGCTCGGCCTCCACGAGCCGACGGACCAGGAGTTCGCGGGCATCGCCGAACTCTTCGAGCTGCACCCGCTGGCGGTCGAGGACGCGATCGAGGCCCATCAGCGGCCGAAGCTGGAGCGGTACGGCGAGACGCTGTTCGCGGTGTTCAAGACGGTCTGCTACGTGGAGCACGAGGAGCTCACGGCGACGAGCGAGGTGGTGAACACCGGCGAGATCATGGTGTTCGTCGGCGAGGACTTCGTCATCACCGTCCGGCACGGACGGCACGGCTCCCTGGGCCCGCTGCGCGAGGAGCTGGAGTCGGACCCCGGGCAGCTCGGCCAGGGACCGGCCGCGGTGCTGCACGCGATCGCGGACCATGTGGTCGACGACTATCTGCACGTCATCGACGCGGTGCAGGCGGACATCGACCAGGTCGAGACCGACGTGTTCTCCCAGGCCGGCGCACGGGCCGATCCGGGACGCATCTACCAGCTCAAGCGCGAACTCCTGGAACTGAAGCGGGCGGTGGTACCGCTGGCCCGCCCGATCGAGGAGCTCTCCACCCGGCCGATACGGGTGGTCGCGCCGGAGATACAGGCCTACTTCCGCGACGTCTCCGACCATCTGCTGCGCGCCAAGGAGCAGATCGCCGCCTTCGACGAACTGCTCAACTCGATCCTCCAGGCCCATCTCGCCCAGGTCACCGTCGCGCAGAACGAGGACATGCGGAAGATCACGGCCTGGGCCGCGATCGTCGCCGTGCCGACGATGGTCTGCGGGGTGTACGGCATGAACTTCGACCACATGCCGGAGCTGCACTGGAAGTACGGCTACGGCATGGTCGTCGGCGTCATATCCCTGGCCTGTCTGGCGGTGTACCGCGGATTCCGGCGCAACGGCTGGCTGTAGCACCGGAACCGGACCGCGAGGCGGGGGTGAGGGGTCAGGAGGGTCAGCGGGTCGTGCTCATCGCGTAGACGCTCTCGGCCCACGCGGCGATCTGGTCCTCCGTCAGATGCCGGGCCAGGTCGGCCTCGCTGATCATGCCGACGAGGCGCTTGTTCTCGATGACGGGGAGCCGGCGGATCTGGTGGCTCTGCATCTCCTGGAGCACGGCGTCGACATCGGCGTCCGCGTCGATCCAGCGGGGTGTCCCCTGGGCCATCTCGCCGGCGGTGACCTTGGCCGGGTCATGTCCCATCGCGACGCAGCCGACGACGATGTCGCGGTCGGTGAGGATGCCGCAGAGCCGCTCGTTCTCGTCGCTGATGGGCAGGGCGCCGACGCCCAGCTCGCGCATGAGCTGGGCGGCGCGGTCGAGGGTCTCGTGCGCCGGGATCCACTGGGCGCCGCGGTGCATGATGTCTCCGGCGGTGGTCATGAGGTACCTCCCGTGGCCGGACGGCCGGCGCGGCGCGGAGACGCTCCGCTAGTCCCGGCGCCCAACATTCTCGCCGCCTCGCCCCGCCGACGCACCCGGAACAGGGCGGACCGCCGGCCACCGGGCACCGGGCCGCGTCCGCCGGATCAGCTCCGCCACGCCGGATGCCGGGGGTCGTCGGCGCGGACGAGCACATCGGCGCTGCCGGCCGGGTCGGTCTCGGACGCGTAGCGCTCGAAGGCCTCCAGGGTCCACTGCTCGGCCTCGGGGGTACGGCGGCGCAGGGCACCCGTGGAGAGGAGGACGTGGACGCTCAGATCGAAGGGGAACCAGTGGCGCAGCAGGAGGGGGCCGTGCAGCAACAGGACGGCGCCGGGCGGGAGTCGGACGTAGGGGCTGCGGGTGGCGCGGTCGGTGTCGGGGTCCCACAGGTCGGGCAGGACACGGCCGTCGCCGCCGGGTTCGAGGGGGCCGAAGACCTCGCGCCACAGGGCGCCGGTGTCGAGCCAGCCGTCGTAGTAGGACTCCACGTCGTGGCGGCCGTACTCAAGGCGCAGGGAGGCGGGGCGCAGGAAGCCCCGGGCGCCGACGACGAGGGAGGGGCGCCCGCGGACGCGCAGCGCTTCGGCGACCCGTTCGGCGAGGTCCTCGGGCCGGGCCGCCGGGGCGCCGTCGAAGGCGATCCGCGGCCAGGGGCTGCCGTCGGCCGGTTCCAGGTCGAGCAGCCGGTCGGCGAGGAGGTCGCCGAGCCGGTCCCAGGTGATCGCTTCGAGTCGCACAGGCCCCATGATGCCTGCGGCGGGCGGCGCGCGCGGCGGTGGTTCACGGCCGTCCGGCGGGAATGTACCCGGTATGGCCCGCCTCGTGACGTCCCCGTACCGTGCCGGAACTCCCGTCCACCGGGGCGGACTTCTGGTGATCCAGCCGCTCGGGCGCAAGCAGTGCGCGCAGTGCCGTGGCGGTCCGCTGGCGCTGCTGGTGCTGGAGGAGGGGGCGCCGTGCTGTCTGGACTGCGCCGACCTCGGTCACCTGCTGTTCCTGCCGCGCGGCGACACGGCGCTGACGCGCAGGTCCCGGGAGGAGAGCGGGCTGTCGGTGGTGGTCGTCCGGTTCAACCGGCGCAAGGGGCGTTACGAGCGGCAGGGCGTGCTCGTCGAGGAGGCGGGGCTGGCCCGGGCCGAGGCGCGCTGTCTGGTGGACGCCGAGGCGCGGCGGCGGCGCCGGATGCGGGACGCCCGGCGGCGCGCGGCGGAGGACGTGCGCTTCACGGACGCGTTCGCGGCCGAGATAGGGCGGCTGTTCCCGGGCTGCCCGGCCGAGCGGGCGCGGGGCATCGCCGCGCACGCCTCGCTGCGGGGCAGCGGACGGGTCGGGCGGAGCACGGCGGGGCGCGCGCTGTCCGAGACGGCGGTGGTCTCGGCGGTGGCGGCGTCGGTACGGCATCTGGACACGCCGTACGACCAGTTGCTGATGAGCGGGGTGGCGCGGGGCGCGGCGCGGCGGCGGATCGCGCCGGTGGTGGAGACGGTGCTGGAGGGGTGGCGGGCGGAGCGGGGGGCGACGGGCCAGGGGGCGGGCTGAGAGCGGGCCGCTGGACGCTCGCGCATGCCCGGGCGCCGATCGGCCATGGTGGCGGGCGGCGGACGGGCATGGACTGGTGGTGACGGTTGGCGTCGGGCGGATGCCCGGCCGGACATGGGGATGGGGGAACGGGATGATCGAGGGTCCGTACTTCGTGCTGGTGGTGCTGGGCGTACTGGGGACCGGTCTGGTGGCCGGGGTGTTCTGCGCGTTCTCGACGTTCGTGATGCCGGGGCTGGCCGCGCTGCCGCCCGCGCAGGGGGTCGCGGCGATGCGTGCGGTCAACGTGGCGGCGCTGCGGCCCGCGTTCATGCTGGTGTTCCTCGGGTCGGCGGTGCTGTGCGCGGTGCTGGCCGTGGTGACGTTCGTGCTGTGGCCGGAGGGGAACACCGTGGAGCTGCTGCTGGGCAGCGCCCTGTATCTGTTCGGCTCGTTCGGGGTGACGATGGTGGCGAACGTGCCGCGCAACGACGCCCTGATGAAGCTGGAGCCGGGGACGTCGGAGGCCGCCGCGTACTGGCCTGCCTATGTGCGCGAGTGGACGGTCTGGAACCACGTCCGGATGATCGCCTCCGCCGCCGCGACGGTCTCCTACGTGCTCGCCCTGACGTGAGCGCGCCCGGCCGGGTCCGAGCCGGTCCGCCTCTCGCGCTCGGCCCGGCCGGGCCGAGCGCGAGAGGCGTATGAGTCGTATCGTGGCGAGGAGAGTGCCGCCCGATGACGCACGGCTCCGTCGCACGCGCACATGAGGGAGACGGCCATGGCCGATCCCAAGGGATTCATGACGACGCCCCGCAGGGACTGGCCGCGCAGGCCGGTCGGGGAACGGGTGCGGGACTGGGACGAGGTCTACGTCCCCGGAGCGCTGTTGCCCATCGTCGGCGCGCAGGCCGACCGCTGCATGGACTGTGGCGTCCCCTTCTGCCACGACGCCTGTCCGCTCGGCAATCTCATCCCCGAGTGGAACGACCTGGTCAGCCGGGACGACTGGCGGGCCGCCGCGGACCGGCTGCACGCCACCAACAACTTCCCCGAGTTCACCGGGCGGTTGTGCCCGGCGCCGTGCGAGGCGGGCTGTGTGCTCGCGATCAACCAGCCCGCGGTGACCATCAAGAACGTCGAGTGCGCCGTCGCCGACCGCGCCTGGGAGCTCGGGCTTGCGCCCCCGCGGGCGCCGGACCGGCTGTCCGGGCGGACCGTCGCCGTCGTCGGGTCGGGACCGACCGGGCTCGCCGCGGCGCAGCAGCTGACCCGCGCCGGGCACACGGTCGTCGTGTACGAGAGGGACGACCGCCTGGGCGGGCTGCTGCGGTACGGCATCCCGGAGTTCAAGATGGAGAAGCGGCATCTGGAGCGGCGCATCGCGCAGATGCGGGCCGAGGGGACGAAGTTCCGCACGTCCGCGGCCGTCGGCCGGGACATCGGGGCGGCCGAGCTGAAAGCACGCCACGACGCGGTCGTCATCGCCACGGGCGCGACCGCCTGGCGTGAACTGGACGTCCCCGGGAGGGAGTTGAGCGGCATCCATCAGGCGATGGAGTATCTGCCGCTCGCCAACCGGGTGTGCGAGGGCGACCTGGAGGCCTCTTCTCTGTCGGCCGCCGGGAAGCACGTGGTCATCGTCGGCGGCGGTGACACCGGCGCCGACTGTCTGGGCACGGCGGTGCGCGAAGGCGCCGCGTCCGTGAGCCAGTTGGACATCTACGTCCAGCCCGGCGCCGACCGCGACGAGGACGCCGAACCCTGGCCGACATACCCGAGGATCTACCGGCTCTCGGCGGCGCACGAGGAGGCGCGCGACCTGGTCACGGCTCCCGCGGCGGACGCGGACGCGCGCCTGTTCGCGGCGTCCACGCTCCGTTTCGGCGGGGACGCCGACGGCCGGGTGCGGTCGCTGCGTCTCGTCGCGGTCGACGCGGCGCGGCAGCCGGTGCCGGGCACCGACCGGTCCCTGCCCGCCGACCTCGTGCTGCTCGCCCTCGGGTTCTCGGGGCCCGACCGGACGGACGGGCTCATCGGGCAGCTGGGGCTGGCGCTGGAGGCGCGGGGCACGATCGCCCGCGACGCGGGGTTCGCGACGAACGTGCCCGGCGTGTTCGCGGCCGGGGACGCCGCCCGGGGGCAGTCGCTCGTCGTGTGGGCGATCGCGGAGGGCCGGGCGGTCGCCGCCGCCGTCGACCGCCGGCTGACGGGAACGTCCCGGCTGCCGGCCCCCATCGGCCCGTACGACCGCCCCATGACCGCCTGAGCCGGGCCCGCCGGGAACGCCGTACGGCTCAGGCGCGTTCGTCCGTCCCGGCGACCTTCCTCGTCGCGAGCGCCACCCTGTTCCAGGTGTTGATCGTCATGATCAGCGCGAGGACATGGGCCAGTTCCTCCTCGTCGAACCGGGCGGCGGCCTCGGCGTAGACCTCGTCGGGGACGCCCGCGCCGGCGACCAGGGTGACCGCCTCCGTGAGGGCGAGGGCGGCCTGCTCCCTCGGGGTGTAGAAGTGCCGCGCCTCGCGCCACAGGGGGACCAGCTGGAGCCGGTCCTCGCTCTCCCCCGCCTTGCGGGCGTCGTGGGTGTGCAGGTGCAGGCAGTACGCGCAGCGGTTGAGGTGCGAGGCACGGATCTGGATGAGTTCGACCAGCGCCGGGTCCAGTCCCGCGCGGGCGGCGGCGTCGAAGCCGACGAGGGCGCGGAAGACCTTCGGGGCGGCCTTCGCGAAGTTCAGCCGACCGGGAGCGGCACCGGCGGCGGGGGAGGCGATCGTGTCCGTGTGCGTCGTCATGTCCTCCAACCTACGAGCCGCAAAGACCTCCCGTAGGGTGCATTTCCATGGGGGAATCATGGGTCAATTCCGCGGAGCGGATCGGCTCCGACCTGCATCTGGAGCTGACCGCTCCGGGCGGGCGGCGGGCCGCGCTCACCGACGCGCTGCGCGAGGCCGTGCGCGGCGGACGCCTGGCTCCGGGGACGCGGCTGCCGCCGTACCGCTCCCTCGCCGCGGATCTGGGCGTGGCCCGCAACACCGTGGCCGACGCGTACGCCGAGCTCGTCGCCGAGGGCTGGCTCACCGCACGTCAGGGCTCGGGGACGCGGGTCGCCGAGCGGTCGGAACCGCTGCGCCCCCGCACGCGCGTGCCGAAGCGGACGCCCCCGCGCGCGCGTGGCCCCCTGCACGATCTGCGGCAGGGCGCCCCGGACGCGTCGGCGTTCCCGCGCACGGCCTGGCTGGCCTCCTACCGGCGGGCCCTCCAGCAGGCGCCCACCGAGGCGTTCGGGCCCGGCGACCCCGCCGGGCGGATCGAACTGCGGGAGGCGCTCACGGAGTACCTGGCACGCGCGCGTGGCGTGCGCACCGCGCCGGGACGGATCGTGGTCTGCTCCGGGTTCGCGCACGCGCTGCGGCTGCTGTTCCGGCCCGGGGCGGGCGTCCTGAGAGGCCCGCTCGCCGTCGAGTCGTACGGCCTGCCCTTCCACCGCGGGCTGCTCGCCGAGGCGGGCGTACGGACCGTGCCGCTGCCGCTCGACGAAGACGGCGCCGACGTCGGCCGGCTGGGGCGGGAGCGGGCCGTGCTGCTCACGCCCGCGCACCAGTTCCCGACCGGCGGGCCACTGCATCCGGCCCGGAGGGCGGCGGTGGCCGACTGGGCCCGCGCGCGGGACGCGGTGGTGCTGGAGGACGACTACGACGGGGAGTTCCGCTACGACCGCAGGCCGGTCGGGGCGGTGCAGGGGCTCGCCCCGGAGCAGGTGATCCTCGTCGGCTCGGTCAGCAAGAGCCTGTCACCGGCCGTGCGGCTGGGCTGGATGGTGCTGCCGGAGCGGTACGTCGAGGGGGTCCTCGCCGCGAAGGGCGAGCGGGAGGCGTGGGCGAGCGTGCCGGATCAGCTCTGCCTCGCCGACTTCGTCGCGTCCGGGTCCTACGACCGTCATGTGCGGCGGATGCGGCAGCGCTACCGCGGCCGGCGGAACCGGCTGGTGGCGGCGCTCGCCGAGCGGGCACCGCACATCGGGGTGACGGGGGTGGCGGCAGGGCTGCACGCGGTGCTGCGGCTGCCGTCCGGCACCGAGCGCTCCGCGGTCGAGGCGGCGCGGTGGCGGGGCGTGGCCCTGGACGGGCTGGCCGGGTTCCGGCACCCGGAGGCGGGTCCGGACGCGATCGGCCACGACGGGCTGGTCGTCGGCTACGCGAGCCCGTCGGAGCACGCCTTCGGGGCCGCGCTGGACGCGCTGTGCGAGGCACTGCCCCCGGCCCCCTCCTGAGGGTTCCGGCCGGGAAGGGGCCGCCCCGGCACCCGCACGGCACCGGCCCTACCGGAACGAGGGCCGATGCCCGCCGTGTGCGAACCGCCGCGATGCCGGGTCCGACGCTGCGTCACGACACGTGTCACTGCGCGACGGGCGGAACGTTTCACGAGAGCAGGAAGTCGGCCTCCCCCGCCTTGGCACCCTCGATGAAAGCCGTCATCTCGGCCGTGGTGTAGATCAGCGCCGGTCCGTCCGGGTCCGTGGACTGACGGACGGCGATCCGGCCGTCCGCGAGCTTCATGGCCTCCAGGCAGTTGCCGCCGTTCCCGCCGCTCCAGGGCTTGTGCCAGCCCTCGCTGCCCAGCTCCCGCGCGGGCATGCCGTTGTAGACGGGGATGCGCGGCTTGATGCGATCCATTCACAGCTCCTTGCGGAGATCCCGGAGGATCTCCTTCGTGCGATGTGCCGTAGCGGCCTGTGCCGCCGTGCGGTCCATGACCTCGAGGTAGCTCGCCACCTCTGCGCGCGCGTCGAGATAGACGGCGCCGGTCAGGTACTCGCTGTAAACCATGTCCGGAAGCTCCGGCACGGCGAATCGGAACAGCACGAAGGGCCCGTACGTGCCGGGGTGCGGCCCACTGGCGAACGGGGCGATCTGCAGCGTCACGTTGGGCAGCTTCGTTGCCTCGAGCAGTCGGTCGATCTGGGCACGCATCACCTCCGGGCCGCCGACAGGGCGGCGCAGCGCGGTTTCGTCCATGACCGCCCAGAACCTGGGGGCGTCGGGACGGGTGAGCAGTTCCTGGCGTCGTACTCGAAGGTCGACATGGCGCTCGATGTCCTCCGGCCGGGTCTGGCCGATCGCGCCGGACTTCAGGACGCCTCGCGCGTAGTCCTCGGTCTGGAGCAGCCCGGGCACGAAGTGCGGATCGTACGACCGGATGAGGCCGGCGGCGCCCTCCAGACTCACGTACATGGAGAACCAGCCGGGCAGGATGTCGTGGAAGCGCTGCCACCAGCCCGGCTTGTTGGCCTCCTCGGCCAGCCGTACGAAAGCCTCGGACTCCTCCGCGGAGACCCCGTAGAACTTCAGCAGGAGCTGGAGGTACGGGATCTTGAGGGCGACCTCGGCCGTCTCCATGCGCCGGATCGTCGCGGGCGCGACGTGCAGAACGCGGGCGGCTTCCTCCCGCTTGAGACCCGCGCGCTCCCGGAGGTCGAGCAGGCGCCGGCCGAGCACGACCTGGCCGACCGTCGGCGCGGACCGCGGCTCGCTCACCCTGCACCTCCCTGCCGAGTCGTTGAAAAGTTGGCCAAAACAATCCCGACAGCCGGGCGGCGCCATTCGAAGATCTATTCGAAGACCCGTTCGGATCTCCCGTGATCTCAACTGGCGCCGCGCAACATGCTGTTGCGAGCAGTGTGCCACGGCCGCGCAGACCGTCATACAGCACTCTGCAATTTTCAGAGTGACACTTGCCAAGTGTTCACGGCGGGGAGATAGTGGCAAGCGTGATTCCGTCCGCGCCCTTAGGAACAGATGCCGCCGTGGGACCCCACAACCTCGGTGGCGCTTGGGGAACAGGCCGCTTCGCCGGCCCCCTTCCCGAGCGCCGGTTCCGGTTCGAGCTGGCCGCCCATCCGGGGTCCGTGGCCCAGGCCAGACGCCTGACCAGGACCCGGCTGAACGGCTGGTCGATCTGCGAGGACACCTGCGACACGGCGGCCCTCGTCGTCTCCGAGCTGGTCACCAACGCGATCGTGCACACCGCGAGCAGCCACATCGTCTGCGAGCTGCACGACGAGGACGAACTGGTGCGAATAGCCGTGGGTGATCAGGGCTGCGCACCCGGCGAGCCGGGTGGCCCCCATCCGTGCGGGCCGCGCGCCGAGGAGGAGCACGGGAGGGGATTGCTTCTCGTCGACGCCCTGTGTCACGCCTGGGGCGCCCATGAGCACGACCTCGGTCTGCTGGTCTGGGCCGAGCTGCACCGCACCGCCGGTCCGGAACCCCGCGGCGACCTCGGCTGGGGCGCGCGCCCCAAGCCGGGTCCCGCCGGGGGCCCGGGCGGGGAGGACGACGAGGCGGAGGCCTTCCACCCCGGGACGGGGCGCCGATGGCTCTGAGCACCGCGCTGGGTGGCCAGGTCATGACCCTGGACACCCTGGTCCGTCTCAGGCGCGGACTGCACACGCCGGGCACGCCCCGGCGCCTGGTCGTCCCCGACGGCATGACGGCCCCACTGGGCTGCGACGCGGTGGCGGTACCCGCCCGCTTCGGCCCGCTGGTCATGCCCCGGCTGCCCCGCGTCGGCTGTGTCTACGCCGATGAGGCGCACTGGTGGTGGATCGTCCCGTCCGACTCGGACTACGCCCTGGAGTGGCCCGCGCCCGCGCAGTACGCCGCCGGCGCGGTCGTCCCCGACGCGCCCTCGACCCCCGGCCTGATCCACAAGCCCGAGGGCACGATCCCCTACACTCCGCCGATCCCCCTCTACCTGGCCCTGTGCCGCCTGACGGGCACGACCCCGGCCTGGTCCCGAGCCGTGAGCGCCTGACGGCTCCGCCTCCTGGCCTGAACGACGTCGGCAGGCACACGCCCGAACGGCACCCGCAGCCATCACCTCACACGGCACCGGCCCGCCCCACCGGCCCAGCCCGACCGACTCCCGCCGACGCCACCCGACCGGCCCCCGCCGCCCTGGACAACTACCGCCAGCGCCTGCCCGACCGGCCCCCGCCCCGGACGAACCCACAGGCGCCCGCCTACCCACCGGACCGACCAACCGACCGGGACGACACCCGCAGGCCCCAGCCCCACGCGGCACCGGCCCAGCCCGAACGACCCCCGCCGACGCCACCCGACCGGCCCCCGCCGCCCTGGACAACTACCGCCAGCGCCTGCCCGACCAGCCCCGCCCCGGACGGAACCCGCAACGCCCCCGGCACCCCGAGCAGAAACAGCGCCTCGGCCTCGCTGCGTGCAGCCAGGCCAGCCAGGTCAGCCGGGTCCGGCAGCCATAGCCGCCCGCCTGCCCACCGGCCACCGCCCACCGGCCCGACCAAGCCGGGACGGCACCCGCACCCCTGCCCGCCCACGACTGCACCCGCAGCTACCCGCCTGCCCACCCACCCGGCCCGGGACGACACCCCCGCACCGAGCCCGCCTCCCTGCCCACAACCATCCGCAGCGCGGCGCGCGCCCGCTCCGCGACGGCGTCCTCCGGGCCACTCGGCCGAAGCGGCCGTAGGGACACCCCTGCGCACATGACCGGTGCGGGTCCTGCCCACCACACGTCCGGCCCCGCCGAGGACCGACGCCCGCCGGAGGCTCAGGCGTACGCCCGCGCATACCTCCCGTCCCGCCCCGCGCTCTCCCTCCCGCATCCGCCTCCCGCGATAGTGGCCGTCCGTCCAAGGTGCGGGAGGCAGGCGTTGGCCGACAAGCAGGGCACGGGAAAACCCGAGGTCTCCGAGTCCGAGCAGCTCCTCTTCGGCGGGCCGCTGCGCTACGACACCGGCTGGAACCAGCATTCCGACGCCCGGCTGCGGCTGAGCTTCCCGGCGATGATGAAGAGCCTGCCGGGGCTGCTCGCGCTCAGTTTCCGGCTCGCCTGGCAGGCCGACCGGCGGGCCGCGAAGATCGTCCTGGCCGCCGAGACGGGCCGGGGTCTGGCCCAGGCGGTGAGCCTGCTGGCGGTGAACGGCGTGCTGGGCCGGCTGATGACCGGCGGCCCCATCGAGGACCGGCTGCGCGGCGCCGCCCCCGCGCTCGTCGCGATGGCCGCCGTGATGCTCGTGTCGGCGCTGCTGCGGGCCGCGTCGACGTACGCCACCGGCCGGCTGGAACCCAAGGTGGAGCGGGTCGCCACCGAGCGGTATCTGCAGCGCGCCGCGGCGGTCGAGCTGGCCGCGATCGAGGACCACGCCTTCCACAAGCTGCTGGACACCGCCCAGTACGGCGCCAGCTCCGCGCGCCGCATGATCGCCTACGCCACGCGGGTGATGAACGCGTCGATCTCGCTCGTCGCCGCGGCCGGCGTCCTGACGGTGCTGCACCCGGCGCTGCTGCCGCTGCTGGTGACGATGACCCTGCCGAGCGCGTGGAGCGCCCTGACCAACGCCCGCCGGCGCTACGAGTCCTTCCACACCTGGGTGCAGCACGCCCGCGCCGGGCATCTCCTCAGCGATCTGCTGATCGACCCGGGGGCGGCGCCGGAGATCCGGGTGCACGGCGTCGGCCCGTTCCTGCTGCGGCACTTCCGGGCGATGGCGGAGGTCGCGGAGGCGGAACAGGCGCGGCTCGCCCGGCTCGCCGCCCGGACGGGGCTGATCGCCGCGTTCTGGACGGGCCTCGCGACGGCGGCGACGTACGCGACGCTCGGCGGGCTGCTGCTCGCGGGCGCGATGGCGCTGTCCGTGGCGGGCACGGCGGTGATCGCGATCCGCTCGGGGTCGGCGAGCCTGGACAGCCTGGTCCTGGAGGTGAACCAGCTCCACCAGGAGGCCCTGTTCGTGGGCGATCTCCAGCGGCTGTACGTCGAGGCGGAGAAACGGGCCGTCCCGGCCGGCGGGGAGGACCTGCCCGAGGACACCCGGGAGATCCGCTTCGAGCACGTCACCTTCAGCTATCCGGGCGAGTCCACCCGCCCCGCCCTGGACGACGTGTCCCTGTCCCTGCCGCTCGGCCGGATCGTGGCGCTCGTCGGCGAGAACGGCTCCGGCAAGACGACCCTGGTGAAACTGCTGGCCGGGCTCTACAAGCCGGACCGGGGCCGCATCCTGTGGGACGGCGTGGACGCGGCGGGCGCGGACCGGCGGCGGCTGGCCGAGCGGATCGCGATGGTGGCGCAGGACTTCAAGCGGTGGCCGTTCACGGCCCGGGTCAATGTGGCGATCGGCCGTTCGTCGGCGCCGCTGACCGAGGAGCGGCTCACCGACTCGGTCGCCGAGGCGGGCGCCCAGGAGGTGGTGGCGGATCTGCCGCACGGTCTGGACACGCTGCTGGCCCGGCACTTCAGCGGCGGGCACGAGCTGTCCGGCGGGCAGTGGCAGCGGCTCGGCATCGCCCGCGCCGCGTACCGGCGGGGCCGCATCCTGATCGTGGACGAGCCGACGGCCGCCCTGGACGCGCGCGCCGAACTGGAGGTCTTCGAGAAGATCCGCGCCCTGGCGGGGACGGGGCAGACGGTGGTCCTGATCACCCACCGGCTGGCGTCCGTCCGCCACGCGGACCTGGTGCACGTGCTGGAGCAGGGCCGGCTCGTGGAGTCCGGCACCCCGGACGAGCTGCTGGCCACGGGAGGCGTCTACGCGGAGCTGTACTCGCTCCAGGCACGGCAGTTCACGGCACCGAAGGCGAGCTGACCGCCGTCTCCGCCGGGACCACGACCAGGAAGGCGTCCGTCGCGAGGTCCATCACGACCTCGGCGGGCATGCCCTCCATGCGCCGCGCGTGCGCGAACTCCTCGGCCGGCCAGGACCCGCGCGGCCCACCGGCGGGAAAGCGTTGGAGCACCGTTCGACCGTTCACCCTGCACCTCCCTGTGGCGCTGCTCTTCAATGAGTTAAACGCCGAAGACGGGGTGAACGCCTCGCGAAGTGACGGTACTGAGACGTAGTTGACACTGGTTCAACGCGGCGTGTGAGGAGCATCTCGTTCCTGTGACCGATCTGACCTGCACAGATGACCAGGAGTGTCAGTCCTCGTACTCGTCGTGATAACGGATTCGTTCACTCCCCGCAGGCGCCCCCAGTGCCGACGCGCGCCCCTCCGGTTCCTCCCACGCCTCCTGCCGGCCCAGCGCGGTGAGGTCGAGGAGGCTGGTGGTGGACCCGAGCCCGTCGAGCCCGCGCTCGTAGGCCGAGTAGGTGTGGAAGACCCGGTCGCGGTCGCGCAGGAAGCAGCTGATGCCCGGCCGCTCGACCGGCTCCCCCTCCGCCCCGAGGGTCACCCCGAAGTCCCGGTTGAAGTCGCAGCCGTACGACGAGTACCAGGGCAGCGTCCATCCCATCCGCGCCTTGAACGGCAGGATCTTGGTGTACGGCGCTCTCGACACCGCCGCGAAGGTCGTGCCCCGTGCCTTCAGATGCGCCAAGTGGCCGATCTGGTCCAGGAATCCGGAGCAGCTCCGGCAGCCCGCGTCCCATTCGGGCGCGAACATGAAGTGGTAGACCACGAGTTGGTGCCGGCCCTCGAAGAGGTCAAGCAGCGTGGCCTTCCCGTCGCCGCCCTCGAAGAGGTAGTCGGTGGCGTCGGTGTCGATCTCCACCATGGGCAGGCGCCGCCGTTCGGCGTTCAGCGCGTCGCGCGCGCGGGTGACCGCCTTCTCCTTGGCCAGCAGTTCCTCGCGTGCCGCGCGCCACTGTTCACGCGAGACGATCTCCGGAAGCGACATCGCTCCTCCTGTGCCGACGGTCCGTACAGGGGTGGTGACCGAGGGGCGGGACGGAACTCATCGCTGCGCCGGAAAGTTTTCTTCCGGCCCAGGTCGGCCCGGGTCCGGAAAGTGCTTCCGGCCGTGGCCGGCCTACGTGTCGTACTCCTGGACGCGCCTGCCGTGGCCACGGTCGAGCAGGGCGGGCAGGCGTCCCGCCAACTCCCCCACCACGGCGGGCACGTCGATGGTCAGCAGCTCCCGGTCCCGCATCAGGATCCGGCCGTCGACGATGGTCGTGCGCACGTCGGAGGAGCGGGCGCTGTGCACGAGGGTGGCGGCGAGGTCGTGGACGGGCTGGGTGTGCGGTCCGGACAGGTCGACGAGGACGATGTCGGCGCGGCGGCCGGGCGCGATGCCGCCGATCCGGTCGCCGAGGCCGACCGCGCGGGCGCTCTGGAGCGTCGCGTGGTGCAGGGCCTGACGGGCGGTCAGCCAGCGGGGGTCACCGGTGGCCGACTTCTGGACGAGCGCGGTGAGCGCCATCGACTCCCACACGTCGAGGGAGTTGTTGGAGGCGGCGCCGTCGGTGGCGAGGCCGACGGGAACGCCGATCTCGCGCAGGGCCCGCACCGGTGTGGTGGTGGGCCAGGCGAACTTGAGGTAGCCGCGCGGGGCGCTGGCGACGGCCACCCGGCCGCCCGCCTCCTCCAGCAGGGGCAGGTCGCGGTCGAGGATGCCGGTGCCGTGCGCGATCAGGACGTCCGTGTCGAGGATGCCGGTGCGCCGCAGGACCTCGATCGGGGTGACGCCGTGCCGTTCGAGGCTCACCTGGGTCTGGTCGCGGTTCTCGGAGGCGTGCAGATGGACGGGGAGGCCGTGGGTGCGGGCCAGTTCGGCGGTGGCGGCGAGGTCGGCGTCGTCGACGGTGTAGGGGGCGTGCGGGGCGAGGGCGGTGGTGATGCGGCCACCGGCGGCGCCGCGCCGGCGCAGCGCGAACTCCAGTGATCCGGCCCGGCCCTGAGGCCCCTGGGAGGTGAAGAACGCCTCGCCGAGGTGGGCGCGCATCCCGCACTCGGCGACCACGTCCGCGACCGCGTCCATGGAGAAGTAGTGGTCCGCGAAGCAGGTGACGCCGCCGCGGATCATCTCGGCGCAGGCGAGGAGCGCGCCCAACTCCACGTCCTTCGCGGTGAGGTTGGACTCGACGGGCCAGACGACGTCGTTGAACCACTCCTCGGTGGGCAGGTCCTCGGCGACGCCGCGCAGGGCGACCATGGGCGCGTGCGTATGGCAGTTGATCAGCCCGGGCAGCGCCACCTGCCCGCGGGCGTCGACGCGCTGGCGTGCCTCGACGGGGGTCGCGGCGTCGCTGACGGACTCGATGACGCCGTCCCGTACGACGATCGTGGCGTCCTCACGGAACCCGATGCGCTCGTGCTCGTCGTGGACGAGGACGGTGCAGCCGGTGACGGCGAGGTCGGCGGGAGAGTCGGTCATCACGCCAACGTACGGCGTCGTCGTCGGGTGGCGTGAGCCGAACCGCGCATCCGGTCCCGGCTCTGTCGCGCGGCCGTGCGGTCCAGCACCCTGATCCCACCACCGTCCCTCCGGAAAGGCGCCGGCATGCTCCTCGCCACCTGGAACCTGGAGAACCTGTACCGACCCGGCGGCCCCTTCGGCCCCGCGGACAAGGCCGCCTACGAGACGAAGCTGGCCGCGCTGGCCGCCGTGATCACGGAGCTGGATCCGACGCTGCTGGGCGTGCAGGAGGTCGGCGACCCGGAAGCGCTGCGGGACCTGGTCCCCCTGCTGGGCGGCGACTGGCACACCGCGCTGTCCCGGCACCCGGACGGCCGGGGCATCCGGGTCGGCTTCCTCAGCCGGACGCCGCTGGAGGTGCTGTCCGACACGAGCGCGTTCCCGGCGGGGCTGCGGCCCGTGCAGGCGGACGACGAGGGCGCGGTGGCCGCCGCGACCGGCCGGGGCGTCCTCGCGGTGGAACTGGCCACCGGGCAGGGCCCGTTGAGGGCGGCCGTCTGCCATCTGAAGTCGAAGCTGCTGTCGTTCCCGGGCGGCCGGTTCCAGCCGCGCGACGAGGGCGAGCGGGCCCGGTTCGGGGCGTACGCGCTGTTCCGGCGGACGGCGGAGGCGACGACGCTGCGCGCGCTGGCCGACGACCTGCTCGCGGGGGACGGCCGCGCGCACGGCGTGGCGGTGATGGGCGACCTCAACGACGAGGTGCAGGCGGCGACCACGCAGATCCTGCTCGGCCCCCAGGGTTCCGAGATCGGCACCCCCGGCTACCAGAAGCCCGACCGGGGTGACGCGGCGAGGCTGTGGAACGTGGCCCCGATGATCCCGGCCGACCGGCGCTACTCCCGCGTCAACTCGGGGCGCCGTGAGCTGATCGACCACATCCTGGTCAGCCACCGCCTGGTCTTCGGGGTGACGGCCGCGGGCACGGGCCTGCCGGGCGGGGAGGCGCCGCGGCTGCCGTCGGTGGACGCGGACCCGGCGGACCGGCGCGGCAGGCCGGGGTCGGACCACGCGCCGGTGTGGGTACGGATCGAGGACTAGAGCGGCTCAAGCAGTCATACGGCCAAGGGCAGTTCGGGGAGCCGCAGGGGCATGTGCCGCCGGTCGTCGGCGAGTTCCTCCAGCAGTGCGGCGAGCTGCCGTCCCAGCTCGGGCCCGACGGCGCCCCGGTCCTCGAGGTGGACGGCGCAGGCGGTGGTGGTGTCGACGAGCCGTTCGAGGGTGCCGGCGAGTTCGGCGGCACCCTCCGAGTGCCGTGCGAGCGAGGGGAGTTCGGCGGCGGCCAGCGCGATCGCGGTACGGGCTTCGGCGAGCGCGCGGTAGGCCTCCCGGCGCAGGGTCCAGCGGGTGCCGCGGCTGTTCTCGCCCAGGACGTGCGCGAGATAGGCGTGCGCGGCGCCGCCCGCTGCGGCGATCCGGGCCCGTACGCCCCCGGCGCGCTGTCCCGGCATCGGCAGATGTCCGACGACGAGCACGATCGCGCAGGCCAGCAGCGTCTCCACGATGCGTCCCGCGGAGGCCTGGGGCTCGCCGCCGACCATGACGAGCGCCAGCACGAGGACGGTGACGGCGGCGGTCTGCGCGGCGAAGTGGCGGGTGGCGACGGGAATGAGCGCCCCACAGACGGCGACGAGCGCGACGAGTCCGCCGGGCCGGGGCAGCACGGCGGCGAACCCGGCGAAGACGAGCGCGCCGAGCACCGTCCCCGCGGCCCGGCACAGCACCCGGGACACGAGCGGCCCGAGGTCGGGCTTGACCAGGAAGACGGCGGTGGCGGGCAGCCAGTACCAGTGCTCGTGGGCGCCGTACCAGCGGGCGTGGTGCAGTGCCTGGGCGATGGCGACGCTCGCGCCGAAGCAGAGGGCGACCCGCAGCCCGTACTCCCGTCCGCCGCTCCCGAAGGCGGCCCGCAGCACCTCGCGGGCGGTCCGCTCGCGCAGGTGCAGCGGCCGTCCGCTGCCCTGGTCGAAGGCCTCGGCGGCGTGCAGCAGGGCGTCGTCGAGGGCCCGCAGGGCGGGCGCGGACCGGCCGGGCGCGGGCAGCGGCCCGGTGTGCGCGTTGTCCCGTACGGCGGTGGCGAGCAGCCGGGGTCCTTCGGCGGCCCGCGCGCCCACGGCCTCCCCCTCCCAGGCGAGCGCGGTGGCGGCCTCGGCGAGCGGGAGGGCGGCGGCGTACTGCGCGTGCAGCCGCCGCTCGGCGGAGGAGGAGGCGTACCGGCGCAGGCGGGGCCCGCCGAGCGCGTCCTGGGCGTGGTCGAGGGCGGCGGTGAGCCCGGCGCGCCGGACGGGTGCCCGCTCCGATCCCGCGGCGTCGAGCAGATCGGCGACGGCGTCGTACACGGCGGCGACGGCGTGCCGCTCCCCGTCGAACCGGAAGTCGCCGGCGAGCGCGCCGGGCGTGGGGAGGGCGAGCCGCAGCGCCAGCAGCCATCCGGCCCCGCCGAGGTAGGCGAGCGCCCGTTCCCAGTCGCCCTCCGGCAGCGGCATCCCGGCCCCGATCGCCGCGGCGACCAGCAGTTGCGTGCCCGCACCGGACGCCACGGGTCCCACGGCGCTCATCCCGCCCGCGACCAGTCCGAGCCCGGTGAGCAGGAGGGTCAGCGCGACGGGCCCGAGCCGGTCCCCCGCGAACGTCCCCACGTACAGCCCCGCGGCCCCCGCCGACGCGGGCACCCCGAGCCGTCGCACGGAGGCCCGCCGGCTGCCCGGCCGGTCGTTCACCCCGGCGAGCATCGCCCCGATCGCGGCCACCACACCGAGCCCGGTACGCCCCGCGACCACGGCGGCCAGCAACAGCGGCCCCGCCGCCAGCGCCCCGCGCGTGACGGCACTCCAGGGAACGGGACCCCGCTGGGCGCGGAGCGCGTGGGCAATCCAGGGCGGCAGAGCGAGAGACACGAGCGACGGCTCTCCTGTCGTATCGACGGCGGGTAACGCCTTCGGGCGACGGTGGCCGGGCTGTCACCTTCCACGGTAGGGGGTCGGGAGGGGAGGAAGGGGGCGAGGGTATTTCGGGGGTGTGACGGTTGTTCGGGGGTGTGACGGCTGACGGGAAAGGGGGGCCCTTTGTGAGCGCGATGCCCTGGGGAAGCGTGAACGGGGACCGGGACCGGTCAGGCCCCGGCGCGCGCCGTGAGATACGGGTCACGGCGCAGGGCGTCCCGGCTGCCGAGGAGCGTGCCGAGCGCGAGTCCGACGGTGGGCAGTGTCAGCGCCGCGACGGCCCAGGCCGGTCCGGGCAGCGCGTCCGGGACGGTGATGGGCAGCCCGAGCAGGTCACTGAGCGATCCGGCGGCGGCGACCGAGATCCCCGCGCCCACGAGGACACCGCCCACACCCGCCACCGCGCCGGAGAGCACCGCTTCCCCGAGCAGGATGCGCCGCAGCTCGCCCCGGCCCACGCCGAGGATCCGCAGCACCCCGAACTGCCCGATCCGCGCCCGCGCGCTGTCCGCCGCCCGTACGGCGCCGAGCCAGACGGCTGCGATCGCCAGCACCAGGACCCCGACCCGCATGGCCAGGTCCGCCGCGCCGAAGAGGCCCGGCAGATCGCGTACCCGGTCGGACACGGCGGACGCCGAGAACCCGTCGTCCTGGAGTGCGGCCACGGCCGCAGCGACCTGCGTCTGGTGACCGACCACGGCCACGGCGCTCCGCGCGCCCTCCCGGTCGCGGAACGCCTCGGCCGTCCGCCCGGCACGTGCCGCGGCCAGGAAGGCGGCGCTCTCCTCGGCGAGATAGGCGGCCCCGGGCCCGTCGGCCTGCCAGCTCGGGTCGTACAGGGCGACGATCCGCAGCCGGACGACGGCGGTGGTTCCGGAGGCGGCACCGGTGGCCCGGGTGTACCCGAAGGCGACGGTACGGCCGAGGAGCGGGGTGAGGTCGCTGCCCTGTGTGGCGGCGGGGAGCACGACCTCGTCCCGGCCGAGTCCCGCCGCGGGAACGGCTCCCCGGGTGACGGGAAGATCGTCGCCCGGGGTGAGGGTGTGGGTCGTCAGGTCGTACGTCCCCTCGTCCTCGGCGTACAGCACGGAGGGGTAGTCGGCGACGACC
Source organism: Streptomyces sp. NPDC090106 (assembly GCF_044747265.1). Lineage (NCBI taxonomy): Bacteria > Bacillati > Actinomycetota > Actinomycetes > Kitasatosporales > Streptomycetaceae > Streptomyces > Streptomyces sp. NPDC090106. The sequence continues at coordinate 450,711 of NZ_JBIVDS010000005.1, read as the reverse complement.
TCGCGAACGCCGGGTACACCGCGGGCGTCCCGCAGCGCGGAGGACGTGAGCGAGCGGACCGACGAGTCCCCCTCGAACGAGGACAGTTCGATCTGGGTGAGCCCGCCCGACCCCAGCACGTCCCGCTCTACGGCACCCGCGGCACCGGCCGCCACTCCGGCGGCGGTGGTCAGCAGCGCGGCCAGAACGGTGAGGGTGGGCAGGGCCCGGCGCAGCGAACGCCCGTCCCGCTTCCAGGTGCAGAGGCTCCAGCGGCTCATCGCAGGTTCTCCTCGCGGGCCGCGGTGAGCACGCCGTCGTCGAGGACGTACCGCTGCCGGCACGTCCCGGCGAGCGCGGGGTCATGGGTGACGAGCAGGACGGCGGCCCCGCGCCCGGCGCAGGAACGCAGGGACCTCATCACGGCGTTGGCGCTCTTCGGGTCGAGTCCCGAGGTCGGCTCGTCCGCCAGGATCAGCACCGGCTCCTTCACGGCGGCGCGCGCGACGGCGATGCGCTGCCGCTGGCCGCCGGAGAGTTCGGTGACCGGCGCGTCGGCGAGCTCCGCCATGCCGAGTTCGCCCAGGAGCGCACGGGCCACCGAGCGGTGCCGTTCCAGGCGGGGGCCGAAGGCGGCGGCGACGTTCTCCCACGCGTTGAGGAACGACAGCAGACCGAGGTCCTGAAGAACGATGCCGATCGAACGCAGCCGCAGCAGGTCCCGCTCCGCCATGGTCAGGGCGTCGATGTCGGTACCGGCGACCCGCAAGGTCCCCTCGGCCGGGGCGAGGATCAGCCCGAGCAGCGCCAGCAGTGTGCTCTTGCCCGATCCGGAGGGCCCCTCGACGGCGGCCGTGGCCCCGCGCTCCAGGACGAGATCCGCCCGAGCCAGTCCGCCCCCGGACGCATAGGTGAAGGCCAGCCCCTCGGCCACGAGGGCGGGCGGTGCAGCGGTGTTCATGGTCGGGGTGTCCTTACCGGGAGGGGAGAGAGGAGCCGTTCGGCTCGGCTCAGGCGAGGAGGTAGTAGGCCGCTCTGGTGGCGTCCGCCGTGGCGGCTCCGCCCGGTGAATCGGCGTAGAGATCGGGGAACTCCGCGTCCCGGCAGCGCCGTACGAGGCCGGGAAGGTCGTCCCAGAAGGTCTGCGGGATGCTCTGGTCCGAGGCGAGGGCCGCCTCGACCGCGTCCGAGGCACCGGGCAGATCGCCTTCCCGCAGAGCCTCACGGGCCTGCGCGACCAGATCGGCGCCGTCCGCCAACCGCCGCGCCTGCGCCGTGCATCCCGCGTCCGCGAGGACGACAATGACGCGGAGCGAGCGGGAGGAGAGCCCGGCGCCCTCGTCCGCGGGCAGGTCGACGGCCGTAGCGCGGCATCCCAGGCCGAACTCGGCGCGCGCCGCCATGGCTCCGTACCAGCCGCGCTGGTTCTCGGCGGTGAGCCGGGCGGGAACCGTGAGCGCGGAGGCCTCCTCGGCGCCTTGGTCGGCCTGTGGTCCGCAGTCCAGGGACAGGCGGTGACAGGTCATGGCGAGCAGGATCCGGTCGGACGGTTCGAGGCCGGGATCCGACCCCATGCGCGTCAGCTTCTTCGTCAGCCAGGCGGGAACGTCCTGCTGACGTGCTCCGGCCGTCAGGGCGCGCGCCGCGTTGTAGGTGGCGGTGAGCGTGCCCAACTGCGCCGGGGACTTGGCGACGAGCCCGTCGGAGCGGATCGCGTCCACCGGAGCGGGCAACGACGCGGCGGAATCGGCGGCGCCGATCCGCAAGGCGCGCCGGACCAGCCATCGGGTCTGGCTGTCGGGGTCGCTCAACGAGGGCTTCAGACAGACGCGGGTCGATGCTGTCAGCCGTTGGCTGAGCAAGGTGAGCGCGGCTCGCTGAATGGGCTCCTGCCGTGCGCAGTCGGTCCGGGACAGCACATCGGCGTCCCGCAGGACCCGCGTGGCCCGTACGTCGACACCCGCCGCCCGCAAGGCTTCGACAGCGTGCAGAGCCGGGACGGGCCGGTCGGTACGGGCGGCGTCCGCGGCCAGGCGCTCCAGGGCCCCGCGAGGGATCGGGGCCCCGTGTCCCAGACAGGCCAGCGTCCGCACGAAGGCAGCCCGGGTGGCGAGCGAGGTCAGTGCGTCGTCCTCGGGGTCCGGCGCGCGCAGGTAGGCCAGCGCTTCCCTCTCGGCAGACTGCCGGATGCCGGCACGGTCCAGGACCTCCGCGGCCTCGACCGACCTGGAACCCTCCAGTGACAAGCACACGTAGTGGGCCCGCCAGGCAGGCGTGTCGAGTGCTTCGGTACGGGCCAGATCCGCAAGGGCGTCGGGACGGACAGCGGGGATCGATGCGCCGGTGCGGTGTCCCGGGGCCAACGCGGCTTCCAGACGCCCGTACGCGGTCGGGTACAGCGCGGGATCGCGCCCGACATCGGTACGGGTGGCGCGTACGAGGTCGTTCGCTCCGCGCAGTGCGGCGAGTTGGCCGGGCAGTTCACCGCCGGGTGGCCCGGGCCGGGCCACCGTTCCCTCGTCGGCCACGGAGACCGCGAGGGCCACAGCGGCGATCGCTGCCAGTGCGGTGACGATCACACGGTTCTTCACGGCGGATCACCGTTCAGTCGTTGGCGCAGGCCGAGGCGAACGCCTTGACGCCGGCGTTGAAGGCACCGCCGTCGGAGCAGGTGGTGATGCTGGTGTTGAGCGATCCGCCCGGGTCCGCGATCCCGCTGACGTCGGCGATCCAGGTGTTCTTGTTCGTCCAGCTCACCTGGCGCGTGTTCTCGCTCACGTAGGTGCCGCTCGGGCTCAGCGAGAGGGTCGCCTGCCAGCCGTTCGCCTTCACGGTGGCCGTGTTCGTGATCTTGCGGACCTTGTACTTCGACCCGCCCTTGGTGGTCTTGGTCGACGTCTTGAACGAGCACTTGTCGGCGTACACATTGCAGTGCCAAGCGTTGACCTCGACCTTCGCCCCCGTGCCGGGCAGCGGCGTCGAGCCGGTGTCGGAAATGGCCGCGCCCGGCACGGCGGTCCCCACCAGCAGGACTCCGACGAGGTGCGTGGTCAGCAGAGCCTTCTTCATCCGTGTCTCCCCGTTGCTCCCGGCACCACGGCGCGTCCGCGCGCTTCGGTTTCCTCTTCGGCCGGGGACCGAGACTGTACGGGTCGGGGAACTGGGCGGAACTGACCGAAAAGCGACGGATGGATCTGCTCTCGTCAACGTTTCTGCAGAACACGGCCGACGTGGCCTCGGCGTCCACGGTCAGCCGCAGCGGCTGGGGCAGTCCCGTTCAGGCCAGCCGGAGGTGCACGTCATTCACCCCTGGGTGTGACACCGCACGTCGCGAAGAGCGCTTGTGTCTCGGACACGGCGTGCAGTCGGCCGTCAGGATCCTTGCGAAGGTCCTCGATGATCCGGTCCATCCCCCGGAGGCCGGCGCGCTCCAGCAGGCGCTTCTCGTTGGTGACCCATTCGCCCCGGGACGCGAGGACGCCGCGGGCGGCCTGGGTGGCGGCGGTGGCGAGGGCGCCGGCCAGTTCGGTGAGGCGGGCGGCGGCGGGGCGGTCCTGGCGAGGGTGGCATGGGCGGCGTCGTGCCAGCGGGTGCCGGCCACGGTGCGCTGGGGTGCGGGGTAGGTGCCGGGGCGCGGGAGTTCGCCGTGCAGGACCTGGTTGATCGCCAATTCGGCCACGAGCAGGTAGCTGGGGATGCTGGCGAGATGGAACAGGAGCGGCTCGACGTGGAACCTGCCTCCCCGTGCCTGCGCCGACTCGTGCTCGACGACGTCGAGATCCTGGTAGTGGACGTCCACGCGCTGCCCTTCGACGGTCAGCCACGCCCCGCAGTTGAAGACGCCCCCGCCCCATCCGCCCACTTCGAAGACCTCGCCCGCCCAGCTGACGGCACGGAGGTCGTCGGGGTCGAAGGCGCGCTGGTAGGAGACCACCAGGTCCCAGTCGCTGTCCGGACGGGTTCCAGGTGATTTCGGGCGCGGCGACCGCCGGCGGTCAGCCCGTCGCCGGTGCTCCGAAGTCCGCTCCCGAAATAGCGCTCAGTTGTTCCTCGATGTGCAGCAACGGCTCGCGCAGGGCGGTGAGTTCGGTGCGCATCGCTGCGGCTTCCGGCCAGGACGCCTCATGGTCGAGAGGTGCGGTGCCCCCAGGGCGACAGGCCTCGTGGGCGGTGAGCCGGGGGTGCCAGGCAGTGGTGAAGGGGCCGATGACGTCGTTGACGAGGGCGTCGCAGAGGCCTGGAACGGTCGGCTGCCCGGCGGCGGCGCGCGTGACGGATGTCCCGTACGCGCGCAGAGTCGCCCGGGTGAAGTCGAGCAAGGACTTCAGCGAGGTCAGCGCCTCACGCAGGCTGCCGGTTCCGGAGTCGAGTTCCTGCACCCCGACCCGGGTGACCAGCTCGACCTGGATGTCGTAGGCGGCCATCCGTTCCGACTCGCTGGACGTTGCCATGGGTGCCTCCTTCCGACCGCCGGGAAAGGCCAGCGTAACCGGAACGCAGCAGTCCGACTGATGGGCGGCGGCCGGCAGATCTCACGCACGGGCACCCGGAAGCCGACTTACCCTACTCTGGTACCGGGGAGGGTGATCATGACCAACAGACAGCGCAGACGACGTCGACCGAGTGGTCCCACTCAGGTCACGGCCAGGCTGGCGATACCGTTCGTCGGCGACATCACGGGCACATGGGAACCGGCCGACGCGGAACGCAGCGCGGCATGGGAGCTGTATCTGGAGCTCGTCACCCGCGTGTCGGTCGAGGAACTCGACCCCGAAGACGGCTTCCTGCGTGAGGCGTTGTCGTCGTTCTACACGTTCTTCAACACCACCCGCGACATCCTGCGCCGCTACGGCCCCGACGTGGCACCGCCGCTCGCGCCGGGCCACGTCAGCTTCGGCGTCCTCGCGGTGACCGTGCTCAACCGGGTGCTCCGCCCACTGCTCGCGCAGTGGCACCCCCGCCTCGCGGCGTACGAGTCGCAGCGGCCGGAAGGGCACGACCCCGTGGCATGGGAACGGCAGTGGGAACACGCGCAGGCGCTGCGCGAGCGGATCGGCGAGGTGCGCCAGAGCCTCGTCTCGCTGGCCCGGACCTTGCAGGAGGTAGCGGACGTGAGCGACCTGATCAACCTCCCGGCGCCCAGGGCTCCCGAGATGAACACCTCCCCTCCCACGCCGCAAGGGGCCTGACCCTCCCGGCGTCCGCCCGATTGTCAGTGGCACGCGTTATCAATGAACTCGTCACTCAGCGTAACGACGGGGGAGCGTGTCATGGCTATGGACGGCGGGCGGCGTGGTGGGGGTTCGGCGGGGTGGGGGGTCGGGGGGCATCTCTCGGTGGCCGGGTTGCGAGGGCGGGGGTGGACCGTGGGGATGGTGCGGCGGCTGCTCGGGGAGCCTGATCTGCTGCTGCGGAACCCGCACTTCCCCTCGGCTCCGCAGAGTCGTCTCTACCGGCTGGAGCGGATCGAGGAGGCCGAGCGGACCGAGGAGTTCCGGGCTGTCGCCGCGGCTGCCGCGCGGCGTTCCGCGGCGGCGCGGGCCGTGGCGCTGCGCAGGCGCCGGGAGGTGCTCGCGCGGATCGCGACGGAACCGATCGACGTGCCACGGCTGTCCCCGGAGCAGCTGACGGCGCTGGCCGTCGATCACCACACCCGTCTCGACGGGGAACGGGCCCGTCGGCGTGACGAGCCCGCCGCGGCGGGCGGCGTCGAGCCCGCGCGTCTGGCCCGCTGGAAGGTCGACTACCTGTGTCACCGGCTCACCCGCCACGGCGAGTTGCTCGCCGGGTTGCAGGGCGCGACCGGGCGCGCGGCGGCGGAGGAACTGCTCACCCGGAGGATCTGCGCGGCCGTCTCGGAGGCTTACCCGGAGCTCGCGGCGGAGTGCGAACGGCGGCTGAGGGAGCGGGGGAAGGGGGCGCGCTCGTGACCGCCGCTCCTCCCTCACGCCTCCCAGAGGTCCCTGTGGCGATGCCGGGTCGGCGGAAGGTCCAGGTCCTCCGCACACGTCAGCAGCGCCTCCTCAGAAGCCGCCGCCCGCAGGGTCAGCCGGGCGGAGGCCCGGAAGCGTTGCAGGGCGGCGCGGGCCCGGCGTTCGTACGGGCTCGTGGACCGGTCGCCGACGGCGCGGGCGTACGTGTACGACGTGAAGCGCCGCACGACCCGCCTGGGCACGGGCCGCCGTCCCTCACGCCGGACGCGCCGCGACTCGGCGTGCGTGCGGCGGAGGTCGGGGACGGCGTTGCCGGTCCACGGCCCCGGCAGACCGAGCGACCAGAAGGCGGGGAGGGTGCGGTGCCGGCTGGGGACGTGGTGGGCGGTGCGTGCCATGGTGAACCTCCGGCTCCCCGCGTCGGACGGTGGAGTCCGCGAGAGGGGATCCCAAAGAGTAAATCGGATGCGGTGTCGGTGTGCCCTCTGGATGATCGGTTGGTTGGCTGTCCTCTGCTCGCGCCCCGCCGTCCGCTCTCGTTCTCGCCGTCCAGGCGCGCCCCGCCGTCCGCTCTCGTTCTCGTCGTCCGCTCTCGTTCCCGTCACCGGAGCTTCCCGTGATCCAGCGTGTCACCGTACCCACCCTGTTCCCGCCGCCCACGTACGCGCACGCCTCCGTCGTGGAGGCCGGTACGAAGCTCGCGTTCCTCGCCGGGGCCGTGCCGCTCGACGCCGAGGGGAGACTCGTCGGAGAAGGGGATCCCGTACGGCAGGCCGAGCGGGTGATCGCCAATCTCGGGGAGCAACTGCGCGCGGTGGGCAGCGACTTGGCGCATGTCGTGGCGACGGACGTGTACGTCGTGAGCGCTGAGCCCTCGGCGCTGTCCGCCGTCTGGGAGGTGGTGGAGGCCTCCGGGCTCAGCGCGGGCCCGCACTCCTCGACGCTGCTCGGCGTGGCCTGCCTCGGCTACACCGGTCAGCTGGTGGAGATCACGGCGACGGCTGTGGTCCCGGAGGAGACCCGCGCGTGACCTCCCCGAACCCGAACCCGACCCCGCATCCTCCTCGCCCCGCGATCACCCTCCGCCGTGCCACCGCCCCCGACGCCGCCGCGACGGCCGACGTCTGGCTCCGCTCCTTCACCGCGGCCCTGCCGACCGTCGTCCGTCCCCGGTCGGACGACGAGATACGGGACTACATCCGGGACGTGGTCGTACCCCACCGGGAGACATGGGTCGCACAGGCCACAGAAGCGTCGGACTCGTCAGATACGTCGGATGCATCGGATCCCTCGGACGCATCCGATGCGTCCGAGGCTTCAGACACCCCTTACCCAGGCCGCGGCAGCAGCGCCATCGTCGGGATGATGGTCCTGAACGGCGGCCTCCTCTCGCAGCTCTACCTCGCCCCCGACTGGCGCGGCCGGGGCATCGGGGACCGGTTCATCCGGCTCGCCAAGGACCGCTCCCCCGACGGCCTGCACCTGTGGGCGTTCCAGGTCAACGAACCCGCCCGCCGCTTCTACGAGCGGCACGGCTTCGTCGCCGTCGAGTACACGGACGGCAGCGGCAACGAGGAACGCGAACCCGATGTGCGCTACGAGTGGAGGCCGTGAACGCCCGTGTCATCCGCGGGCGTTGCGCGCCAGCTCCAGTGCGTAGGACGGCCACCACTCGCCCGCCGCCGGTCCGCCCCGGCAGGTGCCGTCGGATTCGCCGGGCCGTTTGATCCACAGGTAGGCGTCGATCGGCGCGGCCCCCGTGACGGTGGTCGGCGCCCGGCCCAGTGCCCGGCCCGGCGGGTTGCACCAGCTGCCCACGGAGGCGTCGGCCCCGACCGTACCGGTGTAGGGGCCGTTGCCGTTGCGGCTGGTGTCGACGACGTAATGCTTGCCGCCGAGGTCCCGCGACAGCCGGTCGCCGTACGTGGAGGTGGCCGCGTCCGTCTGGAAGTTGGAGACGTTGAGGGCGAAGCCGTCCGCCTGGGCGACACCCGACGCGGTGAGCCCGTCGACCAGGCGCCAGGGCTCGGGGATCCAGGAGGAGTTGCCCGCGTCGAGGTAGACATGGGTGCGGGGGCGGCGGGTGAGGCGGTCGACCGCGTAGGCGAGCAGGGCGTAGCGCTCCTCGGCGACGACTCGGGTGCAGCCGGCCACGATCTGGGCGACGGCGTCCGGTTCGACGACGACGTAGCCTCCCCGGTCGCCGAGGGCGGCGGCGAACTCGTCGACCCAGCGGCGGTAGGCGGCGCCGTCCGGGGCGCCGCCGCTGGAGAACTGCCCGCAGTCGCGGTGGGGGACGTAGTAGGCTACCAGCACGGCGAGCCGTCCCGCGCGGGCGGCGGCCATGGTGCGGGCGCGCACGACCGGACCGGGGTCGGGTCCGACGAGCCATTCGGCCTGGGGACGGGTGGAGATACGTTCCAGCAGCGCGGCGTCCGTGAGCCAGCCCTCGCGCCGCCACTCCGCCACCTGCCGCGCGGCCCGCGTACCCGGATCGGTCCACAGCTCCTCACCGGACATCCCGAGGGAGATCCCGAGGGACACCCCGCGCACCCCGCGCACCCCGTCACCGGACACCCCAAGAGACACCCCGGGCGAGGCCACCTCACGCGCCCCCGCACCGGGCACCCCCAAGGACACCTGGCGGAACCCCGCCCCCGCCCTCCCGAGGGACACCCCGCCGAACGCCCTCTCGTCGAACGCCCCCTCGTCGTACGCCCTCTCCCCGAACACCCTCTCCCCGAACGCCCCCTCGTCGTACGCTCCGGCGCAGCACAACCCGCCGAGCACCGCGGCAACCGCGGCGACCGCGGCGACCGCGGCGACCGCGGCGACCACCAGCCCGCGCGAGACCCCGACGGCACGCCGCCGCACCCCGCGCCCTCGTGCGCCACCCGTCCCCGTCCCACACGCCCGCACCCGGGACGTCCCCGCCCCACGCGTCCGCCCGCCGGGCGTCCATGAGAACAACCTGCCCACAGCGCGACTCCGTTCCGGCGGTGGCCCGCCCTGACGGGGAGTCTGCGACCGGGCGGCGCCCGGCGGGACGTACGACCGGACGGGCGGGCTGAAGGATCACCCCGACGGAGGCGCCTGCCGCCCCCAGACCCGGCGTTTGGGCAGCGGCCGGGCGTAGCCGCCCGCGCGGCTGGTGCTCAGCCCGAGCCCGACCAGCGACTCGGCGAGCTTCACGGCGGCGCCCACCCCGTCGACGACCGGGAGGCCCAGTTTCCGGCCCACGGCCCGCTGGAGGCCCGTCATCCCGGCGCAGCCGAGGACGAGGACGTCGGCGCCCGCGTCCCGGACGCGTTCGGCGGCGGCGAGGAAGGCGGCCTCGGTGCGGTCGGCGTCGGTCAGTTCCAGGACGCCGAGGCCCGTGCCGACGACGGCGACGCAGTTGCGGCCGACCCCGGCGAGTTCGAGGCTGTCCTCGATCTGGCCGCAGGACCGGCCCAGGGTGGTGACCACGCCGTACCGGCGGCCCAGCAGGCAGGCCAGATGGGCGGCGGCCTCCGTGATGTCGACGACGGGGACGTCGACGAGTTCACGGACGCCCTCGCGCCCGTGCTCGCCGAAGCCGGCCATGACGACCGCGTCGTAGGCGGGGCCGTCGTAGGTGCGCAGGGCGTCCAGGACCGCCGCGGCGGACAGATAGCTGTCGAGCCAGCCCTCCGCGGACTCGGGGCCCCAGTGCGGGGTCAGCCCGGTGACGGTGGTGCCCGGACCGGCGGCGGCCCGGGCACCTCGTACGATCTCCTCGGTCATCTCCCGCGTGGTGTTGCAGTTGGTGACGACGATCCGCACGTCCGTCAGACTCCTTCCTCCGCTGTCGCCCCCGCGCTCTCGCCGGCGGCCTGCTCGGCGACCGGCCGCGCGCGCTCGTCGCGGCACAGCAGCGCGTACAGGCCGGCCGCCAGGGCCGTGCCGATGAACCAGGAGTACGGCGCCACGTCGCTGAACGTCGTGACCAGGGCCAGGACGGCGGCGACCGCGGCGGCCGGGAGGAAGGCGGCCAGCGCCTTCGGGTTGACGCCGCCGCGGTAGTAGTAGCGGGAGCCCGGGGCGCCGGAGAACAGGGCGTCCACGTCGATCCGGCCGCGCTTGACCCAGTAGTAGTCGAGCATGATCACGCCGAACAGCGGGCCGAGGAAGGCGCCGAGGCCGCCGAGGAAGTAGTTGACGACCGTGGGGTTGGAGAACAGGTTCCAGGGCGTGACCACCAGGGCGGCGACCGTGCTGATCAGACCGCCGACCTTGAAGCTGATCTTCTGGGGCCACACGTTGGCCAGGTCGTAAGCCGGGGAGACGAAGTTGGCGACGATGTTGACGCCCATGGTGGCGATGGCGAAGGTGAGCGCGGCGAGGACCAGGACCCAGGTGCTGCCGACCTTGGCGACGAGTTCCGCCGGGTCGGTGATGGCCTCGCCCCACACCTCCAGGGAGCCGGCGGTGACGATCACCGAGACGACGACGAAGGCCGTGGAGTTGATGGGCAGGCCCCAGAAGTTGCCGCGCCGCACGGTCCGGTAGTCGGGGGCGAAGCGGGAGAAGTCGCAGAAGTTGAGCATGAGCGTGCCGTAGGTGGCGAGGATGAGCCCGATCGCGCCGAACCACTGCCGCCACTGCTCGCCGACCGGGACCGGGTGCGGGGTGGAGGTGAGCGAGATGGACCAGCCGGCCTTGGACAGCACCCACACCGCCAGCGCGATCATCACCAGCCAGATCGCCGGGCCGCAGAAGTCCTGGAACTTGCGGACGGACTCCATGCCCTGAGTGATGATCAGCGCCTGGATCAGCCACAGCGACACGAAGGACAGCCAGCCCAGCGCGTCCAGTCCGAGGAACGAGCTGTGCGTCCACGACTCCAGGCCGGGCCAGGCGGCGAGCAGCATGACGTTCACCGCGACGGAGGCGAGGTAGGTCTGGATGCCGTACCACATGATGGCGATCACGGCCCGGATGAGGGCGGGGATGTTGGCGCCCCAGACGCCGAAGCTGATGCGGCTGACGACGGGGAAGGGGACGCCGTGGCTCTGGCCGATGCGGCCCATCCAGTTCATGCCGACGTAGATGAGAACGAAGCCGACGAGGAGCGAGGTGAAGACCTGCCACACGTTCATGCCGAGGACGAGCAGACCGGCCGCGAACGTGTAGTTGCCGAGGTTGTGGACGTCGGACATCCACATGGCGAAGAGGTCGAAGACCTTCCAGTTCCGCTTGCCGGCGGGGGCGAGGTCTTCGTTGGTGAGCCGGGGGTCGGGGACGAACGCGGTCGGGGTGCCTGTGGCGCGGGCACTTCCGGCGAGGGACACGGGGCCTCCAGTGACGGGGACGGGAGAGCGCTGCAGCCGTTTGGTATACCAAACTGCGGACATGGTCCCGCCGTCAAGCGTTCCGACCGATGTCCGCCCCGTTACGGGTCCGTAAAAGCCCCCTCGCGTCGGCGAAGATGGGCCCATGACGAAGATCGAGCCCCTCGGCGCGGTGCGCGAGCGGGTCCTGGCCGCGCTGCGGCAGGACATCATCGCGGGCCGCATCGGCCCCGGCGACCGGCTCGTGGAACGGGAGCTCGCCGAGCGGTTCGGGGTCTCCCGGGTGCCGGTGCGGGAGGCGGTCCGGGCCCTGGTCGCCGAGGGGTTCGTCCACTTCGAGACCCCGCGCCGGGCCGTCGTACGCCGTCTCACCCCGAAGGACGTGGAGGAACTCTTCGAGCTGCGCGAGGCGTTGGAGGTGTACGCGGCGGGGCTGGCGGCGACGCGGGCGACCGCCGAGGCCCTGGCCGAACTGAGGGACCTGCTCGACCAGGCGGCCACGGCCACGCACAAGGGCGACGCGGAGACCATCACCGACGCCAACACCCGTTTCCACGACCGCATCCTGGCCCTGGCCGGCAACAGCCTGCTGATCTCCGTCATGGAACCGGTCGACGGCCGGCTGCGCTGGCTGACCCGGCGGAACGAGGAGTGGCCCCAGCTGCTCACCGAGCACAAGGAGCTGTACGAGGCGATCGCCTCCGGCGACCCGGAGCGGGCCCGCGCGCACGCCCTGCGCCATGTCCGGGCCAACCACCGCTCGACGGTCAGGCACCTGTTCGGGGAACCGGCCTGAGAGGACGCCCCGCCCGTACACCCCCCGCTACACGTCCGCCGCCGCGCGCGGCACCCCGCGCAGCATCCGCGGCGTCAGCCGTCCCGTGAACGTGGTGCGCCGACTGACGTGGCAGCAGCCGAAGAGGTCCAGCCCGTCGAGGGAGACCGGCGAGGTGACGCGGACGCCGCGCGGCTCCAGCCCGTCGCCGGTCGCCGTGGACGTCGGCTGCGAGGCTAGGCCGACGACCGGCAGGCGCGCGTCGGGCGGCCCGAAACCGGGCACGGGCCGCCCCCAGCAGGTCTGGTCTGGTCGGCGAAGGCGGCCCGTTTCGTCCGGGCGACCTCCTCGCGCCGGTCGACGAGACGCGGGCAGGCCCGGCAGCCGGCGACACGCCGGTCGAGTGCGGACGGGGCGGACAGGGCGGACACACCGCCACCGTACGGCTACGTCCAGGCCGCGCCCACCGCCACGAACCCGCAGATCAGCAGGAACAGGACCGCCAGGAGCGGCCACACGAACCGCAGGTAGCGGTCGTAGCCGACCTTCGCGAGGGCGACGCCGCCGATGGTGACGGCGGTGGTCGGCACCCAGAGGTTCATCCAGCCGCTGGCCGACTGCCAGGCGGTGACGACGACCGCGCGCGAGACGCCCGCGAAGTCGGCGAGCGGGGCGAGGATCGGCATGGCGAGGGTGGCGTGACCGGAGGTGGAGGGGATCAGGAAGGCGAGCGGGAGGTTGACGAGGAACACCAGGATCGCGAAGACGCCCGCCGACGTGCCGTCGACGACGCCCTCGATGGAGTGCAGGACGGTGTCCGTGATCTGCGAGTTGTTCATGATGACGGTCACCCCGCGCGCCAGGACGATGACCAGCGCGGGCGAGATGAAGTCGGCGGCGCCCTGGACGATCGTCGCGCTGAGCTTCTGCTCGCCCATCCGCGCGACCAGCCCGATCAGCACGGCCGCGCAGAGGAAGAGCGCGGCGAGCTGCGGGAAGGACCAGCCGAGCTCGAAGCCGTACGGGGTGGCGTCCGCGTCCCCGGTCAGGGCGCTGGACCAGGGCACCACCGAGAAGATCATGAAGGCGAAGACGAGGGCCATGGCGACGAGGACGGCCTTGTGCAGGGCGGTCAGCTCGGGCGCCTCGTCGGCCACGGCCTGGTCCCGGTCGCCGGGCAGGAACCCGGTGAGCGACCGCGCCGGGTCCCTGCGCACCCGGCGCGCGTAGCGGATGACGTACGCGACCGTCACCGCCGTCAGCACCACCCACATCACGAACCGCAGCACGATCCCGTCGCCGAGCGAGATGTCCGCCGCGGAGGACGCCACCCCGGTCGCGAAGGGGTTGACGGTCGAGCAGAGCACGCCGATGCCCGCGCCGAGGATGATCGTGCCGACGGCGACCATCCGGTCGTAGCCGAGCGCGAGCATCAGCGGCACGATCAGGCCGTAGAACCCGAGGGTCTCCTCGGCGAAGCCCTCGACCGTGCCGAGCACCGAGAAGACCACCATGATCCCGGCGATCAGCAGCGCGCCGCGGTCGCGCAGCCGGTGCGCGAGACGGGCGATGCCCCGGTCGAGGGCGCCGGTCGCGAAGACGACCGTGATGAACGCGCCGATCGCGAGCACGAACAGGAACACGCCCGCGCTGCCGTACAGTTCACCGGCCAGGTCCGGGCCGACCTGGCCCGACTTCGCGTCCTGGACGCCGTAGAGGCCGTTGACCGGGGCGAGGAAGAGGTCGTCGAGGCGGTCGGCGAAGCTCTGCGTGGAGTCGACGCGGTGGTACGTGCCCTGCACGGGCGCGCCCGAGTCGTCGCGGTCGTACTCCCCGGCGGGGATCAGGAACGCCACCAGCCACACGGCGACGGTGACGATCGCGAGGACGGTGAGCGCGCTCGGGAAGGTGAACTTCCTCCTCGGCCGCGGCTCCCGGGTCGGCGGGGCCTCGGTGACGCTCATCCGGCGGCCCCGGCACGGAAGTCCGCGGCGTACCGCTCCACGAAGGCGCACATCGCGACGACGGTGTTGCGCAGCTCGTCGAAGAGCACCCGTTCGTTGGGGGCGTGCAGATTGCACATGCTGTCCTGCGCGCCGAACAGCAGCACCTCGGCCCCGGGCGCCGCCTCGGCGAGCCCGTTGACCAGCGGGATCGACCCGCCGGTGGCGACGTACGACGGCTCCGTCCCCCAGGCCTCGCCGAGCGCGGCGAGCGCGGCACGGTAGGCGGGTCCGCCGGTGCGGGCCTCGTAGCCGGGCCCGGTGTCGCCGGGGGTGACGGTCAGCGGCACGCCGAAGGGGCGCAGCGAGCGCAGATGGCCGACGAGCCGGTCCTGGGCCTCGCGCGGGTCCTGCCGCGGATGGAACCGCAGGTTGAGCTTGGCGCGGGCGTACGGCACGACGGCCGAGGCCGCGTGGTCGACGCCCGGCGCGTCCAGTCCGACGACGGTGATCGCGGGGCCGCTCCACAGCCGCTCGCCGAGACTTCCGCTGCCGACGAGCGGCACGCCGTCCCGCACACCCGCGAGCTCCCGGAACTCCTCCTCGGTGTACGTCGTCCCGGTCCACTCCTCGCGCCGCAGCCCGGCCACGGCGACGTCACCGTGCACGTCGTGCAGCGTGGCCAGCGCCTTGAGCAGGACGACGAGCGCGTCCGGGGCGGCGCCGCCGAACTCCCCGCTGTGGCGCGGCTCGTCGAGGGTGCGGACCTCGACGGTCACCTCGGCGGCGCCGCGCAGCGCGGTGGTCAGGGTCGGGGTGCCGGGGCGCAGATTGCCGAGGTCGGCGATGACCATGGCGTCGCAGGCGAACCGCGCGGGGTCGGTGGGCGGGTACGCGTCGAAGGGGCTGCCGTACTCCTCCTGCCCCTCGAACACGATCTTGATCCCGACCGGCGGTCGCCCCTCGAACGCCCGCAGCATCCCCAGGTGCGCGATGACGTTCGACTTGTCGTCGGCGATCCCGCGCGCCCGCAGCCCGCCCTCGACGGGCGTCGGCTCGAAGGGCGGTGACAGCCAGAGATTCTCGTCGCCCGGCGGCTGGACGTCGTAGTGGGAGTAGAGCAGGACGGTCGGTGCGGCCGGGTCGGGCGGCGGGATCTCGGCGTGGATCACGGGCGCGGTACCGGGCAGGTCGATGCGCTCGATCCGTTCGACCCCGGCCTCGCGCAGCAGGTCGACGAGCAGGTCGTGCGCATCCTGGACGGGGCCCGCGGGGTATCCGGGGAACGCCACGGACGGGATCGCCGCGAGCCGCTCCAGGTCGGCCTTGAGTCCGTCCATCAACCCGTCGACCTTGGCCGCTGTACCCATGCCGCTCCTCGCTGCTCCCTGGCCCGGGGCCTGCCCCGCCGTGTTCCCACAGCCTCGGGGGGCGGGGTGGGGGCCGCATCCGGGGTGGGCCAGGAGGAGGGCGCGGGGCAGCGGGCGGGCCGCTGGGGGAAATCCCTTCGGAGCGGTCCGCGGGGGCGGCTAAGGTCGGGGCATGGTTGCTGAACGTGCGGATGACGGCGGGAAGGCCGCGGTGGCCGCCGCCGAGGCCGCGGCTCCCCCGGGCGGGGAGACCGTCCGGGTCGACAGCTGGATCTGGTCCGTCCGCCTGGTCAAGACCCGCTCGCAGGGGGCCGCGGCCTGCAAGGGCGGCCATGTCCGGGTGAACGGCGAGCGGGTCAAGCCGGCCCACTCCCTGCGCGTCGGCGACGAGGTACGGCTCGTCCACGAGGGCCGGGAACGGATCGTCAAGGTCAAGCGCCTCATCCGCAAGCGGGTCGGCGCCCCCGTGGCCGTCGAGTGCTACGCCGACAACAGCCCGCCGCCCCCGCCCCGCGAGGCCGTCGCCCCCGCCGGTGTCCGTGACCGGGGTGCGGGCCGCCCCACCAAGCGGGACCGCCGTGAGATGGACCGGCTCAGAGGAGTGGCCGCCCCGCCGCACCCCTCCCCCGGCACCGGGGGCCGCGCCGAGGGACGCTAGGAACAGCTCCGGCGCGCACGGCGACGGCGTCCGGTCCGGCCCTTCGGCCCTCCGGACGCCACAGCCCTGCGCGTCGATGCCGGCATCGGCACGACGACCGTTCACGCTCCTCGTCGCACCAGCCGCGGCAGCCGGGCGTTCTGCTCGCGCCGGGCCCAGGCCACGAGGGCCAGCGGGACGATCAGGATGAGCGGTGTCGCGGCGTTCTCCCCGTCGAAGACGGAGACCTGGACGACGAACGCGCCCACCATCAGCCCGCTCAGCGCCAGCGCCGCCACCGACTGGAGCACGGGCACCAACAGGGCGACGGCACCGGCCAGTTCGAGGGTGCCGATGACGTACATCCCCGTGTCGCCCCAGCCGATCTCGGCGAAGCTGTCCACGGCGGCGGGGAGCGCGATCAGCTTGGGCAGCGCGCTGGCGACCGCGAAGAAGAGGGCCAGCAGCACCTGCACGGTCCGCAGGGCGGCGCGGGCACGGCGCCCACGAGCGGTCGCGGACTCGGCGACGACGGGGGCGGCGGCGGAGGCGGTGATCTCGGACATCGGGGTCTCCTGTGGGAAGCGAAGCGGTGCGTCGTGCTGTCACAGGGATGGACCGCGCCCGGCACCGGAACTCATCGCTTCCGGGCCGGGCAGTCGCCTCAGCCGTCCGTGTTCCCCCGGCTCGGCCGGTACGGCGGGACGTCCGGGCCCGGCTGGTAGTGGGGGCCCTGGCGGATGTGGTGCAGGACCACGGTCAGGTCGACGGTCGTCACCAGCCACAGCACACCGCAGGCGATCGCCCAGCCGGGACGGCCCACCAGGGCGAACGCGGCCGTGCCGAAGATCGCCCAGGCCACGCCCCACAGACACAGCCACAGGCGGGCCCGCAGCGCGCTGCGCGCGGTCTTCGGCTCACTGCCCGTACGCATCGGGACCACCACTCTCCCCGCCAACGTACTCCCCCGGCGCGCCGGGGGCCGCACCCCGCTACGACTCGAAGCGGGCGGCCTTCAGGTACCGCGGGTTGGGGTCCAGTGCCGCCGCCAGCCGGAAGTGGCGCTTGGCCTCGTCGGGGCGGGCCTGCCGCTCGTAGGTGCGGCCGAGCGCGAAGTGCGCGAACGCGTTGTCCGGCTCCCGCTCCAGGACGATCGTGAACTCCAGCTCCGCGGGCCGCAGTTGCGCGGCGGCGAAGAAGGCACGTGCGCGCAGCAACCGGGCGGCGGTGTTCTCGGGGTGCGCGGCGATGACGGAGTCGAGCAGTTTCACCGCGCCCCGGGGGTCCCGCGCGGCGAGCAGCTGCTCGGCGGCGCGGAAGTCGATGACATGCGTCTCCGGAGTACGTCCGGTCGAACCGCTGGTCTCGGGCACGGCAGAGTCCTTCCCTCTCTCGACGGGTTCAACGCCCGCGACGCGCAGGGCTATTCCGCCGGCTGCCCGGCGGCCCGCCGCGTCAGCAGCGTCCACACCTCGCGCACCCGGCGCCGCAGCTGTTCGAGGGGGACGTCGTTGTCGACGACGACGTCGGCGATCTCCAGCCGCTTCTCCCGGGTCGCCTGCGCGGCCATCCGGGCCCGGGCGTCCTCCTCGGTCATGCCGCGCAGCCGCACCAGCCGGTCGAGCTGGGTCCCGGGGCTCGCGTCGACGACGATCACGAGGTCGTACAGCGGCGCCAGCCCATTCTCGGCGAGCAGCGGCACGTCGTGCACGACGACGGCGTCCTCGGCGGCGGCCGACTCCAGGGCGCGGGAGCGGGCCCCCACCAGGGGATGCACGATCGCGTTCAGCACGGCGAGCCGTTCCGGGTCGGCGAAGACGATGGAGCCGAGCCTGGGCCGGTCCAGCGTGCCCTGCTCGGTGAGCACGTCCGTCCCGAAGGCGTCGACCACCGCGGCGAGCCCGGGAGTACCCGGCTCCACGACCTCGCGCGCGATGCGGTCCGCGTCGATCAGCACGGCGCCGCACTCGACGAGCAGCCGTGACACCTCGCTCTTGCCGGCGCCGATCCCACCGGTCAGGCCCACTTTCAGCATGAGCCGAAGCTTAGGTCCTGCCTCCGGCGGCGGAACCCACCGGTCGCCGGCCGCCCTGCCGGTGCGCCCAGGGGACGGTGCGGAAGTCCCGCACAGCACCCCCTAGTTGTCGCCCTCCCGCTCCGCCAGGAAGCGCTCGAACTCCTGCCCGATCTCGTCGGCCGAGGGGATGTCCACCGGCTCGGCGAGCATGTTCCCGCGGGTCTCGGCGCCCGCGGCGGCGTCGTACTGGTGCTCCAGTCCCTGGACGAGGGAGACCAGTTCCTCGTCGCCCTCACGGATCTGCCGGTCGATCTCGGTCTGGGTGCGGTGGGCGTCGGTGCGCAGGGCGTGCGCGATGCCCGGCAGGACCAGGCCGGTCGCCCCCGTGATGGCCTCCAGGACCGTCAGGGCCGCGTCCGGGTAGGAGGAGCGGGCGATGTAGTGCGGGACGTGCGCGGCGACGCCCAGCACGTCGTGGCCTGCCTCCATGAGGCGGTACTCGACGAGCGCCTCGGCGCTGCCGGGGACCTGCGCCTCCTCGAAGGGGCTGCGGTGGCCGGGGACGAGGTCGGTGCGGCTGCCGTGCGGGGTGAGGCCGACGGGGCGGGTGTGCGGGACGCCCATCGGGATGCCGTGGAAGTTCACCGACAGCCGGACGCCGAGCCGCTCCACGATCTGCTGGACGGCCACGGCGAACCGCTCCCACTCCACGTCCGGCTCCGGTCCCGACAGCAGCAGGAAGGGCGCTCCGGTGGCGTCCTGGACGAGCCGTACGTCCAGCGTGGGGACCTCGTAGTCGGTCCAGCGGTCGCGTTCGAAGGTGAGCAGCGGGCGGCGGGCGCGGTAGTCCACGAGCCGGTCGTGGTCGAATCTGGCGACGACCTGGTGGGGCAGCGAGTCGAGCAGCCGGTCGACGATCTGGTCGCCGGTCTCGCCCGCGTCGATGTATCCGTCGAAGTGGTAGAGCATGACAAGGCCTGCCGACTCCTGGGCGAGCGCCACGTCGACGACGGCCAGGCCCTTCGGCTCCCATGCGTACAAACCCTGCGGATCAAGCACAGTGACCGCTCCTCCTCGTGTTCGTACTGCACAACGCCCTTCAGGAGAGGGGCATTCCCGCCCGGGGCGCTGATCAGGCACCTCTTACGGCCTTCTCATGCCCCGTTCCACCGCGTCACGAGCCCGGACACGCCGAAGGCCCGTACCTCGGAAGGTACGGGCCCTCGATCAGGATCTACTGCTCAGAGCGTGTTCAGCTCTGGCCGCCCGCGAGCTTCTCGCGGAGCGCGGCGAGCGCCTCGTCCGAGGCCAGGGCACCGGAGGTGTCCGCGCCCTCGGAGGAGTACGAGCCACCGCCGCCGCCCGCGACCGGAGCCGCACCGGCAGCGTCGCCGCCCTCGGCCGCGGCAGCGGCGTCGGCCTCGCGGCTCTTGATGACCTGCGCCTGGTGCTGCTCGAAGCGGGTCTGCGCCTCGGCGTACTGGTTCTCCCACACCTCACGCTGGGATTCGAAGCCCTCGAGCCAGTCGTTGGTCTCGGGGTCGAAGCCCTCGGGGTAGATGTAGTTGCCCTGGTCGTCGTAGGACGCGGCCATGCCGTACAGGGTCGGGTCGAACTCGACCGAGGCCGGGTCGGCACCGAAGGACTCGTTGGCCTGCTTCAGCGAGAGGCTGATGCGACGGCGCTCGAGGTCGATGTCGATGACCTTGACGAAGATCTCGTCGTTGACCTGGACGACCTGCTCCGGGATCTCCACGTGGCGCTCGGCCAGCTCGGAGATGTGGACCAGACCCTCGATGCCCTCGTCCACGCGGACGAACGCACCGAACGGAACCAGCTTCGTGACCTTGCCGGGCACGACCTGGCCGATCTGGTGCGTGCGGGCGAACTGCTGCCACGGGTCTTCCTGGGTCGCCTTCAGCGACAGGGAGACACGCTCGCGGTCCATGTCGACGTCGAGGACCTCGACGGTGACTTCCTGGCCGACCTCGACAACCTCGGAGGGGTGGTCGATGTGCTTCCAGGACAGCTCGGAGACGTGGACCAGACCGTCGACGCCACCCAGGTCCACGAAGGCACCGAAGTTGACGATCGAGGAGACCACGCCGGAGCGGACCTGACCCTTCTGAAGGGTCGTGAGGAACGTCTGGCGGACCTCGGACTGGGTCTGCTCCAGCCA
This sequence comes from Streptomyces sp. NPDC090106, assembly GCF_044747265.1. Classification (NCBI taxonomy): domain Bacteria; kingdom Bacillati; phylum Actinomycetota; class Actinomycetes; order Kitasatosporales; family Streptomycetaceae; genus Streptomyces; species Streptomyces sp. NPDC090106. The sequence continues at coordinate 430,566 of NZ_JBIVDS010000005.1, read as the reverse complement.
GGCACGGCGGGACAGGACCACGTTGTTGCGGTTCTTGTCCAGCTCGATGATCTTGGCCTCGAGCTCCTTGCCCACGTAGGGCTGGAGGTCGCGAACGCGGCGCATCTCGACCAGGGAGGCCGGGAGGAAGCCACGGAGGCCGATGTCGAGGATGAGACCACCCTTGACGACCTCGATGACGGTACCGGTGACGATGCCGTCCTCTTCCTTGATCTTCTCGATCGTGCCCCAGGCGCGCTCGTACTGGGCACGCTTCTTCGAGAGGATCAGGCGGCCTTCCTTGTCCTCCTTCTGGAGAACAAGGGCTTCGATCTCGTCACCGACGGCGACGACCTCGTTGGGGTCGACGTCGTGCTTGATCGAGAGCTCGCGGCTCGGGATGACACCTTCGGTCTTGTAACCGATGTCGAGGAGAACCTCGTCCCGGTCAACCTTGACGATGACGCCGTCGACGATGTCGCCATCGTTGAAGTACTTGATCGTCTCGTCGATAGCGGCGAGGAAGGCTTCCTCGTTACCGATGTCGTTGACCGCAACCTGCGGGGTGGTGGCGGTGGTCTCGGTGCTGCTCGTCATGTGGGAAAGGGCTCCGGTACGGACATTGAGTCGTAGGTACTGCTACGCCGGGAGCCCGTATCGCTCTGAAGAAGCCGGACAGCCAAGGAAGCGCCCCACCGACAAAGGGTGATGCGCCTCGACAACCGAGGGGACATACAACAGATGCGAGCGCAGCCTGCTACGTCTGAGGTGCGCAGGCCCGCAGCGCAACTTGTAGCATACGGGGGCAGCCGGGCAGGGTCAATGCGCGAAGGCGCACACCCGGGGCGGATCGCCGCATACCCGGCACAAGAACTGTCTCACCAGGCCGCGCAGGCCCGGGGAAACCTCTTCCGTGACACCCGTGGGGTCGGGTTGGAGGGAAGAGTACGACGAGGGAGCCGATCATCCAAGAGCGCGAGGCGTTCGAGCCGGAAGCCACCCGCCGCGCGGCGGACGTGTCCGAAAGCTCCCGGGCCAACCGGGGCTGGTGGGACCGGAACGCGGACGAGTACCAGGTCGAGCACGGCACGTTCCTCGGGGACGACCGCTTCGTCTGGGGCCCCGAGGGGCTCGACGAGGTGGAGGCCGAACTGCTCGGCCCGCCGGAGGACCTCAAGGGCAGGCAGGTGCTGGAGATCGGCGCCGGGGCCGCCCAGTGCTCCCGCTGGCTGACCGCCCAGGGGGCCCGCCCGGTCGCCCTGGACATCTCCCACCGCCAGCTCCAGCACGCCCTGCGGATCGGCGGCGCGTTCCCGCTGGTCTGCGCCGACGCCGGCGCGCTGCCCTTCGCGGACGGCTCCTTCGACCTCGCGTGCTCGGCGTACGGGGCGCTGCCCTTCGTCGCCGATCCGGTGCTGGTGCTGCGCGAGGTGCGCCGGGTGCTGCGGCCGGGCGGCCGGTTCGTCTTCTCCGTGACGCACCCGGTCCGCTGGGCCTTCCCCGACGAGCCGGGCCCCGAGGGACTCTCGGTCTCCGCCTCCTACTTCGACCGCACGCCGTACGTCGAGCAGGGCGAGGACGGTCAGGCGGTGTACGTCGAGCACCACCGCACGATCGGCGACCGGGTCCGGGACGTGGTCGCGGGCGGGTTCCGCCTGGTCGACCTGGTCGAGCCGGAGTGGCCGGCCTGGAACACGGCGGAGTGGGGCGGCTGGTCCCCCCTGCGCGGCAACCTGATCCCGGGAACGGCGATCTTCGTGTGCGAGCGGGACTGACCGCGTGATACGCCGTGACGCCCTGGACGCCCTTCCCGTACGCGGCGCCCTGCCGGGGCTGACCGGCGCCCTGGAGGCGCACGGCACCGCCGTGCTGGTGGCGCCGCCCGGCACCGGCAAGACGACGCTCGTGCCGCTCGCGCTCGCCGGGCTGCTCGACACCGGCGCTCCCGCGCGCCGCGTGGTCGTGGCGGAGCCCCGGCGGATCGCGGCCCGGGCCGCCGCGCGCCGGATGGCGTGGCTGCTGGGCGAGAAAGTCGGGCAGAGCGTCGGGTACACCGTGCGCGGGGAGCGGGTCGTCGGGCCGCACACGCGCGTGGAGGTCGTGACGACGGGTGTGCTGCTGCAACGGCTCCAGCGGGACCAGGAGCTGTCCGGGGTCGACGCCGTCGTCCTCGACGAGTGCCACGAGCGCCATCTGGACGCCGACACCACGGCGGCCTTCCTGTGGGACGTGCGGCAGACGCTGCGCCCGGAGCTGCGGCTGGTGGCCGCGTCGGCGACGACCGACTCCGCGGGGTGGGCGCGGCTGCTGGGCGGTGCGCCGGTCGTCGAGGCGGAGGGGGTGTCGTACCCGGTGGAGACGGTGTGGGCACCGCCTGCGCGTCCGGTGCGCCCGCCGCACGGGATGCGGGTGGACCCGGCGCTGCTGTCCCATGTGGCGTCGGTGGTGCGGCGGGCGCTGGCCGAGCGGACCGGGGACGTGCTGTGCTTCCTGCCGGGCGTGGGCGAGATCGCGCGGGTCGCGGGGCAGCTCGGCGGGCTCGGTGACGTGGAGGTGCTCCAGGTGCACGGGCGGGCGCCGGCCGCCGTGCAGGACGCGGTGCTGGCGCCGGGCGAGCGCCGGCGGGTGGTGCTGACGACGTCCGTGGCGGAGTCCTCGCTGACGGTCCCGGGCGTGCGTGTGGTCGTCGACTCGGGCCTCGCCCGGGAGCCGCGCGTCGACCACGCGCGCGGGTTGAGCGCGCTGGCGACGGTGCGGGCCTCGCAGGCGGCGGGACGGCAGCGGGCGGGCCGGGCCGGGCGGGAGGCGCCGGGTGTGGTGTACCGCTGCTGGACGGAGGCGGAGGACGGGCGCCTGCCGCGCTTCCCGGCGCCGGAGATCAAGCTGGCCGACCTGACGGCGTTCGCCCTCCAGGCGGCCTGCTGGGGCGATCCGGACGCCTCGGGGCTGGCGCTGCTGGACGCGCCGCCCGCGGGGGCGATGGCGGCGGCCCGGTCGGTCCTGACGGCCATCGGCGCCGTGGACCCGGCGGGCCGGGCCACCGGCCGGGGCGCGCGGCTCGCCCGGCTGGGGCTGCATCCCCGGCTGGGCCGGGCCCTGCTGGACACCGGCGGGGAGGGTGCCGAGGTGGTGGCGCTGCTCTCAGAGGAGGTGCCCCGGGAGTACGGCGACGACCTGGCGGCGGCGCTGCGCACCGCGCGGCGCGGGGGTGACGCGTACGCGGGGCGCTGGCGGGCCGAGGTGCGGCGCCTGCGGGCGGTCGTCGCGGACCGGGACCGGGACCGGACCGGAGGGCGGGACGAGGAGCGGACCGAAGCACCGGCCCAGGAGCGGACCGTACGCCCGTCCCACTCCTCCTCCCCCTCTTCCCCCTCCTCCCCTTCCCCCGCGTCCTCGGACGAGCGGATCGCCGGTCTGGTGGCCGCGCTGGCCTTCCCCGAGCGGCTCGCCCGCGCGGACGGCGGCTCCTGCCTCATGGCGTCCGGGACCCGGGCCGAGCTGCCGGAGGGGAGCCGACTTCGGGGCGCGCCGTGGATCGCCGTGGCCGCGGCGGACCGTCCGGTGGGCAAGGGGCACGCGCGCGTGCAGCTCGCCGCGGTGGTGGACGAGGACATGGCCCGGTCGGCGGCGGCGTCCTTGTACTCGCGCGGCCAGGAGGTCCGCTGGGCCGACGGGGACGTGGTGGCGCGGCGGGTGGAGCGGCTGGGGGCGATCGAGCTGACGGTGCGGGCCCTCAGGGACCCGGACGCGGCCCTGGTGCGCGGGGCGCTGCTCGACGGGCTGCGTACGGACGGGCTCGGGCTGCTGCGGTGGTCGGCGGAGGCGGGGGTGCTGCGGCAGCGGCTGGCGTTCCTGCGACTGCACCTGGGTGACCCGTGGCCGGACGTGTCCGACGAGGCGCTGCACGCGCGCGTGGACGAATGGCTGGAACCGGAGCTGGGCCGGGCGCGGCGGCGGGCGGATCTCGCGCGGATCGACGCGGGTGCCGGGCTGAACCGGCTGCTGCCGTGGGCCTCCGGTGAGGCGGGCCGGCTCGACGAGCTGGCCCCCGAGCGGATCGCCGTACCGAGCGGGTCCAGGATCCGGGTCGACTACGGCGATCCCGGACAGCCGGTGCTCGCGGTGAAGTTGCAGGAGATGTTCGGGCTGCACGCGTCGCCGTCGGTGGCCGGGGTGCCGCTGCTGGTGCATCTGCTGTCCCCCGCGGGCCGGCCCGCCGCCGTCACCGCCGATCTCGCGTCATTCTGGAGGGACGGCTACAAGGGTGTGCGGGCCGAGCTGCGGGGCCGCTATCCGAAGCATCCGTGGCCCGAGGACCCGGCGGACGCCGAGCCGACGCGGTTCACCAACGCGCGGCTCAGGCGGTGACCGGCTCGGGGTCGCCGACGTCGGCGGGCAGCGGATCGGCGGGGCGCCGGGCGCGGTACTCCAGCCACAGGGACAGGGCGAGCAGCAGGATCCCGAGGCCGAGGAAGCCCCAGGGGAGGTAGGAGGTCATCAGCAGGACGAGGGTGCGGTTGGACTTGACGAGGTCGACGGTGTACTCGATGTAGTCCTCGCGCATCTTCACGTGTCCGGCGAAGGCGGTGACCTTCTCCCGGCCGCCGAGGAGGGTGCCGCCGCGCAGTTCCTCCTTGTGGATCTCCTCGCCGTAGACGGGGGCGCCGGTGGTGGGCTCGACCCAGAACTTGCGGACCGTGGTGTACCAGCGGGTGGTGCCGGTCTTCGCGACCTGCTCGGGCGTGATGCCCTCGACGGGCATCGACTTGGGGAACCTCACCTGGGTCCAGGGGATGGTCTGCTCGAAGTAGTAGACCTCCAGGCCGCGGAAGTTCTGGGTCCCCTCGTAGTGGATGGGGCTGCTGGTGCGGGTCTGCGCGTCGAAGTACTCGTAGTCCCGTTTCTCCGTCAGGAAGGGCCACTTGAACTCGATGCCCTCGCGTTTGACGGGGTCGCCGTCGACCATCTCGCCGGTGGCGTGGACGGGGTCCTGGGTGTGGGCGTCGAAGATGTAGCGCTCGGGGATGTGGGCGACCATCTGGCCGTCGGGGCCGACGGCGTAGGAGAGGCTGTCCCAGACGACGACGTCCTTGCCCGCGGTCTTCTCGATCTTCTCGGAGGCTTCGACGTTGCCCTTGAGGGTCTGCACGATGGTGATCTCGGGGACCTTCTCGGCCTGGAGCGTCGTGTAGTTCAGGAGGGTGGCGTCCTTCGCCTCCAGGACCATGTCCTGGTACTGGTTCGCCGGGACCTTGGCCAGGCGCGGGAAGGCGTACCAGCGCAGCAGTGGGGACAGGGCCGTGCAGAACACGGCGAGGGCGAGCAGGATCAGGCTGGCCTTGCGGCGCATCTCGGCCTCCCTCCCGGGGCGGTCACGGGTGTGACGGCACCGTCGTCAGCAGCGGTTTCGGGGAGGTCTCACCGGCCGGCGAGCCCATCGCGGTGATCGTGAACACCAGGGCGAGCGCGACGGCCAGGCCGATCGCGGCGGCGATCAGGGCACGCATGACGGCCTCCCACCGAGCGGAACTGATGCATCGTCAGGTCCGGCACCGTAGCAACGGGCGGGTGAGATGAGAACACGTCGCGCACACAACGGCGGCGCCCCCTCGAAGAAGAGGGGGCGCCGCCGTCGTCGTGCGGGAGCGGGACCGGGTACGGGAGCGGGTGCGGGTCAGGCGCTGGGGCTCGCGGAAGGCGTGGCCGACTCGCTCGCCGACGGCTCCGGCGTGGCCGTCCCGGCGGGCTCGGTGACCGTCAGCGTGAGGGTGAGCGTGGCGCCGCCCGCCGTCTCGATGCGGAGCAGGTAGGAGCCGGCGGTGTCGTCCGCGTACAGCTTCGGGAGCTTCAGCAGACCGTTCTCGTCCGTCTTCAGACCCGTCAGGTCGCGTACGGCGTTGCCGTCGGCGTCCTTGAAGTAGGGGCCCGTGTCGTTCGGGGTGGTGTCGAGCAGTGAGGTGATCAGCGTGGCGGAGACCGCGACGTTGTCCGCGACCTCGCCCTGGTACGTCGCCTTCACCTCGACCTGCTCGGCGAACTCGCCGCCCGTCTCGCAGGTCAGCGCGGTGGAGGTGGTGCGGGCGAGGGCACTGGCGACGCGCTCGGTGACGGTGGCCGTGTAGTCGAGGCCGGTGACCGTGCGGCCGACGACGGTGGTGCGGATCGTGAAGTCGCCCGTCGTCTCACCGGCGTACAGGACCGGCGCGACCGCGACGCCCGTGCTGTCGGTGAGCACCGTGGCGACGCTCTCGCCTCCGCTGAAGGTGGCGTCCGAGTCGCCGACGATCGTGAAGCGGACGCGGACCTTGCCGACCGCCACGCCCTGCGAGGTCTCCGCGCGTGTGCTGATCCGCTTGGTGAACGCGTCGCCCGCCGTCGCGGTGAGCTTGGCGGTGCCCGCGTCCTCCAGGTGGTCCACCGTGTCGGTGGGGGTGGGCGTGGGCGAGGTCGGGGTGGTGGGGGTGGCCGGGGTGGTCGGCGTCTCCGAGGGCGTGGTGGGGGTGGCGGGCGTCGACGGCGTGGTGGGCGTGGGTGTGGGGCTCACGTCGACGGTGTCGTCGCTGCGGTTGCCCGGGAGGGTGCCGGTGCCGTCCGGGATCTCGTGGGTGCCCTTGCGGTAGTACTCCAGCCACGACAGGACCGTGGTCAGGTAGTCCTGCGAGTTGTTGTAGCTGAGGATCGCGCTCTTCAGGTCGGCCGGGACGGACAGGTCCCAGCCGAAGCGGCACAGGTAGTGGCCCGCGGCGAGCGCGGCGTCGTAGACGTTGTTGGGGTCCTTCTTGCCGTCGCCGTTCCCGTCACGGCCGGCCCACTCCCAGGTGGAGGGGATGAACTGCATCGGGCCGACCGCGGCGTCGTACGTGCTGTTGCCGTCGTAGACGCCGTTGTCCGTGTCCTTGATGAGGGCGAAGCCGTTGCCGTCGAGCTGCGGGCCGAGGATCGGGGAGGTCGTGGTGCCGTCGGCGGTGACGCGTCCGCCGCGGGCCTGGCCGGACTCGACCTTGCCGATCGCGGCGAGGAGCTGCCAGGGCAGGTTGCAGCCGGGCTTGGCCTCCTGGAGCGCCGCCTCGGCCTTCTTGTAGGCGTCCAGGACGGTCGCGGGTATGCCGGCCTCGCTGGACACCGGGTCCCCGATGACGCCGGTGGTCGGCGAGGGGCTGGGGCTGTCGAGCGGCGGCAGGTCCATGTAGTACGGGGAGTCGCCGGTCGCGCCGTTGTCGTCGGCCGCGTCGGGGGCGGGCTGGGCGCCGGTGGTGGTGGATCTGCCGTCGGCGTCGACCGTCACACCGGGCGCCTGGGACGCCGAGAGTGCCGCGACGGCCGCCGCGGCGACGGTGGTGGCCACCGCCCCCTTGCGCAGCCTCCTGCCGATGTGCGCCGCCATAGCGTGAACCCCTCCCGTCGGCGCCCGAGCGCCGTTCTCCGACGTGCGTGTCGTCATCTACTGACGATCGACCCGCCCCGCGGGTTGCCCTCGCGGCAGCTTTCGATGCCGCGCACTTCACCGGTCTCGTGTTCGACCCGTACTCCCCGGCACGGGGACTCAGGTGACCCTACGGCAACTTCGTTTGCACGGGCACCTGTTCGTGCCCGGTTTTCACCGGTTGGCCATGTCCTGGTTGCCCACCCGGGACGTCTTGGCGAAATCCGTGTCCCTTCATACTGTTCCGGTCCCCGTCGCCGCCCTCCGGGAGCCCTCTTGCCGTTCACGCTGAGCCACGCCGCCGCCGTCCTGCCCGCCGTGCGCGCCGACGGGACCGGCCGAGGTCGGCTGATTCCCGCCGTTCTCGTGGCGGGTTCCTTCGCGCCCGACATGACGTACTTCGCGGCGAGCGTGCTCGACGGGGCGATGGAGTTCGGGGAGTTCACGCACTCCTTCACGGGCGCCTTCACCGTAGACGCGCTCGTCGCCTGGACTCTGGTGTGGCTGTGGCTCGTGGTGCGGGAGCCGCTGGTGGCGTTGGCACCGGCGAAGTGGCGGGGGCGGCTGGGGACGCTGCTGGGCTGCGGGACGCCCCGCGCGCGGGTGACACCCCCGCTGGTGCTGCGGTGGTACGCGTCGGCGGTGCTCGGCGCGCTGACGCACGTGGTCTGGGACGCGTTCACGCACCACGACCGGTGGGGGATGCGGCTGTTCCCGGTCCTCGGCCACACCATCGCGGGCTCACCGCTGTACTGGTACCTCCAGTACGGCAGTTCGGCGGTCGCCGCGGTCGTCATCGCCGTGTTCGTGGCGCACGCGCTGCGGCGCACGCCCGCGCGGGACGGAGCGGCGGGTGTGCCGGTGCTCTCGGTACGGGACCGGTGGGTGGCCGGGACGCTGATCGTCGGCTGCGCGGTGGTCTGCGCGGTGCAGCGGGCCGCACGCTGGTGGACCTACTGGAAGGCCACCGCCAAGCCGTGGGAGCTGATCCCCTCGCTCTGCTTCGGCGGCGGCGCGGGACTCGTCGTCAGCGGGCTGCTGTACGCCGTCGCCGTCAGGGTGTGGCGCCCGGTTCCGGCGTCCTGCGATCCGGCCGAGGCCGGTCGGGAACGGAGCGGTTCGGCCCGGTGACGGGGGCGAGCGTCGCCGTGAAGACGGTGACGGTCCGCGTGGGACGCGGCCTCTGCAGCACGGTGAGGAGCAGCGCCAGATAACCGCGGGCCTGGTCCGCCCACAGCCTCACCCTGGCCTCCACCTCCGCCCGCCGGGGCCTGCGCAGCGACGCCCTGAGGTCGGCCGGGACGCGTGCGGTACTGGCATCCGCCGCGTGGGGCGGGACCGCCGGGGGCCGTGGCGCCGGTTCCGCATCGGTGCCCGCCTGCGCCGGGGCGTGATGCCGGTGGAGCGTGCGTATACCCATGCCCGCATCCTTACGGGCGGAAGCCGGGGGCGGCGAGTGGGGCGGTGGTTACGGGGGCCAGGTGAGTGACGGTCCCTCCGGGGGCGAGCGGGGATGAGCCGGGGGGCCTCGGGTGGAGGCGGACGGGTGCTCGACCGGCCCCACCGGGGGCGAACGGGGACGAGCGGTGGGCCTCCGGCGGGGCGGGCGCTCGGCCGAGGTTGGGCGGGGGCGCATGGGGGTGGGGTGGAGGCTGCGACATCCGCTTTAGGGGAGCGGTGCTCGTGAGTGCCCTCGGGGGCGCAGCAAGCCAGCAGGGACTACCCAGAGGCACCCCCGGGACGGAGCCGCGCCGCACCAGCGCTGTCCGACCGCCGGCCGGGACCGGCTCGCAGGGCGCCCGGCGCCACCTGCGGGGCGGGGCCCGGGGTCACGTCGGCCGGCGGTCGGTGCGGCGGGGAACCCGTCCGCGCCGCACCACGGTCATCTCGTCGCCGCTCGCCGCCGGAGGCGTCTCGCGGCCCGGCGCTCGTGGAGCCGTGCCCGGCCCCCCGCCCCGCCGCCCACGCCCGGTGCGAGCCCGATGCCGCCCCGCACAGCGAGCCGCACCCGGACAAGGGGCCCGACCCACTCGCCACCCGAGGGCTAGTGCGCCGCCGATTCCCAGTCCGGGCCCACGCCGATCGAGACGTCCAGCGGGGCGCGGAGCTGGACCGCGTCGGCCATTTCGCGGCGGACGAGTTCCTCGACCCGGGGGCGTTCGCCGGGGGCGATCTCCAGGACGATTTCGTCGTGGACCTGGAGGAGCATCCGGGAGGTGAGCCCGGCCGCCCTCAGAGCCTTGTCGACGTTCAGCATGGCGATCTTGACGATGTCGGCGGCCGTGCCCTGGATGGGCGCGTTGAGGGCCATGCGCTCGGCGGCCTCTCGGCGCTGGCGGTTGTCGCTGTTGAGGTCGGGGAGGTAGCGGCGGCGGCCGAAGAGGGTCGCCGTGTAGCCGGTGGCCCTGGCCTCGTCGACGACCCGGCGGAGGTAGTCCTGGACGCCGCCGAAGCGCTCGAAGTAGGTGTCCATGAGCCCGCGCGCCTCAGCCGGTTCGATGTTCAGCTGCCCGGAGAGGCCGAAGGCGGACAGACCGTAGGCCAGGCCGTACGACATCGCCTTGATCTTGCGGCGCATCTCCGCGTCGACGGCGGTGCGGTCGACGGAGAAGACCTGTGCGGCGACCGTGTTGTGGAGGTCCTCGCCGGAGGTGAACGCCTCGATGAGGCCCTCGTCCTCGGAGAGGTGGGCCATCACGCGCAGTTCGATCTGGCTGTAGTCGGCCGTCATCAGGGACTCGAAGCCCTCGCCGACGACGAAGCCGCGCCGGATGGCCCGGCCCTCGTCGGTGCGGACCGGGATGTTCTGGAGGTTCGGGTCCGTGGACGACAGCCGGCCCGTCGCGGCCACCGTCTGGTTGAAGGTGGTGTGGATACGGCCGTCCGCCGCGACCGTCTTGATCAGGCCCTCGACGGTGACGCGGAGCTTCGCCTGCTCGCGGTGGCGCAGCATGATGACCGGCAGCTCGTTGTCCGTCTGGGCCGCGAGCCAGGCGAGCGCGTCGGCGTCCGTGGTGTAGCCGGTCTTCGTCTTCTTCGTCCTGGGCAGGCCCAGTTCACCGAAGAGGACTTCCTGGAGCTGCTTGGGCGAACCGAGGTTGAACTCGTGCCCGGCGGCGGCGTGGGCCTCCTTGACGGCCTGCTGGACGGCGCCGGCGAACATCTGCTCCATGGCCTCCAGATGCGCCCGGTCGGCGGCGATGCCGTGCCGCTCCAGCCGGGCCAGGAGCGCGGAGGTCGGCAGCTCCATGTCCCGCAGGAGGTCGGCCGCGCCCACCTCCTCCAGACGGCCGCCGAACGCCTCGCCGAGGTCGAGGATCGCGCGGGCCTGCACCATCAGTGCCTCGGCCTCGGCACCCTCGTCCGCGCCGAAGGCGAGCTGCCCGTCGGCCGCGGCGGCGGGCGCCAGCTCCCGGCCCAGGTACTCCAGGGACAGGGCGTCCAGGTCGAAGGAGCGGCGGCCGGGCTTGACCAGGTAGGCGGCGAGCGCGGTGTCCATGACGACGCCCTCGATGCTCCAGCCGTGCTCGGCGAAGACCCGCATCGCGCCCTTGGCGTTGTGGAAGGTCTTGGGCCGGTCCGCGTCGGCCAGCCACGCCGCGAACGCGGTCTCGTCGGCCTCGTCGAGCTGGGACGGGTCGAACCAGGCGGCGGGCCCGTCGCCCGTGGCGAGGGCGATCTCGGCGACCGAGCCGGTGCCGAGCGCCCAGGTGGCGACGGTGGCGACGCCGAGGGGCTCGCCCGCGTGCCCGGTCAGCCAGTCCGCCAGCTCGCCGGTGGCGAGGACCTTGCCGTCCAGTGCGACGCCCTCGGCGACGACCGGGGCCTCCTCGGCCTCCTCGGCGCCCGGGTCGACGGCGAGGAGCCGCTCGCGCAGGGAGGGGTTGCGGATCTCCAGGGTGTCCAGGACGACCGCGAGGGCCTTGCGGTCGTAGGGCGCGCGCTCCAGTTCGGTGACCGTCCTGGGCAGTTCGACGGTGCGGACCATCTCGGTCAGGCGCCGGTTCAGCTTGACGGCCTCCAGGTGGTCGCGGAGGTTCTGCCCGGCCTTGCCCTTGACCTCGTCGACCCGCTCGACCAGCTCCGCGAACGAACCGAACTGGTTGATCCACTTCGCGGCGGTCTTCTCGCCGACTCCGGGGATGCCCGGCAGGTTGTCCGACGGGTCGCCGCGCAGGGCCGCGAAGTCGGGGTACTGGGCGGGGGTCAGCCCGTACTTCTCGAACACCTTCTCCGGGGTGAACCGGGTCAGCTCGGAGACGCCCTTGGTGGGGTAGAGCACGGTGGTGTGCTCGGTGACGAGCTGGAAGGAGTCGCGGTCGCCCGTGACGATCAGCACCTCGAAGCCCTCGGCCTCGGCCTGGGTGGCGAGGGTGGCGATGACGTCGTCGGCCTCGAAGCCGTCCACCGCGAAGCGGGAGACGTGCATGGTGTCGAGGACCTCGCCGATCAGCTCGACCTGGCCCTTGAACTCGTCCGGGGTCTTGGAGCGGTTCGCCTTGTACTCGGTGAACTCCTCCGAGCGCCAGGTCTTGCGGGACACGTCGAACGCCACCGCGAAGTGCGTGGGCGCCTCGTCGCGCAGCGTGTTGGCCAGCATCGAGGCGAAGCCGTAGATCGCGTTCGTCGGCTGGCCCGTCGCGGTGGTGAAGTTCTCCGCGGGCAGCGCGAAGAACGCGCGGTACGCCAGTGAGTGCCCGTCCATGAGCATCAGGCGCGGACGGTCGCCGCCGGGGGTCTTGTCGGTCTTCTTCGATGCTGTCTCTGCCACGCCCCCGATCCTGCCACGCCCCACTGACAGTCAGGCCCGCCCGGCACCGGCGGCACGGAAGAAGCGGCACCGGCGGCACAGTGCGAGCGGCCCCGGCGGCACGGTGAAGGCGGCACCGGCGGCACGGTGGAAGCGGCCCGGCCGCGGGCCGCGCACCCCTCGCGGCCACCCCTTCCGCCGCCCTGCCGCCACCCCTTCCACCGCCCCTGCCCCACCGCGCCGTCGGTCACGCGTGCGAGGATCGGAGGTACAGCTCGCACGTGTACGCGAAGGAGAGTGCGCGATGGCCACCAAGCCGCCTCAGAGCGATCCCGTCCAGGACGCCCCGGAGGTCGCCGCGCCGAAGCACGTGGCCGCCGGGCTCCCCGCGGTCGGGCACAGCCTGCGGATGTCCCAGCAGCAGATGGGCGTGAAGCGCACGACGCTGACACTGCTGCGGGTCAACCAGAAGGACGGCTTCGACTGCCCGGGCTGCGCCTGGCCGGAGCCGGAGCACCGGCACACCTTCGAGTTCTGCGAGAACGGCGCGAAGGCGGTCGCCGAGGAGGCCACCCTGCGCCGGGTGACGCCCGAGTTCTTCGCCGCGCACCCGGTCGCCGACCTCGCCCACCGCAGCGGCTACTGGCTGGGGCAGCAGGGGCGGCTCACGCATCCCGTGTATCTGCCCGAGGGCGGCGACCGGTACGAACCGGTGTCCTGGGAGCGGGCCTTCGACATCGTCGCCGAGGAGCTCCAGGCCCTGGACTCCCCCGACGAGGCCCTCTTCTACACCTCGGGCCGCACCAGCAACGAGGCCGCGTTCCTCTACCAGCTGTTCGCGCGCGAGCTCGGCACGAACAACCTGCCGGACTGCTCCAACATGTGCCACGAGTCCTCGGGTTCGGCCCTGACGGAGACCATCGGCATCGGCAAGGGCAGCGTGCTGCTGGAGGACCTCTACCGGGCCGACCTGATCGTCGTCGCCGGCCAGAACCCCGGCACGAACCATCCGCGGATGCTCTCCGCGCTGGAGAAGGCCAAGGCGAACGGCGCGAAGGTCATCAGCGTCAACCCGCTGCCGGAGGCGGGCCTGGAGCGGTTCAAGAACCCGCAGACCCCCAAGGGCCTCACCACGGGCGCCGCGCTCACCGATCTGTTCCTCCAGATCCGCATCGGCGGCGACCAGGCCCTGTTCCGTCTCCTCAACAAGCTGATCCTGGAGACCGAGGGCGCCGTCGACCAGGCGTTCGTCGACGAACACACCCACGGCTTCGAGGAGTTCGCGACCGCGGCCCGCGCCGCCGACTGGGACGAGACGCTCGCCGCGACCGGCCTCACGCGCGCGGAGATCGAGGAGGCCCTGCGCCTGGTGCTCGCCTCGGAGCGCACCATCGTGTGCTGGGCGATGGGTCTGACCCAGCACAAGCACTCCGTGCCGACCATCCGCGAAGTGGTCAACTTCCTTCTGCTGCGCGGCAACATAGGCCGGACGGGCGCGGGCGTGTGCCCGGTGCGCGGCCACTCCAACGTGCAGGGCGACCGCACGATGGGCATCTTCGAGCGGCCCGCGCCGGCGTTCCTGGACGCGCTGGAGAAGGAGTTCGGCTTCGCTCCCCCGCGCGAGCACGGCTACGACGTGGTGCACGCGATCCGCGCGCTGCGCGACGGCAGGGCGAAGGTGTTCTTCGCGATGGGCGGCAACTTCGTGTCCGCCTCCCCCGACACGGAGGTCACCGAGGCGGCCATGCGGCGCGCGCGGCTGACCGTGCACGTGTCGACGAAGCTGAACCGCTCGCACGCGGTGACCGGCGCGCGGGCCCTGATCCTGCCGACGCTGGGCCGCACCGAGCGCGATCTCCAGGGCGGCGGCGAGCAGTTCGTGACCGTCGAGGACTCCATGGGCATGGTGCACGCCTCCCGGGGCCGGCTGGAGCCCGCGAGCACGCAGCTGCTGTCCGAGCCGGCGATCGTGGCGCGGCTGGCCCGCCGGGTGCTCGGCGAGGGGTCCCGCACCCCGTGGGAGGAGTTCGAGAAGGACTACGCCACGATCCGGGACCGCATAGCCCGCGTGATACCGGGCTTCGAGGACTTCAACGCGCGCGTGGAGCACCCCGGCGGCTTCGCCCTGCCGCACGCCCCGCGCGACGAGCGCCGCTTCCCGACGGCCACCGGCAAGGCCAACTTCACCGCCGCGCCGGTGGAGTTCCCGGAGCTTCCCGAGGGCCGTCTGCTGCTCCAGACGCTGCGCTCGCACGACCAGTACAACACCACGATCTACGGCCTCGACGACCGTTACCGGGGCATCAGGAACGGCCGCCGGGTCGTCCTGGTCAACCCCGGGGACGCGGCGCGGCTGGGGCTCGCCGACGGGTCGTACGTCGACCTGGTGAGCGAGTGGCGGGACGGCGTCGAGCGGCGCGCGCCCGGCTTCCGGGTGGTGCACTACCCGACGGCGCGCGGCTGTGCGGCGGCCTACTACCCCGAGACCAACGTCCTGGTCCCGCTGGACTCCACCGCCGACACCAGCAACACCCCGGCCAGCAAGTCCGTCGTCGTCCGTCTGGAACAATCGGCGACCGACTGAGCGTTTGCTCAGTCGGATGTGTTCCAGTGAGCGATCCCGACGAACGGAGCCGGGCCCGATGGGCGAGCAGCAGCAAGTGACGTTCCCGCAAGAGGTCATCGACGAGTACGCCGCTCTCGGCGTGGATCTGCCCGCCCTGTTCTCGGCGGGGCATCTCGGCACGCGGATGGGTGTCCAGATCGTGGAGGCCTCGGCCGAGCGGGTCGTCGGGACGATGCCGGTGGAGGGCAACACCCAGCCGTACGGGCTGCTGCACGGCGGTGCCTCCGCGGTGCTGGCGGAGACCCTCGGCTCGGTCGGGGCGATGCTGCACGGCGGCAGCTCCAAGATCGCCGTGGGGGTCGACCTCAACTGCACGCATCACCGGGGCGCCCGCTCCGGTCTGGTCACCGGCGTGGCCACGCCCGTGCACCGGGGCAGGTCGACGGCGACGTACGAGATCGTGATCAGTGACGAGGAGGGCCGCCGGGTGTGCACCGCGCGGCTGACGTGTCTGCTGCGTGACGTCCGTCCCGGCGACGGGGCCCCGGTCGGCGTGGACCGCTGACCTCTGGCCGGGCCGGGCCCCGAGGGCCTAGCGTCGGGACATGCGAACGGGAGGCGCCCGCGCGGCGCTCGGGGTCGGGGCGGCACTGGGGCTGGCGCTGCTGACGGTCACCGGATGCGGAGGATCCGCCTCCCGAACCGCATCGGCACCGACACCGACACCGGTTCCGACACCGGCTTCCGGCCGCCCCGCACCTCCCGAGGACCTCTGCGCCCGTCTCGTGGCCCACTGGTCGCGCGAGGTGCTCGACACGGACACCTACGGCGACTACCAGTCGATGGGCCTGTCGAACGGCCAGTACGAGATCCTCATCGGTGTCGTGGACGCCGCGCGGGCCGCGAGGAAACGTGAAGGTCCCGCCGCCGCGGACGAGTTGATCGACCGCCGGGCCCGCCGGGGCTGCGTGGAGTGGTACCGCGACGGCGGTCCCGGCGACGGGCCCTGGCAGTGAGCGGCGTCGGACCGGTCGAACCCGGCGAGGGCACGCACACCTGGGATCTCCTGGAACCCGACGTCCCGCGTCCGCCCCGTGGACGCCTGGGGACGTTCTACGGCCGCCACCGCCGCGCCGCGCTCGCCACCGTGACCGCCGTGACCGTCCTCGCCGGCGGCGGCTACCTCTACGCGACCCGGCCCGAGCCGCCCGCGCCTCCCCCGCCGCCGTACCCGTCGCAGGTCACCGACCTGCACTACCTCAGTGGCGAGCCCGGCCCGGCGGGCGACGAGGCGCGCGGCTTCAGCTTCTCGCTGGAGCTGCGGGTGCTGGCCGGGCCGCCCGTGACCGTGGAGCGTATTTCCCAGCCGTACGCGGGGATGTCGGTCACCTCGTCCCCCAAAGCCCCTTTCCGCACGAATCCCGGCACCACCCGCAAGATCGTCGTGACCATGCACGTCACGCAATGCCGGAAAGTGCCATGGAACGCCGGACTCCCTTTCCTGGACGTAACTCTACGTAATACGCGCGCAATAGAAGTCCACAGCTACATCCTCGGACAGCGGTATGCGCAACACCTGTCAGAGGCCCTACAGGTAGCCTGCAGCAACGGTTTGGAGTAATTACCAAAACCCCCGAGACGCCTGAACAACCCTGGGCGGATCCTGCGGGTTCTCACAATGCGGACCGGGCGAATCGGCCTGAATTCCGCTGTTCCACCCAGTCAGTACCGCTCTGCATTACGACGTGTCATAACAAGAGAGTCACAGCCTGAGTCAGACCCTCCTCCGCGATCCCCGCACACGCTTAGAGTCACGCCCAGTCACCGCGCCACCGAATACCACTTCGCGCCAGCGCATCGACTCGGCGACTTCTATGGGGGAGCGCCGCGCCAGTGAAAGGACGAATCGTGCGTCAACGTTCGCTCATCACCGTCACCGCCGCGCTGGCGGCGGGAGCACTCACCCTCACCGCCTGCGGCTCGCGCGACGATGACAGCGGCTCGGACTCCGGCAGCGGCGGCACCAAGGTCGTCATCGGCGTCGACGCCCCGCTGACGGGTGACCTGTCCGCGCTGGGTCTCGGCATCAAGAACTCCGTCGACCTCGCCGCGAAGACCGCCAACAAGCAGAAGCTCGTCGACGGCGTGACCTTCGAGGTCAAGGCCCTCGACGACCAGGCGCAGCCGTCCTCGGGCCAGCAGAACGCCACCCAGCTGGTCGCCGACAAGAACGTCCTCGGCGTGGTCGGCCCGCTGAACTCGTCGGTCGCCGAGTCCATGCAGAAGGTCTTCGACGACGCGAAGCTGGTCGAGGTCTCCCCGGCCAACACCAACCCGGCGCTGACCCAGGGCACCAACTGGCAGACCGAGAAGGCGCGCACGTACAAGTCGTACTTCCGCACCGCGACCACGGACGCCATCCAGGGCCCGTTCGCCGCGCAGTACGTGTACAACGACGCCAAGAAGAAGAAGGTCTTCGTCATCGACGACAAGAAGACCTACGGCGCCGGTCTGGCCGCCACCTTCACCGAGGAGTTCAAGAAGCTCGGCGGCACCATCGCCGGCACCGAGCACATCAACCCGGACACCAAGGACTTCTCCGCGGTCGCCACCAAGGTGAAGGCCTCCGGCGCGGACGTCGTCTACTACGGCGGCGAGTACCCGCAGGCCGGTCCGCTGAGCAAGCAGATCAAGGCCGCGGGCGCCAAGGTCCCGCTGGTCGGCGGTGACGGCATCTACAGCGCCGACTTCATCAAGCTGGCCGGCGACGGCGGCACCGGTGACCTCGCCACCTCGGTCGGCGCGCCCGTGGAGGAGCTCGCCTCCGCCAAGGAGTTCGTGGCCAACTACAAGACCGCGGGCTACAAGGAGGCCTACGAGGCGTACGGCGGCTACTCCTACGACTCCGCCTGGGCGATCATCGAGGCCGTGAAGAAGGTCGTCGAGGACAACGACGGCAAGCTTCCCAGCGACGCCCGCGCCAAGGTCACCGAGGCCATGCAGAACGTCTCCTTCGACGGTGTGACCGGCAAGGTCTCCTTCGACGAGTACGGCGACGCCACCAACAAGCAGCTCACCGTGTACGCCGTCGAGAACGGGACCTGGAAGGCGGTCAAGTCCGGCACCTACACCGGCTGATCCTCACTCCCGCATCATCCTGAGCCGCGCGGGGCGCTGTTCCACTGGCGCCCCGCGCGGATCCACATCCGGCCCCATCCGTCGAAACATCCGAAACGCCTCGGAGGACATGCGGTGAACGAACTGCCGCAGCAGCTGGTCAACGGCCTGCTACTGGGATCCATGTACGGGCTCGTCGCCATCGGCTACACGATGGTCTATGGCATCGTCCAGCTCATCAACTTCGCCCACGGCGAGATCTTCATGACCGGAGCGTTCGGCGCTCTGACGATCTACGTGTACGTGCTGCCCGACGGCACCTCCATGTGGGTCGCGCTGCCGCTGATGCTCATCGGCGCCGCCCTGGTGTCGACCACCTTCGCCGTCGGAGCGGAACGATTCGCTTACCGACCCCTCCGCAGCGCGCCACGCCTCGCGCCGCTCATCACCGCCATCGGTCTCTCCCTGGCGCTCCAGCAGGCCGTGTGGGCCTGGTACCCCGAGGCGAAGTCCGCCCGGACCTTCCCGCAGATCCCCGGCGGACCCTTCGAGATCGGCAATGTCACCATCCAGACCGGTGACATCTTCCTGCTGGTCGCCGCCCCCATCAGCATGGGCGTCCTGGCCTACTTCGTCATGAAGACCCGCACCGGCCGCGGTATGCAGGCCACCGCGCAGGACCCGGACACCGCCAAGCTCATGGGCGTCAACACCGACCGGATCATCGTGGTCGCCTTCGCCCTCGGCGCGATCTTCGCCGCCGTCGGCGGTGTCGCCTACGGCCTCAAGTACGGCCAGATCGACTTCCGTATGGGCTTCATCCTCGGTCTGAAGGCCTTCACCGCGGCCGTCCTCGGCGGCATCGGCAACATCTACGGCGCCATGATCGGCGGCGTCGTCCTCGGTGTGGCCGAGACCCTGGCCACCGCCTACATCGCCGACATCCCCGGCATGGACAAGTTCGGCAGCCAGTCCTGGGCCGACGTCTGGGCCTTCGTACTCCTCATTCTCGTGCTGCTGCTCAGGCCCCAGGGTCTGCTCGGCGAACGCGTCGCGGACAGGGCGTGACACCGATGACCACACAGACCACCGACACCACCGACGCCCCGGCCGGCAAGACCGGCGCCCCCCGCGGCCTCATCGGCATCCCGGCCGCCACCGGCCGCGCGCTCGCCCTCGGCGGCAGCGTCCTGACGATCGTCTCCACGTTCCTCGCGTGGACCTGGACCTCCGCCTTCCCCGGCGACCTCACCGTCTACGGCTACCCGGGCGGCCTCCAGGTCCTCGTGCTGGTCGGCGGCGTCATCGCCACCCTGTTCTGCCTCTCCTCCTACGGGGTCAGGGGCCTGGCCTGGCTGACCCCCGCCGGTCCCGACGCGGCCATCCGGTTCGCCACCCTGGCCGTCTTCGCGACCAGCTGGTACACGGTCCTCGCCATCACCGTCGACCTCGGCGGTGTCGTCAACCTCGAACCGGGCGGCTACATCGTCGCCGTCGCGAGCCTGGCCGCCTTCCTCGGCGCTCTCGCCCTGCCCTTCGAGCGGCCCGAGCCCGACCCCGTCGACCCCGACGACACCGGCTGGGAGCTCTTCCGGCACGAGAGCGGCCAGAAGTGGCAGACGCTCAAGGCCGCCTTCGCCGCCGGCACCCCGCGCCGCCTCGGCACGCTGCCCTCGTACGCCGAGATCCTGGTCATCGTCGCCGTGCTCGCCGTCGGCCTGACCGTCTTCACCTACGGCATCGGCACCGAGTACGACGAGCAGTTCATCGGCTTCCTGATCACCGCCGGCTTCGGCTTCGCGGCGCTCAACAAGGCCGGTCTCGTCGCCCAGGCCTCGCAGATCACCGCCCGGCACCAGAACATCACCATCTGCGGTGCCTTCGTCGCCGCCGCGATGTTCCCCTTCACCCAGACCGACGACCAGTACGCGACCATCGGCGTCTACATCCTGATCTTCGCCACCGTCGCCCTCGGTCTGAACATCGTCGTCGGCCTCGCCGGTCTCCTCGACCTCGGCTACGTCGCCTTCCTCGGTGTCGGCGCCTACGCCGCCGCCCTGGTCTCCGGCTCGCCCAGCTCGCCGTTCGACGTCAAGTTCCCGTTCTGGGCCGCCGTCCTCGTCGGCGCCGCCGCCTCCCTCGTCTTCGGTGTCCTCATCGGCGCCCCGACGCTGCGGCTGCGCGGCGACTACCTCGCCATCGTGACCCTCGGCTTCGGTGAGATCTTCCGGATCACCGTCAACAACCTCGACGGCACCTCCGGGCCCGACCTCACCAACGGCTCCAACGGCATCTCCTCGATCCCGAACCTCAACATCCTCGGGTTCGACTTCGGCCTCGAACACAGCATCGCCGGGTTCACCATCGGCCGGTTCGCCAACTACTTCTTCCTGATGCTGCTCATCACGGCCGTCGTGGTGCTGGTCTTCCGCCGCAGCGGCGACTCCCGCATCGGCCGCGCCTGGGTCGCCATCCGCGAGGACGAGACCGCCGCGCTCGCCATGGGCATCAACGGCTTCCGGGTCAAGCTGATCGCCTTCGCGCTCGGCGCCTCCCTCGCCGGCCTCGCGGGCACCGTCCAGGCCCACGTCACCTACACGGTGACCCCCGAGCAGTACCTCTTCGCCGGGGTGATCCCGCCCAACTCCGCCTTCCTGCTCGCCGCGGTCGTCCTCGGCGGCATGGGCACCATCAGCGGACCCCTGATCGGCGCGTCGCTGCTGTTCCTCATCCCCAACAAGCTCCAGTTCCTCGGCGACTACCAGCTCTTCGCCTTCGGCCTCGCGCTCATCCTGCTGATGCGTTTCCGCCCGGAGGGTCTGATCCCCAACCGGCGGCGCCAGCTGGAGTTCCACGAAGACGCGGAAGCGCCCACCGTCCTGACGAAGGCAGGGGCCTGACCACCATGACCACGGACACCACCACCGCCGCCACCGGGACGACCGTCCTCGACGCCCGCGGCGTGACCATGCGCTTCGGCGGTCTCACCGCCGTGCGCAATGTCGACCTCCAGGTCAACAGCGGCGAGATCGTCGGTCTCATCGGCCCCAACGGCGCCGGCAAGACGACCTTCTTCAACTGCCTCACCGGCCTCTACATCCCCACCGAGGGAGAGGTCCGCTACAAGGGCACCGTCCTGCCGCCCAAGTCCTTCAAGGTGACCGCCGCCGGCATCGCCCGCACCTTCCAGAACATCCGTCTGTTCGCGAACATGACGGTCCTGGAGAACGTGCTGGTGGGCCGTCACACCCGCACCAAGGAGGGCCTGTGGAGCGCCCTTCTGCGCGGCCCCGGCTTCCACCGCGCGGAGAAGGCCTCCCGGGAACGCGGCATGGAGCTCCTGGAGTTCGTCGGCCTCGCGAACAAGGCCGACCACCTGGCCCGCAACCTGCCCTACGGCGAGCAGCGCAAGCTGGAGATCGCCCGCGCGCTGGCGAGCGAGCCCGGTCTGCTCCTGCTCGACGAGCCCACGGCCGGCATGAACCCGCAGGAGACGCGGACGACCGAGGAACTCGTCTTCGCCATCCGCGACCAGGGCATCGCCGTCCTCGTCATCGAGCACGACATGCGCTTCATCTTCAACCTCTGCGACCGCGTCGCCGTGCTCGTCCAGGGCGAGAAGCTCGTCGAGGGCGACAGCGCCACCGTCCAGGGCGACGAGCGCGTGGTCGCCGCCTACCTCGGCGAGCCCTTCGAGAACGCCCCGGGCGACGCCGAGGCCGCGGAGGTCGAGGCGGCCGAGGCCCAGGCCGAGACCACCAAGGACGCCGCGCCCGGCAAGGAGACCGACCGATGACCGCTCTGCTCGAAGTCGAGGACCTCCGGGTCGCCTACGGCAAGATCGAGGCCGTCAAGGGCATCTCGTTCAAGGTCGAGGCCGGCGAGGTCGTCACCCTGATCGGCACCAACGGCGCCGGCAAGACCACCACCCTGCGCACCCTGTCGGGGCTGCTCAAGCCGGTCGGCGGCCAGATCAAGTTCGACGGCAAGTCGCTCAAGAAGGTCCCCGCCCACGACATCGTCGCGCTGGGGCTGGCCCACTCCCCCGAGGGCCGGCACATCTTCCCCCGCATGACGATCGAGGACAACCTGCGCCTCGGCGCCTTCCTGCGCAACGACCGGCAGGGCATCGAGAGCGACATCCAGCGCGCGTACGACCTCTTCCCGATCCTGGGAGAGCGGCGCAAGCAGGCCGCGGGCACCCTGTCCGGCGGTGAGCAGCAGATGCTGGCGATGGGCCGCGCGCTCATGTCCCAGCCGAAGCTGCTGATGCTGGACGAGCCGTCCATGGGTCTGTCGCCGATCATGATGCAGAAGATCATGGCGACGATCGCCGAGCTGAAGTCCCAGGGCACGACGATCCTGCTCGTCGAGCAGAACGCCCAGGCGGCGCTGTCGCTGGCCGACCACGGCCATGTGATGGAGGTCGGCAGCATCGTCCTGTCGGGCAGCGGCCAGGACCTGCTGCACGACGAGTCGGTGCGCAAGGCGTACCTCGGCGAGGACTGAGACCGCCCGCTCGTCCGTACCGACGACGAGGCCCGCGCCCCCGGAAGGGGACGCGGGCCTCGCGCGTGCGGGGGTGGCCCGGGGTCAGCCCTTGGCCGCCTTCTTCTCGTCGGCGTCCTGGATGACGGCCTCCGCGACCTGCTGCATCGACATGCGGCGGTCCATCGACGTCTTCTGGATCCAGCGGAACGCGGCCGGCTCGGTGAGGCCGTACTCCGTCTGGAGGATCGACTTGGCGCGGTCGACGAGCTTGCGCGTCTCCAGCCGGAGCGTGAGGTCGGCGACCTCCTTCTCCAGCTCCTTCAGCTCCGTGAACCGCGAGACGGCCATCTCGATCGCCGGCACGACGTCGCTCTTGCTGAACGGCTTCACGAGGTAGGCCATCGCGCCCGCGTCCCGGGCCCGCTCGACGAGGTCGCGCTGCGAGAACGCGGTCAGCATCAGGACCGGCGCGATGCGCTCCTCGGCGATCTTCTCGGCGGCCGAGATGCCGTCCATCTTCGGCATCTTCACGTCGAGGATCACCAGGTCCGGCTGGTGCTCACGGGCCAGCTCGATGGCCTGCTCGCCGTCACCCGCCTCCCCGACGACGGTGTAGCCCTCCTCCTCCAGCATCTCTTTGAGGTCGAGGCGGATCAGCGCCTCGTCCTCGGCGATGACGACACGGGTCGTCAGCGGAGGCACGTGCGACTTGTCGTCGTCGGGCGCGTCTACGGGCTGGGGCGACTCGGGGGCGGTCACGGGGGCTCCTTGATCAGGGCGGGGTGCTGCTGACAAGAGCCTACAGAGCTGCGATAAGGTAGGGGCACGGCGGGTGACCGCCTACCTTTGTTTTACAGGGCGCCCCGGTAGCCCAGCGGTAGAGGCAATGGTCTCAAACACCATCCAGCGTCGGTTCGAATCCGACCCGGGGTACTTTTCCTTCGATTCCAAGTTTCCATTCTGGAAGCGGCTGTCCGGGTGGATCCCGGGCCCCGACGACAGCCGCGCCCCGCGCCGAGCCGCTACTTCGGACTGTCGTCCTCACCGATGTGGTGCACGCGCACCAGGTTCGTCGCCCCGGCGACACCGGGCGGGGAACCGGCCGTGATGACGACGATGTCGCCCTTCGCGCAGCGCCCGTGCTCCAGCAGCAGTTCGTCGACCTGGTCGACCATCGCGTCGGTGGAGTCGACGTGCGGGCCGAGGATCGTCTCGACGCCCCACGTCAGGTTGAGCTGCGACCGGGTGGCCGGCTCGGGGGTGAAGGCGAGCAGCGGGATCGGCGACCGGTAGCGGGACAGCCGCCGCACGGTGTCGCCGGACTGGGTGAAGGCCACGAGGAACTTCGCGCCGAGGAAGTCGCCCATCTCGGCGGCGGCACGGGCGACGGCACCGCCCTGTGTGCGGGGCTTGTTCCGTTCGGTCAGCGGCGGAAGGCCCTTGGCGAGGATGTCCTCCTCGGCCGCCTCGACGATCTTCGCCATCGTGGTGACGGTCTCGACGGGGTACTTGCCGACGCTCGTCTCACCGGAGAGCATCACCGCGTCCGTGCCGTCGATGACGGCGTTGGCGACGTCGGAGGCCTCGGCCCGGGTGGGGCGGGAGTTCTCGATCATCGAATCGAGCATCTGCGTGGCGACGATGACGGGTTTGGCGTTGCGCTTCGCCAGTTTGATCGCGCGCTTCTGGACGATCGGAACTTGTTCGAGCGGCATCTCGACGCCCAGGTCACCGCGCGCGACCATGATGCCGTCGAACGCGGCCACGATGTCCTCGATGGCCTCGACCGCCTGCGGCTTCTCGACCTTGGCGATGACGGGAAGGCGGCCGTGCCCCTCCTCGTCCATGATGCGGTGGACGTCGTCGATGTCCCGCCCGGACCTGACGAAGGACAGGGCGACGACGTCGAAGCCGGTGCGCAGCGCCCAGCGCAGGTCGGCCTCGTCCTTGTCGGAGAGGGCGGGGACGGAGACGGCGACGCCGGGGAGGTTGAGGCCCTTGTGGTCGGAGACGACGCCGCCCTCGACGACGGTGGTGCGGACGCGGGGTCCGTCGACCCCGGTGACCTCCAGGCAGACCTTGCCGTCGTCGACGAGGACGCGTTCACCGGCGGTGACGTCGGCGGCGAGTCCGGCGTAGGTGGTTCCGCAGGAGTGGCGGTCCCCCTCGGCGCCCTCCTCCACCGTGATGGTGAAGGTGTCGCCGCGTTCAAGGAGTACGGGACCTTCGGTGAAGTGGCCGAGGCGGATCTTCGGGCCCTGAAGGTCGGCGAGGACGCCGACGCTGCGGCCCGTCTCCTCGGAGGCCTTGCGGACGCGCTGGTAGCGCTCCTCGTGCTCGGCGTGCGTGCCGTGGCTGAGGTTGAAGCGGGCGACGTCCATTCCGGCTTCGACCAGGGCTTTGATCCGGTCGTAGGAGTCGGTGGCGGGGCCCAGGGTGCAGACGATCTTCGCTCGGCGCATAACACGACCCTACGGCTTACCGGCCGGTAGAGAATTCGCGCCGTGTGGCCCACCAACAACCTTTGGGTGAAGGGTTGTTGACAAGGGTTGAAGTGTGCGGGCGGATGCTCCGATGAGCATTCCGGCGTGCGGTTCACAGCGTCGGCGGTCGCATGGTGAAGCGGGCGTTCACCTGTGCGTGCACCTGCTGGCGCTGGGGCTCCAGGTCCAGCGGCGCGGGTCCGGCGTCCTCGGCGGCGAAGGAGGCGGCGCGCATCCGGGCGGCCGGGGCGTAGGGGCGGGCCTCCTCGGCACCGATGTCGGCGAGTTCGACGAGCGCGGCGAGCGTGGTGCCGAGGGCCTCGGCGTACTCCCGGGCGCGCTGCACGGCCTCGCGGACCGCCTGGCGGCGGGCCTCGGCGTGGACCGGGGAGCCGGGGCGCAGCGCCCACCAGGGGCCGTCGACCCGGGTGAGGTCGAGGTCGGCGAGGCGGGTGGCGAGTTCACCCAGCGCGGTGAAGTCGCTCAGTTCCGCGGTGACATGGACCTGGCCGTGGTAGGCGTGGACGCGTTCGCCGCGCCCCTTCTCGCGGAGCTCGGGGGTGACGGCGAAGGCGCCGGTCTCCAGGCGTTCGACGGCGTCCCCGTAGCTCTTGACGAGGTCGAGGACGGCGGCGTTGCGGCGGGTGAGGTCGTCGAGGGCGGCGGCGCGGTCCTTGCCGCGGGCGAGGACGGTGACGCCGATCCGGGCGATCTCCGGGTCGACTTCGAGCCGCGCCTCGCCCCGGACGGCGACACGGGGCGCGTCGGGGGTGCCGTAGGGGACGAAGGGTCCGGTGCCGCCCGTTTCCGCTGAAGTCATACGACCCACTCTGTCACTTCTTGACGGGTTACGGGTCGGCCGGTTCACCGCTTTGGTCACCGGATCGAAACCTCTTGGGTCTATTGCCGTCCGTCATGCGCGGGTCAGAATCTACGCGCGTTATCTACGCGCGTCGTTGACGTATCGCGAGGAGTTCGAGAGATGCCGTTGAACCGCAGGAAGTTCCTGGAGAAGTCGGCCGTGACCGGAGCGGGTGTCGCGCTGGCGGGCGCCGTGGGTGCTCCTGCGGCCCAGGCCGCCGGGAACAAGGGTCCCAAGGGCAAGCCGGTGAAGCGCTACTCCCTGACCGTCATGGGCACGACCGACCTGCACGGGCACGTCTTCAACTGGGACTACTTCAAGAACGCCGAGTACACCGACACCAAGGGCAACGCGCAGGGCCTGGCGCGGATCTCGACGCTGGTGAACCAGGTGCGACAGGAGCGCGGCCGGCACAACACGATGCTGCTGGACGCGGGCGACACGATCCAGGGCACCCCGCTGACGTACTACTACGCGAAGGTCGACCCGATCACCGCGAAGGGTGGTCCGGTGCACCCGATGGCGGCGGCGATGAACGCCATCGGGTACGACGCGGTGGCGCTCGGCAACCACGAGTTCAACTACGGCATCGAGACGCTGCGCAAGTTCGAGGAGCAGTGCCGCTTCCCGCTGCTCGGCGCCAACGCGCTGGACGCGAAGACGCAGAAGCCCGCGTTCCCGCCCTACTTCATGAAGACGTTCCGCCCCGCCGCCGGTCCGCCGGTGAAGGTGGCCGTGCTCGGTCTGACGAACCCGGGCATCGCGATCTGGGACAAGGCCTACGTCGAGGGCAAGCTGACGTTCCCGGGTCTGGAGGAGCAGGCGGCGAAGTGGGTGCCCAAGCTGCGGTCGATGGGCGCGGACGTCGTCATCGTGTCGGCGCACTCGGGCTCCTCGGGCACCTCCTCCTACGGTGACCAGCTGCCGTACGTCGAGAACTCGGCGGCGCTGGTGGCGCAGCAGGTGCCCGGCATCGACGCGATCCTCGTGGGCCACGCGCACGTGGAGATCCCGGAGCTGAAGGTCACCAACACGGCCACGGGAAAGACCGTCGTGCTGTCGGAGCCGCTGTGCTACGCCGAGCGGCTGTCCCTCTTCGACATCGAGCTGGTCCTGGAGAAGGGCTGCTGGAAGGTCGAGTCGGTCGCGGCGTCGCTGCTCGACTCGAAGACGGTCGCCGACGACCCGAAGATCACCAAGCTGCTGAAGGACGACCACGACGTCGTCGTGGAGTACGTCAACCAGGTCGTCGGCACGGCGACCGAGACCCTGACGACGGTCGAGGCGCGGTACAAGGACGCACCCATCATCGACCTGATCACCAAGGTCCAGGAGGACGTCGTCAAGGCGGCGCTGGCGGGCACGGAGTACGCCTCCCTGCCGGTCATCGCGCAGGCGTCGCCGTTCTCGCGCACCTCGGAGATCCCGGCGGGCGACGTCACCATCCGGGACCTGTCGAGCCTGTACGTCTACGACAACACCCTCGTGGCCAAGCTGCTGACGGGCGCTCAGGTCAAGGCGTACCTGGAGTACTCGGCGGAGTACTTCGTGCAGACGGCGGCCGGCGCGGCGGTGGACGTGGAGAAGCTGACGAACGCCAACAGCCGTCCGGACTACAACTACGACTACGTGTCGGGTCTTTCGTACGACATCGACATCGCGCAGGCCGCCGGCGCGCGGATCAAGAACCTCACCTACAACGGTGCGGCGCTGGACGACGCCGAGCAGTTCGTGTTCGCGGTGAACAACTACCGCGCCAACGGCGGCGGCGCGTTCCCGCACGTCGCCTCGGCCACGGAGATCTGGTCGGAGTCGACCGAGATCCGCACCCGGATCGCGGAGTGGGTCACCGCCAAGGGCGTGCTGGACCCGGCCGACTTCGCGTCGGTGGACTGGAAGCTCACCCGCGAGGGCACGCCGGTCTTCTAGAAGCTCGGAGCCGCCGGAGGCTCAGAGTTTGAGGAGGGACAGGTCGACGGCGTCGGCCACCGCCTTGGCGCCCGCGTCGTTGAGGTGGAGGCCGTCGCCGGCGTTGTACTCGTCGCGGATCCGGTCGGGGCGGTCCGGGTCGGCGACGGCCGCCGCGATGTCGATGACGGCGTCGAAGGGATGGTCGGGGCCTCGGAGCCAGTCGTTGACCTGGCGGCGCACGGCCTGTCCGCCGGGAGTGTCGACGCCGTCGTAGACGGTTCCGGCGTAGGGGCCGAGGGTGCCGCCGATGACGGTGAGCCCGGCGGCGCGGAGCCGGCCGGCGAGTTCGGTCAGACCGGCGACGAGCGTGTCGGCGTCCGGGATGTCCGCCGGGGGTTCGGGGAACGACTGGGCGCCGGGCAGGCCGAGGTCGTTGAGGCCGATGTGGATCAGGACGTGGCTGACACCCGGCACGGCGAGGACGTCGTGGTCGACGCGGGACAGCAGACGGGCGCCGACCCCGTCGGTGAGCAGCCGGTTGCCGGAGATGCCCTGGCCCACGATCCAGCCCCGGTCCAGACGGCGGCCGAGCTGGGCGGGGAAGCTGTTCGCGGTGCCCGGTGTGGTGAAGGCGCCCTCGATCCAGGAGTCGCCGAACGCGACGGCGATCCGGGTGTCCTCGGGGGCGAGGACATCGACACCGGTCAGGTAGTGGCCGGTGGGCAACTCCTGCGCCCCGGTGAGGACTTCGGCGGTGAGCCGGTCGCCCGGGACGGCGTACCCGGTGTCGTAGGGGACGGCCGTGTAGGTGCTCAGGCCGGTGGCGCCGGGCAGATGGAGGCTGACGGTGAGCTCCTGCCCGGCGCGCACGGGGCGTTCGACGGGGTCGCTGACGGTCTCCTCACCGGCGGCGAGGGTCACCGTGGTGGAGCCGGAGAAGCTGAGCGGGGTGTCGCTCGCGGGGTCGATGCCGCTGCCATGGGTGCGTACGGCGAGGTGGGCGCCGCCGATGCGCAGGGGCTGTGTGCCGTAGCGGTTGCTCAGGTGCACACGCAGCGCCTCACCCCCTCCCGCGAGCCGCAGGGACTGTCTGACGGTCTGGTCGGTGAAACCGCGGGGCTCGAACAGGCTGAAGCCGAGATGCGGGTCGATGACGGCGGCGCGGTGGGCGGCGATCCAGGTGGCGGTCATGCAGGGGCCAACAGGGGCGCCGCCCGTCGCATTCCGTTCAGCAGCCCTCGACCAGCGGGGTGAGGACCGCCGGTTCCTGGCGGGCGGCGGGGACGCGGGGCTGCGGTTCGAGGCCGAAGGTCGTGAAGGCCGTTCGGGTGGGGAGCGGGTAAGGGGTTTTCCCCGTCAGGGAGTTGAGGATCGTCGCGCTGCGCCAGGCCGCGAGGCCGAGGTCGGGGGCGCCGACGCCGTGGGTGTGGCGTTCGGCGTTCTGGACGTGGAGGGAGCCGGTGACGGACGGGTCCATGACCAGTCTGAACCGGTCGTCGACGCGCGGGCGTTCGCGGCTGTCGCGGCGCAGGTAGGGGTCCAGTCCGGCGAGGACGCGGTCCAGGGGGCGTTCGCGGTAGCCGGTGGCGAGGACGACGGCGTCGGTGGTGAGCCGGGAGCGGCTGTTCTGTTCCGTGTGTTCGAGGTGGAGTTCGACCTTGGTGGCGGCGAGGCGGCCCGCCGTGCGGACGCGGACGCCGGGGGTGAGACGGACGTCGGGCCAGCCGCCGTCGAGGCTGCGGCGGTACAGCTCGTCGTGGATCGCGGCGATGGTGTCCGCGTCGATGCCCTTGTGGAGCTGCCACTGGCCGGCGGTGAGACGGTCCCGGGCGCCTTCGGCGAGGGCGTGGAAGTAGCGGGTGTAGTCGGGGGTGAAGTGCTCCAGGCCGAGCCTGGAGTACTCCATGGGGGCGAACGCGGGGGTGCGGCCGAGCCAGTGCAGGCCCTCGCGGCCGGCTGGGCGCGCTCTGAGCAGGTCGAGGAAGACCTCGGCGCCCGACTGCCCGGTGCCGATGACGGTGACGTGGTCGGCCGCGCGCAGCCGGTCGCGGTGGGCGAGGTAGTCGGCGGCGTGCAGGACGGGGACGCCTGCCGCGTCCACCAGCGGCTTGAGGGGGTCGGGGACGTACGGTTCGGTGCCGACGCCCAGGACGATGTTGCGGGTGTACGTCCGGCCGAGCGCCTCCGCCTCGCCGTCGGCGTCGAGCTGGGTGAAGTCGACCTCGAAGACGTCGCGTTCGGGGTTCCAGCGGACGGCGTCGACCTGGTGGCCGAAGCGGAGTCCGGGGAGGCTGTCCGCGACCCAGCGGCAGTAGGCGTCGTACTCGGCGCGCTGGATGTGGAAGCGCTCGGCGAAGTAGAAGGGGAAGAGCCGCTCGCGGGTCCTGAGGTAGTTGAGGAAGCTCCAGGGGCTCGTGGGGTCGGCGAGCGTCACCAGGTCGGCGAGGAAGGGCACTTGGACCCGGGCGCCCTCGATGAGCAGGCCCGGGTGCCAGTCGAAGGCGGGGCGCTGGTCGTAGAAGACGGCGTCGAGTTCGGTGAGGGGCTGGGCGAGCGCGGCCAGGGAGAGGTTGAAGGGGCCGATGCCGATGCCGACGAGGTCGCGGGGGCTGTCGGGCTCGTGGTGGGGCGGGGTGGGGGTGGTGCTCATCGGGGGGTGTGTCCTTCCACGAGTCGTGCGACGAGAGGGAGCAGGGCGGCCAGGTCGTCTGCCCTGGTACGGGGGTTGAGCAGGGTGGCCTTGAGCCAGAGCCGGTCCTGCGTCCGGGCCCGGCCGAGGACGGCGCGCCCGTCGGTGAGCAGCGCCCGGCGTACGGCGGCGACGGTGTCGTCGTCGGCCCGCGCGGGGCGGAAGAGGACCGTGCTGAGGGTGGGGGCGGCGTGGAGCTCGAAGCCGGGGTGGCGGTCGATCAGGTCGGCGAACTCCCGCGCGCTCGCGCAGACCTGGTCGACGAGACGGCCGAGTCCGGTGCGGCCGAGGGTCTGGAGCGTGACGGCGATCTTGAGGATGTCGGGGCGCCGGGTGGTGCGCGGGGAGCGGCCGAGGAGGTCGGGCAGTCCGGCCTCGGTGTCGTCGTCGGCGTTGAGGTAGTCGGCGCGCTGTCCGAGGACGGCGAGGTCGCGAGCGTCCCGGACGGCGAGGAGGCCGGCGGCGACGGGCTGCCAGCCGAGCTTGTGCAGGTCGAGCGTGACGGTCGCGGCGGCGTCCAGGCCGGTGAGCAGATGGCGGTGGCGGGCGCTGAACAGGAGCCCTCCGCCGTAGGCGGCGTCGATGTGGAGGCGGGCGCCGTGGGAGCGGCAGACGGCGGCGATCCGGGGCAGCGGGTCGATGAGTCCGGCGTCGGTGGTGCCCGCGGTCGCGGCGACGAGATGCGGGCCGGGGAGACGGGTGAGGGCCTCGTCGAGGGCGGCCGGGTCGAGGGTGCCGGTGGGGGTGGGCAGGATGTGCGGCTCGGGCAGGCCCAGCAGCCAGGCGGCGCGGGGCAGGGAGTGGTGGGCGGCGGCGCCGCAGAGGAGACGGACGCCGGGGTGGGTCTCGCGGGCGAGGAGGAGGGCGAGCTGGTTGGACTCGGTGCCGCCGGTCGTGACGAGCGCGTCGGGGGCGGAGGCGGCGGACGGGATCGCCGGGCGGTAGACCTCGGCCGCCAGGGCCCGGGTGACGGCCGCTTCCAGCTCGGAGGCGCCCGGTGCCTGGTCCCAGGAGTCCAGGGACGGGTTGAGGGCGGAGGCGGCGAGGTCGGCGGCGGTGGCCACGGCCAGCGGCGGGCAGTGCAGGTGGGCGGCGCACAGGGGGTGGGCCGGGTCGGCGGCGGTCTCGGCGAAGGCGGTGACGAGACGGCGCAGGGCGTCGGGGTCGCCCTCGTCGGGCAGCGGGTCGCCGAGGGCGGCCAGGAGACGGGCGGCGACCGGTCCGGAGCCGCCCGCGGGGAGGGGGCCGCCGCGGGCGCGGGTGCCGTCGGCGAGCGCGTCGAGGACGGTGTCGAGCAGCGGGCGCAGGGCGTGCGGGCCGTCCGGGCCCGAGGCGAGCGGCACGGTGCTCATGAGGTCCTCCCGGGCGCGCTGGTCTAGAGGAGTCCAGCTTGGATGCGGCCTGGTGGGCGCGCCCGGGAAGCTCAACGATCGGTACCCGAAAGGGGGTACGTCCGTGCGGGGAAAGCGTGTCGGGGTCCGCGGGAAGGTCCCGCGGACCCCGTGGGGTTACCGCTGTCTCACCCGCAACGCGCGGGCGAGGTCGTCGAGTTGGTCGACGAGCTTCCTGCGCAGGGCGGGGGTGGGCTCGCCGTCGCTCAGACAGCTCTCGCCGAGGCGGAGGGTCTCGGCGTCGACGGCGTGCACGGGGAACGCCCAGCGTCCGGCGGCCTCGGCCATGGCGGGGCCGCGGCGGGCGGCGAGCGCGAGGGCGTCCTCGTAGAAGCGGGCGACGTACGGGCCTACGAGGTCGGCCTGTTCGGGCTGCCAGAAGCCGCGGGCGGTGGCGGTGAAAAGGTAGTTGGAGAGGTCGTCGCCGCCGAACATGGACGCCCAGGCCTTCTCCTTGGCGTCGGCGTCGGGCAGTGCGGCACGGCAGCGGGCTGCGCCCTCCTGGCCGGTGGCGGAGGGGTCGCGGTCCAGTTCGGCGGCGATCGTGGCCTCGTCGGTGGCGCCGAGGACGGCGAGCCGGCCCAGCACGCGCCAGCGCAGCTCGGGGTCGAGTTCGGGGCCGCCGGGCACGGTCCCCTCGGCGAGCCAGGCGGCGATGGTGTCGGGGTGGGCGGCGACGTCGATGAAGTGGCGTACGGCGATCAGGCGCAGGCCGGGGTGGTCGCCGTCCTCGGTGCGGCGGATGAGGTCGCGGCACAGGGAGGTGAGGGTGGCCAGGGCGGCCGGGCGCTCGTCGGGGGCGAGGTAGCGGTCGGCGACCTGTCCGGCGGCGAAGGCGAGGACGCCCTGGACGAGGGCGAGGTCCGTCTCGTGGGGCAGATGGGCGCGGGCCGTCTCCAGGTAGGCGGCGGCGGGGAGTTCGCCGTCGCGGACGGCGTCGCGCAGGGCGTTCCAGACGACGGCGCGGGTGAGCGCCTCGGGCAGTCCGGACAGGCTGGTCCTGATGGTGTCGAAGGACTCGGCGTCGAAGCGGACCTTGGCGTAGGTGAGGTCGCCGTCGTTGAGGACGAGCAGGGCGGGGCGCTTGCCGATGGGCAGGGTGCCGCTCTGCGGGACGTCCGCGTCGAGGCGTTCGCGCAGCACGAGGTGGCGGCCCTCGTCGGCGACGTCCAGGTCGTAGAGGCCGACGGCGATGCGGTGCGGGCGGCTGCCGGTGTGCCGGATGTCCAGCGTCCAGGTGCCGCTCTCCGCGCCATGGGCGACCTCGGCCTCGATCGTGTCGACGCCGGTGGTGCGCAGCCAGGCCTCGGCCCAGGCGTGCACGTCGCGGTCGGTGGTGCTCGCGAGGGAGTCGATGAAGTCGGCGAGGGTGGCGTTGGCGAACTTGTGGCGCGCGAAGTGGGTGTTGATGCCGGCGAGGAAGTCCTTCTCGCCGAGCCAGGTCACCAGCTGCCGCAGTGCGGAGGCGCCCTTGGCGTAGGAGATGCCGTCGAAGTTGAGCATGGCGGAGGCGGTGTCGGGCACGGCCTGCGGGTCGGGGGCGACGGGGTGGGTGGAGGGGCGCTGGTCGGCGTCGTAGCCCCAGCCCTTGCGGACGACCCCGAAGTCGGTCCAGGTGTCGGTGAAGCGGGTCGCCTCGGTGAGGGTCTGGTAGCCCATGTACTCGGCGAAGGACTCGTTCAGCCAGATGTCGTCCCACCAGCGCAGGGTGACGAGGTCGCCGAACCACATGTGGGCCATCTCGTGGGCGATGACCATGGCGCGGGTCTGGCGCTCGGTGTCGGTGACGGCGGAGCGGTAGACGAACTCGTCGCGGAAGGTGACCAGTCCGGGGTTCTCCATGGCGCCGGCGTTGAACTCGGGGACGAAGGCCTGGTCGTAGGAGTCGAAGGGGTAGGGCTCGTCGAACTTCTCGTGGTAGCGGTCGTAGCACTGCCGGGTGATCTCCAGCAGTTCGTCGGCGTCCGCGTCGAGGTGTTCGGCGAGCGAGCGGCGGCAGTGGATGCCGAAGGGCAGGCCGCGGTGCTCGGTGGTGACGGAGTGCCAGGGGCCGGCGGCGACGGCGACGAGGTAGGTGGAGATCGGCGGGGTGGGCGCGGCCTGCCAGCGGCCGTCCTCCTGGCGGGTGGTGACGCCGTTGGCGAGGACGTGCCAGCCTTCGGGGGCCCGGACGGTGAGGGTGAAGACGGACTTGAGGTCGGGCTGGTCGAAGGCGGCGAAGACGCGCTGGACGTCGTCCATGAAGAGCTGGGTGTAGACGTAGGTCTCGCCGTCGGTGGGGTCGGTGAAGCGGTGCATGCCCTCGCCGGTGCGGGAGTAGCGCATGGCCGCGTCGATCCGCAGTTCGTGCTCGCCGGCGGTGAGGTCCTTCAGCGGCAGCCGGTTGCCGTCGAGGGCCGCGGGGTCGAGGGCGTCGCCGTCGAGGGTGACGGACCGCAGCTCGGCGGGCTTGAGCTCGACGAAGGTGTCGGTGTCCGTGCGCGCGGTGAAGCGGATGACGGTACGGGAGTCGAAGGTGTCGTCCCCGGTCGTCAGATCGAGGTCGATCGTGTAACCGTGGACGTCCAGGAGCTTGGCACGGGTCTGCGCTTCGTCGCGCGTCAGTACGGACATGGTGGACATGCTGCCTGATGGGAGGGGCACGGCACAGGGGCGGGCCGGTACGCGGCCTATGTCCGGTCCTGTTCGAGGCGTTCGCCGTGCGCGCCCTGGCCGCGCTGCGGGGGGACGCGGGGGTACCCGTTGTCCGGGTGGCCGTTGCCGCCGCGGCCCTGGTTCTCCAGGAGGGCGCGCAGCTCGCGGACCTCCTCCTCCAGGGCGAGCCGCCTGCGGTGGGTGTCGTAGAGGTAGCGGACCTTGGTACGCAGCGTCCAGGGGTCGATGGGCTTCATGATCAGGTCGGCGACGCCGAGCCCGAAGGCGGTGGCGGTCAGGTCCTGGTCGGCTCCGAAGCCGGTGAGCAGGACGACGGGGATGTGCTGGGTCTGTTCCACGCGGCGCATGTAGCGCACCACGTCGAGGCCGCTGACGCCCGGCATGCGCACGTCGAGCAGGAGCAGGCCGACCTGGCCGCGGAGCACGTGCTTGAGCGCCTCGTCGCCGCTGGTGGCGCGGGTGAGCCGGTAGCCCAGCGGGGCGAGGGCGCTCTCCAGCGCGTACAGCGTGTCCTCGTGATCGTCGACGATGAGGATCGTGGCATCCGACGGCATGGCCCGACGTCCCTCCCGCGATGGGACAACCAGCTTATGCGCAACGCGCTGACGGGGCGTGCCCGTCGGCTGACAAGGAGTGCACGGCGCGGCATGCCCCGGCCGGGCCCTCCTGTCACGTCCCGGGCGGAACCGGCTGGTGGACCGGCCCCTCGGCCCGCTGATCGCCGCCGTCCGTCAATCCGCCGCGGAGGGACGGCCGTTCACGGTGTTCGTCGTGTTCTCGACGGTCTCCGCGATGCGTTCGTGGTGGCGGATCACCTCGGCGATGATGAAGTTCAGGAACTTCTCGGCGAACGCCGGGTCGAGCTTGGCGTTCCCGGCGAGGCTGCGCAGCCGTTCGATCTGCCGGGCCTCGCGGGCCGGGTCGGCGGGCGGCAGCTGGTGCTGGGCCTTGAGGTGGCCGACCTGCTGGGTGGCCTTGAAGCGTTCGGCGAGCATGTGGACGACGGCGGCGTCGATGTTGTCGATGCTGTCGCGCAGCCGGGCGAGCTCCTCGCGCACGGCGGGGTCGACGTCACCGGATCCTGTGTTGCTGGTGGTCATGGTCGCCCACCCTACGGGGCGGGCGGAGCGTGGATGACGGGTGGATCGGCGGGGTCGGGGACCCGGTCGGTGAAGCCGCCGGGGACGGTGCGGCCCTGCTGGGCGCGGAACCGGACGGGCGCGGTGCCGACACGGCGGGTGAACAGCCGGGAGAAGTAGGCGGGGTCGTCGTAGCCGACGCGGCGGGCGACGGCGGCGACGGGCAGTTCGGTGCCGGCGAGGAGTTCCTTGGCGCGGCCGAGCCGGATGCCGAGGAGGTAGTCCTTGGGGCTGCATCCGGCGCCGCGCCTGACCGCCGTGCGCAGTTCGGCGAGGGTCATGTGGTGCCGGGCGGCGTGCTCGGCGACCGACAGGGGCAGGCAGGCGTCCCGGGCGAGCGCCTTCAGGACCTGGTGGCCGTCGGGGGTGAGGTCGGCCCGCGCGCGGCGCAGCGCGACGAGGAGCTCGTGGACGGCGGCGCCCGTCTCGACCTCCAGGAGCGGGTTGTCGCGGCGGGCGGCGCGCGCCATGCGTCCGATCACGGCACGGGGTCCGGTCGCGTCGGTGAGGGGCACCACGGGCCGGTCGGGCTCGATGTAGCCGAGGTCGGTGTAGGAGGCGGTCGCGGGCCCGGCGAAGTCGACGAACCCCTCGTCCCAGCCGGTGCCGGGGTCGGGCCCGTAGTGGTGCGGGACACCCGGGGTGAGCCACAGCAGCGCGGGCGCGGTGACGGCCGTACGGCGGCCCTGGGGGTCGGCCGGGTCGGTGTACCAGCCGGCGCCGGAGCTGATGACGACGGCGACGTGGTGGTCCAGGGTGCGGGGTCCGACGGTGGGCAGCGCGCCGTACTGGAGGCCGACGCCGAGGCAGACGAGGCCCAGGCGGTGGTGGGCGGGGCCGGGCGTGAAGAAGCGCATCCAGGTCTGATAGGTCACCGGCGGGCCCCTTCCGTCTCCGTGCCCGTGCGCGCCCCCGCTCCGGTCGGGGTCCGTCCGTCCAAGCCGGTTCGATCTTTGTCCATGGACCCTGACCTGCGCCAGAGGCGATGGTGGCCGGTATGAGCGAGTTCACGGTGGGGGACGACGACTTCCTGCTGGACGGGCGGCCGGTGCGGCTGCTGTCCGGCGCGCTGCACTACTTCCGGGTGCACGAGGCGCAGTGGGGTCACCGGCTGGCGATGCTGCGGGCGATGGGCCTCAACTGCGTGGAGACGTACGTCCCGTGGAACCTGCACGAGCCGCGGCCCGGCGTGTTCCGGGACGTGGAGGCGCTGGGCCGGTTCCTGGACGCGGCGCGGCGGGCGGGGCTGTGGGCGATCGTGCGGCCGGGCCCGTACATCTGCGCCGAGTGGGAGAACGGCGGGCTGCCGCACTGGGTGGACGGAGCGGCACGCACGCGTGACGCGCGCTACCTGGCGCGGGTGGAGTCCTGGTTCCGGCGGCTGCTGCCCGGGGTGGTGGACCGGCAGATCGGCCGGGGCGGCCCGGTGATCATGGTGCAGGTCGAGAACGAGTACGGCAGCTACGGCTCGGACGCGGAGTACCTGGCCCGGCTGGCGGGGCTGCTGCGCGAGGCGGGCGTCACTGTGCCGCTGTTCACCTCGGACGGGCCCGAGGACCACATGCTGACGGGCGGCTCGGTGCCCGGGGTGCTGGCGACGGTGAACTTCGGCTCGGGCGCGCGGGAGGCGTTCGCCGCGCTGCGCCGCCACCGGCCGTCGGGCCCGCTGATGTGCATGGAGTTCTGGTGCGGCTGGTTCGACCACTGGGGCGCCGGGCACGCCGTGCGCGACGCGCGGGACGCGGCGCGGACCCTGCGGGAGATCCTGGAGTGCGGGGCGTCCGTGAACCTCTACATGGCGCACGGCGGGACGAGCTTCGCGGGCTGGGCGGGCGCGAACCGGGGCGGTGAGCTGCACGAGGGCGTGCTGGAGCCGGACGTGACGTCGTACGACTACGACGCCCCGGTCGACGAGTTCGGCGCACCGACGGACAAGTTCTGGCGTTTTCGCGAGGTGCTCGCCGCGTACGCGGAGGGTCCGCTGCCGCACGTGCCGCCCGCGCCGGCCGCGCTGGGCGGGCGGGCCGCGGCGGAGCTGACGGGCTGGGCGCCGCTGGGCGAGGTGATGAGGGCCCTGGGCGGCCCGCCGGGCGTCTTCGCGGTCCCGCCCACCTTCGAGGAGCTGGACGTCGACCGGGGCCTGGTCCACTACGAGGTGACGGTGCCGGGGCCCCGGCAGCCGTATCCGCTGACCGCGCGCGGGCTGCGCGACCTCGCGGTGGTGTACGTCGACGGCGAGCGCGCCGGGGTCCTGACCGAGACCGACGCGCGCCTGGCGGAGCCGGTCGCCGGGCACGCGCGCGTGGAGCTGTGGGTGGAGTCCCTGGGGCGCGTCAACTACGGCCCGCGCACCGGCGAGCCCAAGGGGATCACCGGAGGGCTGCTGCACGAGCGGCAGTATCTGCACGGGGTCCGCGCGCGCGGGCTGCGTCTGGACGCCCTGGACGACGTGACGGACGTGGTGTTCGGGGCGCCCGGCGACACCACCTCCCCCGGCCTGTACCGGGGCACGCTCACGGTCCGCGGCGCCGGTGACGCGGTGCTCGAACTGCCCGGCTGGACCCGCGGTTTCGTGTGGATCAACGGGTTCGGCCTCGGCCGCTACTGGTCGGCGGGCCCCCAGCGGGGTCTGTACGTCCCCGGGCCGGTCCTGCGGGAGGGCGCCAACGACATCCGGGTGCTGGAGCTGGAGGAGGCGGCCCGGGCGGCGCCGTATCTCAGGAGCCGGTGACCTGGTGCGCGGACGTACAGTGGAGGTGGGTTGTCGGCGTCTTGGGGGTACGGGCGTGTCGAACGACGGACCGGTCGAGCACGGCTACCCGCATCTGACGACGGTGCGGGAGTCGATCACCGCGCTGTACAGAAGGCTGTCGTACGACGGTGTCCGGATGTTCGAGGCGAGCGTCGCCCCCGTCGACGTGGCCTTCTGCGACACCGACGACCTCCAT
The DNA here is from genome assembly GCF_044747265.1 of Streptomyces sp. NPDC090106. Classification (NCBI taxonomy): domain Bacteria; kingdom Bacillati; phylum Actinomycetota; class Actinomycetes; order Kitasatosporales; family Streptomycetaceae; genus Streptomyces; species Streptomyces sp. NPDC090106. The sequence continues at coordinate 392,162 of NZ_JBIVDS010000005.1, read as the reverse complement.
CTGGGCACCCAGCGCGTGGCCCGTGAGCTGGTGCGGCACTACCGGCTCCCCGACGCCCGGTTCATCGTCGGCTTCCGGGAGATGCGGCATGCGGCGAACGTCGAACTCGCGGCCGGGCCGGAGTACTTCGTGGAGCTGAACGACCGGTTCCGCACCCATCGGCGGGACATCGGGGCGGCGCTGGCCCATGAGGTGATGCACGTCTATCTGCACCGCCTCGGCCTGTCCTTCCCCGGCACCCGGGAGAACGAGATCCTCACGGACACGGCCGCGACCTATCTGGGCGCCGGCTGGCTGCTCCTGGACGCCTTTCGCGAGGACGGGGCGTCCTCGCAGAAGCTCGGCTATCTGACGCCGGAGGAGTTCGGGTACGTGCTGGCCAAGCGGGCGCTGCTGTTCGGCGAGGACCCCTCGGTGTGGTTCACCAGCGCGCAGGCGTACACGGCGTACACCAAGGGCATGGTCCGGGCCCGGCAGGACGGGCAGCAGCCGCCGCTGACCGCGGCGGGCTGGGCGGGACGGCGCCGGTACGCGCGCGACCGCCGGCACGGCGCCCAAGGGCAGACGGAGGTGCCGTACGCCTTCACCCCGGACGGCGGCGGGCTGCGGGTCTCCTTCCCCTGCCCGACCTGCCACCAGAGGATCAGGGTCCCGGTGAAGGGCCGGGTGCGGGCGCGGTGCGCGCTGTGCCGGACGGTGCTGGAGTGCGACACCTAGGGCGTGCCACCTAGGGCGTGTCCGCGGCCCCGTAGACGGCTCCCGGCGGCTCCGAGCGGGCCAGGAGTTCCAGGGCCGCCTCGCCCGCCTGGGCCGGGGTCCAGCGTGCGCCGCGGTCCGCCGTCGGGCCGGGCCGCCAGCCCTCCATCACGGTGATGCGTCCGGCCTCGGCCTCGAAGACCCGTCCGGTGACGCCCTCGCTCGCCGCGGAGCCCAGCCAGACCACCAGCGGGGAGACGTTCTCGGGGGCCATCGCGTCGAAGCCCTGTCCGGGGGCGGCCATGGTCGCGGCGAAGGTCCGTTCCGTCATCCGGGTCCGGGCGGCCGGGGCGACGGCGTTGACCTGGACGCCGTACCGGGCGAGTTCCGCCGCCGCGACCAGGGTCAGGCCCACGATCCCGGCCTTGGCGGCGCTGTAGTTGCCCTGCCCGACCGAGCCCAGCAGGCCGGCGCCGCTGCTGGTGTTGACGATCCGCGCCACCGGGGTCCGTCCGGCCCTGGCCTCGGCGCGCCAGTGGGCGGCGGCGTGCCTGAGCGGCAGGAAATGGCCCGTGAGATGGACGCGCACGACCGCGTCCCAGTCGTCCTCGCCGAGGTTGACGAGCATCCGGTCGCGCAGGAACCCGGCGTTGTTGACGAGGGTGTCGAGCCGGCCGTACGTCTCCAGCGCGCGGGCGACGAGGGACGCCGCGCCCTCGGTGGTGGCGACGTCCCCGGCGTGGGCGACGGCCTCGCCGCCCGCCTCACGGATCTCGTCGACGACGTGCGCGGCCGGGGAGCCGTCGGAGCCCGGGGTGCCGTCGAGGCCGACGCCGAGGTCGTTGACGACGACCCGGGCGCCCTCGGCCGCGAACGCCAGTGCGTGCGCCCGCCCGAGGCCGCGTCCGGCGCCGGTGACGACGACCACCCGTCCGTCGTGGTTCGCGCTCATCTCATGTCTCCTTGTGGGCGGTCGATGCGTCGAGGAACGCGGGCCGTTCCCCTCCCCCGTGCACCAGCAGGGAGGACCCGGTGAGGTACGCGGCGGCGTCCGAGGCGAGGAAGACGGCCGCCGCGCCGACGTCGGAGGGCTCGGCGAGGCGGCCGAGCGGGACGGTGCGGGCGACGGCGGCGACCCCGTCCTCGTCGCCGTAGTGCAGAGAGGCCAGCTCGGTGCGGACCATGCCGACGACCAGCGTGTTGACCCGGACGTCCGGGGCCCACTCCACCGCCATCGAGCGGGCCAGGCTCTCCAGCCCCGCCTTCGCGGCCCCGTACGCGGCGGTGCCCGGTGAGGGCCGGGCCCCGCTGACGCTGCCGATCATCACGACACTGCCCCGCGCCCGGCGCAGCCCCTCGTACGCGGCGAGGGAGACCGTCAGCGGGGCGAGGAGGTTGAGCTCGACCACCCGCGCGTGCCGGGCCGCGTCCGCGTCGGCCAGCAGCCGGTAGGGGGCGCCGCCCGCGTTGTTGACGAGGACGTCCAGCCGGGGCAGCTTCTCGAAGAACTGCCCTACGGCGTCCGCGTCCCGTACGTCGAGCGGCGCGAACTCCGTTCCCGGGAGGAGCACTTCGGGTGGTCTGCGGGCGCAGACGACGACCTCGGCGCCCGCCTTCGTGAACGAGCGCGCGATCCCGGCGCCGACCCCGCGCGTGCCGCCGGTGACGACCGCGACCCTCCCCTTCAGCTCCATTCGCGGCTACCCTCCGCCTAACAAACGTTTGGTGGAAAGGTAGCTGATGCGCCCATGGGTGTCTCCACCTCCCCTCCGGAAAAAGGGATCGCGGTCGTCACGGTCGACTTCCCGCCCGTCAACGCGCTGCCGGTGAAAGGCTGGTTCGACCTGGCCGAGGCGGTGCGTGCGGCGGGACGCGATCCCTCGGTCCGCTGTGTGGTGCTCCGGTCCGAGGGGCGCGGCTTCAACGCGGGCGTCGACATCAAGGAGCTCCAGTCGGCCGGGCCGAGCGCCCTGATCGGCGCCAACCGGGGCTGCTCCGCGGCCTTCTCGGCGGTCTACGAGTGCGAGGTCCCGGTGGTGGCTGCCGTGCGCGGCTTCTGTCTGGGCGGCGGGGTCGGGCTGGCCGGGAACGCGGACGCGATCGTCGCGAGCGAGGACGCGGTCTTCGGACTGCCCGAGCTGGACCGGGGCGCCCTCGGCGCCGCCACGCATCTGGCCCGGCTGGTCCCCCAGCACCTCATGCGGGCCCTCTACTTCACCTCGCGCACCGCGACCGCCGCCGAACTGCACGCGCACGGCTCGGTGTGGCGGGTCGTCCCGGGGGACGAACTGGATCGTGCCGCACGGGAGTTGGCGGGCGAGATCGCCGCCAAGGACGGGGAGCTGCTGCGTCTGGCCAAGGCGGCCATCAACGGCATCGACCCGGTCGACGTCCACCGCAGCTACCGCTTCGAGCAGGGCTTCACCTACGAGGCGAGCGTGAGCGGGGTCGCCGACCGGGTCCGGAACACGTTCGGACAGGAGGGCGCGTGAGCGACAAGACGATGACGGCCGCCGAGGCCGTCTCCCGGCTGCGCAGCGGCATGACGCTCGGCATCGGCGGGTGGGGCTCGCGCCGCAAGCCGATGGAACTGGTGCGGGCCCTGCTGCGCACCGAGGTCACCGACCTCACCGTCGTCTCCTGCGGCGGCCCCGACGTCGGCATGCTGGCCGCCGCCGGGCGGGTGCGCAGGCTCGTCGCCCCGTTCGTCACCCTGGACTCGATCCCCCTGGAGCCCCACTACCGGGCGGCCCGCGAGAACGGCACGCTCGAACTGACCGAACTCGACGAGGCGATGTTCCTGTGGGGTCTGCGCGCCGCCGCGCACCGGCTGCCGTTCCTGCCGCTGCGGTCCGCTCTCGGCTCCGACGTCATGCGGGTCAACCCGGAGCTGCGGACGGTGACCTCGCCCTACGCCGACGGGGAGACGTTCGTCGCGGTGCCCGCGCTGCGCCTGGACGCGGCCCTGGTGCATCTCAACCGCGCCGACCGGCACGGCAACGGCCAGTACCTGGGCCCCGACCCCTACTTCGACGACCTGTTCTGCGAGGCCGCCGACACCGCGTACCTGTCCTGCGAACGGGTCGTGGACACCGCCGAGCTGACGAAGGAGGCACCGCCCCAGTCGCTGCTGGTCCAGCGGCACACGGTCACCGGTGTGGTCGAGGCGCCGGGCGGCGCGCACTTCACGTCCTGCGTGCCCGACTACGGCCGCGACGAGGACCTCCAGAAGACGTACGCGACCACGCCCTGGCCCCGGTTCGCCGAACGGTATCTCCGCACCGACAGCGGGAGGACGGCATGACGGCGGCGACCCGCGCCGAGTACTGCGTCATCGCCTGCGCCGAGACCTGGCGCGGCGGCGGCGAGATCCTCGCGAGCCCGATGGGCCTGATCCCCTCGGTGGGGGCCCGGCTGGCGCGGCTCACCTTCGCTCCCGACCTGCTCCTCACCGACGGCGAGGCGATGATCGTGCGGCCCGACGGCGCCGTCGAGGGCTGGCTGCCCTACCGCCGCCACCTCGACCTGGTCACCGGCGGCCGGCGGCACGTGATGATGGGCGCGAGCCAGATCGACCGGTACGGCAACCAGAACATCGCCTGCGTCGGCGACTGGGCCCGGCCCGCCCGGCAGCTGCTGGGCGTGCGGGGCGCACCGGTCAACACCCTGAACAACCCGACGAGTTACTGGGTGCCCCGGCATTCGCGCCGGGTCTTCGTCGAGAAGGTCGACATGGTGTGCGGGGTGGGCTACGACCACGCGCACGCGCCCGGCGTAGACGCCCGCCACCACCGGATCGCCCGGGTCGTCTCCGACCTGGGCGTCTTCGACTTCGCGACGCCGGACCACGCGATGCGGCTGGCCTCCCTGCATCCCGGCGTGAGCGTCGGGGAAGTCCGCGAGGCGACCGGCTTCGGCCTCCGGATCGCGGACGAGGTGCCGTACACACGCGAACCGACCGCCGAGGAGCTGACGTTGATCCGTGAGGTGATCGACCCGCAGGGCGCGCGCGGCCGTGAGGTCGGCGGCTGATGGAGACCGCGCTGACCCGGCTCGTCGGCGTCCGGCATCCGATCGTGCAGACCGGGATGGGCTGGGTGGCGGGCCCCCGGCTGGTCTCCGCCGCCGCCGAGGCGGGCGCGCTCGGTGTCCTGGCCTCCGCGACAATGACCCCCGACCGGCTGCGTGACGCGATCCGCGAGGTCAGGTCCCGTACGGACGCGCCGTTCGGCGTGAATCTGCGGGCCGACGCGGCGGACGCCGGGGACCGGGTGCGGATCATGCTCGACGAGGGGGTGCGGGTCGCGTCGTTCGCCCTCGCCCCCTCCCCCGGTCTGATCGCCGAGCTCAAGGAGGCGGGCGTGGTCGTCATCCCGTCCGTCGGCGCCCGCCGGCACGCCGAGAAGGTCGCGGCCTGGGGCGCGGACGCCGTCGTCGTCCAGGGCGGCGAGGGCGGCGGGCACACCGGCGAGGTCGCCACGAGCGTGCTGCTGCCGCAGGTGGTGGACGCCGTGGACATCCCGGTGGTCGCGGCGGGCGGCTTCTTCGACGGACGGGGCCTGGTCGCGGCGCTCGCGTACGGGGCGGCCGGGGTGGCCATGGGGACGCGCTTCCTGCTGACCTCGGACTCGACGGTGCCGGACGCGGTGAAGCGGTGCTACCTGGCGGCGACCGTCAAGGACGTCACGGTCACCCGCGCGGTCGACGGTCTGCCCCACCGGATGCTCCGCACCGATCTCGTGGCCGCGCTGGAGGGCTCCGGCCGCGCGCGGCGGCTGCTGCACGCGGTCCGCAGCGCGGCGGGGTTCCGCAGGCTGTCCGGGCTCGGCTGGCCCGCGATGGTCCGCGACGGCCTCGCCCTGCGGCACGGCAAGGACCTCACCTGGAGCCAGCTCCTGCTGGCCGCCAACACGCCGATGCTGCTCAGGTCGGCGATGGTCGAGGGCCGCACGGATCTGGGGGTGATGGCCTCCGGGCAGGTCGCCGGGGTGATCGAGGACCTGCCCTCGTGCGCGGAGCTGGTGGAGCGGACCATGAAGGAGGCCGAGGAGGTGCTGCGGCGCCTCACGGCTCCGGGACAGGCCCCGGGATGAGCCCCGGCCGGTGACCGTCCCGCCCGAAGTGGGCGGTCACCGGCCTCGCGGGGCCTACAGGCGCTCGATGATGGTGACGTTGGCCTGTCCGCCGCCCTCGCACATGGTCTGGAGGCCGAACCGGCCGCCGGTGCGCTCCAGTTCGTGCAGCAGGGTCGTCATGAGCCTGACGCCGGTGGCCCCGAGGGGGTGGCCGAGGGCGATCGCGCCGCCGTTGACGTTGACCCTGGCGGGATCGGCGCCGGTCTCCTTCAGCCAGGCCAGGACGACCGGGGCGAACGCCTCGTTGATCTCGACGAGGTCGATGGCGTCGATGGTGAGCCCGGTCTTCTTCAGGGCGTGCGCGGTGGCCGGTATGGGCGCGGTGAGCATCCGGATCGGGTCCTCGCCGCGCACCGAGAGATGGTGCACGCGCGCGCGGGGCGTCAACCCGTGCTCCCGCACGGCCCGTTCGGAGGCGATCAGCAGGGCCGCCGCGCCGTCGGAGACCTGCGAGGAGCAGGCGGCGGTGACGGTGCCGCCGTCGACGACCGGCTTGAGGCCCGCCATCTTCTCCAGCGAGGTGTCCCGGCGCGGCCCCTCGTCGACGGTGACGGGTCCGAGGGCGACGGTCTCCCGCTCGAAGCGCCCCTCGTCGATGGCGCGCAGGGCCCGCCGGTGGGAGCGGAGCGCGAACTCCTCCTGGTCCTCGCGGCTGATGCCCCACTTGGCGGCGATCATCTCGGCGCCCGCGAACTGGTTCACCGGCTTGTTCCCGTACCGCGCCTGCCAGCCCTCGCTGCCCGCGAAGGGGCCCTTGGTCAGTCCGAGCGGTTCGGCCGCCTGCCGGGTCGCGAAGGCGATCGGGATCATCGACATGTTCTGCACCCCGCCGGCGACGACGAGGTCCTGCGTCCCGGACAGCACGCCCTGCGCGGCGAAGTGCACCGCCTGCTGGGAGGAGCCGCACTGCCGGTCCACGGTCACCCCGGGCACCTCCTCGGGCAGCCCGGCCGCCAGCCAGCAGGTCCGCGCGATGTCCCCGGCCTGCGGCCCGACCGCGTCGAGGCAGCCGAAGACGACGTCCTCGACGGCGCCCGGGTCGATCGCCGCGCGGGCGATCAGTTCCTTGAGCACATGGGCGCCCAGGTCGGCCGGATGGACCGCGCTGAGCCCTCCTCCGCGCCGCCCGACGGGCGTCCGGACCGCTTCGACGACATAGGCCTCGGCCATGGCAACTCCCAGACAGAAAGGGGTTATTCGCGTACGGCGATCCCGTCCAGCACCATCGACAGGTACTGCCGGGCGATCTCCTCGGGGCTGTGCTGTCCGCCGGGCCGGTACCAGGACGCGGCGACCCACACGGTGTCGCGCACGAAGCGGTACGTCAGCCGCATGTCGAGGTCGGCCCGGAAGACCCGGGCGGCGACCCCGCGTTCCAGCGTGGACAGCCACACCTTCTCGAACCTGCGCTGCGACGCGGCGAGGAAGCCGAACCGCTCCTGCGCGACGAGCTGCTTGCTCTCCTTCTGGTAGATCGCGACGGCGGCGCGGTGCCGGTCGATCTCCCGGAACGACTCGGTGACCAGGGCCTCCAGGGTCTCCCGGGGCCCCGACCCGGCGGCCAGGACGGTGTCGTAGCCCGTCCACAGCTCGTCGAGGAAGGACCGCAGGATCTCCTCCAGCATCGATTCCTTGGAGTCGAAGTGGTAGTAGAGGCTGCCCGCGAGCATCCCCGCCTGGTCGGCGATCTTGCGGACGGTGGTGGCGTTGTAGCCCTGTTCGGCGAAGACCTCGGCGGCGGTGTCGAGGAGTTCGCGCCGTCGGGCGGGCGCGGCGGTCACCTGGGGCTTCTTCTTGGTCGGCACGGTCCCATTGTGGTCCTAGGGGTGCTGGGAGCTGACGGCGACGACCTCTCCCGTCAGGTACGACGAGTAGCCCGACGCGAGGAACACGATCACGTTCGCCACCTCCCACGGCTCGGCGTACCGTCCGAAGGCCTCCCGCGCGGTCAGCTCCGCCAGCAGTTCCGGGGAGGTCACCTTCGCGAGGTGGGGGTGCATGGCGAGGCTGGGCGCCACGGCGTTGACCCGCACCCCGTACTCGGCGGCCTCGATCGCCGCGCACCGGGTCAGGGCCATCACCCCGGCCTTGGCGGCGGCGTAGTGCGCCTGTCCGGCCTGGGCGCGCCAGCCGACGACGGAGGAGTTGTTGACGATGACGCCGCCCTCGCGCTGGTCCCTGAAGTGCCGCAGGGCCGCGCGGGCGCACCGGAACGTGCCGTTGAGGGTCACGTCCAGGACCCGTGACCACTGGTCGTCGCTCATGTCGACGAGGGCCGACGTGCCGCCGAGGCCCGCGTTGTTGACGACGACGTCGAGCCGTCCGTGGGCGCGCACCGCGGTGGCGAACAGGGCGGCCACCTGGGTCTCGTCGGTGACGTCGCACGGCTGGGAGGTCACGGCGCCGGGGAACTCGCGGACCAGTTCGCTCTCGTGCTCCTTGAGCCGGCGGGTGTGCGCGTCGCTGATGAGCACGCGCGCGCCCTCCTCCAGGAAGCGCCGTGCGGTCGCCCCGCCGATCCCCGCTCCGGCGGCGGCGGTGATGACGGCGGTGCGGCCTTCCAGCAGCCCGTGCCCCGGCTCGTAGGCCGGACTCTCGACGCCTGTCATAGGGGCACGCTAACCTACCAAACACTTGTTAGGGAAGGACGGTTCGCCGATGGATCTCGCCTTCGCCCCGCAGGACGAGGCGTTCCGGGAGGAGGCGCGGGCGTGGCTGGTGGCGCACGTCCCGCGCACCCCGCTCGTCTCCCTGGAGACCGAGGAGGGCTTCGCGGCCCATCGCGCCTGGGAGGCCGAACTGGCCTCGGACCGCTGGTCGGTGGTCGACTGGCCGGCCGAGTACGGCGGCCGGGACGCGGGGCTGGTGCGCTGGCTGCTCTTCGAGGAGGAGTACTACGCGGCGGGCGCCCCGGGCCGCGTCGGCCAGAACGGCGTCAGCCTCCTCGCGCCGACCCTCTTCGACCACGGCACACCGGAGCAACGCGCCCGCGTGCTGCCGCCGATGGCGTGCGGCGAGGTGGTCTGGGCGCAGGCGTGGTCGGAGCCGGAGGCGGGCTCGGACCTGGCGGCGCTGCGCTCCCGGGCGGTCCGTACGGACGGCGGCTGGCTGCTGACCGGGCAGAAGACGTGGTCGTCCCGGGCGGCCTTCGCGGACCGCGCGTTCGGCCTGTTCCGCAGCGACCCGGGCGCGCCGAGGCCCCATCAGGGCCTGACGTACCTGATGTTCGACCTGCGCGCCCCGGGCGTCACGGTCCGCCCGGTCGCCCGCCTCGACGGCAGGCCCGCGTTCGCCGAACTGTTCCTGGACGAGGTGTTCGTACCGGACGAGGACGTCATCGGGGAGCCGGGCCAGGGCTGGCGGATCGCGATGGCGACGACCGGCAACGAACGGGGCCTCAAACTGCGCTCCCCCGGCCGCTATCTCGCCGCCGCCGAGCGGCTGAGGGAGCTGTGGTGGGAGCGGGGCGGCCCCGCGGACACGGGCGCGCGGGTCGCCGACGCGCTCATCGGCGCCCGCGCGCACCAGCTCTTCACCCACGCGGCGGCCTCGGCCCACCTCGACGGGGAGGCGATCGGCCCGCGCTCCAGCCTCAACAAGGTCTTCTGGTCGGAGTACGACATCGCGCTCACCGAGACGGCCCTCGACCTGCTGGGCGCGGAGGGCGAACTGGCGGACACCGAATGGGCCGAGCGCTATGTCTTCGCCCTCGCGGGCCCCATCTACGCCGGCACCAACGAGATCCAGCGGGACATCATCGCCGAGCGTCTGCTCGGCCTGCCGAAGGGGCGGCGCTGATGCGGTTCCTGCCCGACCCCGAACAGCGGGCCTTCGCCGCCTCGCTGAACGCCCTGCTGACCGGCGCCGGCACCCCCGCCGTCGTACGGGAGTGGGCGCGCGGGGAGCACGGGAGCGGGCGCGCGCTGTGGTCCCGGCTCGCCGCGGCCGGGGTGTTCGCGCTCGCCGTGCCCGAGGAGTACGACGGGCTCGGACCGCGCCCCGTGGAACTCGCCCTCGCCTTCGTCGAGCTGGGGCGGCACGCGGTCCCGGGCCCGCTGGTGGAGACGGTGACGGCGGCGGCCCTGCTGGAGGATCCCGGCCCGGTGAAACGGCTGGTGTCCGGGGAGTCCCTGGCGACCGTGGCGTACGGCGGCCCGTACGCGCTCGACGGCGACGCGGCCGACCTGCGGCTCGTCCTGGCGCCGGACGGGCTGTACCTGGCCGCCGCGCACGGCCCGGTGCGGGCGTCCCTCGACCCGGCCCGCCGGCTCACCGCCCTCACCCCGGGCACACTCCTCACCTCCGGCCCGCCGCCCGCCCGGGCGTTGCTCCTGGCCCGGCTCACCACCGCCGCCCAGGCCCTCGGCGTCGGACTGGCCCTGCTGGACCGGACGGTGACGTACGTCGGGCAGCGCACCCAGTTCGGTGTCCCCGTCGGCTCGTTCCAGGCGGTCAAGCATCAACTGGCCGATGTCCTGGTGGCTCTGGAGTTCGCCCGCCCGCTGCTCCTGGGCGCCGCGCTCACCCTCGACCCGGCGGACGTCGCCGCGGCGAAGGTCACCGCGTGCGAGGCCGCGTACCGGGCGGCGCGGACGGCGCTGCAACTGCACGGCGCGATCGGCTACACCGCGGAGTACGACCTGTCGCTGTGGCTGGCCAAGGCACGGGCGCTGCGCACCGCGTGGGGCACCCCGGACGAGTGCCGGACGACCGTGCTGGAGGGCGCCCTCAGTGGTGGTCGCCGCGGGTGAGCTGCCGGTACTCCTCGGCGGTCGGCTTCGGGATGCGCGTCCCGGGCCCGAACATCGCCCGGGCGAGCCGGGCCCGCACCCGCTGCGGCACGGTCACCGGCCGCCGTACGCCGTTGCTGTCGACGAGCGGGCCGAGCGCGTAGGGCGGGCTCTGCTCGTGCTGGGTGAGGGTGAACAGCCGTGCCGGGGTGAGGGGTTCGTGCACCTCGACGTACTCGCCGCGCGGGAGGAGCTTGATCGTGCCGGTCTCGCGGCCGTGCAGCACGGTGTCGCGGTCGCGGCGCTGGAGCCCGAGGCAGATCCGTTTGGTGACGACGAAGGCGAGCACCGGCACCACGAACACGGCGATCCGCACGAACCAGGTGATCGCGTTGATCGACAGATGCAGCCGCAGGGCCACGATGTCGTTGCCGCCGCCGATCAAGAGCACCGCGTACAGGCTGATCCAGGCCACGCCGAGCCCGGTGCGCACGGGGACGTTGCGCGGCCGGTCCAGGACGTGGTGCTCACGCCGGTCGCCGGTGATCCACGCCTCGGCGAACGGGTAGAGGCCGAGGGCGATCAGGATCAGCGGGAAGAGGGAGAAGGGGATGAGGACGCCGAGCGCGAGCGTGTGGCCCCAGGCGTTGATCTCCCATCCCGGCATCACCCGGATCAGCCCCTCGGAGAAGCCGAGATACCAGTCGGGCTGGGCGCCGGTGGTCACCAGGTCCGGGCGGTAGGGGCCGAACGCCCACACGGGGTTGATCTGCGCGAGGCCGCCCATGAGCGCCAGCACGCTGAACACGAGGAAGAAGAAGCCGCCCGCCTTGGCCGTGTACACGGGCAGCAGCGGCATCCCGACGACCGACTTCTCGTCCTTGCCGGGACCCGGGTACTGAGTGTGTTTGTGGTGGAAGACCAGGATCAGATGGACGGTCACCAGACCGAGCATGATCCCCGGCAGCAGCAGCACATGGACCGGGAACAGCCTCGGGATGATGTCGTGGCCGGGGAACTCCCCGCCGAACAGGAAGAACGACAGATACGTCCCGACCAGGGGGACCGCCAGGATCGCCCCGTCGGCGAACCGGATGCCGGTGCCGGACAGCAGGTCGTCGGGGAGGGAGTAGCCGGTCAGTCCGGTGATGATGCCGAGCATCAACAGGGTCCAGCCGAACACCCAGTTGAGCTCGCGGGGCTTGCGGTACGCCCCGGTGAAGAAGATCCGCATCATGTGCACGAGCATCCCGGTGACGAAGACCAGGGCCGCCCAGTGGTGGATCTGCCGGATCAGCAGCCCGCCGCGCACGTCGAAGCTGATGTCGAGCGTGGAGGCGTACGCCTTGGTCATCACGACGCCGTTGAGGGGCTCGTAGGAGCCGTGGTAGACGACGTCGACGCCGCTCGGCTCGAAGAACAGGGTGAGATAGATGCCGGTGAGGATGATGACGAGGAAGCTGTAGAGGCAGATCTCCCCGAGCATGAACGACCAGTGGTCGGGAAACACCTTGCGCATGTTGGCCTTGGCGAGGGCGTACAGTCCGAGCCGCCCGTCGGCCCAGTCGGCCACCTTCTCGCCCTTGCCCGCTTCCGCCCGCCGTGCGCCGTCGCCCATGGGCCGTCGCCTCCCTCGGCACGCCTCCCAGAGTGGCACGACGGCCCTGCGGAGCCAACCGCCGCTCCCGAACTCGGGCCGGGCGGGGGCCGGTTCAGGCGTGGGGCACGGCGGCCGGGACGATGCCTTGCGCGCGCGCCGCGGCCAGCCATTCCGGGAACTCCCCGACGATCCGGTCGTACAGCTCGGCGTCCGTCACCTTCCGCGGTTCCGGGCCGAGGTGGAAGAACCCGGCGTTGTCGACGACCCGCTTGTCCGGCACGGACAGCTCGTCCAGCTTGCGCAGATAGTCGAACTGCCTGCTCCCGCGGTCCCCGAAGCCGACGAACTGCCAGAACAGCGGCAGCCGGGCCGCCTTGCACAGGTACCGTTCCGCGGCGAGCTTGTTGATGGGCCCTCCGTCGGTCTGGAACACCACCAGGGCGGGGGCGGTGGCCCCGCTGTCGAGGTAGTGGTCGATGACGGCGTCCATCGCCAGGTGGTAGCTGGTCTTCCCCATGTGCCCGAGCCCGGCCACGATCCGCTCGATGCGGCCCTGGTGATCGGCGAGCGCGATCTCGGTGACGGCGTCCACGTCCGTGGAGAAGAACACCACCGGCACCCGGCCGTCGTCGTCCAGTTGCGCGGACAGCCCGAGCACCCGGTCGGCGAGCGCCTGCACACTGCCGTCCTTGTAGTACGGCTTCATCGACCCCGAGTAGTCGACGACGAGGTACACGCTGGCCCGCTGCCCCTGAAGACCGTGCTTCGTGAGGGACACCCCGGCCGACTTGTACAGGCTGACCAGCGCGGGCGCGGTCTCCTGAACCTTGCTGAGACTGATCGCCACCATGGCCTCACTCTGCCATGGATACGACAGCGCCCGCCCACGTCCGGTCGGGGACAGGAGGGCGAGCGCTGTCGGTGTTCCGTACGCCTTTGTACGGGACGTCTATCGGGGCCGGATCACACCATCAGGGAGCGGTCCGTGGGGCGGATCGGCGCGGGGAGTTCGCTCGCGCCGGTCAGGAAGCGGTCGCAGCCGCGGGCGGCCGAGCGGCCCTCGGCGATCGCCCAGACGATGAGCGACTGGCCGCGGCCGGCGTCACCGGCGACGAACACGCCGGGGACGTTGGTCTGGAAGTCGGCGTCGCGGGCGACGTTGCCGCGCTCGTCGAGGTCCAGGCCGAACTGCTCGACGAGGCCGTTCTCGCGGTCGGTGCCGGTGAAGCCCATCGCGAGGGTGACCAGCTGGGCGGGGATCTTGCGCTCCGTGCCCGGCTTCGGGGTCAGCCTGCCGTCGACGAACTCGACCTCGGTGAGGTGCAGCCACTGGACGTTGCCGTCCTCGTCGCCCTCGAAGTGGGTGGTGGAGACGGAGTAGACCCGCTCGCCGCCCTCCTCGTGCGCGGAGGTCACCTTGTAGAGCATCGGGAAGGTCGGCCACGGCTGGCCCGCGTTCCGCTCCTCGCCCGGCCGGGGCATGATCTCCAGCTGGGTGACGGAGGCCGCGCCCTGGCGGTGGGCGGTGCCCACGCAGTCGGCGCCGGTGTCGCCGCCGCCGATGACGACGACGTGCTTGCCCTCGGCGGTGATGGGCGCGACGACGTAGTCGCCCTCCTGCACCTTGTTGGCGAGCGGCAGGTACTCCATCGCCTGGTGGATGCCGTTCAGCTCCCGCCCGGGGACGGGCAGGTCACGCGCGGTCGTGGCGCCGGCGGCGATGACGACGGCGTCGTACCGCTTCTTGAGGTCGGTCGCCTTGAGGTCGCGGCCGATCTCGATGCCGGTGCGGAAGCGGGTGCCCTCCGCGCGCATCTGCTCGATGCGGCGGTTGATGTGCCGCTTCTCCATCTTGAACTCGGGGATGCCGTACCGCAGGAGGCCGCCGACCCGGTCCGCGCGCTCGTAGACGGCGACGGTGTGACCCGCCCGGGTCAGCTGCTGCGCGGCGGCCAGGCCCGCGGGGCCCGAGCCGATGACGGCGACGGTCTTGCCCGACAGGCGCTCGGGGGCCTGCGGGGCGACGGTGCCCTCGTCCCACGCCTTGTCGATGATCGAGACCTCGACGTTCTTGATGGTCACGGCCGGCTGGTTGATGCCGAGCACGCACGCCGACTCGCACGGGGCCGGGCACAGCCGGCCCGTGAACTCCGGGAAGTTGTTGGTGGCGTGCAGGCGCTCGGAGGCCGCCGTCCAGTCCTCGCGGTAGGCGTAGTCGTTCCACTCGGGGATGAGGTTCCCGAGCGGACAGCCGTTGTGGCAGAACGGGATGCCGCAGTCCATGCAGCGGCTGGCCTGCTCGCTGATGATCGGCAGCAGGGAGCCGGGGACGTAGACCTCGTTCCAGTCCTTGAGCCGGACGTCGACGGGGCGGGACTTGGCGACCTCACGGCCGTGGTTGAGGAAGCCCTTCGGGTCAGCCATTGATCGCCGCCTCCATCATCTTCTCGGTGATCTCGGTCTCGGTGAGACCGGCCTGCTCGGCGGCGGCCTTGGCGGCGAGCACTGCCTTGTACGTGCTGGGGATGATCTTGCTGAAGCGCTCCGCGGAGGCGTCCCAGTCGACGAGCAGCTTCTCGGCGACCGTGGAGCCGGTCTCCTCCGCGTGGCGGCGCACCACGTCGTGCAGCCACTGCTTGTCGCTGTCGTCCAGCGCCTCGACGGCGTCCAGGTTGCCGGCGTTGACGTTGTCGCGGTCGAGGTCGATCACGTACGCGACGCCGCCCGACATACCGGCCGCGAAGTTGCGGCCCGTCTCGCCGAGGACGACCGCGTGACCGCCGGTCATGTACTCGCAGCCGTGGTCGCCCACGCCCTCCGAGACCACCAGGGCACCGGAGTTGCGGACGCAGAACCGCTCGCCGGTCCGGCCGCGCAGGAACAGCTCGCCGCCGGTCGCGCCGTACGCGATGGTGTTGCCCGCGATGGTCGAGTACTCGGCGAGGTGGTCGGCGCCGCGGTCCGGGCGGACGACGACCCGGCCGCCGGAGAGGCCCTTGCCGACGTAGTCGTTGGCGTCGCCCTCCAGGCGCAGCGTGACACCGCGCGGGAGGAAGGCGCCGAAGGACTGGCCGGCGGAGCCGGTGAAGGTGATGTCGACGGTGTCCTCGGGCAGGCCCGCGCCGCCGAACTTCTTCGTCACCTCGTGGCCGAGCATGGTGCCGACCGTGCGGTTGATGTTGCGGATGGAGACCTGGGCGCGCACCGGCTGTGCGTCGGTCGCCGAGTCGGCGGCCAGGGCGTCGGCGGCGAGCTTGATCAGCTCGTTGTCGAGCGCCTTCTCCAGCCCGTGGTCCTGGGCGACGATCCGGTGGCGCACCGCGCCCTCGGGCAGCTGCGGCACGTAGAAGAGCGGGGCCAGGTCGAGGCCCTGCGCCTTCCAGTGGTCGACGGCCCGTGTGACGTCGAGGGCCTCGGCGTGACCGACGGCCTCCTCGATGGAGCGGAAGCCCAGCTCGGCGAGGATCTCGCGGACCTCTTCGGCGATGAACGTGAAGAAGTTGACGACGTACTCGGCCTTGCCGGAGAACCGGTCGCGCAGCACCGGGTTCTGGGTGGCGATGCCGACCGGGCAGGTGTCCAGGTGGCAGACGCGCATCATGACGCAGCCGGAGACGACGAGCGGCGCGGTCGCGAAACCGAACTCCTCGGCGCCGAGCAGCGCGGCGATGACGACGTCACGGCCGGTCTTGAGCTGGCCGTCGGTCTGGACGACGATCCGGTCGCGCAACCCGTTGAGCAGCAGCGTCTGCTGGGTCTCGGCGAGGCCGAGCTCCCAGGGACCGCCCGCGTGCTTGAGGGAGGTCAGCGGCGAGGCGCCGGTACCGCCGTCGTGGCCGGAGATGAGGACGACGTCGGCGTGGGCCTTGGAGACACCCGCGGCGACCGTGCCGACACCGACCTCGGAGACCAGCTTCACGTGGATCCGCGCCTGCGGGTTCGCGTTCTTCAGGTCGTGGATCAGCTGGGCCAGATCCTCGATGGAGTAGATGTCGTGGTGCGGCGGCGGGGAGATCAGGCCGACGCCCGGGGTGCTGTGCCGGGTCCGGGCGACCCAGGGGTACACCTTGTGGCCGGGCAGCTGGCCGCCCTCGCCGGGCTTGGCGCCCTGGGCCATCTTGATCTGGATGTCGTCCGCGTTGACGAGGTACTCGGAGGTCACGCCGAAGCGGCCGGAGGCGACCTGCTTGATGGCGCTGCGCCGGGCCGGGTCGTAGAGACGGTCCGGGTCCTCGCCGCCCTCACCGGTGTTGGACTTGCCGCCCAGCTGGTTCATGGCGATGGCGAGGGTCTCGTGCGCCTCGCGCGAGATGGAGCCGTACGACATGGCGCCGGTGGAGAAGCGCTTGACGATCTCGGAGACGGGCTCGACCTCGTCGACGGGGATCGAGGGCCGGTCGGAGGTGAAGCCGAACAGGCCGCGGAGCGTCATCAGCCGCTCGGACTGCTCGTTCACCCGGTCCGTGTACTGCTTGAAGATGTCGAAGCGGCCCGAGCGCGTCGAGTGCTGGAGGCGGAAGACCGTCTCCGGGTCGAACAGGTGCGGCTCGCCCTCGCGGCGCCACTGGTACTCGCCGCCTATGTCGAGGGCGCGGTGGGCCGGCGCGATACCGGACGCCGGGTACGCCTTGGCGTGCCGGGCGGCGACCTCCTTGGCGACGACGTCGATGCCGATGCCGCCGATCTTGGAGGCGGTGCCGTTGAAGTACTTCGCGACGAAGCCCTCTTCGAGACCGACGGCCTCGAAGACCTGGGCGCCCCGGTAGGAGGCGACGGTCGAGATGCCCATCTTCGACATGACCTTCAGAACACCCTTGCCCAGGGCGTAGATCAGGTTGCGGATGGCCTGCTCGGACTCGATGCCGGACAGGAAGGTGCCGGCGCGGACGAGGTCCTCGACGGACTCCATCGCCAGGTACGGGTTGACGGCCGCGGCGCCGAAGCCGATCAGCAGGGCGACGTGGTGGACCTCGCGGACGTCACCGGCCTCGACCAGCAGGCCCACGTGGGTGCGCTGCTTGGTGCGGATGAGGTGGTGGTGGACGGCCGCGGTGAGCAGCAGCGACGGGATCGGCGCGTGCTCGGCGTCGGAGTGCCGGTCGGAGAGGACGATCAGCCGGGCGCCGTTGTCGATGGCGGCGTCGGCCTCGGCGCAGATCTCCTCGATGCGCGCGGCGAGGGAGTCACCGCCGCCGGAGACCCGGTACAGGCCGGACAGGGTCGCGGCCTTGAAGCCGGGCATGTCGCCGTCGGCGTTGATGTGGATGAGCTTGGCCAGCTCGTCGTTGTCGATCACCGGGAAGGGCAGGGTGACCGAGCGGCAGGAGGCGGCCGTGGGGTCGAGCAGGTTGCCGGCCGGGCCGAGGGAAGAGCGCAGCGAGGTGACGAGCTCCTCGCGGATGGCGTCCAGCGGCGGGTTGGTGACCTGCGCGAACAGCTGGGTGAAGTAGTCGAAGAGCAGCCGCGGGCGCTCGCTGAGCGCGGCGATCGGCGAGTCGGTGCCCATCGAACCGATCGGCTCCGCACCGGCCTTGGCCATCGGCGCGACGAGGACGCGCAGCTCCTCCTCGGTGTAACCGAAGGTCTGCTGGCGGCGGGTGACCGAGGCGTGGGTGTGCACGATGTGCTCACGCTCGGGCAGGTCGGGCAGCTCGATCTCGCCGGCCTCCAGCCACTCGGCGTAGGGCTGCTCGGCGGCGAGGGCGGCCTTGATCTCGTCGTCCTCGATGATGCGGTGCTCGGCGGTGTCGACGAGGAACATCCGGCCCGGCTGGAGGCGGCCCTTGCGGACGACCTTGGCGGGGTCGATGTCGAGGACGCCGACCTCGGAGCCGAGGACGACGAGGCCCTCGTCGGTGACCCAGTAGCGGCCGGGGCGCAGACCGTTGCGGTCGAGAACGGCGCCGACCTGGGTGCCGTCGGTGAAGGTGACGCAGGCCGGGCCGTCCCAGGGCTCCATCATCGTGGAGTGGTACTGGTAGAAGGCACGCCGGGCCGGGTCCATGGAGTCGTGGTTCTCCCACGCCTCCGGGATCATCATCAGGACCGAGTGCGGAAGCGAACGCCCACCGAGGTGGAGCAGTTCGAGCACCTCGTCGAAGGACGCCGAGTCGGAGGCGTCCGGCGTACAGACGGGGAAGATCCGGTCGAGCGCCTTGTCGTCGCCGCCGAAGAGGTCGGAGACGAGCTGCGACTCACGGGCGACCATCCAGTTGCGGTTGCCCTTGACGGTGTTGATCTCACCGTTGTGCGCGACGAAGCGGTACGGGTGCGCGAGCGGCCACGACGGGAAGGTGTTCGTGGAGAAGCGCGAGTGGACGAGGGCGATCGCCGAGCCGAAGCGGCGGTCGGACAGGTCCGGGAAGAAGGGTTCGAGCTGGCCGGTGGTCAGCATGCCCTTGTGGACGATCGTGCGCGCGGACAGCGAGGGGAAGTAGACGTCGACCTCGCGCTCGGCGCGCTTGCGCAGCACGAACGCCTTGCGGTCGAGGTCGATGCCGGTGCTCGCGCCGTCGCTCACGAAGATCTCGCGGAAGACCGGCATGGTCGAGCGGGCGGTGGCGCCGAGCAGCTCGGGGGCGACGGGGACGCCGCGCCAGCCGAGGACGGTGAGGCCTTCCTCGGCGGCGATCGTCTCGATGCGCGCGACGGCGTCCTCGGTGCCGTCCTCGGGGAGGAAGGCGATGCCGACGGCGTAGGCGCCGGCCTCGGGGAGCTCGAATCCGGCGACCTCGCGGAAGAAGGTGTCCGGGACCTGCGTCAGGATGCCCGCGCCGTCGCCCGAGTCGGGCTCGGAGCCGGTGGCACCGCGGTGCTCCAGGTTGCGCAGAACGGTGAGCGCCTGCTCGACCAGCGCATGGCTCGCCTCGCCGGTGAGAGTGGCCACGAAGCCGACGCCGCAGGCGTCCTTTTCGTTGCGGGGGTCGTACATACCCTGCGCAGCAGGGCGAGCATCCATGAAGGACCACTTCTGGCCATTCGCGGAGTGCTGGGACGGCTGGCGCGGCGTACGCATCGGCTCTCCCGTCGTCGTCTCAAGTGGCATGTGTGTTGCGAAGGGACGACGTTGGCCCTCTGCGTAAGCGCAAAATTTCGTGCAGGTTACATGATGGAGCGGTTCTCGGGAACCGGATACTCCGTTCCAACATGCGGACGCCACGCGGGTGCGACGGGGGTATCGCAACGTGGCTTGAAGTATGTGGGACCGAACGGGACAGATCGGTGTCCGACGGTCCGGGGGCGGAGCGGGCGACGTAGCCCGCCTCGCGGATGCGCGGCAGGCGTCATTGCCCACAGCGCTTACGGCTCATGCCCAGTGGTTAAGCGTTCGAAACCAGTGAGTAACGGCTACTTATACGGCCCATCGCATAAGTAGCGGTCGACCTATCCTACGGCCGTTCCGAACAGAGTGCCCAGGACGTACGTCACACCGGCCGCCGCACCCCCCAGGGCGAGCTGCCGCACTCCGCTGAACCACCAGCTCCGCGCGGTCACCTTGGCCACGAGCGCACCGCAGGCGAAGAGCCCGGCGAGCGCCAGCAGCACGGCCGGCCACAGGGTCGTGGCGCCGAGCAGATACGGCAGGACGGGCAGCAGGGCGCCCAGCGCGAAGGCGCCGAACGACGAGCCGGCCGCGACGAGCGGCGAGGGCAGATCCCCGGGATCGATCCCCAGCTCCTCACGCGCGTGTATCTCCAGGGCCTGCTCGGGATCGCGGGACAGCTGCCGCGCGACCTCACGCGCCAGCGCCGGCTCGACGCCCCGGCCCTCGTAGAGCGCGGCGAGCTCCCGCTCCTCGTCCACCGGATGCTTGCGCAACTCCCGCCGCTCCACGTCCAGTTCGGCCTCGACGAGCTCCCGCTGCGAGGCCACGGAGGTGTACTCGCCGGCCGCCATGGAGAAGGCGCCGGCGGCGAGCCCGGCCAGCCCCGTCAGGACGACGGTCCGCGGGGCGACGGCCCCGCCCGCGACACCGGTCATCAGGGCGAGGTTGGAGACGAGCCCGTCCATGGCGCCGAAGACGGCGGGGCGCAGCCAGCCGCCGTTCACATCGCGGTGGGTGTGGTTGTCGCGGTGCGCCTCGTGCAGCGGCGCCTCGGTCTCGATGATGGCCATCGGGGGTCCCCCAGAAAAAGAGCTGAGCCAAAGCCGAGCCCCGACTGAGCCAAGGCTAACTTTAGACGAATTCCAACTATTGACAACTAGACTCTACGTCGCGGAATTCCCGCCCGCCAGGAAGGAAAGGCTGGGCTAACCTGCGGTTTTACCCTCGAATGCACATACGGTCGCGACCCCGCTCACCTGTCGACCGGGTGACGCTGGGGCGCGTGAGGCTCAGTTCGGCCGCCTCCCGTGGGACACATCCCGAAAGGCCCCGCACCCCTCGCGGGGCCCCGGAGGAGAGGCCGCGTATGGCATCGACCGCCTGCATCCCCCCGGTCCCGGCACCCGGTGACGCCGCCGAACTCCGCGAACGGGCCCGCGGCGCCCTGCTGGGCCTCGCGGTCGGGGACGCGCTCGGCGCCCCGGCGGAGAACATGAAGCCGTCACAGATCAGAGCCCGCTGGGGCCGCATCACCGGCTACGTGTCGGACACGCCCCAGGGCACGGACGACACCGAGTACGCGATCTTCTCGGGCCTGCTGCTCGCCCGCCACGGCTCGGCGCTGACCCCCGCCCATGTCGAGGCCGCCTGGCACCAGTGGATCGCCGACCTCGACGAAGGGCCCTTCCGGGGCGCCGGCTTCAGCGAACGCGGCACCCTGGAGAACCTCCGCCGGGGCCTGGCCGCCCCCATCTCCGCCCAGCACCGCCACGCCTGGAGCGACGGCCTCGCCATGCGCGCGGCCCCCTTCGGCGTCTTCGCCGCGGGCCGCCCCGCCGAGGCGGCCCGGCTGGTCGCCATCGACGGCTCGGTCAGCCACGAGGGCGAGGGCATCTACGGCGGCCAGGCGGTCGCCGCGGGCGTCGCCGCCGCGATGGCGGGCGCCCCGACGCTCGCGGTCGTCGCCTCCGCGCTCGCGGTGGTCCCCGACGACTCCTGGACCGCCCGCTCCCTGCGACGCGCGGTCGCGGTGGCCCACCGCGGCGAACGCGCGGTCCGCTCCGCGGTCGTCATCGGCGGCTATCCCTGGACCGACCTCGCCCCCGAAGCCGTCGCCCTCGCCTTCGGCGCGTACGCGGCGGCCGACGGCGCCTTCGAGGAGGCGGTCCTCACCGCGGTCAACATGGGCCGCGACGCCGACACGACGGCGGCGGTCGCGGGCGCGCTGGCGGGCGCGGCACAGGGCGCCGCCGCGATCCCCGTCCCCTGGGCGACGGCCATCGGCCCGGCCCGGGGCACCTGCCTCCCCTCCATGGCGGGCCACCACGTCCTGGACGTGGCCGACCTCCTCACGCCGGACCAGCCAGAGAAGTGGACGACGAAGTGACAGAACTCCAGAACCCGCACCTCCCAGCGCTCCAGAACCCGCATCTCCCAGCCCGTCCGGCGTTCGAGGACGAAGCCCCTTCAGGGCCGAAGCGGGGGTCCGGAGGCGGCAGCCCCCGGGAAGGGGCGGCGGGGGTGAGGACAGAGAGACGCCACCGCATCGAGGGCCTCCTCCTGGGCCTGGCCGCGGGCGACGCCGCCGGCTGGCCCGCCGCCCGCCACCGAGCCGCCCGCATGCCCACCTGGACCCGCCGCCTCACCCGCGAACTCGACACCTTCGCCGAGGAGAACGCCACCACCACCCTCCCCGTCCCCATCGCCCTCAACCAACCCCCCGAGCCCCTCCGCCTCGGCCCCTCCGACGACGCCGAATGGGCGGCCTTCGCCGCGGAGGCCCTCCTGCGCGCGGGCGACGACACCGCCCTCGGCGACCTCAGCCGCGAACGGCGGACCCGCGCCGCCATCGACCTCGCGTGGAACGCCCTCGCCAGTGAGGTCGCCGCCGCCGCGGACCGCGCCCCGGAGGTGGAGTCCGCCGTCCTCCCCCTGCGCGCCCGCATCTCGGTCCGCGCCGGCCTCGGCAACCTCGCCACCGGCCTGCGCCCGCCCGCCACCGGCCACGACAACCCGCACTACTTCGACGACGCCGCCTGCGTCAGGGCCTGCGTCCTCGCGGTGGCCCACCCCGGCAGCCCCCGACTCGCCGCGGAACTGGCCGAGTTCGACGCCCGCTACACCCAGGACGGCGACGGTGTGCACGGCGCGAGAGCGATGGCGGCGGCCCTCTCCCTCGCCCTCACCGGAGCCGACATCCACGCGTGCACGACGGCCGCGCTCGCCGAACTCCCGGAGTACACGGAGATCGGCCGCAACGCCCGCCACGCGCTGAAGCTCGCCCAGGACGCGCCGAACGCGTTCAGCCTGATCCCCCTGCTGGAACACCAGATCGTCGACCACGTCTACAGCTACGGCATCGCGGCGGCGGAGACGGTCCCGGTGGCCCTCGCGCTGGCCACGGCCGCCCAGGGCCGGATCGAGGAGGCGGTACCGGCCGCGGCCTGTCTCTCCCGGGTCGCGGACTCGGCACCCGCGCTGGCGGGAGCGCTCACCGGCGCCCTAGGCGGCGGTACGGCGATCCCGACCGGCTGGCGGGACACGTGCCGCACGCTCTGCGGCTGCGCGCTCCCCCGGCTGACCGGCACCGACCTGGTGGAACTCGCCGGACTCCTGGAAGCCACGCAACCGGCCCCGCCAGGAGGATGATTCGGGTCATGGCACCCGAAAACCCCCATACCACCATCCCGTCGACGCCTGCGCCCTCGCCCCTCGCCCCGTCCGACCACCCCCTGGAGGACCGTGTCACCGCCGCGCTCGTGGGCGCGGCGGTCGGCGACGCCCTGGGCGGCCCCGTCGAGGGCTACTCCCCGGACCAGATCCTCGAACGCCACGCGGGCCGCGTCCACGGCGTCGTCGGCCCCTGGAACGGCGACGCCTGGCGCACCGCCCGCCCGATCGCGCCGTACCACAAGGGCGACGGCCACGTCACCGACGACACCTTGATGACCCACGCCCTGATCAGGGTGTACGCCAAGGTCCGCGACCATCTCGACGCGTACGCGATCGCCGACCACCTGGTCCCCGACCTGATGACGACCCCCCGCTGGATCCCCGAGCTGGAGGCGGAGGCCCTCCCCCTGCACCGGGTCTTCCTCGCGGAGAAGTGGCTCGTCACCCGCATCCACTACGCCCACGCCGATCCCCGCGAGGCGGGCGTCGGCAACATCGTCAACTGCGGTGCGGCGATGTACATGGCCCCGGTCGGCCTGGTCAACGCGGCGAACCCGGCCGCGGCCTACCGGGAGGCCCTGGAGATCGCGGGCGCCCACCAGTGGTCGTACGGCCGGGAGGCGGCGGCGGTGTTCGCGGCGGCGGTCGCCGCGGCCTGTGCCCCGGACGCGACGCCCGGCACGGTGGTCGCGGCCTGTCTCGCGCTCGCGAAGGACGGCACCCGCGCGGCGATCGAGAAGGTCTGCGAAGAGGCGTCCCGGCACCGGGACTTCGAGTCGGCGCTCGCGCCGCTGCGCGCCGCCGTCGCCCCCTACGACACGGTCGGCCCCGACTACCGCGCCCCCTCCCTCGGCGCCCGCCGTCCCTCCCGGCTGCACGCGATCGAGGAACTCCCCGTCGCGCTCGGCATGATGCTCGTGTCCGGCGGCGACTTCCGGCAGGCGGTGCTGGGTTCGGTGAACTACGGCCGTGACTGCGACTCGATCGCCACGATGGCCGGCGCGATCGCGGGCGCCCTCGGCTCGCCGCCGCCGCGGGACTGGGCGAAGACGGTCGCCGAGGCGAGCCGTCTCGACCTGTGGGCCCCGGCGGCCGAACTCACCGCCGTCACCCGGGAGATCCACGAACGGGACCTCCGCAGGCACCGCGCCCACGAGGCCGCGTTCGCCGCGCTCGGAGGCCCGAGATGCTCCGACTGACCTGGGTCCAGCCGGAGGACCTGCTGGGCCACGAGCTGCGCCAGGCGGCCCTGGACGGCCGCGAGGTCTCGGTGATCGCGGCACGCTGGCGGGCGGCGGGCGGCACGGAGGCCCCGCCCCGCGCGGGCGCCTCGCCCGAGCCGGCGTCGGACTACCTGCGCCGCCTCGCCAGGGACCTGCTGGACGAACTGGCCGACGTACCCGGCGCGTTGGCGGAACAGGAGCCCACCGCCCTCGCCCGTGTGAAGGCAGCCTGCCCCGACTGGCCGTCCCCTCCACAGGCCCCCGTCGCTCCCCCGCCCCACGCCGCCTACGAGGCCGCCTGGCTCGGCCGCGCCGTCGGCTGCCTGCTCGGCAAGCCCGTCGAGAAGCTCCCCCTGGACGCGATCCGGCAACTCGCCGGCGCCACCGGAAACTGGCCCCTGACCACGTACTTCACCGCCCGGGGCGTCCCGGCGGAGCTCCTGGCCGCCCACCCCTGGAACCGGCGTTCGGCCACCACCTCCCTCGCCGAGAACATCGACGGCATGCCCGAGGACGACGACCTCAACTACCCCTTGCTGAACCTTCTGCTGCTGCAACGCCACGGCCGGGGCTTCACCACCGCGGACGTGGCCGCCCTCTGGCTGGACGAACTCCCCGCGGGCCGCACCTTCACGGCCGAACGCGTCGCCCTGCGCAATCTGCTGCTCGGCCTCGAACCCCCGCACACGGCCCGCCACCGCAACCCGTTCCGCGAGTGGATCGGCGCCCTGATCCGCGCGGACGTCCACGGCTGGACCAACCCCGGCGACCCGGGCGCCGCGGCCGAACAGGCCCACCGGGACGCCGCCCTCACCCACACCGCGAACGGCGTCTACGCGGCGATGTTCACGGCGGCCGTCATCGCCGCGGCGGCGACCGGCACCCACGACGTCCACGCCTGTCTGCGCATTGGCCTCACCGTCGTCCCACCGGACTCCCGCCTGGCCCGGGCCGTCCGGCACGCCGTCCTGCTCGCCCGCCGCACACCCGACTTCGACACGGTCGTCGACACGCTCCACGCCACCTACGCGGCCACCCACCACTGGGTCCACGCGATCCCCAACACCGCCCTGATCGCCGCCGCCCTCACCCACGCGGACGGCGACTTCACCGGCTCCGTGTGCCGCGCGGTCGGCGGCGGCTGGGACACCGACTCCAACGGCGCCACGGCGGGCAGCGTCTCGGCGTTCCTCGCCGGCAGCCCCGCCGCCCTCCCCGACCGCTGGACGGCCCCGCTCAAGAACCGGCTCGCCACCTCCGTCGGGGACTTCGACGGCACCGGCTTCGACGCGCTGGCCCACCTCACCCACCTGGAGGCTTCCCGCCCATGACCCATATCGCCGTGCTCGGCAGCACCAACATGGACCTCGTCGCCTACGTCGAGAAGGCCCCCGCGCTCGGAGAGACCGTGACGGGACGGGAGTTCCGTACGGTCCCCGGCGGCAAGGGCGCCAACCAGGCGATCGCGGCGGCCCGCGCGGGCGCCGACGTCTCGATGATCGGCGCCGTCGGCAACGACGCCTACGGACCGCGGCTGCGGGCCACCCTCGAACACTCCGGAGTCGTCACCGACCATCTGCGCACCACCGAGGGCCCGTCCGGCACCGCGCACATCGTCGTGGACGACGAGGGCGGCAACGCGATCGTCGTGATCCCCGCCGCGAACGGCACCGTCGACCACCTCGCGCCCGGCGACGAGGGCCTCATCGCCTCGGCGGACGCCCTGCTCCTCCAGCTGGAGATCCCCCTGGCGGCGGTGGTGGCGGGCGCGCAGGCCGCGCGCGCCCATGGTGTCCGGACGATCCTCACGCCGGCCCCGGCCCGGCCCCTGCCGCCCGAACTCCTCGCCGCCACCGACCTGTTGCTGCCCAACGAGCACGAGGCGACCACCCTCACCGGCCTCACCGACCCGATCGCGGCGGCCCGCGCGCTCCTGGAGCAGGTGCCCGAGGTCGTCATCACGCTCGGCGCGGCCGGCAGCCTCTATCTGACCCGCGGCGCCGAACCCCTCGCCGTCCCCGCCCAGCGGGTCACCGCCGTGGACTCCACCGGCGCGGGCGACACCTTCGCCGGAACGCTCGCCGTGGCGCTCGCCGAGGAGCGGCCGATCCGCGAGGCCATGCGCTGGGCGGCAGCGGCGGCGGCCCTGTCGGTGCAGCGGGAAGGGGCCTCGGCGTCGATGCCGTACCGCTCCGAGATCGAGACGCGGTACGGCTCATGACCGCCGCCCCGCTGTCCGGGCTGCGCGTCCTGGACCTCGCCACCCTGTTCGCGGGCCCCCTCGCGGCCACCCTGCTCGGCGACTTCGGCGCGGAGGTCGTCAAGGTCGAGCACCCCGCCAAGCCCGACCCGTCCCGGGGGCACGGCCCCGCCAAGGACGGCATCGGCCTGTGGTGGAAGGTGCTGGGCCGCAACAAGCGCACCATCACCCTCGACCTGTCCAGGCCCGGCGGCCGGGCCACCCTGCTCAGGCTCGTCGCCACCGCCGACGTCGTCGTCGAGAACTTCCGCCCCGGCACCCTGGAGAAGTGGGACCTGGGCTGGGACACCCTCTCCGCCGCCAACCCCCGTCTCGTCCTCGCCCGGGTCACCGCCTTCGGCCAGTTCGGGCCGCACGCCCACCGCCCCGGCTTCGGCACCCTCGCCGAGGCGCTCAGCGGGTTCGCCGCCATCACCGGCGAGCCGGAGGCGGCCCCGACGCTGCCGCCCTTCGGCCTCGCGGACTCCATCGCGGGACTCGCGACGGCGTACGCCGTGATGACCGCCCTCGCCGCCCGTGACCGCACCGGCGCGGGCCAGGTCGTCGACATGGCGATCATCGAACCGATCCTGACGGTCCTGGGCCCCCAGCCCACCTGGTACGACCAGCTCGGCTACGTCCAGGAACGCACCGGCAACCGCTCCGCCAACAACGCCCCGCGCAACACCTACCGCACCTCGGACGGCGGCTGGGTCGCCGTGTCGACCTCCGCCCAGTCGATCGCGGAGCGGGTCATGCGTCTGGTGGGCCGCGAGGATCTGATCGCCGAGCCCTGGTTCGCGACGGGCGTCGACCGCGCCCGGCACGCCGACATCCTCGACGAGGCGGTCGGCGTCTGGATCGCGGCCCGTACCCGGGACGAGGTCCTCGCGGCCTTCGAGAAGGCGGAGGCGGCGGTGGCCCCCGTCCAGGACGTGCGGGACGTGATGACGGACCCTCAGTACACGGCCCTGGACACGATCACGACCCTCCCCGACCCCGAACTCGGCCCGCTGCGTATGCAGAACGTCCTGTTCCGGCTCTCCGACACCCCCGGCGCGATCCGCTGGGCGGGCCGCCCGCACGGCGCGGACACGGACCAGGTCCTCACCGAACTGGGCCTGTCCGGGCAGGAGTTGGCGACCCTGCGCGAGGAGGGAGCGGTATGACCCCGCTGACCTGGCTCTACGCGCCGGGCGACCGTCCCGACACGGTGACCAAGGCACTGGCCGCGGGCGCCGACGTGGTCGTCGTCGACCTGGAGGACGCGGTGGCGCCGGACCGCAAGGACTACGCCCGCGCCGCCACCGCCGAACGCCTCGCCGACCCCCAGCCGCTGCCGGTCCACGTCCGGGTGAACGCCCTGGACGGCCCGCTCGCGGTCGCCGACCTGGCGGCGCTGGCCGCCCTCCCCGGCGTCTCGGGCGTCCGGCTGCCGAAGGTGACCTCGCCCCGGCAGATCGTCACCGTCGCCGAACGCACGGCTCCGGCGGAGGGCGGCGCCCTCGCTCTCTACGCCCTGCTGGAGTCGGCCCTCGGCATCGAGCACGCCCACGCGATCGCCGGCGCCCATCCCGCGCTGCGCGGCATCGCGCTCGGCGAGGCGGACCTCCGCGCGGACCTCGGCGTGCGCGAGGACGCCGGCCTGGACTGGTCCCGCTCCCGGGTCGTGGTGGCCGCCCGGGCGGCGGACCTGCCTCCCCCGCCCCAGTCGGTGCACCCCGACACCCGGGACCTGGAAGGGCTCGCCGCGTCCTGCGCCCGTGGCCGCGCCCTCGGGTTCCTGGGCCGCTCGGCGATCCACCCCCGCCAGCTCCCCGTGATCGAGCGGGCCTATCTCCCCACCGACCGGGAGATCGAGGAGGCGGAGACCGTCGTCAAGGCGGCGGCGACCGAGCAGGGCGCCCAGGCCCTGCCCGACGGGACGTTCGTCGACGCGGCCGTGGTCGCGGCGGCCCGGCGGACCCTGTCCCTGGCCCGGCGCCGCTGACATGCGGCGAGGGCGCCCGGAACGATTCCGGGCGCCCTCGCCGTCGTACGCGTGCGGGTCAGCTCTTCTTCGCGGCCTCGGCCTCGTCCTTGACCCCGGCCTCGTCCTTGACCCCGGACTCGGACTCGGACTGGGCGGACGCGTCGGCGTCCTTCTCCAGGTCCACGCTGTCGGCCTCCGCCTCCGACCCGTCCTTGGCGTCCGTCCCGGCCTCCGGCTCGGCGTCCGTCCCGGATGCGTCGTCGCCGTCGGGCGTGTCGGCTGCCTGGGGCTCGACGATCTCCTCGCGGCCCGGGCGCTTCTTCGCCGACACGACGATGTAGACCACCGCGAGCAGGAAGACCAGAAGGGCGGTCCAGTTGTTCAGCCGCAGGCCCAGGATGTGGTGGGCGTCGTCGACGCGCAGGTACTCGATCCAGAAGCGGCCCACGCAGTACGCGGCGACGTACAGGGCGAACGCCCGGCCGTGGCCCAGCTTGAAGCGGCGGTCCGCCCAGATGACGAGGAAGGCGACGCCGACGCACCACAGGGACTCGTACAGGAACGTCGGGTGGTAGGTGCCCGGGACCCGGCCGTCCGTGGAGGACGTGATCTCCAGCGCCCAGGGGAGGTCCGTCGCCCGCCCGTACAGCTCCTGGTTGAACCAGTTGCCCCAGCGGCCGATGGCCTGGGCGAGGGCGATACCGGGAGCGATGGCGTCGGCGTAGGCCGGCAGGGGGATGCCCCGGCTGCGGCAGCCGATCCACGCACCCACCGCGCCGAGGGCGATCGCGCCCCAGATGCCGAGGCCGCCCTCCCAGATCTTGAAGGCGTCCACCCAGTCACGGCCCTCGCTGAAGTACAGCTCGTAGTCCGTGATCACGTGGTAGAGCCGGCCGCCGACCAGGCCGAAGGGCACCGCCCAGACCGCGATGTCGGCTACGGTGCCGGCAGTTCCGCCGCGGGCGATCCAGCGCTTGTTGCCGAGCCAGACCGCGACGAAGACGCCGATGATGATGCAGAACGCGTAGCCGCGCAGCGGGATGGGGCCGAGGTACAGCACCCCGCGCGACGGGCTGGGAATGAAGGAAAGTTCCATGGCGTCCCCGACGCTACCGTGCCGGGCGGCGCCCACGACGGGCAGCCCGGCTACGGCTCCATAACGGGAAGGTGGGAAGAGAGGGCTGTGCCTCTTACCCCTTCGCCGCCTCCTGCACCTGCTTCTTGAGCTTCGCGGGCGTCATCGTCTGGTCCTGGTAGATGTTCTTGCCGTTGAGCAGGACCGTCGGGGTGCCGGTGAATCCGCCGCTGGTGAAGGCCGCCGCGGACTTCTTCACCCAGCTGTTGTGGGTGCCCTTCTCGACACAGGCGCGGAACGTCGCCGTGTCGAGGCCGTCGACCTTCTTCGCCAGGTCGGTCAGCTTGCTGTTCTCGGCGAAGGCGTCGTCGGTCTCCGAGGGCTGGTTCTCGTAGAGCACGTCGTGGTACGAGACGAACTTGCCGGCGTCCTGGGCGCAGGCCGCCGCGTTCGCCGCGTTGCGGGAGCCGGTGCCGCCCATGTTGCCGTCGATGATCGTGGCGAGGTGGTACTCGACCTTCAGGTCACCGGAGTCGGTCAGTTCGTGGATGGTGGAGCGGTAGGTGTCCTCGAAGGACTTGCAGGCGGGGCAGCGGAAGTCCTCCCAGACCGTGAGCGTCGACTTGGCGCCGTCCTCGCCGACCGGGATGGCCAGGCTGTCCTTGCCGGTGGCGCCCGAGGGCGCGACGACCGGCCCCGCGGAGTCGCTGCCGTCGTCCTTGCCCGCGTTGGCGGCGACCAGCCCGATCACCGCCGCGAGCCCCAGCACGCAGACGACGCTCGCCGTCATGATCAGCGTGCGCCGGCGCCTCTCCGCGGCCTTCTGCTTCTCGCGCTCGACCGCCAGCCGCTCGCGGGCGGTGCGCTTTCCCTCACGGTTCTTCTCGCTCACACCCCGGAAACGAACCGGGGAGGCGCAGCGCGCCTCCCCGGTCCCAGGTCCACCCGTTCGAGTGACCGTTTCTCTCCGTTCCGTGCGGTGACGCCGGTGTCGTCACACCTGTCCGCGCACGCCCTTGGCGAGTTCTCCGGCCAGTTCGCGCACCGCCGCGAAGCCGGTCTCGTGGTCGGGCGCGTCGAGGATGCGCTTCACGAACGCGGAGCCGACGATCACTCCGTCGGCGAACCCGGCGACCTCGGCGGCCTGGCGGGCGTCGGACACGCCGAGCCCGACGCAGACGGGCAGGTCGGTGCCGGTGGCGCGGGTGCGCTCGACGAGTTCCTTGGCCTGCGTGCCCACGGACTCGCGGGTGCCGGTCACGCCCATGAGGGAGGCGGCGTAGACGAAGCCCCGGCCCGCCGCGGTGATCTCGGCGAGGCGCTCGTCCTTGCTGCTGGGCGCCACGACGAAGACCGTCGCGAGACCGTGCTTCTCGGCGTGCTCCCTCCACAGCGCCGACTCCTGCACGGGCAGGTCGGGCAGGATGCAGCCCGCGCCGCCCGCCTCGGCGAGCTCCGCGGTGAAGCGCTCGACGCCGTAGCGGTCGATGGGGTTCCAGTACGTCATGATCAGGATCGGCTTGCCGGTGGCCTCGTAGGCCTCCTTGACCGTCCGCATGGTGTCGGCGATCTTGACGCCGCCGCGCAGGGCGATGTCGTCGGCGGTCTGGATGACCGGCCCGTCCAGGACGGGGTCGCTGTGCGGCAGCCCCACCTCCATGACGTCGGCGCCGCCGTCGAGGGCGGCCTTGATCGCCTCGATGCCGCCGTCCACGGTCGGGAACCCGGCCGGGAGGTAGGCGACGAGCGCGGCGCGGCCCTCGGCCCTGGCGCCGGCGAGAGTGTCGGACAGAAGCTGGATGTTGCCGCTCACTTGGCGTCCTCCTCGATCTCCGCGCCGGTGCCGGCCTCGTCCGCCGCGACGGCGGCGTCGGTGTCGTACAGGCCGAAGTACCGTGCGGCCGTGTCCATGTCCTTGTCACCGCGGCCGGACAGGTTGACGATGATCAGCCCGTCCTTGCCCAGCTCCTTGCCGAGTTCGAGGGCTCCGGCCAGCGCGTGGGCGCTCTCGATGGCCGGGATGATGCCCTCGGTGCGCGAGAGCAGCCGCAGGGCCTGCATCGCCGCGTCGTCGGTGACCGCGCGGTACTCGCCGCGGCCGGAGTCACGGAGGTAGGAGTGCTCGGGGCCCACACCCGGGTAGTCCAGACCGGCCGAGATCGAGTACGGCTCGGTGATCTGGCCCTCCTCGTCCTGGAGGACGTAGGAGCGGGAGCCGTGCAGGACGCCGGGCTCGCCCGCGGTGAGGGTCGCCGCGTGCTCGCCGGTGTCCACGCCGTGCCCGGCGGGCTCGCAGCCGATGAGGCGTACGTCGGCGTCGGGGATGAAGGCGTGGAAGAGGCCGATGGCGTTGGAGCCGCCGCCCACGCAGGCCACGGCCGCGTCGGGCAGCCGGCCGGTCCGCTCCAGGATCTGGCGGCGGGCCTCCACGCCGATGACGCGGTGGAAGTCGCGGACCAGCGCCGGGAAGGGGTGCGGGCCCGCGGCGGTGCCGAACAGGTAGTGCGTGCGGTCGACGTTGGCGACCCAGTCGCGGAACGCCTCGTTGATCGCGTCCTTCAGGGTGCGGCTGCCGGACTTCACGGAGATGACCTCGGCGCCGAGGATGCGCATCCGGGCCACGTTGAGCGCCTGGCGCTGGGTGTCGATCTCGCCCATGTAGATGGTGCATTCGAGGCCGAACAGGGCGCAGGCGGTGGCGGTGGCGACGCCGTGCTGGCCGGCGCCGGTCTCCGCGATCACCCGGGTCTTGCCCATGCGCTTGGTGAGCAGGGCCTGGCCGAGCACGTTGTTGATCTTGTGCGAGCCGGTGTGGTTGAGGTCCTCGCGCTTGAGGAAGATCCGGGCGCCGCCCGCGTGCTCCGCGAAGCGGGGGACCTCGGTCAGGGCGCTGGGGCGGCCGGTGTAGTTGAGGAGCAGTTCGTCGAGTTCGCGGGCGAACTCGGGGTCCTGCTTGGCCTTCTCGAACTCGACGGCCACCTCGTCCACGGCGGCGAGGAGCGCCTCCGGGATGAACTTGCCGCCGAAGGCGCCGAAGTAGCCCTCGGCGCTGGGCACCTGGCCTTCGGGGTCAGGGAAGAAGAACTGGCTGGGCATGCCGAAACCTCACGGTGAGTGCGTGGAAGAAGACACTGTTCGCCGTGGGGGCGGAGATCCGTCGTCGACGCGAGCCGTCAGTGGCTGATCGCGTCCGCGCGGCGGTGGCCGCGGATCGCGGGACGTCCCGCACCCCCGAAGGGGCGCTGCCATCGCCGCCCGTTGACCTGCCCGGGCTCGTCCCCGATGACGTACCTGACCCGGCGGCCGTGGATCCTACGCGCGGGCGCGCGGCAGCCACGGGGACGGCAGCCGCGCGCGAGGCGGGCGTACCGGTCACAGGTCGGGGCGGTGGGAGTCATCGGGGTCAGCCTACCGGGTGATCATCCCCGGCCGTGCCGCAGCGCGGGGTGCTCGCCGGCGGCCACGAGGTCGGAGACGGCGGACCGGGGGTCCTTGCCGGTGACCAGGGACTCGCCGACCAGGACCGCGTCGGCGCCGGCGTTGGCGTACGCGATGAGGTCGTGGGGGCCGCGGACGCCGGACTCGGCGACCTTGACCAGGGTGTCGGGGATCTCGGGGGCGACGCGGTCGAAGGTGCCGCGGTCGACCTCGAGGGTCTTGAGGTTGCGGGCGTTGACGCCGATGATCTTCGCTCCGGCGGCGACGGCGCGCTCGACCTCGTCCTCGTCGTGGACCTCGACGAGCGGGGTGAGGCCGATGGACTCGGCGCGCTCGATGAGGGACTCCAGGGCGGGCTGCTCCAGGGCGGCGACGATCAGCAGGGCGAGGTCGGCGCCGTACGCGCGGGCCTCCCACAGCTGGTACGAGGTGACGATGAAGTCCTTGCGCAGGACCGGGATGTCGACGCTCGCGCGGACCGCTTCGAGGTCGGCGAGGGAGCCGCCGAAGCGGCGCTGTTCGGTGAGGACGGAGATGACGGCCGCGCCGCCCGCCTCGTAGTCCGCGGCGAGGCCCGCCGGGTCGGCGATCGCGGCGAGCGCGCCCTTGGAGGGGCTGGACCGCTTGACCTCGCAGATGACCTTGACGCCTTCACCGCGCAGGGCGGCCACGCCGTCCTTGGCGGCGGGAGCCTTGGCCGCGCGCTCCTTGAGCTCGTCGAGGCTGACGCGCGCCTGCCGCTCCGCGAGGTCGGCACGGACTCCGTCGATGATCTCGTCGAGCACACTCACGCGAGGTGGCCCCTTCCAGACGGTTGACAGTTTCGGCGACCGGTTGAAACAGGTGGTCACTGCGATGGTATCCGCCCGGGGGCGTAGCCCTCGCATCCGGTTGACGCCGGTCCCACTACCTGGACGTTCACCGATTGATCAAGGGTGGAGCCAGCCACCGAACGGCAGGTTCCGGACAACCGTGAAGACCAGCAGCAATGTGCCGAGCGTCCAGAGGTGGACGGGGCCGAGGTCGAGCCGTACCGGCCGGCCGCGCGCCGCGCGGACCACCCATACGGTCCACAGCGCGGCGAAGCCCAGATAGGCGAGCACGGCGGGGGCGTTGGCGTGCAGCGCGGCCGGCAGGTCGCCGTGGACGAAGGCGTGCGCGCTGCGCAGTCCGCCGCAGCCGGGGCAGTACAGGCCGGTGAAGCGCAGCAGGGGGCAGACGGGGTAGTGCCCCGGCTCGTTGGGGTCGACGGTGCCCACGTAGGCGAAGGCCCCGGCGACGGCCGTGAGGACACCGGCGGGGACGGCGAGGCGTGCCGCCCTCGACGCGGGCGGTGCGGTGCGCTGGGCGGCCCTGTGGCTGTCGGCGTTCACGTCTCGCATTGTGCCCCGGCGGGGCCCGGACGCGCGTGAGGGGCGGCACGGGGCCGCCCCTCACGCACCGCTCGCGCGGTTCAGCTCTTGGCGCTCGCGGGCTCCGCCTTGCCGGGGAGCAGCACGGAGAGGTCCTTGTGCTGGTCCTTCGGCATGCCCAGGCCCATGGCGCTCATGACCCAGCCGATGACGCCGCCGATGGCCACGACGACCATGCCGGCCCAGAAACCGAGGGGCTCGGCCATCACCATGAAGGCGCCCGCAATGCAGAAACCGATGAAGGCGATCGTGACACCGGTCCAGGCGGCCGGGGTGTGACCGTGGCTGCTGCCCGCCATGACTTGCTCCTCGTTGCTTTTGATCGTGTCGATCGTGACTGAGCCGGACGCTCAGGGTCCATTGTCCCGCACGCGCGCGTGTGCGGTGCCCGGGGGTCGCCTCTCGCGCGTCGGGGCCGGCGCCTCCTACGCCCCGGTGGGGTCCTCGCCCCGGTCCAGGGCCTTCCACATCTCCTCGGGGCGCTCGGGGTCGACCGGCTTGGCCTTGCGGGCCGGGCGGGGGGTGCCGTCGCGTTCGTAGCGGCCGGACATGGCGGGCCAGCGGGGCGCGTAGCGCAGGGCGAGGAGTCCGGCGAGCAGCATGAGGGCGCCGCCGACGGCCGCGACGTAGGGCCAGGCGGTGTGGGTGAAGGCGGCCACGGTGGCCGCGGTGTCGCCGGTGGCCTTCGCGGCCTGCTCGTCGAGCGCGGAGTGGTCGGAGGCGCCGATGAGCGCGGCGGCGATGGTGCCGGCGCCGGAGAGGGCGAGGAGGGCGGCGACGAAGACGCGGCCGTAGCGGCGCACGGCGAAGACGGCGACGAGCGCGGCGAGGCCCACTATGGCGAGCGACGCGGGCACGCCCGTGACGTCGCTGCCCTTGGCGGTGAGGGGGAAGTCGCCGCCCGCGATGGTGGCCGTGCCCGCGGACCATCGCTGGCGGGTCGACAGCAGGGCCACGGCGGCGCCGAGCGCGCCGCTCAGGAGGGCCACGGCGAGACTCCGGCGGGCGGCCTGGACGGGTCCGGCGGCTTCGGAACGGGGGTGGGGTACGGCAGTCACGTACTCCACTATCGCCCGAACCCCGGGCGAACCGTCACCCGGGGTTCACGTGAGACCCGTCCTACTTTCCGGCGGAGTCGGTCCCGGCGGCCGTCTCAGCCGCCGAGCCGGTTGGCCGTGTGGACGGCGCGGAGGACCGCCGCGGCCTTGTTGCGGCACTCCTGGTCCTCGGCGGCCGGGTCGGAGTCGGCGACGATCCCGGCGCCCGCCTGGACATAGGCCGTACCGTCCCTGAGCAGGGCCGTCCGGATGGCGATGGCGGTGTCGGAGTCGCCCGCGAAGTCGAGGTAGCCGACGCAGCCGCCGTACAGGCCGCGCCGGGAGGGCTCCAGTTCGTCGATGATCTGCATCGCGCGCGGCTTGGGCGCGCCCGAGAGGGTGCCCGCGGGGAAGCAGGCGGTGAGGACGTCGAAGGCGGTGCGGCCCTGTGCCACCTTTCCGGTGACCGTCGAGACGATGTGCATCACGTGGGAGTACCGCTCGACGGACATGAAGTCGACGACCTCCACCGAACCCGGTTCGCAGACCCGCCCGAGGTCGTTGCGGCCGAGGTCGACCAGCATGAGGTGCTCGGCGCGTTCCTTGGGGTCGGCGAGGAGTTCGTCGGCGAGGGCCTGGTCCTCCTGCGGGGTGGCGCCGCGCCAGCGGGTGCCGGCGATGGGGTGGACCATGGCCCGCCCGTCCTCGACCTTCACCAGCGCCTCGGGCGACGACCCGACGACGTCGAAGCCGTCGAAGCGGAACAGGTACATGTACGGCGACGGGTTGGTGGCCCGCAGGACCCGGTAGACGTCCAGCGCGCTCGCGGTGCACGGCGTCTCGAAGCGCTGGGAGGGCACGACCTGGAAGGCCTCGCCCGCGCGGATGCGCTCCTTGATGTCCTCGACGGCGGCCTGGAAGTCCTCGCCGCCCCACAGGGCCGTGTACGCGGGGAGTTCGGAGGGCGGCAGGACGGCGGGCGGCTGGGGCACCGCGCGGGTGAGGTCGGCCTGCATGGCGTCGAGGCGGGCGACCGCGTCGGCGTACGCCTCGTCGACGCCCGTGTCGAGGTCGTTGTGGTTGATCGCGTTGGCGATCAGCAGGACCGAGCCCTCCCAGTGGTCCATCACGGCGAGGTCGCTGGTGAGCAGCATGGTCAGCTCGGGGAGCCCGAGGTCGTCGCGCTCCCCCGGGCCGATCTTCTCCAGGCGGCGGACGATGTCGTAGCCGAGGTAGCCGACCATGCCGCCGGTGAAGGGCGGCAGGCCCTCCTGGTGCGGGGTGTGCAGGGCCTCGATGGTGGCGCGCAGCGCGTCGAGGGGGTCGCCGTCGACGGGGACACCGACGGGCGGGGTGCCCAGCCAGTGCGCCCGGCCGTCGCGGGCGGTGAGGGTCGCGGCGGAGCGGACACCGACGAACGAGTAGCGGGACCAGGAGCGGCCGTTCTCCGCGGACTCCAGCAGGAAGGTGCCGGGGCGCTCGGCGGCGAGCTTGCGGTAGAGGGCGACCGGGGTGTCGCCGTCGGCGAGGAGCTTGCGCGTGACCGGGATGACGCGCCGGTCGGTGGCGAGCTTGCGGAAGGTGTCGAGGTCCATGGCGGGTGACCTTACTGATCCCGGGCCGGGGCACCGGAACCGGCGCTCTGGGCGTCCTGGGCGCCGCCGGCGTCCTTGAGCAGCACGTCCTCGTCGAAGCAGGTGCGCGCGCCGGTGTGGCAGGCGGCTCCGACCTGGTCGACCTTGACGAGCAGGGTGTCGGCGTCGCAGTCCAGCGCGACCGACCTGACCCACTGGAAGTGGCCGGAGGTGTCGCCCTTGACCCAGTACTCCTGGCGGCTGCGCGACCAGTAGGTGCAGCGGCCGGTGGTCAGCGTGCGGTGCAGCGCCTCGTCGTCCATCCACCCCAGCATCAGCACCTCACCGGTGTCGTACTGCTGGGCGATGGCGGGGACGAGCCCGTCGGAGCTGCGCTTGAGGCGCTCGGCGATCTCGGGATCGAGGCTGCTGGGCCGGGGACTTCCGGTCGTGCTGGTCATGGGTGCCATTGTGCCGCGCGGCGCAGGCGGCGACGGCGCGGTGTCCACTGTGCGGACCCGGTACGCGGTCGTAGGCTGACGGCATGTCGACTTTCGCCAAGCGTGAACGACTTCTCCTCGCGGACCTCCTGGAGACCGCGGGACCCGAGGCGCCGACCCTCTGCGAGGGCTGGCTGACCCGGGATCTCGCCGCCCATGTGGTGGTGCGCGAGCGCCGCCCGGACGCCGCGGGCGGCACCCTGATCAAACAGCTCGCGTCGCGGCTGGAGAAGGTGACGGCGGAGTACGCGGCCAAGCCGTACGAGGAGCTGATCCAGCTCGTCCGCACCGGTCCGCCGCGGTTCTCGCCGTTCCAGCTCAAGCAGGTGGACGAGGCCGCCAACACGATCGAGTTCTACGTCCACGCCGAGGACGTCCGGCGCGCCCAGGAGGGCTGGACGCCCCGCGAGCTCGACCCGGTCTTCCAGGACGCCCTGTGGTCGCGTCTGGAGCGCACGGCCCGGCTGGTGGGGCGCGGCGCCCCGACCGGTCTGGTGCTGCGCCGCCCGGACGGCCGGACGGCGGTGGCGCACCGGGGGACGCCGGTGGTGACGGTGACCGGCGAGCCGTCGGAGCTGCTGATGTTCTCCTACGGCCGCAAGGACACCGCGAAGGTGACCCTGGAGGGCGACGAGGACGCCGTGACGAAGCTGAACGAGGGCAAGCAACTGGGCATCTGAACCCTCCACCACCCCGCACACCCAGCCACGGCACAGATCCCCGGCAATCCCGGGCGGGTCCGCCGCGCCACAGCCCCCTGGCCGCGTCGGGCGATCCGGCTCGACGCGGATCTCTGGCCCCCCGGCGGTCCGCCACGGTGCAGCCCCCGGCCGCCCCGGGCGGTCCGCCACAGCACAGGCCCTCGGCCACCTCTGGCAGTTCGTCGCGGCACAGGCGCCCGGCCGCCCTCGGGCGGTCCGCAGCAGCGCAGGCCCCGGCCGCCCCAGGCAGTTCGCAGCGGAACAGGCACCGGCCGCGGGACGGTGACCTCACCTGGTCCGGTGGGGGCAGGTGCCTGGCCGGGGACGGTGACTCCGCCCGGCCCGGCAGCCCTCGGCGCTCGCCGCGAGGACGAGCCCGGTGCTCCGGTCGCCGGGGGCGGCGCGCAGCCCGGACTCAGCGGCCGGCCCCGTCCCGGTCATCGGCGGGCCGGGAGGCCCGGCCGTCCGACGTGCGGCCGGATCCCGGTCGGGTCAGCGCACGGGGTGTCCGGCGCCTCGCAGCGCGTCCTTGACCTCGCCGATCCGCAGATCGCCGAAGTGGAACACCGACGCCGCCAGCACCGCGTCCGCGCCCGCCCCGATCGCCGGGGCGAAGTCGCCGAGCTTCCCGGCGCCGCCGGAGGCGATGACGGGCACGGTGACGTGCTTGCGCACGGCCCGGATCATCTCGATGTCGTAGCCGTCCTTGGTGCCGTCGGCGTCCATCGAGTTGAGGAGGATCTCGCCCGCGCCCAGTTCGGCGGCGCGGTGGGCCCACTCGACGGCGTCGATGCCGGTTCCCTTGCGACCGCCGTGGGTGGTGACCTCGAAGGTGCCCTCGGGGGTGCGGCGGGCGTCCACCGACAGGACCAGCACCTGCCGGCCGAACCGCTCGGCGATCTCCCGGATCAGCTCCGGGCGGGCGATGGCGGCGGTGTTGACGCCGACCTTGTCGGCACCGGCCCGCAGCAGCTTGTCCACGTCGTCGGCGGTGCGGACGCCGCCGCCGACGGTGAGCGGGATGAAGACCTGCTCGGCGGTGCGGCGCACCACGTCGTAGGTGGTCTCGCGGTTGCCGGAGGACGCGGTGATGTCGAGGAACGTCAGCTCGTCGGCGCCCTCGGCGTCGTACACCTTGGCCATCTCGACGGGGTCGCCCGCGTCGCGCAGGTTCTGGAAGTTGACGCCCTTGACGACCCGGCCGTTGTCCACGTCCAGGCAGGGGATGACACGCACGGACAGGGTCATGACGCGTCCTCCTCCCGGTAGGCCTCGACCTCGACCTCGACGACCAGCCGGGGGTCGACGAAGCCGGAGACGATGATCATGGACGCGGCGGGGCGGACGGCGTCGAAGAGCTCCTTGTGGGCGCGTCCGACCTCCTCCACGTCCCGCGCGTGGGTGATGTACATGCGTGTGCGCACGACGTCCTCCCGGCCCAGACCGAGCTGCTCCAGCGCCGCGAACGCCACGCCGAAGGAGTTGACCGCCTGCTCGTACGGGTCGCCGTCGGCGATCTGCCCGTCGATCACGGAGGTGCAGCCGGAGACCAGCACGAGCCCGTTCGGCAACCGCACCGCGCGGGAGTAGCCGAAGGCCTCCTCCCACGGGGCACCGGTCACGACCCGCCGTACCTCGCTCACCGGGCCACCGCCTCCAGGGCCTCTTCCAGCGTGAACGCCTTGGCGTACAGGGCCTTGCCGACGATGGAGCCCTCGACGCCGAGGGGCACGAGTTCGGCGATGGCGCGCAGGTCGTCCAGCGAGGACACGCCGCCGGAGGCCACCACGGGGCGGTCGGTGGCCGCGCAGACGGTGCGCAGCAGCTCCAGGTTCGGGCCCTGGAGGGTGCCGTCCTTGGCGATGTCGGTGACGACGTACCGCGCGCAGCCCTCGTTGTTGAGGCGCTCCAGCGTCTCGTAGAGGTCGCCGCCGTCGCGGGTCCAGCCGCGTCCGCGCAGGGTCGTGCCGCGGACGTCGAGGCCGACGGCGATCTTGTCGCCGTGCTCGGCGATGACCTTGGCGACCCACTCGGGGGTCTCCAGGGCGGCCGTGCCGAGGTTCACACGGGTGCAGCCGGTGGCGAGGGCGGCGGCGAGGGTGTCGTCGTCGCGGATGCCGCCGGACAGCTCGACCTTGATGTCCATGGCCTTCGCGACCTCGGCGATCAGCTCCCGGTTGTCGCCGGTGCCGAACGCCGCGTCCAGGTCCACCAGGTGCAGCCACTCGGCGCCGGAGCGCTGCCAGGCCAGGGCGGCCTCCAGCGGGGAGCCGTAGGACGTCTCCGTGCCGGACTCGCCGTGCACGAGGCGGACGGCCTGGCCGTCGCGGACGTCGACGGCGGGAAGGAGTTCGAGCTTGCTCACAGTGTTCCGATCCAGTTGGTGAGGAGCTGCGCGCCGGCGTCGCCGGACTTCTCGGGGTGGAACTGCGTGGCCCACAGGGCGCCGTTCTCGACGGCGGCGACGAACGGCTTGCCGTGGGTGGACCAGGTGACGAGCGGGGCGCGCATCGCCGGGTTGGTGATCTCCAGGGTCCAGTCGTGGACGGCGTAGGAGTGCACGAAGTAGAAGCGGGCGTCGGCGTCGAGGCCGGCGAAGAGCTCCGAGCCGCCCGGGGCGTCGACGGTGTTCCAGCCCATGTGGGGCACGATGTCGGCCTGGAGCGGCTCGACGGAGCCGGGCCACTGGTCGAGGCCCTCGGTCTCCACGCCGTGCTCGATGCCGCGCGCGAAGAGGATCTGCATGCCGACGCAGATGCCCATGACGGGGCGCCCGCCGGACAGCCTGCGGTCGACGATCCAGTCGCCGCGCGCCTGCCGCAGACCCTTCATGCAGGCCTCGAAGGCGCCGACGCCGGGCACGAGCAGCCCGTCGGCGTTCATGGCCTCGTCGAAGTCACGCGTGATCTCGACCTGGGCTCCGGCGCGGGCGAGGGCGCGCTCGGCGGACCGGACGTTCCCGAAGCCGTAGTCGAAGACGACGACCTTCTTCGAGGACGCGCTCAATTCCACACCTCCAGCCTCATGACACCGGCGACCAGACACATCGCGGCGCCGACGGAGAGCAGCACGATCAGCTGCTTGGGCATGCCCTGCTTGACGAAGGAGATGATGCCGCCGACCAGGAAGAGACCGACGACGATCAGTACGGTGGAGAGCCCGTTCATGGGGTTACAGCGCACCCTTCGTGGAGGGCAGGATGCCTGCCGCGCGCGGGTCGCGCTCCGAGGCGTAGCGCAGCGCCCGCGCGAGGGCCTTGAACTGGCACTCGACGATGTGGTGGGCGTTGCGCCCGTAGGGCACGTGCACGTGCAGGGCGATCTGCGCCTG
Organism: Streptomyces sp. NPDC090106; assembly: GCF_044747265.1. Classification (NCBI taxonomy): domain Bacteria; kingdom Bacillati; phylum Actinomycetota; class Actinomycetes; order Kitasatosporales; family Streptomycetaceae; genus Streptomyces; species Streptomyces sp. NPDC090106. Next base: position 350,783 of record NZ_JBIVDS010000005.1, on the reverse strand, counting down.
GGCGACGAAGGACTCCAGGATGTGCCGGGTCATCGTCGTGTCGTACTCGCCGATCATCGGCGCCATCTTCTCGGGCTCGGTGTGCACGAGGTAGGGGCGGCCGGAGAGGTCGACGGTGACCTGGGCGAGGGACTCGTCCAGCGGGACCGTGCAGTTGCCGAAGCGGTAGATGCCGACCTTGTCGCCGAGGGCCTGCTTGAAGGCGGCGCCGAGGGCGAGGGCGGTGTCCTCGATGGTGTGGTGCGAGTCGATGTGCAGATCGCCCTCGGTCTTCACGGTGAGGTCGAACAGACCGTGCCGGCCGAGCTGGTCGAGCATGTGGTCGTAGAAGCCGACCCCGGTCGCCACGTCGACCTTGCCGGACCCGTCGAGGTCGATCTCGACGAGGACGGAGGTCTCCTTCGTCGTCCGCTCGACTCTTCCCACGCGGCTCATGCGTTCAGCTCCTTCTTGACTTCACGGACCGCGTCGAGGAACGCGTCGTTCTCTTCGGGGGTTCCGGCGGAGACCCGCAGCCACCCCGGGATGCCGTTGTCCCGGACCAGGACACCCCGGTCGAGGATCTTCCGCCACGCGACGTGCGAGTCCTGGAAGCGGCCGAACTGCACGAAGTTCGCGTCGGACTCGACGACCTCGTAGCCGGTCGCCCGCAGCTCGCTCACCAGCCGGTCGCGCTCGGCCTTCAGCTGCTCGACGTACTTCAGCAGGGTGTCGGTGTGCTCCAGGGCGGCCAGCGCGGTCGCCTGGGTGACGGCCGACAGGTGGTAGGGCAGCCGGACGAGCTGGACGGCGTCCACGACCGCCGGGTGCGCGGCGAGGTAGCCGAGGCGCAGCCCGGCCGCGCCGAACGCCTTCGACATCGTGCGGGAGATGACCAGGTGAGGGCGGCCCTCGATCAGCGGCAGCAGCGAGTCGCCGTGGCTGAACTCGATGTACGCCTCGTCGACGACGACCAGCGACGGCTTCGCGGCCTGGGCGGCCTCGTACAGCGCGAGGACCGTCTCGGGCGGGACCGCGTTGCCCGTCGGGTTGTTGGGGGTCGTGACGAACACGACGTCCGGCCGGTGCTCGCCGATCGCGCGCACGGCGGCCTCGACGTCGATGGTGAAGTCCTCGTTGCGCGGGCCGGAGATCCAGCCCGTGCCGGTGCCGCGCGCGATGAGCGCGTGCATCGAGTACGACGGCTCGAAGCCGATGGCCGTGCGGCCGGGCCCGCCGAAGGTCTGGAGCAGCTGCTGGAGGACCTCGTTGGAGCCGTTGGCCGCCCACACGTTGGCGAGTCCGACCTCGTGACCGGAGGTGTCGGTCAGGTACTTCGCGAGCTGGGTGCGCAGCTCGACGGCGTCCCGGTCGGGGTAGCGGTTGAGGTTCCGGGCGGCCTCGCGGACCCGCTCGGCGATCCGCTCGACCAGCGGCTCGGGCAGCGGGTAGGGGTTCTCGTTGGTGTTCAGCCGTACGGGGACGTCCAGCTGGGGCGCGCCGTAGGGGGACTTGCCGCGCAGCTCGTCCCGTACGGGGAGATCGTCGATGCCGAGAGTCACTTGCCGGGTACCTTCCAGCCGAACCGAGCCTTGATCGCCGCGCCGTGCGCGGGCAGGTCCTCCGCCTCCGCGAGCGTCACCACGTGGTGGGCGACGTCGGCGAGGGCGTCCTCCGTGTAGTCGACGATGTGGATGCCGCGCAGGAAGGACTGGACCGACAGGCCCGAGGAGTGACAGGCGCAGCCGCCGGTGGGCAGGACGTGGTTGGACCCGGCGGCGTAGTCGCCGAGGGAGACGGGCGCCCAGGGGCCGATGAAGATCGCGCCCGCGTTGCGGACCCGGTCGGCCACGGCGGCGGCGTCGGCGGTCTGGATCTCCAGGTGCTCGGCGCCGTAGGCGTCGACGACCCTGAGGCCCTCCTCGACGCTGTCGACGAGGACGATCGCGGACTGCCGGCCGCCGAGGGCGGGCACGATCCGGTCCTCGATGTGCTTGGTGGCCGCGACCTGCGGCTCCAGCTCCTTGTCGACGGCGTCGGCGAGCGCGACGGAGTCGGTGACGAGGACGGCCGCGGCCAGCGGGTCGTGCTCAGCCTGGCTGATCAGGTCGGCGGCGACGTGCACCGGGTCGGCGGTGTCGTCGGCGAGGACGGCGATCTCGGTCGGGCCGGCCTCCGCGTCGATGCCGATCTTCCCAGTAAAGTAGCGCTTGGCGGCGGCGACCCAGATGTTGCCGGGCCCGGTGACCATGTCGGCGGGCGGGCAGGACTCGGTGCCGTACGCGAACATCGCGACGGCGGTCGCGCCGCCGGCGGCGTACACCTCGTCGACGCCGAGCAGCGCGCACGCGGCGAGGATCGTGGGGTGCGGCAGGCCGTCGAACTCGGCCTGGGCCGGGGAGGCGAGCGCGATCGAGGGGACGCCGGCCTCCTGCGCCGGGACCACGTTCATGATCACGGAGGACGGGTACACGGACCGGCCGCCGGGCGCGTACAGCCCGACCCGGTCGACCGGCACCCACTTCTCGGTCACGGTGCCGCCGGGCACGACCTGGGTGGTGTGGGTGGAGCGGCGCTGCTCGCGGTGGACGAGCCGGGCGCGGCGGATGGACTCCTCCAGGGCCGCGCGCACGGCCGGGTCGAGCTGCTCCAGCGCGCGGGTGAGCGCCTCGGCGGGCACCCGCACCCGCTCCAGCCGTACCCCGTCGAACGTCTCCGCGAAGTCGATCAGCGCCGCGTCGCCCCGATGATGCACGGCCTCGCAGATCGGACGCACCTTCTCCAGGGCGGCCGAGACGTCGAAGTCGGCTCGGGGCAGCAGGTCGCGCAGAGCGGGGCCCTCGGGGAGGGCGTCGCCGCGCAGATCGATTCGGGAGATCACGGACCCAATTCTCTCAGACGGGGTTCGGGCGTCGTCCGCGCGTATCAATGGCTGATACAGAACGGCGTGCGCAACCTGGAAGATCCCCTTCACGTCCTGTGCTTCGGGGGTGACCCAGCGGGCATCACGGTGGGGCGAGCACAGAACTGGAGGAGCAGTGACGGACGGGGCCGGCATCCGTGCCGGGGATCTGCCGGACGATCTGACCGCCGCGGAGGCGGGAATGTGGCAGGCGTTCCGCAACGGGAGCGTGTACGACCTGAGCAGCGGCGACTCGGTCGTCGACGATCCGCACGGCGGGCATCCCTGGGGGCCGGAGCGGACCGTGCGGGCGCGGATCGTGTGCTGGCTGCTGCTGGACGGGCCGCCCGCGCTGGCGGGCCGGGTGGCGGCGCTGAAGCTGTGGGGGGTGCACGTCAGCGGCACCCTGGATCTCGCGGGCGGCTCGGTGGAGCCGTACGTGGAGCTGCGCGGCTGCCGGTTCGAGCGGGAGGTCCTGCTGCCGGAGGCCCGGTTCAGGACCGTGCGGTTCGTGGACTGCTCGGTGCCGCGGCTGGAGGCGGCCCGGGTGCACACGGAGGGCGATCTGCATCTGCCGCGCTGCCGCTTCCACAACGGGGTGCGGCTGACCGACGCGCACATCGGCACGGACCTGATGCTCAACCAGGCGATCGTCTACCGGGACCGCAGCGGCCGTTCCCTCACCGCGGACGGGATGACCGTGGGCCAGGACCTCCAGGCGGACCTGCTGGAGTCGCACGGCGAGCTGCGGCTGCGCAGCGCGAAGATCGGCGTGTCGCTGAGTCTGCGCGGCGCGCGGCTGGCCAATCCGTACACGCGGTACGCGCTGAACGCGCCCCAGCTCACCGTGGAGCGGGCGATCTATCTGACCCCGGCGGGCCTGGACAACCCGATGGTGAGCGGGGCGACGCCCGCGCGCGGGACGCGGATCCAGCGGTTCGAGTGCGAGGGCGGGCTGCGGCTGGACGACGGACGGTTCGGGGACGCGGTGGACTTCGAGCGGGCCCGGTTCACGCTCGGCGACGACCAGGAGCTGTCGCTGCGCCGGGTGCAGACCTCGGAGCTGCGTTTCCTCGGGGAGCGGCCGGCGCGCGGGCGGGTGGTGCTGTCGGGGGCACGGGTGGTGAACCTGATGGACCGCCGGGACAGCTGGCCGGGGCCCGGACGGCTGCACATGGGCGGGTTCAGCTACGAGAACCTGGTGCCCCGGGGCCCGTTCCCGCTGACCGAGCGGCTGCGCTGGCTGGCCGCGGCGACCGCCGAGTACAACCCGGAGCCGTACGAGCGGCTGGCGGCGGTGCTGCGCTCGGGCGGCGAGGACGAGGACGCGCGCGAGGTGCTCCTCGCCAAGCAGCGCAGACGCCGCCAGACGCTGCCGCTCGCGGCGAAGCTGTGGGGGTACGCGCAGGACTGGACGGTGGCCTACGGGTACCGGCCGGGGCGGGCGCTGGTGTGGATGGCGGTGCTGTGGGCGGCGTCCTCGGTGGCCTTCGCGCACGCCGACCATCCGCCGCTGCGGGGCGCCGCGGGGCCGCAGTGGAACCCGGCACTGTTCGCGCTGGACCTGCTGCTTCCGGTCATCGATCTGGGGCAGGCCGGAGCGTGGCAGCTGCGCGGCGGCTGGCAGTGGCTGTCGGCGGTGGTGATCCTGCTGGGCTGGACGCTGGCGACGACGGTGGCGGCGGGGGCGACACGGCTGCTGCGGCGCGGCTAGCCGGCCGTCACCGCAGGTCACACAGCGGATGAACAGGTGACGAACAGTGACCATTTTACGTTCTCTTGACCTCGGGACGTACAACTTTCGGGAGGTTCTGTGGAACCTCTGGCGCTTGCTCGACGCGCGCCTTTTCAATGGTCGACACCATGGCCCTGCTGCCTCCGTTCGTCCGGTCGGCCCGTTCGCCCCGGACGGCCCGCCCCGCAGAGCACCCGCCGGTCGCGCTTCCCGCCGACGACGAGGTGCTCCTCGACGCGCCCGACGACCGGCTCGGACCGGCGCTGGTGGCCGCCGGGCAGAGCGCCTACCAGATGGCGGCGGCCCTCCTGGAGGCCACCCGCGCGGAGGCCGCCTGGGAGCACCGGGACCGGTACGTCGTCCGTCTCGCGTCCTTCGCGCGCTCGCGCCCCGAGTGGTTCCAGGAGTGGCGGGCGGCGGCCCCGCACGACCCGGACCAGCTCCTGGTCGGCGCCCAGCTCGCGGTGGACCGGGCCTGGGACTCCCCCGCCCGCGCGGAGCTGCTGCGCGAGCTGAACCCGCTGATCACGGCCGCCGCGCGGGGCGACGACCGCGACCCGGTGCCGTGGCGGCTCGCGCTGGACCACGCGCACGGCTCGAACGCCGGGCACAAGTACTTCGGGGAGCTGTGGGAGGCGGCGGTGCGCCGCGCCCCGCACCACTACGGCTGCCACGCCGCCGCCCTGCGCTACCTCGCCGACTCCTGGCACGGCTCGCACCGCGAGTGCTTCGACTTCGCGGAGACGGCCGCGCAGGACGCCCCGGCGGGCTCCCTGGTGCAGGCCCTGCCCACGCGCGCGGCGCTCGCCTATCTGAGCGACGGGTGCGGCCCCGACGTGCCGCGGGCGCGGCTGGACGCGGCGGCCGACCGGGCGATCACGCTCTCGGCCCGCTTCCCGGCGGCGGACCCGTGGCCGGCGCAGATACGCAACAAGCTGGTCTACGTCCTGGCCCTGCTGGAACGCTGGCCCGACGCCCTGGACCAGCTGCGCCTCATCGGCCCCCACGCGACGTCCTTCCCGTGGGAGCTGGTGTCGGAGGATCCGCTGGGCCGGTTCCTGGAACTGCGCGAGGAGGTCGGGGCGCGGTCGGCCTCCGGACTTCCACGAAGTGAGCACGTGGAACGCACACACTCCCACGACCATTAGGCTCTTGCGGCGTGAGAACCGTCCGGCTTCCGCTCTTCCCCCTGAACTCCGTGCTGTTCCCGGGGCTGGTGCTCCCGTTGAACGTCTTCGAGGAGCGGTATCGCGCCATGATGCGCGAACTGCTGAAGACCCCCGAGGAGGAGGCTCGCCGCTTCGCCGTCGTCGCCATCCGCGACGGTCTGGAGGTCGCCGCGAGCTCCCCCGGCATGCCCGACCCCACGGCCCTGCCGGACCGGGGCCCGGCGGCGGGCTTCGGCACCGACCCGATGAAGTCCTTCCACGCCACGGCCTGCATCGCGGACGCGGCGACGATCCGGGAGCGCGAGGACGGCACCTTCGAGGTCCTCGCGACGGGCACCACCCGGGTGCGCCTGCTGTCGGTGGACGCGACCGGGCCCTATCTGACGGCCGAGCTGGAGCCGCTGGAGGAGGAGACCGGTGACGAGGCCGGGGCGCTCGCGGAGGGCGTCCTGCGGGCCTTCGGCCAGTACCAGAAGCGGCTGGCCGGCGCCCGCGAGCGGACCCTGACCACGGGGGCGGAGCTGCCGGACGACCCGGCCGTGGTCAGCTATCTCGTGGCCGCCGCGATGATGCTGGACATCCCCACCAAGCAGCGGCTGCTCCAGGCCCCGGACACCGCGTCCCGGCTGCGCGACGAGCTGACACTGCTGCGCTCCGAGACGGCGATCATCCGTCATCTTCCGTCGTTGCCCGCGTCGGACCTGACGCGCGGCCCGACCAGTCTGAACTGAGGCACGCGACGACATGGCGAAGAAGGACCGGAAGCAGGGCGGCACCCCGGCCACCGTGGCGCTGACGGCGGCGGGCGTGACGTTCACCGTCCACTCCTACGACCACGACCCGGGCCATCCCTCCTACGGCGAGGAGGCCGCCGAGGCGATGGGCATCTCCCCCGAGCGGGTCTTCAAGACGCTCGTCGCGGACGTGGACGGCGCCCTGACCGTGGCGGTCGTCCCGGTGGCGGGCCAGCTCGACCTGAAGGCCCTCGCGTCGGCGGTGGGCGGCAAGCGCGCCGCCATGGCCGACCCGGTCCTCGCCGAACGCACCACCGGCTACGTGCGCGGCGGCATCTCCCCCCTGGGCCAGCGCAAGAGGCTCCGCACGGTCCTGGACGACTCCGCGTCGGCGTTCGACACGATCTGCGTCTCGGCGGGCCGCCGCGGCCTGGAGGTCGAACTCTCCCCCACCGACCTGAGCACCCTCACGAACGCGGTCCTGGCCCCCATCGGCCGCGCCTGACCCTCCGGGCCGCCGCGTCGGCCGTCCGGGTCGGGGTGGTTCCCGTCCGAAGGCCGGGGAGGCCGCCGGGGCGTCCCTCGGCCGAGCGCCAGGGACGCCGGCGAGGAACGTGTGACGACCGGCGTCGCTCACCGGCATGCCGGCCCCCGTTCACCCGGGAAGCACGCGCCGCCGCCCGAGGCGACCTCATCCACCGCCCGGCCCCGCCCGCGGACAACCCGCCGTGCAGCCGCGTCCCGGCCGACGACCGACGGCCGCCGGGTGCCCCCGCCCCCGGAGGGCAGCCGGCCGAACGGCACCCGCCCGAAGGACGCACCGCCGCCGAGACGACACCCCTCACGGCGTCGCCACCCCCACCCAGGCCGGCCCCCGGCGAGGCCGAAGCGCGCCCCCGGTTCGCCCGCCCCCGCGCGTGACCTCTCGACGGCTCGGCGCTCCTCGGTTAAGTACGAGGGACATGTCGAAGAAAACGCGGAAGCGGAAGTGGCGGGTCAGGAAGGGCCGTGCCAACCACGGCAGGCGGCCCGCCTGACCGGCGTCGTCGAGAGCGCGTCGCGGGGTCCCGTCACACCGACGGGGCCCCGTAGCCGTCCTTCTGCGGGAGCTGGAGGTAGGGGTCGGGGTCCCGGGGGCCGAAGAGGGCCGTGAGCCCGAGGTGGACCAGCAGGGCGGCCAGCGGCCAGGCCAGCAGCGCGCCCTTGGCGCCGAGCTTCAGCGGGGCGTCGAAGCCGACCCCCTTGCCGACGGCCTTGGCGTGCGCGACCACGTCCTGCTCCGGCCCGAGCCAGACGCCCAGCCGCCAGGCGAGCAGCGAACCCAGCAGTCCGGCGACGCCGAGGGCCACCACGAGCGGCACCCCGCCGCGCCGGCGCCACACGAACACGGCGATGGCGCTGACGGCGCCGAAGGCGAGCCCGAGCAGGGTGAACGTTCCGTCCACGCCGATCGACTGCTCCCCCTCGTTGTCCTTGAGGTAGACGTACCAGCGGTCCGAGACGAGCTCGCCGACCAGCGGCACGTGCGGCGCGAGCCACCACCACAGCACGCCGAGCACGAGCCCGAGGAGCGCCACCGCCACCGTGACGACGGCGGCCTCCCGCAGTTCGGTCTTCATACCGGGGCCGTCCTGTTCGTACAGGTCCAGCAGCCCGCCGGCACCGTGCGGCGGCGGTGCCTGCCAGGCCTGGTGCGGGGACGGATCGCTCGGCGGCGGAGGAGGAGTCAGCGGTGCGGTCACCCTGACATCGTGCCAGGCCCGTCCGTACGGCGCGTCACCGGACGGCCGCCCGACGGTACGCCCAGGTGGCGACGGCCAGCGACACCACGCCGACGGCACCGCAGACGGCGAGGTCACCGAGGACGAAGGCCCAGTCGGGGTGCGGTCCGAAGGTCCGTGCGAACGCCTCGACGCCGTACGTGGAGGGCAGCAGGTCGCGGGCGAAGCGCACCGCCTCCGGCATCCGGTCGGCCGGCAGCACCCCGAGCAGCAGCGCCGCGGACATGCCCAACTGACCGAGCAGGGTGGCCAGTTCCGGCCGGGGCGCGAGCAGTCCGAGCGCCGCGCCGAGCCCCGCGAGGGCGGCCCCGGCGAGCGGGATCACCGCGACGAGCACCCACAGATGCGCCACGGGCAGCCCGAACAGCGCGCACCCGAACAGAGCCGTCACGACGGTGCCGGGCACGGTGAAGGAGGCGTACGCGCCCGCCGCGCCGAGCACGACCGCGGCCGGCGGCACGGGCAGCGTGGCGTAGTGGTCCAGGCCGCCGCTGGCCCGCAGCTGTCCGAAGTACTGGGCGAGCAGGTTCAGCGCGACGAAGGCGACCACGAGGACGGACGACCCGGCCACCACGGCCCGCGCCTCACCCCCGCCGTCCACGACCCCGCGCATCAGGATCATGATCCCGATCGACTGGAAGGTCGCCACGAACAGCAGCGGGATGCGCGCGACCCGCGCACGCGAGAGCTGCGCGCGGTACACGGCCACGAGCGCCGGCCACATCCGCGCGCGCGGCCCGAGCTCGGCCGCCCGCGGCACCGTCTCCTGCGCGCCCAGGGCACTGCCCGGCAGAACCTCGGCGGGTACGACACTCACGTGGCGCTGCTCCCTCTCACGAACGGGTTCACTGCGGCGTTCGTCCTGTTGTCCGGTACGGATGCTACGGCCCGTGCGCTCAAACCCCGCTCGAAGACCCGAGCCGGACTCCACCCGCCCTCGACGGGCCCGGCGGGTTTCAGGGGCTCCTGTCGCGCGCTCATGCCCGCACCAGCCCCTGCCGTGCCGCCCCGCCCAGCGCCAGGTACACGTCCTCCAGGCTGGGCGTGGTGAGCGTGAAGTCGTCCAGCGCCGCGAAGGCGGCCCCGCCGGTGACGGTGGCGACGACGGCGCGCGCCTCCTCGGGGGCCAGCCGCAGCGTCCAGCGGCGCCCCGACTCGGCGGCCCGGTCCTGGAGCGCGGCGACCTCGGGCACGTGCAGCGGCGCGGCCTCGCGCCACACGAGGTCCACCCGGACCTCCCCGGCGACCTGTTCCTTGAGCCCGGCCGGGGTGTCGCAGGCGATGACGCGTCCCTGGTCGAGGACGGCGACCCGGTCCAGGACGGTCTCGGCCTCGATGACGTTGTGGGTGACGAGCAGCACCGTCGTGCCGCGTTCGGCGCGGCGCCGGTCCACGGCCGACCACACGGCGCGTCGCGCGACGGGGTCCATGGCGGTGGTCGGCTCGTCCAGCACCAGCAGGGGCCGTTCCCCGACCAGCGCGGCGGCCAGACACGCCAGGCGCCGCTGCCCGCCGGACAGCTTCCTGATCGGCCGTCCGGCCAGCGCCGTGAGCCCCAGTTCCTCCAGGACGGCGTCCCGCTGGGCCCGGGCGTCGCGCGCCTCCAGGCCGCGCAGCCGTCCGGTGGTCTCGGCGGCCAGCGACACGGTCAGTTCGTCGAGGGCGGTGGACTCCTGGCCCAGGTAGGCGAGGATGCGCGCGGCCCGTTCCGGATGCCGCACGATGTCGTGCCCGAGGATCTCGACGGTCCCGCCGTCGGGCCGCATCAGCCCGGTGAGCTGCCGTACGAGGGTGGACTTCCCGGCGCCGTTCGGCCCGAGCAGCCCGAAGATCTCGCCGCGGCGGATGTCCAGGCGCACGTCGTCGGTGGCCCGCACCTCGGGGGTTCCGGGGGCTCCGCGCCGCCCGCGCACCGCCGGGTACGTCTTCGTCAGCCCACGCACCGCGCAGACGACGTCGCCGCCCTGCCGAAGTGCCTGTGCCCCGCGCGTACTCACAAGGGACGAGGGTACGGGGTCGGGGCGGGCGGCTCGCCCCTGGGGCGGCGTATGTGCCGTTTCACTCCCCCGCGGGAGCGTGCTCCGCGGCCGTCCGTACGTCGATCTCGCGCCAGAACCCGGCACGGATGGCGTAGCGGTCGTGCTCGTCGATCTGGTCGTCCTTGTGGGCGAGGAGTCCGAAGCGGGCGGCGTAGCGCAGCAGCTCGCCGTCGATGCGGTGCGGGATGCGCGGGTACATCCCGGACAGCTTCTGGAAGTGGTGGGCCTGTTCGCCGAGCCGTTCCATCCAGCGCCGGGCGAACACCTGTCCGACCTCGTAGGGGTCGCCGCCGACCGTGGTGATGTCCTCCTCGCGGTCGGCCCAGCGCTGCTCGGCGGTGGTGAGCTGGGCGAGCGTGGGCATGGAGGCGATCTCGGGCGGTTCGGCGCCGGAGCCGGGGCGGTCGACCCAGCCCTTGTCGGAGGACCAGCGCAGGGTCGCGTTCGCGGGGTGCTGGGGCTGGACGCCGGGGGCGCGCAGCGCGGCGAGGTCCTTCGGGGTGGGCACGCCCTTGGGGGCGGGCACCCGCTCCTGCGCGCCGTTCTCCGAGCCGACGGGCGGGCGCTCGCGTTCGTCGACGGGGCGCTCGGCGGCGGTGAGCGCGGTGTCGGGCAGCGGGGCGGAGAGGATCGCGGCGATCTCGGGCCGGGGCGCGGGCGGCGGCGCGCAGATCCCGCCGGGCTCCTTGGCGCGCACGGCCTTGGTGATCCAGGTGCGGTCCAGCACGCGCCGTTCGTCGGCCTCGGCGACCAGGTCCTCGGACTGGTTGTAGTCGCCGTCGGCGGCCTGCACGGCCCACAGGTGGACGGCGACGCCGTGCTCCTTGGCGGCCATCATGCCCGGCAGCAGATCGCCGTCGCCGGTGACGAGGACGATGTCGGAGCAGGCGCGGTTGCGGGCCAGTTCGGTCAGCTCGGCGTGCATGGCCGCGTCGACGCCCTTCTGCGCCCAGCGTCCGTCGCTGCGGGTCAGGGCGCCGAGCCGGACGGTGACGCGGGGCATCACGCGCAGCCGTCGGTGCTCGGGCTGGGGGACGCGGTCGGGGGCGCCGTCGAACCAGTAGATCCTGAGCAGGGGCCGTTCGGTGTCGGTCTCGGCGCGCTCGCGCAGGCCCTGGATGAGGGCGGAGTGGTCGACGGTGATGCGGGACCGGGAGGGCTCACCGGCGAGGAGACTGGCGGCGGCCCCCAGCAGATACCCGGCGTCCACCAGGACGATGCAGCGGTCCACGCGACTCACCCTCTTTCCGGGAGGTTGTGCTTCGGGCTTCCTTCGAGTCTGCCCGACCTCGCCGGGCTTAACGGCCGGAACTCGATCTTCGGCGTGGCGTTTGGGGCCATCGCGCCCCGACATCCCCTGTCACGGACGGTAATTATCCGAAATGCGCTCTTTCCCAGCCTATGTGAGTCTGACAGCGGCCCTGGCCCCTAGATCCCCCTCAGGAGGCAGATCACCATGGCCAAGAACAAGAACCGAGACCGCAAGCAGCCCCAGTCCGAGCGCGGTCAGCAGCAGGCCCAGCAGTCCTCGATGGAGGCGCAGGCCGAGCAGCGCATGACCCAGGTGACTCCCGGTGACATGGCCCGCAAGGGCAAGCAGAAGCGATTCGGTCACAACTGACCGTCCGCGTACAGGGTGATCGAGACCCAGGCACACGAAGAGGGCGTACCCGATTTCCGGGTACGCCCTCTCGGCTTCCCTGAGCCCGCCGGGCGACCGGCGGACGGCCGGGCCCGCGCGGCTAGCCCGCCAGGCAGCTCGGGCCGAGCAGTACCTTCAGGTCGCCGAAGAGCGCCGGGTCGGGCTTGACCCGGTGCCGGTCCAGGCGGAGCACCGTCGTCCTCGTCGGGCCCTGGAGCCTGATGCGGACCTCGCTCTCGCCCCTGTGGTGCGTGAGGATCTCGCCGAGGCGGCTGACCATCGGCGGGGTGACGCGGGTGGCGGGGATGGTGAGGATCACCGGCGCGTTGGTGCCCGCGTTGGACACGTCCGGGACCTGCATCTCCATGGCGACCAGACGCGGCACGTCCTCGCGCTTGTCGAGGCGGCCCTTGACGAACACGACCACGTCCTCGACCAGTTGGGTCGACACCAGCTGGTAGGTCGCCGGGAAGAACATGCACTCGATGGAACCGGCGAGGTCCTCGACGGTGGCGATGGCCCAGGCGTTGCCCTGCTTGGTCATCTTGCGCTGGAGGCCCGAGATGATGCCGCCGATCGTCACCACCGCGCCGTCCGCGTGCTCGCCGCCGGTGAGCTGGGCGATGCCCGCGTCGGCCTTGTCGGACAGCACGTGCTCCAGACCGAAGAGCGGGTGGTCGGAGACGTACAGGCCGAGCATCTCCCGCTCCTGGGCGAGGAGATAGGCCTTGTCCCACTCGTCGGTGGTGAACTCGACGTCCAGGCCGAAGCCGGGCTCGCTGGTCTCCTCCTCGCCCATGCCGCCGAAGAGGTCGAACTGCCCCTCGGCCTCCTTGCGCTTGACCTGCACGACGTTGTCGATCATCGGCTCGAAGTGCGCGGTGAGGCCCTTGCGGGTGTGGCCCATCGTGTCGAAGGCGCCCGCCTTGATCAGCGACTCCGTGGTGCGCTTGTTGCAGGCGACGGCCTCGACCTTGTCGAGGTAGTCGGGGAACGAGGCGTACTTCCCCTTGGCCTTGCGGCTCTTGATGATCGACTCGACCACGTTGGTGCCGACGTTGCGGACCGCTTCGAGGCCGAAGAGGATCACGTCGTCGCCCTGGGCGGCGAAGTTGTGCACCGACTCGTTGACGTTGGGCGGCAGCACCTTGATCTTCATGCGCCGGCACTCGTTGAGGTAGATCGCGGACTTGTCCTTGTCGTCCTTGACCGAGGTGAGCAGTCCGGCCATGTACTCGGCGGGGTGGTTCGCCTTGAGGTACGCGGTCCAGTAGGAGACCAGGCCGTACGCGGCCGAGTGCGCCTTGTTGAAGGCGTAGCCGGCGAACGGGACCAGCACGTCCCACAGGGCCTTGATGGCCTCGTCGCTGTAGCCGTTCTTCTGGGCGCCGGCCTGGAAGATGGTGAAGTTCTTGGCCAGTTCCTCGGGCTTCTTCTTGCCCATCACGCGGCGCAGGATGTCGGCCTCGCCGAGCGAGTACCCGGCGATGATCTGGGCGGCCTTCTGCACCTGCTCCTGGTAGACGATCAGGCCGTAGGTGACCGCGAGGACCTCTTCGAGGGGCGCCTCCAGCTCCTTGTGGATCGGGGTGATCTCCTGGAGCTTGTTCTTGCGCAGCGCGTAGTTGGTGTGCGAGTCCATGCCCATCGGGCCCGGACGGTACAGCGCGGAGACGGCGGAGATGTCCTCGAAGTTGTCGGGCTTCATCAGGCGCAGCAGCGAGCGCATGGGGCCGCCGTCGAACTGGAAGACGCCGAGGGTCTCGCCGCGCTGGAGGAGTTCGAAGGTCTTGGGGTCGTCGAGCGGCAGGGCCAGCAGGTCGAGGTCGATCCCCTTGTTGGACTTCACCATCTTGACGGCGTCGTCCATGATCGTCAGGTTGCGCAGGCCGAGGAAGTCCATCTTCAGCAGGCCGAGCGACTCGCACTGCGGGTAGTCCCACTGCGTGATGGTGACGCCGTCGGTGTGCCGGACCCAGATCGGGGCGTGGTCGACGATGGGCTCGCTGGACATGATGACGCCGGCGGCGTGCACGCCCATCTGCCGGACCAGGCCCTCGACGCCCTTGGCGGTGTCGATGACCTTCTTGACGTCCGGCTCGTTCTCGTACATCCCCCGGATCTCGCCCGCCTCGCTGTAGCGCGGGTGGGAGGGGTTGGTGATGCCGTCGAGGTCGATGCCCTTGCCGAGGACGTCGGCGGGCATGGCCTTGGTGAGCCGGTCGCCCATCGCGTACGGGTAGCCCAGCACGCGCGCGGAGTCCTTGATCGCGTTCTTGGCCTTGATCTTGCCGTAGGTGCCGATCATGGCGACCTTGTCGGAGCCGTACTTCTCCGTCACGTACCTGATCACCTCGACGCGCCTGCGCTCGTCGAAGTCGATGTCGACGTCGGGCATGGAGATGCGCTCGGGGTTGAGGAACCGCTCGAAGATCAGACCGTGCGGGATCGGGTCGAGGTCGGTGATGCCCATGGCGTAGGCGACGATCGAGCCGGCCGCGGAGCCTCGGCCGGGGCCGACGGCGATGCCCTGCTTCTTGGCCCACATGATGAAGTCGGCGACGACGAGGAAGTAGCCCGGGAAGCCCATCGAGATGATGGTGTCCATCTCGTACTCGACCTGCTTCATGCGGTCGTCCGGGATGCCGTCCGGGAAGCGGCGGTTCATGCCGCGCATGGTCTCCTCGCGGAACCAGGAGACCTCGGTGTAGCCCTCGGGGATGTCGAACCTGGGCATCAGGTTCTTCTCCTGGAACATGCCCGAGGTGTCGATCTGCTCGGCGACCAGGAGGGTGTTGCGGCAGCCCTCCTGCCAGGCGTCCGAGGAGTCGACGGCGTACATCTCGTCCGTGGACTTCAGGTAGTAGCCGGTGCCGTCGAACCGGAAGCGGTCCGGGTCGGAGAGGTTCTTGCCGGTCTGGATGCACAGCAGGGCGTCGTGGGCCACCGACTCGTGCGCGTACGTGTAGTGCGAGTCGTTGGTCACCAGCGGCGGGATGCCGAGCTTCTTGCCGATCTCCAGGAGGCCGTCGCGGACCCGGTGCTCGATCTCGATGCCGTGGTCCATCAGCTCCAGGAAGTAGCGGTCCTTGCCGAAGATGTCCTGGTAGTCGGAGGCGGCTTTGAGGGCCTCGTCGAACTGGCCGAGGCGCAACCGGGTCTGGAGCTCGCCGGAGGGGCAGCCCGTGGAGGCGATGAGGCCCTCGGACCACTGGGAGATGGTCTCCTTGTCCATCCGGGGCCACTTCTGGAGCCAGCCCTCGGCGTACGCGTCCGAGGAGAGCTTGAAGAGGTTGTGCAGGCCCGTGGAGTTCGCCGCCCAGATCGTCTTGTGGGTGTAACCGCCCGAACCGGAGACGTCGTCGCGCTTCTGGTGCGGCTGGCCCCACTGGATCTTGCGCTTGTTGCGCCGCGACTCGGGGGCGACGTACGCCTCGATGCCGATGATCGGAGTGACCCCGGCCTTCTTCGCCGTGTGGAAGAAGTCGTACGCCCCGTGCAGGTTGCCGTGGTCGGACATGGCGATATGGGTCATGCCCATCTCGTTGCACGCGTCGAACATGTCCTTGAGCCGCGCGGCACCGTCCAGCAGCGAGTACTGGGTGTGGACGTGCAGGTGCGTGAACGGCGGCTTCGACACGGTTTGGCCTCCAGGGAAAACAGTCGGCGACGGGCTGGCGCACAGTTCGGGGGACAGCTCGGAAGTCTATGCCTCCGCACTGACACTCCGGGGCCCGCCCCGCGTACCTTCACAGCGAGGGATCCCGTGGGCACTTTCACCCGCGGCCAGCCGTTGAGACGACAGAAACGCTGTCGTACACATGCACCAGGAGGCACCCAGCGATGTCGGTACCGCAGCTCAACGACGAGCACCGCGGCGAGGAGATCCTCGCCGTCTTCGACACCGCCTTCGGCGAGCTCCTGGCCGCCGACCCGGCCGCGTTCCGCGTGAAGTTCCGGAAAATGGCCGCCTCGGCCTTCGCCTTCTACCGGGGCACCGCCGCCCTCTTCTACCACGACCTGGACGCCGAGAAGCGCGGCGGCCCGTACCTGGACGAGCGCACCTCGCGCGTGTGGATCCACGGCGACCTGCACGCCGAGAACTTCGGCACGTACATGGACGCCACCGGCCGGCTGATCTTCAACGTCAACGACTTCGACGAGGCCTACGTAGGCCCCTTCACCTGGGACCTCAAGCGCTTCGCCGCCTCCGTCGCCCTGGTCGGCTACGCCAAGGCCCTCAGCGACGAGCAGATCAGCGAGCTGGTGCGGGTCTACGCCGACGCCTACCGCGAGCGCATCCACGCGCTGGCCACCGGCGCCAAGAGCGACGAGGTGCCGCCCTTCACCCTGGACACCGCCGAGGGCCCCCTCCTGGACGCCCTGCGCGACGCCCGCTCCCTGACCCGCTTCTCGCTGCTGGACTCGATGACGGAGATCCGGGACTTCGAGCGCCGCTTCGCGCCCGGCGGCGGTTCGATCGAGCTGGACGCGGCGACCCGCTACAAGGTCCTCGCCGCCTTCGACGGCTATCTGGAGACGCTGCCGGAGACCTCGCTGACCCGCCCCGACTCCTACCGCGTCAAGGACGTGGTGGGCCGCCGCGGGATCGGCATCGGCTCGGCCGGCCTGCCCTCGTACAACATCCTTCTCGAAGGGCACAGCGACGCCCTGGAGAACGACGTCGTGATCTACATCAAGCAGGCCCAGACCCCGGCCGTCTCCCGGCACATCACCGACCCGGCGATCCGTGACTACTTCCAGCACGAGGGGCACCGCACGGTGATCTCCCAGCGCGCGCTCCAGGCGCACGCGGACCCGTGGCTGGGCTGGACCGAGCTGGACGGAGCGGGCCAGCTGGTCGCCGAGGTCTCGCCGTACGCGGTCGACCTCGACTGGGGCGACATCGACGACCCGGAGGAGATCGCGGCCGTCGTCGCCGACCTCGGCCGGGCCACCGCCTCCATGCACTCGGCGGCCGACGACACCTCGGGCGAGTCCCTGGTGCCCTTCTCCACCGAGCGGGCCATCGACGCGGCGATCGCCGCCGACGAGGACAACTTCCCCGAGCTCCTGGTCTCCTTCGCGCACGACTACGGCACCCGCGCGCGTCTGGACCACCAGATCTTCGTCGACCTGTTCCGCAACGGCCGCATCCCCGGGCTGTAGACAGGACGGGCGAGGACCGCACATAACGATAGGGCCGCGCACAGGGAGTCTCAGGAACTCTTTAGGAGTCCCTTACCGGCCCGCGTGACACACTCTCCAGGCTATGGACATATCCGGGACCCCGATGCGAGCGCTCCGCGCGGCGCTGTTCACGGCATTCGTCGTGACCCTCAGCACCGCGTCGCACGTGCTCCTGTCGCGGGTCCCGCTGCCGCTCAACACCGTGGCCCTCGTCGCTGCGGGCGTGTTCGCCGTCGCCTACGCCCTGGCCGGGCGCGAGCGGGGCTTCGGACGGATCGCCGCGCTGCTGATCCCGCTGGAGCTGGCCGCCGACACCGTCCTCACCGCCGGACAGCACGTCTGTTACGGCGCGGCCGGCGGCCCCGTCGCGGGTCCGCTGCGCTCGGTGGGCTGGGACGTGTTCTGCGGCGACGGCACCAGCATCGGCAGCCCGCTGGCCCGGGTCACCGGCACCGACACCGACCACCTCGCGGGCGCCCTCGCCCACGCCGACCCGCAGGCCGCCTGGCTGCTGCTCGGCGCGCATGTCGGCGTCGGCCTCCTCGCCGCGGCCTGGCTGCGGCGCGGCGAGCGCGCGCTGGCCCAGGTGCTCGGCGCGGTGGCGGCCACGACCTTCCGCCCGCTGCTGCTGGCGGTCGCCGCGGTGACGGTCCGCCGGACGCCGGCGCCGGGCCGGCCTCGGCCCTCCGCCGGACGCCGGGTCCGCGCGGTGCGCGACCGGCTCCTCGTGCACTCCCTGGGACGGCGTGGCCCGCCGTGCCCGGCCGCCGCTGTCTGACGACACGGCCTTCCGAGCACCACCCAGTCCTCCTCTGCCCGCACACGCCGGTGTGCGCGTCCCCCTTTTTCTTTTTCGGAGATCACCCATGAGCAAGCGGAACAGCCAGGCGGCGAAGACGGCGGCCCGTGAGCGGCTGCGTCAGGAACGCGAGCGCCAGGCCAAGCGCGACAAGGTCAAGCGCCAGGCCATCGTCGGCGCCTCGATCGTCGCCGTCCTCGCGATAGCCGGCGGCATCAGCTACGCGGTCGTCCAGGGCAACAAGCCCGACTACTGGGAGGCCGCCAAGAGCGACAAGCTCGTGAAGCCGGCCAACACCACCGGCAAGAACGGCACGACCGTCACCATCGGCGAGGACAGCGCGAAGAAGACCCTCGTGATGTACGAGGACCCGCGCTGCCCGATCTGCGCCCAGTTCGAGCAGACCGTCGGCTCGACCGTCGACAAGGACGTCGAGGACGGCAAGTTCAAGGTCCAGTACGTCGGCGCCACCTTCCTCGACGGCAACCTCGGCGGCGAGGGCTCCAAGAACGGCCTCAGCGCCCTGGGCGCGGCGCTGAACGTGAGCCCCGAGGCGTTCCTGGAGTACAAGACGGCGATGTACTCCAAGAAGTGGCACCCCGAGGAGACCGACGACAAGCTCAAGGACGACGCCTACCTCATCAAGATCGCCGACACGGTCGACGCCCTGAAGAACAACAAGACGTTCCAGAACGCCGTGAAGAACGGCACCTACGACCGCTGGGCGATCGAGATGTCCAAGACGTTCGACAGCAGCGGCGTCACCGGCACCCCGACCCTGAAGATGGACGGCAAGGCGCTGACCGGCTCGGACGGCCAGAACGCCCCGATGACGGTGGCGGACTTCAACACCGCGATCGAGGCGGCGCTGAAGGCGTGACCCGACGGTCCGGGCCGAGGGCCTGACACGACCGCACGGCAAAGAGCGGGCGAACATTCACCGGTTCGCCCGCTCTTGCCAGTACTGGTCAGTAACCTGATCGCTCGTGACCAGTCGATACAGAGCACCCGGAAGCCCGAACTCCCTGTCCCCGCGCCGCCGTACGGTCGTCAAGGCCGCCGCCGCGACCGCGGTCCTGGCCGCTCCCCTGGCCGGTGCCCTCCCGGCCCGGGCCGCCGCCGACGTCCCGGCGTTCCTGCACGGGGTCGCCTCCGGCGACCCGCTCCCGGACGGCGTCCTGCTGTGGACCCGGGTGACCCCGGCCGCGGAGGCGACCCCGGGCTCGGGCCTCGGCCCGGACACGGCGGTGAGCTGGACCGTCGCCACGGACAAGGCCCTGCGGAACGTGGTGTCCCAGGGCACGATCATCGCGACCGCCGCCTCCGACCACACCGTCAAGGCGGACATCCGCGGCCTCGCCCCGGCCACCGACCACTGGTTCCGCTTCTCGGCGGGCGGCACCGACTCGCCGGTGGGGCGTACCCGCACCGCCCCGGCGGCGGACGCGGCCGTCACCGGTCTCCGGTTCGGCGTGGTCTCCTGCGCCAACTGGGAGGCCGGCCACTTCTCGTCGTACCGGCACCTCGCGGCCCGCGGCGACCTGGACGCCTGGCTGCATCTGGGCGACTACGTCTACGAGTACGGCACCGGCGAGTACGGCACCCGGGACACCGTCGTCCGGCCGCACGCGCCGGCCCACGAGATCCTCACCCTCGCCGACTACCGCCTGCGGCACGGCACGTACAAGACGGACCCCGACCTCCAGGCGCTGCACACGGCCGCGCCGGTCGTCGCCATCTGGGACGACCACGAGTTCGCCAACGACGCCTGGTCCGGCGGCGCCGAGAACCACACCGAGGGCACGGAGGGCGCCTGGGCGGCCCGTCAGGCCGCCGCCAAGCAGGCCTACTTCGAGTGGATGCCGGTGCGCCCGGCGATCGCGGGCACCACCTACCGCAGGCTGCGCTTCGGCAAGCTCACCGATCTGTCCCTGCTCGACCTGCGTTCCTTCCGCTCCCAGCAGTCGTCCACGGGCAGCGGTGCGGTGGACGACCCGGACCGCACGATCACCGGGCGCGCCCAACTGGACTGGCTCAAAGCGGGGCTGAAGTCCTCCGACACCGCCTGGCGGCTGGTCGGCAACTCGGTGATGATCTCGCCCTTCGCGGTCGGCTCGCTCTCCGCCGATCTGCTCAGGCCGCTCGCGGAGCTGCTGGGACTGCCCAAGGAGGGGCTCGCCCTCAACCCCGACCAGTGGGACGGCTACACGGACGACCGGCGTGAACTCCTCGCCCATCTGCGCGCGAACGCGATCCGCAACACCGTGTTCCTGACCGGCGACATCCACATGGCGTGGGCCAACGACGTGCCGGTGGACGCCGGCACGTATCCGCTCTCGGCCTCGGCGGCCACCGAGTTCGTGGTCACCTCGGTCTCCTCCGACAACCTCGACGACCTCCTGAAGGTCGCCGAGGGCACGGTCTCCGCGGTCGCCACGCCGGTCATCAAGCTGGCCAACCGCCATGTCCACTGGGTCGACACCGACCGGCACGGCTACGGCGTCCTGGACATCACCGCGGACCGCGCGCAGATGGATTACTACGTGCTCTCCGACAAGACGGACGTGAACGCGACCGCGTCCTGGGCGCGTTCGTACCGCACGAGGACCGGCACCCAGAAGATCGAGCGGACGTACGACCCCGTGTAGACCCCGGCCAGAGGGCCTCCGGCCCCGGTCAAAGGTCTCCGGCCTCTCTCAGAGGGTCAGAGGCTCAGAGGGACTCCAGGAAGCCGAGCGCCACCCGCCAGGTGGCCTCGGCGGCCTCCTCGTCGTAGTCCGGCAGACCGGGGTCGGTGTAGAGGTGGCCGGCCCCGGCGTACCGGTAGACCTCGACGTCGGCGCCGGTGCGGCCCATCTGGAGGTACCAGGAGCTCAGCCAGTCGTCGGTCTCGAACGGGTCGGGCTCGGCCACGTGCAGCTGGACCGGCAGCTCGTCCACGTGCGCGCTCTCGGCGATGTCGGACGTGCCGTGCAGGAGCAGCAGCCCGCGCGCCTTGTCGTCCCCGAGCGCCAGCGTCTGGGCGATCGCGGCACCGAGCGAGAACCCGGCGTACACGAGGCCCCGCTCCGAGTACGGGGCGGCGGCCAGGACGGCCCGCCTGAGCAGCTCGTCCTTGCCGATCCCGTCCTTGAAGTCCCTGGCCTTCTCCACGTCGTCGAAGGTGTGTCCCTCGAACAGGTCGGGCGTCCACACCTCGTGCCCGGCCGCGCGCAGCCGGTCCGCCGCCTCCCGCACCGCGGGGCGGGGACCGAACGTCGAGTGGAAGAGCATGATGTTCATGAGCCCATCGTGCCAGTACGGTCGGACCCATGGAGAACGTGCTGCGCCCGCTGATCGTCGTGGGCGGCTCGGTGGTCCTCTCCCTGCTCATCGGGTGGGCCACCGATCTGCTCTTGCGCAAGGCCGACGCACGGCACGGCGAGACCCCCTTGTGGGGTCTGCTGCGCCGCGGCCGGATCCCCTACCAGCTCGTGCTGTTCGCGGCGATGCTCAGAGGCTCCTACGACCAGGCGCGGCTGCTGGTGGAGCACCGGGTCGGCATCGGCCGGACCCTGACGCTGATCCTCATCGGTTCGGCGGCCTGGCTGGTGATCCGTATCGCGGCGGCGGTCGTCGAGACCTCCTACGCCCGCTACTCGCGCGCCCAGCGCGACGCGGCCCGCGTCCGCCGGGTCAGGACCCAGGTGACGTTGATCACCCGGGTGGTCACCGCGGTCGTCGCCGTCGTGGCCGTCGCCTCGATGCTGCTGACGTTCCCGGCGATGCGCGCCGCCGGCGCCTCCCTGCTGGCCTCGGCCGGCATCATCGGCATCGTCGCCGGTGTCGCCGCGCAGTCCACGCTGAGCAACATGTTCGCCGGGTTCCAGATCGCGTTCGGCGACATGGTGCGGATGGGCGACACGGTCGTGGTGGACGGCGAGTGGGGCACGGTCGAGGAGATCACCCTGACCTTCCTGACCGTCCGCACCTGGGACGAGCGCCGGATCACCATGCCGGTCTCCTACTTCACCTCCAAGCCCTTCGAGAACTGGTCCCGCGGCGGCGCCCAGATGACCGGCACCGTCTACTGGCACCTGGACCACTCGGCGCCCCTGGACGCCATGCGCGAGCAGCTCCGTGACATCCTCCGGGCCTGTCCGGCCTGGGACGGCCGCGAGTGCGGTCTGGTCGTCACGGACTCCACGCCCAACACCCTCCAGGTCCGGGCGCTGGTGACCGCCAAGGACGCGGACGACATCTGGACGGTCCGGGTGACCGTCCGCGAGCAGATGATCCACTGGCTCTCCGCCCACCACCCCTACGCCCTGCCCCGGGTGAACACGGCGGACGCGGCCCTGCCGCCCGGTGTCGTCGACCCCACCCCGGACGACGGCCCCCGCCGCGCCCACGAGCCCCCGAGGTCGACCCGCTGACCCCGGGCCCGGCGTCCGCGGCCTCAGCGCAGGCTGCGGACGTCGAGGTGTCGCAGCACCCGGTCCACCACCTCGGGGTCGGCGCCGGGTTCGCTGCGCGCGGCGAGCACCTCGTGGCGGGCCGCGCTGAGCATCTCGCCCTGGATGCGGCGCACCCGCTTGAGGCGCTGCACCCGCTTCTCGTGGGCCTCGCGCCGCTCCTCGTCGCCCATGTCGGGGCTGATCCGCACACCGATGTCCAGGGCGCGGCGCAGCATCTGCTCGGAGAGTTCGTCGGGCAGTTCCTCGACCGCCTCGATCTCCTTCAGCCGGCGCTTGGCGGCCTTGGCGGCACGCACCGCGAGGGAGCGCTCGAACTCCTTCTCCCGCTCGGTGTCGGCCTCCACCCCGAGCCGCCGCACCAGCCAGGGCAGGGTCAGCCCTTGCAGGACGAGGGTCGCCATGATGACGCCGAACGCGATGAACACGATCTCGTCCCGGTCGGGGAAGGCCGAGCCGTCGTCCGTCGTGAGCGGGATCGCGAGGGCCAGCGCCACGGAGGCCACCCCGCGCATCCCCGACCACCACATGACGACGGTCTCCCGCCAGCTCGTCGGGATCTCCTCGTCGACGTCCCGCTTGGCGTGCAGCCGCTTGGTCAGCCAGGTCGCCGGCAGCAGCCAGGCCAGCCGGACGAACACGACGACACCGACGATCGCCGCGGCCCAGCCGAGCATCTCGCCCCAGCGCCCGGACGCGGTCCGGATCGCGTTGTGCAGTTCGAGCCCGATCAGCCCGAAGGCGACCCCGGTGACGAGCGTGTCGACGATGTCCCAGAAGGTGTGCCCGGCGAGCCGGGTGGCCACGTCGTCGGCGTCGGTGGAGTACTCGGCGAGGAACAGCGCGGTGGTGAGCACCGCCAGCACCCCCGACCCGTGCAGCTCCTCGGCCAGCACGTAGGAGGCGTACGGCACCAGCAGCGTCAGCCCGATCTGGAGGGTCGCGTCGCCGAGCAGGTCCATCAGTCTGTTCGCGCACCAGCCGAGCGCGACACCCATGACGACGGCGACGACCGCGGACAGCACCAGTTCGAACGCGGCCTCCCCGACATGGAAGGAGCCGCTGACGGCCGCCGCGATGGCCACGTGGTACAGCACGATGGCCGTCACGTCGTTGAAGAGGCCCTCGCCCTCCAGGATCGACACCAGCCGCCGCGGCAGCCCCAGTTGCCCGGCGACCGCGGTCGCCGCGACCGGGTCGGGCGGCGCGACCAGCGCCCCGAGCGCCACCGCGGCGGCCAGCGGCAGCCCCGGCACGATCGCGTGGGCGACGACCGCCACGCACAGCGTGGTGACGAACACCAGCGCCACGGCCAGCAGGAAGATCGGCCGGACGTTGGCCGCGAACTGCCGCCAGGAGGTGCGCCGTACGGCCGCGTACAGCAGCGGCGGCAGCAGGAGCGGCAGGATCAGGTCCGGCGGCACGTCGACGTTCGGCACGAACTCCAGCAGCGCGAGGATCATCCCGAGCAGGGTCATCAGCACCGGCGCCGGGAGCCCGAACCGGTCCCCGACCGGGACGCTCACCACGGCCCCGACCAACAGCACGAACAACAGCGCCAACTGATCCACGCTCAGGCTCCGGCAGGCTAGACGATCGACGACCCCCGGCTGCCAGCCTGCCACGGCGGCCGGGCCGATCGGCTACAGCGCGCGCCGCATCCCGCGATGCGGGATGCCCGCCTCCAGGTACTCGGGGCCGTACGCGGTGTACCCGAGCCGCTCGTAGAACCCGAGGGCGTGCGTCTGCGCGTGCAGATCGACGGCCGCGAGCCCTCGCGCGCGGGCCGCGTCCTCGACGGCCCGGACGAGGGCGACGCCGACGCCGAGCCCCCGTGCCTCCTGGGTGACCGCGAGCCGCCCCAGCGAACCCAGCGTCAGGTCGCCGCCGGTCTTCGCCGCGCACGCCTCGCCGTGCAGCAGCCGCCCGGTGCCGAGCGCGACCCCGTCGTCCCGTACGGCCAGCACATGCAGCGCGATGGCGTCGTAGGAGTCGTACTCCAGGTCCTCGGGGACCCGCTGCTCGCGGACGAAGACCTCCTTGCGCACCCCGAAGCACAGCTCACGGTCGGCGGGGTCCTCGGCGACGCGGACCGTGTACGACGGCGGGGTCACGCGTAGGTCTCCTCGCGGACCAGGTCCAGGGCCTGCTGGAGGTCGTCCGGGTAGCCGCTCTCGAACTCCGCCCACTGTCCGTCGCCGGGGTGCTCGAAGCCGAGGCGCACCGCGTGCAGCCACTGCCGGGTCAGACGCAGCCGCTTGGCGAGGGTCGGGTCGGCGCCGTAGGTGAGGTCGCCGACACAGGGATGGCGGTGGGCGGCCATGTGGACGCGGATCTGGTGGGTGCGGCCGGTCTCCAGCTTCACGTCGAGCAGGGAGGCCGCGCGGAACGCCTCGATGAGGTCGTAGTGGGTGACCGACGGCTTGCCCTCGGCGGTGACGGCCCACTTGTAGTCGTGGTGCGGGTGGCGGCCGATGGGCGCGTCGATCGTGCCGCTCGTCGGGTCCGGGTGGCCCTGGACGAGGGTGTGGTAGCGCTTGTCGACCGTGCGCTCCTTGAACTGGCGCTTGAGCGACGTGTACGCGTACTCGGACTTGGCGACGACCATCAGCCCGGAGGTGCCCACGTCGAGGCGGTGCACGATGCCCTGGCGCTCGGCGGCGCCGGAGGTGGAGATCCGGTACCCGGCGGCGGCGAGCCCGCCGATCACGGTCGGCCCGGTCCAGCCGGGCGACGGGTGGGCGGCCACCCCGACCGGCTTGACGATCACGACGACGTCGTCGTCGTCATGGATGATCTCCATGCCCTCGACCGGTTCGGCGACGATCTGGACGGGCGCGGGCGCGCCCGGCATCTCGACCTCCATCCAGGCGCCGCCGTGCACGCGGTCGGACTTGCCGACCACGGAGCCGTCGACCTGGACCTTGCCCGCCGCCGCCAGCTCGGCCGCCTTGGTGCGGGAGAAGCCGAACATGCGGGAGATGGCGGCGTCGACGCGCTCGCCCTCCAGGCCGTCGGGCACGGGCAGGGTACGGATCTCGGGAATCGTGCTCACCCGTCGAGTATGCCGGACGGCTCGGACACTCCCGAACGCGTGCTCAGTCCTTGTGGACGGTCCCGTCCGGGTCCAGCCCCTTGAAGGACAGGAGAACGATCAGGATGCCGCCGCAGACGATCGCCGAGTCCGCCAGGTTGAACACCGCGAAGTGCTTGGGCGCGATGAAGTCCACGACCGCCCCCTGGAAGACCCCCGGCGAGCGGAAGATCCGGTCGGTGAGGTTGCCGAGCGCACCGCCCAGGAGCAGACCGAGCGCGATGGCCCAGGGCAGGCTGTAGAGCTTGCGGGCGAGCCGGGCGATCACCACGATCACGGCGGCGGCGATGACGGTGAAGATGACCGTGAAGGCCTCGCCGAAGCCGAAGGCCGCGCCCGCGTTGCGGATGGCCTCGAACTTCAGCCAGTCCCCGACGATCTCGATCGGCGCGTGGTGCTCCAGCTTGGCGACCACGATCATCTTGCTGACCAGGTCGAGGACGTACGCGAAGGCGGCGACGGCGAACAGCACGGCGACACGCCGCCTGCCCCGGGGCCGGGACTGCTCGCCGGCGTCCGTCCGCCCGGCCGACTGCTCCGGCTCGGCCTCGCCCCCCTCGGGGGTTTCCGGCGTACCGATCATGCGCTCCGCTTCGGCCACGTGAGTCCCTCAACCTTAGGTACCTGACTGAGGACGAGGGTACGGCACGCCTGTGACCGGGATCAGTACCGGCGTTCCTGCTTCTGCTTGCACTCCACGCACAGGGTGGCGCGCGGGAAGGCCTGCATGCGCGCCTTGCCGATCGGATTGCCGCAGTTCTCGCAGAGGCCGTAGGTACCGGCGTCCAGGCGCTCCAGGGCGCGCTCGGTCTGTTCGAGCATCTCGCGCGCGTTGGCCGCCAGGGCCAGCTCGTGCTCGCGCGTGATGTTCTTGGTGCCGGTGTCGGCCTGGTCGTCGCCGGCGCCGTCGCCGGAGTCGCGCATCAGGCCCGCGACGGCCTGCTCGGACGTGGAGATCTCCGCGCCGAGCCGCAGCGCCTCGGACTGGAGCTCGGCGCGCGCGTCGGCGACCTCCTCCGGGGTCCAGGGGTCCTCGCCGGGGCGGACCGCGAGCTCGCCGGGCTCCGCCGCGGCGACGCGTGCCTTGGGAACGGCGCTCTTCGCCGCCGTGGCCGTGCCAGGAGTCTTCTTCGCAACCACCGTCGTGGCTCCCGTCTGCTCCGCGGTCCGCGCCGCGGCCGCCTTCTTCGCCGACTTCACCGACTTCTCGACCTGCTCGGGCTCGACCGCGCCCGACTCGGTCCTGTGCGCAGCGCCTTTCCTCGCGGGGGCCGTCTTCCGGGCGGCGGCCTTCTTCGCGACCGCCTTGGCCGCCGTCTTCTTCGTGGCCGCCGTCTTCTTCGTGACCGTCTTGCCCGTGGCCGCCTTCCTGGCGACCGCCTTCTTCGTGACCGTCTTCTCGGCGGCCTCCTGAGCCGCGCTCTCCTCGGTGACCGATTCGCCGGTGACCGGCTCCTCGGTTGCAGTCTTCTTCGCGGCGGTCTTCCGTGCCGCGGTCCTGGTGGCCGCGCTCTTGGTCCGCGCGCTCCCGGTGGCCGCCCCCACGGCCTTCCTGCCGCTCACGTCCTTGGCCGCGGCGCCGGAGCTGCCCGACGCCGACTGCTGTGCGGCGGTCTTCTTAGCCACCATGGCCGCGGCCCCTTCACACTGTGTGATCTTGCACGCGAATCGTGCTGGGACGATAAATCGACTTGAGTCCCGCGGCAACGGCGCGCACCGCACGATTCGCCCGCCCCGCGCATGGCACGCGCCAGGCATGCAAGCGTTGTGCCCAGCTCCCCGCCGGGTAATCCGCCGGACGCGGCGTCCCAGAATCCGAACACCCGTACCGCTCCATTCGGGTCATCGCACGCCGTCCGCCATCCCGGCCCGCCACCCGCCGCCGGGGCCGGGAAATCCGGTCGGCCGTTGTCCGTGCGGCGCCGTACACTGGGCGGAGCGAGAAGCGTGGATGGGGACGAGTAGCGGCGTACGCAGCCCAGAGCGACCCGGGGACGGTGGAAGCCCGGGGGCGAGCACGACGTGAAGATCACCCCGGAGCCGCCGGAAGAAACCCCGTCAGGGGCGGTAGACCCGGCATCGCGACCCCAATGAGGGGGCTCACCGGAGCGAAGAGCGCACCGGAGAGCCAAGGAGGGTGGTACCGCGGGAGCGCGCCGACACCGGCGTAAGGAACGACAAGGCTCTCGTCCCTCCGGACGGAAGGCAGCAAGTCCGCCGGAGGAAGACTGATGACGCAGTACCGCCAGGTGCCCGCCCAGGTCGATCTGCCCGCGCTCGAGCACGCGGTGCTCGACTTCTGGCGCGAGCAGAAGATCTTCGCCAAGTCCCTGGAACAGTCCGCGGGACGCCCCGAGTGGGTGTTCTACGAGGGCCCGCCCACCGCCAACGGCATGCCGGGCGCCCACCACATCGAGGCCCGCGTCTTCAAGGACGTCTTCCCCCGCTTCCGGACCATGCGCGGCTACCACGTGGGCCGCAAGGCCGGCTGGGACTGCCACGGCCTGCCGGTGGAGCTCGCGGTCGAGAAGGAGCTCGGCTTCAGCGGCAAGAAGGACATCGAGGCGTACGGCATCGCCGAGTTCAACGACAGGTGCCGCGCGTCCGTCCTGCGCCACACCGACGCCTTCTCCGAGCTGACGACCCGCATGGGCTACTGGGTCGACCTCGACGACGCCTACGTCACGATGGACCCCGAGTACATCGAGTCGGTCTGGTGGTCGCTGAAGGAGATCTTCAACAAGGGCCTGCTGGTCCAGGACCACCGCGTGGCCCCCTGGTGCCCCCGCTGCGGCACCGGCCTGTCGGACCACGAGCTGGCGCAGGGCTACGAGACCGTCGTCGACCCGTCCGTGTACGTCCGTTTCCCGCTCACCTCCGGTCCGCTCGCCGGCGAGGCGGCGCTCGTGGTCTGGACGACGACCCCCTGGACCCTGGTCTCCAACACGGCCGTCGCGGCCCACCCCGACGTCACCTATGTCGTCGCGACGAACGGCGAGGAGAAGCTCGTCGTCGCCGAACCGCTCGTCGGCAAGGCCCTCGGCGAGGGCTGGGAGAGCACCGGCGAGTCCTTCACCGGCGCCGAGATGGAGCGCTGGACGTATCGACGTCCGTTCGAGCTCGTGGAGTTCCCCGAGCCCGCCCACTACGTGGTGAACGCCGAGTACGTCACCACCGAGGACGGCACGGGTCTGGTCCACCAGTCCCCCGCCTTCGGTGAGGACGACCTCAAGGTCTGCCGCTCCTACGGCCTGCCGGTCGTCAACCCGGTCCTGCCCGACGGCACCTTCTCCCCCGAGGTCCCGCTGGTCGGCGGCGTCTTCTTCAAGAAGGCGGACGAACGCCTCACCGAGGACCTCCAGCAGCGCGGCCTCCTGTTCAGGCACATCCCGTACGAGCACAGCTACCCGCACTGCTGGCGCTGCCACACCGCGCTCCTCTACTACGCGCAGCCGTCCTGGTACATCCGCACGACGGCCGTCAAGGACCGGCTGATCGAGGAGAACGAGAACACCAACTGGTTCCCGGACACCGTCAAGCACGGCCGCTACGGGGACTGGCTGAACAACAACATCGACTGGGCGCTGTCCCGCAACCGCTACTGGGGCACCCCGCTGCCCATCTGGCGCTGCGAGGACGACCACCTGACCGTGGCCGGCTCCCGCGCGGAACTCACCGAGCTGACCGGCACCGACCAGTCGGAGCTGGACCCGCACCGCCCGTACATCGACGCGGTCACCTTCGCCTGTCCCGAGGCCGGCTGCGGCAAGACGGCCGTGCGCGTGCCCGAGGTCATCGACGCCTGGTACGACTCGGGTTCGATGCCGTTCGCGCAGTGGGGCTACCCGTACCGGAACAAGGAACTCTTCGAGTCCCGCTACCCGGCACAGTTCATCTCCGAGGCCATCGACCAGACCCGTGGCTGGTTCTACACGCTGATGGCGATCGGCACCCTGGTCTTCGACAAGTCCTCGTACGAGAACGTGGTCTGCCTCGGCCACATCCTCGCCGAGGACGGCCGCAAGATGTCCAAGCACCTGGGCAACATCCTCCAGCCGATCCCGCTGATGGACCAGCACGGCGCCGACGCCGTCCGCTGGTTCATGGCGGCCGGCGGCTCCCCCTGGGCGGCCCGCCGCGTGGGCCACGGCACGATCCAGGAGGTCGTCCGCAAGACGCTCCTGACGTACTGGAACACGGTCGCCTTCCAGGCCCTGTACGCCCGTACGTCGAACTGGGCGCCCTCCGCGGCGGACCCGGCCCCGGCCGACCGCCCGCTGCTGGACCGCTGGCTGCTGTCCGAACTCCACGCGCTCACCGACCAGGTGACGCAGGCTCTGGAGTCCTACGACACCCAGCGCGCCGGAAAGCTCCTGTCGGCGTTCGTCGACGACCTGTCCAACTGGTACGTACGCCGGTCCCGTCGCCGCTTCTGGCAGGGCGACAAGGCCGCGCTGCGCACGCTGCACGAGGTCGTCGGGACGGTCACCCAGCTGATGGCCCCGCTGACCCCGTTCATCACGGAGCGGGTCTGGCAGGACCTGATCGTGCCGGTGACGCCGGGCGCGCCCGAGTCGGTGCACCTGTCCGCCTGGCCGGAGGCGGACCTGTCCGCCATCGACCCGGAGCTGTCGCGGCAGATGGTCCTGGTCCGGCGTCTGGTCGAGCTGGGCCGCGCCACGCGCGCGGAGTCGGGCGTGAAGACCCGTCAACCGCTGTCGCGCGCGCTGGTCGCGGCGACCGGCTTCGACAGCCTCGACCGGGAGCTGCACGCGCAGATCACCGAGGAGCTGAACGTCGAGTCGCTGGCGTCCCTCTCCGAGGTCGGGGGCAGCCTGGTCGACACGACCGCGAAGGCCAACTTCCGCGCCCTGGGCAAGCGTTTCGGCAAGCGCGTCCAGGACGTGGCCAAGGCGGTGGCGAACGCGGACGCGGCGGCCCTGTCCCTGGCGCTGCGCGAGGGCACGGCATCGGTGGAGGTCGACGGCGAGACGGTCACCCTCGCCCCCGACGAGGTCATCATCACGGAGACCCCGCGCGAGGGCTGGTCGGTCGCCTCCGACTCGGGCGCCACCGTTGCCCTGGACCTGGAGATCACCGAGGAGCTCCGCCAGGCCGGTCTGGCCCGTGACGCGATCCGGCTGATCCAGGAGGCCCGCAAGAACAGCGGCCTCGACGTCGCCGACCGGATCGCCCTGCGCTGGACGTCCACGGACGGCGCGGTCATCGCGGCCCTGGCCGAGCACGCGGGCCTGATCGCCGACGAGGTCCTCGCCACGGACTTCGCCCAGGGCGAGGCGGACGACAGCTACGGCACCCCGTTCACGGACGAGGGCCTGTCCCTGACGTTCCGCCTGCGCAAGGCGTAACCCACCACCCCGAAGGCCCGGTTCCCCTCAGGGAGCCGGGCCTTCGGCACACCGGGACGGCCGCCGGAGCTCCGCCCGCGACGCCTCGGGAACATCCGGTACCAGGACCGTGCGGAGCGAGTCCCGTCGAGCCGCACAGCGACGCGGAAACCTCCGGAGGTGAGGAGGGCCCGGACCACCCCGGTCATCACGACCATGGCCGGGTACCCGTGGCTCTCCAGCCAGGCGACCGCCGCGACATCGGTTCCCGTCCCGTCCCCGGTTCGCCGCGCCGAGGCCGCTGTCACTTAGCCGAGCCGAGTACGCCGTCATCCAGCCGACCCAGATCCGCGTCCGGCCGTCCGAGGCGTCCCGTGTGTCCACCATCACGCCCGTGTCCGCCTGGGGGGGACCCCGCCGGCAGGCCGTCGGCGGTGGCGCCGTCCCGCCGTCAACACGCGTAAAAGGGGCGAGCCCCGGACCGGAGTCCGGGGCTCGCCCCGTTGAACGCTGCCGATGCCTACGGCGTACTACAACCCGTCAGTTGTCGTCCTCGTCGATGAGGAAGCCACGCATCGGGGAGGGCGCCTGGCCCATCGGGCCGGGGCCCTGCGGACGGACCGGAGCCATGGGCTGGGTCATCGCCGGCGACATCTGCTGCTGACCGCCGTAGGACGGAGCGGCCGGAGCCGGGCCGCCGCCCATGCCACCGGGGTTGCCGCCGTAGGACGGGGCGCTCGCGCCGGCCGGGGCCATGGAAGGCGCCGGGGACGGCGGAAGCGACGCCGCCGCCGGGGTCCGCGGCGGGGCCAGCGAGTCGTCGGCCTGGGTCTCCAGCTGACGCAGCTGCGACTCCAGGTAGGACTTCAGGCGGGTGCGGTACTCGCGCTCGAAGCCGCGCAGGTCCTCGACCTTGCGCTCCAGCGTGGCGCGGGCGGACTCCAGGGAGCCCATCGCGACGCGGTGCTTCTCCTGCGCGTCCCGCTCCAGGGCGTCGGCCTTGGCACGGGCGTCCCGCTCCAGACCCTCGGCACGGCTGCGCGCCTCACCGACGATCTTGTTGGCCTCGGAACGGGCCTCGGCGATCGCCTGGTCGGCGGTCTGCTGGGCCAGCGAGAGGACACGGGCGGCGCTGTCGCCACCGGGACCACCCTGACCGGGGCCGCCCATCGGACCACCCATGGGGCCGCCCATCGGGCCACCCATCTGCTGCTGCATGGGGGGCTGACCACCCATGGGACCCTGGCCCATCGGACCGGGACCCATCGGGCCACCCTGGCCCATGGGACCGCCCTGACCCATCGGGCCGCCCTGGCCCATCGGACCGGGACCCATCGGACCGCCCTGGCCCATGGGACCGCCCTGACCCATCGGGCCACCCTGGCCCATCGGACCGGGACCCTGCGAGCCACCCTGGCCGGCGCTGGGGCCGGCCGGAAGCTGCGGGGCACCGCTCGGCAGCTGGGGCGGGCCACCCATGGGGCCACCCATCTGCTGCGGCGGGCCAGATATGCCGGCCGGCACGGGCGCACCCGGGCCAGGACCGCGCATGCCCTGCTGCGGAGGCATGCCCTGGGGCGGCATGCCCTGCTGACCGTCCTGCTCCGGAGGCTTCCGCATGTTCTGCTGGTTCTGCGCGGCGGCACGCGTGGCCGCGGCCAGCTTGGCGCGCAGATCCTCGTTCTCGCGGAGCAGGCGGGTCAGTTCGGCTTCGACCTCATCGAGGAAGGCATCGACCTCGTCCTCGTCATAGCCTTCTCGGAGGCGGACGGTCGTGAACTGCTTGTTCCGCACGTCCTCGGGGGTCAACGGCATCTCTTCACCTCAACGTAGTCGTCGGCATCGGCAAGACGGTAGGTCACATCGCTCATCACAGCCGGCTCACGATCGAGATCAGGATGTAGACGATGATCATCAGTACGAAGAAGGACAGGTCGAGCGCCACGCCCCCGAGACGCAGCGGCGGAATGAACCGCCGCAGAAGCTTCAGCGGTGGATCGGTGACAGTGTAGGTGGCCTCCAGAACGACCACCATCGCCTTGCCAGGTTGCCACGAGCGGGCGAACTGGAAGACGTAGTCCATGACCAATCGGAAGATGAGCACGATCAGGAAGCACATCAGCGCGATGTAGACGACATCCAGAACCACGCTCATGACCTGTGCTTCCCTCTCCCCTGTTTTCCGTGCTGCTGGGTACTACTTGTACTGCTGTTTCCGGCCTTGCGTCTCAGCTCTGGTTGAAGAACCCGCCCTCTGCGATACGAGCCTTGTCCTCCGCCGTGACATCGACGTTAGCAGGCGACAACAGGAACACCTTCTGCGTCACCCGCTCGATGCTGCCGTGAAGACCAAACACCAAACCCGCCGCAAAGTCGACAAGTCGCTTGGCGTCCGTGTCGTCCATCTCGGTGAGATTCATGATCACCGGAGTGCCCTCACGGAAGTGTTCCCCGATGGTACGGGCCTCGTTGTAGGTCCGCGGGTGAAGCGTGGTGATCCGGTAGGGCTCCCGTTCGGACACGACCTTGGGCATGATCACCGGCGCGTTCTTCTCCAGGCTCTGACGTTCTTGTGTGATGGACGCCACGGGCGCGATGCGCGCCGGACGGCCGGATTCCGCGGCCGACGAAGCGGAACGGGCAACCGGCTCACGGGGGGTGGAGGGCTGTACGATTCGCACCTCTTCGTCCCTTTGGGACTGATGTGCACTGTGCGCCTGGTGCACCGGCTCGTGCCGCCGGTGGTCACGCTCGGGCTCCGGGTCCAGTTCGGGCTCGAAGTCGTCGTCGGGGTCGAAACCTCGGCCGTCGTACCCATCGTCCTCCACGAGGCCGAGGTAGACCGCCATCTTGCGCATCGCGCCGGCCATGCTCTGAGTCCTCCGCTCTGTGGTGGATCCACTGACTGTTGCCAAGTGCCCGCGATCCACGTGGTCGTTGCGCCCGCCTTTAGGCGGTAATGACCATATTTTCTGCTGTGGTCCGACTTCCTGGCGACGTTACCCGAGCCTCGCGCGGACTCCGAGTACCGCAGTGCCGACGCGCACATGTGTCGCTCCGGCTGCCACGGCCTGTTCGAGATCCGCACTCATCCCTGCCGAGACCATGTTCGCAGCCGGATGAGCTCGGCGCAGGTCGGTCGACAAATCCATCAACCGCCCGAACGCCGCCTGTTGGCGCCCCGCGTATTCCCCGGTGAGCGGGGCGACGGTCATCAGTCCGCCGATCCGCAGCCCCGGAGCGTCGGCGACGAGGTCGGCCAACTCTTCGATTCCGCCGGGCGCGACACCGCCCCGCTCACCCCGCCCGCTCTCCCCCGCGTCGAGGGCGACCTGGAGGAGGCATCCGATCTCGCGCCCGGTCCGGACGGCCTCCCGGGAGAGGGCCGTCACCAGCTTCGGACGGTCGACGGACTGCACGACATCCGCGTAACCGACCACGGAACGCACCTTGTTGGTCTGGAGCTGGCCGACGAAGTGCCAGTTCAGCGACAGATCGGCA
This sequence comes from Streptomyces sp. NPDC090106, assembly GCF_044747265.1. Classification (NCBI taxonomy): domain Bacteria; kingdom Bacillati; phylum Actinomycetota; class Actinomycetes; order Kitasatosporales; family Streptomycetaceae; genus Streptomyces; species Streptomyces sp. NPDC090106. The sequence goes on along the minus strand of NZ_JBIVDS010000005.1, from coordinate 316,416 downwards.
CATTCGGCCGCTTTCGGGGCGGCGTCCTGGTCCTTGTTCTCTGCGACGTCGCGGACGCCGAGCTCGGCCAGGAACCGCACATCGCTCGCGGGGTAGGTCTTGGTGACGACGACGAGCGTCACCTCCTCGCGCTTGCGGCCCGCGGCCACGCACGCGGCGGCGATGCGCTCCTCCACCTTCGCCAGGTTTACGGCGAGTTCATCCTTACGGTCCGTCATGTCCCATCAGTCCAGCCAGACATATCCCGCGAGTCGCCCCGTGGTGCGATCGCGGCGATACGAGAAGTGATCCTCCGACTCCAGCGTGCACACCGGCGACTGCTCCCGGTCGCGCACCCCGAGCCGGTCGAGCTGCGCGTGCACTCCGGCGGCGACGTCGACGGCGGGGGTGCCCCAGCTCGTCTCGGCGTACGCCGCCGGTTCGGACGCCGCGACCTCGGCCCGCATCTCGGCGGGCACCTCGTAGCACCGGCCGCAGACGGAGGGTCCGGTGCGCGCGACGATCCGGGCGGGGTCCGCGCCGAGCGACTCCATCGCGTCGACGGCGGCGGGCACGATCCCCTTGAGCATGCCGGGCCGTCCGGCGTGGGCGGCGGCGACCACTCCGGCGACCGGGTCCGCGAGCAGCACCGGTACGCAGTCGGCGGTCAGCACGGCGAGGGCGAGTCCGCGGGTCGCGGTGACCAGACCGTCGACCTCGGGGGTGAGCCGCGTGGTCCACGGCCCGTCGACCTCGGCCACGTCGGCGCCGTGGACCTGGTTCATCCACACGACCCGGCCGGGCTCGATCCCCAGCGACTTCGCGGCGAGTTCCCGGTTGGCCCGGACGGCCTCGGGGTCGTCGCCGACCGCGCCGCCGAGGTTGAGCTCCTCGTACGGAACGGCGCTCACCCCGCCCCACCGGTCGGTGAAGGCGAAGTGCGCGCCGCTCGCAGTGCTCGTTCGGGAGCGCTGTCCTATCACTTGAGGAAGTCCGGCACGTCCAGCTCCTCCGCCGCGCTGTCCGTGTAGGACCGCGACGGCGGAACCGGCGGGGAGACCGGAAGGTCGTTCACCGGCTCGGGAGCGGGCGCGGGCTCTTCCTTGGGCGTGACGCTGCCGAGGGAGCCGAAGGACGGGCGGGACTCGGGCTGCCGGGCCGGAGCGGGCTCCTCGCGGCGCGCGGAGGAGGAGGCCGAGCCGAGGACGTTGTCCCGGCGGGCCGGCGGCTGGCCCCCGTCGAAGCCGGCGGCGATGACGGTGACGCGGACCTCGTCGCCGAGGGCGTCGTCGATGACCGCGCCGAAGATGATGTTGGCCTCCGGGTGGGCGGCCTCGCTGACCAGCTGAGCGGCCTCGTTGATCTCGAACAGGCCGAGGTCGGAGCCGCCGGAGATGGACAGCAGGACGCCGCGGGCGCCGTCGATCGAGGCCTCCAGGAGCGGCGAGGAGATCGCCATCTCCGCGGCGGCCACCGCGCGGTCGTCGCCGCGGGCCGAGCCGATGCCCATGAGGGCCGAACCGGCCTCGGACATCACGGACTTCACGTCGGCGAAGTCGAGGTTGATCAGACCGGGCGTGGTGATGAGGTCGGTGATGCCCTGGACGCCGGAGAGCAGGACCTGGTCGGCCGACTTGAAGGCGTCGAGGACCGAGACCTGGCGGTCCGAGATGGACAGCAGCCGGTCGTTCGGGATGACGATGAGGGTGTCGACCTCTTCGCGGAGCTCCGCGATGCCGTCCTCGGCCTGGTTGGCGCGGCGCCGGCCCTCGAAGGTGAAGGGGCGGGTGACCACGCCGATGGTGAGGGCGCCCAGCGAGCGGGCGATGTTGGCCACGACGGGCGCGCCGCCGGTGCCGGTGCCGCCGCCCTCGCCGGCCGTCACGAAGACCATGTCGGCCCCCTTGAGGACCTCCTCGATCTCCTCGCGGTGGTCCTCGGCGGCCTTGCGGCCGACGGCCGGGTTGGCGCCGGCGCCGAGTCCGCGCGTCAGTTCACGGCCGACATCGAGCTTGACGTCTGCGTCGCTCATCAACAGCGCCTGGGCGTCGGTGTTGATGGCGATGAACTCGACGCCCTTGAGACCGACTTCGATCATCCGGTTGATGGCATTGACACCACCGCCGCCGACACCGATGACTTTGATGACTGCGAGGTAGTTCTGCGGTGCTGCCACGTCGAAGGCCTCTCGCCTCGAGTTACGTGCCGTCGTGCCGCGGTTGCGAGCGGTCCGACGACTGATGCCGAATGGGACGGTCCGAACGCCGACCCGAACCCTAACGTTGAAGTTTAGGGTTACCAGTGTGTCTGTTCCCTGGAATCTTCTGAACAGGACACTAAGTCGACAAGTGGCGCGCGTTCAACGAACACGCCGAACCTCCCGTTTTTCTTTTCACCCTATGTGATCAGCCATAGCGCTGCCCAACCAGGGTGCTGGCCTGCGCGTATGTGCGTCAACTCCCTGATGACGCAGGGGCCGTGGGAACACTCACGTCGAAGTGCCGCGCACCGGATGCCGCTTTCATGAGAGCGGTGAGTGTACGGCCCTTCGCCGCACCCTTCTCGCTGCTCCCCCAGTCGACGGTCCTGCCGCCGCTCAGCTCCAGCGAGATGTCGTCGTACGAACGCACCTTGACGGTCCGGGTGCTCTTCGCGAGAACGGCCGGAATGTCACCCGCGACCCGTACCGCCTCGCGCACGAGCCGGTCCTCGCCGAAGCGGCGCAGGCTCGCGGCGCCGGGGCCCGAGGAGGAAGCCGTCAATTCCAGCGCGGGGATGCCTTTCGGGGCTTGGGGAACCGTGGCAAAACGGACCCCGTCCCCGTCCACTTCGACAAACTTTCCGCCCTTTTCGACAATCAGGACCGGGGTGCGCTCGACCACTTTCAGTCCGATTCCGTGCGGCCACGAGCGGACCACGTCAACCACGTCAATTCGGGGCAATTTCGAGCGCAGGCGCGCCTCGATCGCCGCCGTGTCGACGGAAATCAGCGGCGATCCGACCGGCACGTCGGCGGCTTCCCGGACCTGCTGCGGCGTCAGCACGTCGGTCCCCGACACCGACACGCGTTCGACGCGCAGCCACTGGGAGCCGTACAACACCCAGACGGAACCGGCCAGAAGGAGCACGGCCGCGACGGCGAGGATGATGATCGTACGAACTCGGGGCACCCTCAGGCGTCGTGGGCCGGGAGGCGGGCCGGCCGACTCCTGCTGGCGTTCACCGCGCTCGGCGGTCGTCGGTCCGGCCACGTGCGTCCTCCGTACTCAGTGCCTAACGGCGCGAGGCGATCGCCTCGTACACCATGCCGACGAGCAGGTCGTCGGCGTCCCGGCGGCCGAACTCGGCGGCAGCGCGCGACATCTCGTACAGCCGGTGCGGGTCGGCGAGCACGGGGACGACGGTGCGCTGGACCCACTCGGGGGTGAGTTCCGCGTCGTCGACCAGCAGACCGCCGCCGGCCTTGACCACCGGCTGGGCGTTGAGCCGCTGTTCGCCGTTGCCGATGGGCAGCGGGACGTAGGCGGCCGGGAGTCCGACGGCGGAGAGTTCGGCGACGGTCATCGCGCCCGCGCGGCAGAGCATCATGTCGGCCGCGGCGTACGCGAGGTCCATCCGGTCCAGGTACGGTACCGGGCGGTACGGGGGCATCCCGGGCATCTGCTGCACCTGCGGCAGTTCGTTCTTCGGGCCGACCGCGTGCAGGATCTGGATGCCGGCCTGCTGGAGCCACGGGGCGACCTGCTGGACGACCTCGTTGAGCCTGCGGGCGCCCTGGGAGCCGCCGGAGACCAGCAGCGTGGGCAGGTTGGGGTCGAGGCCGAACTGGCGCCGTGCCTCGGGGCGGACGGCGGCCCGGTCCAGGGTGGCGATCGAGCGGCGCAGCGGGATGCCGATGTAGCGGGCGTCGCGCAGCTTGCTGTCCGGGGTGGAGACGGCGACCTTGGCCGCGTACCGGGAGCCGATCTTGTTGGCCAGGCCGGGGCGGGCGTTGGCCTCGTGGATCACGATCGGCACACCGAGCCGCTTGGCGGCCAGGTAGCCGGGCAGGGCCACGTACCCGCCGAAGCCGACGACGGCGTCCGCCTTGGTGCGCTCCAGGATCTGCTCGGCGGCCTTGATGGTGCCGCGCAGCCGGCCCGGGACGGTGATCAGCTCGGGGGTGGGCTTGCGCGGCAGCGGGACCGCCGGGATGAGCGCGAGGTCATAGCCCCGCTCGGGGACGAGGCGGGTCTCCAGGCCGCGCTCCGTGCCGAGGGCCGTGATCCCCACGGTCGGGTCCTGCCTGCGCAGGGCGTCCGCGAGGGCGAGCGCGGGCTCGATGTGGCCGGCGGTCCCCCCACCGGCGAGTACGACATGCACCGAAATTCACCGCTCTCCGGACGAACGTGCCGCAGAGGCACGCCGTCGCATCGTGTTCCATCTCCGGGGCTCCCTGTCACGCGCGGAAGCTCCGGCACCCCGCTTTCTACCAAACCGGGGTTGCCGCATCGCAAGCGCCGCCCGCGCAGCGGGTTCCTCGCGCGCGAAGGCGATCAGCAGCCCGATGGCGAACATGGTCGGCAGCAGGGCGGATCCCCCGTAGGAGAACAGCGGGAGCGGGACGCCGGCGATCGGCAGCAGACCGAGCACCGCACCGATGTTGATCACCGCCTGCGCGGTGATCCAGGTGGTCACGCCTCCCGCGGCATACCTGACGAAGGGGTCCTCCGTGCGGCCGGCCACGCGGATACCCGCATAGCCTAGAGCCGCGAAGAGGGCGAGCACCGACAGCGTCCCCGCAAGACCCAGTTCCTCACCGGTGACGGCGAAGATGAAGTCCGTGTGGGCTTCCGGGAGTTGCCCCCATTTTTCCACACTGGCGCCGAGTCCCGAACCGAAGATCCCGCCGGACGCGAGGGCGTAGATGCCGTGCACGGCCTGCCAACAGGCGTCCCCGGGGCCGGGGTCGGTGGCGCCGATGCACTGGAGGCGGGCCATGCGGTTGGGGCTGGTCTTGATGAGGACGACGCCGATGAAGGCGGCGACCGACAGCACGCCGACGAACAGCCGGGTGGGCGCACCGGCCAGCCACAGCAGGCCGAAGAGGATCGCTGTGAGAATGATCGCCGTGCCCATGTCGCCGCCCAGCATGATCAGGCCGAGCAGCATGAAGGCGACCGGGACGAGCGGCACCAGCATGTGCTTCCACTGGGCCAGCAGCTTCCTGTCCTGTTTGCGGGCGAGCAGGTCGGCGCCCCACAGGACGAGCGCCAGCTTGCCGAACTCGCTGGGCTGGATCTGGAAGGAGCCGCCCAGCGAGATCCAGTTCTGGTTGCCGTTGACCGACATCCCTATCCCCGGCACCTGCACCAGCGCCATCATGAAGACGGCGCCCGCGAGGATCGGATAGGCCAGCGCCCGGTGCAGTTTGACCGGCATCCGGGAGGCGACCAGCAGCAGGACGCCGCCGATGGAGGCGGCGAGGAACTGTTTGCGGAAGAAGAAGGAACCGCCCAGCGACATCTGCAACGCGGTGATCTGGGAGGCCGAGTAGACCATCACCAGGCCGAGCACGGTGATCAGCAGGCTGCCGCCGAGGATCAGGTAGTACGCCGTCAGCGGCCGGTCCCAGGCCTTGCGGGCCCGGCCGTGCAGCCGCTTGAACGGGTTGTCGCGCGCGGTCCGGGGGACGGCGGGGCGTCTGACCACCCGCGCCCGCTGCACGGGCGGGCGGCCGGTACGGCTACTGGGCATCAGGCGCCTCCGCTGCGTCGGTCAGGCGCCGAGTTCGCGAACCGCCTCCGCGAACGCGTCACCGCGCTTGTTGTAGTTGGCGAACATGTCCATGGAGGCGCAGGCCGGGGCGAGGAGCACCGTGTCCCCTCGGGCGGCGAGGCGGGAGGCTTCCTGGACAGCCGCGGGCATCGCCCCAGTGTCGGTCCGGTCAAGGTCCACGACGGGTACTTCCGGGGCGTGTCGCGCGAGGGCTTCGCGGATCAGGGCACGGTCCTGGCCGATGAGCACGACCCCGCGCAGCCGCTTCGCCGACTTGGCGACGAGCTCGTCGAAGGTCGCGCCCTTGGCGAGCCCGCCCGCGATCCACACGATCGACTCGTAGGCCGCCAACGAGGCTTCCGCCGCATGGGTGTTGGTGGCCTTGGAGTCGTCGACGTAGGCGACGCCGTCCACGTCGGCCACGTGGGCGATGCGGTGGGCGTCCGGGGTGAAGGCGCGCAGCCCGTCCCGTACGGCCGTGGCGGGCACCCCGAAGGCGCGGGCGAGGGCCGCCGCGGCAAGGGCGTTGGCGATGTTGTGCGGGGCGGGCGGACGGACGTCGGAGACCTCGGCGAGCTCCTGGGCGTTCTTCTGCCGGTTCTCGACGAAGGCCCGGTCCACCAGGATGCCGTCCACGACACCGAGTTGGGAGGGCGCCGGGGCGCCGAGGGTGAAGCCGACGGCACGGCAGCCCTCCTCGACGTCGGCCTCGCGCACCAGGTCCTCGGTGGCCTTGTCGGCCACGTTGTAGACGCAGGCGACCCGATTGCCCTCGTAGACGCGGCCCTTGTCGGCGGCGTACGCCTCCATGGAGCCGTGCCAGTCGAGATGGTCGGGGGCGAGGTTCAGGACGACGGCGGAGTGGGCGCGCACCGAGGGCGCCCAGTGGAGCTGGTAGCTCGACAACTCCACGGCCAGCACGTCGTACTGCTCCTCGCCGAGGACCGCGTCCAGGACGGAGACGCCGATGTTGCCGACGGCGGCGGTGCGCAGTCCGGCGGCCGTCAGGATCGACGCGAGCATCTGCGTGGTCGTCGTCTTGCCGTTGGTGCCGGTGACGGCGAGCCAGGGCGCGGCGTCGGGTCCGCGCAGCCGCCAGGCGAGTTCGACGTCGCCCCAGATCTCCAGGCCGGCTTCCCGGGCCGCGGTGAACAGCGGCTTGCCGGGCTGCCAGCCGGGTGCGGTGACGACGAGTTCGGCGCCGTCCGGCAGGGTGGCACCGTCACCGAGGCGGACGGTGACGCCGAGCGCCTCCAGCTCCGCGGCCTGTTCCCGCGCGCGGGCGTCGTCGCCGTCGTTGACGACGGTGACGTGCGCCCCGCGCGCGTGGAGGGCCTTGGCGGCCGGGATGCCGGAGACGCCGAGTCCGGCGACGGTGACGTGCTTGCCCCGCAGGTCGATCACTTCTCGGCTGCCCATCCCGCGTAGAAGAGACCCAGGCCGACGATCACGCAGATGCCCTGGATGATCCAGAAACGGACCACGACCAGGACTTCCGACCAGCCCTTGAGTTCGAAGTGGTGCTGTAGGGGTGCCATCCGGAAGACGCGCTTGCCCGTCATCTTGAACGAGCCGACCTGGATGACCACCGACATGGTGATGAGGACGAACAGACCGCCCATGATGGCCACGAGCAGCTCGGTGCGGGAGCAGATGGCGAGGCCGGTGAGGACACCGCCGAGCGCGAGCGAACCGGTGTCGCCCATGAAGATCTTGGCGGGCGAGGTGTTCCACCACAGGAAGCCGAGACAGGCACCCATCAGCGCGGAGGCGATGACCGCGAGGTCGAGCGGATCCCTCACCTCGTAGCAGGCGTTGGGGTTGGTCAGGGTCTCGCCGTTGGCGCAGGACTCCTGGAACTGCCAGACACCGATGAAGGTGTAGGCGCCGAAGACGAGCACGGAGGCGCCGGTGGCGAGGCCGTCCAGACCGTCCGTCAGGTTCACGCCGTTCGACATCGCGAGGATCATGAACAGCGCCCAGACCACGAACAGCACCGGGCCGATCTTCCAGCCGAAGTCCGTGATGAACGACAGCCGGTCGGAGGCCGGGGTGTTGTTGCGGGCGTCCGGGAACATCAGGGCGAGCACCGCGAACGCGATGCCGACGATGAGCTGTCCGGCCATCTTCGCCTTGGCCCGCAGACCGAGCGAACGCCGCTTGACGATCTTGATGTAGTCGTCGAGGAACCCGACCAGGCCCATGCCGCACATCAGGCCGAGCACCAGCAGACCCGAGTAGGTCGGGGTGTAGCCGGTGATGACCTTGGCCAGGAAGTACGCGGCGACCGTCGCGAAGATGAAGGCGATACCGCCCATGGTCGGCGTACCGCGCTTGCTGGCGTGCTCGCGCGGGCCGTCGTCGCGGATGTACTGGCCGTAGCCCTTGCGGGCCAGCAGCTTGATCAGCAGCGGAGTGCCGACCAGGGTCAGGAACAGACCAATGACTCCTGCGAACAGGATCTGCTTCATCATCGGGCGGTGACCTCACCCTCGGTGCGGAGCAGCGCCTCGGCGACACTCTCCAGACCGACCGACCGGGACGCCTTCACGAGTACGACGTCCCCCGGGCGCAACTCGCTGCGCAACAGGTCGACAGCCGCCTGTGCGTCGGACACGTGCACCGACTCCTCACCCCACGAACCCTCGTTGTATGCGCCCAGTTGCAGCCAGGACGCTTCCCTGCCCCCGACCGCGACGAGCTTGCCGACATTGAGCCGGACGGCCAGCCGTCCGACCGCGTCGTGCTCGGCGAGCGCCTCGTCCCCGAGCTCGGCCATCTTGCCGAGCACCGCCCAGGTCCGCCGCCCCCTGCCCATCGCCGCGAGCGCGCGCAAGGCCGCTCGCATGGACTCGGGGTTCGCGTTGTAGGCGTCGTTGACGATCGTCACGCCGTCCGGGCGCTCGGTGACCTCCATACGCCAGCGGGAGAGGGAGTCCGCCTCGGAGAGCGCGATGGCGATCTCAGCTGCGGACATGCCCAGCTCATGGGCGACGGCGGCCGCGGCGAGCGCGTTCGACACGTGGTGCTCACCGTACAGGCGCATGGTCACGTCGCTGTCACCGGAGGGTGTGCGAAGTCTGAAGGCGGGCTGTCCGGTGTCCGTGAGTCTGACGTTCTCGGCGCGTACGTCCGCTTCGCCCGACTCTCCGAAAAGGATCACCTTCGCCTTCGTACGGGACGCCATGGCCCGTACGAGCGGATCGTCGGCGTTGAGGACCGCCGTGCCGTCCTCGGGCAGCCCCTCGACCAGCTCGCCCTTGGCCTGGGCGATCTGCTCACGGCCGCCGAACTCGCCGATGTGGGCGGTGCCGACGTTCAGGACGAGGCCGATCCGCGGGGGCGTCAGATCCGCGAGGTAGCGGATGTGGCCGATTCCGCGGGCGCCCATCTCCAGGACGAGGAAACGCGTCTCCTCGGTGGCGGTGAGGGCGGTCAGCGGCAGCCCGATCTCGTTGTTGAGGGAGCCGGGTGTCCACACCGTCGGCGCCTTGCGCTGGAGCACCTGCGCGATGAGGTCCTTGGTGCTGGTCTTGCCGGCCGAGCCGGTCAGCCCCACGAGGGTCGCGCCGAGCCGTCGTACGACCTCGCGGGCGAGGGCTCCGAGGGCCGTCTGGACGTCCTCGACGACGATCGCGGGGACGCCGACGGGGCGCTGGGCCAGGACGGCGGCAGCACCCGCCTCGACGGCCTGGCGGGCGTAGTCGTGGCCGTCGACGTGCTCACCGACGAAGGCGGCGAACAGGCTGCCGCCCTCGACCTTGCGGGAGTCGATGACGGTGGGCCCGGTGACCTGGACGGACGGATCCGGTATGTCGTACGTCTGCCCGCCGACGACTGAGGCGATCTCGGCGAGGGAGAGGGCGATCACAAGTTCATCCCTGGGTCTTCTGGATGGCTTCTCGAAGCACCTGGCGGTCGTCGAAGGGACGGACCACCCCGGCGATGTCCTGGCCCTGCTCATGGCCCTTGCCGGCGACGAGCACGGTGTCCCCGGGCTCGGCGCGGGCGACGGCGGCGGCGATCGCGGCGGCCCGGTCCTCGAAGACCTGGACCTCGCCGCGCTCGTGCGCCGGCACGGACGCCGCGCCCTGGAGCATGGCGGCGAGGATCGCGAGCGGGTCCTCGGAGCGGGGGTTGTCGGAGGTCAGCACGGCGGTGTCGGCGAGCCGGGCCGCCGCGGCGCCCATCGGCTCGCGTTTGGTGCGGTCGCGGTCGCCGCCGCAGCCGAGCACGACGTGCAGCCGCCCCTCGGTGACCTTGCGGAGCGCCTTGAGGACGGATTCGACGGCGTCGGTCTTGTGCGCGTAGTCCACGACCGCGAGATACGGCTGTCCGGCGTCCACCCGCTCAAGTCGCCCCGGAACGCCGGGAACCGCGGCCACGCCGTCGGCGGCGGCCTGCGGGTCGAGCCCGGCCGCGCCGAGCGCGACGATCGCGGCGAGGGTGTTGGCGACGTTGAACGGGCCCGGCAGCGGCGACCTGGCCTCGATGCGCTCGCCCTCGGGGCCGACCACGGTGAACGTCGAGTCCATCGGGCCGACGCGGACGTCCTCGGCGCGCCAGTCGGCGTCCGGGTGGCCCTCGGCGGAGAAGGTGACGACCGGGACGGTCGCCTCCCCGGCGAGCCGGCGGCCGTACTCGTCGTCGAGGTTGACGACGCCGAGGCGGCTGCGCTCGGGCGTGAACAACTGCGCCTTGGCCCGGAAGTAGTCCTCCATGTCGGAGTGGAACTCCATGTGTTCCGGGCTGAGGTTGGTGAAGACGCCGATGTCGAAGACGCAGGCGTCGACCCGGCCGAGGACCAGGGCGTGGCTGGAGACCTCCATGGCGACCGCCTCGACGCCGCGTTCGCGCATGACCGCGAACAGGGCCTGGAGATCGGTGGCTTCGGGGGTGGTGCGCTCGGACTTGATGCGCTCGTCGCCGATCCGCGTCTCGACGGTGCCGATGAGGCCGGTGTTGCTCTTGGCCTTCAGGCCGCCCTCGACGAGGTAGGCGGTGGTGGTCTTGCCGGAGGTGCCGGTGATGCCGATCTGGAGCAGATCGCGGCCCGGGTGGCCGTAGATGGTGGCCGCCAGTTCGCCCATGCGTCCGCGCGGGTCGTCCACGACGAGGACCGGCAGGCCGGTCGCGGCGGCCCGTTCGGCGCCGGTCGGGTCGGTCAGCACGGCGACCGCGCCGAGGCCGGCGGCCTGGGTCACGAAGTCGGCGCCGTGCAGCCGGGCTCCGGGCAGGGCGGCGTACAGGTCACCGGGGCGGACCGCTCGGGAGTCATGGGTGATACCCGTGACGTCGGCGGCTTCGGGCGCGGTGACACCCAGCTGATCGGCGAGTTCCGCGAGGGTTGTTGCGGAGACCCGGACCGGCCTGGGGGGTCCCGGATAGGTCACGGGATGGCCCTTCTGGGTGGTTTGGGACTGATCAGCGTCTGACACGGCGGTGAGCGTACCGGGCTCACCCGCCTCGGAGCGAAGCGAGGCGGGTGGCGTGCGCTGGTTCCCGGAATCGGGAGTGATCGTTGTCACGAGGTGGTTCCTGGCTGCTCGGACTGGCTGGCTGCTCGTACTGATCAGGGGGTGAAGGTGACGGGAAGCCTGGCGGACTTGGTTCCCGTCGGCGGGACCTGGAGGGTCTTGAGCGCGAACTCCATCACCTGCTTGTAGACGGGACCGCAGATCTGGCCGCCGAAGTAACTGCCCTTCGTGGCGTTCTGGATGGCGCAGTACACGGTGATGCGGGGCTTGTCCGCGGGCGCGAACCCGGCGAACGACGAGGTGTAGCCGTGGTACTTGCCGGTGGCCGGATCCACACGGTTGGCCGTACCGGTCTTGCCCGCCACCCGGTACCCCGGAATGCGCGCCTTGGTACCGGTGCCCTCCTGGTCGTCCACGACCGACTCCAGCATCTGGGCGAGGGTCTTCGCCGTCTTCTCGCTGATCACCCTGGTCTTCTTGGGTGTCGAGGCCGGTGTGAAGCGTCCGTCGGGGCCCTCCGTGCCGCGGACGAGCGTGGGTTCGACGCGGACGCCGCCGTTCGCGATCGTCGAGTAGACGGACGCGGCCTGCATCGCGTTGAGGGACACACCCTGGCCGAAAGGAATCGTGTACTGCTGCGAGGTCGACCAGTCCCCGGGCGACGCGAGGATGCCCTTGGTCTCGCCGGGGAAGTCGAGCCCGGAGTAGCTGCCGAGGCCGAACTTGCGCAGGTACGAGTAAAGGACCTGGTTGGCCTGCGACTGGGTCGTGCCGAGCTGTCCGGTCGCCAGGATGGTGCCGATGTTGCTGGACTTGGCGAGCACGCCGTTGAGCGTGAGGTACCAGGTCGGGTGGTCGATGTCGTCCTTGAAGAGACGGTCGCCGCGGTGCAGCCGGTTGGGCACGGTGACATGCGTGCGCGGTGTCGCCGCGTTCTCCTCCAGGACGGCCGCCATCGACAGCACCTTGGCGGTGGAACCGGGCTCGTAGGCGTCCTCCAGGGCCCAGTTGTGCAGGGTGGCGGGGTCGGCCTGGGTGAGGTCGCCGGGGTCGAAGCCGGGCGAGTTGGCCATGGCGAGGATCTCGCCGGTCTGCGTGTCCTGCACTATCACGTACCCGCGGTCCGCCTTGGACTCCTTCACCTGGTCGGTGATGGCGTTCTGGGCGGCCCACTGGATGTCGCGGTCGATGGTGAGCTCGACGTCGCTGCCGGGCACGGCGGGCGTCTCGGTGGAGCCGGCGGTGGGAACCTGCCGGCCGCCGGACTGGGCGTACCGGATCTTGCCGTCCTTGCCGGTGAGTTCGGTGTTGAGCTGCTGCTCGACACCGCCGCCGCCCTTGCCGTCGGCGTTGACCCAGCCCAGTATCCCGGCGGCGAGCTCGCCGTTGGGGTACACGCGCTTGCTGGTGGCGACGGCGAAGACACCGGCGATGACGTTGACCGTGCCGTCCTCGGCCTTGGCCGCGAGCGCGCTCTTGAGGTCCTTGATCTGCTTCCAGACCTGGGGCGTCTGCCGGCCGGCGAGCTTGACGTACTGGCCCTTGGTGCGGAGCTTCGCGGCGATGTCGCTCTGCTCCTGGCCGAGAATCGGCGCGAGCAGCGCGGCGGCCTGCTCGGGCCCGTCGTCGATCTTGAGCTGCTTGCGCCGGAACATCGTGGGGTCGGCGGTGATGTCGTAGGCGTCCACGCTGGTCGCCAGGGCGACCCCGGAGCGGTCGGTGATCTGCCCGCGCTCGGCGGCCAGGGTGTAGCCGACGTACCGGTTCTGCTCGGCCTTGGCGGCGTAGGTGCTCGCGTCGACGGCCTGCACCTGGAGCAGCCGGACGACGAAGGCGATCAGGACGAGCGTCAGCGCGAGGCTGACCATCCGCAGCCGGGGGCGGGGACTGCCGAGCCGGAGCGGGCGCGCCGCCGCGGGGCGGGCCGGGCGCGGGGCCGCCGGGCGGCGGGCCGGGCGGGCGCCGGGCCCCGGGCGGCGCCGGACCTCACCGGCGGGCCGGGCGGGGCCGGGGACGCGGCGGCGGGGCGGTTGCCTGTCGGACACTTCCGTCACCTGCCGGGGGTCGGGGACGCGGGCGCTGTCAGGGGGGTGGAGGGCGTGGCGGCCGGGGTGGGCGTGGCGGTGGGGGACGCCGTCGCCGAGGGCAGCGCCTCCGGCGGGCGGACGATCCGCTGGGCCGAGGACTGCTCGGCGGCGGCCCCGGGAACGCCCTTGACCGTGCCGTCGGTGCCGAGGAAGGCCGGGTCGCCGCCGGGGACCATGCCGAGCTCGCGGGCGCGCCGCTGGAGGGCGTCGGGGGCGGAGTAGGCGTCGATGTCCCGTTGCAGGGCCTGCTCCTGGTCGGTGAGGCTCTTGGTGTCCCGCTGGAGGTCGTCGAGCCGGAACGAGCCTTCGCTGAGCGCGGAGTTCAGCACGAGGAGCCCGATGAGGCCGCCGCCGAGGAGCAGGACGACGAGGAGCACGAACGGGGTGCGGGCGGCCTGCCGGGAGCCCGTGGTGACCGGGAGGAGCCGGGCGAGACGAGCGGCCCGTCCCCTCAGTTCGGGTTTCCTACCCACGCACGCTCCTCACTCGACGTCCGCCCTGACCCTCTCGGCTCCCCGCAGACGTGCGGGGGCCGCCCGCCGGTTCTCGGCGATCTCTTCCTCGGTGGGAAGTTCGGCACCGCGCGTGAGCAGCTTGAGTCTCGGCTGGTACTGCTCGGGGACCACCGGCAGTCCGGGGGGCGCGGTGGTGGCGGCGCCGGCCGCGAACACCTGCTTGACCAGCCGGTCCTCCAGCGAGTGGTACGACAGCACCGCGATCCGCCCGCCCACGTCGAGGGCCTTCACGGCGGCCGGGATCGCCTGCTCCAGGACGGACAGTTCGCCGTTGACCTCGATGCGCAGCGCCTGGAAGGTGCGCTTGGCGGGGTTGCCGCCGGTGCGCTTGGCGGCCTGGGGCAGGGAGTCGCGGATCAGCTCGACGAGCCGCGCGCTGTTGCTGAACGGCTCCTTCTCGCGCTCGCGCACGACGGCGGAGACGATCCGCTTGGCCTGCTTCTCCTCGCCGTACGCCCGCAGGATGCGGACCAGTTCGCCCGCGGGGTAGGTGTTGAGGACCTCGGCGGCGCTGACGCCGGTCGTCTGGTCCATGCGCATGTCGAGCGGGGCGTCCTGGGCGTAGGCGAAGCCGCGGTCGGCCTCGTCGAGCTGCATGGAGGAGACGCCGAGGTCGAACAGGACGCCCTGCACGCGCGCGACGCCGAGCCGGTCGAGGACGTCCGGGAGCTCGTCGTAGACGGCGTGGACGAGGGTGGCGCGCTCGCCGTAGGGGGCGAGGCGTTCGCCGGACAGCCGCAGGGCCTCCTTGTCGCGGTCGAGAGCGACCAGACGGGCCTCGGGGAACCGCTGGAGAAGGGCTTCACTGTGGCCGCCGAGACCGAGGGTGCAGTCGACGACGACCGCTCCGGGGGCCGTGAGGGCGGGGGCCAACATGTCCAGGCAGCGCTGGAGCATCACCGGGACGTGCCGACTGTTGCTCAAGGGGCCCTCTCAGGTCCGGCGGGAGCATCACGCACCGCCGGATTCCCGGCCGGGAGCGGGAGGAGGCCGAGCCGTACGTACGCGCCGCGCACGTGGGGAGATTCCGGTCGACTGAGCCGGTGTCTCCTGGGGAATTCAGTCCAGCAGGGGGCCTCGCCTCCCGCTTCGCGTCACTTTAGTCCACGGTGTCTCGCGGTCAATCAACCGGCCTGCGCGTCGCGGCCGGGGTCGGCGGCGACGCGGCGGGCGGCGGGAAATCACCCGGTCGGCCGCACCCCGATCACCCCTGTGGCTTACCTCACAAAGAGGACGTGATGACGCTCTTTTTCCCTTCTCACCGCAGGACCGGATCGGCTGTGACCAGTAACGTCGTGTCTATGACGACTTCCGCATCAGCTACCACCGCGTCTGAAGGCGCCATAAGCGTCGACTCCGTCACCGACCGCCTGGTCTCGGCCAACGAGCGGTACGCCTCCGAGTTCACCGACCCGGGCATGGACGCCCGCCCGGTCCTCCACGTCGCGGTCGTCGCCTGCATGGACGCACGCCTCGACCTGCACAAGGCGCTCGGCCTCGAACTCGGCGACTGCCACACCATCCGCAACGCGGGCGGCGTCGTCACCGACGACGTGATCCGCTCGCTCACCATCAGCCAGCGCAAGCTCGGCACCAGCAGCATCGTCCTGATCCACCACACCAACTGCGGCCTGGAACAGATCACCGAGGAGTTCCGCACCGACCTGGAGATGGAGGTCGGCCAGCGCCCGGCCTGGGCCGTGGAGTCCTTCCGCGACGTCGACCAGGACGTACGGCAGTCCATGCAGCGGGTGCGCACCTCGCCGTTCCTGCTGCACAACGACGACGTGCGCGGCTTCGTCTTCGACGTGAAGACGGGTCTGCTGCGCGAGATCGACCCCGCCTGACCGGCTCCCGGGCCACCCGCGAAGCTGTCGTTCTGCTGTTGATTTCCGATTCCGGGGTACCCAAAAGGTCGCAAGCCCTGACATATCGCTGCCAGTTGTCCACAGGCGAGTGACACGAATCGGTAACGGCAGCAAGAATGCGGGGGTGGACGTCGCGTGGAACCTTTTCCGCGCGGTGTCCGTGATTCGGGGTGGGCCGGTCCGCAACGCAGAGCGTCGGCCCGGAGAAAGAACGGGCCGAGGAGGGCCGGGTGACGACCTATGACGATCGAGCGAGCCTCACTGATCTGACTGCCACTGTGGAGCGCGTCCGCAGTTCGGTGGAGGGTGTGATCGAGGGCAAGCCCGAGGTCGTACGGCTTTCGCTGACCGTACTGCTCGCCGAGGGGCATCTTCTGATCGAGGATGTCCCCGGCGTCGGCAAGACCATGCTGGCCAAGGCACTGGCGCGGTCCATCGACTGCTCGGTGCGACGGATCCAGTTCACGCCCGACCTGCTGCCCTCGGACATCACCGGTGTGTCCATCTGGGACCAGCAGCGCCGGGACTTCGAGTTCAAACCGGGCGCCATCTTCGCGCAGATCGTGATCGGCGACGAGATCAACCGCGCCTCGCCGAAGACCCAGTCCGCGCTGCTGGAGTCCATGGAGGAGCGCCAGGTCACCATCGACGGGCAGACCTACGAGCTGCCGAGCCCGTTCATGGTGGTGGCCACGCAGAACCCGGTCGAGATGGAGGGCACCTACCCGCTGCCGGAGGCCCAGCGCGACCGCTTCATGGCACGCGTGTCCATCGGCTACCCGAGCGCCGAGGCCGAGCTGCAGATGCTCGACATCCACGGCGGGGCGAGCCCCCTGGACGACCTCCAGCCGGTGGCGCACGCGCACGACATCGTGAAGCTGGTCGACGCGGTGCGCGGCGTCCATGTCGCCGACTCGGTGCGCCGCTACGCGGTGGACCTGGTCGCGGCCACCCGCAGCCACCCCGACCTCAGACTCGGCGCCTCCCCGCGCGCGACGCTGCATCTGCTGCGCGCGGCGAAGGCGTCCGCCGCCCTCAGCGGCCGGGACTACGCGCTGCCGGACGACGTGCAGGCGCTCGCCGTCGCCGTCCTCGCGCACCGGCTGCTGCCCACCGCGCAGGCCCAGCTCAACCGGCGCACCTCCGAGCAGGTCGTGCAGGAGATCCTCCAGCGCACCCCGGTGCCGCAGCAGCAGGGCGGCCTGGGTCTGGGCACCCAGGCCTTCGGCCAGCAGCCGCCGCGGAGGCTGTGATGACCACCGCCACCGGGCCGGGCCAGAGCGAGGCCGACCGGGGCGACAAGGGCGGGGTGCGCACCGCGCTGGCCGGACTGACCACCCGCGGCCGGTCCTTCCTGGCCGCGGGCATAGCCGCCGCCATCTGCGCGTACGTGCTGGGGCAGAGCGATCTGCTCCGGGTCGGCCTGCTGCTGGCCGTGCTGCCCCTGGTCTGCGCCGGCGTCCTCTACCGCACCCGCTACCGGGTCGCGGGCAGCCGCCGGCTCTCCCCCGCGCGGGTGCCCGCCGGCAGCGAGGCCCGCGTCCATCTGCGGATGGACAACGTCTCCCGGCTGCCCACCGGCCTGCTGATGCTCCAGGACCGGGTGCCCTACGTGCTGGGCCCGCGCCCCCGCTTCGTGCTGGACCGGGTCGAGCCGGGCGGCCGGCGCGAGGTGTCCTACCGGGTCCGCTCCGACCTCAGGGGCCGCTACCCGCTGGGCCCGCTCCAACTGCGCCTGACGGACCCGTTCGGGATGTGCGAGCTGACCCGGTCCTTCTCGACGCACGACACCCTCACCGTCATCCCGCGCGTGGAGTCCCTGCCGCCGGTGCGGTTCAGCGGCGAGGCCAAGGGCTACGGCGACGGACGGCAGCGCTCGCTGGCACTGGCCGGCGAGGACGACGTCATCCCGCGCGGGTACCGCTACGGCGACGACCTGCGCCGGGTGCACTGGCGTTCCACCGCGCGCTACGGCGAGCTGATGGTGCGCCGCGAGGAGCAGCCCCAGCGCGCGCGGTGCACGGTGCTGCTGGACACCCGGGGCCTCGCCTTCCACGGCGCCGGGCCCGACTCGGCCTTCGAGTGGGCGGTCTCGGGCGCCGCGTCGGCCCTGGTGCACATGCTCGAACGAGGCTTCTCCGTACGGCTGCTGACCGACACCGGCAGCTCGGTGCCGGGCGAGGGCGCGGACGGGTTCGCGGGCGCGAGCCAGGAGTCGGCGGACGCGGCCGGGCTGATGATGGACACCCTCGCGGTGATCGACCACTCCGACGGCACCGGTCTGTCCCGCGCGTACGACGTGCTGCGCGGCGGCAACGAAGGGCTGCTGGTCGCCTTCCTCGGCGACCTCGACGAGGAACAGGCCGCGGTGGCCGCCAAGATGCGCCAGCGCAGCGGGGGCGCGGTCGCCTTCGTCCTGGACAGCGGCGGCTGGGGCCGGGAACCGGCCGACGGACTCGTTCCGCCGGACAGACGCGAGGAGCGGTTGCGGATGCTGCGTGAGGCGGGCTGGACGGTGCTGGGCGTGCCGCGCGGCTCCTCCCTGACGGACCTGTGGCGCCAGGCGGACCGGGAGCGCGCCGGTATCGGCGCGGCGGGCGAGGGGGCACCGGCATGAGCGGGAGGGCACGACTGGCGCTGTTCGCCTGGGCCGCCACCCTGATGGCGTCCTGCGCGCTGCTTCCCCTGGTCGAACCGGCCACCTGGATCCTCCAGGCGGCCCTGATGCTCGGCGTGCAGTCGCTGGTGGGCGCGGCGACCCGGCGGGTGCCGCTGGCCAGGCCGCTGACGGTGGCCTCGCAGGCCCTCGTCACGCTGATGATGCTGACCCTGGCCTTCGCCCGGGAGCAGGCGGTCGCCGGGCTGGTGCCGGGCCCCGAGGCCTTCACGCACTTCGCCGAACTGCTGCGCCAGGGCGGCGACGACATCGCGCGGTACGCCATCCCGGCGCCGCTGGAGTCCGACGGCATCCGGCTGATGATCCTCGGCGGGGTGCTGGTCATCGGGCTCCTGGTGGACACCCTCGCCGTGACGTTCCGCAGCGCGGCGCCGGCCGGACTGCCGCTGCTCGCGCTGTACTCGGTGGCCGCGGGGCTGTCCGACGGCGGCGCCGACTGGCTGTGGTTCCTGGTCGCGGCGGCCGGCTATCTGATGCTGCTCCTCACCGAGGGCCGCGACCGGCTCTCCCAGTGGGGCCGGGTCTTCGGCGGGGCGCCCCGCACGCCCGGTGGCGAGTCGGCGGCGGTGGCCCCGGTCCGCACCGGGCGCCGCATCGGCGCGGTCGCGCTCGGCATGGCCCTGGTGGTCCCGGCCGCGCTGCCCGCGATGAACGGCGGCCTGCTCGACGGCACCGGCGCGGGCGTGGGCGGCGGCGACGGCAGCGGGGGCACGATCTCCGCGGTCAACCCGCTGGTCTCCCTGCGCGACAACCTCAACACGGACGAGGACCGCGAGGTCCTGTCCCTGCGCACCCAGCCGGAGGACTCCGGGGGCCTGTACCTGCGGATCGTCTCCCTGGACGACTTCGACGGCACCACGTGGAAGCCGTCCCGGCGCAGTATCGAGAAGGTCCCGGAGCAGTTCCCCACCCCGATCGGCCTCGGCCCGGACATCCGGCGCGGCGAGATCACGACGCGGGTCTCGGCCGCCGGCTGGTACCGGCAGGACTGGCTGCCGATGCCGTACCCGCCGAGCAGTGTGGACGTCGACGGCGACTGGCGGTACGAGCCCGAGGGCATGACGCTCGTCGGCGACCACGACCAGACCACGGGCGGCGCGGCGTACGAGGTCAAGAGCCTGGTGGTGGAGCCGACCGCGGAGCAGCTGGCGGCGGCCCCGGAGGCACCCGTGGCGCTGCGCCGGGAGTACACCGAGGTGCCGAAGTCGCTGCCCGCGGTGGTGGCGAGGACGGCCGAGCAGGTCACCGAGGGCTCCGCGAACCACTACGAGGAGGCCGTCAAGCTCCAGGACTACTTCTCGCTGACCGGCGGCTTCCAGTACGACACGCAGGTGCAGGTGGGTTCGGGGCCGCAGGCGATCGCCCGGTTCCTCAAGGACAAGCAGGGCTTCTGCGTCCACTTCTCCTTCGCGATGGCGGCGATGGCCCGCACCCTGGGCATCCCGGCGCGGGTCGCGGTGGGCTTCGCGCCGGGCACCCCGCAGGCCGACGGTTCGGTGTCGGTGGGGCTGCGCGACGCGCACGCCTGGCCGGAGCTGTACTTCGAGGGCGTCGGCTGGACCCGCTTCGAGCCCACCCCGACCCGGGGCACGGTGCCGGAGTACACCCAGACGGACACCCCGAGCAGCACCCTGCCCGACACGGGACGCCCGTCGTCCGCGGCGAGCACGGCGCCCTCCACGGCCCCGTCGGCCAGCGAGAGCTGCACGGCGGAGCAGAAGAAGCTGGAGGCCTGCCCGAGCGAGTCCGCGGCGGCGGCGCTGACCGGGGGCGGTGACGGACCGAAGTGGTATCTGGCGCTGGCGTGGGCGCTCGGTGGTCTCGCCGCCCTGGCGATCCCCCTGGCACCCGCCCTGTGGCGGGCCAGGACCCGGTCCGTGCGACTGGGCGCGCACGGCAGGAGCGAGGCCGACGTGCCCGCGCACACGCTGGCGGTCTGGCTGGAACTGACGGACACGGCCTGGGACTTCGGTATTCCGCCGGACGACTCGCAGACGCCGCGCAAGGCGGCGGCGCGGATCGTCCGCCTGGGCCATCTCGACCCGGGGGCGGCGGCGTCGGTGCACCGGGTGGCGGACGCCGTGGAGCAGGTCCTGTACGCGCCGCACCCCCGCCCCACGGCGGGGCTCGCGGAGGACGTCCGCCGTGCCGCCGCCGGACTGCGCGGCACGGTGCCGCGCGGGACCCGGCTGCGCGCGGTGCTCGCGCCGCGTTCGACCGTCCGGGTGGTGTGGGCGGTCTCCGAGTGGTGGACCGGTGTGAAGGCACGGGCCACCGCGGCCCGGCCGACGCTGCGCAGGCCGTCGGGGCAGCGGAGCTGAGGACGCGCGAAGGGCGCCCCCTGGGCAGGGGGCGCCCTTCGCATGCCGTGCCATGCCTTGCGAACGTGCCCGGACGGTGAACGGGCGTGCGTGAGGGGGTGACCACCCGGTCGGTGGTCACCCCCTCAGCCGTCAGCCTGGGGTGGAGCTAGTGGCCCTGCTCGTCACGGCGCCGCTGCCAGCGCTCTTCGATACGGTCCATCATGGAGCGCTTCTGCCGTCCCTGACGGCGCGCGTGCGGGGCACCGGCGGCGGGCTGCTCGCCCGGCTTGGGTGCCTTGCGCCAGCCGGTCACAGCGAGTACCGCACACCCCAGCATGACGAGGAATCCCACCACGCTGAGCCAGACCTGCTTGGCGACCATTCCTGCCATGAGGAGCGCGATACCTACGAGGAAGCCCGCGACCGCCTGGTAGACCCGTCGCCGGGTGTACGTGCGCAGCCCGCTTCCCTCAAGCGCTGTCGCGAACTTGGGATCTTCGGCGTACAGCGCTCGCTCCATTTGCTCGAGCATTCGCTGCTCGTGCTCCGAGAGCGGCACGGAGTCCTCCTCATCGTGCAGTCGCCGGGGCGACTAGGGGGTCCCTTCAGGATAGGCAGGGAATCGCCCCCGTGAAACCCGCCCCTCTACGCCAATAGGCCAACCGGAATCCGCCATGAACACTCCGGCCGCTGAATCCTGCATTCCCCAGCAGCCGTCCCGTCATGCCGGGCGGTCTCCCTCGATCATACGGCGCCGGGCGCTGGATCGGGGGGCCTGTGGCGTACTCCATCTGCACCCAACTCCCTGATCAGCGCCCCACCAGGGGAAGGCTCTCAGACCTCCTGGGTCCCCCGGGTCTCCGCGAGCACATGAAGCTGTGTGGCCACGGAGTGGAACGCGGCGAGCTCGGCCGCGGCCTCCTCCAGCTTGAGCAGTGCCTCCAGGGCGCCGGGCTCGGTGTCCACCAGCACCCCGGGGACGAGGTCGGCGAAGATCCGCACGCCGTGCACGGCGGTGACGCCGAGGCCCGTCGCCTCGACGAGTCCGGTGAGCTGCTCGGTGGTGAAGCGGTGCGGTACGGGGTCGCCCTCGCCCCAGCGGCCGTTCGGGTCGTCGAGGGCCTGCCGGGCCTCCTTGAAGTGCCCGGCGAGGGCGCGGGCGAGCACGGCGCCGCCGAGTCCGGCCGCGAGGAGGCTGAGGACGCCCTCGGAGCGCAGGGCGGCGACCACGTTGCGGACACCCTCGGCGGGGTCGTCGAGGTACTCCAGGACGCCGTGGCACAGCACCGCGTCGAAGCCGCCGCGCTCGACCACGTCGAAGAGGCCGTGGGCGTCGCCCTGGACGCCCTTGACCCGGTCGGCGACGCCGGCCTCGGCGGCGCGGCGCTCCAGGGCGAACAGCGCGTTGGGGCTGGGGTCGACGACGGTGACCCGGTGGCCGAGGCGGGCGACGGGCACCGCGAAGTTGCCGCTGCCGCCGCCGGTGTCGAGGACGTCGAGCGACTCCCGGCCGGTGGCCTTCACCCGGCGTTCGAGGGCCTCCTGGAGGACCTCCCACACGACAGCGGTGCGCAGGGAGGAGCGAGGGCGGGGGGAGGCGGGAGGACGCATCGGGTCCGACACGGCAGTTGACTCCTCGGCGCGGCACCGCCTCTTGCGACGGCGGAGCGAACGGGCGGCCTCCCCGGCCGGGGTCCGGATGGAGAGGCCCTCAGGCGTCTCCACCCTATTGCCTTCGGCCCCTGGCCCGGTCACCACCGTGCGGCGGCCGGACCCGGCGTCTCATCCCGCGTCGGGCATGCCCGGGTCGGCGGCCTCCTTCCCGCCCGGGTCCTGGCGGGGCTGGGGCAGGACGGGCTGGAGGACCAGCATCCGTTCGACCAGGCGCAGGAACATCGAGACGTCGCGGACGAGGTCGTCGGCGTCGCGGCGGCTGGCGGCGCCCTGGATGCCGGCCTCGGCGCGGGCGCGGCGGGTGGCCCCGGCGGCGAAGAGCGCGCTCCACTCGGTGAGCTCGGGGGCGATCTCGGGGAGCACTTCCCAGGCGCTCCGTATGCGGGCCCGGCGGCGCGGGGAGGGTTCGGGCCGGCCGCGTGCGGCGAGCACGGCGGCGGCGGTGCGCAGGGCGGCGAGGTGGGCGATGGCGTAGCGCTCGTTCGACGTCTCGAGGACCGTTGCCTCGTCCAGGCCCGCGCGGGCCTGGGCGAGCAGTTCGAGGGCGGCGGGCGGTGCCGAGGAGCGGCGCAGCACGGGGTGCACGTCGCTCGCGGGACCGGTCGGTGAGGGGGCAGGGCCGGTGGCGCGGCGCCGGTGGGCGGCTGCTGCGTGATAGCTGGCCATGACGAACCTCCTGTCGTCTGCGTAACGGCTTCCTCACGCGAGGTGCCGTATGTGCCCATCGTGAGGTATGGCACTGACAATCCGTTCTGACCTGCCCTTTTGCTTCGCACGAAGGTTCGCGTTAGTTTTTGCACTGACCAGTCAGTTCAAAAAAATTCAGGGGGTGGGCTGTGGGCGGAGTGCCCGTCACGGCCGAGGGGCTCGGGCTCAAGGGGCCCCGGGGCTGGGCGTTCCGGGGGATCTCCTTCGCGGCGGAGCCCGGTGCGCTGATCGCCGTCGAGGGGCCCTCGGGGTCCGGCCGCACCTGTCTGCTGCTCGCGCTCACCGGCCGGATGCGCACGACCGAGGGGACGGCGGCCGTGGGCGGGGCCCGGCTGCCCGAGCGGCTGACCGCCGTGCGCCGGGTGAGCGCCCTGGCCCATGTCGCCGGGGTCACCGACCTGGACCCGGCCCTGACGGTCGGCGAGCACCTGCGCGAACGCGCGCTGCTCCAGCGCCGGTTCGGCGACTCGCTGCGCGGGCTGCTGCGGCCCCGTGCCGAGCGCGCGCAGGAGGCGCGGCTGCGGATCGACCGCGCGCTGGACGCCGCCGGTCTCGACCGGGAGTCGCTGCCCAAGGGCTCGCGGACCGCCGTACGGGATCTGGAGCGGCTGGAGGCGGTGCGGCTGTCGATCGCGCTCGCGCTGATCGGGCGTCCGGCGCTCCTCGGGGTCGACGACACCGATCTGAAGCTGTCCGACGCCGAACGGGCCGAGGTCTGGGCGCTGCTGCGGTCGCTCGCGGACGCCGGGACGACGGTCGTCGCCGTGTGCGGCGAGGCCCCCGAGGGCGCTCTGGCCGTGTCCACCGAACCGAAGGAGAAGGCCGATGCGCTCGCCGCGACTGGCCGCGCTTGAGCTGAGGCGCTTCGGGCGCGGGAAGCTGCCGCGGGCCGCCCTGGTGGCACTGCTGTTGCTGCCGCTGCTGTACGGCGCTCTGTACCTGTGGTCGTTCTGGGACCCGTACGGACGGCTCGACCGCATCCCGGTGGCCCTGGTGAACGCCGACACCGGCGCGCGGGCCGACGGGAAGCGGATCGCCGCCGGTGCCGAGATCACCGAGGGGCTGCGCGACAGCGACGTCTTCGAGTGGCACGAGGTGAGCGCGGCGGACGCGCGCGCGGGCGTGGAGGACGGCAGGTACTACCTGTCGCTGACCGTCCCGGCCGACTTCAGCGAGCGGATCGCGTCCAGCGCGGGCGACTCCCCCGAGACGGGCGCCCTCCAGGTGCGCACGAACGACGCCAACAACTACATCGTCGGGCAGATCTCCCGGACGGTCTTCAGCGAGGTGCGCCAGGCCGCCTCCAGCAAGGCCGCGCGGTCCTTCCTAGACCGGATCTTCATCTCGTTCTCCGACATCCACGGCGCGACCGTGAAGGCGGCCGAGGGCGCCGACAAGCTGGAGAGCGGCGCGGGCAAGGCCGAGGACGGGTCCAAGGACCTCGCCGACGGCCTGAAGGACGCCAAGAGCGGCAGCGCCAAGCTCTCCAAGGGCGTCAGGAAACTCCACAAGGGCGCGGGCGACCTGGAGGACGGCTCGCAGCAGGTCGCCGAGGGCACCCAGACGCTCGCCGACAAGGTCAACGGGGTCGCCGCGAAGGTCGGCCCGTTCCTGGAGGACAACGAGAAGACGATCGGCGACACGGCCCGGCTCGTCGCCGACTCCACGCAGGCGATCCGCGACAACCTCGACGTCCTCGTCAAGACCGCCCCGGTCGCCGCCGAGGGCGCCCGGACCGCCTCCGACACCCTGGCCGGCGTCTACACGCGGCGCTGCGAGGACCCCGTACTGCCCGACGCGGCCTGCGCGGACCTGAAGAAGGCGCGGGACGCGGCCGAGGACGTGGCGACGGTCGCCGAGGACGTGAACACGCTCGTCGGGGACCAGCACGGCGACCTGAAGACGCTCGACGAGAACCTGGCCGCGCTGCAGAAGCAGGCCGAGGCCCTCGCGAAGCGCGCGCCGCATCTGTCCGAGGACCTGGACGACGCCGTCGCGAAGATCAACGCCCTGAACGAGGGCGCCGGGAAGGTCGCCGCGGGCGCCGAGAAGCTGCACACGGGGCTCGGCACGGCCAAGGACGGCGCCAAGGAACTCGACACGGGCGTCGGGAAGCTGAAGACCGGCGCCGAGGACCTCAGCAGCGGCCTGTTCAAGCTCGTCGACGGCTCCGGACAGCTCTCCGACGGGCTGCACGACGGCGCCGAGCGGATCCCCGACTACGACGAGAGCGACCGCGACCGGCGCACCGCGGTGATGGCCGACCCCGTCCGGCTGGCCTCCAGCGATCTGCACAAGGCGCCCAACTACGGCACCGGCTTCGCCCCGTACTTCATCCCGCTGTCCCTGTGGGTGGGCGCGATGGTGGCGTACATGCTGATCGCGCCGATGAACCGGCGGGCCCTCGCGGCGGGCGCCTCCGCCTGGCGGATCGCGCTCGCGGGCTGGCTTCCGGTGGTGGCCGTCGGGGTGCTCCAGACGGTGGCCCTGATGTCGGTGCTGCACTGGGCGATCGGGCTCCAGATGGTCCGCGCGACCGGGACGGTGGGCTTCCTGTTCCTCGTCGCGGCGTGCTTCGCGGCGATCGTGCAGTGGCTCAACGCCCGCTTCGGGGCGGCCGGCCGGATTCTCGTGCTGGCCTTCCTGATGCTCCAGCTGACGTCCGCGGGCGGCACGTATCCCGTGCAGACCAGCCCGGCCTTCTTCAACGCACTGCACCCGTTCCTGCCGATGAGCTACGTCGTGGAGGCGCTGCGCCGGCTCATCACGGGCGGGGGGCTCGCTCCGGTGTGGCACGCGTGCGTGGTGCTCACCGCGTTCACGGCGGGGGCGCTCGCGCTGACCGCGCTGTCGGCCCGCCGCCGCCAGGTGTGGACGCTGGACCGGCTGCATCCGGAGCTGAGCCTGTGACCTCGCGGACCGGGGGCGGTGCCGTTGCTGTGAGAATCGGGGCCATGGAAAGCAGCAGCGGCAGCACGCGCCGCGAGGCCACCCGGCAGAAGCTCTACGAAGCGGCCGTCACGCTCATCGCGGAGAAGGGCTTCTCCGCCACCACGGTCGACGAGATCGCCGAGCGGGCCGGGGTCGCGAAGGGCACGGTCTACTACAACTTCGCGAGCAAGTCCGTCCTCTTCGAGGAGCTGCTGCGGCACGGCGTGGGGCTCCTCACGGCCTCGCTGCGCGAGGCGTCGGAGGGGACGGCCAGGGACGGCGGCAGCCGCACGGACGCCCTGGACGCGATGATCCGCGCCGGTCTGGTCTTCATCGACCGCTACCCGGCCTTCACCCAGCTCTACGTGGCCGAGCTGTGGCGCACCGGCCGGGCCTGGCAGTCCACGCTCCTGGTGGTGCGCCAGCAGGCCGTGGCGGTCGTGGAGGACGTCCTGCGCGAGGGCATCGCGACCGGCGAGTTCCACGAGTCGATCGACGTCTCGCTGACGGCGTCCGCGCTGGTCGGCATGGTGCTGGTGGCGGCCCTGGACTGGAAGGCGTTTCAGCCGGAGCGGACCCTGGACGACGTGCACGCGGCGCTCTCGCGGCTGTTGCAGGGGCGGGTCAGCGGCCGTCACTGAGCGGGCCT
This sequence comes from Streptomyces sp. NPDC090106, assembly GCF_044747265.1. Classification (NCBI taxonomy): domain Bacteria; kingdom Bacillati; phylum Actinomycetota; class Actinomycetes; order Kitasatosporales; family Streptomycetaceae; genus Streptomyces; species Streptomyces sp. NPDC090106. Next base: position 289,791 of record NZ_JBIVDS010000005.1, on the reverse strand, counting down.
CGGTGACTGGACTTCGCGTGAGCGGGCGGCGGCCCGGGGGGAGCACGGGAAAGCGCCGGTCCGCCGTGGCCGCGTCCCCCGCGGGCCACCTCGAACCGGCGCCTTCCCGTGCTCCCCCGTTCCCCCGTACTCCCCCGTTCGGTCGTTCCCCCGAGTTCCCCCGGTCCCCCGTGCCTCGCTCCCGCCGGCGGTCGGCCGGCGGAAGGAGCGGATCCGGGGAGGCTCCGTTCCGGCGCCCCGTGTCGCCGGTACCGGGGCCTTGCCCCTTCTCCGTGCCTCCACCTTCTCGTCCGCGCAGGTCGGCCCCCATCCGCGCGCGTACTCATCTCTCGCCCTAGGTACGGCTACTCAGGAGTACGCGCTCACCCCCAGGACGGCCGGTCGCCGACTGGTTACGATCGCGTCCGTGTCCGTACTCCCCCTCGTCTTCACCAGCGGCTGGGCCAGCGGCATCAACGCGTACGCGGTGGTGCTGCTGCTGGGCGTGTTCGGCGCCACCGGACTGAGCGACGACGTCCCCGAGACCCTCCAGCGCCCTGAGGTCCTCGTCACAGCGGCCGTGCTGTTCGCCTGCGAGGCGGTCGCGGACAAGATCCCGTACCTCGACTCGGCGTGGGACTCCGTCCACACGGTGATCCGGCCCGTCGCGGGCGCCTGGGTGGGGGCCCTGCTCGCCGGTCAGAGCGGTTCGCTGAACGACGTGGCCGCCGGTGTCCTCGGCGGTTCCACGGCGCTGGCCAGCCACGCCGTCAAGACCGGGACGCGGATGGCGGTCAACACCTCGCCGGAGCCGTTCAGCAACGTCGTCGTCAGTCTCGCCGAGGACCTCGGTGTCGCGGGCGTCGTCACCTTCGCGATGTTCCACCCGGAGGCGGCGGCGGTCATCGCGGCCGTCCTGCTGGTGGCGGGACTGATCGTGCTGTACCTCCTGGTCTCCCGGATCCGGCGGTTCCTGCGCCGCAGGGCCCAGCGCCGGGAGGAGAGACGGCTGGCGGGCCGGGCCGGAGGGCCTCCCGGCTGACCTGGGCGACCTGACTGTCAGTGGCGGCCGATACAGTCCCTGGCATGGCACGGATTGCGGTGATCGGCGCCGGCATGGGCGCGATGGCGACCGCTGCCCGGCTGGCCGTCGCGGGCCACCGGGTGGCGGTGTACGAGCGGACGGACACGTACGGCGGCGGGGTGCGCCGCTTCGAGCGCGACGGCTTCGCCTTCGACACCGGCCCGGGCCTGCTCCCCCTGCCCGCGGTCCACCGCGACCTGTTCGTCAAGACCGGCAAGGAGCCGCTGGAGTCGGTCGTCGAGCTGGTCCAGGTCGACCCCTCCGCGCGGCATCTGTTCGCCGACGGCACCGAGGCCGCCCTGCCCAACGCCTCGCGCGCGGGCGTGGTCGCGGCGCTGGACGACGCGCTCGGCGCGGGCCTCGGCGCCCGCTGGGGCGACTTCCTGGTCCGGGCCCGCGAGGCCTGGGACCGCACCCGCCGACCGCTCCTCGAAGAGCCCCTGTGGCCCAACTGGGAGGTGCTCGCCGACCGCGAGCCCTACCCGGCGGTCCCGCACAAGAAGCTGCTGCGCACGCGGCGGGCCGGCACCCTCGCCGAGATCGGCGCCTGGGAGCTGCGCGACCCCCGGCTGGCCGCCCTCCTCGACGGCTACGCGCTGGCGCACGGCCTCGACCCGCGGGTCACCCCGGCGAGCGCGGCGGTCCTGCCGTATCTGGACCACGCCTTCGGCACCTGGTACGTCCGGGGCGGCGTCCGGGAGCTGGCGCGCGCGGTGCACGAGCGGTGCGTGGCCCGCCGGGTGGAGTTCCGCTTCGGCGCCGAGGTCACCCGGGTGCTGGAGAAGGACGGGCGGGCGGCCGGGCTGGAACTGGCCGGCGGCGAGGTGGTGGAGGCGGACTTCGTCGTCGCCGGTGTCGCGCCCGGCGTGCTGGAGGGCCGGATGCCGGACACGGCGCTCCGGGCCGGGGCCGAGGTGCCCGCCCGCGGCGGACTGCCCAGCCGGGCCACGGTCCTGCTGGCGCTGCGCGGAGGACGACCGGCGGGGACGGCGCACCGGACGGTCGTGCACACGGCGGACCGGGAGCGGGAGCTGGAGGCGGTGTTCGGGTCGCCCTCGTCACCGGCCCCGGGCCCGACCCTGACGGTGCTGCGCCCCGGTGACCCGGCGTCGGTCCCGGACGCGGACCACGAGGCGGTCACGCTCACCGCGACGGTGCCCGCCGGGGCGGCGCTCCCGGACGGGTACACGGACGAGCTGATCACCGTCGCCGAGCGGGCCGTGCCCGGTCTGCGCGAGCGGCTGCTGTGGCACGAGACGCGCGCCCCGGCCGACATCGCGCGGGAGACGGGCGCCGAGGGCGGAGCCGTTCCGGCACCGTCGCTCGCCGCGGCCGGGGGGCGGCTGCTGCACCCGTCGAACAGCACCGCGCTGCCGGGTCTGTTCACCGTGGGCGGCTGGTCCCACCCCGGCGGCGGACTGCCGCACGCGGGCATGTCGGGTGCGCTGGTGGCGGGGCTGATCGTGGAGGGCCCGGAGTTCCGCGGCTCCCAGTGAGCGGCGGCCCGTGCCCGTGAGGTGACGAGGTGACCGGGGCGGCGCCCGGCGTGGCTCAGAAGCGGTACTGCTGCTCGTCGTAGCCGTTGCCCTGCTGGCCGTTGCCCTGGTACGGGTACGGCTGCTCGGGCGGGAGTTCGCCGTTGTAGGCGTCGTCGGTGGAGCGCTGCTGGGGGACCCAGACACCGCCGGGCGGGGTCTCGCCGCCGTAGACGGGGTTGCCGTACTGGTCCTGGCCGTAGGACTGCTGGTCGTACTGCTGCTGCCCGCCGTACGAGGCGTCGTAGCCGCCGTCGTAGGTCTGGGTGCCGATGTACGGGTCGGAGTAGGCGGCGTACTGCTGCTGTCCGGCCATGTCGTAGCCGTACTGCTGCTGGTCGTAGCCGGTGTTGTTGTAGCCGTCGTAGCCGTACTGCTGCTGGTCGGAGCCCTGGGCGGCGCCCGCGTACTGGTCCTGGTACGAGGTGTCGGCCGACGGCGTCGCGTACGAGGCGTCGCGGTACACGCCGTAGGAGCCGGTGTCGTCGGGGATGGGCTGGGGCTCGTAGACGGCGGTGCCCCCGGCGGGGGTGGCGTCGGCCGGGCGGGCCGGGGTGAAGACGTCGTCGCGCTCGTACTCGTCCTGGCCGAAACCGGCGGACTGCGGACGGTCCTGGCGGAAGCCGTCGTCGTAGCCGGAGTCCGTCGACTCCAGGTCGGAGACCTCCAGGGTGGGGTCGGCGTACTCCTCCTCGCGGCGGCGCTTGCTCGCGCCGAGGCCGCCGGCGGAGACGGCCCAGCCCTGGGCGAAGCCGCGGCGGAAGGAGAGCGTGACGTAGGTCTGGCCGACCGCGAAGGCTACGGCGCCGAGGCCGATGACGACGACCGACGGGATCAGGACACCGAGGACCACACCGACGAAGCCGGCGAAGGCGAGCAGCCTCCAGCGCAGGCGCGCCTTGTACTGCAGCAGCACCTCACCGAGCAACCACAGCGCGACGATGCCGAACGCGATGTAGAGGACCGTCCAGCCCATGTACGCCCCTCTCCCAGTGACCGCTACGCAGTGTGTCGTACATCCGTGCGGCCGGTCTAGGTCTGCGGTGGGTGGTGCAGACCCAGGTTCTCGTAGATTTCCAGTGTCGCCGTCGAGTTGTTGAGCGTGATGAAGTGCAAGCCGGGCACTCCCTCGGCCAGCAGGCGCGCGCAGAACTCCGTGGCGAACTCGATGCCCATGGAGCGTACAGCGGCCGGATCGTCTTTCGCTGTGAGGATCCGCTCTTTCAGGGCGTCCGGGAAGGCGGCGTTGGTGAGGGACGGGATGCGTTCCAGCGTCCTCACGCTGCCGATCGGCATGATCTCCGGGATGATCGGCGTCGCGCACCCGGCGGCGGCGACCTTGTCGCGAAGCCGCAGGTAGTCCTCGGGTTGGAAGAACATCTGGGTGATCGCGTAGTCGGCGCCGGCCCGGCACTTGTCGACGAAGTGGCGTACGTCGGCGTCCCACGCGGCGCTGCGCGGATGCATCGCGGGGAAGGCCGCGACGCCGACGCAGAAGTCCCCGGAATTCTTGATGAGTTCAACCAGCTCGGCGGCGTACGTCAGCCCCTGGGGGTGCGGCACCCAGTCGCCCATCGGGTCGCCGGGCGGGTCGCCGCGCAGCGCGAGCATGTTGCGGATCCCGGCGTCGGCGTACTGGCCGATGATGTTGCGCAGGTCGGCCACCGAGTGGTCGACGGCGGTGAGGTGCGCGATGGGCGTGAGCGTGGTGTCGGAGGCGATCGCCTCGGTCGCCTTGACCGTGCCCGCGCGGGTGGAGCCGCCGGCGCCGTAGGTGACGGAGACGAAGTCGGGGGCGACGGCCTCGACCCGGCGCAGCGCGTTCCACAGGTTCCGTTCGCCCTTGGGGGTTTTCGGGGCGTAGAACTCGAACGAATACGTCGTCTTGCCGGTCGCGAGCATGTCGCGCACGGTGCGGGCGTGATCCGACCTGGTGGATGCGGTGCCGAGGGCCATACCGGCAGGTTAGCCAGGGGGCGTCGGTCCCCCAACCGGATCACTGAAATTTGCCCGTTTTGTCGACTTGTTGTCCACCCCTCGGACACCCGGACGGACCAATGGAGACCGCGCGGAGGCGGCACGGAGGCGGCGCGGAGGCCGCAGGGAGCCGGCCCGCCCGGTCCTGGGCGGTTCACGCGCGGGTCACATGCCCCGCACCCGCTTCGCGAACTCCGCCGCCGCCGCGCCCGGGTCGGCCGCCTCCGTGATGGCCCGGACGACGACGACCCGGCGGGCGCCCGCGTCGAGGACCTCGTCGAGGTTGCCGAGGTCGATGCCGCCGATGGCGAACCAGGGGCGGTCGGTGCCGAGGGCGGCGGTGTACCGGACCAGACCGAGGCCGGGGGCGTGGCGGCCGGGCTTGGTGGGGGTGGGCCAGCAGGGGCCGGTACAGAAGTAGTCGACGCCGTCCTGGACGGCCGCCGCCGCGGCTTCCGTCTCCGCGTGCGTGGAGCGGCCCACGAGGACGCCGTCGCCGAGGATCGCCCGCGCGGCGGGGACGGGCAGGTCGCCCTGGCCGAGGTGGAGCACGGCGGCCCCGGCGGCGTGGGCGACGTCCGCGCGGTCGTTGACGGCGAGGAGCTTGCCGTGCCGGGCGCAGGCGTCGGCGAACACCGCGAGGTGCTCCAGCTCCTCGGCCGCCTCCATGCCCTTGTCGCGCAGCTGCACGATGTCGACCCCGCCCGCCAGGACGGCGTCCAGGAACTCGGGGAGGTCGCCCTGACGCCGGCGGGCGTCCGTGCAGAGGTAGACGCGGGCGTCGGCGAGGCGGGCGCGGGCGCTGTCGGTCATGAGATCCCCCGGGGTCGGTGGCGTACGAGCCAGCCCACCCTACGACCCGCGGTGCGGGCAGCCGCGGCCGTGTTCCGCACGGCCGCGGGTCACTGCCGCGGGGCCGCCCGTCGCTCCTGACGCGCGGGCGGTCGTGCGTGTCGGCTCGGCCGGGTCAGACGGCGAGCGCCTGGGCGCGGCGCTTCACCTCCGTGCCGCGGTTCTCGCTCAGGGCCTGGGCGGGCGTGCCCGGCAGGCTGTCGTCGGGAGTGAAGAGCCACTCCAGCATCTCTTCGTCCGTGAAGCCGTCGTCCCGCAGGAGCGTCAGGGTCCCGACGAGGCCCTTGACGACCTTCTGCTCGACCCCGTCGATGAAGGCGGCGGGGACGTGCAGCGCGCGGTTCTCACCCCGGCGCACGGCGATGAGCTGGCCGTCCTTGACCAGCTGGCGCACGCGCGTCACCTCGACGTCGAAGATCTCGGCGATGTCGGGGAGGGTGAGCCAGGCGGGGACGAGAGCATCGGTCTTTGCGTCAATCTCGGTCACGGCATCAAGCGTGCCATCTAGGACTGACAGCCGGAAGCCGGACCCCCTCCACCTGCGGTTTCCCGTTAGGCCACGGCGGTCTTCAGGGGCTTGGCCGGGTCCGTGAGGAGTTCCGCGTCCAGGGACGTGCCCGCCTCGATCAGGCGCCGTCCCTGGGCCAGGTCGCGGGGCCGGCCGACCGCGAGGAGGGCGACGAGCCGTCCCTCGCGCAGCCAGCAGACGGTCCAGGCGGGGCCGGAGGGGTCGCCGCGCCACAGGACCGTGTCGCCGGGGGTGTGGTGGCCGGCGTACTGGACGAAGCGGCCGAACTGCTCGGACCAGAAGTACGGGACCGGGTCGTAGACCTGGGGCGTCTCGCCGACGATGTTGGCGGCGACCGTGCGCGGGCCCTGGAGCGCGTTGTCCCAGTGGTGGACCAGGAGCCGCTCGCCGTACCGGCCCGAGGGGAAGGAGGCGCAGTCGCCGACGGCGTAGACGTCGGGGACCGAGGTGCGCAGGCCGTCGTCGGCGACGACCTCGCCGTGGGCGCCGAGCGCGATGCCCGAGCCGGTCAGCCACGCGGTCGCGGGGCGGGCCCCGATGCCGACGACGACGGCGCCGGCCGGCAGCCGGGTGCCGTCGGCGAGGAGGACCTCGCCGGGCACGACGCGCTCCACGCGCGCGTGGGTGCGCAGGGTGGCGCCCGCGTCGGCGTACCAGGACGTCATCGGCGCGGCGACCTCGGCGGGCAGGGCCCCGGCGAGCGGCCGGTCGGCGGCCTCCACGACGGTGACCGCGCAGCCCGCCTCGCGCGCGGCGGTGGCGAACTCGGCGCCGATCCAGCCCGCGCCGACGACCACGATGTCGTGCTGCCGGGCGAGCACGGGGCGCAGCCGTTCGGCGTCGTCCAGGGTGCGCAGCAGGTGGACGCCGGGCACGCCCTCCGTGCCGGGCAGCCGGACCGGTTCGGCACCGGTGGCGAGGACCAGCACGTCGTACGGGAACACCCCCTCGGAGGTGTCCAGTTCGCGGGCGTCCGGGCGGACGCCGAGCACCTCGACGCCGAGCCGGAGTCCGATGCCGAGCGCCTCGAAGTCGATGTCGAAGGCGGACCCCTCGGCCTTGCCGAGGAGGACGGCCTTGGACAGGGGCGGCCGGTCGTAGGGCTGATGGGGTTCCGCGCCGATCAGGGTGATCGTGCCGGTGAACCCCTGTTCGCGCAGGGCCACGGCGGTCTGGACGCCGGCCATGCCCGCGCCGACCACCACCACGTGCCGCTGCGACCTCGTCGTCTGCTCGCTCACCGGATCACCATAGACACCTGACAATTTGTCAGTCAGCGGCCGTGCACCGTGACCTGCTCCACAACGCTGGTCCCGCTGCCCCGCTGCGACTCCCACTCCCAGCTCTCCTCCAGCCGCAGCCTGCCGTCGGCGAGCTCCACCACGAGGGACACGCAGTGGCCGGAGGAGGTCGTCCCGTCGGTCTTGAGCTGCACGTACCGGAAGTCGAGCCGGTCGCCCTGACGGGTGCCGACCAGATGCCCGCGCACCACGTCGCCGCCCTCGTACTCGGCCCAGATCTCGCCGTCCTTCTCGTGGTACGTGAACCGGGTGCGGGTCCCCACCTGACCTGGGGCCTGGTCGGCGACGGGGGCGAGGACGAGGCCGTCCAGCGAGCGGGGCATGACGGAGGGCTCCTTACGAAGGCGCGAAACCACGGGCTAGGGTGGCCAACGTAGAGCACTCGCGGGAGCCCGGACGCACCGGGCTGAGAGGGAGGCTGGCGGCCTCCGACCGTACGAACCTGATCCGGGTCATGCCGGCGAAGGGAGGGGCTGGACGCCCATGTCCTCACGTACGTCAGACGTCCTCGTCGTCGGGGGCGGGATCATCGGGCTCGTGACGGCCTGGCGGGCCGCGCAGCGCGGTCTCGCCACGGCCGTCGTGGACCCCGAGCCGGGCGGCGGGGCCGCCCGGGTGGCCGCCGGGATGCTGGCCGCCGTCACCGAACTGCACTACGGCGAGCAGACCCTGCTCGGCCTGAACCTGGCCTCGGCGCGCCGCTACCCGCGGTTCGCGGCCGAGCTGACCGACCTGACCGGGCACGACCTGGGCTACCGGCGGTGCGGCACGCTCGCGGTCGCCCTGGACGCGGACGACCGCGCCCATCTGCGGGAGCTGCACGCCCTGCAACGGGACTCGGGGCTCGACTCCGAGTGGCTGTCGGGGCGCGAGTGCCGGCGCCTGGAGCCGATGCTCGCGCCCGGGGTGCGCGGCGGGCTGCGGGTGGACGGCGACCACCAGATCGACCCGCGGCGGCTCACGGCGGCGCTGCTGGCCGCGTGCGAGCACGCGCGCGTGGTCTTCCACCGCACCTGGGCCGAGCGGCTGGACGTCGTCCGGGACCGGGCCGCCGGGGTCACCACCGCGGACGGCACGCGGCTGGCCGCGCACCAGGTCGTGCTGGCCGGGGGCAGCCTCAGCGGGCGGCTGGCCGGCGTCCCCGGTGCCGTCGTGCCGCCCGTGCGCCCCGTGAAGGGCCAGGTGCTGCGGCTGACGGTGCCCGCGCGGTACGCGCCGTTCCTGAGCCGCACCGTGCGGGCCGTGGTGCGCGGCGGCCAGGTCTATCTGGTGCCCCGCGAGAACGGCGAGCTGGTCGTCGGCGCGACCAGCGAGGAGCTCGGCTGGGACACGACGGTGACCGCGGGCGGCGTCTACGAGCTGCTGCGCGACGCGCACGAACTGGTCCCGGGGATCACGGAGCTGCCGCTGACCGAGACCCGCGCGGGGCTGCGACCGGGCTCCCCCGACAACGCTCCCCTGCTCGGCCCGACCGAGCTGCCGGGACTGCTCCTGGCCACCGGCCACCACCGCAACGGCGTGCTGCTCGCGCCCGTCACCGGCGACACGCTGGCGCACGCCCTGGTCACCGGTGAACTGACCGACGAGGCGCGCCCGTTCACCCCGCGGCGGTTCTCGGCGAGCCTCACGGAGGCGCCCGCGTGAACATCTCCGTCAACGGACGCCCGCGCGACGTCGCGCCCGGCACGGCCCTGGACAGCGTCGTGCGCTCCCTCGCCCCGGCGCCCTCCGGGGTGGCCGCCGCCCTCAACGAGACCGTCGTCCCGCGCGCCCAGTGGCCCTCGACCCCGCTGTCCGACGGCGACCGCGTCGAGATCCTCACCGCAGTCCAAGGAGGCTGACCCATGGCCGACGATCCCTTCGTCCTCGGCGGTACGGCGTTCTCGTCCCGGCTGATCATGGGCACCGGCGGCGCGCCCAGCCTGGACGTGCTGGAGCGGGCCCTGATCGCCTCGGGCACGGAGCTGACGACGGTCGCGATGCGCCGCGTCGACCCGTCCGTGCACGGCTCGGTGCTCTCGGTGCTGACCCGGCTCGGCATCCGGGTGCTGCCCAACACCGCGGGCTGCTTCACCGCCGGTGAGGCCGTGCTGACCGCCCGTCTCGCGCGGGAGGCGCTCGGCACGGACGTGGTGAAGCTGGAGGTCATCGCCGACGAGCGGACCCTGCTGCCCGACCCGATCGAGCTGCTGGACGCCGCCGAGACCCTGGTCGACGACGGCTTCACGGTGCTGCCGTACACCAACGACGACCCGGTGCTGGCCCGGAAGCTGGAGGACGTGGGCTGTGCGGCGATCATGCCGCTGGGCTCCCCCATCGGCTCCGGGCTGGGCATCCGCAACCCGCACAACTTCGAGCTGATCGTCGGGCACGCGCGCGTGCCGGTGATCCTGGACGCGGGCGCGGGGACCGCCTCGGACGCGGCGCTGGCGATGGAGCTGGGCTGCGCCGGGGTGATGCTCGCCTCGGCGGTGACCCGGGCGCAGGAGCCGGAGCTGATGGCGCACGCGATGCGGCACGCGGTGGAGGCGGGCCGGCTGGCACACCGGGCGGGGCGCATCCCGCGGCGGCACTTCGCGCGGGCGTCCTCGCCGCACGAGGGGCGGGCCCGGCTGGATCCGCACGACGAGCGGGCCCGGCCGGATCCGGAACGCCCGGCTTTCTGAACGTATGTTCGACCGATGTCCGCGACTTTGCGACGTCCGTCACAGGTCGGCTGCAACTGAGCCCTTATCTCGGCCGAACCGGATGGGCTGTCAGTGTCGGCTCGTACACTCACCTGCGTGGATACGACCCTTCAGGACCCATTGGTCGGGCAGGTGCTCGACGGCCGCTATCGCGTGGAGGCGCGGATCGCGGTCGGCGGGATGGCCACGGTCTACCGGGCCGTGGACACCCGCCTCGACCGCGTGCTCGCGCTGAAGGTGATGCACCCGGGCCTCGCGGCCGACGCCTCGTTCGTGGACCGGTTCATCCGCGAGGCCAAGTCCGTCGCCCGGCTCGCCCACCCCAACGTGGTGCAGGTCTTCGACCAGGGCACGGACGGGTCGTACGTCTATCTGGCGATGGAGTACGTCGCCGGCTGCACCCTGCGGGACGTGCTGCGGGACCGCGGCGCGCTCCAGCCGCGGGCCGCGCTCGACATCCTGGAACCGGTGCTGGCCGCGCTCGGCGCCGCGCACCGGGCCGGGTTCGTGCACCGCGACATGAAGCCGGAGAACGTGCTGATAGGGGACGACGGCCGGGTCAAGGTCGCCGACTTCGGCCTGGTCCGCTCGGTCGACACGGTGACGAGCACCACCGGCGCCGTCCTCGGCACGGTCGCCTACCTCGCCCCCGAGCAGATCGAGAACGGCACCACCGACACCCGCGTCGACGTGTACGCGTGCGGTGTCGTGCTGTACGAGATGCTGACCGGCGAGAAGCCGCACGACGGCGACTCCCCCGCCGTGGTGCTCTACAAGCATCTGCACGAGGACGTCCCGCCGCCCTCGGCGATCGTGCCGGGGCTGGCCTTCGCGCTGGACGAGCTGGTCGCGGCGGCCACGGCCCGCACCCCGGACGTCCGCCCCTACGACGCGGTGGCGCTGCTGGCGCTGGCCCGCGAGGCGCGCGCCGGGCTCAGCGGGGACCAGCTGGACGCGGTGCCGCCGCAGGCCCTGTCGGCGCAGCACAGCACCGCCGAGGACCGCACCAGCGTGATCCCGCGCTCGCTCACGGTCCCGCGTCTGCTGCCGGTCAACGAGGACGAGCCGGAGGAGGGGGTCCATCGCACGAGCCGTTTGGCGAGCCCGCCGCCCCCGCCGCGCCGGCGCCGTTCGGGTCCCTCGCCGCGCGGGCCGCTCGCGGTCGTCGTGGCGCTGCTGCTGATCCTGGGCGTGGGCGCCGGGGTCTGGTACATCAACTCCGGCCAGTTCACCAAGGTCCCGGCGCTGATCGGGAAGACCGAGGCGCAGGCCGAGGACCGGCTGAAGGAGGCGGGTCTCGACGTCGGCGACGTCGAGCACGCCTACAGCGACACCGTGAAGCGGGGCCGGGTCATCAACTCCGACCCGACGGTGGGCACCCGGATACGGAACAACGACTCGGTGACACTGACCGTCTCCGACGGCCCCGAGACGGTGAAGCTGACCGACCTCAACGGCTACCGCCTGGACAAGGCGCGCGCCCGGCTCAAGAGCGACGGGCTGGAACCGGGCATGGTGACCCGGGAGTTCAGCGACGACGTCATCAAGGGCTTCGTGATCCGCACCGACCCCGAGGCGGGCACCACGCTGCGTTCCGGTGCGGCCGTCGCCCTGGTCGTCAGCAAGGGCAGCCCGGTCGAGGTCCCGGACGTGACGGGGGCGAGCCTGGAGGACGCCAAGGCGGAGCTCGCCGAGTCGGGGCTCAAGGTCAAGGTCGCCACCGGGCGGGTCAACTCCGAGTTCGAGGCGGGCCAGGTCGCCACGCAGTCCCCGGAGGGCGGCGGCGAGGTCGCCGAGGGCGACACGGTCACGCTGACGGTCTCCAAGGGACCCGAGATGGTCGAGGTCCCGGACGTGGTCGGCGACAAGGTCGACGACGCCAAGGCCGAGCTGGAGGCCGCCGGGTTCCAGGTCGACGAGGACCGCGGCCTCCTCGGGCTCTTCGGCGACACCGTCAAGGGCCAGTCCGTGGACGGCGGGGACACCGCGCCCAAGGGATCGACGATCACGATCCGGATCCGCTGACGGATCCGCCGACCCGGACCCGCCGGCGCCCGGACCCACCGGCCCGGATCCGCCGACGGGGCGGGTCCGGGGCCATGACACCCTTTGCGGGTGACCAGCGAGCGACTGCGCAACCCCGTCGGCGGCCATGTGCCCGTGGCCGGCGGCCTGAACTCCGTGGGCCTGGCCTACGCCCGTGAACTGAAGGCCGAGACCGTCCAGGTCTTCGTCGCCAACCCGCGCGGCTGGGCCACCCCGACCGGGAACCCGCGCCAGGACGAGGAATTCCGCGCGGCCTGCGCCGAGGAATCGATCCCGGCGTACGTGCACGCCCCGTATCTGATCAACTTCGGCTCCCACACCGAGGCGACCGTGGAGAAGTCGGTCGAGTCGCTGCGGCACTCCCTGCGGCGCGGCCGGGAGATCGGGGCGCTCGGCGTGGTCGTGCACACCGGCAGCGCGACCGGCGGCCGGGAGCGGTCGGTGGCCCTGGCGCAGGTGCGTGCGCGTCTGCTGCCGCTGCTGGACGAGCTGACCCATGACGACGACCCGTTCCTGCTCCTGGAGTCCACGGCGGGCCAGGGCTCCTCGCTCTGCTCGCGCACCTGGGACTTCGGGCCGTACTTCGAGGCGCTGGACTCCCATCCGAAGCTCGGGATCTGCCTGGACACCTGTCACATCTTCGCCGCCGGGCACGACCTGACCGGCCCGGCCGGGATGCACCAGACGCTGGACCTGCTGGTGGACACCGTCGGCGAGGGCCGGCTGAAGCTGATCCACGCCAACGACTCCAAGGACGTCGTCGGCGCCCACAAGGACCGGCACGAGAACATCGGCGCCGGCCATATCGGCGAGGACCCGTTCCGGGCCCTGATGACCCACCCCGCCACCGAGGGCGTCCCGCTGGTCATCGAGACGCCGGGCGGGAAGGAAGGGCACGCGGCGGACGTGGAACGACTCAAGAAGCTGCGCGACGACTGACACGGGGAATACCCCAGGGGGGTATACGGTTCCTGTCTGGAGCAGGAACCGTCACCCGGCATTGGGGGCCGCCATGACACACGAGCACGGACACACGCACCAGCCCGGACCCGACCACGGGCACGTGCACTCGCCGGACAGCGGCTGGAGCACGGCCGTCCAGGCCACCCTGCACTGCCTCACCGGCTGCGCCATCGGCGAGGTGCTCGGCATGGTCATCGGCACCGCGCTGGGCTGGGGCAACGTCCCGACGACGGTCCTCGCGATCGTCCTCGCCTTCTTCTTCGGCTATTCGCTCACCCTGCGCGGGGTCCTGAGGGCGGGCCTCGGCCTGCGGGCCGCCGTGAAGGTGGCGCTGGCGGCGGACACACTGTCGATCGCCGTGATGGAGCTGGTCGACAACGGTGTGATTGCGCTGTGGCCCGGGGCGATGGACGCGCAACTGGACGACGTCCTGTTCTGGGGCGCGCTGGCCGTCTCGCTGGCGATCGCGTTCGTGGCGACCACCCCGGTCAACAAGTGGATGATCGGCCGCGGCAAGGGGCACGCGGTGGTGCACCGGTACCACTGAGCCCGCGGCGGGCTACAGCTCGGGGCCGTCCCCCGGGCCCTCCTGGTAGGAGTAGCGCTGCTCCCGCCAGGGGTCGCCGATGTTGTGGTAGCCGCGCTCCTCCCAGAAGCCCCGGCGGTCGGCGGTCATGTACTCGACGCCGCGGACCCATTTGGGGCCCTTCCAGGCGTACAGATGCGGGACGACGAGGCGGAGCGGGAAGCCGTGTTCGGCGGTGAGCAGCTCGCCGTCCTTGTGGGTGGCGAAGATCGTGCGCTCGGCGGCGAAGTCCGCGAGGCGGAGGTTGGAGCTGAAGCCGTACTCGGCCCACACCATCACATGGGTGACGGCCGGGGCGGGCGGGGCGATCTCCAGGAGGGTGCGGGCGGGGACGCCGCCCCACTCGGCGCCGAGCATGCTGAACTTCGTCACGCAGTGCAGATCGGCCACCACGCTGGTGTGCGGCAGGGCCGAGAACTCCTCGTGGTTCCAGCAGCTCTTCTCGCTGTCCGCGGTGGCGCCGAAGACGCGGAACTCCCAGCGTTCGGGGCGGAACTTGGGGACGGGTCCGTAGTGGGTGACCGGCCATCCGCGCTGCATTCGCTGCCCCGGCGGAAGCTCGAAGTGTGCTGTTTCCCCACTCTCTCGTTCCACCGGCTGACCCATGACTCCATCCTGACAGACCCGGAGCGGTGCACCTGACCAGCTCCACCATGAACCGCCTCAAATCGGACTAAGCATGTACTTACTTAGTAAGCGCAGACTTACTGGACGATCTTCTTCGGCGGTGCAATCATGCGGCGCAACCTGGCAGTCACCCCTTTGGAAGGAGCCTCTGCGATGCAGGGCGACCCCGAGGTCATCGAATTCCTCAACGAGCAGCTCACGGGCGAGCTCACCGCGATCAACCAGTACTTCCTGCACGCCAAGATGCAGGAGAACTTCGGCTGGACGAAGCTCGCGAAGTACACCCGGCACGAGTCGTTCGACGAGATGAAGCACGCCGAGGTCCTCACCGACCGGATCCTGTTCCTGGAGGGGCTGCCGAACTACCAGCGCCTGTTCCACGTCCGGGTCGGACAGACGATCAAGGAGATGTTCGAGGCCGACCGGCAGGTCGAGGTCGAGGCCATCGACCGCCTCAAGCGCGGTATCGAGGTGATGCGCGCCAAGGGCGACATCACGTCGGCGAACATCTTCGAGTCGATCCTGGAGGACGAGGAGCACCACATCGACTACCTCGACACCCAGCTGGAGCTCCTGGAGAAGCTCGGCGAGGCGCTGTACATCGCGCAGCTGATCGAGCAGCCGGAGAGCTAGGACCCGGTCCGCCGGGACAGGCCCTAGGCCGCCTCGTCGAGCTCGGCGAGGACCGGCTGGCCCTGGTCCGCGAGCTCACGCCGCGGACAGGCACCCCGGCCCAGGATGGCCTGAATGCGCCGGACGCAGGAACCGCAGTCCGTGCCCGCCTTGCAGGCGGAGGCTATCTGGCGGGGGGTGCAGGCGCCGGCCTCCGCGTGCTTCTTCACCTGCTGTTCGGTGACACCGAAGCAACTGCAGACGTACACGCGGTTCACCTCCCGGCGGGATCGATCAGTGGTGCCGTCCCGATTGATCGGTGAGGCTAACCTAACCTTACCCGCCGTTCGGCCGGCCCAAAAGTGGAGTGGGGGGGGGGGGGGGGTTGTTGGCCGCCCCCCCCCCAAGGCGCGGAACCGGGGGGGCCCCGCCCGGGCCCGGGAGTCTCGGGGGCCGCGGCCCCCCCGGCGCGGCCGA
>NZ_JBIVDS010000005.1:163124-274526 GCF_044747265.1 Streptomyces sp. NPDC090106 | reverse complement strand
TGGTCAGGTTGGGGGGCGCGTGCGTTTTTGGGCGTGCTTCCACCCCTACCCGCCCGCCCCGGGCGGCCGGCCCTTGGGGGGGGGGGGGGGGGGGGGGGCGCCCCCCCCCCCCCCACTCATATGCCGGTAACAGGTGCCGCCGTCACTGGTCCCTGTACATCTCGGCGACGAGGAACGCCAGGTCGAGCGACTGGCTGCGGTTGAGCCGCGGGTCGCAGGCCGTCTCGTAGCGCTGGTGCAGGTCGTCGACGAAGATCTCGTCGCCGCCGCCGACGCACTCGGTGACGTCGTCGCCGGTCAGCTCCACGTGGATGCCGCCCGGGTGGGTGCCCAGCGCCTTGTGGACCTCGAAGAAGCCCTTGACCTCGTCGAGCACGTCGTCGAAGCGGCGGGTCTTGTGGCCGGAGGCCGCCTCGAAGGTGTTGCCGTGCATCGGGTCGGTCACCCAGGCCACCGTCGCACCGGAGGCGGTGACCTTCTCGACCAGCTCGGGCAGCTTGTCGCGGACCTTGTCCGCGCCCATGCGCACGATGAAGGTGAGACGGCCCGGCTCCCGGTCCGGGTCGAGACGCTCGATGTACTGGAGCGCGTCCTCGGCCGTCGTCGTCGGGCCGAGCTTGATGCCGATCGGGTTGCGGATCTTCGAGGCGAACTCGATGTGCGCGCCGTCCAGCTGCCGGGTGCGCTCACCGATCCACACCATGTGCCCGGAGACGTCGTACAGGTGCCCGGTGCGCGAGTCGACGCGGGTCAGCGCCGACTCGTAGTCGAGCAGCAGCGCCTCGTGGGAGGCGTAGAACTCGACCGTCTGGAACTCGGCCGGGTCGGTGCCGCAGGCGCGCATGAAGTTCAGCGCGTTGTCGATCTCCCGCGCGAGCTGCTCGTAGCGCTGCCCGGACGGGGAGGACTTCACGAAGTCCTGGTTCCAGGCGTGCACCTGGCGCAGGTCGGCGTAGCCGCCGGTGGTGAAGGCGCGCACCAGGTTGAGCGTGGAGGCGGAGGCGTTGTACATCCGCTTCAGGCGCTCGGGGTCCGGGATCCGGGACTTCTCGTCGAAGGCGAAGCCGTTGACGGAGTCGCCGCGGTAGGTCGGCAGGGTCACGCCGTCGCGGGTCTCGGTGCCCTTGGAGCGCGGCTTGGAGTACTGACCGGCGATCCGGCCGACCTTCACGACCGGCACCGAGGCGGCGTACGTCAGCACGGCGCCCATCTGGAGCAGGGTCTTGAGCTTGTTGCGGATGTGGTCGGCGGACACGGCGTCGAAGGCCTCGGCGCAGTCGCCGCCCTGGAGGAGGAACGCCTCTCCCTTGGCGACGGCCGCCAACCGGGCGCGCAGCTGATCGCACTCGCCCGCGAAGACGAGCGGCGGATACGACTCCAGCTCCGCAACGACTGCGCGCAGAGCCTCGGTGTCGGGGTACTCGGGCTGCTGCGCCGCGGGCAGGTCTCGCCAGGTGTTGCCGGCGCTCTGGCCGGTCTTAGCGTTCACGGTCACGACCTCAACATTACGGGGTCGTGTCGCGTCGTTTTCGCACGGCTCGACAGGTGAGACACACTCCCGCTCAGGTGCGCATGGGGTAGGGTGCCTCGCATGTTCGCGCACTCGACCCAGAACTGGTGGTGGACCGCTCATCCGGCGGCCCACTGACTGCGCGTACGCACGACTTCGCGAAGGCCGCCCGAGGGGCGGCCTTCGGCGTTTCCGGGGTCCGGCTCCTCTCCACGACGACAAGGAACCGAGACCCATGCGCCTGCTCGACCTGCTCGACGATCCCCGCCCGTTCGCGCTGCTGCGCCGCCGCACGCCCGGGCACGACGAGAACACCGTGGAGGTGCTCGTCGGTCCGGTCTCCTCCCGCGACGCGCTCGCCGCACTCCCCGACGAGGGCCTCGCCCTGATCCCGTTCCGCCAGATCCGCGAGCGCGGCTTCGACGTGCGGGACGACGGCACCCCGCTGCTGGTCCTGACCCCGCAGGAGACGCACACCCTGTCCCTGGAGGAGGCCCTGGCCCAGCTGCCCGCCCATGACGTGCGGGTCGGGCGGAGCGGCTTCGACGTCGACGACGACGAGTACGCGGGGATCGTCGGCCGGGTGCTGCGGGAGGAGATCGGCGGCGGCGAGGGCGCGAACTTCGTGATCCGGCGGACCTACGAGGGGGAGATCGAGGGGTTCGGCCGGGCGGACGCGCTGAGTCTGTTCCGGCGGCTGCTGGAGGGCGAGCGCGGCGCGTACTGGACGTTCGTCGTCCACACCGGGGAGCGGACCCTGGTCGGCGCGAGCCCCGAGGTCCATGTGCGCATGTCGGGCGGCACGGTCGTGATGAACCCGATCAGCGGCACCTACCGCTACCCCGCCGAGGGCCCCACCCCCGACCATCTGCTCGGTTTCCTCGCCGACGGCAAGGAGATCGAGGAGCTGTCGATGGTCGTCGACGAGGAGCTCAAGATGATGTGCACGGTCGGCGACATGGGCGGTGTGGTGATCGGGCCCCGGCTCAAGGAGATGGCCCATCTCGCGCACACCGAGTACGAGTTGCGCGGCCGGTCCTCGCTGGACGCCCGGGAGGTGCTGCGCGAGACCATGTTCGCGGCGACCGTCACCGGCTCTCCGGTCCAGAACGCCTGCCGGGTGATCGAACGGCACGAGGCCGGCGGGCGCGGCTACTACGGGGGCGCACTGGCGCTGCTGGGCCGGGACGCGGGCGGGGCGCAGACCCTCGACTCCCCCATCCTGATCCGCACCGCCGACATCGGCGCCGACGGGCGGCTGCGCGTCCCGGTCGGCGCCACCCTGGTGCGTGGCTCGGACCCGGCGGGCGAGGTCGCGGAGACCCACGCCAAGGCGGCCGGGGTGCTGGCCGCCCTCGGCGTGCGGCCGTCCCGCCCGCGGGCGGAGGGGACCGGGCCCCGGCTGTCCGACGACCCGCGGGTGCGGGCGGCGCTGGACGGGCGCCGGGCGTCCCTCGCCCCGTTCTGGCTGCGGATGCAGGACCGGACCGGGGAGCTCGACGGGCACGCCCTGGTCGTCGACGGCGAGGACACCTTCACGGCGATGCTCGCGCACGTCCTGAGGTCCGCCGGTCTTCGGGTGACGGTACGGCGGTACGACGAGCCGGGGCTGCGGGAGGCCGCCCTCGCCCATGAGGGCCCCGTCGTGCTGGGCCCCGGTCCGGGCGACCCCGGCGACCTGACCGACCCGAAGATGCGCTTCCTGCGCGACCTGGCCGCCCGGGTCCTGCGCGGGCACCGGCACGGCGTGCTCGGCGTCTGCCTGGGGCACGAGCTGATCGCGGCGGAGCTGGGCCTGGACATCGTCCGCAAGGAGGTGCCGTACCAGGGGGCGCAGACGACGGTCGACCTGTTCGGGCGGGCCGAGACCGTCGGCTTCTACAACAGCTATGTGGCGAGCTGCGACGACGAGACCGCCGCCGAGCTGGCCGCGCACGGCGTCGAGGTCAGCCGGAGCGCCTCGGGCGAGGTGCACGCGCTGCGCGGCCCCGGGTTCGCCGGGGTCCAGTTCCATCCGGAGTCGGTGCTGTCCCTGAACGGCGCCGGGATCGTGCGGGAGCTGGTGGGTCAGCTGCGCGGCACGAGCACGTTCTCCGAGCGGCGGCCCGCCTTGTAGTCGAGGACGTTCTTCACCGTGGCGTCGACGATCTGCCCGACGGCGTCCTCGGTGTAGTACGCCTGGTGGGAGGTGACCAGGACGTTGGGGAAGGTGACGAGGCGGGCCAGGGTGTCGTCCTCGACGGCCTCCAGGGACTTGTCGTGGAAGAACAGGCCCGCCTCCGCCTCGTACACGTCGAGGCCGACGCCCGCGAAGCGGCCGGCGCGCAGTTCGGTGACGAGGGCCGCGGTGTCGATCAGGCCGCCGCGGCTGGAGTTCACGAGGATCGCGTCGTCCTTGACCGTCTTGAGGGCGGTGGAGTCGATGAGGTGCCTGGTCTCCGGCATGAGGGGGACGTGCAGGGAGATCAGGTCCGACTCGGCGAGGAGCTCCTCCTTGGACACGTACCGCATGCCGAGTTCCCGGCAGGCCGGGTTCTCGGCGACGTCCCAGCCGAGCAGACGCATGCCGAAGCCGTGGGCGATCCGGGTGAACGCCTCGCCGATCTTGCCGGTGCCGAGGACGCCCGCGGTGCGGCCGTGCAGGTCGCGGCCCATCAGCCCGTCGAGGCGGAAGTCGAAGTCGCGGGTGCGGGTCGAGGCGCGCACGATGCGCCGGTTGACCGCCATGGCGAGCGTCCAGGCGAACTCGGCGACCGAGTACGGCGAGTAGTACGACACGCGGGCGACGGTCAGGCCGAGCCGCTCGGCGACCTTGAGGTCGATGTTGTTGAACCCGGTGGAGCGCTGGGCGATCATCCGGGTGCCGCCCGCCGCGAGGATCTCCAGCACGCGGGCGCCGAGGTCGGCGTTGACGCTGGTGGAGACGGTCTCGTAGCCCGTCGCGATGGGGGCGGTGTCCTCGTTGAGGAAGACGTCCAGACAGCGGACCTCGTGGTGGCCCCGGAAGGCCCGCTCGATCAGCGGCTTCTCGTCCGCCTGCACGCCGAAGGCGAGGATCTCCACAACTGCTCCCGTTCTGGTGGGGTATGGCCGAATATACGTCCGCCGGCGCTCACAGACCTCTGCGCAGCCGCTCGGTCAGGGCCCGGCCCTGGCCGGGCGACGGACGGGGTTCGGCGAGCCGGGTGTGCAGCCGGTCGAGGTGCAGGTCGACGGCCGACTCGACCAGCTCGGCGTAGGCCTCGGCGGCCAGGGCGGCCCGGTGCCGGGACACGGCCGCGGCGACGGCGGCGACCGCCAGGGCGGGCCACCACACCACGGCGAGCGGCAGGTACAGCAGCGCCCAGCCGCCGAGGGTGAACGCGGCGTCGAGCCGGGCGCGGGCGCCGGTGAGGGTGTCGCGGGTGGCCGTGGGCAGCAGCAGCCACAGGCGGGGCCAGACGGTGGCGAGGTCGATGCCGTACTCGGTGCCGAGGCGGACCGCGGGGGCGCGCAGCCGGTCGCCGAGCCAGGTGGGGTGCTCGGGCGGGATCAGGGCGACGGCGTTGCGGCGCGCGGCGTGCGCGGCGGCGGCCTCCCGGGAGTCACCGGCTCCGGCCAGCCCCTCCTCGTACGCGGTGTCCGCGGAGCGCCAGGCCCCGGCGCGGCGGGCGGTCAGCCGGGCGGAGAGCGTGGCGAACGGGCGGGGCCAGGGCCCGGACAGAGCCCGTTCGACGGGACCCGCGAGCGCCTGGGCGAGGACGCCGAGCGCGGCCGACGCCGGTACGGCGGCCAGGATCAGCAGCACCGCCCGGGCGGCCGGGCCCTCCTCGCGGCCGGGGCCGCCCTCGGCGAGCGCGGTGAAGCCGTCCCACAGGGCGTGCCCGTCGTGCCAGCCGCTCTGGCCGAGCCGGAACGCGGCACCCGCGACCAGCAGATAGACGAGGCCGGGCAGGACGAGCAGGGTGAACCAGCGCTCGGCGAGCCTGCGCCCCAGCTCGGCGAGGACCCCGGTCACGGCCGGACCCTCACGCGTCCGGTACGAAGGTCAGCACCCGTTCGTGGACCAGGCACTCCGGCGGGCCCTCGCCGGCGTGACGCCGCTCGGTGCGCCGGCACGCGCCGATCGGGCACAGGTAGAGGCCGGTGACGGGCGGTCCGGGAGCGGCGACCTGGGTCGGGGCGTGGCGGGCCTGGAGCGGTCCGGTGACGCTGACGTCGAGCGACGCGAGGACCGCGGCGAAGTCCGCGCCCTCGCGCAGCCGTCGCACGGCCTGCTCCAGGGAGGCGCGCAGGGGGCCGCGGCTCATCAGGCGCAGAGCCGCCAACTCCCGGCAGAACTCGGCTTGCAGATCACTGTCGGCTGCTTCCACGGGACCGATCGTAGGGCCGTCGCCGCCTCTCACGCCCCGGAATGCACATGCGCCGCCCAGCTCAGCGGCCGGTCCGGGTGGAGTGCGCGCAGCCGCCGCACGGCGTGGTGCAGGGCGAGCGCGGCGGGCGGCGCGCCGGGTCCGGCCGCGGCGAGTTCGCCGTACACCTGCTCGGCGATGTCCGCCGCGCAGGTGTCGTCGACGCGCCACAGGGTGCCGATCACCTGGGAGAAACCGGCGAGTTGGAGCGATCCGGCCAGGTGCAGGGCCTCGTCGGGGAGGCGGGTTCCGCCGACGGCGGTCTCGCAGGCCGAGAGGTAGGCGAACTCGGCGTCGGGCAGGTGGAGCCGGGTCACGTCGAGCACGCTCAGGGCGCCGTCGGGCAGCAACAGCCTTCCCTGGGAAGGCTGTTCGGGTTCCTGGACGCCGTGGCAGGCGAAGTGGACCCAGGGGTGGACGGCGAGCGCGGCCCGTACGGCGCCGGCGCGGGCGGCGTCCCCGTGCAGCAGGGTGCCGCCCACCGCGCGGCGTGCCGCCTCGGCCTCGCGCAGGGCCTGCGGCAGCGGGGCCTGGCCGGGCGTCTCGGGGACGGCGACGATCAGCGGGTCGCGCCGCCCGGTCCCCGCGCGTTCCCTGGCCCGCAGGAGCGCGGCGAGGCTCGGCGTAAAGGAGGAGACGACCCGGTCCGGCACGGCGCCCGCCGCGTGCAGGGGCAGGAAGGTCAGCGGGCCGGTCGGGCACCACCACAGCCGGGGCGGCTCCCGGCCGGGCGGGGGCGGGCCGGTGAGGCCGAGGGCGTCGAGGACGGGTTCGGCGACCGCCGTCCACAGCCAGTCGAGGAGGTCGGCGACGGCCCGCTCGGCGAAGGCGCGGGCCAGCCCGGAGCGGCCGGCCGCGGCGACCGCCTCGAACAGCGCCTCGCCGCGCTCCCGGGCCTCGGCGTGGGTCAGCGCGGGCAGCTCGCGGACGCGGACGCCGGTGCCGTCGAGGAGCAGGGCGTGGCCGGTGCCCTCCTTGCCGACGGTGAGGACGGCGACGGGGCCGCGGTCGCCCGCCGAGGTCAGCTTCCCGGCGGCGGGCGGGCGCAGGAAGTCCGCGAAGCCCTCGCGGTCCCGGACGGCGCGGAGGATGTCCTGCCACTCGCGGGCCAGCCGGTGGCGGCGGTCGGCGCCGGGCACGGACAGGTCGTCGGCGGCGCGTTCCAGGGCCTGGCGCACCTCGCCGAAACGGGCGGCGAGCGCGGGGTGGGCCACGGCCAGGTCCTCGGCGTCGGTGCGCAGTTCGAGGGCCTGGGCGGCGAGGACACCGCGCCCGGCCTCCAGCAGTTCCAGGGCGTCGGCCGGCCGCCCGGCGGCCAGCGCGACCCGCGCGGCGAACGGCCCCAGGTCGGTGTCGCCGAGTGTGTGCTCGTGGTCGGAGCGGTCGCCGCCGCGCCACACCACCAGGGGCAGCGTGTCCATCGCGTCCCGCATCGCGGCCACCGCCCGGTCGCCCTCCCCGACGGCGTGCGCCACCTCCGCCAGCCGGACCGAGGCGGCGACCCGGACGCCGGGCGGCATGGCCGGGTCGGCGGCGAGTTCGGCGTTGACGGCGAGGGCCCGGTCGCGGACGGCGTCGTGGCCGCCGTCCGCCGCGGCGATGTCCACGAGGACCCAGGACAGGGCGCCGAGCGCGCCGCCGCGCAGCGGGTGCCCGGACGGCATCAGGCGCAGGCACTTGAGGGCGGCGGCGAGCGCGATGTCGAGGTCCTCGCGGTCACCGGCC
The DNA here is from genome assembly GCF_044747265.1 of Streptomyces sp. NPDC090106. Classification (NCBI taxonomy): domain Bacteria; kingdom Bacillati; phylum Actinomycetota; class Actinomycetes; order Kitasatosporales; family Streptomycetaceae; genus Streptomyces; species Streptomyces sp. NPDC090106. The sequence continues at coordinate 266,900 of NZ_JBIVDS010000005.1, read as the reverse complement.
CGCCGGTGCCGCTCGCGCAGGGCGTGCGCCAGGTTGCCGTACAGGCCCGCGTGGCGCAGCGCGTCGGAGGGCGGGTCGGCGAGGGCCGTCTCGAAGTGGCGGACGGCGTTCTCGGCGACCTCGATGTCGGCGTCGGGCAGGGTGACGCGGGCGAGCAGGAGGCTGCCGTGCGCGGACTCCAGATGGTGCCGTCCGTGGTGGTCGGGGCTCAGGCCGGCGAGGGCGCGCTGCACCAGCCGCCGGGCCCGGCCCAGTTCGGCCCGGTCCCTGGTGCGGCGGGCGTACTCGATCATCAGGGTGGTCACGTTGCCGAGGACGACAGGGGTCTCGGCCTCGAACTTGGGCATGCCCTCGACCATGTCCTCGGCCAGGTCGACGGCCTCGCGCAGGGCGGCGAGGTGCCCGGTGCGGGTGTGCCGCTCGGCGAGGGCCATGACGAGGCTGCCGCGCAGACCCATCAGGTCCTCGGGGTCCACATGCGCGTCGGAGAGTTCGGCGAAGGCCCGGCGGCAGCCGTCGACGGCCTCGTCCAGCAGGGCCAGGTCGTGGCCGAACCGGTAGCGGTGGACCAGCACGGTGGCGAGCGTGGACAGCGACTGGGCGCGGTCGACGGCGGAGCCGGCGAGGCCCAGGGCGCGGCGGGCGGCCTCCTCGGCGGGGCCGAAGTCGGGCGTGTCCCCGTGCTCGGCGCGGGCCAGCCTCAGCAGGGCGAGACCGCGCAGGGCCGGGGAGGCGTCGGCGTGCGGGCCGCCCGGGGCGACCAGCGGGGTCACGACGTCCAGGGCGCGGACGATCACCCCGGCGTCGCCGGTCTCGCGGAACTCGTGCACCGCGGCGATGCCGTACGAGCCGACCGCCTCGAAGGAGGTGTCCGGCCCCGTCAGCCCCTCCCCCATGAGGTCCAGGGCGCGGCGCCGGTCCGCGGGGTCGCCGCGCAGCTGGTAGCGGTACTGGAGGTGGCGGCCGAGGTCGGCGGCGTACCGGGCCGGGCGGGCGGCGTGGAGCCGCTCGTAGACCCCGACGGTCTCCTCCAGGACGTCGAGGTCGCGGCGGCGGGCGAAGCGCTGGGCGAGCAGGCCCGCGAAGACCGGTTCGGTCGCCTCGCGGCGGGCCGCGAAGTGCGGGTTGCGGAAGGCGGCGCGCTGGAGGTCCAGCGCCTCGTCGAGGAGGGCGACGTCCTTCGGCTCGTGGACGGTGGCGGTGACGAAGGCACCGATGGCCTTCATGGCGTGGGCGAGCCACGGCACGCCACCGGGGTCGAGTCCGCCGAGGGCGGCGCGGACGAGGGCGGGCACGTCCGCCATGGGGGAGGCGTCCCGCTGCCGGGCGCAGCGTCTCGCGAGCAGCCGGGCGAACTCCACGGCACGGTCGGCGGCCGGTTCGCCCGGGGCGCGCCGCTCGTAGGACGCGCGGGCGTGGGTGATCGCGGTCTCCTCGTCGGCGGGATCCGCGCCATCCTGGAACCGCAGTTCCGCGACGCCGGAGACGAACGCGAGCAGCCGGGGCAGGCGCGGATCGCCCGGGGCCGATCCGTGCAGACAGCGGGTGCCGCAGACCAGGGCGGCGTCCACGCACCAGCGGCGCAGGTGGTGCGGGGTGCTCTCGTCCCGGGCCAGTTCGAGGAAGCGGACGGACATCCGGGCCGTCGCGTTGACGTCGGCGGCGTCGAGCGGCGCCCCCGGGTCGATCAGGGGGCGCAGTCCGGCGGGGGTGGACGCGGGGTTCGCGCGATGGCCCCGGGCGACGGCGAGGACGGTGACCGCCGCCTCGGGTCCGAGTTCGCCGTCGCCCGCCCGGGCGCCCTGCGCGGAGGCTCTCAGCAGGGCGGCGATCGCGCGCAGTTGGCCGGCCGTCGGCCGGGGCGGCGGGGTGCCGTCCCGGAACGCGGGCCAGACGGCGGCGAGGACGTCGCCGTCCCGGTCGAGGAGGGCCCGCAGTTCCCGTCCGCTCCACCACGCGACCATCCGGCCTCCCCCGTGACCTGCCTGACGCTGTCACGGCAACCGTGACGGCGTCAGGGGCCGCGGGGCAACTCGCGCTGGTGGGAGAGGTGCTCAGCCGAAGAACACGCCGACCTCCGCGTACAGCGCGGGGTCGACGGTCTTCAGCCGGGCCGTCGCCTCGGAGATCGGCACCCGGACGATGTCGGTGCCGCGCAGGGCGACCATCCGGCCGAAGTCGCCGTCGCGGACGGCCTCGATGGCGTGGAGTCCGAAGCGGGTGGCGAGCCAGCGGTCGAAGGCGCTCGGGGTCCCGCCGCGCTGGATGTGCCCGAGGACGGTGGTGCGGGCCTCTTTGCCGGTGCGCTTCTCGATCTCCTTGCCGAGCCATTCGCCGACGCCGGAGAGGCGGACGTGGCCGAAGGAGTCGAGCGAGCCGTCCTTGAGGACCATGTCGCCGTCCTTCGGCATGGCGCCCTCGGCGACGACGACGATCGGGGCGTAGGACGCCTTGAAGCGGGAGGTGATCCAGGCGCACACCTGGTCGACGTCGAAGCGCTGTTCGGGGATGAGGATGACGTTGGCGCCGCCGGCGAGCCCGGAGTGGATCGCGATCCATCCGGCGTGGCGGCCCATCACCTCGCAGACCAGGACGCGCATATGGGACTCGGCGGTGGTGTGCAGGCGGTCGATGGCCTCGGTGGCGATGCCGACGGCGGTGTCGAAGCCGAAGGTGTAGTCGGTGGCGGAGAGGTCGTTGTCGATGGTCTTGGGGACGCCGACGACGGGGACGCCGTACTCGTCGGTGAGCCGGGCGGCGACGCCGAGGGTGTCCTCGCCGCCGATCGCGATGAGCGCCTCGACCTCCAGGGCGGCGAGGTTCTCCTTGATCCGGCGGATGCCGTTCTCCTGCTTGAGCGGATTGGTGCGCGAGGAGCCGAGGATGGTGCCGCCGCGGGGCAGGATGCCGCGCACGGCGGGGATGTCGAGCGTGAGGGTGTCGCCTTCGAGGGGTCCGCGCCAGCCGTCCCGGAAGCCGACGAAGTCGTATCCGTACTCCTGCACACCCTTGCGGACGATGCCCCGGATGACGGCGTTGAGCCCGGGGCAGTCGCCACCTCCGGTCAGTACTCCTACGCGCATGGAAAAATCCCTTCGCCGCAGTTTCTTGTGACAGCCACGCTAATGGTGATCCAGGTCACAGAGGGATGGGCGGGAAGGGCAATTCCGTTGGATCAGCGCCCCGTTGCGCTCCACGTCAGGTGTCGCCGGGCACGGGTCACTCGTCGTCGAGTCCGCGCTCTATGGCGTACCGGACCAGTTCCACCCGGTTGTGCAGTTGCAGCTTGCCGAGGGTGTTCTGGACGTGGTTCTGGACCGTGCGGTGGGAGATGACCAGCCGCTCGGCGATCTGCTTGTAGCTCAGCCCCTTGGCGACCAGCCGCAGCACCTCGGTCTCCCGGTCGGTGAGCTGCGGCGCCTTGGGCCGGTCGGGGTCGGAGGCGGGCGCCGGGTCGGAGGCCAGACGCCGGTACTCGCCGAGGACGAGACCGGCGAGGCCGGGCGTGAACACCGGGTCCCCGACGGCGGTACGGCGCACCGCGTCCAGCAGCTCCTCCGTGGACGCCGACTTCAGCAGATAGCCGGTCGCCCCGGACTTCACCGCCTCCAGGACGTCCGCGTGCTCGCCGCTCGCCGACAGCACGAGCACCCGCAACGCCGGGTTGTGGCCGACGAGTTCCTTGCACACCTGCACCCCGGGCTTGGCCGGCAGGTTCAGGTCCAGGACGAGCACGTCGGGTGCGGCGGCCTTGGCCCGGCGCACCGCCTGCTCGCCGTCGCCCGCGGTGGCGACCACGTCGAACCCGGACTCCGCGAGGTCCCGGGCGACCGCGTCGCGCCACATCGGGTGGTCGTCGACCACCATCACCCTGATCGTGTCCTGCTGCCCGCTCATCGCCGCCCCGCCTCGCCCCGTGTCCCTGTCACTGTCCCGCCTTCCCACGCGCCGGTGCCGTCTTCGGCACCTTCAGCTCGACCTCCGTGCCCTGTCCGGGCACCGAGATCAGATCGGCGCTGCCGCCGAGTTCCCGCAGCCGCCCCCGGATCGACAGGGCGACTCCGAGCCGCCCCTCCCCCTCGGCCTGGGCCAGCCGGCCCTCGGGGATGCCGGGCCCGTCGTCCCGGACGGTCACGATCACCTCGTCGGGCTCGTCCTCGACGAGGATCCACGCGCGCGCGTGCTCCCCCGCGTGCCTGCGCACATTGTCCAGCGCGGCCCCCACGGCCGCGGCCAGCTCCCGCGCCGCCTCGGGCGCCATCTCCACCGGGGCGCCGGGATCGGCGAGGTTCACGTCGGAGGCCGCGTACCCGGCGAGATGGGCCCGCAGGTCCACCGGCCCGTCCGCGTCGGCGGGCCCCGCGTCCGGCTCCCGCGCGCCGCGCCCGACCGGCCCGCGCGCCACGGGGGTCAGCCCGCCGGAGACCAGGGTGCGCAGCGCCACCTCCTGCTCGCCGGCCATCCGGCCCAGCTCGGCCGCCTCGCCGCCGATGACCGCGCCGCGCCGCTGCACCATGGCCAGCACCTGGAGCACGCTGTCGTGGATGTCCCGGGCCAGCCGCTCCCGCTCCCGCGTCGCCGCCTCGATCTCCAGGGCGCGCGCGAGGGTGCGCTCGGAGGCGCGGGCCACCTCGACGACATAGCCGATCGCGATGGAGGCGACCCAGACGAGGACGACGTTGTGGACGGTGTCCCGGGCCGGGTGCCCGCGCTCGATCAGGTTGGCGACGGCGACCGGCGTCGAGGCGAACGCCGCCCAGCGCCAGCCGCCCTTGATGGCGAAGGCGAGGACCGACCCCGCGGTCCATATCGACGGCAGCGTGGGCCCGCCCCGGTCGATGTGCCCCTGGGTGACCACCAGCGGCGTCAGGACGATGCCCGCGAGGGCGATGGAGAGGTCCACGGCCAGGAACCACCTGGCGCACGCCGCCGCGCTCTGGACGCGGGGCAGCGTGACGAGCGTCCATCCGCACAGCACGACGTAGTAGACGATCGCGGCGCCCGGACGGTCGTAGTCGTCGTAGACGCTGACGAACAGGCCGACCGCGTACAGCATGGTCAGCACCCGGTAGCCGGTGAGCGCACGCCACAGCGGCTGCTCGACCGACATGCGCATGACGCGCTCCCGCTTGGACACGCCCCGCCCCCTACCGCTCTTCTCTTCTCCGGGCTCCTGTCCGGGCCCGGTCCCCCTGCGCCCGGTTCTGTGCCCGGTCCTTCTAGGCCTGGTCCTTCTGGGCCCGGTCCTTCTCGACCTGGTCCTTCTCGACCTGGTCCTTCTCCGCCTGGGCGAGGGCGGCCCTGGCCGCCTTCTCCGCTTCCTTCTCGGCCTTCGCCGCCTCCGCGAGCTGCCGCTTGGCGGCGGTCGCGTAGACGTCCACGTACTCCTGGCCGGAGAGCTTCATGATCTCGTACATGACCTCGTCGGTCACGGCCCGCAGCACGAAACGGTCGTGCTCCATGCCCTGGTACCGGGAGAAGTCCATGGGCTCACCGATCCGGATGCCGGGCCGCATCAGCTTGGGCATCACCTGCCCCGGCGGCTGGATCTTCTCCGTGTCGATCATGGCGACCGGGATGACCGGGGCGCCGCTGGCGAGCGCCACGCGCGCGAGGCCGCCGGGCTTGCCCCGGTACAGGCGGCCGTCGGGCGAGCGCGTGCCCTCCGGGTAGATCCCGAACAGTTCCCCGCGCGCCAGCACGTCGATGCCGCTCTTGATGGCCGCCTCACCCGCGCCGCGCGCCCCCGAGCGGTCCACGGGGAGCTGGCCGACGCCCTTGAAGAAGGCGGCCGTCAGCCGTCCCTTGACCCCGGGCGTGGTGAAGTACTCCGCCTTGGCAATGAACGTGACCTTGCGGGTGAGGACCGCGGGCAGGAAGAACGAGTCCGAGAAGGAGAGGTGGTTGCTCGCCAGGATCGCGGGGCCCTCGTCGGGAATGTTCTCCAGGCCTTCCACCCAGGGCCTGAAGGTGACCTTCAACGGTCCCCCGATAGCGACCTTCATCGCGCCGTACAACAACCGAGTGCCTCCTGTGTCTGTCGGTCAGACCTTAACCCGGAGCGCCGCCAAAGAGCCCGACGACCCTGGTCGGTGTCAGTGCGGTCGCGTACGGTGAAGTTCCTGCAACCGACCCCATGAACAGGAGACCGAGGTGCCGGTCCTTCCTGGAGCCGAGCCGTACCGCCACGAGGGCGGCGAGACCGGCGTCCTCCTCTGCCACGGCTTCACCGGTTCCCCGCAGTCGCTGCGCCCCTGGGCCCGGCACCTCGCCGAGCGCGGCCTGACCGTGTCCCTGCCGCTGCTGCCCGGGCACGGCACCCGCTGGCAGGACATGCGGCTCACCGGCTGGCAGGACTGGTACGCCGAGGTGGACCGCGAACTGCGGGCCCTGACCGAGCGCTGCTCCCAGGTGTTCGTGGCCGGTCTGTCGATGGGCGGCACCCTCGCCCTGCGGCTCGCCGCCAAGCACGGCCCGGCGATCTCCGGCGTGGTCGTCGTCAACCCGGCGAACCGGATGCACGGCCTGGCGCAGTACGCCCTTCCGGTGGCCCGTCACCTCGTCCCCACGGCCCCCGGCATCGCCAGCGACATCGCCAAGGAGGGCGCCGAGGAGGTCGGGTACGACCGGGTGCCGCTGCACAGCGCGCACTCCCTGCGCGCGTTCTTCCGCCTGGTCGACGGCGAGCTGCCCCAGGTCACCCAGCCGCTGCTGGTGCTGCGCAGCGTCGAGGACCACGTGGTGCCGGCGGCCGACTCCGCGCGCGTGCTGAGCCGAGTGTCGTCCACGGACGTAACAGAGATCGTGCTGGAACAGAGCTACCACGTCGCGACGTTGGACCATGACGCGGAGCGGATCTTCGACGAGAGCCTCGCGTTCATCGACCGGCTCGGCGCCGGCACCGGCACCGGCGAAAGCCCCGGGAAAGAAGGGACGGCCGTACGTGGCTGAGCAGCACGACGCGGACCGTGAGGACCGCGAACCGGACGAGCAGCACGTCCCGTTCGACGAGACGGCCGCCTGGGAGGCGATCGTCGCCGGGTACGGAGACGAGCCGCCGGACCCGCCGGGCTCCAAGCCGTTCAAGTCGGTGGAGGACCTGGCGCTGCTGGAGCCGGAGACCAACGACGAGAAGCCGAAGGAGCCGGAGGCCGAGCCGAAGGAACCGGAGGCGAAGCCCGCCCCGGCCAAGCCGCTCGGCAGCTCGGTCTCCTTCGCGCCCGGGCTCGGCCCCCGCGACTACACGGCGCCCGACCCCGTCGAGGAGGACTTCGACGAGGACGACGAGGGCCACTTCGTGCCGCCGGAGCCGCCGCCCCTGCCGGAGGCCGACACCACCGCCAAGTTCGCCTGGCTGGCGGTGATCGGCGGCCCGCTGCTGCTCCTGCTGGCGATACTGCTGGGCTGGGAGATGACCTGGTGGCTCACCACCGTCGGCATCGGCGGCTTCCTGGGCGGCTTCGCCACGCTGGTCGTGCGGATGCGCACGGACGACGAGGACGACGGCGACCCCGGGCGCGGGGCGGTCGTCTAGCCGTCGGGCCCAGGGCGGTCGTCTAGCCGTCGGGCCCGGGGCGGCCGTCGGGCCCGGAGGGGACGTCAGGCGGGCGGAACCCTGAGGGCGGCCAGGACCGGCAGATGGTCCGTGGCCGCCCGCAGATCCGCCTCCGTCACGCCCGGCTGCCCGATGGGCACCCCGCAGCCGAGCACCTCGATGCCCTTGGTGGCGAACAGCGCGTCGATGCGGCGCGGCGGACCGGAGCGGGTCCAGGTGTGCTCGCCGCCCCAGGGCGCGGTGGCCCAGCAGTCCTGGAGGGTCTCCGAGAGCCGGGTGAAGGTACGGCCGCCGGGACCTTCGTTGAGGTCGCCGCCGGCAACGGCGTGGTCGACGCCCATCCCCGCGAGCCGGTCCAGGAGCATGCCGGCCTGCTCGTGGCGCTCGTCCTTCTGGAGGCCGAGGTGACAGCTCAGGACGCCGAGGCGGACACCGGCGATGGTCACGACGGCGGTGGCGAAGCCGCGCCGGTGCTGACCGGGGGTGAGCGGCAGGAGGACGTCCTCTGTGCGTTCGACGGTGGCCCGCAGGGAGCAGAGCAGGGCCGGGCCCGCCGCGGTCGCGCCGCCGGAGAGGACCACCATCTGTGAGGCCGCCGCGAGCCGGGCGAGTTTCTTGCGCCAGCGGAAGAACCGGGGCGCCTCCTGGACGAGGACGAGGTCCGGGGCGCAGGCCCTGACGACCCTGGCCAGCGCGGCGGTGTCGTCCCGCATCGAGCGGATGTTGTAGCCGAGGACCCTGATGACCGCGGAGCCGTCCGGTTCCGTACGGGAGTCGGGAAGCTGCATGCGGGTCAAGATACGACGATGCCCGCCGTCCCGGGACCGGACGCGGCGGGCATCACCGTACGGAGGGAACTACATGATCGGGTCGGGCTCGCGCGCGAGGTCCGCCGCGCCCACCAGACCCGCCTTGTTGCCCAGCCGGGCGGCGATCACATCCGCCACCGGACGCCAGTTGCCGCCGACGAGCCAGCGCTTGTAGGACTTGCGGATCGGGTCGAGAACCAGTTCGCCCTCGTCCGAGAGGCCGCCGCCGACGATGAACGCGGAGGGGTCGAAGAGGGAGGCGAGGTCGGCGAGACCGGCGCCGGCCCAGCGGGCGAGCTCGCGGTAGGAGTCGACGGCGACCGGGTCGCCCTGGCGGGCGGCCATGGAGATGTGCTTGCCCTCGATGCCCTCGGGGCTGCCGTCGCCGAGGCCGAGGAGGATCTCCGCGTTCTCGGGGGTCGCGTTGGCGCGCTGCTTGGCGTACCGGACGAGCGCGCGCCCGGAGGCGTACTGCTCCCAGCAGCCCTGCGAACCGCAGCCGCACAGCAGCCCGTCCGGGACCATGCGGATGTGGCCGAACTCGGCGGCGACGCCGAAGTGGCCGCGGCGCAGCTTGTTGCCGATGATGATGCCGCCGCCGAGGCCGGTGCCGAGCGTGATGCAGATGACGTTGCGGTGGCCCTTGCCCGCGCCGAACTTGTACTCGCCCCAGGCCGCCGCGTTGGCGTCGTTCTCGACGACGACGGGGAGTCCGACCCTGGCCTCGACCTTCTCCTTCAGCGGCTCGTTGCGCCAGTCGATGTTGGGCGCGAAGTAGACCTCGGAGCGCTGCCGGTTGACGTATCCGGCCGCGCCGATGCCCACGCCGACGATCTCGTGCCCGGCACGAGCGCCCTCCACGGCGGAAGCGATGGCGTCCACGATGCCCTCGGGCGTACCCGGGGTCGGCACCTTGTGGGTCGAGAGGATGTTGCCTTCCTCATCGACCACGCCGGCCGCGATCTTCGTGCCGCCGATGTCGACGCCGATGGTGAGTCCCATGAATCCCTCAGTTTCGGTCGAGCCCCGCTACGGCCCACCGTACCTGAGGGGCGCTCTAGTCCAGGTCGATGCGCTCGGAGGGGCCGGGGTCCTCGCCCCGGTCCTCGGAGGGCGTGTCCTTCCGGGTCCAGCGCTGTTCCTGGGCGGTGACCGCGGAGCGGTAGGCGGCGAGGAGTTCGGTCCCGGCGGCGGCGAGGTGGTCGAAGACGTCCGGGTTGCGTTCGATGACGGGCTCGACGGCGGCCTTGGCCTGCTGGACGACCTGCTGCACCACCTGCTGGGCGGCGGGCCCGGCGATCGCTCCGAGGAGCGGGGACTGGAGCGAGGACAGCTTGTCGCCGACGGCGTCGACGAGTTTGCGCAGTTCCTCGGCGGCCGAGCCGGGCGGCTGGCCGTAGGCGGCGCGGCGGCGGGCCTTCTCCTCGGCGAGGTCCTCGGCGCACGCCGTCGACCAGGCGTCGGCGTCGGTGGCCCGTACCTCGTCGGCGGCCTCGTCGCGGGAGCCGGCCCGAGACGCGGCCTCGTCCCCGGAGCCGGCCTGTGACGGGGGGAGCTCTTCGCTCATGACGGACTCCTGACTACGGTTCGTCCCTACGACGTTACCCGAACGGGCGTACCGGGTTCACCGGGTGCGCGGCCACAGATCGGGGTCCGGCGCGAAGCGCACGCGCAGCTCCGACTCGCGCAGCGCCGCTCCGGCGACCGTGCACCGGCGCAGCGCGCTCGGCAGCGGCACGATCCGCCGGAACGCCCCCACGGTGAGGACGAGTTCGTCGCCGCGCCGCACGAGGTCGAGCTCGTCGCGTATCGCGCCGGGCAGCGGGATGTGCCAGACGAGGACGCCGTCGTCCGCGAGCCGGTCCTCGACGGGCCAGTCGACGCGGGACGGTCCCGTGGGCGCCCCGGGGACGCCCAGCGCGGCCAGGTCCTCGCCGCCGCGGGGGTCCCGGCCGAGGTGGGCGACCTCGCTCACCTCGTACGTCTCGCGCCACTCCTCCAGCGTCTTGCGCTGCTGGGCGACGGGGCCGGCGAGCCAGCTGTCGGCGGCGCTGTCGGGCAGGACGCGCGCGGCGAGGACCCGGTCGGCGCGCAGTCCGTGCAGGGCCAGCCCGAGCACGGCCCCGCGGACCGCGTCGGCGCCGGCCGGCCCGGGCTCGGCGACCAGCCGTACGACGGTGGCCGGGTCGGCGACGACGGCCTCGACGGCGGCGAGCTCCAGGTCCCAGCGCGCGGCGGTCTCGTACAGCCACTCCGACGGCATCGGGATCCCGGCGAGGCGGCCGAGGACGGGGCGCAGCGCGCGGGCGGCCTGGCGTTCCGGCGGCAGCAGACGGCGCAGGTAGCGGCGGAGCTCCTCGGGCAGGGAGAGCAGGGCGAGGGCCTGCGGCACGGGCGGCAGGTCGACGACGAGCAGGTCGTGCCGGTCGGAGAGGGCGGCGTCGCGCAGGGCCCGCAGGAGGGTCAGTTCCTCCGCGCCGGGCAGTGGGGTGACCTCCTCGGGGTCCAGGCGGGAGGCGCCGAGGAGGTCGAGGACGGAGGAGGCGCGCTCCTGGAAGCCGGCGAGGTCGTCGCGGAAGCCGGCGGCGGCGTCGGGCCGCCAGGCGGTGAGCCCCTCGGCGGCCTGCACGGGCACGGGTCCGGTGGGGGTGCCGAGGACGGCGCCCAGGGTGTCCGTGCGGTCGGCGCTCAGGACGAGGGTCCGGACCCCCGACCGCGCGGCGGCGAGCGCGGTGGCGGCGGCGGCGGTCGTCCGGCCGCCGCCACCGGGACCGGTGATCAGGAGGGTGCGCATGGGATGAACGGTAACCGGACGTGCGGGGGCGCTACTTCGCGCCGGACTCCACGCGCTTCTTCAGACCGGCGAGCGCGCGGTCGATGATGACCTTCTCGGCCTTGCGCTTGATCATGCCGAGCATGGGGATCTTGACGTCGACGGTCAGCACGTAGGTGACCTCGGTGGCGCCCGCGCCGGTCGCCTTGAGCAGGTAGGAGCCGTCGAGCTGGCGGAGCATCTGGGACTTCACCAGGGTCCAGGAGACCTCGTTCTCGCCGGTCCAGGTGTAGCCGAGGACCTGGTCGTCCTTGATGGCTCCGGCGTCCATGACGAGCCTGACCTGCTCGGCCCGGCCGGAGGCGTCCGTGGCGAGGACCTCCGCCTGCTTGACCTCGCCGGTCCAGTCCGGGTAGCGGGCGAAGTCGGCGATCACCGCCATGACGTCGGCCGGTGCCGCCTCGATCGTGATGCTCGAGCTGGTGTGTTCCGCCATCGCCGTGGCTCCTCCAGATGCGGGCCGGTAGGGCAGGTCTGCTCACAAGGGGATACTGCTGGTCCTGCGCACGTGTGTGCAGCGTGAAGGCTACCGCGCACGTGGACGCGCGACGTCACCGCCCACTCACCACGTCAGGGCCCACGGCCGTCCGCTGCCCGCGAAGTGGCCCACGTTGACGCACTCGGTCGCGCCGATCCGCATCCTGGGCGCCAGCGGCTGGTGGACGTGGCCGAACAGCGCGTAGCGGGGGCGGGTGCGGCGGATGGCGTCCAGCAGCGCCCGGCTGCCGCGTTCGAAGCGGCGCGCGACGGTGTCGTAGACCAGTTCCGGCACCTCCGGCGGGATGTGCGTGCACAGCACGTCGACCTCGCCGACGGCCTCGATCTTGGCGGCGTACTCCTCGTCGCCGATCTCGTAGGGCGTGCGCATGGGGGTGCGCAGGCCGCCGCCGACGAAGCCGAAGGTCCGGCCGCCGATCTCGACGCGTTCGCCGTCCAGGACGGTCGTGCCGGGTCCGGCGTACTCGGGCCACAGGGACGGCATGTCGACGTTTCCGTAGGTGGCGTACGTCGGTGTCGGGAAGGCGGCGAACAACTCGGCGTATTGCTTGCGTACGGCCGTTTCGATGGCGATCGCCCGGTCCGTCCCGATTCCTGCCCACAGTTCGGCGCCGAAGGCGCGGGCCTCCTCGAAGCGGCGGGCGGTGCGCAGTTCCACGATGCGGCCGGCGTTCTCGGCCCCGAACAGGTCGGGGAAGATGCCGCGCGAGTGGTCGGCGTAGTCGAGGAAGAGGACGAGGTCGCCCAGACAGATCAGCGCGTCGGCGCCCTCACCGGCTCGGGCGAGGTCACGGGCGTTGCCGTGCACATCGCTGACCACATGGACGCGCGTGGTGCGGTTACCGGGCGGTGTGGGTGCCATGACGATCAAGGGTAGGCCTGTGCGGCATACGTGAACAGTGGCGGCCGGGCCTGCGGTTACTGGCCAGTCATCAAACGCCTCGACTACTGTGCGCTCAGAAAGCCCCATCTGTGTGACGCAGCGAACATCTCGCCGGGACCCCCTGTCGTAGAGCCCATACCGGCGGGTAACGTCCGGGCAGTCCAGTCGTGCTCAGGATTTCAACAAGTGAAGTCCGGAGCACCTGCCCGAGCCTTGGACCGCACCGTCGCATCGCACAACGTCGTGGCGCCGGCGCCCTATGAGGAGCAGCAGTCTTGCGCGAGTTCAGCCTTCCGGCTTTGTACGAGGTCCCCGCGGACGGAAATCTGACCGACATCGTCCGGAGAAACGCCGCGCAGCATCCCGACGTCGCCGTCATCGCCCGCAAGGTGAACGGCGCCTGGCAGGACGTGACCGCCACGGTCTTCCTGGCGGAGGTGCACGCGGCGGCCAAGGGGCTCATCGCCTCGGGCGTCCAGCCCGGCGACCGGGTCGCCCTGATGTCCCGGACCCGCTACGAGTGGACGCTGCTCGACTTCGCGATCTGGAGCGCGGGCGCGGTCACCGTGCCGGTGTACGAGACCAGCTCGCCCGAGCAGGTCCAGTGGATCCTCTCCGACTCCGGCGCGACCGCGATCGTCACCGAGCTGGACGGCCACACCGCCGCGGTCGAGTCGGTGCGCGAGCAGCTGCCCGCCCTCAAGCACGTCTGGCAGATCGAGGCCGGGGGCCTGGACGAGCTGCGCCGGCTCGGCTCGGACATCGGCGACGCGGCCGTCGAGGAGCGCAGCTCGCAGGCGAAGGCCGACGACCCCGCGACGATCGTCTACACCTCGGGCACCACGGGCCGCCCCAAGGGCTGTGTGCTCACCCACCGCAGCTTCTTCGCGGAGTGCGGCAACATCGTCGAGCGGCTGCGCCCCCTGTTCCGCACCGGCGAGTGCTCGGTCCTGCTGTTCCTGCCGCTCGCGCACGTCTTCGGCCGCCTGGTGCAGATCGCCCCGATGATGGCGCCGATCAAGCTGGGCCTGGTCCCGGACATCAAGCACCTCACGGACGAGCTGGCGTCCTTCCGGCCGACGCTGATCCTCGGCGTGCCGCGCGTCTTCGAGAAGGTGTACAACTCGGCGCGCGCCAAGGCCCAGGCGGACGGCAAGGGCAAGATCTTCGACAAGGCCGCCGACACCGCGATCGCGTACAGCAAGGCGCTGGACACCCCCTCGGGCCCGTCGCTGGGCCTGAAGATCAAGCACAAGACGTTCGACAAGCTCGTCTACAGCAAGCTGCGCGCGGTCCTCGGCGGCAAGGGCGAGTACGCGATCTCCGGCGGCGCCCCGCTCGGCGAGCGCCTCGGCCACTTCTTCCGCGGCATCGGCTTCTCGGTCCTGGAGGGCTACGGCCTGACCGAGTCCTGCGCGGCCACCGCCTTCAACCCCTGGGACCGGCAGAAGATCGGCACGGTCGGCCAGCCGCTGCCCGGCTCGGTCATCCGCATCGCCGACGACGGCGAGGTCCTGCTGCACGGCGAGCACCTGTTCACGGGCTACTGGAACAACCCCGCCGCGAGCGCCGAGGCGCTGGCCGACGGCTGGTTCCACACCGGTGACATCGGCACCCTCGACGAGGACGGCTATCTGCGGATCACCGGCCGCAAGAAGGAGATCATCGTCACCGCGGGCGGCAAGAACGTCGCCCCGGCGGTGATCGAGGACCGCATCCGCGCGCACGCGCTGGTAGCCGAGTGCATGGTCGTCGGCGACGGACGGCCCTTCGTCGGCGCGCTCGTCACCATCGACGAGGAGTTCCTCGGCCGCTGGGCCGCCGACCACGGCAAGCCTGCGGGCTCCACCGCGGTGTCGCTGCGCGAGGACGCCGATCTGCTCGCCGCGATCCAGAGCGCGATCGACGACGGCAACGCGGCGGTCTCCAAGGCGGAGTCCGTCCGCAAGTTCCGCGTCCTGTCCGCCCAGTTCAGCGAGGAGTCGGGGCATCTGACCCCGTCCCTGAAGCTCAAGCGGAACGTGGTGGCGAAGGACTACGCGGACGAGATCGAGGCGATCTACCAGAAGTAGGCGGCCGGGCAGGATCGTTGACGTACGACGGCGGTGCGGGCCCCCACCGGGGGACCGCACCGCCGTCCGTCACATGAGCCCTAGAGGAGTTCCCGCAGCCGTTCCGCCAGCAGGTCCCAGCGCCACTTCTCCTCGACCCAGGCGCGGCCCCGCTCCCCCATCCGCTGCCGCAGCTCGGCGTCCCCGAGCAGGGCGAGGATCCGCTCCGCGCCGTCCTCCGCGGAGCCGCCCCGCACGACCCAGCCGGTCTCGCCGTCCAGGACGGCGTCCGGGGCGCCGCCGGAGTCCCCGGCGACGACGGGCAGCCCGGTCGCGGAGGCCTCCAGGTAGACGATGCCGAGCCCCTCGACGTCGAGGCCGCCGCGCCGGGTCCGGCACGGCATCGCGAAGACGTCGCCGGCGCCGTAGTGCGCGGGCAGCGCGGACCAGGGCACCGCGCCGGTGAAGTGGACGGAGTCCGCGACCCGGGTCTCGTGCGCGAGCCTGCGCAGATCCTTCTCGTAGGGCCCGCCGCCGACGATCAGCAGGACGGCGTCCGGCTGCTCGGCGAGGATGCGCGGCATCGCCAGGATCAGTGTGTCCTGCCCCTTGCGCGGCACGAGCCGCGAGACGCACACGATCACCGGCCGGTCGGTGAACCCGAGCCGCGCCCGCACCTCGGCGCCGCCGGAGGCCGGATGGAAGGTCTTCTCGTCGACCCCGGGCGGCAGCTGGACCATCCGCGCGGCGGCCTCGGGCGTCAGCGCCTCGGCGATCCGCGAGCGCGTGTACTCGCCGAGATAGGTGATCGTGTCCGTGCCCTCGCCGATCCGCCGCAGCAGCTGCCGGGAGCCGGGCAGCTGGGCCCAGCCCGCCTCGTGCCCGTGGGTGGTGGCCACCAGCCGCCGCGCACCGGCCTTGCGCAGCGCGGGCGCCATCAGCCCGAGGGGCGCCGCCGCCCCGAACCACACCGAGGAGCAGCCGTGCTCCCGGAGCAGTCCGACGGCGGTACGGGTGGCCGCGGGCGTCGGCAGCAGCATGGTCGTACGGTCCCGTACGACGGTGAAGGGCTGCTCGGCGTCGAAGGCGGCCGTAGCCTCGATACCCTCACGGCTGCGCTTCCAGGTGGAGGCGTAGACGACGAGCCGCTCCGGATCGAGGCGCAGGGCCATGTTGTGCAGGAAGGCCTGGATGCCCCCCGGTCTGGGCGGGAAGTCATTGGTCACGATCAGGGTCTTGTGCATCGCCGCCGACCCTATCCAACGGCCCGCTCACAGCCGGGCACGGCCACGTTTATGGCAAGCACACAGCTCGCCGGGACATCATGGCCATCTCAAAACAAGCGACACGGTGCGAACAGGGGCTCGGGTGAACATGGCGGGTGCGAGGCGCTCTCCGGCGGTACTGCTGGTGGCCTGGGGCCTGACGAGACTGCTGCTCCTGCTGTTCGCCCTGAAGGTGTTCGTCTTCCCGGGCCCGGACGTCACGAGCGACGTGTCGGTGATCTACCAGGGCTGGTACGAGGTGCTGCGCACCGGCACCTTCCCGCAGGACGACGTCACCTGGCAGTACCCGCCCGCCGCGGCGCTCGCGATCCTCTCCCCCGCGCTGCTGGCCTTCCTGGACTACACGACGGCGTTCTTCGTGCTGGCGTTCGTCGCCGACTTCGTGGTCCTGTCGATGCTCCTGTGGGCGGGCATGCGCCCCGACCGTTCGCTGCGCGGCGTCTGGGTGTGGGTGGTGGGCGTCCCGCTGCTCGGACCGACCGTGTACGCGCGCTACGACGTGATGGTGACCGCCGTGGCCGTGGCGGCGCTGCTCGCGGGCGTCCGGCACCCCCGGGTGATGGGCGTGCTGGTGGGGTTCGGGGCGATGCTCAAGGTGTGGCCGGTGCTGCTCCTCGTGGCGGTCCGCAGGCGGAGCACGTGGATGGCGGCGGCGGTCACGGCGGCCGGGCTGGCGGCCGTGTTCGCGGTGACGATGCCCGGCGCGTTCGCGTTCCTGACCTTCCAGGCCGACCGGGGCACCGAGGTGGAGTCGCTGGGCTCCCTGGTCTTCCACGTGGCCCGGCACCACGGCTGGGACGGACAGGTCCTGCTGAACTACGGCTCGGTGGAATTCCTCGGCCCGTGGGTGGACACGGTGAGCACGGCCGCCCTCGCGCTGACGGGCATCGCCTTCGGCTGGCTGCTGATGTGGCGTCTGCTGGCGACCCGCTTCGAGGCGCACACGGTCGCGGACGCGGCCCTGGTCGCCGTCCTGCTGTTCACCACCACGAGCCGGGTGATCAGCCCTCAGTACATGGTCTGGCTGGTCGGTCTCGCCGCGGTCTGCCTCGGCTTCCGGGCCACCCGGATGACCCTGCCCGCGGTCCTCGTCCTGGTGGCGACCTTCGTGACGGTGCTGGAGTTCCCCCTCTACTTCGCGAACGTCGTCGCCAGCGACGACCTCGGCATCACCCTGCTCGTCCTGCGCAACGGCCTCCTGGTGACCGCCTCGGTGATCGCCGCGGTCCGGCTGTGGCGCGCGACGGTGGCCCCCGGCTCACGGGCCGCGGAACCGTTCAGCCGGCCGGAACACCCCACGGAGACCCCGGTCACGTCCTGACGCCGGGTACGCGGTACTCGGCCGCGCGGACGATCGGGCACGAGGCCGCCTCCGCCACCCCGGGCCACGCTCGGCCCGGCACGCCCGGTGGACCCGGCCGCCCGGACGACGCCGTGGGCCCCGCGGGCCTTCGGGCTGTCAGCCCAGCTCCGCCTCCAGGTAGTCCCGCCAGTCGGCGGTGAACGTGTCGAGGTCGGTGTCCAGGACGTCGTGCAGGGCGTCCTCCACCGCCCCGGCGCGCTGCCGGTGGGGGCCCACCGCGCGGTAGAAGTCGCCGAGCCGGTCCTCGCCCCAGCGCGCGGCGATCATCCGGCACGCCATCCAGCCGCCCTCGTACGCCCGCGCCAGCTGTGTCGCGTCCCCGCTGAACCCGAAGTCGGCGTCCACGGGCAGCGCTTCGGGCACGTCACCCCCGGTCACGGCGCGCGCCAGCTCCGGGGCCGCCTCGACCGGGGTGCGCCCCGAGGCGAGGTAGCCGATCCAGTCGGCGTACCCCTCGGACAGCCACAGCGGGGTCGCGGCGCTGGTGACCGCGCGGGTGGCGACATGGGTGGTCTCGTGGGTGAGGACGACCTGCTTGCCGACGTCGCCGAGCACGCCGTACGCGTCGGTGTTGACGATGATCCGGTCCGCGGGCGCGTCCGCCGGGGCGCCCGTCTCGCCGGTGGTGACGGCGGCGATGCCGCGGTAGGAGGAGGCGGGCGAGCCGAGCAGCCCCGCCATGCCCTCCAGTGACTTCGGCACGAGCACCACCACGTGCCGCGACCAGTCCCGGCCCCACTCCCCCGACACCGCGGGCACGGCCCGGTCCGCGAGGTCCGCGTACACCTGGAGCCGGGCGGAGGACTGCCCGACCCCGAGGACGAGACTGGACGCGCCGCGCACGACGGCCACCGCGCCCTGGTCCCACAGCTGCTGGGCGGCCTTCCCGGCGGGCCGCTCCCGCTCGACGTACCAGCCGCCGCTCGCGTCCCGGGTCAGCGTGAGCCGGCGCCCCACGCTGACCGGGGCGTTGTCGTAGCCCTGTATGCGGTAGCTGAGCTCGACGTCCGCGACCGCGTCGTCGCCGTCACGGCGCAGGCCGGTCAGCCGGTACCCCCAGGCCGCGAAGGGCACCCCGCGGGTGTTCTCGAACCAGTCCAGCGCCCCGGTCCTGCGGAAGGCCGCCTGATCGCGATCGAGGACGGCGTTCGCGCGCCGGTCGAGCAGGCCCTGCACCTCCGCCCTGGCCCCGTCGGTGGCGGGCCCGCCGCCGCAGGCGACCAGCGAGACGAACAGCAGGCACACCGCCCACGCCCCGCGCACCCGCCTTCGACCAGCCATTTCCCGATCGTACGGCGATATCGGCACCGGGGTCAGACCCTGGTCACCGTCGCGCCCGGCATCATGCCCACCGGGTCGTAGCGCACGGGTGCGCCGGGGTACGGGGCGTGGACGACCTGGCCGTTGCCGACGTACATGCCGACATGGCTGGCGTCGGAGCGGTAGGTGACCAGGTCGCCCGGCTGGGCCTGGGAGAGCGGGACCTGCCGGCCGGCGTAGCGCTGCCCCTGCGAGGTGCGCGGCAGGGCGACCCCGGCCTGACGGTACGACCAGACCATCAGCCCCGAGCAGTCGAAGCCGGAGGGCCCGGTGGCGCCCCACACGTACGGCTTGCCGATCGCGGCCCGGGCGGCGGCGACGGCGGCGCCCGCACGGCCGTTGGGCGGGACCGCGCCGCCGAGGTCGGGCATCTCCTGGCGGCCGGAGCGGGAGGCGCGGTCGTAGGCGGCGCGCTCGTCGGAGGGCAGCGCGTTGAGGAGCTGCCGGGCCCGGGCCAGCTTGCGCTCCACGGTCCGCTTGTGGGTGGCGACGGCCTTGCGGCTCTTCTCCAGCTCGGCGAGCTTGCCCGCCGCCTCGGCGCGCTCCTGGCCCGTCTCCCGCATCGCCGACTGCAACTCGCGCAGTTCGCCCGCCTGATGGACGTTGATGCGGTCCAGGGCGGACGCCTTGTCGAGGTAGTCGGCCGGGTCGTCGGAGAACAGCAGCGCGAGGGAGGGGTCGATGCCGCCGGAGCGGTACTGCGCTCCCGCCAGTGAACCGAGCGTCTCCCGCATGGAGTTGATGCGCTCCTGCTGGCGGGCGATGCGGTCCTGGGCGGTGCCGACCTCCTTCTTCAGCGCGTCGGCCCGTTCGTCGGCCTTGTTGTACGCCTCGGTGGCGTGCTCGGCCTCCTCGTAGAGGCGGTCCACCTCGCTGCGGGTGTCGTCGTGCGGCGCGGCGGCGGCCGGTACGGCGCCCAGGGCCGCGGCGGTGGCCGCGAGGACGCAGAGCGCGGCGGTGGCGCCCCGGTCGAACCCGGACGGTGTCGGTACAAGGCGGCGATGGGACCTCACGAGAAGCCGCACCCCTTCCGCTGGCGGACAGGAAACGCGGCGAACAGTAACCCCGGGACGAGGGCCCTTCCAAAGACCCTCGCGGGCACACACCGTGACGCCCCGCCACCGACGCAGGTCAGTGGCGGGGCGCGGGGTCAGTTCATGTCGCGGCAATTCGCCCGTTCGGGCGGTGCGGCGAGTCGATCTTGAGGTCGGATCGCGGACGTCAGATCCGGACGCCGAACTGGAACGGCATGTTGCCGATCGACTCGTAGCGCACGACCGTGCCGGTGCGCGGGGCGTGGAGCACCTGGCCGTTGCCGGCGTAGAGGCCGACGTGGTGCTGGTCGCCGTAGAAGATGACCAGGTCGCCGACCTGGAGGTCGCTCTGCGAGTAGATGCGGGTACCGGCGCTGGCCTGGGCCTGCGAGGTGCGCGGTATGGAGACGCCGGCCTGGGCGTAGGCCCAGGAGGTCAGGCCCGAGCAGTCGAAGGAGGAGGGGCCGGTGGCGCCGTAGACGTACGGGGAGCCGATCTTGCTCTGGGCGGCGGAGAAGGCCGCGGCGGCGAAGCTGGAGGCGGAGGTGGCGTTGCCGAGGTCGACGCGGCTGGAGGCGGAGCGGCTGGCGCGGGACTCCTCGGCGGCGAGGGCGGCCTTCTCGGCGGCGGTCAGCGTGTTCAGGAGCTTCTGCGCCTCGGCGAGCTTGCCCTGGACTTCCTTCTTCTTCTTGGCCAGCTCGGTCCGGGTGGAGGAGAGGTCCTTGAGCTTCTCGGAGGCCTCGGAGCGCTCCTGGGCCAGCTCGCGCTGCTTCTCCTGGATCTTCTTCAGCGCCTCGACCTGCTGGGCGCTGAGCTGGTCGGCCGTGGAGGCCTTGTCCAGGTAGTCGTCCGGGTTCGAGGAGAGGAAGAGCTGGAGGGAGGCGTCGATGGAGCCGGTGCGGTACTGGGCGGCGGCGGCCAGGCCCATGGAGTCGCGCAGGTCGTTGAGCTCTTCCTGACCGCGGGCGACGTTGTCCTGGATGGTGGAGATCTCCTTCTGGAGCTTCTCCTGCTTCTCCTTGGCGCCGTTCAGCTTCTCGGTGGCCTGCTCGGCCTCCTCGTAGAGCTTGTCGACCTTGGTCTTGACCTCGTCCTTGCTGGGCTTCTCGCTCGGCGCCGCGTTGGCGGCGTTGGCGCTCAGCGCGACGGCGGCGGCAGCGGCGGTGGTCAGCACGGTCACACGCGTGCGGCTCGGCTGCTTGGGTCGACGATGGTGCGCCACGGAGGTGAGCTCCTTCTTCTGGGTGATCACCCGTTCGGAGGTTCGAGCCCAGACCCTAGTGACCCAGTTGTGATCAGTTCAAATCCTCACGCGAAAAAATCGGTCACAGACTGCATTCTTTACACACAACTCACATGCGGTAACGCTCGATTGACGCTACGTTGCGTGACGATACGCCCAATTGGGACAATAAACCTGGAAGTTCGATGTTTACGACAGACGCTTGAGAAGCATCGCGGAAGCGACAGGCCGGGCCCCCGCCTTGGCCACTCCGTCGGCGACCTCGCGGTCGGTGGAGGCGACGATGACGGGACGCCCCGGCGGCTCCGCGCGCACCAGCTGGCGGATCAATTCGTCGGCCGTGACGCCCGGTTTGGAGAACAGCACGCGCACGCCCCGCGGCGGGGCCAGCAGCACCGGCGCCGCCAGTTCCGCGCCGTCGAAGACACAGGTGACCTCGGCACCGGTCTGCGCGGCGAGCTGGGAGAGCTGGCCGAGGAGCCGCAACCGCTGCTTCTCCAGGGGCATCTGGGGATAGCCGGTCTTCGTCACGTTGTAGCCGTCGACCACCAGATGGGCCTGCGGCAGGGCCAGCAACTGGTCCAGAACGGCCGGATCGTGCTCCGACAGGGCCCGCGCGGCGATGTCCTTCGGGGTCATCCGCCCCGGCTCGACCGCGTCCACGGTCTCCGCGGGCCGCACCGACACCGGCGGCAGCGCCAGTTCCCTGCGCAGCCCCTGGGCCGCGTCCAGCACGGTGTCCAGGAGCAGGCGCACGCGCATGTCCTCGACGCTGCGCCCCTCACGGGCCGCTCTGCGCGTGGCCTCCAGGGCCGCCTCGACCTCGCCGAGCCGGGACTTGAGCCGCCGCGTCTCGACCTCCGCGGCGGACACCTGGGTCTGCGCCTCGGCCCGTGCCGCGTCCGTCTCGGCGCGCAGCTTGCGCACGGCGGCCTCACCGCGCTTCACGTCACTGAGAGCGGCGCGCAGCTTGCGGTGAAGCGATTCGGCTTCCTTCTTCGCGGACTCCAGCTCGGTGCGCAGCCGTTCGGTCTCGGCACGCGTGTGGTCCTTCGCCGCGGCCAGTTCCTCGCGCAGCCGCTCCAGTTCGGCCCGGCTCTCCTCGCCGGCGCGCTCGGCGTCGGCCCGCTGGGCCTCCTCGCCGGCCGCCGTCACGAGCTTCACCCAGCCCGTGGGGCGCAGTACGTAGGCCGCGGCCGCCACGTCGAGCGGGTCCGCGGCCGGGGGCGGGGAGCCGGAGTCGAGAGCGCCGGACAGTTCCGGCTGGGCCTCTCTGAACTTCTCCCCGATCCGCTGCCGGAACAGGGTGTCGGTCTCCAGCGCCGCCGCCATCGCGTTCCCGGCGAACTTGGCCCGCCGGTTGGCGGCGAACCGGGCGTACTGCCGTAGCTGCGCGGGCAGTTCGGCGACGGTCAGACCGCCGAAGCCGTCGGAGACGATCTGCACGACCCGGCGTCGCACGCCGTCGGGCAGCGGACGGTCGAGCACCTCGGCGGCGCCGTCGCCCGGCCCCCCGCCCTGTGTCTCCGCCATCCGTCACACCCCAACCGTTCCGCGGGGCCGGCTCCGTCAGGAGTCGGCGCCCGGCCTGTCCACGAGTTCCACCTGATCCACCGCGTTGCACCAGCGGCAGCGCACCGACTCGATGGTCTCACTGACCACCTCGCGCTCCTCGACCTTGGGCTCACCGGCCAGGTCGAGGTGGACGTACTCGACGACCTTCGACGAGCGGGTCACGTCGAAGCGCGTGAGGTTGCCGCAGAGGGTGCAGCGCCACCGCGTCGTGGCGGTCGGCAGGGGAACCGTCATCGTGACTGAGCTCTTTCCTACTAGGTGTTCCATTGTCCGCGACGCGCCGGAGGCTCCCCGGTACGTGTGGCTCGTAACCCTACGGCCTGGCGCGTACTTGCCGCTCGACCGTCCCGAGGCCCGACCCGGCGGCGAGGCGCTCTGTGCGCATGCGTCCCGTTACGTCATGCTCTGTGTTCATGATCAGCGACTGGGGTGTCACGTTCGGCAAGGTCGGCAGGTCGCTGTGGGGGTCGGCTCCGGTCACCTTCGGCCTGATCGCCCTGTGCTGTCTCCTCTTCGTCATCGGCCCGGCCGCGGGCCTCAACCCGTCCTACGGCACCGGCGACCAGCTCCTCGCCGCCCAGCAGGCCTACTTCCGCCGGTGGGGCGTGGTCCCCGTGGAGCTCTTCGAGGGCTCGGCGCGGGCGGTCCTCACCCCGGCGACGGCGCTCTTCGTCCACGGCAGCTGGATCCACCTCCTCGGCAACATGCTCTTCCTCTACGTCTTCGGCGTCCTGACCGAGCAGCGCATGGGCCGCCTCCAGTTCACCCTCTTCTACCTCGGCTGCGGCTATCTCGCCCTGCTGGGCTACGCCGCCGCCAACGCCGACTCCGACCAGTCCCTGGTGGGAGCCTCGGGGGCGATCTCCGCGGTGCTCGGGGCCTTTCTCTTCCTCTTCCCGGGTGCCCGCGTGACCAGCCTTCTCCCCTTCCTGCTGTTCCTGCCGCTGCGCTTCCCGGCCTGGATCGTGCTGCCCTTCTGGGCGGCCCTGCAGTGGGTGGCGGCGGGCCAGGCCTCCCAGGGCCCCGGGGTCGCCTACCTGGCCCACCTGGTGGGCTTCGGCCTGGGCCTGGCCTTCGCCTGGG
Source organism: Streptomyces sp. NPDC090106 (assembly GCF_044747265.1). Lineage (NCBI taxonomy): Bacteria > Bacillati > Actinomycetota > Actinomycetes > Kitasatosporales > Streptomycetaceae > Streptomyces > Streptomyces sp. NPDC090106. The sequence continues at coordinate 243,367 of NZ_JBIVDS010000005.1, read as the reverse complement.
TGCGCTTCGGGCGTCCGGCCGCCGCGGCAGCGTCCCGGGAGGCGGCGGCCGTGCCCACGGCGGACGAACCGGGCCGGCCGGACCGCGAGTAGGGTGAGATCCCCAGCAGCGGCCCCCGAGGGAGAGAACCAGCCGTGATCACCGCGATCGTCCTCATCAAGACCAGCGTGGACCGGATCCCCGAGATCGCGGAGGAGATCGCCTCGCTGGAGAGCGTGAGCGAGGTCTTCTCCGTCACCGGCACCTACGACCTGATCGCGATGGTCCGTGTCCGCCGCCACGACGACCTCGCCGAGGTCATCCCCGGCAGCATCAGCAAGATCCAGGGCGTCGAGGCCACCGACACCCACGTCGCCTTCCGCACGTACTCCCAGCACGACCTGGAAGCAGCCTTCGCGATCGGCCTGGAGGGCTAGTCCTCCCGCTCCCGGAGCACGCCCGGGTCCCGGTCCCTACTCCGTGTCCAGGGCCACGATCTGGTGCGACGTGGCGGCGTACACGCGGGAGCCGTGGACGAGGGGGGTCAGGACGGCGCCCGCGTCGTCGCCGACCTCGGTGCGCCAGAGCGCCTCGCCGTCGAGGCCGATCGCGTGGACCTCGGTGTCGGTGCGGACGTAGACCGTGGAGCCGACGAGCACGGGGTCGGAGAAGGACCGGCCGCCGGTGCCGTACCGCCAGACCTCGTCGCCGTCCTCCGTGAGCGCTCGCAGGGACGCGTCCGCGCCGGCGACTCCCAGGAACGCGAAGGCGTCCGCGTCCGCCGCCACGTAGGCCCCGGCGAGGCCCTCCTTGCTCCACCGCCGCTCGCCCGTGGCGAGGTCGAGCCCGAACAGCTCGCCCGCGTCGTTGCCCGTGTCCACGACGACGGTGCCGGCGCCCACCGCGGGCCGCGAGACGTCACCGTCCAGCCGGGTGCGCCAGCGCACGGAGGGGCCGGCGGGGTCGATGGCGTAGAGGTGGTTGTCGACGCTCGGCACGTACAGGACGCCGCCGGCCGCCACCAGGTCCCCGCTGGGCGCCCCGCCCAGGCCGACCCGCCCGCGCTCCGCGCCGCCCGGCCCGTACACCCGGACCGTCCCCGCGCCGTCGGCTCCGGTCACCGCACAGCCGACGGCCACCGACCCGTCGAGCGCGACCGGCGGGCGGAAGTAGGCGCTGGGCAGATCCGCCGTCCACACCTGCTCGCCCCCGGCGCTCACCGCGAAGAGCGACCCGGGGGCGACGGGGTCGCCCTGGGCGTCCACGGCGTCGGTCCCGACGCCGACGAGGATTCCCGCGTCCGTGACGAGCGGCCTGGTCAGGTACGCGTCCGCGCCCTCGGCCACCGTCACCGTCCACCGCTCGCGGCCGTCGCGGCCCACGGCCCGCAGCGTCCCGTCGGCGAAGGCCACGTACAGCGTCCCGCCGTCGGCGGAGAGCGCCCCGAAGGGCCCGTCACCCGGGCTGGGCGCGTCGGCGGTGTACCGCCAGGTCACACCGGCCCTGGTCGCGGAGGCCTCCGGCGTACCGGTGGCCCCGCCCCCCGCCCGACCACCCCGGGCCTCACCACCGCCGTCCCCCCGCGTGACCCACCAGGCCCCCACACCCCCGAACGCGGCAACGACACCCCCACCGACAACACCCTTCAGAAGCCCACGCCGTGAAGGGGCGGGGGCGGGGGCGTGGGCATCCGTGGGTGCGGGAGCGGACGCGGGACCGGCGACAGCCCCGGCCCCAGGACCAGACCCGCGCCGGGAAGCCGCCTCGGGAGCCGGGGCCGGCCCACGGCTGGAGGCAACCCCGGACGCAGGGGCTGCCCTGGGCACAGGGGCCTGCTCACGATCAGAGGCCGACTCGGGAGCAAAGGCCGCCCCGGGCAGAGGAGCCGCCCCCGGCACAGGAGCCGATTCGGGACCAGAGGCGTCCTCAAGAGCCAGCACCGACTCAGGTGCAGAAGCCACCCGGGGCGTAGACCCGGGCCCGCCGGCAGCAGCCTCGGACCCCGGCCCAGGAGCAGCCACCACCTCAGAGACCTCGGCCGAACCGCGCACGGCCGCCGCCCCGGACGCAGAGCCCGGCCCGCCGGCAGCAGCCGCGGGCCCCGAGCCCAGCCCAGAAGCAGGCGCCGCCTCAGAAGCATCGGCCGAACCGCGCGCAGAACCCGCCCCGGACACAGAGCCCGGCCCCCGAGCGGCTGACGCCTCAGAAGCCGGGCCCTGCCCGAGGGCAAAGGTCTCCCGGGACGCAGGAACCACCCCAGGCACGGCACCCGGCCCGCCGGCAGCGGCCTCGGGGGGCGGCCCAGGGGCGGGCGCCGTCTCTGGAGCCTCGGCCGGGCCTCGACGAGACCGGGCTTGTGGAGCCGAGGGTGTCTCAGGCGCTGAACCCGTCTCGGGCCCGGGCGCCGGCGTGTCCGTCGCCGTCATCGGGGCCGCGTACTCGACGCGGCTCTCCCTGTCGCCCGAGTCCGGGTGCCGTGGCGCCTCGGGGAGCCAGCGTTCGCCGGTGGGAGGGGTGTGCGGGGTCGGGGCCGTGGGGGTGAACCAGCCGGGGCGGAGCTGTTGGCGCAGGGAGCGGGGGGTGTGGCCGGACGCCTCGACGATCGCCGCGGGGGCGGGGCGGGCGTCCGGGTCGTCGCCCAGGCAGGACTCGACCAGCGCCAGCAGCTGCTGCGGCACCCCGGACAGGTCGAAGTCGCGGGTCAGGATGCGCAGCAGGATGACGGAGTCCTGGCCCTCGCCGAGGGGCTCCCGGCCGCTCGCCGCGTACGCGAGGACCGCGCCGAGCGAGAAGACGTCACTGGGCGGGCCGACCTTGCCTCCGTTGCGGATCTGCTCGGGCGAGACGTACCCGACCGAGCCGACGATCGCCCCGGTCCGGGTCATCGCGGTGGCCTCCAGCGCGCGCACGATCCCGAAGTCGATGACCCGCGGACCGTCCGGCGCGAGCAGGATGTTGGACGGCTTGAGGTCCCGGTGCACCATCCCCTTGGCATGGATCGCCGCGAGCGCCTCACCGAGCGCGGCCCCGAGCACCCGTACGGCGGGCAGCGGCATCGCGCCGCCGTCCAGCACGGCGTCCCTGAGGTTGGGTCCGTCCACGAACTCGGTCGCCATCCACGGGTGTTCGCCCTCGGGGTCGGCGTCGACCACGCGCGCGGTGTACGTCCCCGCACCGCCGACGGTCTGCGCGGCGCGCACCTCCTGCCGGAAGCGGGCCCGGAAGGTGCGGTCCTGGGCGTACTCGGCGCGGACGACCTTCACGGCGAGGAGCAGCCCCGCGCGCGACGAGGCGAGGTACACCTCGCCCATGCCGCCGGACCCGAGTCTGCCCCTTACCTCGTACGGACCGATCCTGTGCGGGTCCGTCGCGCGCAGCGCCTGCACCTACCGCTCCCCCTGGACGTCGTGAGCATGCCCGGCAGGGAGCGTATCGGCAACGCGGGCCGACGGCTCGGGCGGCTCGGGCGGGTCAGACCGCCGGGACGCAGCGCCCGTCCTCGGTGCGGTAGCGCCACTTGGCGCCGTCGCTGACCAGCTCGCGCACGGCGTTCACGAACCGCTCGACGTGCTCGTCCGGGGTGCCCGCGCCGAAGCTGACGCGGATCGCGTTGAGGGACTTCTCGCCGGGCGCGGCCTCGGGGGCGCCGCACTCGCCCTGGGTCTGCGGGTCGCTGCCGAGCAGGGTGCGCACCAGGGGGTGGGCGCAGAAGAGGCCGTCGCGGACGCCGATGCCGTACTCGGCGGAGAGGGCGGCGGCGAAGTGGGAGCTGTTCCAGCCCTCGACGACGAAGGAGATCACGCCGACGCGGGGGGCGTCGTCGCCGAACAGGGAGAGGATCCTGACCTCGGGCACCTCGGCGAGGCCGGCCTTCACGGTGTCGATGAGGTGCTGCTCGCGGGCGACGAGGGTGTCGAAGCCGGCCTCGGTCAGCGCCTTGCAGGCGGAGGCGATGGAGTAGGCGCCGATGACGTTCGGGGAGCCGGCCTCGTGGCGGGCGGCGCTGTCGTGCCACTCGACGGCGACGCCGCCGTCCTCGCGCCGGGTGACCTTGCGGCTGGCGCCGCCGCCCGCGAGGTAGGGCTCGGCGGCCTGGAGCCAGTCGGCGCGGCCCGCGAGGACACCGGAGCCGAAGGGGGCGTACAGCTTGTGTCCGGAGAAGGCGACCCAGTCGACGTCGAGGTCGCGGACGGAGACCGGGTGGTGCGGGGCCAGCTGGGCGGCATCGAGCACGATCCGGGCGCCGTGGGCGTGCGCGGCGGCGGCCAGTTCGCGCACCGGCCACAGCTCGCCGGTGACGTTGGACGCGCCGGTCACACAGACCAGGGCCGGACCGTGCGGGTCACGCTCGGCGAGGGCCTGCTCCAGCGTCTCGACGGCCTGGCGCGGGGTGCGCGGCGCGTTGAGGTAGGTGACCTGCGCGTCCTGCCAGGGCAGCAGGGAGGCGTGGTGCTCGGTCTCGAAGACGAAGACCTGGCAGCCGGCGGGCAGCGCGCGGGCCAGCAGGTTCAGCGAGTCGGTGGTGGAACGGGTGAAGACGAGCTGGTCGTCCTCGCGGCAGTCGAGGAACTCGGCGACGGTCCTGCGGGCGTTCTCGAACAGGTCGGTGGAGAGCTGCGAGAGGTACCCGGCGCCCCGGTGCACGCTGCCGTAGTAGGGCGCGTACGCCGCCACGTCGTCCCAGACCCGCTGGAGGGCCGGGGCGCTGGCCGCGTAGTCGAGGGCCGCGTAGCCGACCTCGCCGCCGGTGACGAGCGGGACGGTGACATCACGTCCCAGAACGGTCAGCGGGGCACAAATGGTCCGGGCGGAGGCAGCGGTGGAGACAGACATGACGGGGCTCCCGTGAGACGTGAGAGATCAGCGCGCAGAAGGGCTGAGGGGAAAGGGGTGCGCGGAGGCGGGGCTCGGCAGCCCTATCGCATTCGCTTGCTCACAGAAGGCTCCTCGACGACCAGGATCCTGGTCCCACACCGAAAAGTGTGCGAGGGATCCGCGCTTGCCGTGGACCTTGCTGTCCACGGCCTGGTCTTCACCCGGGGCACCCCGCCACGGACGGAGGGTTGCCGGACAGTCAGCCGGGGCTTCATGACTGTCACTCATGACCTGCCGAAAAACGTACGCGATGTGATCGTCGTCCCGCAACCCGCGTCCGGATGGCGGGACGGCGATCCTCCGCGTCCTTACGCGTTGCTGGCCGCCACCCAGCGCTCCAGCGTCCCCCGGGCGGCACCGGAGTCGATGGACTCGGCGGCCCGGGCGATCCCCGCGCTCAGCTGGTCGGCCAGCGGTGCCCCGGTCTGCTCCGACGCCACCAGCGCGGCGGCCGAGTTGAGCAGGACGGCGTCACGGACCGGGCCGGTCTCGCCGTCGAGGAGCCGCCGCGCGACCTCGGCGTTGTACGTGGCGTCCGCGCCCCGCAGCGCCTCGACCGGCACCAGCTCGATACCGACGTCACGCGGGTCGAAGGCCTCCTCGCGCACCTTGCCGTCCCGGACGACCCACACCCGGGAGGTGGCGGTGGTCGTCAGCTCGTCGAGACCGTCGTCGCCGCGGAACACCAGCGCGGAGGAGCCCCGTTCGGCGAGCACGCCGGCGATGAGACCGGCCATCCGGGTGTCGAAGCAGCCGATCGCGGAGGCCGTGACCCGCGCGGGGTTGGTCAGCGGGCCCAGCAGGTTGAAGGAGGTCGGGATGCCCAGGTCCCGGCGCACGGCGCCGACGAACCGCATCGAGGGGTGGAACTTGGCCGCGAAGCAGAAGGTGATCCCGGCCCGGTCCACGACCTCGGCGACCCGCGCCGGGGGCAGGTCCAGGTTGATGCCGAGCTTCTCCAGCACGTCGGAGGAGCCGCTCGCGGACGACGAGGCACGGTTGCCGTGCTTGACGACCTTCGTGCCGGTGCCCGCGATCACGATGGCGGACATCGTCGAGATGTTGACGGTCTTCGCGCGGTCGCCGCCGGTGCCGACGATGTCGACGGCCGGGCCGGGGATGTCCAGCGGCAGCGCGTGCGCGTACATCGCCTCCACGAGGCCGGTGATCTCCTCGACCGTCTCGCCCTTGGCCCGCAGCGCCACCATGAAGCCCGCGATCTGGGCGTCGGTGGCCTCGCCGCTCATGAAGCGGTCCATCGCCCACGCCGTGTCACCCGCGCTCAGGTCCTGCCCGGCGAGCAGGCTGCTCAGCACCTCGGGCCAGGAACGGCCCGCCGCGATGTCGCCTCCAGCGGGGGTCACAGCGCTCATCCGGCCGCTCCTGAACGTCGTAGAAGAAGTGTGGACCCCCACCCTATCGAGGCGTGGGGGACGGCGAAGGGCCCCGTCCGCAGACCGGACGGGGCCCTTCTGACCGCTGCGTGGCGAGCAGCGCGGGTGATCAGTGGTGGCCGTGGCCGCTCGTGATCTCCTTGTACTCCTCGACAGTGGGCTTGGGGATCTGGGACTCCTCGCCGAAGTACGCCTCGCTGAGCTTGGCGCGCAGCTTCTCGGAACCCTTCACCTTGCGCTCGACACCGTTCTCGTCGACCGTCGGGCCGATCTCGGCCGGCTTGTACTGCTCGTGCGCGGTGAGCGTGTGCAGCGCGTCCTGGCTGAGCGGCTCGTGCACCTCGATGAACTCACCGTGCGGCAGGCGCTTGATGATGCCGGACTCGCGGCCGTGCAGCACCTTGTCCTTGTCGCGGCGCTGGAGGCCGAGGCAGATCCGCTTGGTGGCGATGAACGCGAGGACCGGGGCGACGAAGAACGCGACCCGGACGAACCAGGTGATGGCGTTGATCGACAGGTGGAAGTGGGTGGCCCAGAGGTCGTTCCCACCACCGACCAGGAGCACGAAGTACACCGTCAGCCAGGCGACACCGAAGGCCGTGCGCGTCGGGGCGTTGCGCGGACGGTCCAGGATGTGGTGCTCGCGCTTGTCGCCGGTGACCCAGGCCTCGATGAACGGGTAGACCGCGATCGCGACCAGGACCAGCGGGAAGATCACCAGCGGGATGAACACACCCAGGACGAGCGTGTGACCCCAGAAGTCGATCTCCCAGCCCGGCATCACACGGATGAGGCCCTCGGAGAAGCCCATGTACCAGTCGGGCTGGGCGCCCGTGGACACCTGGTCCGGACGGTACGGGCCGATGGCCCAGATCGGGTTGATCGAGGCGATGGCCGCGATGACCGAGATCAGACCGAAGACCAGGAAGAAGAAGCCGCCCGCCTTGGCCGTGTAGACCGGGAACAGCGGCATGCCGACCACGTTCTTGTTGGTCTTGCCGGGGCCCGCGTACTGCGTGTGCTTGTGGACGAACACCAGGATCAGGTGGGCGACCATCAGGCCGAGCATGATGCCCGGCAGCAGCAGGATGTGGACCGAGTAGAAGCGGGCCACGAAGTCGCCGCCCGGGAACTCGCCGCCGAACAGGAAGAACGACAGGTACGTGCCGACGATCGGCACGGACAGGATCGCGCCCTCCATGAAGCGGACACCGGTGCCGGAGAGCAGGTCGTCCGGGAGCGAGTAACCGGTGAAGCCGGTGAACATGCCGAGGACGAACAGCAGGAAGCCGAACAGCCAGTTGACCTCACGCGGCTTGCGGAACGCGCCCGTGAAGAACACCCGCATCATGTGCACGAACATGCCGGCGAGGAAGATCAGCGCCGCCCAGTGGTGGATCTGCCGGATCAGCAGACCGCCGCGCACCTCGAAGGAGATGTGCATGGTCGAGTTGAACGCCTCGGACATCAGCTGTCCCTGCAGCGGGACGTAGCTGCCGTGGTACTCCACCTCGTTCATCGACGGGTGGAAGAACAGCGTCAGGTACACACCCGTGAGGATGATGATGATGAAGCTGTACAGGCAGATCTCGCCCAGCATGAACGACCAGTGGTCGGGGAAGATCTTGCGCAGGTTGGACTTGGCCAGGGCGTAGATCCCCAGGCGTCCGTCCGCCCAGTCGGCGACGCGCTCGCCGGCCGGCGCTTTGCCGCGCCGGGCTTCGGTGGTTTCGGTTGTGGTGCTCATCCGCGCTCCCAGAAAGCAGGACCGACGGGCTCTTCGAAGTCGCCGAGCGCCTCGAGGTAGCCCTCGTCGTTCACGCCGATGCGCAGCTGCGGCAGGGCGTGTCCGGCGGGGCCGAAGATCACTCGGGCACCGTCGGAGAGGTCGAAGGTGGACTGGTGGCAGGGGCACAGCACGTGGTGCGTCTGCTGCTCGTACAGCGAGATCGGGCAGCCGACGTGGGTGCAGATCTTCGAGTACGCCACGATGCCCTCGTGGGCCCACTCGAGTTCCTGCTTGTCCTTGATGTCACCCGGCTGGAGCCGGACGATCATCAGGGCCGCCTTGGCGATCTCCTTCTGGAAGTCCTCGTCGTGCTCCTCCAGGCCCTCGGGCTTGGCGAAGGTGAGCGAACCGACCGCGACGTCCGAGGGACGCAGCGGCTCGTTCGTGTTCATGTTGACGAGCTGGAGACCCTTGCGCCACATGGTGTGGCGCAGCTTGGTCCCGGGCAGCGGGCCCAGGTCGCGCAGCAGGACGACGCCGGAGAGCGGCACCAGGGTGAGCGCGCCGAGCATCGTGTTGCGGATCAGCTTGCGACGGCCGATCGCGGACTCCTTGGTGCCCGCCTTGAAGTCCTCGAAGACCTTCTGGCGGAGCTCCGGGGGAGCCTCGATCGGGTGACGCTCGTCGACCATCTCCTCGTCGGACATCAGGGTGCGGGCCCAGTGGACCGCGCCCGCGCCGATCGCGAACAGGGCGACACCGAGGGTGAGGCCCAGCGCGAAGTTCAGCGCGTTGATGTGACCGAGCGGGAAGACGAAGATCGACTTGTCGTGCGGCACCGCCACGTAGGAGGCGATGAAGCCGACCGTGGCGATCATCGACAGCGTGAACAGCAGGGCGACCGTACGCTCGGACCGCCGGGCGGCGGCCTCGTCGATGTCCTGGACACGGTGCTCGTGCGGCGGGAGACCGGGGTCCGCGAACGGGTCCTTGTCGTCCGCGACGCTCACCGCGCCGTGCGCGTCCTGCTCAGCGGGCAGGTTCTCTTCGGGAATGTCTTGGCTACTCATGACTTCTTGGCCTTTGCGGTCCGAGCGGCGAGCCAGACGGCGATCGCGATCAGTGCGCCGAGTCCGAACACCCAGGCGAAGAGGCCTTCGCTGACCGGCCCGAGGCCACCCAGCTCAAGACCGCCGGGGCTCTCGGTCTCATCACCGTTGACCGCGTTCAGGTACGCGATGATGTCCTTCTTGTTCTGCGACGTCAGCGTGGTGTCGGGGAACGACGGCATGTTCTGCGGGCCGGTCTGCATGGCCTCGTAGATGTGCTTCGGGTCGACGTCCTCCAGCGACGGCGCGTACTTGCCGTGCGTCAGCGCACCACCCTTGCCGGTGAAGTTGTGGCACTGCGCGCAGTTGGTGCGGAACAGCTCGCCACCCTTGGCGATGTCCCCACCCTCCGGGCTGTACTCGTTCTCCGTCGGGACGACCGGACCGGCGCCCAGGGAGGAGATGTACGCGGCGAGCTGGTCGATCTCGGCCTGCGTGTAGATGACCTTCTTGCGCGGGACCTGCGCGCCCGGCTGCTGGGCCGGCATCCGGCCGGTGCCGACCTGGAAGTCGACGGCGGCGGCGCCCACGCCGACCAGGCTCGGGCCGTCGGAGGTGCCCTGACCGCCGGTTCCGTGGCAGCTGGCGCAGCCTACGGCGAAGAGCTTCTTGCCCTCCTCGATGGTGAGGGACTGGGCGGTTTCATCGGCCTGCGCCTTGCCCGCGGGCGCGAACACGGCGTACAGCCCCCCCGTGCACGCCAGCGCGAGGAGTAGGACGACGAGCGCCGCCAGCGGATGGCGTCGTCGTGCGGAGAGCTTTTTCACGGATTACCCCGGTGTCAGGATCTTCTGCGTCGATGCTTCTTGGGTTGCGCCCGTGGATCACGGAGCGCGCGGGAACGGGCCCGGCTACTTGATCATGTAGATCGTGGCGAAGAGCCCGATCCAGACGACATCGACGAAGTGCCAGTAGTAGGACACGACGATGGCCGCGGTCGCCTGCTCGTGAGTGAACCGCTTGGCCGCGTAGGTGCGGCCGAGAACGAACAGGAAGGCGATGAGGCCACCCGTCACGTGCATGCCGTGGAACCCGGTGGTCAGGTAGAAGACCGAGCCGTAGGGGTCGGAGGAGAGCGAGAGCCCGTCCTTCTTGACCAGCTCGGTGTACTCGTACACCTGACCGCCGATGAAGATCGCACCCATGATGAAGGTGACGATGAACCAGCCCCGGAGCTTCTTCACGTCACCGCGCTCGGCGGCGAAAACGCCGAGCTGGCAGGTGAGGGAGGAGAGCACCAGGATCGTGGTGTTGGTGGCCGAGAACGGGAAGTTCAGGGCCTCGGCCATTTCCTTCCAGTGATCAGGACCCGTCACCGATCGCAGGGTGAAGTACATCGCGAAGAGGGCCGCGAAGAACATCAGCTCGGAACTCAGCCAGATGATGGTTCCGACGCTGGTGAGGTTCGGTCGATTGACCGACGGGTGCGCGTGCCCGGTTTCTACTGTCGTTGCTGTCGCCACGACCGACATTATGTCGGTCGCTTATCCCGCCCTCACTCCGGGGGGTGCCGTTCGGAGTGTCTCCCTGCTCCGAACCGGTGTTGACGTGGTGTTCAAGGGAGTAGCATCCGGCCCTAACGGGCCTGTCCTTACGACGCTGACGTCACGGAGGAACAATGCAGCCGACCGCCACGGTGCTGGTCTACAGCGACGATTCCAACACCCGCGAGCAGGTACGGCTCGCCACCGGCCGGCGGCCGGCTCCCGATGTCCCGTTGGTCGAGTTCGTCGAGTGCGCGACGCCCGCGGCGGTCCTCAAGGAGCTGGACCGCGGGGGCATCGACGTGTGCGTCCTGGACGGCGAGGCGGTGCCCATGGGGGGCATGGGCGTGTGCCGTCAGATCAAGGACGAGATCTTCAACTGCCCGCCGGTGCTGGTGCTGATCGGCCGGCCGCAGGACGCGTGGCTCGCGACGTGGAGCCGCGCCGAGGCGGCGGTGACCCATCCGGTGGACCCGGTCGAGTTCGCCTCGGCGCTGGCGTCCCTGCTGCGCGAGAAGAAGGCTCTGAGCGCCTAGGAGCCCCCGGGCGGGGAAACCCGCCCAGGGGCTCGGGGGGACGCCGGGGAACGCCGCTCAGACGCTCTCGGGGCGCAGCCGTGCCCGCTGTTCGGCGCTGGGTGTGTCCGGGGTGCCGCCGAGCAGGGCGCTGCCCTTGCGCCACTTCTTCCAGCCCATGTTCCAGTCGCCGAAGCCGTTGCCGAAGGGCTCCATGTCGTCGCCGTAGGAGTTGACGACCTTGACGACGTCACCCTCACGGACGTTGTCGAAGAACCATTCGGCGTTGCCGGTGCTCATGCCGGTGCAGCCGTGGCTGACGTTCTCGTAGCCCTGGGAGCCCACCGACCAGGGGGCGGCGTGCACGTACTCGCCGCTCCAGGTGAGCCGGGTGGCGTAGTAGACGGGCAGGTCGTACGACTCGGACGAGCCCTCGGCGATGCCGATGCTGGTTCCGCGCATACGTACGTAGTACTCCTTGCCCAGCACGACCTTGACGCCGTTGCGGGTCTCGAAGCCGGGCTTGCCGGTGGTGACGGGGAGTTCGTTGAGGACCTCGCCGTTCTTGTAGACCGTCATGGAGTGCGACGAGGCGTCCGTCACGGCGATGACGCGGTCCCCGATGGTCAGCTCGACGGGCTTGGAGGCCGATCCCCAGAGCCGGTCGCTGATCTTGACGCCGTCCAGGTTGCTGTGGACCTTGAGGGTGGCGTGGGCGGGCCAGTACTCCTTGGGCCGGTAGTGGAGTTCCTTGTTGTCGACCCAGTGCCAGGCGCCTTCCACGGCGGGGATCGAGTCGACCCTGAGCGCCCGCTCGACGACGGCCCGCTGGGCCCTGTCCTTGATGGGCTTGCTGAGTTCGGCGGTGACGGGCTGGCCGACGCCGTACGTGCCCTTGCCGGGGCCGAAGGTGACCTTCAGGCGCTTCTTGGTGAGCGGCTTGCCGGTGTCGAAGGCGAGGACCTTGCGGCCGGGGGCCCCGTCCTCGTCCTCGGTGCTCACCCGGACCGTGTAGCGGGCGCTGGCGGCCAGCGGACTGGTGCTGTGCCACCGGGTGCCGTCGGCGGAGAGTTCGCCCGCCACATGGCGTCCGGTGGCGTCCATGGCCGTGACGTCCGTGATGCGGCCGTCGTCGTCCTCCGCGGTGACCTCGAGGGGCTTGTCGGGGTCGGCCTTCTCCCCGTCGTCCGAGGGTCCGTTGAAGGAGATCTGGTCCGCCGCGTCGTACGGCGCCGCCGACAGCGGGTTGCCGTCGCCGCCGCAGGCGCTGAGGCCCGCGGTGAGGGCGAGCACCAGGAGGGTGCAGGAGATGACGGTGCGGGGACGCGGACTCGCCGATGCCGAGCAGCCGGGCGCGCGGAGGCCCGAAGGGGCGAGCACGGTCGGCTGCTCGGCATCGGCTGAGGCGCCCTGAAAGGACTCGGTGTGGCTCATGGCACAACGCTAGGAAGCTTCGTCGGCTCCGGCGCGGTGGGTAACCCGGACGGGGGACCGGCACTGCGGCGAACGGACACCGGAACTGCTCCAAAGGCGGGAGCCCGGACACTCCTGACGGAGTGTCCGGGCTCCCGTGAGCTCAGCTCGTGCTACTGGGTGCGGTTCTCACCGCGGTAGTACTCGAAGACCCAGCCCCACAGGCCGACCATGAGCAGCGGCGCCGAGAAGTACAGCAGCCACCAGCCCACCGCGACCGACAGGAAGGCGAGCGCGCCGCCGACCGCCAGTGAGAGCGGCTGCCAGCTGTGCGGGCTGAAGAACCCGATCTCGCCGGCGTCGTCCGCGACGTCCGCCTCCTTGTTGTCCTGTGCGCCCGCGTCGACCCGCCGGGCGGTGAAGCCCAGGTAGAAGCCGACCATGATGCACAGGCCGAAGGCCAGGAAGAGCGCCGTGGTACCGGCGGGCTCCTTCGACCACACGCCATAGACGACCGCCATGGCGAGGACGAAGACGCTCAGCCACATGAACATCTTGCCCTGGATCTTCACTTGCCGGCCTCCTTGCCGCCCGCCAGAGCCTTCTCACCGTGACCGGCGTTCTCCAGCTGGTCCAGTGCGGCGATCTCGGGGTGGTGCAGGTCGAACGCCGGGGACTCGCTGCGGATCCGCGGCAGGGTGAGGAAGTTGTGCCGCGGGGGCGGGCACGACGTCGCCCATTCGAGCGAACGGCCGTAGCCCCACGGGTCGTCGACCTCGACCTTCTTGCCGTACTTGGCGGTCTTCCAGACGTTGTAGAAGAACGGCAGGATCGACGCGCCGAGCACGAACGAGCTGATGGTCGAGATGGTGTTCAGGGCGGTGAAGCCGTCGGCCGCCAGGTAGTCGGCGTACCGGCGCGGCATGCCCTCGGCGCCCAGCCAGTGCTGGACCAGGAACGTGCCGTGGAAGCCGACGAACAGCGTCCAGAAGGTGATCTTGCCGAGGCGCTCGTCGAGCATCTTGCCGGTGAACTTCGGCCACCAGAAGTGGAAGCCGGAGAACATCGCGAAGACGACGGTGCCGAAGACGACGTAGTGGAAGTGCGCCACCACGAAGTACGAGTCGGAGACGTGGAAGTCCATCGGCGGCGAGGCCAGGATGACGCCGGTCAGACCACCGAAGGTGAAGGTGATCAGGAAGCCGACGGCCCAGAGCATCGGTGTCTCGAAGGACAGCGAGCCCTTCCACATCGTTCCGATCCAGTTGAAGAACTTCACGCCGGTCGGTACGGCGATGAGGAACGTCATGAAGGAGAAGAACGGGAGGAGCACACCGCCGGTGACGTACATGTGGTGCGCCCACACCGTCACGGACAGACCCGCGATCGCGATGGTCGCGCCGATCAGGCCCATGTAGCCGAACATCGGCTTGCGGGAGAAGACCGGGATGACCTCGGAGATGATGCCGAAGAACGGCAGCGCGATGATGTACACCTCTGGATGGCCAAAGAACCAGAAGAGGTGTTGCCACAGCAGCGCACCGCCGTTGGCCGCGTCGAAGACATGTGCCCCGAATTTCCGATCCGCCTCCAGCGCGAAGAGCGCGGCGGCGAGAACGGGGAAGGCCAGCAGGACCAGGACCGCGGTCAGCAGCACGTTCCACACGAAGATCGGCATGCGGAACATCGTCATGCCCGGGGCGCGCATGCAGATGATGGTGGTGATGAAGTTGACCGCGCCGAGGATGGTGCCGAAGCCGGAGAAGGCCAGACCCATGATCCACAGGTCGGCGCCGATGCCCGGCGAGCGGACCGCGTCGGAGAGCGGCGAGTAGGCGAACCAGCCGAAGTCGGCGGCGCCCTGCGGGGTGAGGAAGCCACCGACCGCGATGAGCGAGCCGAACAGGTACAGCCAGTAGGCGAACATGTTCAGCCGGGGGAAGGCCACGTCCGGCGCGCCGATCTGGAGCGGCATGATCCAGTTCGTGAAGCCGGCGAACAGCGGCGTCGCGAACATCAGCAGCATGATCGTGCCGTGCATCGTGAACGCCTGGTTGAACTGCTCGTTCGACATGATCTGCAGGCCCGGACGGGCCAGCTCGGCGCGCATGAAGAGCGCCAGCAGACCGCCGATGCAGAAGAAGGCGAACGACGTGACCAGATAGAGCGTCCCGATCGTCTTGTGGTCAGTGGTGGTGAGCCACTTGATCACGACGTTGCCGGGCTGCTTGCGCCGGACCGGCAGCTCGTCCGCGTAGTGGGACTCTGCCGCGGCACCCTGGGGTTCGTTGAGGATGCTCACAGGTTGTTCGTCTCCCGGTTCTTCTCGTGGGCGGTCTGCTCGATGCCCGCGGGGATGTAACCGGTCTGCCCCTTCTCGGCGAGCTTCTTGAGGTGCTCCTCGTACTTCTCGGGGGAGACGACCTTCACGTTGAACAGCATCCGGGAGTGGTCGACGCCGCAGAGCTCGGCGCACTTGCCGAGGAAGGTGCCCTCCTGGTTCGGGGTCACCTCGAACGCGTTGGTGTGGCCCGGGATGACGTCCTGCTTCATCAGGAACGGCACCACCCAGAAGGAGTGGATGACGTCACGCGAGGTCAGCACGAAGCGGACCGTCTTGCCCTTGGGGAGCCAGAGGGTCGGACCCGGGTTGCCGGTCTGGGAGTTCCGGGTGCCGGGGGTGCCGGCGTCGTAGACGCCGCCCGCGTTGTCCGGGAAGTCCTCCTTGAACCGGTCCGGGATCGCGGCCAGGTTCTCGTCGGTCTTCGCGTCGCCGGTGGAACCCTCGACGTTCTCGACGTAGTTGAAGCCCCAGCTCCACTGGTAGCCGACGACGTTGATGGTGACGTCCGGCTCGTCCTTGAGCTCCAGCAGCTTCGACTCGTCGCGAGCCGTGAAGTAGAAGAGCACCGAGACGATGATGAGCGGGACGACCGTGTACAGCGCCTCGATGGGCATGTTGTACCGGGTCTGCGGAGGTACTTCGACCTTCGTACGGCTGCGCCGGTGGAAGAAAGCACTCCACAGGATCAGGCCCCACACCAGCACGCCGGTAGCGAGCGCGGCGGCCCAGGAGCCCTGCCACAGGGAGAGGATCCGCGGAGCCTCTTCCGTGGTCGGGGTGGGCATACCAAGGCGGGGGAAGTCCTTGTATGTGCAACCGGTGGCGGTCGCCAGGACCAGGCCCGCGGTCATTGCCTGCAGCAGCTTCCGCCGCATCGGGCGCCGCGGCGAGCGGTCGGAGCCGTTGGGACTCACGTAGCGCCTTCCCGAGAGTCTCGCCCGCGCGGTTGGCTGCGGCCTGCCTTCTCGCTGGTCGGTCGCCGCCCTGCGTCGGGCAGGGGTTTGGATGTTTATGCGGACCAAACCCTAGCCGACGCCCTCCGGGGGTTCGCGGGGAGGGGTGCCTAGTCGCTCCGCGGGTTCGCTGGATTGGCGGGTGGAGGTCGGTGGGGGCTAAGAGCGCGGGGGTGTGCGCCCGTTGGCGGGTGCGGGTCCGCCGTGGCCGTTCCCCCGGTTCCCCCTGGACCGGGCGGGGTTAGCGTTGGCCGGGTGCCCTACTTCGACGCCGCTTCCGGCTCCCCGCTCCATCCCGTCGCCCGTCAGGCGCTGTTGGCCGCACTGGACGAGGGCTGGGCCGATCCCGCCCGGCTGTACCGGGAGGGGCGGCGGGCCCGGCTGCTGCTCGACGCGGCCCGGGAGGCGGCGGCCGAGGCCGTGGGGTGCCGGGCCGACGAGCTCAGGTTCACGGGCTCGGGAACGCAGGCCGTGCACAGCGGTGTGGCCGGGGCGGCGGCGGGGCGGCGGCGCGTCGGGGGTCACCTGATCGTGTCAGCGGTGGAACATTCCTCCGTGCTCCATTCGGCCGAAGCGCAGGAGAAGGAGGGCGGTTCGGTCACCCGGGTGAGTGTCGACCGGACGGGGCGGGTGGATCCGGCCGAGTTCGCCTCGCACGTCCGCGCCGACACCGCGCTGGCCTGCCTCCAGTCCGCCAACCACGAGGTGGGCACCGTCCAGCCGGTCGCCGAGGTGGCCGGGGCCTGCCGGGAGGCGGGGGTGCCGCTGCTGGTGGACGCGGCGCAGTCGCTGGCCTGGGGTCCGGTGGAGGGCCCGTGGTCGCTGCTCACCGGGAGCGCTCACAAGTGGGGCGGACCGGCGGGGGTCGGGCTGCTCGCCGTGCGCAAGGGCACGCGGTTCGCCGCCCAGGGGCCCACGGACGAGCGCGGGTACGGGTTCGAGAACGTCCCGGCCGTCGTCGCGGCGGCGGCCTCGCTGCGGGCGGTGCGGGCCGAGGCGGTCCAAGAGGCGGCGCGGCTGCGGGAGCTGACGGGGCGGATCCGGGAGCGGGTGGCCGGGCTGGTGCCCGATGCGGAGGTGGTCGGCGATCCGGAGCGGCGGCTGCCGGGGATCGTCACCTTCTCCTGTCTCTATGTCGACGGGGAGACCTTGCTGCACGAGCTGGACCGGGCGGGCTTCTCCGTCTCCTCCGGCTCCTCCTGCACCAGCAGCACCCTGACACCCAGCCATGTGCTCAGGGCCATGGGCGTGCTGAGCGAGGGCAACGTCCGGGTCTCGCTGCCGCCGGGGGCCGCCGAGGAGGACGTGGAGCGGTTCCTCGCGGTGCTGCCGGGGGTGGTGGCGGGGGTGCGGGAGAAGCTGGGCGCGCAGACGCCGGTGACGGCCGTGCGCGGCGGGGAACTCCTCGTCGACGCCCTCGGCAAGCGGTGCCCGATCCCGGTCATCGAGCTGGCCAAGGTCATCGGGGACGTGCCGGTGGGCGGGCTGGTCCGGGTCCTGTCGGACGACGAGGCGGCCCGCCTGGACATCCCGGCCTGGTGCGAGATGCGGGAGCAGGAGTACGTGGGCGAGGAACCGGCGGACGGAGGCACGGCCTACCTGGTCCGCCGGTCGGCCTGAGCCGGGTGCTCAGCCCAGGTGCTTCTGCACCTCGGCTGCGGCCTCGTCGCCGTACGCCTTGGTGAAGCGCTCCATGAAGTGGCCGCGGCGCAGCTGGTACTCCTGGGTGCCCACCGTCTCGATGACGAGCGTCGCCAGCATGCAGCCGACCTGGGCGGCGCGCTCCAGGGAGACACCCCACACGAGGCCGGACAGGAAGCCGGCGCGGAAGGCGTCGCCGACGCCGGTGGGGTCGGCCTTGCGCTCCTCGTCGGGGCAGCCGACGACGATCGGCTCCTCGCCGGCGCGCTCGATGCGGACGCCCCGCGCGCCGAGGGTGGTGACGCGGTGGCCGACCCTGGCGAGGATCTCCTCGTCCGTCCAGCCCGTCTTGGTCTCGATGAGCCCCTTCTCGTACTCGTTGGAGAAGAGGTAGGTCGCGCCCTCCAGCAGGACCCGGATCTCGTCGCCGTTCATCCGGGCGATCTGCTGCGAGAAGTCGGCGGCGAAGGGGATCTCGCGGGAGCGGCACTCCTCCGTGTGACGGAGCATGCCCTCCGGGTCGTCGGCGCCGATGAGGACGAGGTCGAGTCCGTCGACGCGGTCGGCGACGGTCTTCAGCTCGATGAGACGGGCCTCGCTCATCGCGCCGGTGTAGAAGGAGCCGATCTGGTTGTGGTCGGCGTCGGTGGTGCAGACGAAGCGGGCCGTGTGCAGGGTCTCCGAGATCCGGACGGAGGCCGTGTCGACGCCGTGCCGGTCGAGCCAGGCCCGGTACTCGTCGAAGTCGAAGCCGGCCGCGCCGACCAGGATCGGGTGGGTGCCGAGCTGCCCCATGCCGAAGGCGATGTTCGCGCCGACGCCGCCCCGGCGCACGTCCAGGTTGTCGACCAGGAAGGAGAGCGAGACCGTGTGCAGCTGGTCCGCTACGAGCTGGTCGGCGAAGCGCCCGGGGAAGGTCATGAGGTGGTCGGTGGCGATGGAGCCGGTGACTGCGATGCGCACGGCGTGGACTCTCCTGTGGGGAGAAAGTGGGTTGACAGTTCACGCTACCGGGTCCGTGCGGGGCGCTGAAGCCGCCGAAACTACCCGATAGTAGATCTTTCTTCGCGGGGTTCGGCGTGCATACGGTGCCGTCATGACGAACCTCAAGGTCCATGACCCCGCCCAGGCCGACCCGGACGGCGACCTCGCCTCGCTGCGCGGCGACTGCGCCCGGATGGCCCCGCACTGGGCGGCTCCCGACCGGGTCACTGCCCGTCCGGTCTCCCCTTCACTCATCCACGGGGTCGAGGTTCCCGCGACGTCGGCGCGGCTGCTGGACGCGATGCCGGGGTACGGCGGCTGAAACCGGCTCGTCGAAGGGAGCCGTGCGCGTCGAGGGGAACCGTGCGCTCCCCCGGCGCGTCCCATCGCCGTCCCCCGTAAAGGGGATGCGGGATACGACCCTCCGGCCCGCCGAATTGTCAGGGCCGGGTCAGGGTCGCAGGGACAGTGGCGCGGCGAAGGAGCGATGCGGTGAACACCGAGCGGCCCGACAAGGACGGTGACGGCGAGGTCGTCGACCCGGAGACGGGCACGGAGGAGACCGGCGGGGCGGCGGAGGCGGAGGCGGCGCACGCGGAGTCGGCGGACACGGACGCCCCGACCGGCACGGGCACGGACGACCCGAGTGACGCCGACGCCGGCGCGGACGACCCGAGTGACGCGGAGGACGCGCAGGACGGGGAGGTCGAGGCCGTCGGTGACGGCGACGGCAGGGATGACGGCGACCGGTCCGTGCGGCGCCGCTCCCCCGTGCTCGTCGCCGCCGTCGCCGCCGCCGTGCTCCTGGCCGGCGGGGGCGGGGCCTACCTCGCCACGTCCGCCACCGGCGGCGCGGGCGGCCGTACGGCCTCGGGGTCGTCCGGCGACAGCACTCCCCCGCCGCTCCACCTGGACGGCCACACCGGGGGCGAGGGCGGCACCGTCGGGATCGCGCCCGGGGAGCCGGACCCGAACGGGGTGACCTACGCGGCGTCCGGAAAGCTGCCCGACGGGCCGGACTCCGCGCCGGTGTACCGGGCGACGGGCGAGGTCGGCGAGGACGAGGTGGCCCGGCTGGCCGAGGCCCTCGGGGTGGACGGGACGCCGGTGCTCGAAGGGCAGGCGTGGACGGTCGGCGGGCAGGACGCCGCCGGTCCCGGCCTCCGGGTCGACCGGAAGGCACCGGGCGCCTGGACCTTCCACCGGTACGCGGCGGGCACGGACGCCTGCAAGAGCGCCACCGTGTGCGCCGGTGACCCCGTGGCGCCCGCCGGGGACCCGGTGAGCGAGGCCGCCGCGAAGAAGGCGGCGGCCCCCGTCCTGAAGGCGGTCGGGCAGGCCGACGCGAAGACCGACGCGCGCCAGATCATGGGCGCGCAGCGGGTGGTGAACGCCGATCCGGTGGTCGGCGGGCTGCCGACGTACGGCTGGACGACCGGGATCACCGTCAACGCGCAGGGTGAAGTCGTCGGCGGCAGCGGGCAGTTGAAGGCGCCGGTGAAGAGCGACACCTACCCCGTCCTGGACGCGGAGAAGACGCTGGCCCGGATGAACACGGTGCCGGCCGGGTCGGACCACCGCATGGGCATCGGCGGCTGCGCCAGTCCCGTGCCGCTGAAGGACCGGCTGGAGGCGCCCTGCGGGACGACCACGACGTCGTCGTCCTCGCCGTCCGCTCCGGCGCGGGACACCCTCACCGTCGGCAAGGCGGTGTTCGGGCTCTCCTCGCAGTTCGTGGACGCGCGGCAGGCGCTGGTGCCGTCGTGGCTGTTCGAGGTGCGGGCGGCGGGCGCGCAGGACGCGTTCACGGTGTCCTATCCGGCCGTCGATCCCCGGTACATCGCCTCGGCGGCCACGGCCTCGCCGTCCGATGAGCCGACCGGCTCCGGTTCCGGTTCCGGCGACCCGACCGGGTCGCCCACCACCCGGGACGTGCGGGTCGAGGGGTACACGGCCGAGGGCGACGAGCTGACCGTGCGGTTCACCGGCGGGGTGTGCTCCACGTACGAGGCGTCGGCGGTCGAGAAGGCGGGCGAGGTGACGGTCGAGGTGACCGAGACGTCCCAGCCGGGCAAGGTCTGCATCATGATCGCGAAGGTCATGCACCAGACCGTGCGGCTGGACGAGCCGGTCGGCGACCGCGAGGTCGTGGGCACGGACGGCAAGGAGATCCCCGTGGAGAAGGCGGGGTCGGCACGGCTGCCGGAGACGTCCGGGGCGCGGTAGCGGTCACGGGCACACGGGAGGACGGACACACGGAAAGGCGGCGGCCCCTTCGGAGGGGTCGCCGCCTTCGTGTCGTTCAGGGGCCTCGACGGCTCAGCTGAAGGAGTCGCCGCAGGCGCAGGAGCCGGTGGCGTTGGGGTTGTCGATCGTGAAGCCCTGCTTCTCGATGGTGTCGACGAAGTCGATGGAGGCGCCGCCGAGGTAGGGGGCGCTCATGCGGTCGGTGACGACCTTGACGCCGCCGAAGTCCTTGACGACGTCGCCGTCGAGGGAGCGCTCGTCGAAGAAGAGCTGGTAGCGCAGGCCGGAGCAGCCGCCGGGCTGGACGGCGACACGCAGGGCCAGGTCGTCACGGCCTTCCTGCTCCAGCAGGGCCTTGACCTTCGCCGCGGCGGCGTCGGACAGGATGATGCCGTCGGTGACGGTGCTGGTCTCGTCCGATACGGACATCTACATCTCTCCCGGGTTGTACGGAGACTGCTTGCCGACGGTTGCAACCGGCGGGGCCGCGGATTCATTCCGGGCCGGCGTTGTCTTTTCGCCTGTTTCTCCATGCTCGCACATGCGCGGAGAAGCGAACAGCGGCCCGTGAGCGACCCGGTCCGTACTCCGGCGGGATTCATGTCACATCGACAATATGGCCATCGTCAAAGTGACGTGAAGCGGTTATGATAGATAACGTCATATCGACGAAAAGTGCGCCGGTCCGTGACCACGGGCCTGCGGGCCGCAGAACAGAAAGGGTGCGTGTCGTGACCACCGCCCAGACCCAGGAGCTCGACGTACAGCCGACTCCGCTCGCCCTGCTGCTCCTCGGCCGCGAGGCC
Source organism: Streptomyces sp. NPDC090106 (assembly GCF_044747265.1). Lineage (NCBI taxonomy): Bacteria > Bacillati > Actinomycetota > Actinomycetes > Kitasatosporales > Streptomycetaceae > Streptomyces > Streptomyces sp. NPDC090106. The sequence goes on along the minus strand of NZ_JBIVDS010000005.1, from coordinate 221,894 downwards.
GACCCGAAGAGCGAGCGCGGTGTGGAGTGCCCCGGTGACCTGCCCTCGCCCTCCGACCCGGACCTCGTGGAGCGTGCCCGCGCGGCCAAGGAGAAGCTCGGGGACAAGGTCTTCGTGCTCGGCCACCACTACCAGCGCGACGAGGTCATCCAGTTCGCCGATGTCACGGGCGACTCCTTCAAGCTGGCCCGGGACGCCGCCGCGCGCCCGGAGGCCGAGTACATCGTGTTCTGCGGTGTGCACTTCATGGCCGAGTCGGCCGACATCCTCACCTCCGACGACCAGAAGGTGGTCCTGCCCGACCTCGCCGCCGGCTGCTCCATGGCCGACATGGCGACCGCCGAGCAGGTCGCCGAGTGCTGGGACGTCCTGACCGAGGCGGGCGTCGCCGGGCAGGTCGTGCCGGTGTCGTACATGAACTCCTCGGCCGACATCAAGGCGTTCACCGGCAAGCACGGCGGGCTGATCTGCACGTCGTCGAACGCCGAGCGGGCGCTGAACTGGGCGTTCGAGCAGGGTGAGAAGGTCCTCTTCCTCCCCGACCAGCACCTCGGGCGCAACACCGCCGTGCGGGACCTCGGCATGTCGCTGGACGACTGTGTCGTCTACAACCCGCACAAGCCGAACGGCGGGCTGACCGCAGAGCAGCTGCGCGCCGCGAAGATGATCCTGTGGCGCGGCCACTGCTCGGTGCACGGCCGGTTCTCGCTCGACTCGGTGAACGACGTGCGCGAGCGGATACCCGGCGTCAACGTCCTGGTGCACCCCGAGTGCAAGCACGAGGTCGTCGCGGCGGCCGACCACGTCGGTTCGACCGAGTACATCATCAAGGCGCTGGAGGCCGCCCCGTCCGGCTCCAAGTGGGCCATCGGCACGGAGCTCAACCTCGTACGGCGGCTGGCGAACCGGTTCGCCCCGGAGGGCAAGGAGATCGTCTTCCTCGACAAGACGGTCTGCTTCTGCTCGACGATGAACCGCATCGACCTGCCGCACCTGGTGTGGACCCTGGAGTCGCTGGCCGAGGGCAACCTCGTCAACCGCATCGAGGTCGACAAGGAGACCGAGGCGTTCGCGAAGCTGGCGCTGGAGCGGATGCTGGCGCTGCCGTAGGCATCGGCCACCACCGGCGAGAGGCCGGGTTCCGCGCCCACGGGGGGTGCGGAACCCGGCCTCTCGCCGTAGCGGTACCGGTGCGGGTGCGGGTCAGACGCCCGCGGGTTCCGGCTGCGCCGGTGCCTCCTCGGCCTTCTTCTCCCGCTTCGCCGCGCGCTTCTTCGCCCGGCGCTCCTTGCGGAGCTCCAGCATCGTGTAGAGCGTCGGGACGAGGAGCAGGGTGAGCAGGGTCGAGGTGATCAGACCGCCGATCACGACCACGGCGAGCGGCTGCGCGATGAAGCCGCCCTCGCCGGTGACGCCGAGCGCCATCGGGAGCAGGGCGAAGATCGTCGCCAGGGCCGTCATCAGGATCGGGCGCAGCCGGTGCCGGCCGCCCTCGACGACGGCGTCGACCGTCGCGTAGCCCTGGGCGCGGTACTGGTTGATCAGGTCGATCAGGACGATCGCGTTCGTCACGACGATGCCGATGAGCATCAGCATGCCGATCATCGCGGGGACGCCCATCGGGGTGCCGGTCACGATCAGCAGGCCGATCGCGCCGGTCGCCGCGAACGGGATGGACACCAGCAGGATCAGCGGCTGGACCAGGGACCGGAAGGTCGCGACCAGCAGCATGAAGACGATCGCGATCGCCGCGAGCATCGCCAGGCCGAGGTTCTTGAACGCGCTGTCCTGGTCGGACGTCACGCCGCCGATCTCGGCGGTGGCGCCCGCCGGGAGCTTCAGCCGGTCGAGCTTCGAGGTGAGGTCCGCGCTGACCGCGCCCGTGTTGTCGCCGGTCGGCTTGGCGGTGACGGTGGCGGCGCGCTGGCCGTCGATCCGCGTCATCGAGACCGGGCCGTCGACGAGTTCGACGGTGGCGATGTCGCCGAGCTTCACCGGGCCGAGCTTCAGCTCGCGCAGTTCCTTCAGCGTCGTGGCGGGCTTCGCCGAGCGGATGACGACATCGCGCTCGGTGTCGTCCAGGGTGGCCTTGGCGGCCGTGGTGCCCTTGACCGCCTGGGCGACGGCCTGGCCGAGCGTCTGGTCGGTGAACCCGGCCGCCGCGGCCTTGTCGTTGGCCTTCACCGAGATCCGCGGGACGCTCTGCGCGAGGTCGCTGGTGACGTCGGTGACGTCGTCGAGGCCCGCGACGGTCCTGCGGACCTGCTCGGCCGCCTTGTCCAGGACGTCGGCGTCGGCGGCCTTCACGACCACGCTGAGGTCCTGGCTGCCGAAGCCGTCACCGGCCGCGATGGTCGTCGTACCGATGCCGTCGAGCTTCTTCAGGCCGGCCTCGATGCGGTCCTGGACGTCGCCGGAGTCGGCGGAGTCGTCCAGCATCACCGAGTAGGAGGCCTGGTTGGTGTCGGTGCCGCCGCCGAAGGCCGCCATGAAGCCGGAGGAGCCGATGGTGACCTGGTAGTCCTTGACGCCCTTCGTGTCCGCGAGGAGCTTCTCGACCTTCTTGGCCTGCTCGTCGGTGGCGGCCAGGCTGGCGCCGGGCCTCAGCTCCTGCTTGACGCTGAGGACCTCCTGCTCGCCCTGGTCGAAGAAGTTCGTCTTCAGCAGGCCGGACATGCCGAACGTGCCGATGAGGATGACGACCGCGATGAGCACGCTGGTGAGCCGGCGGCGGGTCGCGAACCGCAGGACCGGCACGTACAGGCGCTGGAGGCGGCTCCTGGCCTCCTTCTCCTCGGCGAGCCGACGCGCCTCCTCCGCGTCCTCGGGGGTGTTCTTCGGGGCCCGCAGGAACCAGTACGACAGCACCGGGACGACGGTCAGGGAGACCACGAGGGACGCCAGCAGGGCGGCCGTCACCGTGAGGCTGAACGGGCCGAAGAGCTGGCCCACCATGCCGCCGACCAGGCCGATCGGCAGGAACACGGCGACCGTGGTGAGGGTCGAGGAGGTGACCGCGCCCGCGACCTCGCGGACCGCCTTGAGGATGGCCTCCTGGCGCTCCTCGCCGTAGCCGAGGTGCCGCTTGATGTTCTCCAGGACCACGATCGAGTCGTCGACGACCCGGCCGATGGCGATGGTCAGCGCCCCCAGCGTCAGCATGTTCAGGGACAGGTCCCGGGTCCACAGCACGATCAGCGCGAGGACCACCGACAGCGGGATGGACACCGCGGTGACGAGGGTCGAGCGGACCGACGCCAGGAACACCAGGATGACGAGGACCGCGAAGAGCAGGCCGAGCCCGCCCTCGGTGGTCAGACCCTCGATGGCCTTGGCGACCGCCGGGCCCTGGTCGCTGACGACAGTGACGGTCGCCGCCGAGCCGAGGTCCTTGCGCAGCTCGGGGAGCTTGTCCTCGACCGCGTCCGAGATGGAGACCGCGCTGCCGTCCTGGTCCATCGTGACCGTCACGGCGAGGCTGGGCCTGCCGTCGGTGCGGGTGATGGAGTCGGCGGCGGACTGCTCCTGCTCGACCGAGGCCACGTCCGCCAGCCGGACCGGCTTCCCGGCGCCGGTGGGGCTCGTGACCATCAGGTCCTCGATCTGCCCGATCGAGGTGAGGCCGCCGCCGACCTGGACGGTGCGGTTGCTGCCGTCCTCGTCGAAGGAGCCGGCCGGGACGGTCGCGCCGCCCGCCTGGAGGGCCTGGGCGAGGGCGGCGGAGGTGAGGCCCGCCTTCGCGAGCTTCGTGTCGTCGGGGGTGACGGTGATCTGGAGGTCGCGCACCCCGTCGACGGTGACCTGGCCGACGCCGTCGATGGCCTTCAGGTCCGGGACGACCGTCCGGTCCAGCTGGTCGGCGAGCGCCTGCTGGTCCTTGTCGGAGGTGACGGCGAGGACGACGGTCGGGATGTCGTCGGTGGATCCGGCGACGACCTGCGGGTCGACCCCGTCGGGGAGCTGGGCGCGGGCCCGGTTGACGGCCTGCTGGACGTCGGCGACCAGCTGCTGGGTGCCGTTGCCGTAGTCGAAGGACGCCATGATCAGGGCGTTGCCCTCGCTGGCGGTGGAGGTGACGCCCTCGATGCCGTCGACGGCTTCGAGGCTGTTCTCCAGGGGTTCGACGACCTGCTTCTCGACGACGTCCGGGGAGGCGCCCTGGTAGGGGGCCAGCACCGACACCACGGGCAGTTCGATGGTGGGCAGCAGCTGCTGCTTGAGCTGAGGGATCGCGATCGCGCCGAAGGCGAGCGCGATGATCGAGATCAGACCTATCAGGGCACGCTGTGCGAGGCTGAATCTGGACAGCCAGGACATGGCTCGGGGTTCTCTCTCCCGTGGGCGGCAGGGGGCCCCTTTACCCTCCGTCCTCCGGGAGTGCGGTTCCCTAGCCCCCAGGTCCCGTTCCTTATGCCGCGCATACTCCGGCCGCAGTACGAGCGGGCGGGGCTCAGTCCACCCTCGGACGTACCAGCCCGGACTCGTAGGCGATGACGACGAGCTGGGCGCGGTCGCGGGCACCCAGCTTGGCCATGGCCCGGTTGACGTGCGTCTTCACCGTCAGGGGGCTGACTTCGAGGCGTTCGGCGATCTCGTCGTTGGAGAGCCCGCCGGCGACCTGGACGAGGACCTCGCGCTCGCGGACGGTCAGCGCGTCCAGACGGGCGCTGCGGGCGGGGTCGGCGTTCTCCTCGGCGCCGTCGCCCTGGGCGAGGAAGCGGGCGATGAGCCCCTTGGTCGCGGCGGGCGACAGCAGGGCCTCTCCCCCGGCGGCGATCCGGATCGCGCTCAGCAGTTCGTCGGGCTCGCTGCCCTTGCCGAGGAAGCCGGAGGCGCCCGCGCGCAGCGACTGCACCACGTAGTCGTCGACCTCGAAGGTGGTGAGGATGACGACCCTGACCTGGGCGAGCGAGGGGTCCTCGCTGATCATGCGGGTCGCGGCGAGACCGTCGGTGCCGGGCATCCGGATGTCCATGAGGACGACGTCGGCGCGCTCCTGCCGGGCCAGCCGGACCGCCTCGGCGCCGTCGGACGCCTCGCCGACGACCTCCATGTCGGGTTCCGAGTCGACGAGCACACGGAACGCGCTGCGCAGCAGGGCCTGGTCGTCGGCGAGCAGGACTCGGATGGTCATGCGCTTCCCCCACCGGTTGCCGTACGGGTCTTGACCGGCAGGATCGCATGGACGCGGAAGCCGCCGCCGTAACGGGGTCCGGTGGTGAGGGTGCCGCGCAGGGCGGTGACGCGTTCGCGCATGCCGATCAGGCCGTGGCCGCCGCCGTCCTCGGGCCCGTCCTGGTGCCCGGCGCCGTCGTCGAGGACGGTGATCTCGACATGGGGGCCCACCCGGACGACGCTGACCTCGGCCTTCGCCGCGGTGCCCGCGTGCTTCTGGACGTTGGTGAGGGCTTCCTGGACGACCCGGTAGGCGGCGAGGCCCACGGCCGCGGGGAGGGCGGTGCCGTGGTCGGCGCGGGCGACCTCGACGTGCAGGCCCGCGCTGCGGAAGGTGCCGACGAGTTCGTCGAGGCGGTCGAGGCCGGGGGCGGGTTCCGTGGGGGCCTCGGGGTCGCCGGACTGCCTCAGCAGCCCGACCGTGGCCCGCAGTTCGTTCAGCGCCGATCGGCTGGCCTCGCGGACATGGGCGAGGGCCTCCTTGGCCTGGTCGGGGCGCTTGTCCATGACGTGCGCGGCGACGCCCGCCTGGACGTTGACGAGGGCGATGTGGTGGGCGACGACGTCGTGCAGGTCGCGGGCGATGCGCAGCCGTTCCTCGGCGACCCGGCGCCGGGCCTCCTCCTCGCGGGTGCGCTCGGCCTTCTCGGCCCGGTCCCTGATGGCCTGGACGAACGCGCGACGGCTGCGGACCGCGTCGCCCGCGGTGGCGCCGATGCCGGTCCAGGCGAAGATCGCGAGGTTCTCCTGGGCGTACCAGGGCAGCGGGCCCGCGAGCATGGCGCTGCCGGTCAGCACGGTCATCGTGAGCAGGCCCACCCGCCAGGCGGTGGGGCGGTCGGTGGCCGAGGCGACGGTGTACAGGGCGATGACCGCGGCCATGGCGACGGGCGCGCGGGGGTCGCTGGTGGCGAACTCGACGACGGAGTAGGTGCCGGTGAGGGCGAGGACGGTCATGGGGGCGCGGCGCCGGAACACCAGGGTGGCCGCGCCGAGCACGATGAGCACGAGGCTGAGCGCGTCCGGGGTGCGTACGCCCCAGGTCACGCCGTCGGGGCCGTGCGGGTCCACGAACGACCCGGCCACCATGCAGGCCAGTACGCCGGCCGCCAGAACGGCGTCCAGCGCCATGGGGTGCGCCGTCAGCTGCTGCCGGACGCGGTCGAGGGTGCTCACGCCTGCCAACGGTACGGGGGCCCTGCGGGGCTTGGAACGGGGGTGACCTGTCGGTTCCCTGTGCGGTCACCCGGCGCGCGGGCCACACCGCTCGGGAGCCACCGCCCCCCGAACCCCCGCACCGACCCGGAACGGGCCTCGCCCTCGCCCGCCGCACGGGCCGGAGAACCCGGTCGGCGGGCGGGGCCGGAGAACCGGGCCGGTGTGTGGCGGCGGGGTCGGTACAGGGTGGCCCGCCGGAGGCGTCAGCCGGGGATCAGGCCGTCGTCGCTCAGCATGGCGCGGACCTGGTCCAGGGTCGCGTCCGGGGACGGGAGGATGAGGTCCGAGGGTTCCAGGGCGTCGTCCGGGAGGGGGTCGCCGAGCTCCCTGACCTTGGCCAGGAGGGCCTCGAAGGTGCGGTGGAAGCCGGGGCCGTCGCCGTTCTCCATCTCGGCGAGCAGCTCGTCGTCCAGCTCGTCCAGCTCGGTGAGGTGGCTGTCGGCCAGCCTCACCTGCCCCTCCCCCATGATCCGTACGATCATGTCGCCCTCCTAGGCGTGGGTCCCGCCGCTCGTCACTGCTTGTCGAAGCGCGGGGTGTCCTGCGGCTGCTGGGACTGCGGGCGGTTGGTGCCGCCCTCGATGGCCTGCTGGTCGGCGGAGGTCCCGCCGGCGAGCTCGGCCTTCATGCGCTGCAGTTCCAGCTCTACATCCGTACCACCGGAGAGGCGGTCCAGCTCGGCCTGGATGTCGTCCTTGTGGGTGCCGGTGGGGTCGTCGAGGACGCCGGAGGCCAGGAGCTCGTCGATCGCGCCGGCCCTCGCCTGGAGCTGGGCCGTCTTGTCCTCGGCCCGCTGGATGGCCATGCCGACGTCGCCCATCTCCTCGGAGATGCCGGTGAAGGCCTCGCCGATCCGGGTCTGGGCCTGGGCCGCCGTGTAGGTGGCCTTGATGGTCTCCTTCTTGGTCCGGAAGGCGTCCACCTTGGCCTGGAGGCGCTGGGCCGCGAGGGTGAGCTTCTCCTCCTCGCCCTGGAGCGTCGCGTGCTGGGTCTCCAGGTCCGTCACCTGCTGCTGGAGGGCGGCGCGGCGGGAGAGCGCCTCGCGGGCCAGGTCCTCCCGGCCGAGCGCGAGCGCCTTGCGGCCCTGGTCCTCCAGCTTGGACGACTGCGACTGGAGCTGGTTGAGCTGGAGTTCCAGGCGCTTGCGGGACGTGGCCACGTCGGCCACGCCGCGGCGCACCTTCTGGAGCAGCTCAAGCTGTTTCTGGTACGAGTAATCGAGGGTTTCGCGCGGGTCCTCGGCCCGGTCAAGGGCTTTGTTCGCCTTCGCGCGGAAGATCATCCCCATACGCTTCATGACACCGCTCATGGGCTTCGCGCGCCCCCTTCTGACGGACTCCGGGTCCAGCTCTGCGACAGAACCCACAGTACGGGCCCTGCATCCATTGACGCACTGTTCGGGGACTGATGCGCTCATCCCCAAGGACGACTGGGCAAGCCCCTGCTCCGGCGTAAGGAGTAGGTGACCTTCAGGGTGAGCGGCCGGTCACCGACCGTCCCCTCTGTCCCCCTACAGGACGACCGGTGTTGCCGGATCGTTCCCCACCGGGCTGGGGTCCAACCCCGGACACCCCTTACCCTTGGGTTTTGTGTTCCGTAGCCGTGCCACCAAGGATGAGAAGGCCACCACCGCCCAGGCGCAGGTGACCGACTCCAAGCAGCCCCGCGACCCGCAGGCCCCCAAGGGTCGCCCGACGCCCAAGCGCAGTGAGGCCCAGTCCCAGCGCCGCAGCGTCGCCAACACGTCGATGACGCGCAAGGACGCCTCCAAGCGTCAGCGCGAGGAGCGCCGTGCCGCTCTCGACCGCCAGCGCCAGGCGCTGGCCGGCGGCGACGAGCGGTACCTGCCCGCGCGCGACAAGGGCCCCGTGCGCAAGTTCGCGCGCGACTTCGTCGACTCGCGGTTCAACGTGGCGGAGTTCTTCCTGCCGATGGCCGTGGTCATCCTCGTGCTGAGCATGGTCCAGGTGGCCTCGCTGCAGAGCATCGCGCTGCTGCTGTGGCTCGTGGTGATCGTCCTCATCGTGCTGGACTCGTTCCTCACCGTCTTCCGGCTGAAGAAGCAGCTCGCCGAGCGCTTCCCCGACCAGTCGCGTCGTGGCGCGGTGGCCTACGCGCTGATGCGCTCGCTCCAGATGCGCCGGCTCCGGCTGCCCAAGCCGCAGGTCAAGCGCGGAGAGCGGCCCTGAGCACTACGCCGTTCACCGGGGGCGCGGCGCAGGCCTGGCTGACCAAGCTGGGCGGGCTGCGGGATGTCGTACGACAGGAGCTGGTGGCCCGCCAGCTCGACGAGCAGATAGCCGGGCGGTTCCCGGTCGGCCAGCGGCTGCGCGTGCTCGACGTGGGGATGGGGCAGGGGACGCAGGCGCTGCGGCTGGCCCGGGCCGGGCACCAGGTCACCGGGGTCGAGAAGGACGCCACGATGCTCGCGGCGGCGCGGGACGCGCTGGCCGGTGAGCCGGAGGGCATCCGGGAGCGGGTGCGGCTCGTGCAGAGCGACGGGCGCGACACCGGGGTGCACTTCCTGCCGGGCAGTTTCGACGTGGTGCTGTGCCATGGCGTGCTGATGTACGTCGAGGACCCCGACGCCCTGCTGGCGGGGCTGGCGCGGATGCTGGCGCCCGGCGGTCTGGTCTCGCTGCTCGTGCGCAACGCCGACGCGCTGGCCATGCGGCCCGGCCTCGCCGGGGACTGGGCGGTCACCCTTCCGGCGTTCGACTCGGTGTCCTACCGCAACCGTCTCGGGCTCGACGTCCGCGCCGACCGTCTCTCCGCCCTGACGGCCACGCTGGCGGGCATCAGCGCCCCGCTCCAGGCCTGGTACGGGGTGCGTGTCTTCACCGACACCGCCGCCGACGACGCGGAGCTCCCCGAGGACCTGGAGTCCCTGCTGGCCTGCGAGGAGCGGGCCGGGCGGACCGATCCGTACCGGGGTGTCGCGGCGCTGCTGCATCTGTGCGGCGTGCGCGGCTGAGGCGCCCTGACGATGCGGTGCTGGGCGGGGGCGGCCGGGTGGACCGCCCCCCGCCGGTCAGGCCTCTTCGGCGTGCAGGCTCATCGGCCCGTAGATCTTGGTGGCGTCCTCGAAGAGGTGCACCTGGTCGGCGCCGCCCTCCACCAGGTCCTTCCAGACCTCACCGATCCAGGACTCCGCGTCCCCCTGCGTGGTGAACTCCTCGGGGGCCACCGCGGGCTGGACCTCCGTCCCGTCGGTCTTCTCGAACCGCCACGTCCATGCCGCCATGTACGCCTCCCAGGTGTAGGCACGTGCAGAGCAGGAGCCGGATCTTGGTCCGGCTCCTGCCGAGAGCCTATCCGGACGCGCGGCACCTGCGACGACAAGCGAAAATCAGCCTCGTGGAACTGACTCTCCTCGGTACCGGAGCCCCCACGGGTCTCCCCCGTCCCGCCTGTCCCTGTGCCGCCTGCGCCGTGGCGCTCGGCGCCGACGCCCGCGCGGCCACCGCGCTGCTGGTCGACGGCGCGCTGCTGCTGGACCTGACCCCCGGTGCGGCGTTCGCCGCGGCGCGGGCCGGGCATTCGCTGGGCCAGGTGGCGCAGGTGCTGCTGTCGCATCCGCACGACGGTCCGGCCGTGGAGGTCCCGGCGGGGCTGCCGCAGCCCGGACGGGTGCCGGACGGGCGGGAGCTGGCGCTGCTGACGGGGCATCGGGTGCGGGCGGTCGCGATGGACGCGCCGGGCACCGGCTACGCGGTGACCGGGCCGGACGGCCAGCGGCTGCTGTATCTGCCGCCGGGCGGGGCTCCGGCGGGCCTGGAGGAGGGCTCGGGCGACGTCTACGACATGGTGCTGGCCGATGTCGTGGGGCGCCCGGACGCGCTGGCGAAGCTGCGGGCGGTGGGTGCCGTCGGGCCGACGACCGATGTCGTGGCCGTCCATCTGGACCATGACGTGCCGCCGGGCGCCGAACTGCGGCGCCGGCTCGCGGCGGCGGGGGCGCGGGCGGTGCCCGACGGGACGACCCTGGCGGTGGGCGCCTACGGGGAGGTGCCGGACGTGCCGCGCCGGACGCTGGTGCTGGGCGGGGCGCGGTCGGGCAAGTCGCTGGAGGCCGAGCGGCGGCTGGAGTCCTTCCCCGACGTGCTGTACGTGGCGACCGGCGGGACGCGGGGCGGGGACACCGAGTGGGCGTCGCGGGTGTCGGCCCACCGTGAGCGGCGGCCGGGGTCGTGGCGGACCGTGGAGACCTGCGATCTGGTGCCGCTGCTGGCCGAGGACGGGGCGCCGCTGCTGATCGACTGTCTGTCGCTGTGGCTGACGGACGCGATGGACGCCGTCGGCGCCTGGGACGACGCCGAGTGGGCGGGGGGCGGCGAACGCGCCCTGCGGGAGCGGGTACGGGAGTTGACGGAGGCGGTGCGGGCGACGACGCGGACCGTCGTCGCCGTGTCGAACGAGGTGGGGTCGGGGATCGTGCCCGCCACCGCGTCCGGACGCCGCTACCGCGACGAACTCGGGCGTCTGAACGCGGCGTTCGCCGAGCGGTGCGAGCACGTGCTGCTGGTGGTGGCGGGGCAGGCGCTGGCGCTACGCGGGTGACGGGGCGCGCCGGGCGATGATCCGGGTGGTCCTCGACAGGCGGTCCAGGGCGGGGTGACGGTCCGTCGGGACGATCGCGCAGGCGTGGGCGGCGAGTTCGGCGCGGACGGCGTCCGGGCTCGCCGTCTCCACCAGGACGTGGCCGCCGGGGCGCAGGAACGCGAGGGCGGCGCCGAGGTGCTCGGTGGGGCCCAGGAGGCTGATCACGTCGTAGCGGCCGGTCAGGGCCCGGGTGATGTGCGGGTCGGTGGGTGCGCCGACGTGGGCCTCCTCCACCCGGTCGGCGCCGCGGGCGGCCTCCACGCGGCCGGTGGCGTCGAGGCCGTCGAAGGACGTGTAGGGGAACAACTCCTTGGCGGCGGCGGGGAAGTGGGCGTCGCCGGTGGCGATGTCGAGCCAGCTCTCGGGTTCGGCGCCGAGCCGCAGCAGCGCGCGGGCGCTCGCGCGGTGACGCCGTCTTCGGTCGAGTTCGCTGAGACGGGCGCGCAGGCGCTGCATAAGGGCTCCCTGAGACGTACGACAATCCGCTGCAAAACGGAACGTATGGGATCTCGATCTTGGGAGCAACGACGTGCGGTGCGCGTGGTGACCCTGTGGCGCCGTGCTGTTCGAGCGGTGCCGGTACTGTTCGGCGAATGAGCTCGCTTAATCTCGACGACTTCTCCGATCTGATCGAGCGCCCCGACGGCGGTGTGCGCCGCGACGCCGAGGCGCGCCGGGAGCGTCAGATCGTGCCGCCCGGGTCGCTGGGCCGCCTCGACGACCTGGGTGAGTGGCTGGCCGCGGCACAGTCCGCCGTGCCGGTGCGGCCGGTCGAGCGGCCGCGGGTGATCCTCTTCGCCGGCGACCACGGGATCGCCGGACTCGGCGTCTCCGCGCGGCCCGCGGGCAGCGCGAGCGAGCTGGTGCGCGACATCCTGGAGGGCGGGCGCCCGGTGTCCGTGCTCGCCCGGCGGCTCGGGGTGCCGGTGACGGTCGTCGACATGTCGCTGGACTGCGACCCGGAGTCGCTGCCCGCCGAGGTCGTGTCGCACCGGGTGCGGCGCGGCAGCGGCCGGATCGACGTCGAGGACGCGCTGACGCCCGAGGAGGCCGAGGCGGCCTTCCTGGCCGGGGTCGCCGTGGCCGACGCCGAGGCGGACTCCGGCACGGACCTGGTGATCCTCGGCGACGTGAGCGTGGGCGGGACCACCGCGGCGGGCGTGCTGGTCGCCGCGCTGTGCGGGACGGACGCCTCGGTGGTCACCGGGCGCGGCGGGCTGGCCGTCGACGACCTCGCCTGGATGCGCAAGTGCGCGGCGATCCGGGACGCGCTGCGCCGGGCCCGGCCCGTGCTGGGCGACCAGTTGCAGCTGCTGGCGACCGTCGGCGGCGCCGATCTCGCCGCCCTGACCGGGTTCCTGCTCCAGAGCGCGGTCCGCAAGCTGCCCGTCGTGCTGGACGGCGTGGTCGTCGCCGCGTGCGCGCTGGTCGGGCAGCGGATCGCGTTCCGGGCGCCGGACTGGTGGCTGGCCGCGCACGACAGCGGGGAGCCGGGGCAGGCGAAGGCGCTGGACCGGATGGCCCTCGAACCGCTGCTCGACCACGGGGTGCGGGTCGGCGAGGGCGCGGGCGGGCTGCTGGCGCTGCCGCTGGTGCAGGCCGCGGCGGCCCTGGCGGCGGAGCTTCCCGAGCGGCCGGAGCCCGTCGAGGAGAGCGGGGAACCGGAGAAGAAGGACGAGGAGGAGTAGGTCCGACCGAACGGACCAGGGCGCCCATATGATCCCCTCTCATGGGATATGCCCGGTTCGCCGTCTGGTATCTGCGTGTCGTCGCCTTCGTCAACTTCCTCAGCGCGGTGTGGGTCTCCCTGGGGCAGGACGTGCGACGGCACAACCAGCAGGATCTGTTCACTCCGTACCTGCTGACGGCGGGCTTCGCGTCCGGGGTCTTCACCGCCTTCCTCGCGATCACCATGCGGCGGCGCAAGCGGGCCGCGTGGATCCTCAACCTCGCGCTCAGCGGGGCGTTCCTGGCGCTCCTCGCGTTCGCCATGGCGTTCCCGGAGATCCGGCGGCACCCGCAGAACTGGGTGTCGCTGGGCCTCACGGCCGCCTTCACCGGCGCGCTCGTCCTCGGACGGCGGGAGTTCTACGCCAAGGGTGACCGGACCAACCCCCGGCTCGCGGTGTGCGTGGGCGCCGGCGGACTGCTCGTCACCTCGCTGCTCGCGGCGCTGCTGGTGACGGCGACCGGTGACGGGCCGGCCGGCTTCACCGAGCGCTGGCGCTACGCCGCCCTGCGCCTCGTCTCCATCACCGACTTCCACTCCCCCGCCCTCACCACCCCCACCTGGGTCGACGTCACGATCAACGTGCTCAGCACCGCGCTCCTGCTCGTCGTCCTGTACGCCGCGTTCCGCTCCCGGCGGGCCGTCGACCCGCTGACCGACGACGACGAGCGGCGGCTGCGGGAGCTGCTGGACCGGCACGGGGAGCGGGACTCGCTCGGCTACTTCGCGCTGCGCCGGGAGAAGAGCGTTATGTGGTCGCCCAGCGGCAAGGCCGCCGTCGCCTACCGGGTCCTCGGCGGGGTCTCCCTGGCCTCCGGGGACCCGCTGGGCGACCCGGAGGCGTGGCCCGGCGCCATCGGGCCCTGGCTCGCCGAGGCCCGCGCGCACGGCTGGATCCCCGCCGTGATGGGGGCCGGCGAGGAGGCCGGGACGGTGTACGCCCGGCACGGCCTGGACGCGCTGGAGCTCGGCGACGAGGCCGTCGTCGACGTCGCCGGGTTCACCCTGGAGGGGCGCGCCATGCGCACCGTGCGGCAGGCCCACAACCGGGTACGCCGGGCCGGGTACACGGTGCGCGTGCGACGGCACGAGGACATCCCCGCCGACGAGATGGCGCAGTTGCTGCGGCGGGCCGACGAGTGGCGGGACGGGGCCGGGGAGCGCGGCTTCAGCATGGCCCTGGGGCGGCTCGGCGACGGCGCCGACGGACGGTGCCTGATGCTCGAATGCGCCGACGCCTCGGGCGAGCCCAGGGCGCTGCTCTCCTTCGTGCCGTGGGGCCCCAACGGGCTGTCCCTGGACCTGATGCGGCGCGACCGGGACTGCGACAACGGGCTGATCGAGTTCATGGTGATCGACCTGCTGCACCGGGCCCGCGAGATCGGGATCACCCAGGTCTCGCTCAACTTCGCGGTGTTCAGGTCGGTCTTCGAACGGGGCGGCCGGCTCGGCGCGGGTCCCGTGCTGCGGCTGTGGCGGGCGCTGCTGAGCTTCTTCTCCCGCTGGTGGCAGATCGAGTCCCTGTACCGGGCCAACGCCAAGTACCGGCCCGTCTGGGAGCCGCGGTTCCTGCTCTTCGAGAAGAGCGCGGACCTGCCGCGCATCGGGCTCGCCTCGGCACGCGCCGAGGGGTTCCTGGGCGGACCGGCACCGGCCGCCCGTCTGCCGGCACCGCACCGCACGCACCTGGAGACGACTGGATGAGGACCCTCGCCCGCCGGGCCCGCGCCGAATGGGGGCCGCTGTACCTCGCCGTACGCGGACCCCTTCTGCGGCGGCGGTGGCGGGCGGTGCCGATGACGGTCGGCGCGGTGGGTCTGACGGCGCTGCTGCACGTCGTGCACCAGCGGGCGTGGGGTTTCGGCCTGGTCGAGGACGTGGGCGCGGTGCGCGCCGAGGACCCGCTGTGGTCGGCGCTGGCGCGCACACCGCTGTCGCTGTTCGTGCCCGCCCTGGACCTGCCCGTCTGGGGCGCGCTGGCGCAGATCCTGCTGGTGTTCGGGATCGCGGAGATCTGCCTGGGCCGGTCGCGCACCCTGGTCGTGGCCTACGCCGCGACCCTCGCCGGCACCCTGTACGCCCGGCTGGGTGTCCGGCTCGGACCCGGCGCCCCGTTCGGGCTGCCCGGCTCGGACGCCCAGGTCGTCGACACCGGGCCGTCGGCGGCGGTGGTGGGGCTCGCGGTGTTCCTGGCGTGGCGCCACCGGGCGTACGTCACCGGGGGCGCGGTGATCGTGGCGATGGTCGTCGAGGTGCTGGTCAAGGACAACCTGGCGGGCAAGGAACATCTCGCGGCGATCGCGGCGGCGCTGGTGCTGTGCGGGGTCTCGGAGGTGCGTCAGGGCCGGTCGGGCGTGCCGCCGATGAGGTCCTGAAGCCTGCGGGTCCTGGAGGACCAGCGGCGGTCGTGGCGGTAGGCGCGCAGGGTGGAGCGGGCGCGGGCGCGTGGGCGGCGGCGGTAGAAGCGGCGGGCCCAGGGCGAGCCGGGCCGGGCCAGCCGGACGACGCCGATCAGGCCGACGAGGGGCACGACCGCGGCGAAGACCGCCATCCGGGCCTTGCCCTTGAGCAGGACGGCGAGCGCGAAGAGGAAGTTGAACAGCACGGTCGTGATGACGGTGCCCCGGTCCTGGAGTTCCTCCTGGCTCATGTCGTTGACGCCGAGCGGTGAGAACCCGGCGAGCATCAGCCCGACCAGCGCCGCCGTCAGCACGACGACCTCCACGCTCTTGCGGCCCTCCTCGGACCAGTACACGTCGTCGAGGTGCAGGATCAGCGCGAACTCGTCCAGCACCAGGCCCGCGCCGACGCCGAACACCACCGCGAACGCCGCCGAGCCGAAGCCGTGGCGTCCGCTCGCGACGGCGCCGAAGCCGCCGAGGACCGTCAGGATGACGCCCGGCACCACGTGGTGGATGTGCACACCGCCGGTGCTGATGTTGCCGAAGGGCCCCTTGCCCGCCCGGATCATGCGGGTGATGACCCGGGTGACGAGGAAGGTGACCACGAACGCCGTCAGGGCCAGCAGCAGGGGCAGCTTGCCGGGTTCGACGATGTTGCGGTGCAGCCAGGAGCCCATGCGCACAGTGTCCCGGCGGCAGGGGTGGAATGCCTGGTGGGGAGGGCGTCCGGGCTAGTCTGCGGGCCCATGACCCCACCCCCGTCCAAGACCCCACCCCCGTCCCCGAGCCCGCACCCGTCCGGGACCCCGGCGCCGGAGCCCGCTCTTCCCGGACTCCGTTTCGCCTTCGGGACGCTCAGTGTGATCCCGGTGAAGGTCTCCCGCTGGGACCGGGAGGCGGCCCGGGGCGGCATGCTGTGCGCGCCGCTGGTGGGTGCGGTGCTGGGGGCGCTCGCCGCGGGGGCGGGGCTGCTGGCGCTGCTCCTCGGCACGGGGGCACTGCTCGCGGCGGTGGCGTCCGTCGCGGTGCCCGCGGCGCTCACCCGGGGGCTGCATCTGGACGGGCTCGCCGACACCGCGGACGGGCTGGGCAGCGCGAAGCCCGCCGCGGACGCGCTGCGGATCATGAAGCAGTCCGACATCGGACCGTTCGGCGTGCTCACGCTGGTGTTCGCGCTCCTCGCGCAGGTCGCCGCGCTGGCCCGGGCGTACGACGGGTCGTGGGCGCGGGGGGCGGTCGCCGCGGTCGTGGCGGGGTGCGCCGCCCGGCTCGCGATGACGTGCGCCGCCCGGGCCGGCGTGGCGGCGGCCCGGCCGGAGGGGCTCGGCGCGGTGGTGGCCGGGGTGGTGCCCGCGGGGGGCGCGGTCGCCGTGGGCGGGGGTGTGCTGCTGGCCGCGGGCGGCCTCGGGGTGCTGCTCGGGTCGTGGGCGCCCGTCGTGGCGGTCGTGGTCGCCGCCGTGGTGGCCGAGCTGTGGCTGCGGCACTGCGTCCGGCGGTTCGGCGGGGTCACGGGGGACGTGTTCGGGGCGGTCGAGGAGGTCGCCCTGACCGCCGCCCTGGTGGTGTTCGCGTCCGCCCTGTGAGGGCGCGGGGTCAGCAGGCCTTGCGCCAGACCCCCAGTTCGTACTTCTTCAGCAGGGAACTGAGCTTCAGCTTGCGGGAGTCCGCGCAGAACTCGCTCGTGGGCAGCTCGTACTCGACGTGGAAGACGGCCTTGCCGGCCTTGATGAAGGGCGTCATCTCGGCGCACTCCCCGTACTGGGCGCACTGCTCGTTCACCGCGAAGTCGAAGTCGTCGACCAGTTCGGGGATCTGGGGCAGGTCGTTCTTCAGGCCCACGGACATGCCGCGGTCGTGGGTGAGGCGGGCGATCAGGCGGTTGTAGCGGAGCTGGTCGGCCGCGGTGAGGTCGAAGCCGGTGCGGTTCTGGTAGCCGTCCATGTTGTCGGGCTCCACGGCGTCGAAGCCCTTGTCCCGGCACATGTCGATCCGGGCGGCCATGAGGGGTTCGAGGATCTCGGTCTCACGGATGTCGAGCCAGCGTTCGCCGTCCCAGCCGTTGCTCCGGCCGATCACCGACTCGGGGAAGTCGTCGGCGTCGGGGCGCCAGTCCTCCCAGGCGCCGGTCGACAGATAGCAGATGACCTTGCGGCCCTTGTCGTGCAGGGCGGTGACGGCCGCCTCGGTCTGGTCGAAGCCGTCGATGTCGTAGACGGGGACGTCGACGGAGGTGTCGAGGCGTCCGCTGAGCTGCCACTGCCAGTCGACGCCCGGGGCGGGCCGCCAGCGGTCGTCCGGCTCGCTGTCGGGCGCTGTCGTGCAGGCCGCCAGCAGGAGCAGGGCGGTCAGGGGGATCGGACGGAGGGGGCGGAAGCGGCGGCTCAACTCGGTGACTCCAGGGCGTGGGGGCGAGGTACTCCAAGGATGATCACCCATGTCGGGGACGGCACCGAAAGGGGCCGGACGGACAACCGGGAATGAGCGAACCCGCCCCACGCGCGTAGGCTCGATCCACGCGTTCACCGCCCGGGGCCAGGACCCCGGGCGATGCCGCCCCGCAGCGCAGATCTAGGGTCGGCTGACGGGCCCGGTCGACCCACCCGTTCGACCAACTGAACTTCACATCGGAAGCGAGAAATCACCACCGTGACTGCTCTCACTCTCAGCACCGCCGCGGCGCCCGGCCTGCGGGCCGACGCGATCGTGATCGGTGTCGCCAAGGGCGCCGAAGGCCCGGTCGTAGCGCCGGGCGCCGAAGCCGTGGACAAGGCCTACGACGGCACGCTCGCCGGCGTCCTGGAGACCCTCGGTGCCTCCGGCGCCGAGGGCGAGGTGACGAAGCTGCCGGCGCCGTCCGGTTTCAAGGCCCCGCTCGTCCTCGCCGTCGGCCTCGGCGCGGAACCCGCCGCGGACGCCTCCTTCGACGCCGAGACCCTGCGCCGCGCCGCCGGTACCGCCGCCCGCGCGCTGCACGGCGCCAAGAAGGCCGCGTTCGCGCTGCCGGTCGGCGACGCCGCGGACGCCGGCGCGGTCGCGGAGGGCGCGCTGCTCGGCGCGTACTCCTTCGACGCGTACAAGGACAACGGCAAGGACCCGAAGAAGGCCAAGGGTCCGCTCGCCGAGGTCGCCCTGCTCGGCGGCAAGCCGCGCGACAAGGCGTACAAGGCCGCCGTGGAGCGCGCCCTCGCCGTCACCGAGGAGCTGAACCGTTCCCGCGACCTCATCAACACCCCGCCGAACGACCTCTACCCGGAGGCCTTCGCCGCCGTCGTGCAGGCCGCGGCCAAGGAGCACGGCCTCAAGGTGCAGGTGCTCGACGAGAAGGCCCTGATCAAGGGCGGCTACGGCGGCATCCTCGGGGTCGGCGGCGGCTCCGAGGCCACCCCGCGGCTGGTGAAGCTGTCGTACACGCACGCCAAGGCGGACAAACACCTCGCGTTCGTCGGCAAGGGCATCACCTACGACTCGGGCGGCATCTCGCTGAAGCCCGCCGGTCACAACGAGACGATGAAGTGCGACATGAGCGGTGCCGCCGCCGTGTTCGCCGCCGTCGTCGCCGTGGCCCGGCTCGGCCTCCAGGTCAACGTCACCGGTTGGCTGGCGCTGGCCGAGAACATGCCGTCGGGCTCGGCCGTGCGCCCGGGTGACGTGCTGCGCATGTACAGCGGCAAGACCGTCGAGGTCCTCAACACCGACGCCGAGGGCCGTCTCGTGCTCGCCGACGCGCTGTGGGCCGCCTCCGCGGAGAAGCCCGACGCGATCGTCGACGTCGCGACGCTGACCGGCGCGATGATGCTGGCGCTGGGCAGCCGGACGTACGGCATCCTGGCGAACGACGACGCCTTCCGCACGGCCGTGCACGAGGCCGCCGAGGAGGTCGGCGAGCCGTCGTGGCCGATGCCGATGCCGGAGCACCTGCGCAAGGGCATGGACTCGCCGACCGCCGACATCGCCAACATGGGTGAGCGGATGGGCGGCGGTCTGGTGGCCGGGCTCTTCCTGCGCGAGTTCGTGGGCGAGGGCATCACCTGGGCGCACCTCGACATCGCCGGGCCGGCCTTCAACGAGGGTGGCCCGTTCGGGTACACCCCCAAGGGCGGTACGGGCACGGGTGTGCGGACGCTGGTGCGGCTGGCGGAGCTGACGGCCTCCGGCGACCTGGGCTGACGTTCGCCCGGCAGCTCGGGCACCTGGAGTGCGCGGGCGACTGCGGGCCGGTCGTGGCCGGTCGCGCAGTTCCCCGCGCCCCTGGGGGACCACGGCCCCCCATTTCCCATGTGAGCGTGTGGTGTCTCACACCCCGGCCCGGCGTCTCGTTCGGTCCCGACAGGTGCGAAGATGGGCTCGGCAGGACAGGGCCCCCACCACAGGGCCGGAGAAAGAGCGGCCGGACACCAGCCGCCGACCGGTCACCGCTGACCGGCGTAGGCGCACATGCATGGAGGACGTGACGTGGCGAACGACGCCAGCACCGTTTTCGACCTAGTGATCCTCGGCGGTGGTAGTGGCGGTTACGCCGCGGCCCTGCGCGGGGCGCAGCTTGGCCTGGACGTCGCCCTGATCGAGAAGGACAAGGTCGGCGGCACCTGCCTGCACCGGGGATGCATCCCCACGAAGGCCCTGCTGCACGCGGGCGAGATCGCCGACCAGGCCCGCGAGAGCGAGCAGTTCGGCGTGAAGGCCACCTTCGAGGGCATCGACATCGCCGGTGTCCACAAGTACAAGGACGGGGTCATCTCCGGCCTGTACAAGGGTCTCCAGGGGCTTGTCGCCTCCCGGAAGGTCACCTACATCGAGGGTGAGGGACGGCTCTCCTCCCCCACCTCCGTCGACGTGAACGGCCGGCGTGTCCAGGGCCGCCATGTCCTGCTGGCGACCGGCTCCGTGCCGAAGTCGCTGCCGGGCCTGGAGATCGACGGCAACCGGATCATCTCCTCGGACCACGCCCTCGTCCTGGACCGCGTGCCGAAGTCCGCGATCATCCTGGGCGGCGGCGTCATCGGCGTCGAGTTCGCCTCCGCCTGGAAGTCCTTCGGCGCGGACGTCACCGTCATCGAGGGCCTCAAGCACCTCGTCCCGGTCGAGGACGAGAACTCCTCCAAGCTTCTTGAGCGCGCGTTCCGCAAGCGCGGCATCAAGTTCAACCTGGGCACCTTCTTCTCGAAGGCCGAGTACACCGCCGACGGCGTCAAGGTCACCCTCGCCGACGGCAAGGAGTTCGAGGCCGAGGTCCTGCTGGTCGCGGTGGGCCGCGGGCCCGTCTCCGCCGGTCTCGGCTACGAGGAGCAGGGCGTCGCGATGGACCGCGGCTACGTCCTGGTCGACGAGTACATGCGGACGAACGTCCCCACGATCTCCGCCGTCGGCGACCTCGTCCCGACGCTCCAGCTCGCGCACGTCGGCTTCGCCGAGGGCATCCTGGTCGCGGAGCGTCTGGCCGGCCTCAAGGCCGTCCCGATCGACTACGACGGTGTCCCCCGCGTGACCTACTGCCACCCGGAGGTCGCCTCCGTCGGCATCACCGAGGCCAAGGCCAAGGAGATCTACGGTGCGGACAAGGTCGTCGCTCTGAAGTACAACCTGGCGGGCAACGGAAAGAGCAAGATCCTCCAGACCGCGGGCGAGATCAAGCTCGTCCAGGTCAAGGACGGTGCCGTGGTCGGCGTCCACATGGTCGGCGACCGGATGGGCGAGCAGGTCGGCGAGGCCCAGCTGATCTACAACTGGGAGGCGCTGCCGGCCGAGGTCGCCCAGCTCATCCACGCCCACCCGACGCAGAACGAGGCGCTCGGCGAGGCCCACCTGGCCCTGGCGGGCAAGCCGCTGCACGCGCACGACTGATCCCTCGGTCGACCGAAGCATCCGCGTCCCAGCGACGTCACAGACTTTCCGCAATTCGTAAGGAGCAACCGAAACCATGGCGGTTTCCGTAACCCTTCCGGCGCTCGGCGAGAGCGTCACCGAGGGCACTGTCACCCGCTGGCTGAAGGCCGAGGGTGAGCGAGTAGAGGCCGACGAGCCGCTGCTCGAGGTGTCGACCGACAAGGTCGACACCGAGATCCCCTCCCCCGCGGCCGGCATCCTGGCCTCGATCAAGGTCGCCGAGGACGAGACCGTCGAGGTCGGCGCCGAACTGGCCGTCATCGACGACGGCACGGGCGCGCCCGCCGCCGCCCCGGCGCCCGCCGCCGAGCCCGCCGCGGCTCCGGCCCCCGCCGCCCCGGCCCCGGTGGCCGAGGCCCCCGCGGCTCCGGCCGCCCCCGCCGAGCCCGCCCCCGCCGCCGCGCCGGCCGGTGCCGCGTCCGGCACGGACGTGGTCCTCCCGGCGCTCGGCGAGTCCGTCACCGAGGGCACCGTCACCCGCTGGCTGAAGTCGGTCGGCGACAGCGTCGAGGCCGACGAGCCGCTGCTGGAGGTGTCGACCGACAAGGTCGACACCGAGATCCCGGCGCCGGTCGCCGGTGTCCTGCTGGAGATCACCGTCGGTGAGGACGAGACGGCCGAGGTCGGCGCGAAGCTCGCCGTCATCGGTGCGGCGGGTGCGGCTCCGGCCGCTGCCGCCCCGGCCGCCCCCGCCGCCCCGGCTCCGGCTCCCGCCGCGCCCGCCGCGCCCGCCGCCCCGGCCGCCCCCGTGGCCCCGCCAGCCCCCGCGCCGGTGGCTCCGGCCGCCCCCGCGGCTCCCCCGGCCCCGGCCCCGGTGGCCGCCGCCCCGGCTCCGGCGCCCGCCGCACCGGCGCCGGCCCCGGTCGCGCCCGCCGCCCCGGCTCCCGCCGCCACCTCCGGTGACGACGGCGCCTACGTCACCCCGCTGGTGCGCAAGCTCGCCGCCGAGCACGGTGTCGACCTGGCGTCCGTCAAGGGCACCGGCGTCGGCGGCCGTATCCGCAAGCAGGACGTCGTCGCCGCCGCCGAGGCCGCCAAGGCCGCCGCCGCTGCCCCGGCTCCCGCCGCCGCTCCGGCCGCGTCCGCCGCGAAGAAGGCCCCCACCCTGGAGGCCTCCCCGCTGCGCGGCCAGACCGTCAAGATGCCGCGCATCCGCAAGGTCATCGGCGACAACATGGTCAAGGCGCTGCACGAGCAGGCGCAGCTGTCCTCGGTCGTCGAGGTCGACGTCACCCGTCTGATGCGGCTGCGCGCGCAGGCCAAGGACTCCTTCGCCGCGCGCGAGGGCGTCAAGCTCTCCCCGATGCCGTTCTTCGTGAAGGCGGCGGCCCAGGCGCTGAAGGCGCACGCGCCGATCAACGCCAAGATCAACGAGGCAGAGGGCACGATCACCTACTTCGACACCGAGAACATCGGTATCGCGGTGGACTCGGAGAAGGGCCTGATGACCCCGGTCATCAAGCACGCGGGCGACCTGAACATCGCCGGCATCGCCAAGGCCACGGCCGACCTGGCGGGCAAGGTCCGCGCCAACAAGATCACCCCGGACGAGCTGTCCGGCGCGACCTTCACCATCTCCAACACCGGTTCGCGCGGCGCGCTCTTCGACACGATCATCGTGCCGCCGGGCCAGGTCGCGATCCTCGGCATCGGTGCCACGGTCAAGCGCCCGGCCGTCATCGAGACGGAGGAGGGCACGGTCATCGGCATCCGCGACATGACGTACCTGACCCTGTCCTACGACCACCGTCTGGTCGACGGCGCCGACGCGGCCCGTTACCTGACGGCCGTCAAGGCGATCCTGGAGGCGGGCGAGTTCGAGGTCGAGCTCGGCCTGTAGGGCTCATCCGCCCCGAGGGTGTGCACGGTGCCCCGTCCGGATTCCGGGCGGGGCACCGTCGTGTCACCTGGGGCTCAGCCGCCGGTCGGACCAGCCCCACAGCTCCTCCACCCACACGTTGGGCACGGACAGCCTCGGCGCGGGCGTGAGTCCCTTCGTGCGGTACGCCTTCAGGACGTCGTAGGTGGCGTCCAGGCAGTCCCGGGAGGTGAGTTCGCCGGTCCTCGGGTCGACGCCGACCAGGAAGCCGCGCGCCTCGACCGTACGGATCATGGCGCGGGCCCGGCGTACGTCATGGGTGGCGGACGCCGTGCAGCGGTAGCGGCTGTAGGGATGCTCGGAGGTTCCCGGGTAGTGGGCGTCCGTGGACATGTCGTCGAGCATGCGCCGGTAGGTGCCCTCCGCGTGCCAGGCCCCGATGTCGCCGCCCGGCGGGGTGTACAGCCCGCCGCCGGGGTTCTCGACGGCGCCGTAGACCCAGCGCCCGGTCCCGGGCACCTCGAAGCCCCAGCCGACGTGGCCGAACTTCTGGGCGCCGTCGGGCTTGACGAACACGCAGGCCGCGCCGCCGGTCCGGGCCGCGCCCGCCATACCCGTGACCGCCTCCGCCCCACCCGCTTCCGTGCCGCTCGCCTCCGCCCCACCCGCTTCCGTGCCGCTCGCCGCCGTGCTGTGCGCCGCCGTGTGGGCCGTCGCCCGTTCGGCCGTCTGTCCGCAGCCCGTGACGGCGGCGAGCGCGCCGATCACCGCCATGGCCGCCAGTGCCCGTCGTCCCCCGATGCGCATGCCGTCCCCCTGTGGTGCGAAGGAGCGCCCCCTGCGGAAACCCCCGCCCTGGGCGACACACCTGACGGGACCGGGGTTCCGCGTCTTGACAGAAGCCGCGCGACTGCGAGCGTGTAAGTCTCGTCTCACCTGCATGAAAGCGCCCCCGTGCGCCCCTCCGGGACGGGCCCTCGGCCTTATTGTCTAAACGTCAAACGCCCTTAAGGAGCTCTCATGACCGCGCCCGTCGTCCACTCGCTGCGCGAACAGATCCGCGAGCACATCGTGGAGGGGATCGTGAGCGGGCGCTGGAAGCCGGGCGAGCGGATCGTGGAGCGGCGGATCGCCACCGAGCTGGAGGTCAGCCAGACCCCGGTGCGGGAGGCGCTGCGCGAGCTGGAGTCGCTCCGGCTGATCGAGTCGGCGCCGAACAAGGGCGTGCGGGTGCGCAACCTCACGGCGGCCGACCTGGAGGAGAGCTACCCGGTGCGGGCGGGCCTGGAGGCCATCGCCGCCGAACTGGCCGCCGAGCGGCTCGCCGGGGACTGCTCCGCCCTGGAGCCGCATGTGGCCGCGCTCTACGACGCCGACCGCGCCGCGGACGGCACGGGCCAGGTGCGGCACACGGTCGCCTTCCACCGGGAGATGGTCCGCGCCGCGGGCAACTCCGTGCTGCTGCACACCTGGGAGGGGCTCGGCATCGAGGTGTTCACGGCGCTGTCGATCCGCTGGCTGGGGACCGTGCAGCAGTCGTACGCGGAGGAGCACGAGGAGCTGGTGCAGGCGTTCCGGCGCCGGGACCCGCGGATCGCGGAGCTGGTGAAGGCCCACGTGCTGGGCTGCGCGCCCCGTCACGAGGGCTGAGCACACTCGCGCTCATACGTGCCCTCACCTGCGAAAACAACCCCCAAAAGGCGTCACCCGGTGCCATCCGCCGAGGCACCCCGTGCCTACTTTCTCCCGATCGGGAAGTTTTGGCCGTGAACCCTTTGATCGATCATCGATCAGCGAGTTACAGTCACCGACGGACTTCCACCGAAGTCCGACGCCCTGTCCTGCCAAAGACCAAGGGCACCCCCGAAGACCCTGCCTGATTGAGGGAACCCCCTTCGACCGAGGAAGGCGGCGACATGACCGACCCCTACGCCACCCAGCCGAGCGAGCTCGACCAGCTCCCGGACCGCGACCCCGAGGAGACCGCCGAATGGCAGGCCTCACTGGACGCGGTCGCCAAGGCGGCCGGCCCGCACCGTGCCGCGTACCTGATGCGCCGCACGCTGGAGAGGGCAGAGGGCAACGGCATCGCGCTGCCGAAGCTCCTGGAGACCGACTACGTCAACACCATCCCCACCTCCGCGGAGCCGGGCCTGCCCGGTGACCCGGAGCTGGAGACCCGGATCACCGCGTGGAACCGCTGGAACGCGGCGGCGATGGTCACCCGGGGCAGCAAGTACGGCGTCGGCGGCCACATCGCCACCTTCGCCTCCGCGGCCTGGCTCTACGAGACCGGCTTCAACCACTTCTTCAAGGGCAAGGAGGCGGACGGCTCCGGCGACCAGCTCTACATCCAGGGCCACGCCTCCCCCGGCATCTACGCCCGCGCCTTCCTCGACGGCCGGCTGAACGAGTCCCACCTGGACAACTTCCGCCGCGAGTCCGGGGGCGGCGGCCTGCCGTCCTACCCGCACCCGCGCCGGCTGCCCTGGCTGTGGGAGTTCCCGACCGTCTCCATGGGTCTCGGTCCGCTCTCCGCCATCTACCAGGCCCGCTTCAACCGGTACCTCACCGCGCGCGGCATCAAGGACGTCTCCCAGTCGCACGTCTGGGCCTTCCTCGGCGACGGCGAGATGGACGAGCCGGAGTCGACCGCCGCCCTCGCGCTCGCCGCCCGCGAGGGTCTGGACAACCTGACCTTCGTCATCAACTGCAACCTCCAGCGCCTCGACGGCCCGGTCCGCGCGAACTTCAAGATCGTGCAGGAGCTGGAGGCCCAGTTCCGCGGCGCCGGCTGGAACGTCGTCAAGTCCCTCTGGGGCAGCGCCTGGGACGAGCTGTTCGCGCTCGACACCACCGGCGCACTGGTCCGCCGGCTGCGCTCGGTGCCCGACGCGCAGGTGCAGACGTACCAGACGCGCGACGCCGCCTACATCCGCCAGGACTTCTTCGGCGCCGACCCCGCGCTCGCCGAGATGGCGAAGCTGCTGTCCGACGACAAGATCCTGGAGTGCTTCCACTTCTCGCGCGGTGGTCACGAGGCGCGCAAGGTGTACGCCGCGTACCGGGCCGCCGTCGAGTTCAAGGGCGCGCCGACCGTGATCCTCGCCCAGACGGTCAAGGGCAACACCCTCGGCGAGGGCTTCGCGTCGAAGAACGCCAACCACCAGATGAAGAAGCTCACGGTGGACGAGTTCAAGACGATGCGTGACCTTCTCGAACTCCCCATCTCCGACGCCCAGTTCGTCGACGGGGTGGTGCCCTACGGTCACCCCGGCGCCGACTCCCCCGAGGTCCGCTACCTCCAGGAGCGGCGTGCCGCGCTCGGCGGTCCGGCCCCGGCCCGCCGTACGCACGCGCTGGCGCCGCTGCCCGCCCCCGCCGAGAAGGCCTTCGCCTCCTTCGACAAGGGGTCCGGCACCCAGAACGTGGCCACCACCATGGCCTTCGTCCGGCTCGTCAAGGACCTGGTCCGCGACAAGGAGACCGGGAAGCGCTGGGTGCCGATCGTCCCCGACGAGGCGCGCACCTTCGGCATGGAGAGCCTCTTCCCCTCCCTCGGGATCTACTCCCCCAAGGGCCAGACGTACGAGCCGGTCGACCGCGACCAGCTCATGTACTACAAGGAGGCCAAGAACGGCCAGATCCTCAACGAGGGGATCACCGAGGCCGGTTCGATGGCCGACTTCATCGCCGCGTCCACCGCGTACGCGACGCACGGCGAGGCGATGATCCCGTTCTACATCTTCTACTCGATGTTCGGCTGGCAGCGCACGGCCGACCAGATGTGGCAGCTCGGCGACCAGCTCGGCCGCGGCTTCCTCGTCGGCGCCACCGCCGGCCGGACGACGCTGACCGGTGAGGGCCTCCAGCACGCGGACGGGCACTCCCCCGTCATCGCGGCGACCAACCCGGCGGCGCTGACGTACGACCCGGCGTTCGCGTACGAGGTGGCGGCGATCGTCAAGGACGGTCTGCGCCGCATGTACGGCGAGGCCGCGCCGGACGAGGACCCGAACGTCTTCTACTACCTGACGGTCTACAACGAGCCGCTGCCGCAGCCCGCCAAGCCGTCCGTCGCGGGCGTCGACGAGGGCATCGTCAAGGGCCTGTACCGGTTCAACACGGCCGAGTCGGCGGGGCTGAACGTGACGGCGGCCAACGCCCCGCGCATCCAGCTCCTCGGTTCGGGCACCGCGATCCACTGGACGCTCCAGGCGCAGCGCCTGCTCGCCGAGGAGTGGGGGGTGGCCGCCGACGTGTGGTCCGCGACCTCCTGGTCCGAGCTGCGGCGCGACGCGCTGGAGGCCGACGCGGCGCTCCTGCGCGGCGAGGAGCGGGTGCCGTTCCTGCGCCAGGCGCTCCAGGGCGCCGAGGGTCCGGTGCTCGCCGTCTCCGACTACATGCGCCAGGTCCCCGACCAGATCGCGCAGTGGGTCGAGCAGGACTGGTCCTCGCTGGGCGCCGACGGCTTCGGTCTGTCGGACACCCGTGACGCGGCCCGCCGCCACTTCGGTGTCGACGCGCAGTCGATCGTCGTCGCGGCCCTGGCCCAGCTCGCCCGGCGCGGCGAGGTCAAGGCGACCGCGATGAAGGAAGCACGCGAGAAGTACGGCCTGTAGCCGGCCGTTCCCCGACAGGGCCCCACCACCGGTGGGGGCCCTGTCGTGCGTGGGGACCATGATGGGCGGATGCGTGCTGCCCGCCTGATCAAGATGGTGCTGCTCCTCCAGTCCCGGCCCGCGATGACCGCGGCCGAGCTGGCGCGGGAGCTGGAGGTCTCCGAGCGGACCGTGGTCCGTGACGCCCAGGCCCTGTCGGAGGCGGGCGTGCCCGTGTACGCGGACCGGGGGCGGGCCGGCGGGTACCGGCTGATCGGCGGCTACCGGACCCGGCTGACCGGGCTGCACCGCGGTGAGGCCGAGGCGCTGTTCCTGTCCGGGGTGCCGGGGGCGCTGCGTGAGATGGGGCTGGAGGACGCCGCGTCCGCGGCCCGGCTGAAGGTGTCGGCGGCGCTGCTGCCCGCGCTGCGGGACGCCTCCGAGTCGGCGGCCCAGCGGTTCCATCTGGACGCGCCGGGCTGGTGGAGCGAGCCGCGGACGCCGGAGCTGCTGCCGGCCGTGGCCGAGGCGGTGTGGGACGACCTGCCCGTCACCGTGCTCTACCGCAAGGGCGCGGCCGAGGTGGAGCGGGAGCTGGAGCCGTACGGGCTCGTCCTGAAGGCCGGGTCCTGGTACCTGTGCGCGCGGGTGCCGGACGCCGGCGCCTTCCGGGTGTACCGCGTCGACCGGTTCACGGCCGTGACGGCAGGCGCCGGACGCTTCGCCCGTGATCCGGGCTTCGACCTGCCGTCCTTCTGGGACGAGCGGGCCGAGCAGTTCGCGCGCTCGGTGCTGCGGGCCGAGGCCGTCGTCCGGCTGTCGCCGGCCGGGGTGCGCGCGCTGCCGTACGCCGTGGACGGGCCGCCCGCGCGGGAGGCGCTGGCGGGCGCGGGGGCGCCGGACGCGGACGGATGGGTGACGGTGACACTGGCCGTGGAGTCCGAGGAGGTGGCGCACGCCCGGCTCGCGGCGCTGGGGCCGGAGGCGGAGGTGCTCGCGCCCGCCGGTCTGCGGGCGCGGTGCGCGGACGACGCGCGCCGGCTGGCCCTCCTGTACGGGACATAACAATCCGCCGCACTCCACGTGCGCCCCGCCGGTCCAGGGCAGATGCTGGACCCGTGATGGACGAGACGGAGTTCTGGGAGCTGGTGGACGCCACCCGCGAGGCCGCCGAGAGCGACCCCGAGGAGCAGGCCGACCTGCTCGTGGACCGGCTCCTGGGTCTGGACCCGGAGATGGTCCTCGACTTCGCCCGTCACTTCGAGGCCCGCTACAACCGCGCCTACACCTGGGAGCTGTGGGGCGCGGCGACCGTCCTGCTGGACGGGGCCAGCGACGACGCGTTCGACTTCTTCCGGTGCTGGCTGATCGGCCAGGGCCGGGAGGTCTACGAGGGCGCCGTGCACGCCCCGGACTCGCTGGCCGAGCTGCTCGGCGACTTCGACGAGGAGATCGACGGCGACGGCGAGGAACTGGGGTACGCCGCCGACGAGGCGTACGAGGAGCTCACCGGCGCCGTGGCCCCCGATCTCGGCATCCCGCCGGCGCCTCCCGAACCGGAGGGCGTGCCGGTCGACTTCGAGGACGAGCGGGCGCTCGCGGAGCGCTATCCCCAGCTGTGGGAACGGTTCCGCGACTGACGCCGCCCCGGCGCCCCCGCGGCCGGTTCAGGCCGTCGCCCTGCGGCGGGTCGTGTCCGTCGGGATGTACGCCTGGGTCTGCTCGGGCTTGACCCGCACCGTGTGGTGCAGGGGCGCGGCGTTGGCCTGGTCGAGGGCGGACGCGGTGACGGCCGCCGGGCCGAGGACGACCGTGGCGACGGCGCAGACGACCGCCCAGGGGCCGCGCGCGGTCCTCGTCCAGCCGGGCTTGACCGCCGTCTCCGTGTGACTGCTGTTCATTTCTTCCCCACCTCCAGTCAGTGCGTGTGCATGACGATAGGGAGCCGATCTCGGGGAGATCGGTGAGGTGGCCATGAGAAGGCTGTGAGCCGTCCGCTCTTGACCCCTCCCGTACTCGGCGGCTTACGGTTTCGCCGGCCGACCGAACAGGAGCCCTCTGCCCATGACCAGCCCGTACGTGCGGGAGATCACGCGCGCGGAACACCTCGCCCATCTGGCGCGGCACCCCGAGGCGAGTCATCTCCAGATCCCCGAGTGGGGGGACGTGAAGCCCGACTGGTTCGCGCAGAGCGTCGGCTGGTTCGAGGACGGGTCGATGGTCGCCGCCGCGCTGGTGCTGTACCGGCCGCTGCCGGGGACCCGGCGGTTCCTCGCGTACGTGCCCGACGGTCCCGCCGTGGACTGGCGGGCGCGGCTGGAGCGGTGGCTGGACCCGCTGGTGGCCCATGTGGAGGAGCACGGGGCGTTCTCGCTGCGGATGGGGCCGCCGCTGGTCGTACGGCACTGGGAGCCGGGCACCGTGGCCGCGGGCGTCGCCGATCCCGCCGTACGGCATCTGCGGGAGCTGCCCGCCGATCACGTCGACGGGTTCGCGCTGGACGCGGCGGACCGGCTCGGGGCGCTGGGGTGGCGGCGGTGCGCGGAGGGCCACGGGAACGGGTTCGGGCTCGGCCAGCCGCGCTACGGCTGCCGGATACCGCTCGCCGGGCGGAGCGCCGAGGAGCTGCGCGCGGGGCTCGCGCCCCACTGGGAGCAGGCGCTCGGCACGGCGGAGCGGGCCGGGGTGCGCGTCGGCTGGGGCACCGCCGCCGATCTGCCCGACTTCCACCGCCTGTACGCGGCGACCGCCGCCCACGACGGGTTCAGGGCCCGGCCGCCGGACTACTTCAAGCGGCTGTGGAAGGCCCTCAACGCCCTGGACGACGACCGGGTGCGGCTGTACCTCGCCGAGCACGACGGGGTCGTCCTGTCCGCCGCCCTCATGATCAACGTGGGCTCGTGCTCCTGGCACTCCTACGCCGCGTCCGGCCGGCAGGGGCGGCAGCTGCGGCCCAGCAGTGCGCTGCTGTGGCGGATGCTGGGCGACGCGCGGGCGGCGGGCGCCCAGACGTACGACCTGCGCTCGGTCACCCCGGTGCTGACCGAGGACCGGCTGCTGGGGCGGCTGCTGTTCAAGACGGGGGCGGGCGGCCGGGCCGTGGAGTACCTCGGGGAGTGGGAACGTCCGGTGGGCAGCCAGGGCAAGGTGCTCCAGCAGGCGGTGCGGGTGTGTCTGGGGCGCAGGTGAGAGGAGGTTTCAGGCCGTCCTCGCGGGCTGTCGTGGCTACGGTCTGTGCTGGAGCCGTGCCGCGCGCTGTCTGATGTCCGGCAGGCGGGCGGTGAGGGCGGCGCCGGGGCAGCTGGTCGCGTAGCCCTCGTCGTGGCCGGCGACGGCGGGCAGGTCGGCGGTGGTGCCCGCGGTGTAGCGGCTGAGGCTGTTGCTGGAGGTGAGTCTCACCGAGGCGCGCGGGTCGATGTCGGCGAGGCCCAGTTTCCAGGCGGCCAGGGCCGCTATCGCCTCGGCCATCGGCGGGGGCACGGGGACGCCCGCCGTGAAGGTGCCGAGGGCGGCGACACCGGTGGTGCGGTGGTTGAAGCCCTGGGTGTGGGCGCCGGTGACGGGGCGGTCGGTGCCGCCCGCGCGGCCCTCGTAGATGGTGCCGCAGCGGTCGACGAGGAAGTTGTAGCCGATGTCGTCCCAGTCGCGGGCGCCGGTCTGGCCCGCGGCGAGGTAGCGGATGATGCGGGGCGCGTCCGCGCAGTCGTAGCCGTTGGGCGAGTCGGTGTGGTGGACGAAGACGGCGACGACCTTGTCGTCGTAGCGCGGGGGCGGCGGGGTGCGGGCGGTGCCGTTGGCCTCGCCCGCGCCGGTCGCCCAGACCGAGCGGGCCACGATGGGCGGCTTCGCCGCGTGGTGCGGGGCGGCGGCGGGACGGGCGGCGAGCGGCCGGGCCGCCGCCCGGGCGGGGTGGCGCTGGACGCCGCTCGTGCACAGGGCGAGCGCGACGACGGTCGCGAGTGCGGTGACGCAGGCCGGCAGCAGCCAGGCGCGGGACGGCACCCACCGGGCCGGCGTCCGTTCCGGCGCCCGGGGCGGCACCCACCGGGCCGGTATCCGGGACCGCACCCGCCGGGCCGTCGTCCGGGGCGGGCGCGGCCTTCGTATCCCCCTCGCTCTTCGGACACGCATGGACCCACTCTCGGCCCGATGCGCCGCGCCCGCGATGTGGGGTGTGCCACCTGGTGGAACCATCGTCCGGGTCCAGCACGTTTCTTCCGGTGCACGCACGCGTGGCCGGTTCCGGGCGCCACGCGCGCGTGGGTGCTGATCACTGGACCGGTCCCGCCCGTACTAGAGGGACCGAGAGAAAGGCGGCTCCGTGGACCTGCTCGACATCCTGCTGGTGCTGGTCATCCTGGCCTACGCGGCCTCCGGCTACCGGCGCGGCCTGGTGGCCGGCTGCGTCTCGCTCGCCGGGTTCGTGGGCGGCGCGGTCATCGGGGTCTGGGTGCTGCCCTGGATCATGGAGCTGGTGGCGGCGGGCAGTACGGCGGCGACGGTGACGGCCGTGCTGACGGTGCTGGTCCCGGCCGTGGTGGGGCACGAGCTGGCGGGCCGGCTGGCGCTCAGGCTGCGCCGGGAGCTGGACCAGGGGCCGCTGCGGGTGGCGGACGGGGTGGGCGGCGCGGTCGCCAACTCGGTCGCCGTGCTGATCGTGTCGTGGGTGGCCGCGAGCGTGCTCGCCGTGTCCGCGTCGCCGACGCTCACCACCGCCATCCGGGACTCGCGGCTGCTGGGCGCGGTGCAGGACGCGATGCCGGACACCACGCCCGCGTGGTTCGCCCGGGCCACCTCGGCGCTCACCGCGGCGGGCTTCCCGCAGGTCTTCAACCCCTTCGAGAACGAGTCGACGGCGGAGGTCGCCAAGCCCACCGGCGACAGCGTCACGGCGGAGGCCACCGAGGCCGCCAAGCGCAGCACGGTGAAGATCGAGGGTGTCGCGGGCACCTCGGGGCGCGAGGGCAGCGGTTTCGTGTTCGCGCGCGAGCACGTCATGACCAACGCGCATGTCGTCGCCGGGATCGACGACCCGACCGTGCGCGTCGGCGGCGTCGGGCGGTCGTACGAGGCCCGGGTCGTCCTGTTCGACCCGGACAAGGACGTCGCCGTGCTGTACGTGCCGGAGCTGGAGGCGCCGGTGCTGCGCTTCGACGACGACGCCTCGCGCGGGGACTCCGCGGTGGTCGCCGGCTATCCGCAGGACGGCGATCTGAACCTCCAGGCGGCGACCGTCGCCAACCGGGTGCAGGCGCGCGGCCAGAACATCTACAACGACGAGACCGTCACCCGTGAGATCTACTCGATCCGCTCCACCGTCCGCCCCGGCAACTCCGGCGGCCCTCTGCTGACGACCGACGGCAAGGTGTTCGGCGTGGTCTTCGCCCGCTCCACGACCGACGACGAGACGGGCTATGTGCTGACGGCCGACGAGGTCGCCTCCGACGCCGAGCGCGCGGCGGACGCGACGGCGCCGGTGGACACGGGTGACCTGGTCACCTCGTAAGCACCGTGCGGCCCGGCGCGGTGGGCCATGCTGTTCCTCATGCTGCCCGTGTTCTTCCTGATCTCCCTGCTGGTGGCGGGGTTCGCGCTCTACACCGTGGTCCGCAGGCGCCGCAGCGCCTCCCGGGCCGACCAGGTCAGGGACTGCTGAACCGGGACGGGTGGTTCAGGGGCCCGCCCCGATTTTTCACAGGGTGCGGCCCATGAGGACGTCGTCGACGTAGGCGCCGTCGAGGAAGAACTCCTCGGGCAGCACTCCCTCGACGACGAAACCCTCGGACTCGTAGAGCCGGCGGGCGGGGGTGTTGTGGCCGAGGACGCGCAGGGTGATCCGGCGGGCGCCCCGGCGCCGG
This sequence comes from Streptomyces sp. NPDC090106, assembly GCF_044747265.1. Lineage (NCBI taxonomy): Bacteria > Bacillati > Actinomycetota > Actinomycetes > Kitasatosporales > Streptomycetaceae > Streptomyces > Streptomyces sp. NPDC090106. The sequence continues at coordinate 188,607 of NZ_JBIVDS010000005.1, read as the reverse complement.
GCCTCGTCCTGGACGGCCCGCAACAACGCCCGGGCGACGCCGGTGCCGCGCGCGGCCGGGGCGACGGCCAGGCCCTGGATCTGGCGGACGTGCATGTTGCAGGCGAGCGGGGTGGCGTACCCCAGCCGGACATAGCCGACGACCTCGCCCCCGGCCTCGGCGACGAGATGCTCCCGAGGCCCGAACCGCTCGTTGAAGAACGGCTCGTACGGCGCCTGCGGCCGTGGCTGCACGGCGTGCAGCGTGGACCAGGTGGCACGGTCGAGGAGACCGAGCGCGGTCTCGTCGTCGGGGGTGGCGTGGCGTATGAGCATGCCGGAACCCTACGGCGCACGGTGCGGAGCCACAGGAGCGCTCCAGTGCCGGGCACGCCGGTGCGGAGCGGCAGGGGCACGCCGGAGGCGGGCGCACGGTGCGGAGCCGCAGGGGCGCGCCGGAGGCGGGCGGCCGAGCGCGCGGAGGCCCGAAGGGTCGAGCACGGTCGGTCGCCCGGCACCGGCTTGGGCGCCCCGGAGGCGGGAGCACAAAAAAAGAGGCGGCCGCCCGGCACCGGCTTGGGCGCCCCGGAGGCGGGAGCACAAAAGAAGGCTCGCGTGCGACCGTGCTCTGTCGATGCGCGACTGTCGCCGGCCGATCACGGACCTAACCTCGATCCGAACTCGGGTATCCCTGGAGCCAGTTGGGGGCATGACGTCTCCACCGGCCGCGCAACCTCGAGGAGGGGCACGTGCTTGAGCCCGCGTACCAGGTGGACGTCGTGATCGTGGGAGCAGGGGTCGCCGGACTCTCGGCGGCACATCGGCTGACCAGCGCAGGCGTGACGACGGCGGTGCTGGAGGCCGCGTCGTGCGTGGGGGGCCGGATGTCGACCGAGAAGGTCGACGGCTTCCGGCTCGACCGCGTCGGGCAGTTGCTGTCCACCGCGTATCCGGAACTACGACTGACCCCGGGGCTGGACGGGCTGGTCCTGCGCCCCTTCGCGCCGGGTGTCCTGCTGCACAGCGACGGGCGTCACCACCGGGCGGGTGCCACCGCGGCGAACACCCGGAGCGCGAGGGGCGCACTCCATGCCGTGCGCGCCCTGGCGAGCGCCCCCCGGGGCCGTGCGCCCCGTTCGGCGCCGGTGTCCGCGACCGGCGCACCACGGGGCACCGCCCCGCTGGGGACGGCGATGGACCAGGCCCGCCTAGGCGCGGCGCTCGCCCGGATCGCGAACGCGCCGGTCGAACGCCTGCTGGCCCGGCCCGAGTCACCCGCCGCCCACGCGCTCGCGGCCCGCGGTTTCCCGGCCCGGACGATCGACGGCTTCCTGCGCCCGCTGCTGGCCGCGCTGCTCTGCGACCCGGGGCTGACGACGTCGAGCCGGTGCGCGGACCTCGCGCTGCGCGCCTTCGCGGGCGGGCGGCTGTGCGTGCCGGAGGGCGGCGCGGAGGCGCTGCCGGAGCTGCTGGCGCGCGCCCTGCCGCCGGGCACGGTGCGCACCGGGGTCCGGGTCACCTCGGTGGCGACGAACGGGGTGGCCACCGCCGAGCACGGCGCGTTCCGGTGCCGTGCGGTGCTCCTGGCGACCGACGCCCGCGCCGCGGCCGAGCTGCTGCCGGGGCTGAGGGTGCCCGACTTCCATCAGGTGACGGTCGTCCACCACACGACCGAGGAGCCGCCGGGGACCGGCGCCGCGCTGCTGCTCGACGCCGATCGCGGCGGTCCGGTCACCCATACGACGGTCGTGAGCGAGGTGGACCCGAGCCGTGCTCCCGCGGGCCGGGCCCTGATCTCCTCGACGGTCCTCGGGCCCCCTCCCCCGGACGTCGCGACCGCCGTACGCCGGCATCTGTCGCGGCTGTACGGGGTGTCGACGAGCCGCTGGGAGACGCTCGCCGTCCATCACACCGCGGAGGCGGTCCCGGCGATGCGTGTCCCGCACGACCTGCGCCGCCCGGTGCGGCTGCTGGCCGGGCTGTACGTGTGCGGGGACCACCGGGACACCAGCACGGTCCAGGGGGCGCTGCACTCGGCTCACCGGGCGGCGGCGGCGATCCTGGCGGACCTCGGGGCGGCGGGCTCGATGCACCGGGCCGACCCGCTCCCCGCGGCCACCGCCACCGCGGCCTAGGGCCTGTCCGCCGGGCGCTCCCTAGCCGAGCGCCGCGACCCGGTCCCGGTACCCCCTCACCGGCGCGGCGTCCTTGTAGGGCTCCAGGCGCCGCTCGAAGTCCCGGACGTACTCCACCGCCCGTACGGAGCGCATCTCCAGGGCCGCCCCGGCCGCCTCAGCGCCCAGTGAGCAGGCCTGGTCGAGTTCGCCCAGGCCGAGGCGGGCGGAGGCGAGGACGATGCGGCAGAACAGCCGGCTGCGGGCGTACGCGGGCGCCCGCAGCTGGAGGGAGCGCTCGGCGTGCTGGGCGGCGGCGCGGAACTGCTGGAGGTCCCGGTGGGCGTGCCCGAACTCGTCGGCGAGCTGTGCCTCGTCGAAGAAGCGTGCCCAGTGGGGGACCTCGTCACCGGGCCGGGCGGCCTCCAGGGCCCGCTCGGCGCGGACCAGGGCGCCCGTGCACGCGCGCACCTCGCCGAGGACGCCGTGCCCGCGTGCCTCGACGGCGTGCAGGAGGGCCTGGACGACCGGCGGGGCGTTGGTCCCTACGCCCTGCTGGGCGACCCGGGCGAGCTGCACGGCCTCGCGCCCGTGCCCGAGGTAGACGGCCTGGCGGCTCATCGTGATCAGCACGAACGAGCCGTACGCCCGGTCCCCGGCGGCCTGTGCGAGCCGCAGCGACTGCACGAAGTACCGCTGGGCGAGCCCGTGCGCGGCGATGTCGTACGAGGTCCAGCCCGCGAGGCGGGTGAGGTCGGCGGCGGCGGCGAACAGGCGCCGGCCGGTCTGCTCGCCGTAGACGCCGCGCAGCATCGGCTCGCACTCGTGCTCCAGGTAGCGCACGAGGGCCTGGCGGGCGTGGCCGCCGCCGTACATGTTGTCGAGGGAGCGGAAGAGCTCGCCGACCGAGCGCAGGGCGTTGATGTCGCCGGGGGTGACCTTCTGGCCGGGGCCGCGTTCGCCCTGGACGCGCTGGCGGGGCACGACGGGGCGGCCCTGCACGGGCACCTTGAGCGGGGGTTCGCCGCGGGCGACCTTGTCGTCGGCGCGGCCGATCAGCCAGTCGCGGCTGGGCACGACGAGCCCGGCCGGGGTGAAGGCGATCTTGCGCAGTTCGGCGTGGCTGCCGGAGTCCTTGCGCCACAGTCCGCTGACAATGTCGACGGCCTCCTCGGGGGTGGCCGCGAACTCCAGGCCGGCGTACACCGGCGCGCAGGCGTCCAGGCCGAGGTCCTGGGCGGTGAGGCGGCGGCCGAGGCGGCGGGTGAAGACCTCGGCGATCAGGGCGGGTGTGGTGCCCCGGGGCTGCTGGCCGCGCAGCCACCGGGTCACGGACGTCTTGTCGTATCTCAGGTCGAGGCCGTGTTCGAGACCGAGCTGGTCCACTCGACGGGCGAGCCCCGCGTTGGAGAACCCCGCTTCTGCGATGAGCGCGGCGAGCTGGCGGTTGGGCGTGCGCTGCGCGGGTCGTTCCGTCATCGGCGGTACGGTCTCCTGCCTTTCGGGGCGGGTGGAGGCGGCTTTGACCGCCGCGGTACCCGGGTGTGCGGTGCCCGGATTGCCGGTGAGCAGCCCTTTTGACCTCGTGAACGGCGCGAATGTAGCGGAGAGTGAGCGGCCGGTCGCAGGCTCCACCGGCTATTCATCCGATCGTGTGAGGATTGGCCTACAGGGCTGACGGACGAAGACCGTACGGGCCGGTCGTACAGTGGCGTAGGCACGCTACGTGCCTTACGTCGTCGAGGAGGCGCTTGCCGTGAGTGAGCTGCGGTTCGTTCGCATGGGATTCGGTACGGAGGCCGTCGCGTACCAGGAGGCGTGGGACGAGCAGCGCCGGGTGCACGCGGCCCGGTTCACCGACGAGGTCCCGGACACCGTGCTGCTGCTCGAACACCCGCCCGTGTACACGGCCGGCCGGCGCACCGCGGACAGCGAACGCCCGCTCGACGGCACGCCCGTCGTGGACGTGGACCGCGGCGGCAAGATCACCTGGCACGGTCCGGGCCAGCTGGTGGGCTACCCGATCCAGAAGCTGCCGCGCCCGGTGGACGTGGTGGCGCACGTACGACGGCTGGAGGAGGCCCTGATCCGCACGTGCGCCGAGTTCGGCGTCACGACCAGCCGGGTCGAGGGCCGCAGCGGGGTGTGGATCCTCGGAGATCCGGTGGAGACGCGTCCGGCGATCGGCGGACTCTCGCTCGACTTCGACCCGCGTCTGCACGACGAGGAGTTCGACCCGCGGATGAACGGCCCCGAGTACGCCCCGTCCAACGCGGGCCAGCGCCGCGAGGACCGCAAGATCGCCGCGATCGGCATCCGGGTCGCCAAGGGCGTCACGATGCACGGCTTCGCGCTGAACGTGAACCCGGACAACCGTTGGTTCGACCGGATCATCCCGTGCGGCATCCGGGACGCGGGCGTGGCCTCGCTCGCGGGCGAGCTCGGGCGGGACGTGACGATCGAGGAGGTCCTGCCGATCGCCGAACGGCATCTGCGGGACGTCCTGGAGAATGCGGACCTCAGGCCGCGGACGATCGAGAAGGCCACGGCCTGAGACCGGGAATCAGCCCCGCCGGTGCGGGGTTGGCCTCATCGTGGGCTTGGTAATGCACGGGCGTACGCTGGTGCACACCGAGGAATCGAAGACTACGCAAGCCAATCAGCAGGGAGCCGATGTGTCCGCAGTCACACCCGACGGACGCAAGATGCTGCGCCTGGAGGTCCGGAACGCCCAGACCCCCATCGAGCGCAAGCCCGAGTGGATCAAGACCCGGGCGAAAATGGGTCCCGAGTACACCGCGATGCAGAAGCTCGTGAAGAGCGAGGGGCTGCACACGGTCTGCCAGGAAGCCGGCTGTCCCAACATCTACGAGTGCTGGGAGGACCGCGAGGCGACCTTCCTCATCGGCGGCGACCAGTGCACCCGGCGCTGCGACTTCTGCCAGATCGACACCGGCAAGCCCGAGGCGCTCGACCGTGACGAGCCGCGCCGCGTCGGCGAGTCCGTGGTCACGATGGACCTGAACTACGCCACCATCACCGGCGTCGCCCGCGACGACCTGGAGGACGGCGGCGCCTGGCTGTACGCCGAGACCGTGCGCCAGATCCACCAGCAGACCGCGGGCCGCGAGAGCGGGCACACCAAGGTCGAGCTGCTGGCCCCCGACTTCAACGCCGTCCCGGAGCTGCTCCGCGAGGTCTTCGAGTCGCGCCCCGAGGTCTTCGCGCACAACGTCGAGACGGTGCCGCGCATCTTCAAGCGGATCCGCCCCGGCTTCCGCTACGAGCGCTCCCTGAAGGTCATCACCGAGGCCCGTGACTTCGGCCTGGTGACCAAGTCGAACCTGATCCTCGGCATGGGCGAGACCCGCGAGGAGGTCAGCGAGGCGCTGCGGCAGCTGCACGACGCGGGCTGCGAGCTGGTCACCATCACCCAGTACCTGCGCCCGTCGGTGCGTCACCACCCCGTCGAGCGCTGGGTGAAGCCGCACGAGTTCGTGGAGCTGAAGGACGAGGCCGACCAGATCGGCTTCTCCGGCGTGATGTCCGGGCCGCTCGTCCGCTCCTCCTACCGGGCCGGCCGGCTCTACCAGATGGCGATCGAGAAGCGGGGCGCGTACGTCGCCTCGCAGGCGGTGTGATGGCACTCAGTGCCACTCGGCGCGTGTGAAGCTGAGCACAAGCGGCTACCGCCGGGTTATGGCCGATTGACGCGGTCCCGACCGTCCCCGCAGCTAGGGGCGCCGTCGGGGCCGCGTCAGGGTTCGCGGCCCGCCCATCAAGGCTTCATTGGCGTTTGACCGGTCGGTCACGCCCTGGTAACACCAATCAGTGACCCTGGTCGTACGCCCCGTGCAGCACCCACCAGAGCCGCCGGATCCCGAGGGGGGACCTCCATCATGCAGGCCGCGCCCGTTCGCGCCACCGCCATTCCGTCGTTCACCGATGCACTCCGTGCCGTCGAGTCGCTCCTCATGAGCGGCGGCCAGCGCACCGCCCGCCGCAACGCCTGGACGTCCGTCCTGGAGGACCGCCGCCGGGCCAAGGACCGGGTCGAGGCACAGCAGGTTCTGGACAAGGCGCTCGCCTCCCGTCCCTGACCGCCTCGCCGTCGTCGCCACTCCGGGGGCCACGTAGACTTCGGGGCATGGCGAGAAGTGACAGTGCGGCGGATGCCGCGAACCCCGGGCGACTGAAGCAGATCGCCCTGACGTACAAGATGACCCGCAGGGCCGACAAGAAGATCGGTCTCGTTCTCGCGGGCGTCTTCATCCTGATCCTCGGTGTCTTTCTCGCGATCGGTTTCCTGATCGGCCACCCGGTCTATCTGGGCATCCTGGGCTTCCTGCTCGCCTTCCTGGGCACGGCGATCGTGTTCGGGCGCCGCGCCGAGCGGGCCGCCTTCGGTCAGATGGAGGGTCAGCCGGGCGCCGCCGCGGCCGTCCTCGACAACATCGGCCGGGGCTGGACGACGACCCCCGCGGTCGCGATGAACCGCAGCCAGGACGTGGTGCACCGCGCGGTCGGCAAGGCCGGCATCGTGCTGGTCGCCGAGGGCAACCCGAACCGGGTCAAGAGCCTGCTGGCCGCCGAGAAGAAGAAGATGAACCGCATCGTCGCGGACGTCCCGGTGCACGACATCATCGTCGGCACGGGCGAGGGCCAGGTCGAGCTGAAGAAGGTCCGCACGAGCATGCTGAAGCTGCCGCGCGTCCTGACCGGCCCCCAGGTCACCGCCACCAACGACCGGCTGCGCGCCATGGGCGACCTGATGAGCAACATGCCGCTCCCCAAGGGCCCGATGCCGAAGGGCATGAAGCTGCCGAAGGGCGGCGGCAAGGCCCGCTGACCCACGGCCGCGTGTGTACGACGAAGGGGGCGCCCACCAGCGGTGGGCGCCCCCTTCGTCGTACACACGCGCATGTCCCTGGATCCGGACCTCCACCGTCAGATCCGGACCTCCACCGTCCGGGAGATCCGGTCGTGCAGGCCGCGGCCGTCACGGTCCCAGACGAGGGCCGGGACGACGAGGCAGAGCAGGACGGTGCGCAGGAGGCCGCGCCAGGGGTTCACCCGGCCGGTGCCCAGCTCGACCACGCGCACGCCGAACAGGCGCTTGCCCGGGGTGAAGCCGATGGTGCCGACCGTGAGGACGCTCATCACGAAGAAGACGAGCAGCGCCCAGTTCGATGTCGTCTGGTCATAGCTCTGAGTGATCAACTGGGATGCAATCAACACGCTCATCCCCCAGTCGACGACGAGCGCGCCGATCCGCCGGCCCGGACGGGCGACGGAACCCGGCCCCGTCTCCGGCAGGCCGAGCTGTTCGCCGCGGTATCCGAAGTCCACACCCGCTTGCTCGGAGGCCTCGCGGGGCCCCGAGAGCCACGATCCGATTGCTTCCCTCTTGTCCACCCGTCCACGGTACTGCCCGCGTTTCGGGATACGGACAGGTGGGGTACCGGGACCGATGTCCGGTTAACTTGTGCGAAACAAATGGGTCACGCCGGAGAAATCACGCGTCCCTAGTGTCGAGGCCAGCGTGTGCCACCGCACTGGCCGCACGAACGAACTACCACCCCGGGTCGGACGGGCCGGGAGTAGGAGGAGCTGGATGTTCCAGAACGCCGACGAGGCCAAGAAGTTCATCGCGGACGAGGACGTCAAGTTCGTCGACGTCCGCTTCTGCGACCTGCCGGGTGTGATGCAGCACTTCACGATCCCGGCCGAGGCCTTCGACCCGGCCGAGGAGCTCGCCTTCGACGGCTCCTCGATCCGCGGCTTCCAGGCCATCCACGAGTCCGACATGGCGCTCCGCGCCGACCTGTCCACCGCGCGCGTCGACCCCTTCCGCCGCGACAAGACGGTCAACATCAACTTCTTCATCCACGACCCGATCACGGGCGAGCAGTACTCCCGTGACCCGCGCAACGTGGCGAAGAAGGCCGAGGCCTACCTCGCCTCGACCGGCATCGCCGACACCGCGTTCTTCGGTCCCGAGGCCGAGTTCTACGTCTTCGACTCGGTGCGCTTCGCGACCGGCGCGAACGAGAGCTTCTACCACATCGACTCCGAGGCCGGCGCCTGGAACACCGGTGCGGTCGAGAACAACCGTGGGTACAAGGTCCGCTACAAGGGCGGTTACTTCCCGACCCCGCCGGTCGACCACTTCGCCGACCTGCGTGCGGAGATCTCCCTGGAGCTGGCCAACTCCGGCCTCCAGGTCGAGCGCCAGCACCACGAGGTGGGCACGGCCGGCCAGGCCGAGATCAACTACAAGTTCAACACGCTGCTCGCCGCGGCCGACGACCTCCAGCTCTTCAAGTACATCGTGAAGAACGTGGCCTGGCGCAACGGCAAGACCGCGACCTTCATGCCGAAGCCGATCTTCGGTGACAACGGCTCGGGCATGCACGTGCACCAGTCGCTGTGGACGGGCGGCCAGCCGCTCTTCTACGACGAGGCCGGTTACGCGGGCCTGTCGGACACCGCCCGCTACTACATCGGCGGCATCCTCAAGCACGCCCCGTCGCTGCTGGCCTTCACCAACCCGACGGTGAACTCGTACCACCGTCTGGTCCCGGGCTTCGAGGCGCCGATCAACCTCGTCTACTCGCAGCGCAACCGCTCCGCGGCCATGCGTATCCCGATCACGGGCTCCAACCCGAAGGCCAAGCGCGTCGAGTTCCGTGCGCCCGACTCCTCCGGCAACCCGTACCTGGCCTTCTCGGCCCTGCTGCTCGCGGGCCTCGACGGCATCAAGAACAAGATCGAGCCGGCCGAGCCGATCGACAAGGACCTGTACGAGCTGGCTCCCGAGGAGCACGCGAGCGTCGCCCAGGTCCCGACCTCCCTCCCGGCCGTCCTCGACTCGCTCGAGCGCGACCACGAGTTCCTCCTCCAGGGCGACGTCTTCACGCCGGACCTGATCGAGACGTGGATCGACCTCAAGCGCACCACCGAGATCGCCCCGCTCCAGCTCCGCCCGCACCCGCACGAGTTCGAGCTGTACTTCGACGTGTGACCGACCCGTTCCCGTCGTACCCCGGCGCCCCCGTTCCTGTTGCTCAGGGACGGGGGCGCCGTCGTATCGTTCAAGCACGGATGTTCGATTGCGGGGCGACGGGGTGGGGACCATGACCGAACGCGACGACCGGCCCGACGAGGACGGCGAGGACCGTGAGTTCGACATCCGCTGGGCCGACGACGCCGAGCGGAAGGAACCCTCGGCCCGCGCCCGCATGCTCGCCGCCCGCTGGAAGGAGAACCCGCCGCCGTCCCAGCCGTTCCGCGCGGAGGCCGAGCGGGGACGCCGCACCCGGGCCCGCTCCCCGTGGACCTCGGTGGCCCTGGTCTTCGGCATCGTGGCCGCGGTGATCGTCGTGCTGGGGTACAGCGGGTTCCGGGCGCCGTACTAGCCCTCAGCTTTTGCCCGTCCCAGGACTGATCGGGGGCGGTTCATGGTGGAGGGCGGTGCACACTGGGTGGGGCGGGGGTGTGACTGCGGGGTGATGCAGATGCGGAGCCGTTTCCGGAGTGATCGGCGGTTGACCGTGCGGATGACGGTCACGCTGTTCCTGCTCGGGCTGCTGTACGTGGTGTTCGTCGGTGCGCTGGTCGTGCTGCTCAGGTCGTGGGTGCTGGTCGTGGTCGTGGCGGCCGGGTTCCTGGGGGCGCAGTACTGGTTCTCCGACCGGGTCGCGCTGTTCGCTATGCGCGGCCGGGTCGTGGAGCGGGAGGAGTATCCCGAGCTGCACGGGGTCGTGGACCGGCTGTGCGCGCTCGCGGACATGCCGAAGCCCGTGGTCGCCGTGTCCGCGATGGACATGCCCAACGCCTTCGCCACCGGACGGAATCCGGATCACGCGGTGGTGTGCGTGACGACCGGGCTGCTGCGGCGGCTGGAGAAGGACGAGCTGGAGGGCGTGCTGGCGCACGAGCTGTCGCACGTGGCGCACAAGGACGTCGCCGTGATCACCGTCGCCTCGTTCCTCGGGGTGATCGCCGGGCTGATCGTGCGGTTCGCGTTCTACTCGCAGGTCTTCGGCGGGCGCCGGGACCAGAACACCGCCGCGGTCCTCGCCGCCGTGCTGGGTGTCTCCGCGGCCGTGTACGCGATCAGCTTCCTGCTGATCCGGGCGCTGTCCCGGTACCGGGAGCTGGCCGCCGACCGGGCCGCGGCCCTGCTGACGGGGCGGCCCTCGGCGCTCGCCTCCGCGCTGGCGAAGGTCTCCGGGGACATCGCGCGCATCCCGACCAAGGATCTGCGGACCGCGCAGGCGTTCAACGCGTTCTACTTCACCCCGGCCACGGGCCGGGAGCCCGGCATCGAGCGGTTCTTCTCCACGCATCCGCCCCTTAACCAGCGGCTGGAGCAACTGGGCCGGATCTCCGGCGAGTTGGGGGAGGCACTCGCCCCCGGGAAGGCGGACTGAGAGCGACATGGGGCTGCTGGACATCCTGCTCGGGCGCACCAAACCGGTGGCGCCCGACCTCGACCGGCTGTTCGCGCTGCCGTCGGCGGCGGTGACGCTGGAGGCCGCCGCCGGGTTCACCCCGACGGGCGGGGGCGCGGTGTGCTTCGCCACCGTCGAGGGCGCGGCCTTCGAGCAGTCGCACCGCGAGGTGCAGGCGCTGCTGGACGCGGACGCCGACCGGGACGGCCCCCCGGTGGAGCTGACCCGGGACGACTACGGCTACTCCTGGCTGGTCTCCCGACGCTCCCCCGACCGGCTGCACCTGCTGGTCAACGATCTGCACGCCGTCAACTCCTCGATGGAGGTCAACGGCTTCGGCCCGCAGCTGCTGTGCTCGCTGGTGGGCTTCCGGGACCCCGAAGGGCGCGCGCTCGCGCTCGTCTATCTCTACAAGCGCGGCACGTTCTATCCGTTCGCGCCCCTGCCCGGCGCGGGGCAGAGGCGCGACAACCCGCTGGAACTGCGGGTGAGGGCGGCCCTCGCCGACGACCTGCGGATCGAACAGGACCTCAGCCGGTGGTTCCCCGTGTGGGGCGCCCCCGGCGTCTGAGGACGCTCACTTGCTCTTCTCGCGCTCCTGGCGGCGGGACTCGAAGGGGCGCTCGCGGCGGTAGCGGCGCTCCCACTTGGCCTGCTTGTCCCGGCGGTCGCGGTAGGAGCGGTAGTCGCTGGGCATGCTGCCGCCCGAGGAGGGGCGGCCCGAGGACGTCGAGACCTCCGCCCGCCCGTACCGCAGGTACAGGAAGAGCACGGCCGCGGCAGCGAGCCAGTACAGGTGGTTGCCGAATCCGAGGACGACCAGTACAGCCGCCCCGGCCATGACGATGGTGCCCATCTCGGGCCTCCGTGTGCGTGGGTGGGTGTGCAGCAGAGTAGCCCCGGACGCGCAGGGTGACGCCGCTCCTGCGGAAAGCAGAGGTGGCAGCTCCGCAACGCTTGTCCAGCGTAGGGAGACGGTCACTCGGCGTGCATCCCCTTTTCCCCGGACCTAGGGTGGGGCGCACATGCACATTTCTCCCATAAGGGGTGTTCTTCCGCATGAGCGATCTCTTCGTCATCGCCTACGACGATCTCGCCACTGCCCATCGGGTCCGCGAGAAGGTCGTCGAGCTGTCCAAGCAGCACCTCGTCGAGCTGGAGGACATCGTCGTCGTCGAGCGGCGGGACGACGGCAGGATCAAGCTGCACCAGGCCGTCAACCACACCACGGTGGGCGCGGCCGGAGGCGCCCTGTGGGGTGGTGTGATCGGGCTGCTCTTCCTGGCCCCGCTGCTCGGCGCGGCGGTGGGCGCGGCGGCCGGAGCAGCGGGCGGCGCGTTCACCGACACCGGCATCAACGACCCCTTCATGAAGGAGCTGAGCCAGAACCTGCGCCCGGGCGCCGCGGCCCTGTTCGTGCTCGTCAAGCAGGCCGCCCAGGACAAGGTCATCCCGCAACTCACGCCGTTCGGCGGCCAGTTGGTGCAGACCTCGTTGAGCCAGGCCGACGAGGACCACCTGCGGGAGGCCATCAGGGCGGCGGCGCACCACGCCGCCACCTGAGCGGGCGGCGCCGTGATCGAATGAGGACATGCTCACCTCCTTCACCCAGGAACACGGCGGCGAACGGCTCAGCGGAGCGCACGACGACGGCGGTGGCCCCGGGCGGGCCACCGCCGTCCTGCTGCACGGCGCCGGGAACGGCAGCAAGGAGCGACTGCTGCCCCTGCTGGCCGAGTTCACCGCCCACGGCCACGCCGCCCTGGCCCTCGACTTCTCCGGCCACGGCGAAAGCACCGGCGCGCTCGCCGAGTTGAGCCTGCGCCGCCGCTTCGAGCAGGCCGTCGCGGTGATCGACGCACGTGTCCCCGCGGACAGCCCGCTGGTCCTCGTCGGGTTCAGCATGAGCGGCCAGACGGCCACCGATCTCGTACGGCACTACGGCGGGCGCGTGACGGCGCTCGGCCTGTGCTCACCCGCCGTGTACACGGACGAGGCCTGGGGCGTGCCCTTCGGCGCGGGCTACGGCCGGTTCAGCACCCTCATCCGCACCCCGGACAGCTGGCGTTCGGCGTCCGCGCTGGGCGTGCTGCGCGCCTACGCGGGCCGGGCGGTGCTCGCCGTCCCGGCGCACGACGAGGTCGTCCCGGCGACGGTGACCGAGGCCCTCCAGGACGCGCTGGCGGCCCGGGCGCGGTTCTCCCGGCTCGAACTCCCGGACGCCGGGCACCGGTTGGGCGCGTGGTTCCACGATCACGCCGAGGACCGGAGGGAGTTCGTCGGCCTGCTGCTCGCCGACCACGCCTGACCTCCTCGCGGACGAGGGCCGGCCACCGCCTTGTTCGATTTCTTCGTCGCCCCACGCACCTCAGTCGAACCTGCCGTGACACGAGCTCAATTTCCGCTCTCACCTGGCTCTTTGACCGGTCTCGCGGACTCCCGCGTTGTCAGTGGCCGGCGGTAGACTGTAGGTAGTGTTCGAGGAAGTCGCCGGGGGCGCCGAGGCCCTCGGTGGACGACCTGATCGCGACAGGAGGATGCCCGTGCCCGCTGCCGCACTGAAGCCGCTGCCCACCCAGTCGACCGTCCAGCACCCGGTGCTGCTGGACCTGCCGTACACGCCCGTGGAGAAGCGCCCGCTGCCGCCGGGGCGTCCGCGCGAGTGGTACGTCACGCACAACCGTCGCCTCAAGGCGATGCGACTCGCCATCGCCCTGCTCGACCTGGGCGTGTACCTGCCGAACCAGGCCCGCAACGAGAAGATCCGGAGCACGGCGCAGACGATCGGCGTCCACCCGCCGTCGGACACGACGTGCCACATGGTGCGGGCGCTGATGCGCTACTCACGGTGAACCACCGGCCTTCACGGTGAACCGCCGGCGCCGGGCGCCCCGGGAACGGGAGCGTCCGGCGTCCGGTCGTACGGGCCCCGTCAAGCGGCTCCGCCCGCGAGTTCCTTCTCCACCGGCGTCCGGAAGCGCGGGGTCACCCGGGCCGTGCCCAGCCAGGCCCGCAACCGCTCCGCCTCGGCCGTGATCGCCGCCTCGGCGTCCCGGCCCACGCCCGCCCGGTCCAGCAGCCGCCAGGCGATCTCCCCGTCGGGGCGCTGCGCCCAGGCGCCGACCACCCGGCCGTCCCACCACACCGTGGGGCCCACGTTTCCGCTGTAGTCGAAGAGCGGGGGCCGCAGCTCCGGCGCGAGATACCAGTCCCGGTGGCGCCAGCCCATCGCCGTCGGGTCGAGGCCGGGCAGCAGCGCCGCCCAGGGCTCCCGCGGCCCGTCCACCGGGTCGAGGTCCCCGGCCGCGACCCAGCCCGGCCCCTCGTCCAGGGTCACCGGCTCCGCGCCGATCGCCGCCAGGGCGCGGCGCACATCGGTCACCTTCCAGCCCGTCCACCACTTCAGGTCGTCCTCGGTGACGGGTCCGCACGCCGTGAGCCAGCGCGCGAGCAGCGTCGACCGGGCCCCGGCCGGGTCGAGTTCGGGGTGCGGGGGCGCGGGGGCCCAGCGGAACTGGGAGGACGTCCAGGAGCCGAGCGGCCGGCCGCGGACGACCTTGCCCTCGGCGCCCAGGAGCTTGAGCAGCCGGGTGGAGACGGTGTGCACGCCCTCGTAGCTCTTGCCCGCCGCGTACACGAACTGCTGCCTCAACCGGGGCTCGTCCTGGGCGAGTTCGGCCGCCGTGGCCTGTCCGCGCCGGGCGAGCGCGGCCAGCGCGGACGCCTCGACGTCGGCGAGCCACGCGGCGTCGGGGGCACCGGCCTTCGCCATGTCCTTGAGCAGGGAGGCCCGTTCGCGCGCGGCGACGGCGATGCCGGTCGAGGCGTGCACGACGGCGGCCAGTCCGGTGGGGAACACGAAGACCGTGGTGCGCATGCCGTGCATCCGCACCAGCGTGCCGTCCTCGTACAGCGCGCGTTCCGTGGCGGCGACCGTCTTCGCCGGATCGGCCAGCCGGGCGCCGACGGACAGATGCACCGACGCCGGGTCCGAGCCGTGCAGCGCCACCAGGGACGCGGCGACCTCCTCCGGGCCGGCGGCCCGGGCGGCGCCGGCCAGCCGGTGCCGCAGCGCCAGTCGTGCCCGCCGCTCGGCCACCCCGATGTGCCGCGCCTCGCCCATGCCGCTCTCCCCGTCACTCGCCGCCCGTCACCGTCCGCTCGCATCCTCTCCGACGGCACTGACAATCGGCCGCCGCGCGTTCACCCGATCGCCGGACTGGGCATGCGCGTGCCCCCGGGCCGGGCTTCCCTGCGAACAGGGGGTGTCGAGAACAGCGGACCGGGAGGCGTGATGGGGAGGCAGGGCGGATGAGTACTCCAGGTGCCCCGGCCGACCGTGCCGCGCGCGGGCGGGCCGCCCGCAAGCGGGTCTCCCGCTCCGAGCACGCGGGGTGGATCCCGGCGGTGGACCGGCCGGACCCGGTGGCGGTGCTGGAGCGGCAGGGCCGGGACCGGCTGCCGGAGCTGCTGCCGATCCGGTACGGGCGGATGTCCGGGTCGCCGTTCGCGTTCCTGCGGGGGGCGGCGGCGGTGATGGCCGCCGATCTGGCCGCGCAGCCGCACACCGGGCTCACCGTGCAGCTGTGCGGGGACGCGCATCTGCTGAACTTCGGCCTCTACGCCTCCCCCGAGCGGTCGCTGCTCTTCGACCTCAACGACTTCGACGAGACGTTCCCGGGGCCCTTCGAGTGGGACGTGAAGCGGCTCGCCGCGAGTGTCGTCGTCGCCGCGCGCGAGAACGGGCACCCCGCGGACAAGGGGCAGGCCGCGGCGCTGGCGGCGGTGGCCGCGTACCGGACCTCGATGCGGCGGCTGGCCCGGCTCGGCGAGCTGGCCGTCTGGTACGAGCGGGTCGACGCCGAGAGCCTGCTGCCGCTGGTGCGGTCCTCCCGGCACCGCCGCCGGGTCCAGGCGAGCCTGACGCGGGCCCGGCGCCGCACGAGCCTCCAGGCGGTCGGCAGGCTGACGGAGGTGGTGGACGGGCGGCGCCGGATCGTCCGGGACCCGCCGCTGCTGGAGCCCGCGGGCGCGCCCGACATGGCCGCGCTCCGGAAGATCTTCAGCGACTACCGCTCGACGCTCTCCGAGGAGCGCCGGATGCTCCTGGACCGCTACCGGTTCGTCGACGCCGCCCGCAAGGTCGTCGGCGTCGGCAGTGTCGGCACCCGCTGCTTCATCCTGCTGCTGGCGGGGCGTGACGCGGACGACCCGTTGTTCCTCCAGATCAAGGAGGCCCGCAGGTCCGTCCTGGAGGAGCACCTGCCGAACGGCCCGTACGTCCATCCCGGGCACCGTGTGGTCGCCGGCCAGCGGCTGCTCCAGGCGGCGAGCGACATCTTCCTGGGGTGGATGACGGGCCCGCAGGGGCGGGCGTACTACTGGCGGCAGCTGCGGGACATGAAGGGCTCGGCGGACGTCGCCGGGATGAACCCGGCCGACCTCACCGCGTACGCGCGGCTGTGCGGCACCGCCCTGGCCCGGGCGCACGCCCGGTCCGGTGACCGGGTGGCGATCGCCGCGTACCTGGGCGGCGGCGACACCTTCGACCGGGCGGTGGCCGAGTACGCGCGCGCGTACGCCGCCCAGACGGTCACCGACCACGCGACGCTGGGCGCGGCGGTGGCCGCCGGTGTGGTGACGGCGTCGCCGGACGTGTGACCCGCTCCGGGCCGCGGTGACGCCGTACGGTGACGGCATGGAGATCTGGATCAACCCGGCCTGTTCGAAGTGCCGCAGCGCGATCGGGCTGCTCGACGCGGAGGGCGCCGACTACACCGTGCGCCGCTATCTGGAGGACGTGCCGAGCGCGGACGAGATCAGGGACGTGCTGGAGCGGCTCGGGCTGGAGCCGTGGGACATCGTCCGGACCCAGGAGGCGGTCGCCAAGGAGCTGGGGCTGAAGGAGTGGGCGCGGGACGCGGCCTCGCGGGAGCGGTGGATCACCGCGCTCGCCGGGCACCCGAAGCTGATCCAGCGGCCGATCATCACGGCGGACGACGGCACCGCCGTGGTCGCCCGCTCCGAGGAAGCGGTACGGGACGCACTGTCCCGGTAGGCAACGCTTTGTCCGCCGGCGGGAGTTCAGCGGCTCCGCGCTGTTACCCTCCGCCGCCATGAGCTTCGGTGATCAAGGAATGCCGTACGGGCCGCCGCCGCCCGCCCCTGACCCGTACACCCGGTGGGTGGTCGAGCAGGAGCGGATACGCAGACGCAGGCGCGCGCGGCGTGCGGCGGCGGCCGGGGCGGGAGGCGTCCTCGTCGCGGCGGTCACCGCGGGAGCCATGCTGTACACGGACGGGGACCGGAACGCGGCGGCCTCCGCGCCCGCCGCGGGCGCGCCCTCCGTCGACGTGTCCCTGCCCTCCGACGCCCCCTCGTCGCTGCCGTCGCTGCTGGCGCGGCCGGTGATCCGGCCGGAGCAGGCGTTCCCCGCCAAGAACGTGCGCCTGAAGGACGGTTCGCGGTACACGCGGGTGGATCTCGCCACGACGACCGACTGCTCCGAGGGCATGGCACCGGAGTTGGCGGCGCTGATCGAGCAACAGGGCCGGGGCTGCGAGCGGTTGACGGCCGCGCTGTTCACGGACGCCGAGCGGCGCTCGCAGGTGACGGTGACCGTGCTGAGCTTCACCCGTGCCGAGGACGCCTCGGCCGTGTTCGCGATGGCCTCGATGGACCCGGTGACGTACCAGGTGATGTCGCTGGACCCGCCGCCGGAGGCGGGGCTGCCGACGGTGCCGCCCGGTTCGGCGGGGGTGTTCCGGCGGCTGATGACCGTACGGTCCGTGGTGTTCGCAGGCGGGCAGTGGGGCGACGGCTCGGAGACCGGCGAGGAGGACATCACCCGGCAGACCGAGGACCTCCTCCGGTACGTCGACGACAGGGTCGTCGCGTACGAGGACCCCGACTCGGTGTGACGCACGTTACTCCGGTGACTCCTGTCAGCCGCTGAGCAAGCTCGTTCGACATCTCGTACATAGCGACGACCGCACCCGGACCCCCAGGAGGCGCGCATGTCGCGTAGGAGAACTCTCAGCACGGGAAAGAAGATCGCGCTGTTGGCGAGCGCGGCGGCGGTGGCGGGAGGCGGGGCCTTCGTGATGGCCACCACCTCCAACGCCGCGCAGTCGCCCCAGACGGCCGCGGAATCCACCGTCTGCCAGGGGCTCGCCACCGCACTCGGCAACAACCAGCAGTTCATCGCGGACCAGAGGGCGAATCCGGACGCGCAGTCCACGGCCCGGATCGCCAACCGTGAGGCGGTCATCGCGCAGATCAAGGTGCAGCAGGAAGCGTCCGGGTGTGTCGTTGGGGAGTCGGCTCAGGGCTCCCAGTCGACCGGCTCGCAGGCTTCCGGCTCGCAGGCCCCCGGCGCCGGGGCGGCCCAGCCCGCCGAGTCCGCCACCGCCACCGCGACGCCCTCGCAGGCCGCGCAGCCTCCGGCCGCCTCCGGCCAGCAGGTCTGCAACGGCTCGACCGTCACGCTCTCCGGCGAGGGCGGGGCGCCCGCGGCCTCCAGCAACCAGTTCCCGGCGGGGACGAAGCTGAAGGTCACCAACCTGGACAACAACAAGTCCACGACGGTCGAGGTCACCTCGGTCTCCGGCAGCTGCGCGCTGCTGAACAACGCCGCTTTCGAGCAGGTCCGCGAGCCCGGCAAGTTCCTGATCCGCCGAGCCCTGATCGAGAAGGTGGGGTGAGGCGCACGCCCTAGCCCGTACGTGTCATGCGGTCCTGTCGCTCGCGGCCACGAGCGGCAGGACCTACACGTGCCGTCGCGCAACCCCATCGCATACGAGCGGTTCCGCCGCCGGGTCCGGGTGTCTCCCTGTCGACTTTCCGTGTCGCTCGCCGCGCCGCCCGCCCGCCTCACGGCGTGAGACGCGCCACAGAACCACCAGGTAACACGGGGTTCACATTCGAGCAACGGGCGGGAAATCGCCTGTTGACAGGCTCGCGCACATCAACTCGCGGCGTTTCAGTGCCGCAGCGCCGCAGCACCCGCAAGTGCGCCTAGAGACCCACCCCGAAGGATGTGGCCCGTGAGCTTCAAGGCTGAGTACATCTGGATCGACGGCACCGAGCCGACGGCCAAGCTCCGTTCGAAGACCAAGATCCTGGCCGACGACGCCAAGGGTGCCGAGCTGCCGATCTGGGGCTTCGACGGGTCCTCCACGAACCAGGCCGAGGGGCACTCCTCGGACCGCGTGCTCAAGCCGGTCTTCTCCTGCCCCGACCCGATCCGCGGCGGCGACGACATCCTCGTCCTGTGCGAGGTCCTGAACATCGACATGACCCCGCACGAGTCCAACACCCGTGCCGCGCTCACCGAGGTCGCGGAGAAGTTCGCCTCGCAGGAGCCGATCTTCGGCATCGAGCAGGAGTACACGTTCTTCAAGGACGGCTACCCCCTCGGCTTCCCCAAGGGCGGCTACCCGGCCCCGCAGGGCGGCTACTACTGCGGTGTCGGCGCGGACGAGATCTTCGGCCGTGACGTCGTCGAGGCGCACCTGGACAACTGCCTCAAGGCCGGTCTCGCGATCTCCGGCATCAACGCCGAGGTCATGCCCGGCCAGTGGGAGTTCCAGGTCGGCCCGGTCTCCCCGCTGGAGGTCTCCGACCACCTGTGGGTGGCCCGCTGGCTGCTCTACCGCACCGCCGAGGACTTCGGCGTCTCCGCGACCCTCGACCCCAAGCCGGTCAAGGGCGACTGGAACGGCGCCGGCGCGCACACCAACTTCTCCACCAAGGCGATGCGCGAGGGCTACGACGCGATCATCACCGCGTGCGAGTCCCTCGGTGAGGGCTCCAAGCCGCTCGACCACGTCAAGCACTACGGCGCCGGCATCGACGACCGTCTGACGGGTCTGCACGAGACCGCCCCGTGGAACGAGTACTCCTACGGTGTCTCCAACCGCGGCGCCTCGGTCCGTATCCCGTGGCAGGTCGAGAAGGACGGCAAGGGCTACATCGAGGACCGCCGTCCCAACGCCAACGTCGACCCGTACCTCGTGACGCGGCTGATCGTCGACACCTGCTGCTCCGCCCTGGAGAAGGCCGGCCAGGCCTGACCCACGGGATCCCCGGCTCCCCGAGGGGGCGTCCACCGTTCGCGGTGGGCGCCCCCTCGGCGCGTTGTCGGTGGCGCGTGCCAGAGTGCGGGCATGGAACGTGAGGGCACGGGGCGTGAGGGCATGGGGCGTGAGGGCATGGGGACCGGCGGGGACGGCCGTCTCGGCATCAAGGTCGTGACCGAGAGCGGCGAGGCGCACGCCCGGGTCACGGCGGAGCGGCTGCGGGAGCTGGTGGAGCGGATCGGGGGCCGCGGCGACCAGTTCCTGATCGTGCAGCGGATACCGGACCGGCCCACGGTCTTCATCCAGGCCGCCCACCGGCCGGGCGGTCCCTACGAGTTCCAGCACCGCACCGGCCCCGTCCCGTACATGTGGGTCACCGAGGTGGAGGATCCGGGGCTCGTCGCGGACGTCATGGCGCGCTGGGCCCGGCAGGAGGACGGCTGGGACACCGGGATCTCCTGGCAGCGGGACGAGCTGCCCGTGCCCGTGGCGCCGCCCGCGCCCGATCCCTCGGTCGCGGCGGACGCCGAGCGGTACGTGCGCGAGATGCTCGCCGACGGCTACCTCGACATCCGGACCATCGTCCGGGAGACGGTCTACCTGGTCGAGGACCGGCTGACGCCCGCGCAGGCCGGACCGCTCGTGGAACGCCTGTGGCTGGCCCGGGTCGAGGAGCAGGAGACCTGGACCGGGGAGACCGATCCGGACCGGCTGGAGCGCGCGTTCGCCGCGCTGGAGCGGGACGGCATCGTCGCCCGCGAGCACTTCACGTGCTGCCGCACCTGCGGCACCGGCGACATCGGCCACGAGATGGCGGACACCCCGGGCGCCCGGGGCTTCGTCTTCTTCCACCACCAGTGCACCCGCGGCGCGGCCCAGGGGCACGGACTCGCGCTCTACTACGGCGGTCGCGAGGACTCCCCCGAGGCGGCCGAAGGAATCGGCCGCGAGGTCGTGGCCGCGCTCACCGCGGCAGGACTGTCCACCCGGTGGGACGGCGATCCGGACAAGGCGATCGGTGTGGCGCCCCTGAACTGGCGCAAACGACTGGTGGGGTGAGGCACGCGACACCTGTTTCGCGTCAGGGAAGCGTCCAAGCAGTGAGAGGAGGCTCCTGTAACCGGGCTGTGTCTGCTTCAATGGGCCCATGGCCAGCTTCCAGAAGGACACCGCGACGGGTCGCCACGACCTCGAGCCGTTCTGGCCTTCCCGTCAGCACCATGACTTCGACCGGGTGTGTTGCCGCGCGATGAACGCGCCGGCCCTCTAAAGCCGTACACCCCCGGCCTTCGGCCCGCGCGCATCGACGTACGTCCCGACCGGCCCGACCACGAACTCGTGGCTTGTCGGCCTTCCCGACGAACTCCTCGCGCGAAAGAGCTGACCTCTCATGGCGACCACTCGTTCCCTGTCCTCCGCCCCCACCCTCACCGCCCCGGCCGAGCAGAGCGCACGGCACCGGCTGCGGGCCGTGCGCCCCGACGAGGTGCCGGACGTCCCGGACTTCCTCCCGCCGGGCGCCACCTGGCTGCCCGCTCCCCCGCACACCCTGCCCACGCTGCCGGGCCAGCCGCCGATGATCGGCTATCTGGTGCTCGTCCCGGCCGACCCGCAGTCGCCCGCCGCGGGCGAGCCCGGCGCCGAGGAGGACGGCGACCCGCTCGTCCGCGTCGACACCGTGCAGCGCACGGCTGCGGTGGACGGCGTCGAACTCGACCTCACCTACCTGGAGTTCGAGCTCCTCGCCCATCTCGTCGCGCACCCCCACCGGGTCCACACCCGCGACCAGCTGGTCACCACGGTGTGGGGCTACGGACATGTGGGCGACGGCCGTACCGTCGACGTGCACATCGCCCGCCTGCGCCGCAAGCTGGGCACCCAGCACCGGCAGGCGATCCAGACGATCCGCCGGGTCGGCTACAAGTACGCCCCTCCGACGGGCCGTTGACCGGCCCCTGACGCGATCCCGTCGGCCGGGGGGTGTACCTGGCACCACCCCCCGGCCGGGCGGCCAGGCCCCGTGACCGGCTCCCGGCACTCCGCGAGACTCGCCGCATGAGCGCAGAGACGAAGAGCGACGACCGGGTCACGCGGGCACGGGGCACGGGACGGGCGGCGGTGCGAGGCCTCGCCCTCGCACTGCTGACGC
Organism: Streptomyces sp. NPDC090106; assembly: GCF_044747265.1. Taxonomy (NCBI): domain Bacteria; kingdom Bacillati; phylum Actinomycetota; class Actinomycetes; order Kitasatosporales; family Streptomycetaceae; genus Streptomyces; species Streptomyces sp. NPDC090106. Next base: position 166,830 of record NZ_JBIVDS010000005.1, on the reverse strand, counting down.
TGCCGGGGGCGGTGTTCTGTCTCACCCTCTCCCTGGTGTCGCTCGCGCTGATCCCGGTCGGGGTCGGGATCGTCACGACACCGTGGGTGCTGACGGGGGTGCGGGCGTTCGCCGACGCGCGCCGGCTGCTCGCGGTGAAGTGGTGCGGGATACGCATCCCGTCGGCTTACCGGCCCCTCCCGGCGGACGCCAACCCGTGGACGCGGACCTTCACGATGGTGCGCGACCCGGCGACCTGGCGGGATCTGCGCTGGCTGCCCGCCGACATGACGGCGGGGTTCGTCACCGCGCTGCTGGCGGGCGTGCTGGTGTTCTACCCGCTGGAGGGGTTCGCGATCGCGCTCGGGCTGTGGCGGGTGCTGCCCGACGGGTACTGGTACGCGTTCGTGCCGGTGACGGGCCAGGCCACCGCGCTCGCCGCGGGCGTCCTGGGCGGTGCCCTCCTCTTCCTCGCGCACCGGTTCACCTCACGGGTGCTGGCCGCGCACTTCCGGCTCACCCGGGCCCTGCTCACCCCGAGCGGCGCCGAACTGGCCGAGCGGGTACGGGTGCTGACCGAGACACGGCGCGACGCCGTCGACACCTCGGCCGCCGAACTGCGGCGCATCGAACGGGATCTGCACGACGGGGCGCAGGCGCGGCTGGTCGCCATGGGCATGGACCTCGGCACCATCGAGCTGCTCCTGGACACCGATCCCGGCAAGGCCAGGGAACTGCTCGCGCACGCCCGGCAGTCGTCCGTGGACGCGCTCGCCGAACTGCGGGACCTGGTGCGGGGCATCCATCCGCCGGTGCTCGCCGAGCGCGGACTGGGCGACGCGGTGCGGGCGCTGGCGCTGCGGCTGCCGGTGCCGTCCGAGGTGAGCGTCGAGCTTCCGGGGCGGGCGGAGGCGCCCGTGGAGTCGGCGGCGTACTTCGCGGTGAGCGAGGCGCTCACCAACGTGGTGAAGCACGCGGGCGCCGACCGGATCTGGATCGACGTGCACCACGCCGGGGAGCGGCTGCGGATCACCGTCACGGACGACGGGCGGGGCGGCGCGGCGCTCGGTGCCGGGTCGGGGCTGGCCGGGGTGGAGCGGCGGCTGGGTACATTCGACGGCGTCCTCGCCGTCAGCTCACCCGCGGGCGGCCCCACCATGGTCACCATGGAGATCCCTTGCGTGTTGTCCTAGCCGAAGACCTGTTCCTGCTCCGGGACGGGCTGGTGCGGCTGCTCGAAGCGCACGGCTTCGAGATCGCGGCTGCGGTGGAGAGCGGCCCCGAACTGGCGCGGGCGCTGGCCGAACTGGAGCCGGACGTCGCCGTGGTGGACGTGCGGCTGCCGCCCACGCACACCGACGAGGGGCTGCAGTGCGCGCTGGACGCCCGCCGCCGGCGGCCCGGGCTGCCGGTGCTGGTGCTGTCGCAGCACGTGGAGCAGTTGTACGCGCGGGAGCTGCTGGCCGACGGCACCGGCGGGGTCGGGTATCTGCTCAAGGACCGGGTGTTCGACGCGGCGCAGTTCGTGGACGCGGTCCGGCGGGTCGCGGCGGGCGGCACGGCCATGGACCCCCAGGTGATCCAGCAGCTGCTGTCCCGGCGGGCGGCGGACCGGCCGATGGGACGGCTCACCCCGCGCGAGACGGAGGTGCTGGAGCTGATGGCGCAAGGCCGCTCCAATGCGGCGATCGCCGCTCACCTGGTGGTGACGGAACGGGCGATCGCCAAACACACCTCCAACATCTTCGCCAAACTCGGACTGGAGGTCTCGGACGACGACAACCGCCGCGTCCTGGCGGTTCTCGCGTATCTCGACCACGGCCACTGAAAACGGGCGCGTGATCGGCACTTCCTGTGCAGCAGCCGCAACTCCCGGTATTTCGTGGACTGTTGATGATGGATTAATCCTCGGATCTCTCATGAATTTCTGAGGCGGCTGAACACCCCTGGGGCGTCGCGCGTATGAAAGAGCGCCGCTTTCCCTCCTGTCGGGCGCCTCGACGCCCCGTCAAGGAAGTCAGAGGAGTTCCATGGGACGCAACAATCGGAAACGCCGTACGTCGATGACCACCAAGGTCATCGCGGGGTCGGCAGCCCTAGCGCTCGGTGGGGGCGGGCTGATCTGGGCGAACTTCTACGCTTCGGCGCACGAGTCGAAGAACGGGGGACAGAACCAGACGAGGGCTGCCGGCACGCAGATCGCCACGATCGAGTGCCCGGACGTCGGCCAGCAGCTGACCAACGTCCCCAACGGCGCGCGCAACGGCGTGGCGACCGAGGTGGCGAACCTCGACAAGCAGATCACCGAGGCGTACGCCCGGCTCGCGTCCACGCGCCAGGCGCAGGCCAACGACTCGGGGTTCGTGCAGAACGCGATCCTCGGCCCGCTGAAGGAGAAGCGGAACGCGACGCTGGACCGGATCCGGATCAACATCCAGCGCGCGGGCGGGCAGGCCGCGAACCTGTCGCAGTTCGCGGGCTGCACCGGTGTGCCGGCCGAAACGCCGCAGACCACCGATGGTGAGGCCGGCCAGAACAACGGCGGCGGTCAGCAGCAGGGCGACGGTCAGGACCAGGGCGACGGCCAGGACACCGGCCAGGACCAGGGTGACGGCCAGGACACCGGTCAGGACCAGGGCGCGGGTCAGGCGAACGGCCAGGGCGGAAACGGCCCGACGGCCGACGACTTCGTGGACATCACCCAGGTCCAGGGCGCCAGCGCCCAGCTGGGTGTGGGCGCGAACGGCCTGTTGGCCAACGGCCGTTCCGGTTCGCGTGGCACGTTCACCACGAAGTGCGGCACCAACGGGAACGACAACCACAACACGGACAACGTGATCGTCGCCCCGGGTGTCACCAACGGCGCCCACCACCTGCACGACTACGTCGGCAACCAGTCCAACGACGCGTTCGCGTCCGACCAGGACCTGGCGGGGGCCCAGACCACCTGCCAGAACAAGGGCGACGTGTCCTCGTACTTCTGGCCGGTGCTGCGCCTTCAGGACGGTTCGCAGGACTTCGACCAGAACGCGGCCGGCGGTGGCACCGAGGGCAACGTGGGCACGATCCTGCAGCCCGCCCAGGCCCAGCTGAAGTTCGTCGGCAACAAGAAGGGCAAGGTCGTCGCGATGCCGACGGCGCTGCGCATCATCACGGGTGACGCGAAGGCGTTCGTCAACGGCAACGCCAACGCGAACGTCAACTGGAGCTGCACCGGCTTCGAGAACAAGGTCCAGCTGCACGACAAGTACCCGATCTGCCCGCAGGGCAGCCAGGTCGTGCGCACGACCAACTTCCAGAGCTGCTGGGACGGCCAGAACATCGACAGCGCCAACCACCGTACCCACGTGGCGTTCGTCCAGGCCGACGGCACCTGCGCCAACGGCTTCAAGGCGATCCCGCAGCTCCAGGTGCGACTGGTCTACAACGTTCAGGCGCCGACCATCCAGAACGGCACGGTCGTCAACCCGTACGCGGTGGACACCTTCCCGGAGAACCTGCACAAGCCGGTGACCGACCACAACGACTTCATCAACTTCTTCTCCACCAACCTGATGAACAAGATGGTCAACTGCATCAACACCGGCCGCAAGTGCCAGTGATCCGCATCTAGGCAACGGAGAAGCGGGGGGGGGGGGGCCCCCCCCCCCCGCGCCGGGGCCCCGGGGCGGGGGGGGGGGGGGGCCGCTGCGCGCCGGGCCCGAGGGGGGGGGGCGGCCGCGCCGGT
>NZ_JBIVDS010000005.1:0-163114 GCF_044747265.1 Streptomyces sp. NPDC090106 | reverse complement strand
GGCACAGGTACCGCCACCCCGGGCACCGAAGACCCCCACCCCCAAACCCGAACCCCCCACCAGACCCCCCCCCCACCCCCCCCCCACCCCCCCCCCCCCCCCCCCCCCCCCACCCCCCCCCCACCCCCCCCCCCCCCCCCCCCCCGGCGGGGGGGGCCCCCCCCCCCCCCGCTTCTCCGTTGCCCGCTTCTCCGTTGCCCGCTTCTCCGTTGCCCGCTTCTCCGTTGCCCGGTTCTCCGCCGTCCGGATCGCCCGGGTCAGTGGCTCCCGGTGTGCGCGGAGTGGTCGGTGCCTTCCTCGATGTCCCCGCCGAGGGTCTTCTGGAGGCTCGTCATCGTGGTGGTCTCGCCGACGGCCACCCATTTGCGGCCGACCAGGTAGTGACCGCCGTAGTCCTTGGCGCCGTTGATCCACTCGCGCTGTCCCCGGTCGGTGGCGAAGGTGGCGAGGATGAACTTGCCTCCGGGGGCGTCCTTGCAGGCGGCCTGCCGCAGTTCGTCGGCGTCGATCTGGATGTTCGGGGTGCACTTCACCTCGGCGGCCAGGTGCTCCAGGCTGCCGGTCGCCGTCTCGGGCACGGCGGCCTTCTCGGCGCCGTCACCGGAGCCGCAGCCCGCCAGCGCCAAGAGGGCGGCGGCGGCCGTCGCCGCGAGCATCGGTCGGGTCAACCTCATCTGTTCCTCCGGTCCCATCCCATCCGGCCGGCCTCGGCACGAGGCCCGTCCCCTTCCATACGGCCGCGCGGCGAGATGCGCTCAAGCCCCGCACAGACGTGCGAGAGTGGGCCGGTGAACGAAGACTGGGAACAGCGTGTCACGGCCGCCTGGGCCACGTTCGACGACTACGCGGAGGACGACGCGGCCGATTTCCGCGCCGTGATCGACGCACTCGTCGCCGAACTGCCGGACGGCAGCCCGCTCGGCCCCTTCGAGCAGGCGTGCGCCTGGGACTCGACGGGCCACTCCGACCGGGCGGTCCCGCTGTACCGGGAGGCGCTGGCGCGCGGGCTGAGCGGTTACAAGGGCCGCCGCGCCAGGATCCAGCTCTCCAGCTCGCTCAGGAACACCGGGCACCCCGAGGAGGGCGTCAAGCTGCTCACGCCCGAACTGGACGGCCCGTCGGACGAGTTGGACGACGCCGTACGGGCGACCCTCGCCCTGTGCCTGTCCGGCCTGGGCCGGGACCGGGAAGGGCTCTCGCTCGTCCTCGGCGCGCTGGCCCCTCATCTGCCGCGCTACCAGCGGTCGATGGCGAACTACGCGCGCGCCCTGGTGGAGCCGGACGACTGAGGGGTACGGCGGGCCGGTCACGGCACGCCGATCCCGGTGGGCGAGCACGGCGGGCCGGTCGAGGCGGGCCGTGCCGTCCGTTCACCCGCTTGGCGGTGACCAATCAACGATTCGCTCGTTCTGCTGAACGTGCAGTCACAGGATGTCGCCCCGCGCCCCACCCCCTCCTCCGGCAACGGCTCCGGCTCCGCCGGCGAACCGTTCGTCGACGTCGAACAGGCCGAGGCCGCGCTCGTCGAGCACTATCCACGGCTGGTCCGGCTGGCCTACCTGGTGCTGCCACCGGGCCTCGGCCGCAACCGGCGCGTCCTGACCGCGCACGCCCTCGCCCAGCGCGCCCTGCCCCGGGGCCGGGCCGCGACAGCGGTCATCCCGGCCCAGTCGGCCGGCCGTGACGGCGACCCGGGGTACGCCTTCGTCCGCCTCCAGGTGCTGCGTACGGCGCTGGAGGCGGGGCTGCCGCTGACCTTCCGGGCCCTGCCCCGGCGCTCCCAGCTCCCGGCGCTGCTCCCCCAGGTGTGGGGACTGCGGCTCTTCCCGCGCTCGGGCGGTGCCGACGAACTCGCCCTGGACCAGCGGCTGTCGGCCCTGTCGGGCGAAGGGCGCGCCGCGTACGTGCTGCGCGGCCTGGAGAAGCTGCCCGACGGCGATGTGCGCGAGGTGCTGGCCTCGGCGGGCGTCGAGGACGTGAGCGCGGCGCTCGATGAGGCGGACGGGGTCCCGGCCGACCGGTACGCCCTGCTGGACTCCGCCGAGTTCGACCCGTGCTCGCTCCAGGCCCGGCCGACGGATCTGATGCGGCGCAGGCAGCACATGAAGGCCGCGCTGGCCGCCGCCGCGGCCCTCGCCGTGTGCGGGGTGCTGCTGGCGCTGCCCGGCGACGGCTGGGGCCCCGACGGCGCCGCGGCGCCCGTGTACGCGCAGAACCCGGCCGCGCAGGCGGCGCTGGACCCGTCCCGGCTGACCCGGGTCCCGGCGACGGCCTGGCAGGCGGCGTCCCGCAACGACTTCTCGGTGTGGCCCGCGCGCGGCGAACTCACCGACGACAGCACGCTGCTGCGCCGGGCGCTCGCCGTGTGGGCCCGCCCCGGCGAGCAGGTGCGGGTCTCGGCGACCCCCGGCACCCCGTCCGGCGGCCCCTCCGGCCCGGCGCAGCTCCTGTACGCCGGGGTCGTCGACAACGCGCGCGTGGTGATCCTCTACGACGGTCTGCGCATCGCCCGTTACGCCGAGCCGAAGGACGGCACCGAGGGCGCGGCCCTGGACTTCGCCCGGGTCGACGGGGCGAGCGCGGCGGAGGCGAGCGCGGTCGTGCTGGGCCGGACCGACGGCAACGTCCGCTATCTGACCGCGCCCTGGGTCTCCGGGGCGGTCGAGCGGGACCTGCTCAAGCCGTCGTCCGGGGCGATGGCCCTGACCCTGACCGCCGGGGTGACCTCGCCGATGTCCGGGGCCGGGGCGCAGAGCGGCGGCTGCACGTCCTGGAACGTCCTGGAGGTGACCGGCCGGGACGGCACCGGGCTCCTGAGCGACCTCGGCGAGCTGGTCCCGGCGCGGCTCACCACCGGCCGCCCCGGCGCGGTCCACGACGTGTCCGGCGCCGGCTCGCTGCGCACGTGGGCGCCGTACGCCTGCTCGCTGGGCGCGATGCGGTCGGCGGGCGTGCGCACGGTGAACGCCTGGGCGTACGCCAGTCAGGCGCTGCCCGAGGCGAACGGCACCGCGCAGTGGATGTGCACCCGGGCCGAGACCTGGCGGGGCGGCGGCACCCGGGTCCTCGCCCAGTTCCGCACCCCGGGCGGGACGTACGGGGCGGTCGCGGCGAAGAGCGAGAACGGCCCGGCGTGCGGTCCGCGCGACCCGAACGTGCTGGCCGGTGTGCTGTGGAAGTCCGAGGCGGGCGCCTGGTACCTGCTCGCGGCGGGCGGCAAGGACACGGCGTCGATCGACGCGACGGGCGCCGTCAAGGGGTCCGCGCAGGGCAACCTGCTGGTCCTGAAGGCGAAGGAGGGCGCGCAGGCCGGGCTGAAGGGGACGCTGGAGAGCGGCCGGTCGATCGACGCCCTGCACTAGCGGTACCCTCTGCCGCGACTTTGCTGACATGTACGTCAACAAGTGCGCGCACGGGGCTTCCGCCCGGATCTACCCGTCAGTACATTGACGCCATGTCCAACAAGCAGGAACGGGTGCCCCTCAAGGCCCGCAAGGTGTCCTTCTCCTGGGACGACACCCCGCTGCACTGGGTGCCCGGCGATCCGTTCACCACCCACACCATCAACGTGCTGCATCTGCTGCTGCCCGCCGGTGAGCGCTGGTTCGTGCACGTCTACCGGCAGGTCCTGCCGTACATCAGGGACGACCGGCTGCGCGAGGACGTCATCGGGTTCATCGGCCAGGAGGCGATGCACTCCCAGGCCCACGACGAGGTCCTGCCCCACCTCAGGGAGCAGGGCCTCGACCCGACCCCGTACACCGCGCAGGTCGACTGGTTCTTCGAGAAGCTGCTCGGCGACCGGACCCTGCCGCCGGGCCGGGCCCGCACGTGGTGGCTGCTGGAGCGGGTGGCGCTCATCGCGGCGATCGAGCACTACACCGCCTTCCTCGGCAACTGGGTGCTGAACGCCGAGGAGTTGGACCGGCGCGGCGCCGACCCGACCATGCTGGACCTGCTGCGCTGGCACGGCGCCGAGGAGGTCGAGCACCGGTCGGTCGCCTTCGAGCTGTTCACGCATCTCGACGGCGGCTACGCGCGGCGCGTGCGGACCTGGGCGAGCGCCTTCGCGACGCTGGTGTTCCTGTGGCAGCGCGGGACACGGTTCTTCATGACGAACGACCCGACGGTCCTGGACGCGAAGCCGAGCGTCATGGACTTCTATGTGCGCGGCAAGCAGGGCGTACTGCCCTCGACGCCCGACATGCTGAGGTCCGTCCCCCGCTATCTGAGCCGGTCCTACCACCCCTCGCAGGAGGGCTCGACCCCGCAGGCCGTGGCGTATCTCGCCTCGTCCCCGGCGGCACTCGCCGCGCTCACCGCCGAGAAGGGGGCCGTGTGACGCCGCCGAAGCCGCTGACCGTCGCCGTCGTCGCCGGGGCCGCGCTGCTCGCCCGGCGCGCCCTGCGCCGCCGGGTGCGGGTGTCGCCGCTGTGGCCGTGGCCCGCGCTGGAGGAGCCCGTCTCGGGGCGTCCGCGCTCCAGGGCGCTGCGTCTGCGGGTCGCCGCGCGCGAGGAGGTCGCCGACGGCGTCGTACAACTGCGCCTGGAGGGGCGGGATCTGCCCGGCTGGGAGCCGGGGGCGCACATCGATCTGGTGCTGCCGTCGGGGCTGGTGCGGCAGTACTCGCTGTGCGGGGACCCGGCGGACACCTCCGCCTACACGGTCGCCACGCGGCTCGTCGAGGACGGGCGGGGCGGCTCGCGCGAGGTGCACGAGCGGGTCGCGGAGGGAACCGAGCTGGAGGTGCGGGGGCCGCGCAACCGGTTCCCGCTGGTGCAGGCGCCGTCGTACGCGTTCGTCGCGGGCGGGATCGGGATCACCCCGGTCCTGTCGATGGTGCGGGCCCTGCCGGAGGGCACCGACTGGCGGTTGCTGTACTGCGGACGCTCGCGCGCGTCGATGCCGTTCCTGGAGGAGGTCCAGGCGCTGGGCGGCGCGGTGACCGTCGTGGAGGGGGTGCCGGATCTCGGCGCGTGGGAGGTGCCGCAGGACGCCACGGTCTACTGCTGCGGCCCCGAAGGACTGACGGCGGCCGTCGAGGAGAGGTGGCCGCACGTCCATGTGGAGCGGTTCACCCCGCGTGCCGAGCGCGGGGGTTCGGCCTTCGAGGTCGAACTGCGGCGCAGCGGGAGGACGTTGACGGTGGCGGCGGACTCGACGGTGCTGGCGGCCGTGCGGGCGGAGCTGCCGAACACCCTCTACTCGTGCGAGCAGGGTTTCTGCGGGACCTGCCAACAGCGGGTGCTGGAGGGCGAGGTGGACCACCGTGACGAGCTGCTCACGGACGGCGAGCGCGCCGAGTCCATGCTGATCTGCGTCTCGCGCGCCCGAAGTGAGCGTCTTGTGCTGGACATGTGAACGCCGTTGCGCGGACCGGCCCGTTCCGGGCCGGATCCGATCGGTAAGGTGTTCGTATGACTACCGGGGTACGGCGAAGAATGGGAGTCGAGGAACGGCGCCAGCAGTTGATCGGCGTGGCCCTCGACCTGTTCAGCCAGCGCTCGCCCGACGACGTCTCCATCGACGAGATAGCGACCGCGGCGGGTATCTCGCGTCCCCTGGTCTACCACTACTTCCCCGGCAAACTCAGCCTGTACGAGGCCGCGTTGAAGCGGGCGGCGGACGATCTGGCCGCACGGTTCGTGGAACCCCACGAAGGCCCGCTGGGGACGCGGCTGCTGAAGGTGATGCGCCGGTTCTTCGACTTCGTGGACGACCACGGGCCGGGTTTCGCGGCCCTGATGCGGGGCGGTCCCGCGGTCGGTTCGTCGGCGACGAACGCGCTCATCGACTCGGTCCGGCAGGCCGCCTACGAACAGATCCTGTCGCATCTGGGCGTGACGCGTCCGCCCGCGCGGCTGGAACTGGTCGTCCGCTCCTGGATCTCGCTCGCCGAGTCGACGGCCCTGATCTGGCTGGACGGCCGGCGCATCCCGCGCGGCGAGCTGGAGATCCAGCTCGTGCACGACTTCGCGGCGCTCGCCGCGGTGAGCGCAGCCTTCGACGACGAGATGGGCGACCTGATGCGCGAGATGCTCCGCCACGAACCGACCGACGGCCCGTTCGCCGACCTCGCGGGCCGTCTGATCGCCCTCGCGTCCTAGGGGGTGTCCGGAGGTTCAGGCCCCGGCGGCCCTAGAGCACGGTCTTCGTGTACGACGCGTCCAGGTCGCGGACCTCGGCCGACAGGTGCAGGGTGAGGCCGTCCCGGGGGCCGACATGCTTGGCCAGGAGGGCCACGACGGCCTCGGTGAGACGGGCCTTGGTCTCGTCGGTGCGGCCGGCGAGCAGGGCGAGCGTGACGTGGACGATCGCGTGGCCCTCGCTCTCGTCGCCCACGGTCTCGTCCTCGCCGCGCAGGACACGCGTCTTGCACGCCTCGGGCTTGGCCGCGGCCACCTCGACGATCACCGGGTGCAGGGCGCGGGCGAACTCCTCCCAGTCGACGTCGTCGAGGTGGGCGGACCGTTCGACGGTGATGTTCGGCATGGGTGCTCCTGTTCCGGGGGCGGCGACGGGATCACCCTAACCGGCGCCGTCCGGGGCGCCTCGGGAGAGTCGGAGCGCGAGCATCGCGATGTCGTCCTCGCGGTCGTGGCCGAAGCGGCCCAGGAGGGTGTCGCAGAGGGCGTCGAGGCTGGCGGGGGCATCCGCGGGGGCATCGGCGGCGGCCGTACGGAGCTGCTCCAGGGAGACGGAGAGGTCGGTGCCGCGGGTCTCGATGAGTCCGTCGGTGACCATCAGCAGGCGGTCGCCCGGGGCGAGGCACAGCTCGGTGGGTTCGGTGCGGTCCAGGCCCAGACCGAGCAGGGGACCGCAGGCGTCGACGTATCCGGCGCCTCCCCCGGCCCGCACGAGCAGCGGTGGGAGGTGCCCGGCGTTGGCGACGCGGGTCCGGCCGCCGGAGGGGTCGACGAGCGCGAGGCAGACGGTGGCGGTGACGTCGGGGTGGTAGTGCTGGAGCATCCGGTCGAGCCGGGCGGCGAGGACGCCCGGGTCGCTGGTCTCCACGCAGTGGGCGCGCAGCGCGTGCCGTATCTCCACCATGACGGTCGCCGCCTCCAGGGAGTGGCCGACCACGTCCCCGACGGCGACGAGGATGCCCTCGCCGGTGCGTATCGCGGCGTAGAAGTCGCCGCCGATCTCGGCCTGCCGGGAGGCGGGCACGTACCGGACGACGAGGTCGACGCCCGGCAGGTCGGGCAGCCGGTGGGGCTGGGGCAGGAAGCTGTGCTGGAGGGTCAGCGCGATCTGCCGCTCGGCCTGGTACATGAGGAGCGGTTCGGCGGCCAGCGCGGTGGCCTCGGCGAGCCGGGCGAGGAGCCCGTCGTCGGCCGGGTCCCGGCGCCCCGCCGGGGTCGCCACGCACACCGGGGTGCGGCTCCGCGGGGCGACGGCGACGGCGAGCCGGGCGTGCTCCTCGACGCCGGGCCGGAAGTACCCGGCCGGCCAGAGCGGTGAGGGCACCACCAGGTTCCGCACGCCGCCGCGGCCCGCGCACAGCCGGGTGACGGTCCGGGCGACGGCGTCGTCCGCGCTCGCGTCCGGCGGGGCGAGGGCGGCGCGGTGGCGGGACAGGCCCCGGTGGGGTTCGTCCTCGGGCCCGAGGACGAAGACGGCGGCGGGCCCGCCGGTCAGCCCGGCCGCGCCCTCGGCCGCCGCCCGCGCCAACTCCCCCAGGCAGCGCGCCGCCTGGACCGTCACGACGGCCTCGGAGAGCCGGGTCAGCCGCCGCACCAGCGTCTCCGCGCCCGAGCGGCGCCGCCCGCCCCGGACGGCCGCGCCCACGACGGCCTGGATCTCCCACGGGTCGGCGGGCACGGTGAGATAGGCGTCCCCGCCCGCGTCCAGGCCCCGGCAGCGGTGGCGGGGGTCGGGTGCCGCAGCCGAGAAGTGCACGACCGGCACCGTGGACATGAGGGGCTGGGCCTTGACCCGGCGGCACAGCTCGAAGCCGTTCATGTCGGGCAGTCCGACGTCGACCAGCGCCGCGTCGGGCAGCCGCCCGGCGTGCAGCCGTACGTCGAGCTCGACGAGGGCCTCGTTCGCGGAGGCGACCGGCACCACGCGGTGCCCGGCCCGCCGCAGCACCGCGCCGAGCGCGTAGCGGTTCGCCGCCACGTCGTCGACGACCAGGACCGTGGTGTCCGCGCCGTCCTCGGTGCGGGATGTGTCCGTCTGTTCGCTGTAGCCGTCCATGTCCGACAGCCCCTTGGCGCACGAATGGGTGGGACGGCCCCGGGAGGCCGGGTCCGTCCCACCCAAACTAGCCCTGTGTCACGAGGTCCGGGTGAAGACCGCGACAGTGCGCCCCGGAACGGCGAACGTGCCCGATTCCCGTTCGTAGACGGCCGACTTGACGGTAGAGTCCGCCCCGCCCGCCTGCACCGGATGCAGTGCGTACGCCGTGCCGGCCAGCGAGCCGACGCGCTGCTCCTGCTGGTCAGGCGTCGCGTTGAACACGACCACGAGACCGCCGAGTTCCATGGTGATCACGCCGGGCGTCTCGTCCTTGCCCGACAGCGGGAAGGACAGCTCCGACTGCACCCGCGAGGCCGTGTCCAGCGAGAACACGCTCTCCGTGGTCCGGATGCGCAGCAGGTCCCGGTAGGCCGCCGAGGCGCCCTCGATCTGCGCGCAGCCCACGCTCACCGAACCCAGCAGGGGCTTGGCGTAGGGCCACTTGGACTCGTTGTCGGCGGCCGGCGGCAGCCCGCGGCCGAAGCCGTTGCCGTCCTGGCAGTTCCAGTGGATCGCGTTGAACCAGTCGCCGCTGTCGTAGGAGTTGCGGTCCAGGGACTTGGAGCGCAGCAGGTCGGTGCCCGCCTGGGAGAGGGCCGGGCCCTGCGAGAGGGCGGCCGTCGCCATGGCGAGGACCTGCATGCGGGCCCGGTCGGCGGCGCCGGTCGTGGCGGGCAGCTTGTACGTCAGCGCGTCGAACAGCGACTCGTTGTCGTGCGCGTCGACGTAGGCGAGGGCGTCGCCGGGGGCCTCGGCGTATCCCGCGGCGGACCCGTTGTAGTCGACCTCGGAGCCCTTGACGTCCTTTCCGCTGGTGTCGGTGAAGGAGTAGTCCTTCAGGTTGCCCGACAGGCCGACCTTGATCAGGTCCTGGTAGTGCAGCAGCCGCGCCTTCTGCTCGGCCTCGGTGCCGTTGCCCGTCGAGGAGTTGGGGTCGGTGTAGAGACCGGAGGCGAAGCCCTGGACGCCCGGGTCCTCGTCGAAGGGGCCGCCGCCGCGCACCGCGTCGCGGGCCCGGTCGGAGAAGGTCGCGACGCCCGTGCCCGCCATGTTCTTCTGGGTGGCCTGGACGAAGCGGGCGTCGTCGGCGACCTCGCCGAAGTTCCAGCCCTCGCCGTACAGGATGATCTTCTTGCCGTCGACGCCGTCCTTCGCGAGGGTCAGCGCGTCGAGGGCCTTGCGCACGGCGAGGATGTTGGCCTTGGGGTGGTGGCCCATGAGGTCGAAGCGGAAGCCGTCGACCTTGTACTCCTTGGCCCAGGTGACGATCGAGTCGACGACGAGCTTGCCCATCATCGCGTTCTCGGTCGCGGTGTTGGAGCAGCAGGTGCTGTTGGCGACGGAGCCGTCGGCCAGGAGCCGCTGGTAGTAGCCGGGCACGATCCGGTCCAGGACGCTGGTGTCCGCCTGGCCGCTCGCCGCCGTGTGGTTGTAGACGACGTCCATGACGACCCGCAGGCCGTCCTCGTTCAGCGACTTGACCATCCGGCGGAACTGGACCGTGCGGGCGGTGCCGTCGGGGTCGGTGGCGTACGAGCCCTCGGGGACCGTGTAGTGGTAGGGGTCGTAGCCCCAGTTGTAGGCGTCCTCGGCGGCCGTCCTCGCCACGCACTCCTGCTGCTTGTCGGAGTCGGCCGGGTAGGAGGCGAGGTCGCAGCCGGGCGTCGCCTGGTCGGACTTCTTCTCGGGGATGGTCGCGATGTCGAAGGCCGGCAGGAGGTGCACGTACGACGTGCCGGCGTCGGCGAGTTGCCTGAGGTGCTTGGAGCCGTCGCTGAGTTTGTCGGTGAAGGCGAGGTAGGTGCCGCGGTCGGCGGCCGGGACCGTGTCGTCGGCGACGGAGAAGTCCCGGACGTGCAGTTCCTGGATCTGCGCGTCCTTCAGCGCGACGGCCTTCGGCTTGGTGTAGGTCGTCCAGCCGTTCGGGGCCAGGGACTTGTCGGCCAGGTCGACGACGAGGCTGCGCTCGGAGTCGGTCGTCAGGGCGACCGAGTAGGGGTCGGTGACCTTGTTGGTGACGACCTTCTGGACGCTGGGCGCCCAGACCTTCACGACGTACCGGTACTCCTCGCCCTTCCAGGACCTGGGCCCGGTGACGGACCAGACGCCGGTGGCGGCGCGCTTCATCCTGACGGTGGAGCCGCCGAGTTCGAGCGACACGCTCTGCGCGGTGGGTGCCCACACGGAGAGCGTCGGACGGCCGTTCCTGTCGAACGTCGGGCCGAGGTCTGCGTCGGTGGCGCCCGCGTACACGTCGTCGAGGACGCCCGCGAGCTGGACGCCGGTCGCCGCGAGGACGGCGCCGTTCGCGGCCCGCTGGGAGGCGACGACCTGGCCGCGGAGCGCCTCGCGCACCCGGTCGCGGTCACGGGGGTCGACGGTCCAGGCGGTGTACTCCTTCAGGTGCGGGAACCTGGCCTTCTGGGCGTCGGTCAGGCTGGTCCTCGACAGACGCAGCCAGCGTTCGTCGTCGCTGGTGAGCGTGGCGTCCTGGACCGTGATGGAGCCGGTGCGGCTGGAGAGGAGCTGGGTGGAGGCGGCGGCGTCGGAGCCGTTCCAGGCGACCGTGTCCCGGTCGATCCAGACCGCCTTGGAGGTGGTCAGGTCGAGGGCGGCGGCGGACCCGGCGGACTGCGGGAGGAGGTACTTCTCCTGGCCGTTCAACAGCCACACCTCATGGCCGTTCGCCGTGAGGTCGAGCGACTGGTCGGTGGGCAGGTCCTTCTCGTCGCCGTGGTGGATGATGTAACTGAGGCTGCTCGCACCGTCGTTGAGCGGGACCTCGAAGACCGCGCCATAGGCGTCAGTCTTCACCGGCTTCAGGGGGCTGGACCAGTCGGTGGGGTTCGCGGCGCCGGTCCAGACGTGCAGTCCCCAGCCGTCGTAGTTCCCGTCGGCCCGGTGGTAGTGGAGGACAGCCTTGGCCGTGTCCTGCTCGGGGTACTCCGGCTTCTCGGTGAGCATGTCGGACTTGCCCTGCTCGACCCAGACCTCGCCCGTCCTGGTGACGTCGACGGTGCGGTCGGTGGAGACGTCCTTGTTGCCGTCCTTGTCGATGACGAGGAAGCCGACGCTGGAGGCACCGGGCTTCAGCTTGACGTAGGCGAAGGCTCCGTAGGCGTCCCGGCCGGTGAACGGGTGGCTGTCGGGCCAGTCGGTGGACTCGCCGTCGGCGATGTCGCCCCAGGCGTACAGGCCCCAGTCGTCGTAGTCGCCGTCGGGGCGCTGGTAGTGGACGATCGCGTAGTCGCGCGAGGAGGCCGTGGGGATCTCCTCGGCGGGCGGGGTGCCGGAGGTGGAGGCGGCGGTGGCACTGGACCTGCGGCCGGTCGAATCGATGACAACGACCTTGTAGCGCAGGGCCGTTCCGGCGGCCAGGTCCTCGTCGATCACCTGGGTGACCTTGTAGGGGGCGTGGTCGGCGGAGCCGAGCGTCTGCCACTTGCCGTTTCCGACCTGGGCGGCGAACACGACGCGGTTGAGTCCGCCGCCGTCGACGTCGGCTTCGATCTCGACCGTGCCGGTGGCTCCGGCGGCCGGGGCCTTGAGGGTGACCGTCGGGGCGGTGGCGGGCTTCGCGGCCTTGCCGGTGGCCTTGAGGACGACGGCGGAACCGGCGGGGACGGTGACGGTGAGCTTCTTGTCGGCGCCGGAGGTCCGGGAGGCGGAGCCGCCGTAGATGCCCTGGTACGTCATGTTCGCCGAACCGGCGGTGAACGTGGCCGACTTGGCAGTGTCCGCGTTGTTGAAGGCGACGACGTACTCCGTGCCGGTCTTCGCGTCGGTGCGGGAGAAGGCGTAGATCCCGGCGCCGTCGGCGGTGTACCGCTCGGTCTGGACGCCGTCGGCGAGGGCGGGGTGGGCGGCGCGGAGCTTGGAGAGGGCGCTGATCCGCCGGTAGAGCGGGGCGCTCGTGTCGTACGCGTCACTGGCGTGGGTGCGGTCGGTGCCGATCTCGTCGTCGTCGAGGTAGTCGGCGGTCTTCGACGCGAACATCGTCTGGCGGGCGTCCTTGTCGCCGCCCGCGCCGGTGAAGCCCTGCTCGTCGCCGTAGTAGACGACGGGGTTGCCGCGGCTGAGGAACATCACCTCGTTGGCGAACTCGTCCTTGGCGAGGAGTTCGGCGTCGGTGGCCTTCGGGTTGTCCTGGTTCAGGAAGTACCCGATGCGGCCCATGTCGTGGTTGCCGAGGAAGGTGACCTGCTCGTACGCGTTGGCCTTGTCGGTCGTGTACTTGTAGTCGTCGCCGAAGACGTTCGCGAGCTGCCGGGCGCTGCCGCCCTGGGAGACGTACTGCCGTGCCGCCTCCTGGAAGGGGAAGTCCAGCGTGGAGTCGAGGCGTCCCTGGGTGACGTACGGCGAGGTGATCGAGGTGTCGGCGGAGTAGACCTCGCCGAACATGAAGAAGTCGTCACGGCCGTGCCGGGCGGCGTAGGAGTCGAGGGCGGTGGCCCACTGGGTCCAGAACTCCATGTTGACGTGCTTCACGGTGTCGATGCGGAAGCCGTCGATGCCGAAGTCCCTGACCCACCGCTGGTAGATCTTCTCCATGCCGCTGACGACCTCGGGACGCTCGGTCCACAGGTCGTCGAGACCGGAGAAGTCGCCGTTGGTGGAGGACTCGCCGGCGAAGGTCGAGTCACCGCGGTTGTGGTACATCGTCGGGTCGTTGAGCCACGACGGGACCTTGGTGTCCTTCTTCGCGGCGGCGACGGTGGGCGTGCGTGCGAAGGAGCCGCTGTCGACCTCGGGGAAGTCCTCGGTGCCGTCCGCGTAGTCGGCGTCGTCGAAGGGCTCGCCGTCCTTCGTCAGATACGGGAAGGCGCCCTTGGAGAGGTAGTCGTAGGACTTCTCCTCGTAGTCGACGACGTCCGCGGTGTGGTTGGTGATGACGTCGAAGAAGACCTTCATGCCCTTGGCGTGCGCCTTGGAGATGAGGGTCTCCAGGTCCACGTTGGTGCCGAAGTGCGGGTCGACCTGGGTGAAGTCGGTGATCCAGTAACCGTGGTAGCCGGCCGAGGCGTTGCTCCCCGTCCCCTGGACGGGCTGGTTCTTGAAGATCGGCGCCATCCAGATGGCGGTGGTGCCGAGGCCCTTGATGTAGTCGAGCTTCTTCGTCAGGCCCTTGAGGTCGCCGCCCTGGTAGAACCCCTTGTCGGTGGGGTCGTATCCGGTGGCGAGGCGCGAACCGGTCAGACCGCCCTCGTCGTTGGAGGTGTCGCCGTTGGCGAACCGGTCCGGGAGCACGAAGTAGAACTGCTCCCGGGTGGAGTCGTGCCGGGCGGGCTCGGACGCGAGCTTCGCGTCCGAAGGGGGCGCGGGCGGGGTCTGGGCCCGCGCCGCGAGCGGCTGGACGAGCGCTGCGGCCAGGGCGGTCACGGTGACCGCCGCGACCCGTCCGGCATACGCGGTTCGGCGCCTGGACGGCACCGGCCATCTTGGTATCAAGACGTGGACTCCTTGCGATGTACGGCTCTGCGGGTCCGACCCCGCGCGACCGTATCGCCGCCGCAATGCTTACAGCAAGAGTCGTGAAAGTAACGGAAAAGACTTTCAGCTGTGCGGTGTTCGGGCGCGGCGCCCCGGAAACGCGTCGGCCCCTCGCGCACCGCAAGGCGCACGAGGGGCCGGCCGTCGGGACCGGGCGGGACGGCTCAGCAGCTCGTCTTGCCCGCGTAGACGGCGAGCGCGGTGTTGGCGCCCAGGGTGGCGGTGAGCTGACCGGAACTGTTGACCGTCACGGTGGTGTTGCTCTGCACGTCGCAGTACGTGCCGGCCGCGAGGCCCGTCTGGTAGGTGCGGGTCAGGCTGCCCGACTCGTGGTTGATGGCGACGTAGCCCTTGCTGCCGCGGCCGAAGGCGATGGCGTCGGCGCCGTTGTCCCACCAGTTGGTGAGCGACTCGCCGCGGGTCGCGTTGCGGAAGGCGACCATGCGCAGGATCTCCGGCCAGGCGTGCTGGCACTTCCAGCCGTCCTGCCAACATGCCGTGACGGAACCGCCGTTGGGCGGTCCGGCGTCCGTGTCGGACCACTCGTAGCCGGAGTTGATGTCCGGGGCGCCGTAGGGGTAGGCGAGCATGAAGACGTTGGCGAGGGTGTAGTTCGCGCCGTCCTTGTAGGTGAGGGTCGAACCGTTGCGCTCGGTGTCGTGATTGTCGACGAAGACGCCGGAGACGGAGCTGCTCATGTAGCCCCAGCCCTCGCCGTAGTTCTTCAGATAGGCGAGGTTCTCGTTGTTGAAGACCCGCTTGAGGTCGTAGGCGTAACGGAACTCCTGGACATCGCCGTTGCCCGTGTACTCGGTGGGCTGGACGGCCTCGCCGCTGCCGTAGATGACCTCCTGCTTCCAGTACACCGAGGTGCTGGAGAGGCGGGCCTTGATGTTGGCGAGGTCGGTGGCGGGGATGTGCTTGGCCGCGTCGATCCGGAAGCCGTCGACACCGTAGCCGAGCAGGGTGTTCATGTACCCGGCGATGGCGGAGCGGACGTACTCCTCACCGGTGTCCAGGTCGGCGAGGCCGACGAGTTCGCAGTTCTGGACGTTGGCGCGGTTGGTGTAGTCGCTGATGGTGGCGGTGCAGTCGTCGAAGTCGTACGACGAGTACAGGCCGGGGTAGGTGTACTTCGTGTACGAGGATCCGCCGGTGCCGGTGCCGCTGCCCGCGGACATGTGGTTGACGACGGTGTCGACGACGACCTTCACGCCCGCGTTGTGGCAGGTGGTCACCATGTTCTGGAAGGCGGTGGCGTCCCCGAGCCGGCCCGCGATCTTGTAGCTCACCGGCTGGTACGACGTCCACCACTGCGAGCCCTGGATGTGCTCGGCGGGCGGGGAGACCTGGACGTAGCCGTAACCGGCGGGGCCGAGGGTGTTGGTGCACTCCTTGGCGACCGAGGCGAAGTTCCACTCGAACAGGACGGCGGTGACGTCCTTGGTGCCGGGCGGGGAGGCGTACGCGGTACCGCTCGGCACGAGGACGGCGGCGGTCGCCGCGAGGGCGGCGGTGGCGGCGGTGGCGGACCATCTCGATATCACGTGGGGGCTCCTTGCGTGACGGCCAGGCGTCGTTGCCGGCGGCCGGCGCGAACGTACCGCTAACGCAAGCTTTACAGCAAGGGGCTTGAAACTCACAGCAAGAGTTTTCAACCGTCTCTTGACGTGGCCTTCTCAACTCCCCCACGCTCACCAGTTGTTGAAACCCGCTCACCCCCCGGAGCCACTCATGAAAAGACGCAGAGCCGCCAGTCTTCTCACGGCCGGTGCCCTGGCCCTGGCCGGTGCCGTCGCCCTGCCCGCGACCCCGGCCGCCGCCGACGCCACGACGTCCGGTGACGTCATCGCCAACCTCTGGGAGTACAACTGGAAGTCGGTGGCCTCCGAGTGCACCGACGTCCTCGGCCCCGCCGGGTACGGAGCCGTGTGGGTCGCCCCGCCCGCCGAGTCCCTCAAGCAGTCCAGCTACTACTGGTGGGACGTCTACCAGCCGTACTCCTACGACCTCAACGGCCGCTTCGGCACGGCGGCCCAGTTCGCCACGATGGTCGACACCTGTCATGACGCCGGTGTGAAGGTGTACACGGACGCGGTGATCAACCACACCGCCGCCCAGACCGGCACCGGCTACAACGGCACGACGATCACCAACAAGTACGACACCCCGGATTGGGACCCGGACGACTACCACACGTCGGCGGAGTGCAACGACTCCGACCTGATCATCGACGACTGGTCGAACCTCTCGGAGATCCAGAACTGCGAACTGCTGGGCCTGCCGGACCTGGAGACGGAGGACGACGACGTCCGCTCCGGCATCGCGGCCTTCCTCAACAAGCAGATCGCCCTCGGCGTCGACGGTTTCCGCATCGACGCCGCCAAGCACATCCCGGTCGCCGACCTCACCGCGATCTGGGCGAAGCTCAGCAGCACGACATCCGGCGCAAGCCCGTACATCTTCCAGGAGGTGTACCCGGGTTCGACGCCCGCCGCCTCCGACTACTACTCCACCGGTGACGTCCTCGACTTCACCTACGCGAGCAAGATGAAGTCGGCCTTCCAGGGCAACATCTCCGACCTGGAGTCCCTGTCGTCCTCCGGAGTGCTGACCCCCGCCAACTCGGTGTCCTTCGTGACCAACCACGACACCGAGCGCAACGGCCTGCACATGAGCTACAAGGACGGCGACACCTACAAGCTGGCGAACGTCTTCCAGCTCGCCTACAAGTGGTCCACGCCGACGGTCTACTCGGGCTTCGAGTGGTCCTCCTCCGACCAGGCCCCGCCCAACTCCGGCGGCTTCGTCACCGACACGAACTGCTCCAGCGGCTGGTACTGCCTCCAGCGCGACGTCGCCATCACCGGCATGGTGCAGTGGCACAACGCGGTGGGCTCCGCGGCGGTGTCCAACTGGTCGACCAAGTCCTCCTCCGTGATCGGCTTCGGCCGGGGCACGGGAGGCTACATCGCGCTCAACAACGGTTCCTCCGCGGCCACGTACACCTTCGCCACCGGCATGGCCGACGGCACGTACGCCAACGTCGTCGACAACGGCGCGACCTCGGTCACCGTGTCCGGCGGCAACGCGACCCTCACGGTCCCCGCCAAGAGCGCGATCGCGTTCTACGACGGCGAGTTCGTGCCCTGCACGACGTCCTGCGAGGAGGACGACGACGACCCCTCCTCGACCGTGACGGCCACCTTCAACGAGTACGCGGCGACGACCACCGGCCAGGACGTGTACGTGGTCGGCTCGATCGCGGCACTGGGCGCGTGGGACACCTCCAAGGCGGTGAAGCTCTCCTCGACGGGTTACCCGATCTGGTCCGGTGGGGTGAGCGTCCCGATCAACACGTCCTTCGAGTTCAAGTACATCAAGAAGGACAGCTCCGGGAACGTCACCTGGGAGTCCAACGCCAACCGCACCGCGGCGACGACCACCACGGCCCTCGCCGTCAACACCTCCTGGAACGTGGCCACGGCCGGCGCGACCGACGTCACCTTCAACGTCTCGGCCACCACCGACTGGGGCACCAACGTCTACGTCGTCGGCTCCGTCGCCTCCCTCGGCGCCTGGAACACCGCCGACGCGATCCCGCTGTCCTCCGCCTCCTACCCGACGTGGAGCAAGCTGGTGATCGTCCCCAAGAGCACGACGTTCACCTACAAGTACATCAAGAAGGACGCCTCAGGAAACGTCACCTGGGAGTCCGGCACCAACCGCTCGTACACGACCGGAAGTTCCTCGGCCTATACGGCGAGCGACACCTGGAAGTGACCGACTCCCGCCGGCGGCCGTCCCCTGGAGGTGACCGGAGCACCCGGCCCTGAACGGAACGCCGCCACCCACCCGGTGGCGGCGTTCCGGCCTGCCTCCGCCACCCCACCGCACCCCGGGCCCGCCGCCTGAGGACACACCGAGGGCCCGCCGCCTGGACAGGCAGCGGGCCCTCGCGGGTGGCGGGACCGTCAGGCCGTGGTCCACCAGGCCGTCGTGTCCGCCGGGATCCTGGCCTCGCCGTCCGTCTCGGCGACCTCGCCGCTCGCCAGGAGCAGGCGGCCGTGGGCCGGGGTCGTGACCGGCTCGGCGGTGGTGTTGGCGACGCAGACGAACTCGCCGCGCCGGAAGGCCAGGACGCCCTCGGGGGCCTTGAGCCACTCCACCGAGTCGCCCGCGCCGAGGTCGGGTTCGGCGCGGCGCACGGCGAGGGCCGAGCGGTACAGCTCCAGCGTCGAACCGGCGACGCCCGTCTGGGCCTCCACGCTCAGCTCGGCCCACTCCGCGGGCTGCGGAAGCCAGCTGCCGCCCTCGCCGAAGCCGTAGGAGGAGCCCTCCCGGGTCCACGGGATCGGCACGCGGCAGCCGTCACGGAAGCCGTCCTGGCCGGCGCCGCGGAAGTAGGCCGGGTCCTGGCGGACCTCGTCGGGCAGGTCGACGACGTCCGGGAGGCCCAGTTCCTCGCCCTGGTAGACGTAGGCCGAGCCCGGCAGCGCCAGCATGAGCAGCGTCGCCGCGCGCGCCCGCCGCAGGCCCGTCTCGCGGTCGCCCGCCGAGCGGATCTGGGTGCCGAGGCCCGCCGGGTTGGCGAAGCGCGTGGCGTGCCGGGTCACGTCGTGGTTGGACAGGACCCAGGTGGCGGGGGCGCCCACGGGACGCATCGCCTCCAGGGTCAGGTCGACCACCTTGCGCAGTTCCTCCGCGTCCCAGTGGGTGCCCAGGTACTGGAAGTTGAAGGCCTGGTGGAGCTCGTCGGGGCGGACGTAGTTGGCCGTGCGCTCGACGGTGGGCGTCCACGCCTCGGCGACGAAGATGCGCTCACCGGCGTACTCGTCGAGGATCAGCCGCCACTGGCGGTAGATGTCGTGGACGCCGTCCTGGTCGAAGAACGGCATGACATCGTTGCCCAGCAGCTTCAGCTGGTCGCCGTCGCCGATGTCCGGCAGGCCGGGCGCCTTCACCATGCCGTGGGCGACGTCGATGCGGAAACCGTCGACGCCCATGTCCAGCCAGAAGCGCAGGATCGAACGGAACTCGTCGCCGACGGCCGGGTGTTCCCAGTTGAAGTCGGGCTGCTCGGGGGCGAACAGGTGGAGGTACCAGTCGCCGTCCTCGACCCGGGTCCAGGCGGGGCCGCCGAAGATGGACTCCCAGTTGTTCGGGGGCAGTTCGCCGTTCTCGCCCTTGCCGGGGCGGAAGTGGTAGCGGTCGCGCAGCGGCGAGCCGGGGCCCTCGCGCAGCGCGCGCTTGAACCACTCGTGCTGGTCGGAGGAGTGGTTGGGGACCAGGTCGACGATGATCCTGAGCGCCAGTTCACGGGCGTCCCGGATCAGCGCGTCCGC
This sequence comes from Streptomyces sp. NPDC090106, assembly GCF_044747265.1. Lineage (NCBI taxonomy): Bacteria > Bacillati > Actinomycetota > Actinomycetes > Kitasatosporales > Streptomycetaceae > Streptomyces > Streptomyces sp. NPDC090106. Next base: position 144,035 of record NZ_JBIVDS010000005.1, on the reverse strand, counting down.
GTCGAGGAGGTTGCCGAACATGGGGTCCACGGCACGGTAGTCGGCGACGTCGTAGCCCGCGTCGGCCTGCGGGGAGGCGTAGAACGGGCTGAGCCACACGGCGTCCACACCGAGGTCGCGCAGGTACGGCAGTCGGGTGCGGACGCCCTCCAGGTCGCCCATGCCGTCGCCGTTGCTGTCGGCGAAGCTGCGCGGATAGACCTGGTAGATCACCGCGTCGCGCCACCAGTCGCCGCGCGGGGCGGTGGCGAGGGCGGAGGTCGGGGCCGGATCTGCGGCGGAGTGCTGCTGGCTCATGGCGTCCTTGAGGCGTAACGGAGTCATCGATGGGGGTTCGGTGATGCGTCGGCGAGGCGGTCGCGGTGACAGCGGGGTCGGATGGGCACCGCGACCGCCCCGGGCATGGGGGGCGGCGGGCGTCAGCCCTTCGTGCCGCCCGCGGTGAGGCCGGTGACCAGGTTCTTCTGCACGAGGTAGAAGAACGCGGACACGGGTATCGCGATCAGCACCGCGGCGGCGGTCATCAGGTTCCGCTGCGCGTCGTGCTCACTGATGAAGCTCTGCAGACCCACCGCGAGGGTGTACTTCTGGTCGTCGAGCATGAACGTCGTGGCGAAGGCGACCTCACCGAACGCGGTGATGAAGTTGTAGAACGCGGCGACCGCGAGCCCCGGCTTGGCCAGGGGCAGGATCAGCCGGAAGAAGGTCCCGAAGGGGCTCAGTCCGTCGACGCGTCCGGCCTCGTCGATCTCGAAGGGGATCGTGTCGAAATAGCCCTTGAGCAGCCACGCGCTGTAGGGGACGGCGGTGGCGCAGTAGACGAGGACGAGTCCGAAGTAGCTGTCGATGAGCTGGAGTTCGGAGAGCAGCTGGTACATCGGGACGATCAGGACGGCGATCGGGAACATCTGGGTGACCAGCAGCACCCACATGAGCTTCTTGTAGCCGGGGAACCGCATGCGCGAGACCGCGTACCCGGTGGTGGCCGCGGCGAGGACGCCGATGAACGTCGTCCCGAGGGAGACGATCAGCGAGCTCTTCAGCCAGTCGAAGAAGCTGGTGTGCTGGAGGACGAAGGAGTAGTTGTCCAGCGTCATCTTGGACCAGATGCCGCCCGGGTGGAGGTAGTCGTCCTTGTCCGGGCCGAGGGACAGGTACACCAGCCAGCCGATCGGGAACAGCGCGATCAGGCTCGCGAGGATCAGCAGCCCGTGCGAGGTGAGCGAGGCGAGCAGGCCGCGCCGCCCGCGCGCCGTGCGCGGTCCCGGGCCGGCGGGCGGCGGGGCGCCGGTCATGTCGGCGGAGTTCTCAACAGTGGTGGTACTCATGGGAGCTCCTGCCTCAGATCGCGAGCTGCTGCTCGTTGCGGTTCAGCCAGCGGCGGTAGAAGGAGGTGAAGACGATCAGGATGGCCAGCAGCAGGATGCCGTAGGCGGCCGACTGGGCGAAGTCACGCGGTTGCTGTCCGAAGCCGAGGAAGTAGGCCCAGGTGACGAGGATCTGCGCGTCGGGGGCGGTGTTGCCGAACAGCAGGAAGATGATGGCGAACTGGTTGAACGTCCAGATGACACCCAGCAGGACGACGGTGGAGCTGACCGAGCGCAGTCCCGGCAGGGTGACGTGGCGGAACCGCTGCCAGGCGTTGGCGCCGTCCATCTCGGCGGCCTCGTACAGCGTGCCGTCGATGGACTGGAGTCCGCCGAGGAGCGAGACCATCATGAACGGCACACCGCACCAGGTGTTGACCATGATCGCGGCGAACCGCTGCCAGAAGGTGTCCTCCAGCCACAGCGGTGTCGGCAGGTGCAGCGCGTCCAGGCCCATGTTGATGACGCCGCCGTCGGCGAGCATGAACCGCCAGCCGAAGACGGTCACGAAGGTGGGCACCGCCCAGGGCAGGACGAGGATCAGCCGGTAGAGGGTACGGCCGCGCAGCTTCTGGTTGAGGAGCAGCGCGAGGCCGAGCCCGATGCTGTAGTGCAGGGCCACACAGGCGGCCGTCCAGAAGACCGTCCAGATGAAGTGCGACCAGAAGCGGTCGTAGGCGAGGTCGCCCCACAGGATGTCGGCGTAGTTGTCCAGGCCGATGAACTTGTAGGTGGCGTCGATGTGGTTGACGCCGATCGTGCGGGCCGAGTTGAGGCTGTTGGCGTCCGTGAGCGTCAGGTACAGGCCGTACACCAGCGGGTACAGCACGAGAACGCCGAGGACGATCACCACGGGGGCGATCATGGCGTACGCGTACCAGTACTTCTGCCAACTGTGCTTCAGGCGCTCGCCACGGCCGGGGCGTGGCCCGCGGACGTCGCGGCGCTTGCCGGTCGCGCGATCGATGGCGACTGTCATGGTTCGACACCTTCTGGATGGTCAAGGGGTGTACGGCGGCTCGGGGCGGCCCACGGCCGAGGGCCGCCGGACCCCTCCCCATGATGGGGAGATCCGGCGGCCGTTCGGGGCTTACTTGCTGAAGTCCGGCACCAGCTTGGCGATGGCGGCCTCGGCGTTGCTCAGACCCTTGTCCAGGGACTCCTTGCCGCCGGCGATCTTCGGCAGCTCGGTGTCGAGCGGACCCCACAGCGAGCTGTACTCGGGCAGGGCCGGGCGGGGCTGGGCGGCGGAGAGGACCGTGCCGTAGCCGGCGATGCCCGGGTCGGCCTTGACCGCGTCGGTGTAGGCGTCCTCACGGGTGGGCAGCGTGGAGTTCTTCAGGGCGATCGTCGACTGGGACTTCGCGGAGGTCATGAAGTTGACGAACTTCAGGGCCGCCTTCTGGTGCGCGGAGTCGGAGCCGGCGTAGACGGACAGGTTGTGGCCGCCGGTCGGGGCGCCCGCCTTGCCGGAGGAGCCGGCCGGGACGGTGGCGATGCCGAGGTTGGCCTTGTCCTTGAAGGCGCTGCCCTTGTAGAAGTTGGTGATCTCCCACGGGCCCTGGATGATCGCGGCGACCTTGCCGTTGACGAACGCGTCCTGGATGTGGGCGTAGGCGTCGGCGGTGGTGTCGGCCTTGTGCAGGCCCTTGCCGTCGAAGAGGCCGAGCCAGGTGCCGTACGCCTTCTTCGCGGCGTCCGAGTTCACCGTGATCTTCTTGGCGTCGGCGTCGACGGTGTCGGTGCCCTCGCCGTAGAGGAAGGACTGGGCGTAGTAGGCCTGGGTGGAGCCCCAGTAGCCGTCGACGCCGGTCTTCGCCTTGATGGTGGCGGCGGCGGTCTTCAGCTCGTCCCAGGTGGTGGGGGCGGCGACGCCGGCCTTCTCGAAGAGGTCCTTGTTGTAGACCAGGGCGAGCGTGTCCGTGACGAGCGGGACGCCGTAGGTCTTGCCCTCGTACTGGGCCTGGGTGATCAGGTTGGACTGGAACTTGTCCTTGTCCGCGAGGGCCTCGGTGCCGTCGAGGGGCAGGAAGTAGCTCTTCTTGGCGAAGGCGGGGGTCCAGCCCACCTCGGAGCGCAGCACGTCCGGGGCGCCGGAGGAGCCGGCGGCGGTGTCGAACTTGTTCTGCGCCTGGTCGAACTGGACGTTGACGTACTTGACCTTGACGTCCTTGTTGGCGGCCTCGAACTCCTTGATCAGGGCCTTGTACGTCGGCGCCTCATTGGTGGCGTTGGAGGTGTCCCACCAGGTGATGGTCACCGGACCGCTCGAGTCGCTGCTGCTGTCGTCCCCGCCGCAGGCCGTCGCGGTGAGCGCGAGGGACGCCACCAGCGCGGTGGCCGCTATGCCACGCCGCATGAGTTCTCCTTGAGGTGAAAGCCCGTGTGGTGCGAGGGGCGGTCCCGTCCGCTTGCCTCGCGTGGTGCAGGTGACGGCCCCGTCTGCCGTTCCTGCGTCGTGCCGACTGCGCCGTTGCGGCGGCCGGGCGACGTGAACGTAACAGCGATGTAAGCGTTGCGAAAGGTCTTGCAGCAAAAAAGTGCAAGACGTCTCGGAAGTTATCCGGGCGTGACCTCCCGGCTACCGGCGTGAGACGCTTGTTTCCAGGGGTGGAGCGGCACGGAGCGCTCTGTGCAAGACTCTGCAAGCTCTTGCCATCACATTCACGAGGGAGCGCGATGAGCCAGCAATCCGGACCGGGACGGTCAACAGGTCGCCCACGGCGTCCGATTGGTGTGCAAGGCGAGGGTCGACCGGTACAGTCCAATCCCGTGACCACACGGCTTGCCGACATCGCTGCTCAGGCGGGGGTCAGTGAAGCGACCGTCAGCCGCGTCCTCAACGGGAAGCCGGGCGTCGCCGCCACCACCCGCCAGTCCGTCCTGGCCGCGCTCGACGTGCTCGGCTACGAGCGTCCGGTGCGGCTGAGGCAACGCAGCGAGGGCCTGGTGGGCCTCATCACGCCGGAGCTGGAGAACCCGATATTCCCGGCGCTCGCCCAGGTCATCGGGCAGGCGCTGACGCGGCAGGGCTACACACCGGTGCTCGCGACGCAGACCCCGGGCGGTTCCACCGAGGACGAGCTGACGGAGATGCTCGTCGACCGGGGCGTGGCGGGCATCATCTTCGTCTCCGGGCTGCACGCGGACACCTCCGCCGACATGCAGCGCTACGAGCAGTTGCGCGGCCAGGGCGTGCCGTTCGTGCTCGTGGACGGTTTCTCGCCGAAGGTGCAGGCGCCGTTCATCTCCCCCGACGACCGCGCGGCGATGACGCTGGCGGTCACGCACCTCATCTCCCTCGGCCACACGCGGATCGGTCTCGCGCTCGGCCCCAAGCGGTTCGTGCCGGTGCAGCGGAAGATCGAGGGCTTCGTCCGGGCCATGCAGGACCAGTTGGGCCTGTCCCCCGAGACGATCGAGTCCGAGCTGGTCCAGCACTCCCTGTACACGCTGGAGGGCGGGCAGGCGGCGGCGACCGCGCTGATCTCCCGGGACTGCACGGCGGTGGTGTGCGCGAGCGACATGATGGCGCTCGGCGCGATACGGGCGGCCCGACAGCAGGGGCTCGAAGTCCCGCACGACGTCTCGGTGGTGGGCTTCGACGACTCCCCGCTGATCGCGTTCACCGACCCGCCGCTGACGACGATCCGCAAGCCGGTGCCGGCGATGGGCCAGGCCGCGGTGCGGACCCTGCTGGAGGAGATCGGCGGGACGCCCGCGCCGCACAGCGAGTTCGTGTTCATGCCGGAACTGGTGGTGCGCGGATCGACGGCTTCGGCGCCCGTGGCGGCCCGTACGGGGCGCGCTCGTCCCTGAGGCGGAGGAGCACGGGGTTCCGGGGCATGCGCGGGGAGGAGCCGGGGCGGTCGTCCGGGCGTAGGACGTGCGGCCAGGACCCACCCGGGGGATGATCTGGGGGCAAGGCCTTTTCTGGCAGACTCTCTGTCCATGGGTGAGACGACCGTGACGGCTCTGGAAGGCCGCGAGGAGGCACTTCCTCACCCCGTCACCGGCACCACGACGGGCGGAGGCCTCCTGCGCCGCCTGCGCACCCCGCGCCGCCCCCGGCTCTGGTTCGAGATCCTGCTGATCGCGGTGAGTTACTGGACGTACTCACTGATCCGCAACGCGGTCCCGGAGCAGAAGGCGGAGGCGCTGCGCAACGCCGACTGGATCTGGCGGGTCGAGCACGACCTGGGGATCGCGGTCGAGCAGTCGGTCAACCATGCCGTGAACTCGGTGGGTTGGCTGATCGTGGGGATGAACTACTACTACGCCACCCTGCACTTCGTGGTGACGCTCGGTGTCCTGGTGTGGCTGTTCCGCAGTCATCCGGGCCGGTACGCGGCGACCCGCACGGTGCTGTTCGCGACGACCGGTGTGGCCCTGGTCGGTTACTACCTGTTCCCGCTGGCCCCGCCCCGGCTGATGAACGGCACCGGGTTCATCGACACGGTCGTCGTGCACCGCACCTGGGGCTCGATGGCCTCCGGCGACCTCAAGCACATGTCGAACCAGTACGCCGCGATGCCGTCCATGCACATCGGCTGGTCGGTGTGGAGCGGCCTGACGATCTTCGCTCTGGCCTCGGTGCCCTGGGTGCGCGTGCTCGGGCTGCTGTATCCGACGGCCACGCTCGTCGTGATCGTCGCGACCGCCAACCACTTCTGGCTCGACGCGGTCGGCGGGCTGCTCTGCCTGGCCTTCGGCTTCACGGTCGCCCGTCTCTGGTACGGCGCTCTCCCGTACCGCCTGTCCCGCCTGGTCACCCCTCCGGATCCCCGGCCGCTGCCCGCAGCGCCTCGATGAACGCGTCCAGCGCCGGCTGGGGCGGGGCCGTCTCGCGGACCGCCGCGTAGAGGGAGCGCACCGGCTGCGGGGCGCGCAGCTCGCGGACCGCCACGCCCGGCCGGGTACCGTGGGCGAGGCCGAGGCGGGGGATCAGCGTCACGCCGAGCCCGGCGGCGACGAAGCCCTGGGCGGTGACGTAGTCCTCGCTCTCGACGGCGAAGCGGGGCCGGAACCCGGCGCTCTCGCAGGCGGCGAGCTGGGCGTCCAGGCAGGGACCGGGCCACTCGCTGCCGACCCAGGGTTCACCGGCGAGGTCGGCCAGACGCAGCGGGCCGGGGGCGGCCAGCGGGTGGCCCTCGGGGAGCACGGCCAGGTACGGGTCGTCCAGGAGGTGCAGCAGCCGGACCCCGGGGGCCGTGCGCGGGCCGACGACCAGGGCCAGGTCCGCCCGGCCCTCGCGGACGTCGGGCAGCGGGTCCTCGGGGTCGACGAGCTTCAGGTCGATCCGCACACCGGGGTGTCCGGCGCGCAGCCGGGCGACCGCCGGGGCGACCAGACAGGCTCCGGCGGTGGCGAAGTAGCGCACGGCCAGCCGGCCGGTGCGGCCCGCGAGGAGGTCGGCGAGGGCCGTCTCCGCTTCGGCGACCTGACGGCCGATGGTGTCCGCGTACCCGGTCAGCAGGAGCCCGGCCGCCGTGGGACGCACCCCGCGGCCGGCCCGCTCCAGCAGCTCGGTCCGCGCCTCCTTCTCCAGCGCGGCGATCTGCTGGCTGACGGCGGACGGCGTGTAGCCGAGCAGCGCCGCCGCCCCCGTGACCGAGCCGCTGGTGACCACGGCCCGCAGCACCTGCATCCGACGCACATCAAGCATGTAGTCAAGCTTAACAACGCATCCAGAACTCTTCACTTGTCCTCATGTGTCCGCTCCGGGACCGTGGAGGCATGTCTCCCGCCTCCACGCTCCGCATGGCCGCCCTCGCCCTCCTGTGGGGCTCCGGTTTCCTCTGGATCAAGCTGGCTCTCGACCACGGCCTGAGCCCCGCCCAGATCACGATCGCGCGCTGCGCGCTCGGTGCCGCCACACTGCTGGTCCTGGCCTTCGCGGCGGGCCAGCGGCTGCCGCGCGGGCGGACCCTGTGGGGGCGTCTGGTGGTGGCGGCTCTGTTCTGCAACGCGATCCCGTTCGCCCTGTTCGCGATCGGCGAGCAGAGCGTCGACTCCGGTGTCGCGGGCGTCCTGAACGCCACCACGCCCCTGTGGTCGCTGCTGATCGGCGTGCTGCTCGGCAGCGACCGCGGTCCCGGCCCGGTGCGTCTGACGGGCCTGCTGCTCGGCTTCGCCGGCACGGTGCTGATCTTCGCGCCCTGGCAGCGGGGCGGACTGCCCGGCTGGAGCGCCCTCGCGCTCCTGGCCGCCGCGGCGAGTTACGCCGTCGCGTTCGCGTACATGGAGCGCAGGCTCACGGACCGGCGGGCGCCGCTCGCCATGTCGGCCGCCCAGCTGCTGACGGCGACCGGCTGGACGACGCTGTCCCTGCCGGTCGCGGGCCCGGTCGACGCCGATGTCACCGCGCTCCTCGCGGTCGCGGCCCTGGGCGTGCTGGGCACGGGCGTCACCTTCCACCTCAACTACCGGCTGATCGCCGACGAGGGCGCGACGACCGCGGCCACGGCCGGCTATCTGCTGCCGGTGGTGTCGGTGGCGCTGGGCGCGCTGCTGCTGGGCGAACACGTCGGCGTGCGGGTGGTGGCCGGCATGGCGGTCGTGCTGACGGGCGTGGCGATGACCCGCCTCCGGCCGGCCGCAGGCCCCGCGGGGGTTCCGGAGGAAGCCGGGGCCCGCGCCGCCGGGGCTCCTGGGAGGGCCTGCACCCCCTGAGCGCCGCCGGCTTTCGGGCCTACGCCCCGTAGAACAGGGTCTCCACCACGCCCCGCGCCCTGCGCCCGGTGCGCCGGTAGGCGTCGAGCATGTCGCCCGCGTGACCGGGCCCGTATCCCAAGTACCGTCCCACGGCGGCCAGTTCACGTGCCTCGGTGGGGAAGGTGTCCCCGGCCCGGCCGCGGACGAGCATCACGGCGTTGCGGACGCGGGTGGCGAGGAGCCAGGCCTCGTCGAGTATGGCGGCGTCCTCGGCGCCGATGAGTCCGGCGGCGCAGGCGGCGGCGAGGGCCTCACGGGTCCGGGTGGTGCGCAGACCGGGTTCGGCCCAGCCGTGCTGCAACTGGAGGAGCTGCACGGTCCATTCGACGTCGGAGAGTCCGCCGGGCCCCAGCTTGGTGTGCAGCTTGGGGTCGGCGCCGCGCGGCATCCGCTCGGACTCCATCCGGGCCTTCAGCCGCCGGATCTCCCGTACGGCGTCCTCGCCGAGCCCCTCCGCCGGGTAGCGCAGCGGGTCGATCAGCTCGATGAAACGGCGGCCGAGGTCCTCGTCGCCGGCGACGACCTCGGCGCGCAGCAGCGCCTGCGACTCCCAGACCAGCGACCAGCGGCGGTAGTAGGCCTCGTAGGAGTTCAACGTCCGTACGAGCGGGCCGGACTTGCCCTCGGGGCGCAGGTCGGCGTCGATGAGGAGCGGCGGATCGGCGCTCGGGATCTGGAGCAGGCGGCGCATCTCGGCGACGACCTTGTTGGCGGCCTCGGCGGCGGACTGCTCCGGCACACCGGCGCGCGGTTCGTGCACGAACAGGACGTCGGCGTCGGAGCCGTAGCCCAGTTCGTGGCCGCCGAAGCGGCCCATGCCGATGACGGTGAACCGGGTGGGCAGGGTGTCGCCCCAGGTGTCCCGGACGACCGCGCGCAGGGTTCCGGCGAGGGTCGCGGCGTTGAGGTCGGAGACGGCGCCGCCGACCCGCTCCACCAGGGCGCCCTGGTCGGCCTCGGCGGGCTGGGTCTCGGTGCCGTAGGAACCGATGATGTCCGCGGCGGCGGTGCGGAACAGCTCACGGCGGCGCACCCCGCGGGCGGCGGTGACGGCCTGTTCGGCGCCGTCGGCGCGGCTGACCGCGGCGATGGTCTCCTGCTCCAGGGCGGCCCGGCCGCGGGGTTCCAGGCCCCGGTCGTCGCCGAGCAGCGCGACGGCCTCGGGGGCGCGCATCAGCAGGTCGGGGGCGAGGCGTCCGGCGGACAGCACCCGGGCGAGGTTCTCGGCGGCGGCGCCCTCGTCGCGCAACAGCCGCAGATACCAGGGGGTCTTGCCCAACGCGTCGCTCACCTTGCGGAAGTTGAGCAGTCCGGCGTCCGGGTCGGCGGAGTCGGCGAACCAGCCCAGCAGCACGGGAAGGAGGGTGCGCTGGATCGCGGCCTTGCGGCTGACGCCCGAGGCGAGCGCCTCCAGGTGGCGCAGGGCGGCGGCCGGATCGGCGTACCCGAGCGCGACGAGCCGCTCCCGGGCCGCCCCCGCGCTCAACCGGGCCTCGCCGGGCGCGAGTTGGGCGACGGCGTCGAGCAGCGGCCGGTAGAACAGCTTCTCGTGCAGCCGTCGTACGACACCGGCGTGCCGCTTCCACTCGCGCTGGAGGTCGACGACCGGGTCCGCCCTGAGGCCCAGCGACCGTCCGATCCGGCGCAGATCGGCGTCGTCCTCGGGGACGAGGTGGGTGCGGCGCAGCCGGAACAGCTGGATGCGGTGTTCCATGGAGCGCAGGAAGCGGTAGGCCTCGTCGAGCTGGGAGGCGTCGGCGCGGCCGACGTACCCGCCCGCGGCGAGGGCCTGGAGGGCGTCGAGGGTGGTGCCGCTGCGCAGCGAGGCGTCGTGCTTGCCGTGCACCAACTGGAGGAGCTGGACGGCGAACTCGACGTCCCGCAGGCCGCCGGGGCCCAGCTTGAGCTGGCGGTCGACCTCGGCGACGGGGATGTTCTCGATGACCCTGCGCCGCATCTTCTGCACGTCGGCGACGAAGTTCTCCCGCTCGGCGGCCTTCCACACGAGGGGTTCGAGGGCGGTGACGTACTCCTCCCCCAGGTCGAGGTCCCCGGCGACGGGGCGGGCCTTGAGGAGGGCCTGGAACTCCCAGGTCTTGGCCCACCGCTGGTAGTAGGCGAGATGGGAGGAGAGGGTCCGCACGAGCGGGCCGTTCCTGCCCTCGGGGCGGAGGTTGGCGTCGACGGGCCAGATGGAGCCCTCGACGGTCGTCTCGGAGCAGATCCGCATCATGTGCGAGGCGAGCGCCGTCGCGGCGCGCAGCGCCTTCTGCTCGTCGGCCCCGTCGGCGGCCTCCCCGACGAAGATGACGTCGACGTCGGAGACGTAGTTCAGCTCGTGGCCGCCGCACTTGCCCATCGCGATGACCGCGAGCCGGCACGCGGCCGCGTCCGCGGGGGCGGCGGCCCGGGCGAGCGCGAGGGCCGCGCGCAGGGTGGCGGTGGCGAGGTCGGCGAGTTCCGCGGCGGTCTCGGCGAGGTCGGTCGTGCCGCACACGTCCCGCGCGGCGATCGACAGCAGGCACCGCCGGTAGGCGACGCGCAGCGCGACCGGGTCGGCGGCCTCGGCGAGCCCGCGCTCGAACTCCTCCACGCCGGGGTGCAGGTCCCGGGGCTCGTACATGGCGAGTGCCTGCCAGTCGCGCGGGTGGCGGGCCAGGTGCTCGGCGAGCGCGGTGGAGGCGCCGAGCACCCCGAGCAGCCGGTCGCGCAGCGGCTTGGCCGCTATGACCGTGTCGAGGAGTTCCCGGTCGGGCTGGGCCTCCAGGAGGTGGACGAGTCCGTCCAGGGCGAGGTCGGGGTCGGCGGTGGCCCCGAGGGCCTCCAGGAGCACCGGGTCGTCGCGGACGGCGCTCAGCTCCGGGCTCTCCAGCAGCCGCTCGGCCGCCGAGGGGTCGGTGAACCCGTGCCGCAGCAGCCGCGAGAAGGTACTGCTCCTGCGCCCCGGCGCCGTCATCCTCGGCCCTCCCGTCCGATCAAGGTCGTACGGCCACGAGCCTAACCGCAGACGCCGCGGTCGGCGCCGGGGCGCGGGCCCGGTTTCGGCGGGGCGTTTCTCGCTCTCTCGGTGGCGCCGGGCACGGTTTTCGGCTTCGGTGAGGGGGGAGCCGTCCGGCCGTACGCGGGGGCGGCCCCGAGCGCCGACGTACCGACATGCCGACGTAGACAAGGGAGTCACGCCATGGACATGAGCCTCGAAGTGGTCCTGCTGCCGGTGACGGACGTGGACCGTGCCAAGGCCTTCTACGAGGACAAGGTCGGCTTCCACGTCGATCTCGACGGGGAGGTGATGGAGGGCGTCCGGATCTGTCAGCTCACCCCGCCCGGCTCCGGCTGTTCCATCGCCCTGGTCGACGGCCTCCAGATCCCCACCGGCGCCCCGCAGCCCGGCACCTACCACGGCCTCCAGCTGTGCGTCACCGACGCCAAGGCGGCCTACGAGGAGCTGACCGCCCGCGGCCTGGACGTGAGCGAGCCGGTCCGGTTCGCCCCGCAGGACGGCGCCACGTTCATGTACTTCAAGGACCCCGACGGCAACGGCTGGGCCATCCAGGAGTACAAGCGCCGCGAAACAGAACCCCTCCACCAGGTCCTGGCCCAGCAGGCGGGGCAGTGACGGCCTCCGGCTGAGGCTCGGGGAAGGGGAAGGGGGCCGGGCGGATCACCGCCCGGCCCCCTTCCCCGTCACGTCACGTCACGTCACGTCACGTCACGTCACGTCACGTCACCGTCGTGTCATCGGCCCCGTCGTGGTCCCGTCCCGTCACTGCTCATCGATTCGCTGCTCGTCGAACCGGGCCAGATCCCGGAGCCAGGCTGCCGCCGAGCTGTCCGACGGGGCCCGCCAGTCGCCGCGCGGGGAGAGGGAGCCGCCCGCGGAGACCTTCGGGCCGTTGGGCATGGCGGAGCGCTTGAACTGGGCGAAGCCGAAGAAGCGGCGGCAGAAGACCTCCAGCCAGCGGCGGATCTCCGGGAGATCGTAGGCGCCGCGCTTGGCCTCGGGGAAGCCGGGGGGCCAGGCGCCGGCCTCCTGGTCGTGCCAGGCGTGCCAGGCCAGGAAGGCGATCTTCGAGGGGCGGAAGCCGTGGCGCAGGACGTGGAAGAGCGTGAAGTCGTGCAGGGCGTAGGGGCCGATCTTCGACTCCGTCGACTGCATCTCCTCGCCGGGGACCAGCTCCGGGCTGATCTCCGTGTCGAGGATCGCGGCCAGCGTCTTGCCGGTGTCGTCGCCGAACTGGCCGCTGCTGATGACCCAGCGGATGAGGTGCTGGATCAGCGTCTTGGGGACGCCGCCGTTGACGTTGTAGTGGCTCATCTGGTCGCCGACGCCGTACGTGGACCAGCCGAGCGCCAGCTCGGAGAGGTCGCCGGTGCCGAGGACGATGCCGCCGCGCTGGTTGGCGAGCCGGAACAGGTAGTCCGTGCGCAGACCCGCCTGGACGTTCTCGAAGGTGACGTCGTACTGCGGCTCGCCGGCCGCGAAGGGGTGGTCCATCTCCTGGAGCATCAGCCGTGCCGTGGGCGTGATGTCCAGCTCGGCGGCGGTCACGCCGAGGGAGTTCATCAGCTTGTGGGCGTTGTCCTTGGTGTGGTCGCTGGTGGCGAAGCCGGGCAGCGTCCAGGCGAGGATGTCGCTGCGCGGGCGCCCGGCCCGGTCCATCGCGCGGGCGGCGACGATCAGCGCGTGCGTGGAGTCCAGGCCGCCGGAGACCCCGATGACGACCTTGGGCCCGCCGATCGCGGCGAGCCGCTGCTGGAGGCCCTCGACCTGGATGTTGTACGCCTCGTAGCAGTCCTGGGCGAGCCGTTCGGCGTCGGCCGGCACGAACGGGAAGCGTTCCAGGCGGCGGCGCAGGCCCAGGTCGGTCGTCGGCGGGGCAAGTTCGAAGCCGACCGTGCGGAAGTCACCGGTGCGGGTGCCGTGGGTGCGGCGGTTGTCGTCGAAGGTGCCCATCCGCTGCCGTTCCTGGCGCAGCAGGTCGAGGTCGACGTCGGCGACGGCGTACTCGTCGCCGAGCGGGAAGCGCTCGGTCTCGGCGAGCAGGGCGCCGTTCTCGTAGATCATCGTCTGTCCGTCCCAGGACAGGTCGGTCGTCGACTCCCCCAGCCCGGCCGCCGCGTAGACGTACGCGGCCAGGCAGCGCGCGGACGCCGACCGGCACAGCAGCTTGCGGTCCTCGGCACGGCCGACCGTGATGGGGCTGCCGGAGAGGTTGAGCAGGACCGTCGCGCCCGCGAGGGCCGCCTCCGCGCTCGGCGGCACCGGCACCCACATGTCCTCGCAGATCTCCGCGTACAGGACGAGCCCGGGGACGTCGTCGGCCGCGAACAGGAGGTCCACGCCGAAGGGGACGTCCGCGCCGCCGACGCGGATGGTGCCGCCGCGCTCGTCGGCGCCGTCGGCGATCTGCCGGCGTTCGTAGAACTCGCGGTAGTTCGGCGGGTACGACTTGGGCACCACGCCGAGGATCCGGCCGCGGTGGACGATCACCGCGCAGTTGTAGATCCGGTTGCGGTGCCGCAGCGGGGCGCCGACGACCAGCACCGGCAGCAGGTCGGCCGACCCGGCGACGACGTCCGCGAGGGCCGTCTCGACCTCGTCGAGGAGGACGTCCTGGAGCAGCAGGTCCTCGATCGAGTAGCCGCACAGGACCATCTCGGGGAAGACCGCGACCGCGACGCCGTCCTCGGCGCACCGCCGCGCGTGCCGCAGCACCGCCCCGGCGTTGGCGGGCGGGTCCGCGATGACGGTGTGGCCGGTGCACGCGGCGACGCGCGCGAAGCCGTGCTGGTAGAGCGACCGGAAGTTCAACGGAGTCGGAGGCACGGGATCAGTCTAATCACAGTAATCGTCAGAGCGACGCGATGGGGCGCGGAGCGATCACGCCCCGCGCCCCGTACGACAGCGGCACGTCCCCGCTGACGCCGCCGCCGGTCTACTTGCGGCGGTACGACTCCACGTAGCCGTTCGCGGGGGTGCCCACGCCGGTCACGTCGTCGTAGCCCTTCACGGCGGACAGGGAGCTGTCCTTGCCGAGCGAGCGCACGGACGTGGTGAGACCGTCCGTGGCGTCGTAGCCGTTGACGAAGTCGACGCGTGCCACGGCCAGGCCCTTGCCGGTCGGGGTGTCCGTCACGTCGTGGTACGCCTTCGACCCGTACTTGGCGTAGATCGCCGGGTTGGCGAAGCCGATCGCCTTGCCGCCGCGCGCCTCCTGGGCGAGGGCCTGGACGGCGGCGATGACCGGCGCGGCGAGCGAGGTGCCGCCGATGCGGTACTCGCTGTACTGCTCGGTGCCGTCCGGGAAGGTCTGCGTCTGGCCGACCTTGAAGCCGGTGTTGGGGTCGGCGATCGCGGAGATGTCCGGGACGACACGGTTGCCGGCGGCATTGTTCGCCTTGGCGAGCGCGTCGGGGACGACACCCCTCTGGTAGGAGGGCTCGGCGACGGTGGCGCTGGTGCCGCCGCCCGCGCCGGAGGTGAACGCGCCGGGGAAGTTCGTCCAGGACGTGCCGTCGGCGGACAGGGTCGCCTTCTCGGTGCCCCAGCCGGTCTCCCACAGGTACGTGTCGCCCTTGCCGACGGCGAGCGAGGTGCCGCCGACCGCCGTCACCCAGGCCGAGTTGGCCGGGGTGTCGACCTGCTTGGTACCGGTGTTGGCGACCTCGTCGCCGTTGTCGCCGGAGGAGAAGTAGAAGCCGATGCCCTCGACGGCGCCGAACTGGAACACCTGGTCGTAGGCGGCGGCGAGGTCGGGCGTCTGGTTGGCCTCGATGTCGCCCCAGGAGTTGGAGACGATGTCGGCGAGGTGCTTGTCGACGATCTTGCTGAGCGAGTCGAGCAGGTCGTCGTCGTAGCAGGACGCGGCGCCCACGTAGGTGACGTTCGCGGCGGGCGCGACGGCGTGCACGGCCTCGACGTCGAGGGTCTCCTCGCCGTACCAGCCGGAGGCGTCGCACTCCTCGGTCCTCGTGTACTTCTTCGGCAGGACCTGGCTCAACTGGCCGGTCTTCCAGGCGGCGTCGCCGTGCTTCTTCGCGTAGGTCTGCGCGTCGTAGGCGATCGTCGGCGAGGCGTACGCGTCGGTGATGGCGACGCGCACCCCCTTGCCGGTGCGCGTGCCCGCGCCGTACGCGGCCCGCAGCTGCTTGCCGGTGTACCCCTCGACGGCGTACGGGATCTTGCCGCCGTAGGCGTCGGGCAGGGTGCTCGCCGTCTTGGAGCCGTAGTACGACGAGAACGGCCCGGAGTTCTTGAACAGCCCGGTGGGGCCGGGCAGTTGGTCGTCGTGGCTCGCCTTGTGCGGGGCGTTGTCCAGGCCGGTGACGGTCAGCACGGCACCGTCGAGCCCGGCGGGCGCGGAGGCCGTCCTCGCGGGGGCGCGGTAGGTCTTGGCGCCCTTCGCGTAGTTGTGCAGGGACGTGCCGAACGCCTTCTCGGCGGCGGCCACTTCACCGGTGACCGAGACGTAGTGCGCGGTGACGCCGGTGACGGTCAGACCCGCCGAGCGCAGCCAGGACTTCACGGCGGAAACCTGCGCGGCGGTGGCGCCGTAGCGCTTCTGGGCCTGCGCGGCGGTGAGGTACTTGCCGTACGACGGCGAGGCCGGGTCGGACACGGCCTTGGCGTACGCGGCGAGACCGGAGGCGTCCCGGCCGGCGAGGTAGACCCGGGCGGAGACCTGCGAACTGTCCGCGGTGGCACCCTTGTCGGCCTTGGCCGTGGCCCAGGCGGGCCGGGTCCCGGCCAGCGTGTCCCGGGCCGGGGAGTCCGCGGCGTGGGCCGCGGGTATACCGAGCACCAGCGCGCCGGCGAGCATGGGCAGTGTCGCTGCCAGGCTCGTGGCGGCGCGCGTTCTGGCGCGGTTCGTGCTCATGGAACCCCCTGTTTTGCGGTTCGTGGTGAGTGGATCACTCGGGGCCACTCTTTCGGCGAACCGTTCATGCAAGGGGAATGCGCATGCCAAGAGGGGGCCAATTAACCTAATGGCGAGGCCATTTCGGTGTGGCCGGATCATGAACGCGGTGTCGCGCCCCGCTCCTTCAGCATGTCCGCCATCAGGTCGATCTCGGACTCCTGCGCGTCGACCATGCCCTGCGCGATCCGCTTCTCCACGGTGACCGTGCACCGGGACACACAGCCCTCGGCCATGTGGACCCCGCCCTTGTGATGGTCGGTCATCAACTGGAGATAGAAGATCTCGGCCTGCTTGCCGCTCAGCGACTCCAGCTTCCTCAGCTCGGTGTTGGTGGCCATGCCCGGCATGAGGGCGCCGTCTTTCCCGTCGGCCATTCCGGCCATGCCCATCCAGGTCATCGGCTCGTCGGAGGACACCTTCGGCAGCCCCCACAGATCGAGCCAGCCGAGCAGCATGCCGCGCTGGTTGGCCTGTGTCTGCGCGATGTCGTAGGCGAGCCGGCGGACGTCCTCGTCCGTCGTCCGGTCGCGGACGATGAACGACATCTCCACGGCCTGCTGGTGATGCACCGCCATGTCCCGCGCGAAGCCGGCGTCGGCGGAGTCGGCGGCCGGGGTGCCGGCCGCCGGGCCGTCCCCGTCGGCGACGGCGTAGGTGACCGCGCCGGCCGCGACGAGCACGGCCGCCGCGGCCCCGGCGATCCATCCGGTCCTCTGGTTCACTGTGCCGTCCCGCTCACTGTGCCGTCCCGGTCACTGCATCTTCCCGCCGGTGCAGGAGGCGCCCGGTTCGGGGGTCTGCTCGCCCTGGACGTACGTCTCGAAGAACGTGGCCACGTCCGGGTCGTCCGCGCCGGTCACCGTCCGCTGGTGGCCCCAGGCCGACAGCACGATCGGGGCGTCCTGGTCCTCGTAGGGACTCATCAGCGTGTACGGCGTCTTCTTGACCTTCGCGGCGAGCGCGTCGACGTCCGCCTTCTTCGCCTTGCTGGTGTACGTCACCCAGACCGCGCCGTGCTCCAGCGAGTGCACGGCGTTCTCGTTCGCCACCTCGTCGGTGTACACGTTGCCGTTGCAGTTGAGCCAGACCGCGTTGTGGTCACCGCCGACCGGGGGCGACATCGGGTACGACACGGACTTGGTGACATGGGTCTGGGTGAGCTTCGCCGACCAGGTCTTCACCCCGTCCGAGCCCGTCTTCCAGTGCCCGGCGCCCTTGGAGTCGGAGGCGCTGGTGCTGTCGTCACCCTGGTTCTGGACGACCACGACGGCGCCGACCGCGAGAGCGGCCACCACGACCACGCTCGCCGCGATCGTCAGGATCCGGTTGCGGCGCTCGCGGGCCTGTTCGGCACGCCGCATCTCCGCTATGCGCGCCTTGCGCTCTGCGGAGTCCTTGTTCTTGGCGGAGCCCATGTGTGTCCTTCTGGGGAAAGGGGGGCGGTCGGGACGTCGTGCGGGTCCGCTGATCGTAGTGGGAGCGGGCCACGGGCGGGGCGAGGGGGCGTGCGCAGGGGCCGGGGGGAAACGATTTTTTGAACCGTGGATGCGCATTATCTACGCTTCGTGTCATGCGGCTTCTGCGCTCCACCGACCTGGCATTGCGGATCCTCATGCGCCTGGCCGTCGAGTCCGGGGCGACCCCGGCCACCCGTCAGGTCGCCGCCGACATGGACGTGCCGTACACGCACGCGGCGAAGGTCGTCGCCGAGCTCCAGCACCTCGGCCTGGTCGACGCCCGGCGCGGCCGGGGCGGCGGCCTCTCCCTCAGCGCGCAGGGGCGCACGGCGTCCGTCGGGGCGGTCGTGCGCGCCTTCGAGGGCGACGGCGAGGTCGTCGAGTGCGAGGGCGACACCCCGTGCCCCCTGCACACCGGCTGCCGGCTGCGCGGCGCCCTGCGCCGGGCCCAGGAGGCGTTCTACGCCTCGCTGGACCCCCTGACGATCGCCGACGTGACGAGCAGCCCGACGGGCCCGCTCCTCCTGGAGATCGGCAGGCACCGCCCCTAGGGCGAGAGCGCCCTAGGACGGGTGCGCCCCAGGTCGGGTCCGCTCAGCTCTCCCGCGCCAGCCAGAGGTCCGGGCCGAACACCTCGTAGTGGATGGCGGACGGGGCCACTCCCCGGGCGATCAGCGCCGTGCGGACCGAGCGCATGAAGGGCAGCGGGCCGCACAGGTACGCGCGCGTGCCGGGTGCGAGGGGGACGCCTTCGAGGTCGACGAGGCCGGCGCGGGTCCCCTGGGGCGCCTCGCGCTCGTACCAGAGGTGCAGCTCCGCGTCCGCGAGTTTGCGGACATAGGTCTCCTGGTCGGCGCGCAGGGCGTGGTCGGCCGGGGAGCGGTCGCCGTGGACGACGGTGACCGGGGCACGGTGGCCGCGTCCGGCGAGGTCGGCCAGCATCGCGACCATCGGGGTGACACCGATGCCGGCGGAGGCGAGGAGGAGCGGGGCGGAGCCGTCCGCGCCGTCCAGGACGAGATCGCCGTACGGCTCGGAGAGTTCGAGGACGTCGCCCTCGCGCACGCGCGCGTGAAGGTGTGCGGAGACCTCGCCCTGCGGGCCGGGGCCCCCGTCGACCCGCTTGACGCTGATCTGGCGCACCGTGGAGCCGGGGGCGCCGCTGAGGCTGTACTGCCGGATCTGCCGGGCGCCGTCGGGGAGCCGCACGCCGACGGAGACGTACTGTCCGGCGCGGAAGTCGCGCACCGGGCCCCGGTCGGCGGGGCGGAGCCTGAGGGTGACGACGTCGGCGGTCTCGGGGACGCGTTCGACGACCTCCCAGTCGCGCCAGGCGTGGCCGCCGCTCTCGTCGTACAGCCGCTTCTCCAGGGCGATCAGGGCGTTCGCCATCAGCCAGTAGACCTCGTCCCAGGCCGCGGCGACCTCCGGGGTGACCGCCTCGCCGAGGACGTCCGCGATCGCCGCGAAGAGGTGCTCGTGGACGACGTCGTACTGCGCGGCGGTGACACCGAGGGAGGCGTGCTTGTGGGCGATGCGGGCGAGCATCGCGTCGGGGCGGTCGTCCGGGCGGTCCACCAGGTGGGTCGCGAAGGCGGCGATCGAGCCCGCGAGGGCCTGGCGCTGGGTGCCGGCGGCCTGGTTGCCGCGGTTGAACAGATCGCGCAGCAGTTCGGGGTGGGCGGCGAACAGGCCGGTGTAGAAGCGTTCGGTGATCTCGCCTATCGCCGCGCCGACGACGGGCAGCGTGGCGCGGACGGTGGCGGCGGACTGCTCGGACAGCATGCGGGCTCCTCGGGGAACGGTGGCGTGTCTGCCTCCATTAAAACTTGCATCCGAGATACCAATTAAGCCGGGGGCAGGTTAGCCGCGTCACACACGGCCCGATCGCGTCCGGCCGGATCACATACGACCGGCGCACGGTCCGGGCGTTACGGATGCCGGTGCGAACAGGCAAGATGGGCGACACAGCGGTACACCTGCCGTACGTGAGGCGTTCAGCCAGGGGTCGGCCCGTCGATCATGGTGCGCAACACGCATGAAATGGTGTTGTGGTGGGATGCTCAGGTGCCCGACCGTCTCTCACGGGACCGGAGGCAGGCGGCCTGACCAGCAAGGATGGGGAAGCGGAAGATGGACAAGCAGCAGGAGTTCGTGCTCCGGACGTTGGAGGAGCGCGACATCCGGTTCGTACGCCTGTGGTTCACGGACGTGCTGGGCTTCCTCAAGTCCGTCGCCGTGGCCCCGGCCGAACTGGAGCAGGCCTTCGACGAGGGCATCGGCTTCGACGGCTCGGCGATCGAGGGCTTCGCCCGGGTCTACGAGTCGGACATGATCGCCAAGCCCGACCCGTCGACGTTCCAGATCCTCCCGTGGCGCGCCGAGGCCCCCGGTACGGCCCGGATGTTCTGCGACATCCTGATGCCGGACGGCTCGCCGTCCTTCGCGGACCCGCGCTACGTCCTCAAGCGCGCGCTGGCCCGCACCTCCGACCTGGGCTTCACCTTCTACACCCACCCGGAGATCGAGTTCTTCCTCCTGAAGGACAAGCCGCTGGACGGCTCGCGCCCGACCCCGGCCGACAACTCCGGCTACTTCGACCACACCCCGCAGAACATCGGCATGGACTTCCGCCGCCAGGCGATCACCATGCTGGAGTCGATGGGCATCTCGGTCGAGTTCTCGCACCACGAGGGCGCCCCCGGCCAGCAGGAGATCGACCTGCGCTACGCCGACGCCCTGTCCACGGCGGACAACATCATGACGTTCCGCCTGGTCATGAAGCAGGTGGCGCTGGAGCAGGGCGTGCAGGCGACGTTCATGCCGAAGCCGTTCTCGGAGTACCCGGGCTCGGGCATGCACACGCACCTCTCCCTCTTCGAGGGCGACCGCAACGCGTTCTACGAGTCCGGCGCCGAGTTCCAGCTCTCCAAGGTGGGCCGCTCCTTCATCGCCGGTCTGCTGAAGCACTCGGCGGAGATCTCCGCGATCACCAACCAGTGGGTGAACTCCTACAAGCGCATCTGGGGCGGCTCCGAGCGCACGGCGGGTGCCGGCGGCGAGGCCCCGTCCTACATCTGCTGGGGCCACAACAACCGCTCCGCGCTGGTCCGCGTCCCGATGTACAAGCCCGGCAAGACCGGCTCGGCCCGTATCGAGGTGCGGTCCATCGACTCCGGCGCCAACCCGTACCTGGCGTACGCGGTGCTGCTGGCGGCCGGCCTCAAGGGCATCGAGGAGGGCTACGAGCTCCCGCCGGGCGCCGAGGACGACGTCTGGGCCCTGTCCGACGCCGAGCGCCGCGCGATGGGCATCGAGCCCCTCCCCCAGAACCTAGGCGAGGCGCTCACCCTCATGGAGCGCAGCGACCTCGTGGCGGAGACGCTGGGCGAGCACGTCTTCGACTTCTTCCTGCGCAACAAGCGCCAGGAGTGGGAGGAGTACCGCTCCGAGGTGACGGCCTTCGAGCTGCGGAAGAACCTGCCGGTGCTGTAGGGGCGGGTCGGGGCGGGTTTCCCGCGGACGAGACAGGTGGGGCCGGCGGTCGTGACCGCCGGCCCCTCGTCGTGCCGGTCCCCGTGGGCCCCGCCTGGGCCGTCCCGCGCTACCTGGTCGAGTGCACCCGCGTGAAGGACATCCAGTCGTGCAGGGTGCGGTGGGTCGGCAGGAGCACGAGGAACAGGCCGCCGAACACCACCCATTGGGCCACGTCGACAGCCACGGGGTAGTCGCTGCGGCCCGCGAGCGCGTACGTCCAGGCGACCACGAGGACCGCCATCGGGACCCCTATGATCACGCCCGACCTGATCAGCGCGCACACGATCCCGGGCCGGGCGCCGTCGAAGCGCTCGACGCGCAGTCCGAGGGCCGCCTTGCCGAGGGTGCGGCCGAACAGGGCGTGCGCGAACCAGTCGTAGAAGAGCCAGAGCGCGAGGGCGAACACCATCAGGCCGACGGCGATGGTGCCGATCGTCTCGCCGATCGCCGTCGCCGAGTCCGCCAGGCTCTCCTTGACCACCTTGCCGTCCAGGCCGGACGAGACGATCTCCACGCCCTCGCGCCGGGCCAGCGTGCGGACCCGGTTGCCGAGCGCCACCTCCATGAGCGGCAGCGCCGCCCATCCCAGCATCACCGTCGGCAGCGCGACGACGAACCCGTCCACCGTCCGCGCCCCGAACCGTCTCACCATGTACCCCGCCATACCGTCCCCCTCCAGGTCAACCGGGGAGACATGATGACCGGCCGGACGGGCGGCGGCACGACATGAGCGGAATGAATCATGCCGTCTGTGGACGTCGTGTGGACGAAACGCGTAGACGGTGATCAGCCCGTCCGCACGACGCCGGGCGTGCGGCCCGCTCCGCTCAGCGGCCCACGCCCTGCGGGACCTGCGGCATGCCGCCCGCGACCACCCGCTCGTGACCGGCGGCAGGGACGGCCCGGCGGCGTCGGTCCACGGTGTACGCCGCCCCGGCGACGCCCAGGCCCAGCACCGCCAGCGCCGCTCCCGCGAGCGCCGGGGACGTCGTACCGAGGCCCGCCGCGAGGGCGAGGCCGCCGATCCAGGCGCCGCCCGCGTTGGCGAGGTTGAAGGCGGCCTGGTTGGCGGAGGAGGCCAGCGAGGGGGCCGAGGAGGCCTTCTCCATGACCATGAGCTGGAGCGGGGAGCCCGTGACGAACGCCGCCGTGCCCAGCAGGACGACCGCCGCCGCCGCGCTCCACTGGGCGCTCATGAGCAGCGGGAAGGCGCCGAGGACCACGACGAGGGACGCCAGGCCGCCGAAGAGCGTGCCGCGCAGGGAGTGGTCGGCGAGCCGCCCGCCCAGCAGGTTGCCCACCGTCGCCCCGACCCCGAAGAGCGCGAGCAGCACGGTCACGGTCCCGGCGCCGTACCCGGCGGCGTCCGTGAGCATCGGCGTGATGTAGCTGTACGCGGAGAACAGCGCGCCGAAGCCCGCGACGGTCGTGCCGAGGGCCAGCCAGACCGGCAGGGACCGCAGGGCGGCCAGTTCGCCGCGCAGCCCGCCGCCCGTCGGCGCCACTGCCCTGTCGTGCGGGATCAGCAGCGCCAGCGTCGCGATCGCCGCGAGGCCGATCGCGCTGACACCGAGGAAGGCGGCCCGCCAGCCCAGGTGCTGGCCCACGAGCGTGGCGGCCGGCACCCCGGCGACGTTCGCGACGGTGAGGCCGAGGAACATCAGCGACACCGACCGGGCCCTGCGCTCCGGCGCGGCCAGCTGCGTGGCGACGACCGCGCCGACCCCGAAGAAGGCACCGTGCGGGAGGCCGCTGACGAAACGGGCGGCGAGGAGCCACCCGTGGCCGGGCGCGAACGCGGAGGCCGCGTTGCCCGCGATGAACAGCGCCATCAGCCCGATCAGGACCGTGCGGCGGGACATCCGTGCGGTGAGCGCCGCGAGCAGCGGCGCGCCGATGACCACGCCGAGCGCGTACGCCGAGACGAGATGGCCGGCGGTGGGGACGGAGATGCCGAGGTCGTCCGCGACGTCGGGCAGCAGGCCCATCATCACGAACTCGGTGGTGCCTATTCCGAAAGCGCCGACGGCCAGGGCGAGCAGGGCCAGGGGCATGGAGGTGCCAGTGCCTTTCGAGGAGGAGGGAGGATCGGATCCGCAGCGAAGAGCCGGCCGGGGGCCACGCTCTAAGTTCAGCTACGGAACAAATCCTCTCACGCCCCGCATTCCCCTAGGTCAGGACAACCTGTCGAACGAGCGTGAGTCCCGCCTCACTCCGAGGTCCCGGAGAGCTTCACCCGGGCCGCCACCGGCAGGTGGTCGCTCCCCGTCTGCGGCAGGGTCCACGACGTCACCGGCTCGGCGCCCCTGACCAGGATCTGGTCGATGCGCGCCAGCGGGAACGAGGCCGGCCAGCTGAACCCGAAGCCGCTGCCCGCCGCCCCCTGCGTGGAGCGCATCTGCGCGGTGACGGCGTTGAGCGCGCGGTCGTTCATCGTGCCGTTCAGGTCGCCGAGCAGGACGACGTCGGCGAGCGGCTCGTCCGCGATGGCCTCGCCGAGCGCGTCGGCGCTCTTGTCGCGCTGCCGGGCCGTGAACCCGGCCTCCATCTTGACCCGCACCGACGGCAGGTGGGCGACGTAGACGGCGACCTTCCCGGCGGGCGCGGTCACCGTGGCCCGCATGGCGCGGGTCCAGCCCAGCTTGATGCCGACGGGCTTCACCCCGCTCAGCGGGTACTTGCTCCACAGCCCGACCGTGCCCTGCACCGAGTGGTACGCGTACGTGGCCGCGAGCGCCTTCTCGTACGTCGGCACGGCCGTCGCCGTCAGTTCCTCCAGGGCCACCACGTCCGCGCCGGAGGCGGCCACGTCACGGGCGGTGCCGGAGGGGTCGGGGTTGTCGGCGTTGACGTTGTGCGTGGCGACGGTCAGGTCGCCGCCGGAGCCGGTCTTGTCGGTGAGCAGACCGCCGAACAGGTTCAGCCAGACGACCGCCGGGAGGACGACCGCGATCAGGGCCGTCGCGGACCGCCGTACGAGCCCCAGGACCAGCAGCACCGGCACGAACAGGCCCAGCCACGGCAGGAAGGTCTCCGTGAGGCTGCCGAGGTTGCCGATCGCGTTCGGGATGCGCGAGTGCAGCAGCATGATCAGGGCGAGGACCACCGCGACGGCGGCGAGGATCAGCCCCCGGCGCCAGATGCGCGGGTCCCCGCGCCATCCCCCGGTCAGTCTGTCCAGCAGGCGTCGGACCCGGGAGTCCCGGCGCTCGGGTCCCGAGCCACCGTTGTCCGTCTCCTCCAGGTACGCCTGCTGCGCCATACGCCGTCGCCTCACTGCCTGCCGTGCATCCGTCCGTCCCCTGCTGCCACAACGACCCTAGGGGATGATCCGGTCCGTTCACGCCGTCCCATGACGGCCGTACCCGGACGAGGACGAACAACTGGGCGTCCGGAGTTCCGAACACGCGCGGCGAAAGCGCCCTCTGTGACGAAACGCGCACACAAGGGCTACCCGGATGTCGAACTGACGGTCGGTGAGGACACTCCCGGCCGTGGCGCCAGCCCCTCCAGCAGCGTGTCGACGATCTGTTCGGCGAGGCCGTCCGGGAGTTCGGCCTCCGGGCGCATCACGGAGCGCAGCAGCATGGGACCCACGACGATGTCGTTGAGGAGTTCGACGTCGAGGTCCGCGCGCACCTCGCCGGTGAGCTGGCCCCGGCGCAGCACCTCCAGGCCGAGTTGCCGGCGCGGGGCGACCACCAGCGCGTCGTAGGCCGCCCAGATCTTCGGGCTGGACTTCATCTGCGCGTGGACGTTGTGCAGGATCGCCGAGGAGCGGTTGGCGAGGCCGCGCTGACGCAGCGTCTCCAGCAGGACGACGAGGTCGTCGCGCAGGGAGGTGCCGGGCAGTTCCTCGGGGTCGGGGGGTTCGGCGGCGCGCACGACGTCGACGAACAGCTCCTCCTTGTCGCTCCAGCGGCGGTAGATGGCGGCCTTGCCGACACCGGCCGTGCGGGCGATGCGTTCGATGGAGAGCTCCGCGAGCGGGACGCCGTCCTCCAGCAGCTTCATCACGCCCTCGACGATGGCGCGTTCCACGGCCTCGCTGCGTGGACGGCCCCTTCTGGGGCCCGCGTGCGGTGCGCCGGCACCGGCGCCCCCTTCGGCGAGGCCCGTGTGCGGGGGACGGCCTTCGGCGAGGCTGCTGCTCACGTCTTCGGATCCCTTCTGTGTCCTTCGACGATTGTCCCCCGCGCCACTCGACCCTCCCCCGCGCCGCCCGGCCCCGGCCGGCGGGCTCACTCGGTCGTGACCAGCTCCCGGCCCTGTGCGTCCTTCTGCTCGGCGGGCTGACGGCCCGGCAGGAACAGGGCGACGACGACCGCGCCGACCAGCGCGATGCCCGCCCCGCACAGCGCGGTGACGTGCATGGCGTGCAGGAAGGCGTCGTGCGCGGGGACGACGAGTTCCTTCACGCCGAGCTTCTCGGCGACGCCGAGCGTGGCCTCGATGGACTCGCCCGCGGTGTGCCGCGCGCCGGCCGGGAGCATCCCCAGCTCGTCCTCGATCCGGCCCCGGTAGGCCGTGGAGAGCACGGAGCCGAGGACGGCGATGCCGAGCGCGCCGCCGACCTGGCGGAAGGTGTTGCTGAGCGCGGACGCCGAGCCGGCCTTCTCCCGGGGCAGGGCCTGCATGATGACGACGCTGACCGGCGTCATGATGTGCGCCATGCCGACGCCCATGAGGAAGAAGACGACCTCCAGGATCCAGATCGGGGTGTCCGCCTCGAACCCGGCGAAGGCGGCGAGGGTCGCGGCGATGATGAGCATGCCGCCGGTGGTCGTCGCCTTGTTGCCGAAGCGGTCGACGAGCAGCCGGGCGCGCGGCGCGAAGATGAGCTGGGCGACGGCCAGCGGCAGCATCAGCAGGCCGGTCTGGAGCGGCGAGTAGCCGCGCACGCTCTGGGTGTAGAAGACCGAGAAGAAGGTGACGCCCATCAGCGCGAAGAAGACCAGCGCGATGGCGGCGATGGCGGCCGAGAACACCCGGTTCTTGAAGTAGTCGACGTCGATGGACGGGTGGTCGCTGCGCTTCTCGAACACGACGAAGCCGGCGAGGACGACGACACCGGCGCCGATCGTGGCGAGCACGGCCGGGTCCGTGAAGTCGGCGAGCTGGCCGCCCTTGATGATGCCGTAGACGAGCAGGACGAGGCCCACGACGGACAGGACGACGCCGACGGGGTCGATCCGCCCGGGGTTCGGGTCGCGCGAGTCGGGCACCAGCCACACCATCAGCGCGAGGGCGATCAGCACGATCGGCACGTTGATCAGGAAGACCGAGCCCCACCAGAAGTGGTCGAGCAGGAGACCGCCGGTGATCGGCCCGATGGCGATGGCGAGCCCGACGCCGCCGGCCCAGATGCCGATGGCCTTGGGCTGCTCGTCCCGCTCGAACACGTTCATCAGGACGGCGAGCGTGGCGGGCATCACGAAGGCCGCGCCGAGGCCCATGACCGCGCGGAACGCGATGAGCTCGGTGGGCGTGCCGGAGGTCGCGGCGAGCGCGGACCCGATGCCGAACACGGCGAGGCCGCCGAGGAGCACCTTCTTGCGACCGAGCCGGTCGCCGAGCAGACCGGCGCTGAACAGCAGGCCGGCGAAGACGAGCGTGTAGGCGTTGATCGCCCACTCCAGCTCGCTCTGGGTGGCGCCGAGCCCCGTCGGCGCGGGCGTCGAGATCGTCTTGATCGCGACGTTGAGGATCGAGTTGTCGAGGACCACGATCAGCAGGCTCAGCATGAGCACGCCGAGGATCGCCCAGCGCCGCCGGTGCACGGCCTCCGGGATGCGCGGGCCGGACGCGGTACGGCCGGCGGGGTCGGCAGGAGAAGTCATACCGTCGAGCCTAGGCGTCATTCCGATACGGAACCGTCTCGTATCGGAATTCTTTACGGAGAACTTAAGAACGGGACTAGGGCTCCGGTCGTACGCCGGTCCACGCGTGACCGACCTCCCTCGACCCGGTCTGGCCGCGCGTGACACGAAGTGCCACCATGGAGGTGATCCGGGGACGCCGTGAGGGCGCCTCGAGATGACAGAAGGAGCCGTTGCAATGACGCAGCTTTCGGCTGCCCAGACGCCTCAGGCGAAGACCTCCGACGGCAGCAAGGCGCTGTACGGGGGAAAGGGCACACGCCGCATCACCGTCCGGGACATCACCGCGGCCAAGGAGCGGGGCGAGAAGTGGCCCATGCTCACCGCGTACGACTCGGCCACCGCCTCCGTCTTCGACGAGGCCGGCATCCCGGTCCTGCTCGTCGGTGACTCCGCGGGCAACTGCCACCTCGGGTACGAGTCGACCGTGCCCGTCACCCTCGACGAGATGACCATGCTCTCGGCGGCCGTCGTCCGCGGCACGTCCCGCGCGCTCATCGTCGCCGACCTCCCCTTCGGCTCGTACCAGGAGGGCCCGGTCCAGGCGCTGCGCTCCGCGACCCGTCTGATCAAGGACGCGGGCGCCGGCGCGGTCAAGCTGGAGGGCGGCGAGCGCTCGCACGACCAGATCCGTCTCCTCGTCGAGGCGGGCATCCCGGTGATGGCCCACATCGGCCTGACCCCGCAGTCCGTCAACGCCATGGGCTACCGCGTCCAGGGCCGCGGCGAGGAGGCCGCCGCGCAGCTGCTGCGGGACGCCAAGGCCGTCCAGGACGCGGGCGCCTTCGCCGTCGTCCTGGAGCTGGTCCCGGCGGAGCTGGCCGCCGAGGTCACCCGCACCCTGCACATCCCGACGGTCGGCATCGGCGCCGGCGCGGAGACCGACGCGCAGGTCCTCGTCTGGACCGACATGCTCGGCCTGACCGGCGGGCGCGTGCCCAAGTTCGTGAAGCAGTACGCCGATCTGCGCACGGTCATGGGCGACGCGGTCAAGGCGTTCGCGGACGACGTGGTCGGCGGGACCTTCCCGCTGGAGGAGCACAGCGTCCACTAGGACCCGTGCCCCGCGGGGCCGCACCGGCCCATCGAGCCACCGTGGCACAGAGGCGGCCCGCCGATCTTCCCCCGTCGGCGGGCCGCCGCCATGTCCCGGTTCCTCTCCCCGGCGCCTTCCCGGTACCGGTGAAGCCCGCGCACGGCCGCGCCGGCCGGGGCATGCTGGGTGACCATGACCGAAGAACCGGACGGTGAGACCGGGGCCCTGCTGCGGGTCCTGCGCGGACAGCGGCGCCATGTGCTCGGCATCCTCGACGGACTCGACGACGACGCGCTGCGCCGGCCGGTCCTGCCGTCCGGGTGGCACTGCCTCGGCCTGGTCCGGCACCTCGCGCTGGACGTCGAGCGGTTCTGGTTCGGCGCGGTCGTCGCCGGGGACGCCGAGACCGTCCGCACCCTGCCGAGCGGGGACGAGGCGTGGCGGGTGGCCCCGGACACCCCGGCCGCCGACGTCCTCGACTCCTACCGGCGCGAGGCGGAACGCGCCGACGCCGTCATCACCGCGACCCCCGCGGACGCCGCCCTCGCCTGGTGGCCGCACGACCTGTTCGGGGAGCCCCACCTGCACAGCCTGCGGGACGTCCTGCTCCACGTCATCACCGAGACCGCCTGTCACGCGGGCCATCTCGACGCGGCCCGCGAGCTGCTCGACGGCCGCCGATGGCTGGTCCTGACCTGACATCACCCCAGGCCGGCGCCGCGGAAGCGGGCGCTGTCGGTGCGCCGTGGGTGGCTGTAGGTGCGCTGTCGGTGGTTTGTCGGTGAGGGCTGCGACCGTCTTCGGCATGACGCGAATCGACGACAACCCCAGTGGCGCGCGGAGCGCCGTAGCCGTGCGGGGGCTGGTCAAGCACTACGGCGAGACCAAGGCGCTGGACGGGGTCGACCTGGACGTGCGCGAGGGCACCGTGATGGGTGTGCTCGGGCCGAACGGGGCCGGCAAGACCACCCTCGTACGGATTCTGTCCACCCTCGTCACGCCGGACGCCGGAGAGGCCTTCGTGGCCGGGTACGACGTGCTGCGCCAGCC
This sequence comes from Streptomyces sp. NPDC090106, assembly GCF_044747265.1. Classification (NCBI taxonomy): domain Bacteria; kingdom Bacillati; phylum Actinomycetota; class Actinomycetes; order Kitasatosporales; family Streptomycetaceae; genus Streptomyces; species Streptomyces sp. NPDC090106. Next base: position 115,076 of record NZ_JBIVDS010000005.1, on the reverse strand, counting down.
CCGGCAGCTGCGCCGGGTGATCGGGCTGACCGGTCAGTACGCCTCCGTGGACGAGAAGCTGCCCGGGTGGGAGAACCTGTACATGATCGGGCGGCTGCTCGACCTGCCGCGCAAGGACGCGCGCAGGCGGGCGGACGAACTGCTGGAGCGGTTCTCGCTCACCGAGGCCGCCAAGCGGCCCGCGAGCACCTACTCGGGCGGTATGCGGCGGCGGCTGGACCTCGCCGCGTCGATGATCGGGCGGCCCGCCGTGCTGTACCTGGACGAGCCGACGACGGGCCTGGACCCGCGGACCCGCAACGAGGTGTGGGACGAGGTCAAGCGGATGGTCGGGGACGGTGTCACCGTCCTGCTGACCACGCAGTACATGGAGGAGGCCGAGCAGCTCGCCGACGAGCTGACCGTCGTCGACCGCGGCAAGGTGATCGCGGGCGGCGGCATCGAGGAGCTGAAGGCGAAGGTCGGGGGACGGACCCTGCGGGTGCGGCCCGCCGATCCGCTCCAGCTGCGCCCGCTGGCCGGGCATCTGGACGGGCTCGGCATCACCGGCCTGGCCACCACCACCGTGGACACCGAGAACGGCTCGGTGCTGGTGCCGATCCTCAGCGACGAGCAGCTCACCGCGGTGGTCGGCGCGGTCACCGCACGCGGTGTCACCGTCTCCTCCATCACCACCGAACTGCCCAGCCTGGACGAGGTGTTCCTGTCGCTCACCGGCCACCGCGCCAGTGCCCCGCAGGACACCGTGCCCGCCGAGACCCTTGAGGAGGTCGCCGTATGAGCGCCGCCACCCTTCCCGCGCCGGCCGAGGGCGACGCCCGGATCTCGCTGCGCGGGCATCTGCGGCACACCGGCGCCCTCGTCCGCCGCAACCTGCTGTGGATCCGCCAGGACCCGGAGTCGATGGCCGACGCGCTGCTGATGCCGGTGATCTTCACCCTGCTGTTCGTGTACGTCTTCGGCGGCTCGATCGGACAGGCGCTGGGCGGCGGACAGGACGGGTACGTCCAGTACGTCATCCCCGGCATGATCGCGATGATGAGCATGACCCTGGCCCAGGGCGTGGGCACCGGCTTCTGCCAGGACTTCAACTCCGGGGTCATGGACCGGTTCCGGTCGCTGCCCATCGGGCGCGGCTCGGTGCTGTTCGCGAAGATCTCCGTCGAGGTGCTGCGGATGCTGTTCGCGACCGCGGTGCTGATGATCGTCGCGGTGCTGGTCGGGTTCGACATCACCAACTGGCCGGGGCTCCTCGCGGCCGTGGGGCTGTCCGCGCTGTTCGCCTCGTCGATCATGTGGGTGTTCATCACCCTCGGCGTGATGATGAAGAGCGCCCAGTCCGTGCAGGCGATGGGCTTCCTGGTGCTGTTCCCGCTCCAGTTCGGCTCGTCGATCTTCGCGCCGACGGACTCGATGCCGGGCTGGCTCCAGGCCTTCACCGACTACAACCCGCTGTCTGCGCTCGCGGACGCCGCGCGCGGACTCATGGTGGGCGGCCCGGTCGCCCAGGACCTGTGGGTGACGCTCGGCTGGTCGGCGGCGATCACCGCGGTGATGGCGCCGGTCGCGATCCACAAGTTCCGTACGAAGACCTGACCGGCGCCGGCGGCCCGGTCACACGAGGGCGGCGGCCTCCTCCATGGGGAGGGTGCCGCCCTCGTCGTACGCCGCCGAGAAGTCCGCGTCGCCGAGAGCGGCGCGCAGGGCCCGCTCGGCCCTGGTCCGGGTCTCGCGTTCGAAGGACGCCGGGACATGGCCGGCCGGGAGCAGCCCGTCGCCCGCGGCCAGCAGACGGGCGCCGTCGCGGGCCCGGCCGTCGAGGTGGGCGAGGGCGCCCGCGGCGACCTGGAGGTAGAAGGGGCGCATATGGGGGGCGATGGCCTGGGCCAGCGGCTCCTCGGCCCGTTCCAGGGCCCGCCGGATCTTGTCCAGGCCGGGCCCGTACTGGCCGTCGGTGACATCCACCCAGGCTTCGGAGCCGAGGATGAAGGCGTCGAAGACGACGAAGTGGGAGATGCTGAACTCCTCGCGCAGCAGCCTCAGTTGCTCGCGCGCCTCGGCGGTCCTGCCGGTCAGGCCGAGATGGGCGGAGAGAAACATCCGGGCGGCGGCGCCCGCCTCGTTGGTGCCGGCCTCCCGGGCGTCGATCACCTCGCGCAGCAGCCGCTCCCCGTGCGGGCCCGCGCCGGTCTCCACCAGGGCGCTGCCCAGCCGTGCCTTGAGGACCTGCTGCTGGGCGCGGGCGCCGAGCAGTTCGGCGACCTCGATGGCCGCGCGGTAGTCGTCGGCGGCGAGCGCGTGGCGGCCCTGGCGCTCCTGGGACTCGGCCCGCGCGGAGAGCGCCTCGGCGGTGCCCCACAGGTCGCCGAGCTCGCGGAACATCGCCAGTGACTCGTCGGCGTCCCGGATGGCGTCGCCCGCCCAGTCGGCCCGGTTGGCGAACACGTTGGCCCGCCACTGGAGGCTGGTGGCGAGCTCCCAGTCGAATCCGGGGGTGGTGCGGGCGGTGTGGACGGTGGCGTCGATGATCTCCCGCAGCCGGTCCATGTCGCCGGAGAGCATCACGGCGAAGAACCAGAGCATGCCCGGGACCCGGCAGGTCTGCGGCATGCCCGGCTCGTAGGTGGCGGCGATGGACCGCAGTTTCGTCTGGGCGGCCGGATGCTGCCAGGCGTCCAACTCGGTGTCCATGCAGGACAGATGGACCAGGTGGACGCCGCGGCGGGCCTCGGCGAGGATCTCGCCCGTCCACGGCGGCGGGGCGTCGGTGCAGCGCCGGCGCACGGAGGCGGCGGGCACGGGCGGATCGGGGAACGGGTCGGGGCCCAGCGCCATGACCTCACGGGACCAGGTGCGGGCCTCGATCCGCAGGTCGCGCATCTGCCAGTACCAGCACAGCGACAGGATCAGGCACATCGCGTCCTGCTCCTCGCGGCCCGCGACGGCGTGCCGCAGGGCGGTGCGCAGGTTCTCGTACTCCCGCTCCAGCAGGTGCACGGCGGCGAGCTGGCCGGGGCCGCGCAGCAACGGGTCGGTGGAGCGGGCGAGTTCGCGGTAGTGCGTCAGGTGCGCGCGGGCGGCGTCGGGGCGGGCGCCCCGCTCGTCGAGGCGTTCGCCCGCGTACTCGGCGACGGTCTCCAGGAGCCGGTAGCGCATCTCGTCGTCGCCCGAAGGGGCGGCGACCACGAGGGACTTGTCGACGAGGGAGCCGAGCGCCTCCAGGGCGGCGGGCCCGCACACGGCCTCGGCGGCGGCGAGGTCGCAGCCGCCCGCGAAGACCGACAGCCGTCCCAGCACCTCGCGTTCGTCCTCGTCCAGGAGGTCCCAGGACCAGTCGACGACCGCGCGCAGGGTCTGCTGGCGGGGCAGGACGGTGCGGCTGCCGGAGGTGAGGAGACGGAAGCGGTCGTCGAGGCGGTCGGCGATCTGCCGCGGGGTCAGCATGCGCAGCCGGGCGGCGGCGAGTTCGATGGCGAGGGGCAGGCCGTCGAGGCGGCGGCAGATCTCGGCGCAGGCCTCGGGGTCGTCGGCCACCGAGAACCCGGGCCGTGCCGAGGCCCCCCGGTCGGCGAGCAGGCGCAGCGCCACGGGTTCCGGCAGGGGTTCCACGGGGCGCAGCAACTCCCCCGGTACGCCGAGGGGTTCGCGGCTGGTGGCGAGGACGGTGAGATGCGGGCAGCGTTCCAGCAGGGCCTCGACGACCCGGGCGGCGGCCTCGACGACGTGCTCGCAGTTGTCGAGGATGAGGAGCATCCGGCGCCGTCCGCAGTGCTCGGCGAGCCGCTCCAGGGGGTCGTCGTGGCGTTCGTTGCTGGCCCGCATGGCCTCGGCGCCGGCGCCGTACAGGACGGTCTCGCGGGCGCCGACGGCGGTGAGCACGGCCTCGGGCACGGCGGCCGGGTCGTCGACGGGGGCGAGTTCGGCGAGCCACACCCCGTCCCGGGCGGCGTCCCGCACGGTCTCGCCCGCCTCCTGCGACAGCCGGGTCTTGCCCGCCCCGCCGGGCCCCAGGAGGGTGACCAGGCGGGCGGCGGCCAGGTCGCCGCGGATGGTCGCGATGTCGTGCTCGCGTCCGACGAAGGAGGTGAGGCGGGCGCGGAGATTGCCGGGCGCCGGGGAAGGGGCCGGGGAGGGGACCGGCGCGGGCGCCGCCGGGAGCGCGAGCAGTTCGGCGTGCAGGGCCCTGAGTTCGGGTCCGGGGTCCGCGCCGAGCCGGTCGGCGAGCAGCCGCCGTACGTCCTCGTAGGCGGCGAGGGCCCGGGCGGTGCGGCCGGAGTCGCGCAGGGCGCGCAGCCGCAGGGCCTGGAGGGGTTCGTCCAGGGGATGGCCGTCGCACAGGGCGGTCAGTTCGGGCAGGGACCGCTCGGCGTGGCCGAGGGCGAGGGCGGCGGTGTGGCGGGCGCGCAGGGCGTCCAGGCGGCGGGTCTCCCAGCGGGCCGCCTCGGCGGTGCGGTCGGGCAGGTCGGCGAGGGCGGGGCCGTGCCACAGGGCGAGGGCGTCGTCCAGGACGACGGCGGCCTTGGCGGGGTCGCCGTCGGCGAGCGCGTGGGCGCCCTCGCCGGTGAGCCGCTCGAAGCGGTGCAGGTCGATGTCGTCCGGTGCGGCGACGAGCCGGTACCCGCCGTCCACGGAGGCCACGGCGTCGGCGCCGATCGTCCGCCGCAGCCGGCCCACCAGGGCCTGGAGCGCGGCGGGGGCGTCCGCGGGCGGGTCGCCGTCCCACACCTCGTCGACCAGGGTGCCGGGGCCGACGGTGCGGCCGGGCCGCAGCGCCAGCACGGTCAGCAGCGCGCGCAGCCGTGCGCCGCCGACCGGGAGGGGGGTGCCGTCGGGACGCAGTGCCTGGGTGGTGCCGAGAATGCGATAGCGCACGAGGTCCATTGTCCCTTGGTGGTTCGGGGCCGGTCACGGGGTTCGGGGGCGGGGTGTGTCGGCACGGCCTGCGCGGGTGTCCGCCGTGCCGGGCGTCTCCGGCAGGGCCACGAGCACGGGGCCGTCGCCGCCCGCGGTCCCCACTCCGGGCGGAGCGTCCGAGAGCAGGCCTCGCGAACGGCGTGGGAGAGCCAGGCATCGGTGCCAGGGACCTCCAGGGCGCCCGCGCCGACGTCCCGCAGGGGGCGTCCGTCCGGGCCCGGCCCGGCCTCCCGCCCGGAGCGGAGACCACGGGCGGGGTGTTTCGGCACGGCCTGCGCGGGTCTCCGCCGTGCCGGGCGTCTCCGGCACGGCCACGAGCACGGGGCCGTCGCCGCCCGTGGTCCCCACTCCGGGCGGAGCGTCCGAGAGCAGGCCTCGCGAACGGCGTGGGAGAGCCAGGCATCGGTGCCGGGGACCTCCAGGGCGCCCAGGGCACCCGCGCCGACATACCGCCGGGGCCGACCGTCCGGGCCCGGCCCGGCCTCCCGCCGGGCGCACCGCTCCGTGCGGCCCGCCCCGGCCCGGGGCACCGGTTCCCAGGCCGCGCCGGGCCCGGGGCGGGCGTGGCCCTGGGTCACCGGCCGGACGGCCCGGACCGCGTCGACGTACCGCCGGGGCCGACCGCCCGGACACGGACCCGTCCGCCGCCCGACGCACCGCTCCCGGCGGCACGCCACGCCCCGCAGCCGGGCGTCCCCGGGGCACCGGCTCCCCCGCCTCGCCGGGCCCGGGACGGGCGTACCCCTGGGTCACCGGCCGGACGGCCCGGACCGCGTCGACGTACCGCCGGGGCCGACCGCCCGGACACGGACCCGTCCGCCGCCCGACGCACCGCTCCCGGCGGCCCGCCACGCTCCGCAGCCGGCGTTCCCGCGGCACCGGTTCCCAGGCCGCGCCGGGCCCGGGGCGGGCGTGGCCCTGGGTCACCGGCTGGACGGCCCTCACCCGGCCCCGTACCGGGGGCGGCACGGTGCCGTGGGTCCCGGCGGTGAGCATCCCGACGAGCCGGACCCGGTCCCCGGACCCGGGCCCGCACCTCCGCGACGGCGGCCTGAAGCCCGTTCCCGTCCGGTCCGCCCGTGAGCGGCCCCGCGGCCTTGGTGAGCTGGTCGTACCAGCCGCCGCCGAGCACCCGCTCCACCTCGCCTCGTCGCCGACCGGGAACGGCTCCCCTCGGCGTTCCGTCCGCCGGTCCTCGCAGAACCCATGCCACAGCCCCATGGGCCCACCTTCTACGGAACCAAGGACGGACCGCGAGACGTTTTCGGCACGGGACGGGTACCGTCGGGCCGTCCCAGAGGCCAGTAAGCGCGTACGAGAGTCGGGGGAACCCCATGAGCACCACAGCAGCCCGCCGCAGCGACCGGCGGATCAGTCCCGTCTTCGCCGGGCTCCTGGCCGTCACCGCGGTGACGGGCTGGGCCACCTGGACCGGCTTCGCGGAGCAGCCCGGGGTCGCGGTGTTCCTGTTCGTGACGGCCGCGTGGATCGTGTCCCTGTGCCTGCACGAGTACGCGCACGCGCGCACGGCCCTGCACAGCGGTGACATCTCGATCGGCGCGAAGGGCTATCTGACGCTCAACCCGCTGAAGTACACGCACGCGCTGCTGAGCATCGTCCTGCCCGTCCTGTTCGTGATCATGGGCGGGATCGGTCTGCCGGGTGGCGCCGTGTTCATCGAGCGGGGGCGGATCCGGGGCCGGTGGAAGCACAGTCTGATCTCGGCGGCGGGCCCGCTGACCAACGTGCTGTTCGCGATCGTGTGCACGGCGCCGTTCTGGCTGGACGCGCTGGACGGCGTCCCGGCGGACTTCCGGTTCGCGCTGGCCTTCCTCGCGCTGCTCCAGGTGACGGCGGCGATCCTGAACTTCCTGCCGGTGCCGGGCCTGGACGGCTACGGGGTCATCGAGCCGTGGCTGTCGAACAAGGTCAAGCGGCAGGTGGAGCCGTTCGCCCCGTTCGGTCTGCTCTTCGTGTTCGCGCTGCTGTGGGTGCCCTCGCTCAACAGCGCGTTCTTCGACATCATCGACTCGATCCTGAGCGCGCTCGGGATCAGCGACTTCGAGACGTACTGCGGGCAGGACCTCTACCGCTTCTGGCAGACGAGCGACTTCTGCACGGTCAACCCGTGACCTTGGCCCGCTTCACGTAGTACCAGCACATGTTGCTGGACAGGCCCACGATCAGCACCCACACGACGCCGACCAGCCAGCTGCCCTGCACGAAGGACACGACCGCGGCGGCCACGGCGAGAAGGCAGACGATCAGGGCGTAGACGGCGAGGCGGGGCATGGGGAGGGTTCTCCTGTCGGGGGACACTGCGGTGCCGGGCCGGGTCGCGGACCCGGCCCGGGGCCTCCAGTGTCCCCCATCGCCTCACACGTCCGTGACGCGCAGGCCCGCGTGCGCCTTGTAGCGGCGGTTCACGGAGATCAGGTTGGCGACCAGGGACTCGACCTGGTGGGCGTTGCGCAGCCGGCCGGCGAAGACACCGCGCATGCCGGGGATGCGGCCGGCGAGGGCCTGGACGATCTCGACGTCGGCGCGCTCCTCGCCGAGCACCATGACGTCGGTGTCGATCTCGTCGATCTCCCGGTCCATCAGCAGCACGGCCGACAGGTGGTGGAAGGCGGCGGCGACCCGGGAGTCGGGGAGCAGGGCGGCGGCCTGCTCGGCGGCGCTGCCCTCCTCGGGCTTCAGGGCGTAGGCGCCCTTCTTGTCGAAGCCGAGCGGGTTGACGCAGTCGACGACGAGCTTCCCGGTGAGTTCCTCGCGCAGTGATTCGAGGGTCTTGCCGTGGCCGTCCCAGGGCACGGCGACGATGACGATGTCGCTGCGGCGCGCGGTCTCGGCGTTGTCGGCGCCCTCGATCCCGTGCCCGAGCTCCTCGGCGGCGGCCAGGGCGCGGTCGGCGGCCCGCGAACCGATGATCACCTTCTGGCCGGCCTTGGCGAGGCGGTAGGCGAGGCCCTTGCCCTGCGGCCCGGTGCCGCCGAGGACGCCGACGACGAGCCCGGAGACGTCGGGCAGGTCCCAGGGGTCCTTGGCGGGGGCCTTCTGTGCACTGTCGGTAGAGGTCATGGCCAGACTGTACGTGCGCCCCACGGCCCCCGGCCGGTCGGGTGAGCGGCGTCACCGGCCCCCGCGCGGCACGCTCCGCCCGCGCGCGCCCCGAAGCCGCCTCCACCGTCCGTCGCGTGGGCGTCGGCCCGGCCGTTCGGCCAGGGGCGGCCGTCGCGGTGCCGAAGTGGGCTCGGCCGTCAGGGAGTTGACTTCGGGAGCCGTCACGGTGAGGACGGACCGCCTCGATCGGCGGCCGGCGCCCCCTGTGCCCGAGTCGGGCGAATCCGGGGTGAACTTCATGTGGTGAGCGCTCTGTTGCGGCAGGATGGCGTGGCATGGACGCCGTACGGGTCGCGTTGCTGCGTGAGGTGCTCGCCGGGACCGAGTGGCTGGGGGCCACCCGGGGGTTCGCCGGGGTGCTGCGCGGTTCGGTGGTGTCGCACGGGGGCGGGCTGCTCCTGGTGGGCACCCCGGAGTACCAGCCGTGGCACTTCGCCGCGCATCTCGTCGACGAGGCGGCCTGGTCGGGCACCCCGGAGCTGGCCCCGACCCTGGTACGGCACGGCGCGCGTCCCTCGGACCCGGCCCATCTGGCGGTCGGGCCGGGCAGGCTGGCGGCGGCGCGGCGCGGCGAGACGGTGCTCGTCGTCTCCCCCGAGGCGCCGGGTGCGCCGCTGCTGGAACGGGTGCACGACGCGCGGCGCGCGGGGGCGACGGTGCTGGCGCTCGGTCCCGGCGGGGCCGAACTGGGGGCGATGGCCCATGAGTCGCTGGCCGTCCCCCAGGGCACGGACCTGGACCTGGACACCGTGCAGCATCTGGTCAGCGCGGCGGCCGGGGAGGACGCCCTGCCCGCGCCCCGCGGCCCGCGCCGCTTCCGCGACCGGCTGTCCCGTCTCACCGATCATCTGACGGCCCCGCCCCCGGCCCGCTGGTAATTCGGTTGCCCCGGCCCGCTCGCGCGTCGAGCATGGCCTCTCGTGACCGCGCGCGACCTGCTCCCCGACCTGACCCCCTGGCGGGCCTCCGCCGACTTCCGGCGGCTGTGGGTGTCGGGGCTGATCTCGAACTTCGGCAGCTTCCTGACGTTCGTGGCGCTGCCCGTGCAGATCAAGGATCTGACGGGCTCGGCGGCGGCCGTGGGCGCGATCGGCGCGGTGGAACTGGTGCCGCTGATCGTCTTCGGGCTGTACGGCGGCGCGCTCGCGGACGCGCTGGACAAGCGCGGCCTGATCGTGTGGACGGAGGCGGGCCAGGGGCTGCTGAGCGTGCTGCTGCTGGTCAACGCGCTGCTGCCGGAGCCCGCGGTGTGGCCGCTGTACGTGGTGGCGGCCCTGTCCTCGGCGCTGGTGTCGGTGCAGCGTCCGGCGCTGGACTCGCTGTGGCCGCGGATCGTGGCCCATGAGCACCTGCCGGCGGCGGCCTCCCTCAACACCTTCCGCTGGACGGTCGGCGGGGTCGCGGGCCCGGCGGTGGCGGGTGTCGTGGTGGCCTACGCGGGCATGGGCTGGGCGTACGCGGCGGACGCGGTGACGTTCGCGGTCTCCGTCGTGCTGATCCTGCCGATCGCCTCCTCCCCGGCCGCGCACGAGGCGGTGAAGCCGTCCCTGCGGGCGATCGCGGAGGGCGCGCGGTACGCGTGGAGCCGCAAGGAGCTGCTGGGCACCTACGCGGTGGACCTCGCGGCGATGTTCCTGGCGATGCCGCTCGCGCTGCTGCCGTTCCTGGCGGACGACCTGGACGCGCCGTGGTCGCTGGGGCTGATGTACGCGGCGGTCCCGTTCGGATCGTTGCTGGTGAGCGTGACGAGCGGCTGGACGGCCCGGATCCACCGGCACGGCCGGATGGTGGTGCTCGCCGCCGCGCTGTGGGGCCTGGCGATCGCGGCGGCCGGGGTCGCGGGGAACGTCTGGCTGGTGCTGCTGTGCCTGGCCGTCGCCGGGGGCTGCGACATGGTCAGCGGGGTCTTCCGCGGGGTGATGTGGAACCAGACGATCCCGGACGAGCTGCGCGGCCGGCTCGCCGGGATCGAGCTGCTGTCGTACTCGGTGGGCCCGACCCTCGGCCAGGTCAGGTCGGGCTCCTTCGCCGCGTGGTGGGGTGTGCGGTCGTCGGTGTGGTCGGGCGGGCTGCTGTGCGCGGGCGCGGTGGGGCTGCTCGCGCTGTGCCTGCCCAGGCTGATGACGTACGACGCGCGCACGGACGTGCACGCGGCCCGGGTGCGCGAACAGCGGGCGGCGACGGCCGCCGCCCGGGCCGGCGCCGCCGGGGCGTGACTCAGTCGCCGTCGCCGCGGGCCGCCGCGTCGTGCCACTTGGGGTCGTTCTCCCACTGGAGGTTGCGCTCGGCGGCGGTCTCCATCGCGTGCTGCGCCTCCTGCCGGGAGGCGTACGGGCCGAAACGGTCCTTGCCGGGGCAGTCGGGCCCCTCCTCGACCTTCTTGTGCTCCAGGCAGTAGTACCACTCGCCCGGCTTGCCGACCGTGCGCTTCTTGAACAAGGCCATGAGCTGCTCCTCTCGCCTCCCACATGTTCCCCCATGCCCGCTGGTTAGACTCGCTGGCATGTCTGGCCAGTCGCTGCTCGTTCCAGGGGAGCTGTCCCCCACCCGTTCCGTTCCCGGAAACATCCGCCGTCCCGAGTACGTGGGCAAGCCCGCGCCGACGCCGTACACCGGCCCGGAGGTGCAGACGCCCGAGACGGTCGAGGCGATGCGCCGCGCCGGGCGGATCGCCGCGCGGGCGATGGCCGAGGCCGCGAAGCTCATCGCGCCCGGCGTCACCACCGACGAGCTGGACAAGGTGGCGCACGCCTACATGTGCGACCACGGCGCCTATCCGTCGACGCTCGGCTACCGCGGCTTCCCCAAGTCGCTGTGCACCAGCGTCAACGAGGTGATCTGCCACGGCATCCCGGACTCGACGGTCCTCAGGGACGGCGACATCGTCAACCTCGACGTGACGGCGTACATCGGCGGGGTGCACGGCGACAACAACGCGACCTATCTCGTCGGCGACGTCGACGACGCGTCGCGGCTGCTGGTGGAGCGGACCCGGGAGTCCCTGGACCGCGCGATCAAGGCGGTCCGGCCCGGCCGGCAGATCAACGTCATCGGCCGTGTCATCGAGTCCTACGCCAAGCGCTTCGGGTACGGGGTCGTGCGCGACTTCACCGGCCACGGCATCAACTCGTCGTTCCACAGCGGCCTGATCATCCCGCACTACGACAGCCCGCACGCGACGACGGTCATCCAGCCCGGCATGACCTTCACGATCGAGCCGATGCTGACGCTGGGGACGCACGAGTACGACATGTGGGACGACGGCTGGACGGTCGTCACGAAGGACCGCAGGCGGACGGCCCAGTTCGAGCACACGCTGGTGGTGACGGACACCGGCGCGGAGATCCTCACGCTGCCGTGACGGCGGCCCCGGAGCCTTCCGGGACGCCGTGGACCCGGTCCCCTGCTGGGGCCGGGTCTTTTCTTGTACGCTTTTACCGACAGGCTGTCGGCAACCCTATTGACTTAGGCAAGCCTTACCTTAGAGGATATGGGCATGGACTCCTTCTCGACAGCGATCCGCACCGCGTCCCACGAACAGCACGTCGAGGCGGAGACCTCGACGTTCATGAGCGATCTGCTCGGCGGCCGACTCGGCGTCGACGCGTACGCCCGCTACACCGAGCAACTGTGGTTCGTGTACGAGGCGCTGGAGTCCGGCGCCGACCGGCTCGCGGCCGACCCGGTGGCCGGGCCCTTCGTCCAGCCCGAGCTGTACCGCCTGGGCGCGCTGGAGCGCGACCTGGAGCATCTGCGCGGCCCCGGCTGGCGGACCGGCCTGTCCGCGCTGCCCGCCACCCAGGCCTACGCGGACCGGGTGCGGGAGTGCGCCGCCGAATGGCCCGGCGGGTACATCGCCCACCACTACACGCGCTACCTCGGCGACCTCTCCGGCGGCCAGATCATCCGCGACAAGGCGGAACGGACCTGGGGCTTCGAGCGCAAGGGCGACGGCGTCCGGTTCTACGTCTTCGAGAACATCGCCAACCCCGCCGCCTTCAAGCGCGGGTACCGCGAACTGCTGGACGGGGTCCGCGCGGACGACCTGGAGAAGCAGCGGATCGTGACCGAGTGCAAGCGGGCGTTCAGCCTGAACACGGCCGTGTTCCGGGCGCTGGGCGACGAGTTCCCGCTCAGCGCGTAGCGGCACCGCCTCCCCTCGCGCCCCGGCCGTCCGACGGCCGGGGCGCTCAGCGTTCCGGCTGGCGTTCCAGGACGACCCGGCCGCCGATCTCGACCCAGCCGAAGGGCTGGGGGGCGGTGAGGATCTGGGAGCCGGCGCCCTGGGTGATGTTCAGGGCGCGGCCGAGCCGGTCGGTGAGCAGGAGGGCCGCGGCGCCCGTCGCCTCGTCCTCGTCGATGCCGTCGTCGCGCCCGGGGAAGGCGCGGGCCCGGACCCGGCCGGCGGGCTCGTCCTCCCAGGCCCAGGCGTAGATCCACTCCCCCTTGGGCGGCACGGGCAGATCGTCGACCTCGGCGGCGGACGCGTACTGGCGCAGGGTCCTGGGCGGGGCCCATTCCGCCCGCGCCTCGATCCAGCTGAACTCCCCGTCCAGCCGGGCGCCGACGGGTCCTGCGGGCGTGAGGAGTTCGGGCACGTCCAGCAGCCAGGCGGTACCGACGCAGGGGTGCCCGGCGAAGGGCAGCCGCAGGGTGGGTGTGTAGATGTCGATGACTCCGCGCTCGGGGTCGTCGACGAACACGGTCTCGCTGAAGCCGAGTTTGCCCGCGAACGCCTGCCGCTCCTCCCGGTCGGGCATGACGGAGCCCTCCCGGACGACACCGAGCTCGTTGCCGTAGCCGCCGTTGGGTGCGCAGAAGACGCGGAGGACGTCGTAATCGGTCACGGGGGCATTGAAGCACCGCCCGGCCCGGGACGTCGTCCCAGGTGGGCGCTCGCGTGCCGGCGAACGCCCACCCGTCCCGGACGGCCCGGGGCCGGCCCTACGCCTGCGTGCGGCGGCGGCGCATCGCGAAGACGGTGCCGGCGCCCGCGGCGGCCGTCAGCGCGGCGGCGGCGCCGAGGGCGGCGACGGGGGTGTCCGAGCCCGTGCTGGCGAGGGCGCCGGTGCCGCCGGTCGTGGAGCCGGTGGTGCCGGTGCCGCCCGTCGTCCCGGAGCCGGTGCCGGTGCCCGTGCCGGAGCCGCCGGTGGAGGGCGAGGCCGAGCCGCCGCCGGTGGGCAGGGTCGCGTCGTCGGTGACGGCGACCGCGAGGTCCACGGGGTCGAGCGCGGTGCCGACCGTGTAGAAGCCGCCGAAGGCCTTCGCGCCGGCCTCGGTGAGGGTGGCCGTCACGTCGTCCGCCTCGATGACGTCGTCGGTGACCGTGAGGGCGGCGGAGGACGCCTTCAGGTCGGCGAGGACCACGTCCTCGGACTTCTCGCCGAGGCTCGTGACGTCGGCCGTCAGCTTGCCCTTGCCCTTCGCCAGCGACACCTTCAGGTCGCTCAGGGTCAGGTCGAGGCCGTACTCGCCGTTCGCCTCGTGGCCCTTGAAGTTGACGGCGCCCTCGAAGGCGGCGGAGAGCGTCGCGGCCTCCGTGTCGTACGCGCCGGTCGCGTCGGGGAACGTGAAGGCGCCGTTGCCGGACGCCTGGGTCGCGCCGCCGGAGGCGGTGATCTCGCCCTTGGCCACGGTGCCGACCACGTAGGTGCGGAAGGACTCCTTCACGCCCCAGCCGAGCGTGCCGTCGGCTATCGCGCCGGCCGTCGCGGGCTCGGTGGCCGTCGCGGAGGGGGAGGCCGTGGTGGACGCCGAGGGCGAGGCGGACGCGGACGCGGAGGGGGACGCGGACTCCGAGGCCGTGGCGCTGGGCGTCGAGCTCGGGGAGGCGCTGTCGGACGCGGTGGCCGTCGGGGTCGGGGACTGCGTCTGCGTGGTCTGGGTCAGCGTCAGCGGGTCGCCCGCCGCGCCCTCGTAGCCCGCGCTGCCGAGGACGTCCGCGGCCTCCTTGGTGAGCTTGGTCTCCATGTCCGTCATGGCCCGGGTCACCGTGACGTCGGCGAGCGGCACGTCCTGGGTGGTCGTGCCGGACTTGGTGACGTCGGCGGTGATCTCGGCGGTGGCGCTGTCGAACCGGACGTCGGTCAGCGTGATGTCGAAGCCGTGCAGCTTCGACTCGATCTTCAGGGCGCCCTGGAAGCCGAGGGCGAGGGTGTGCGCGGTGGAGTCGTAGGTGCCGGCGCCGTCGGTGAAGGTGAACGCGCCGTTGTCGGCGGCCTGGGAGGCGCCCGCGGTGGCGGTGAAGGTGCCGGCCGCCATGCCGGTGACGTACGAGCGGTAGGACTGCTTGATGCCCCACGTCAACTCGTAGCCGCTGAGCGGGACTTCGGCCGCCGCCGCGCTGGTGGCGCCGGTGAGGGCGAGCGCGGTGGCGCCGATGGTGGTGGCGGTCGCGACGGCCGCGGCGAGGGCGAGGGGGCGGCGGCGGGAGGATCTGACGGGCATGGGTGGCTTCTCCTTGGAAGGGGGCGCCCGGCGACGGGCGCCCGGGGTAGAGGCGTTCGGGTTCGGGAGGCTCGGGTACGGAGAGCTCGCGTACGGGAGCCCCCGGGTCAGGAGGTCGGGGTCTCGTCGGCGGGTGTGCCGGGCGAGGAGGCGCGGCGCCTGCGGATCACCGCGTAGGCCGCGGCGGCCAGCAGCAGCGCCCCGGCCGCGAGGCCGATCGGGAGCGCCGGGCCCGTGCCGCCGTCGCCGGAGGCCGAGGTGTCGGCCACGGGTTCGGCGGAGACGTCCGGGGAGGGGGACGCCTCGCTCGGCGTGGGGGTCGGGGTGCTGCCCAGGTCGGGCAGGGCGGGAAGACGGGCGGCGTCGGTGAGGGCGACGGCGAGGGAGACCGGGTCCATCTCGGTGCCCTCCGTGTACAGGCCCGTGAAGGCCTTGGCACCGCGGGCGGTGAGCGTGGCGGGTGCCTCGGTCAGCCGGACGAGGCCGTCCTCGGCCTTGAGGTTCTTCGCGGCGAAGGTGACGAGGGGGACCTTCGCGCCGGTGAAGCCGGTGGTGGCGACGTCGGCCCAGAGGGTGCCCTTGCCGTCCTCGACGGTCGCCTTCACCGCGCTCAGGGTCAGGTCCAGGCCGTGGGCGCCGGTGAAGCGGAGCGTGCCCTTGAAGGACGCGGTCAGGTCACCGCCGGTGAAGGTGCCCGTGCCGGAGGGGAAGCGGAAGAGGGCTCCGCCGTCCTGGGCGCCGGAGGACAGGGTCCACTCGCCCTTCGCGATGTCGCCGGTGACGTACTCGCGGAAGGTGCGGCGCACGCCCCAGTCGACGGCGCCGTCCTTCAGCGAGCCGCTCTTCGACGTCCCCTTCTTCGCGGCGGACTTGGAGGACGTGGGCGTCGGAGACGCGGTCGCCTTCGGCGCGGCCTGGACGTCCGCCGACAGGCTCACCGGGTCGAGCGCGGTCCCGGCGGTGTAGTACCCGGCGAAGGACTGCGCGCCCTGGGAGGTGAGGGTGGCGGGGAGGTTGTTCAGGACGACCGCCGAGCCGCCGCCCCGCATGTCGATGCCGCCCAGGGCGAGGGAGGCGAAGGGCACCTGACGGGACGTCGTGACCGTCCCGGTGCCCTTCGCCTTGCTGGTGACGTCCAGGTAGAGGGTCCCGGAGGAGCCCGTGATCCGGACGGTGGGGCGGGCGAGGGTCAGGTCGAGCTCGTAGGAGCCGTCGTCCGCGCGGTGGCCGACGAAGCGGACCCCGCCGGAGAAGGACGCGGCGAAGGCGCCCGTGCCGCCGTCGTAGGTGCCGGCCGCCGAGTGGAAGCGGAACGCTCCGCTGCCGACGGTGGCGGCGCCGCCGGTGAGGGAGTAACTCCCCTTGGCGATGGGGCCGGTGACATAGCTCTGGAAGGACGCCTTGACGCCCCAGTCGAGCCGGCCGCCCTGGACGGTGCGGCTCGCGGCGTGCGCGGCGGCAGCCGGGAGCAGCGCCACCAGGACGGCGGCGCAGACCGTGGTGACCAGGGCGCGGAGGCGTGCGGGCATGGAAGGTCCTCCGGGGACGACAGCCGGTAGCGAGCGAAGGTAAGGCTAACCTAAGCTCATCTGGTCGCATCCGGTCGAGTCAGTCGTGGAGCATCCGTAGATGGATCATCTGTACAGAAAGGGCGGTACGGCGTGACCGTGCTGGACAAGCCCTCCGCCCCCGCGGCGGCCCCGCAGGCCCCACCCCGCAGGCGGCGTTCGGCCGCCTGGATGCTGACCGCGGGCCTGGTCGCCGGGCTGCTCGCCCTCGTCCCGGTCGCCGCCGGGACCGGCGCCTACCCGATCCCCGTGGGCGACGTCCTGTCCTCCGTGCAGCACCGGATCGGCCTCGGCGGCGGCGAACTCGACCGCGTCGCCGAGTCCGTGCTGTGGAACGTGCGCTTCCCGCGGATCGTCCTCGCCCTGCTCGTCGGCGCCTCGCTCGGCTGCGCGGGCGCGCTGATGCAGGGCGTGTTCGGCAACCCGCTCGCCGAACCCGGGGTCATCGGGGTCTCCTCGGGCGCGGCGGTGGGCGCCGTCGCCGCGATCGCCCTCGGCGTCAACTTCCTCGGCACGTGGACGGTCTCGGTGTTCGCGTTCGTCGCGGGGCTCGGCACGGTGCTGCTCGTGTACGCGATGTCCCGGTCCGGGGGGCGTACGGAGGTGGTGACGCTGATCCTCACCGGGATCGCGGTGAACGCGTTCGCGGGGGCCCTGATCGGGCTGTTCCTGTTCTTCGCGGACCCCGCCGCCGTCAACCAGATCACGTTCTGGCAGCTGGGGTCGCTGGCGCAGTCGACCTGGCCCAAGGTGCTGGCCGTCCTGCCCTGCGCGGCGCTGGGTCTCGCGGTCGCGCCGCTGTACTCGCGCCGGCTGGACCTGCTGGCGCTGGGCGAGCGGCCCGCGCGGCATCTCGGGGTGGACGTCGAGCGGTTGCGGATCGTCCTGGTGCTGGTGATCGCGCTGCTGACCGCGGCGGCGGTGAGCGTCTCCGGGATCATCGGGTTCGTGGGGCTCGTCGTGCCGCACCTGCTGCGGATGACGGCGGGACCGGGGCACCGGTTCCTGGTGCCGGGCAGCGCGCTGCTGGGGGCGCTGGTGCTGCTGGCGGCGGATCTCGTCGCCCGGACGGTGGCCGTCCCGGCGGAGCTGCCACTGGGGGTGCTCACCGCGCTGCTGGGCAGCCCGTTCTTCTTCTGGCTGCTGCGGCGCACGCGGCGGCGGCAAGGGGGGTGGGCGTAGTGCGCCGCCCGCCGTCCGCGGCCCGCGGGACCAGCAGGTCCGCCGTCTCCCCCTCGCTCCCAAGGAACCCCGCATGAGGCTTCTCCGGTCCCGCCCCGCTCCCCCCGCCCCCGCCCGCCCCGGTGACGTCCTCGCCGAGGCCGAGGGGGTGCGTGTCCGGCTCGGCTCCCGGGAGGTGCTCTCGGGCGTCTCGGTCGCGGTCCGCGCCGGTGAGGTGCTCGCTCTCGTCGGGCCCAACGGGGCGGGGAAATCGACCCTGTTGTCGGTGCTCGCCGCCGATCTGCCCGCGAGCGAGGGGGTCGTGCGGGTGCACGGGCGGCCCGCCGCGCAGTGGTCGGCGCCCGAACTCGCCCTGCGCCGGGCGGTGCTGCCGCAGAGCGCCGGGCTGTCGTTCCCGTTCAGCGTCGAGGACGTGGTCCGGATGGGGCGGGCGCCCTGGGCGGCCGTCGGGCCCGACGAGGACGACGCGGTGGTGGCCGAGGCGATGCGGCGCACGGAGGTGGCCGAATTCGCGCCCCGGTCGTTCTCGGCGCTCAGCGGCGGCGAGAAGGCCCGGGTGGCCCTGGCCCGGGTGCTGGCGCAGCGGGCGCCGCTGCTGCTCCTGGACGAGCCGACGGCCGCACTCGATCTGCGCCATCAGGAGCTGGTGCTGAGGGTGTGCCGGGAGCGGGCGCGGGCGGGGGACGCCGTGGTCGTCGTCCTGCACGACCTGGGGCTCGCGGCGGCGTACGCGGACCGGGTGGCGGTGTTGCGGGAGGGACGGGTGGCGGCCGACGGGACGCCGGCCGGCGTCTTCGAGGACCGGCTGCTGTCGGAGGTCTACGACCAGCCCGTGGAGGTGTTCCCGCATCCGCTGCGCGACGGGGAGCTTCTGATCACCCCCAGACGAAGCATTTGAGCCATCCTCACCTTTCCTTTGAACTTCCTTTGACCTTCCTTTGGGCATCGCCCATATAAGGCTCGCATAAGTTAGGCGAGCCTCACCAACCCTCAGGAGCTCGTATGCCCGCCCCCAGACTGTCCCTCGTCACCGCCACCGCCGCGGTGGTGGCCCTGACCGCCCTCACCGGCTGCACCGAGAAGGGCGGCTCGGGCGACGGCGACCGGGTGATCGACGTGACCGCCACCGACACCGCGTGCACGGTGTCGAAGAAGGAGTTCCCGGCCGGGCACGTCGAGCTGGCCATCGAGAACAAGGGATCCAAGGTCACCGAGGTCTACGTCCTGTTCCCCGACGACCGGGTCGTCACCGAGCGGGAGAACATCGGCCCCGGCACCAAGCAGCGGGTGACCGCCGAGGTCAAGGCCGGCACGTACACCATCGCCTGCAAGCCCGGCATGAAGGGCGACGGCATACGCCAGGAGGTCAAGGCCACCGGTGGCACCGTCGCCAAGCGCGACCCCCGCCTCGACAAGGCCGTCGCCGCCTACCGGTCCTACGTCCAGGCCCAGGCCGACGAGACGCTGCCGCTCGCCGAGACCTTCGCCAAGGCCGTCAAGGCCGGGGACCTGGAGGCGGCGAAGAAGGCGTACGCGCCGTCCCGCATCGGCTGGGAGCGCACCGAGCCGGTCGCCGAGTCCTTCGGTGACATCGACCCGAAGGTCGACGTGCGCGAGGACGGTCTGGAGGAGGGCCAGGACCCGGCCACGGACTGGACCGGCTGGCACCGCCTGGAGAAGTCCCTGTGGAAGGACAAGAAGCTCACCGCCCGGGACTCCGAGCTCGCCGACCAGCTCATCACCGACCTCACCGACTGGCAGAAGCGGGTCGGCAAGGCGGAGATCACCCCGACCTCCATGGCCAACGGCGCCAAGGAACTCCTCGACGAGGTCGCCACCGGCAAGGTCACCGGCGAGGAGGAGCGCTACTCGCACACCGACCTCGTCGACTTCAAGGCCAACGTCGAGGGCGCGGAGAAGTCCTTCGAGCTGCTCAAGCCGGTCGCCCAGGAGAACGACGCCGCCCTGGTCACCGAGCTGGACAAGCAGTTCGCCGCGCTCGACGCGCTCCTCGACAAGTACCGCCCGAACACCTCGTCGTACGAGTTCACCTCCTACGACAAGGTCGGCGACGCCGATCGCAAGGAGTTGTCGGACGCCGTGAACTCGCTCGCCGAGCCGCTCTCCAAGCTGGCCGCCGCCGTTGTCGTCAAGTGACGTGAGGGGGCACCTCATGACGGAATCTCCTTCCCGCCGCGCACTGCTGGGCTGGGGCGGTGCCGGGCTCGCGCTCGGTGCCGCCGCGGCCGGCGGCGCGGTGGCGATGGCCCGGGCCGGCGACGACGCCGGCCCGGCCGGGGCCGAGGCGGGCGGCGCCGTCGCCTTCCACGGCGCCCATCAGGCCGGGGTCGCCACCCCGGTGCAGGACCGGCTGCACTTCGCCGCGTTCGACGTACAGACCGAGGACCGCGCCGAGTTCGTGCGGATGCTGAAGGACTGGACGGTCGCCGCCCGGCGGATGACCGGCGGACAGACCGTCGGCGAGGGCGCGTTCGGCGGACTGCCCGAGGCACCGCCGGACGACACCGGCGAGGCGGTGGGCCTGAAGCCGTCGCGGCTGACGCTCACGATCGGGTTCGGGCCGTCCCTGTTCGAGAGGTTCGGGCTGGAGGACTCCCGTCCCGAAGCACTCGTCGAGCTGCCGAAGTTCGCCGGGGACGCCCTGGACGCCGGCCGCAGCGACGGCGACCTGTGCGTCCAGGCCTGCGCGGACGACCCGCAGGTCGCCGTGCACGCGATCCGCAACCTCGCCCGCATCGGCTTCGGCAAGGTCTCCGTCCGCTGGTCGCAGCTCGGCTTCGGCAAGACCTCCTCGACGACGCCCGAGGCGCAGACCCCGCGCAACCTCATGGGGTTCAAGGACGGCACCCGCAACATCGCCGGGACGGAGACGGACCGGCTGGACAAGCACGTGTGGGTGGGCGACAGCGACGGCCCGGAGTGGATGGCAGGCGGGTCGTACCTCGTGGCCCGGCGCATCCGCATGCACATCGAGACCTGGGACCGCACCTCGCTCCAGGAGCAGGAGGACATCATCGGACGCGACAAGGGCGAAGGCGCCCCCGTCGGCAAGGCCGAGGAACGCGACGAACCGTTCCTGAAGGCGATGCTGCCCACCGCCCATGTCCGGCTCGCCCACCCCGACTCCAACCACGGGGCGACGATCCTGCGCCGCGGCTACTCCTTCACGGACGGCACGGACGGGCTCGGACGGCTGGACGCGGGACTGTTCTTCCTCGCCTACCAGCGGGACGTGCGCGAGGGATTCGTCCGGATCCAGCGCAACCTGGCCACCGACGACCTCAACGAGTACATCCAGCACGTGGGTTCGGCGGTCTTCGCCGTCCCGCCGGGCGTCCGGGACTCCGGCGACTGGTGGGGCAGCACGCTGTTCACGGCCAAGGAGGTTTGATGTTCTCCAACTACCTGATCGGTCTGCGGGAGGGCCTGGAGGCCTCGCTCGTCGTCTGCATCCTCATCGCCTACCTGGTCAAGACGGACCGCCGGGACGCGCTGAAGCCGATCTGGATCGGCATCGGGGTCGCCGTCGCGCTCGCCCTCGGCTTCGGCTGCGCCCTCGAATTCGGCTCCCAGGAGCTGACGTTCGAGGCACAGGAGGCGCTCGGCGGGTCGCTGTCGGTCCTCGCGGTCGGCCTGGTGACCTGGATGGTCTTCTGGATGCGGCGCACCGCCCGGCATCTCCGTTCCGAACTGCACGGCAAGCTGGACGCGGCGCTCCGGATGGGCACCGGCGCGCTGGTCGCCACCGCGTTCCTCGCGGTCGGCCGGGAGGGCCTGGAGACGGCCCTGTTCGTGTGGGCCTCGGTGCGTGCGGCGGGCGACGGCACCCCGCGCCCGCTGATCGGCGTCGCGCTCGGCATCGCCACGGCCGTGGTGCTGGGCTGGCTGTTCTACCGGGGCGCCCTGCGCATCAACCTGGCCAAGTTCTTCACCTGGACCGGCGGCATGCTCGTCGTGGTCGCGGCGGGCGTCCTCGCGTACGGCTTCCACGACTTGCAGGAGGCGGACTGGCTGCCGGGCCTGAACACCAAGGCCTTCGACATCAGCGACACGATCCCGCCGGACAGCTGGTACGGCACCCTGCTCAAGGGCGTCTTCAACTTCCAGCCGGACCCCACGGTCCTCCAGGTCACGGTGTGGCTGCTGTACCTGGTCCCGACGCTCGCCCTGTTCCTCGCCCCGGTAGGGTTCGCCTCCGGTAAGGCGAAGGTGAAGGGATCCGATGAGCAGGGATCGCAGCCCTCGAAGGCTACGTCGACTTCGGCGGATTGACCGGAGGGTGCTGATAGCGGCCTCGGCGACCGCTCTGTCTCTGACCGCGAGCGGGTGCGTGGTGGTCCACGGGGAGCGCGAGGTCCTCCCCTCGGCCACCCGCGCCGAGGCCGCCAGGGCGCTGGAGGAGTTCACGAGCGCGTACAACGCGGCCGACAAGGCGTACGACAGCTCCCTGGACGCCGACTACGTCACGGGCGCTCTCGGTGACATCGACTCGGCCCGGCTGAAGGCGGGTTCGGTGACCCACCCGGACGGCAATCCCGCGCACACGCCGCTGGAGCTGTCCGACCCGGAGTTCACGATCCCGAAGAAGGCGGGCTGGCCCCGCTGGTTCATCGCCGACGCGACCGCGAACAAGGGCGGGAGCGCGCACTGGCTGTTCGTCTTCACCCGTGACGGCCTCGACGAGCCGTTCCAGGCCGCGTACTTGACGCTGGTCCCCCCGGACGACGTACCGCGGTTCAAGACCGACCAGGACGGCTGGGCCGAGGAGATCCCCGCGAACAGTGCCCAACTCGCCGTGTCCCCGAAGGACTTGAGCCAGGACTACGCGCGGTACCTGGACGACGGCGAGGGCGAGGCCTTCGCGGACGGCGCGCACACCAGCGGCTGGCGCGCCCAGCGGCAGAAGGACGCCAGCAAGCCGGGCCGGGCCACGCAGTACATCGACGAGTCGCTGACCGGCGGCGACCACGCCCCGCTCGCGCTGCGCACCGCCGACGGCGGCGCGGCCGTGTTCTTCGCCACCCGGCACTACCAGAAGCAGACCGCCGCGACCGGTACGGCCCTGCCCACGACGCCGTCCATCGAGGCCCTGATGACCGGCGAGGTCAAGCAGTCCCTGACGCTGGAGTACGTGTCGAACGAGATCGCCCTGGACCCGGCCGGGAACGGGGGCCGGGTGACGGTGCTCAGCCGTATCCAGGGGCTGACGGCGGCGAAGGGCGAGTAGCGCCCGCCGCCCGTCGGCGCATCAGTGGCGCAGGGGCCAGCCCGCCGACACGTGGTCCTCGGACTCCTCGCCCGCGTGGCGGGAGCAGGCGTCGGTGAGGACCTCCAGCAGGCTCAGCGGGTCGGGCAGCGGGTGTTCGGGCCCGCGCATCCACCGCACACTCCCGTCGCCGGGCAGCCTGGCCGGGGGGACGAGGACGTAGGAGCCGCGGCAGTGCCAGCGCAGGCCCGGGTGCTCGTCCATCGTCTCGGGGTGGCAGTCCAGCTCGCAGGGCCACCACTCGTCCTCGTCCTCGGGGGTGCCGCGGGTGAGGGTGAAGAAGAGGAGGCGGCCGTCGCTGGTCACGGCGACCGGACCGACCTCGACACCGGAGCCGAGGAGCCGCTCCAGGGCCTCCTGACCGGCCTCCAGCGGCACGTCGAGCACGTCGTGGACCATGCCGGTGGCGGTGATGAAGTTGGCCTGGGGCTGATGGCGGGCCCAGCGTTCGATCTGGGCGCGGTCGGTGGTCGACTGCGTCTGCCAGGCGAAGGAGACCGGGTGCCGGCCCGGCGTCGGACAGCCGACGCGGTCGCAGGAACACCGGTAGGTGGGCGTGGGGTGCGCGGCGGGCGCGAGCGGCAGTCCCGCTCCGGCGGCGGCCAGCAGCAGGGCCTCACGTCCGCCGGTGTCGGCGGGCGGCTCCGCGTCGCCGCCGCGCAGCCACCGGGTGAGTCTGCCCCGCAGACCGGTTCGGCCGCCGAACTCCGCGCTCATCTATCGCCTCGCCTCGCTGTGGTGCGGACAGCATGCCCTATGGTCCCACCATCCTGCGCCTCCGGGGGCCGGAGCCCGCAAGCGGGGTGGGTGGGGCAGGGCGCATCGCGAGTGAGGACGGGCGACATCACCCGCTTTGCGGGCATGTGAAGGTGCCGGATCTCTCATGTGGCGTCCCTCGGCGCCAGCCCGTGGAGCGCGTAGTCGACGAGGGTGTCCGTGTAGGCGTGGTCGACGGGGCCGGTGCGCTGGAGCCAGCGCTGGGCGAGCGGGGAGACGAAGAGTTCGAGCGCGATCCGGGGGTCGACGCCCGCGCGCACCTGGCCCGCGTCCTGGGCGGCGCGCAGCCGGTCCACGTAGAGCTGGAGCGAGGGTTCGAGGAGCCGGGCGACGAACCGCCGGCCCACCTCCTCGTTGACGACGCCCTCCGCGGCGAGAGCGCGGGAGGGGGCCTCGAAGGCGGGGTCGTAGAGCTGATCCACGGTGAGCCGCAGGACGCCCTTCAGATCGGCGGCGAGATCACCGGTGTCCGGAATCGTGTACGGCACCTCGCCCGCCGCCCGGTCGGCCTGCTCGCTCAGGTCGAGGAACGCCTCCAGCAGGACGTCCGCCTTCGAGTTCCACCAGCGGTAGATCGTCTGCTTGCCCACGCCCGCGCGGGCGGCGATGCCCTCGACGGTCGTCTTCGGGTAGCCGACCTCGGCGACGAGGGCGAGGGCGGCGGCGTAGATCGCGCGACGGGACCTGTCGCTGCGGCGCGCGGTGTCGGGGGTGGGCCGGTTGGACATGGGGCGACGGTACCAAGCGGGTGAGACGGGGCGTCTCGCCTCGGCCGCCGGTTCCCGCAGGGGGGTCCGGGGGCGACAGCAGGGTCCGGGGCCGACAGCGGGGGTCCGGGGGCGGCAGCGCCCAGGGTCGGGACGGGAAGGGGCGGCCGGGGGGAGACGTCAGTGCGGGGGCCAGGCGTCGCCCCAGTCGGCGTCCCGGGCCGCCTTGTACAGATCGCCGTGGCGTTTGGTGACCGTGGCGCGGGTCAGGGACGGTTCGGTGCCGCAGAGGTCGAGGAGGACCTGGCCCTTGCGGATCTGGGGGCGGCGGACCACCCGGGAGGGCGCCGGGGACACCGGGACGCGGGTCGCGGCGACGTAGCTGAACTTCTCGTCCTCGTACGGGAGGGAGCCGCCCTTGACCTTCCGGTGCAGGGAGGAGCGGCTGACCCGGGCGGAGAAGTGGCACCAGTCCGCGCCGGGGACGATCGGGCACGCCTCGCTGTGCGGACAGGGCGCGGCGACGCGGAACCCGGCCTCGACGAGCCGGGTCCTGGCCTCCAGCACGCGCGCGTACCCGTCCGGCGTCCCCGCCTCCACGATCACGACCGACCGGGCGGCGGTCGCGGCGGCGTCGACGAGGGCGGTGCGGTCGGCGGGGGTGAGTTCGTTGAGGACGTAGGAAACGGTGACGAGATCGGTGCTCTCGATCGTGAGCGCCGCTCCGATACGAGAGCGCTGCCACACCGCCCCCGCCAGCGCCGGGTTCGCCGCGGCGATCTCCCGGCCCAGGGCGAGCGCGGGCTCGGCCCAGTCCAGCACCGTGACGCTCCGCTCCCCCGGCCAGGTCGCCCCGACCGCCCAGGTCGCGGCCCCGGTGCCGCCCCCCACGTCCACGTGACTGGACGGCGTCCACCGCGGCACGGCGTCCGCGAACGCGCCCAGCGCCGCCCGCACCGCCTCGAACGTCGCCGGCATCCGGTACGCGGCGTACGCGGCCACGTCCGCGCGGTCCCGCAGGATCGGCGCGTCGGTCGGGGTGGCCCCGCGGTAGGCGGCGATCAGCCGGTCCACGGCCTGCGCGGCCCGCTTCGGCGGAAGACCGTCGAGAAGCCCGGCGAGGGTGGCACGCAGGGTCTCGGCCGGGGAGACGGACGGGGGTACAGGGGCGTTCACCCGGGCGATTCTAGTTCCGCCGGCACCCACCGGACTCCCGCCGGGCGCCCCCACCGATCCCGCCCGGCGCCCCGGGACGAACCCGCGACCTCGCCTCGGCCACCGCATGGATCACACCCGACCTCCCGTGGCCCCGGCCCAGCCCCTGAATCCCGCCCGGCACCCCGGAACGGGTCCCGCCGAGCCGCCCCTGAGGCTCACTCGGCTCCCCGGGGCGGGTTCACCGCACTCCCCTGAATCCGCTCAGCCTCCCGTGGATCCGGGTCGGCTCCCCAGGACGGGTTCCGCCGCGGTCCACCGTGACCTTCCCTCGGCCGCCCCGCGGATCGCGCCCGTCACCGCCGTGGATCCCGTTCGACGCACCAGGACAGGTCCCGATGAGCCCCTGCCCCATGGCATCCCGGTCACCTCCCCGTAGAGCCCCACCGCGTTCCCCGCGAAACCTCGCCCGGCTCCCCGGGACAGCTCCCCTCAAGCTCCCCGAGACCCCCGCCTGGCTCCCCCGGTGCACCGGGGAACCCCGCCCGGCCTCCGGTACGGGTCCCGCCACGGGCTCCCTCCCGCGAACGCCGGCCCGCTCCCTCTCCCCCTTCGGTCCCTCCCGGCTCCCCCGACCCCCGCTCAGCTCCCCCGTACCGCCCGTGCCACCCGTGTCGCCGCTCGGGCCCGGGGGCCGCTGTCCGGTGGTCTGCGCCGGGGGTGGACCGTGTTCGCGAGCAGGATCAGGAACGTGTCCGTGGCCCGGTCCAGGACCAGGGACGTGCCGGTGAAGCCGGTGTGGCCGGCGGCACCGCGGCCGGCGAGCTCGCCCATGAACCAGGGCTGGTCGAGGGCGAAGCCGAGGCCGGGCGGGGTGAGGAGGAGGTCGACGAAGTCGGGCCCGAGGACGCGGGCGGTCCCGTACGCCCCGCCCCCGAGCAGCGCCCGGCAGAAGACGGCGAGGTCCTGGCCGGTGGAGAAGAGGCCCGCGTGCCCGGCGACGCCCCCGAGCGACCAGGCGTTCTCGTCGTGGACGACCCCGCGCAGCATCCCGCGCTCGGCCTTGGCCCAGGGGATGCGCTGGTCCTCGGTGGCCGCCGCGCCGGGGCAGGGGCCGAAGCGGGTGGCGGCCATGCCGAGGGGGCGGGTGATGCCGTCATGGACGAGGGTGTCCAGGCCCCGCCCGGTGACCCGTTCCAGGACGTGTTGCAGGAGCAGGAAGTTGAGGTCGGAGTAGCAGTAGGTGCCGGGCACGCCGACGGGCGGCTCCGCGCGGAGCAGGGCCAGCCGTCCCTCGTCGTCGGCACAGTCGTACAGGGGGAGTTCGGGGCGCATCCCCGAGGTGTGGGTGAGGAGTTCGCGGACCGTGGTGCCGTGTGCGGCGGCAGCGGCGAAGTCGGGCAGGTAGGCGCCGACGCGGGCGTCGATGCCGAGGGTGCCGCGCTCGATCTGCTGCACCGCGGCGACGGCTGTGAAGAGTTTGGTGAGGGAGGCGAGGTCGAAGGGGGTGTCGCGGGTCATCGGGACACGGGTGCGCCCGGCGAGTTCCAGGCCCTCGTCGGTGCCGGGGTCGTAGGACGCGTAGCGGACCGCCCAGCCGCTCGCCTCCTCCACGGCCACCACGGGGCCCCGTCCGGCGACCAGGACCGCGCCGGGCGCCCAGGGACGCTCGCCGGCGGTGAGGCCGTGGACGTCCTGGACGAGGTGGTGCAGCTCCCCCGGGTCCAGTCCCGCCCGTTCCGGTGTGTCGTGGCGCAGTCTCGGTGCGCTCAGCTCTCCACTCCCTCCACACTCGCACGTCTGTTCCAAGGACGGCACATTCCCATGAAACAGGCAAGCGCTACCAGTGCGGCCACCGTCTGGACGACCGCCATGGGGACGGCGGTGTCCTCGCCGGCCACTCCGACCAGCGGGGAGGCGACCGCGCCGATGAGGAAGGAGGTGGTGCCGAGCAGGGCGGAGGCGGCGCCGGCGGAGTGCTTGGTGCGCAGCAGGGCCAGGGACTGGGAATTGGGCAGGGTGATGCCCATCGCGGACATCAGGACGAAGAGGGCCGCGGCGACGGGCACCAGGCCCACCTCGCCGAAGACGCCGGTCGCCATCAGCAGCAGCGCGACCGCCGCGATCACGACGGTGACCAGCCCGACGCCGAAGACCTTCTCCAGGCTGACGCGGCCGACGAGCACCTTGCCGTTGAGCTGGCCGACGGCCACGAGCCCGACCGAGTTGACGCCGAAGAGCAGGCTGAAGGTCTGCGGGGAGGCGCCGTAGATCTCCTGGATCACGAACGGGCTCGCCGCGACGTACGCGAACAGCGCCGCGAAGGCGAAGCCGCCCGCGAGCGTGTACCCGGTGAACAGGCGGTCCGCGAGCAGCGCGCGCATCGAGCGCAGCGCCTCGCCCACGCCGCCCGCGTGGCGCGACTCCACGGGGAGCGTCTCGGGCAGCCTCGCCCACACCAGGAAGGCGAGCGCGGCCCCGATGACCGTGAGGACGGCGAACACGCCCCGCCAGTCCGTCACCCGCAGCACCTGGCCGCCTATGACCGGCGCGACGATCGGCGCGACGCCGCCGATGAGCATGAGGGTGGAGAAGAAGCGGGCCATGGCCACGCCGTCGTAGAGGTCGCGGCCGACGGCCCGCGCGATGACGATCCCGGCCGCGCCCGCGAGCCCCTGGAGCAGCCGGAAGGCCACGAGGGTCTCGACGGTCGGGGCGAGGGCGCACAGGACCGTGGCGAGGACGTAGACGACGAGGCCGGTCAGCAGCGGGCGGCGACGGCCCCAGCGGTCGCTCATCGGGCCGACGACCAGCTGCCCGAGGGCCATGCCGGCGAGACAGGCGGTGAGGGTGAGCTGGACGGTCGCGGCGGGGGCGTTCAGGGACCCGGTGACCTCGGGCAGCGCGGGCAGGTACATGTCCATCGCCAGCGGCGGTGTCGCCGTCAGACCGCCGAGCACGAAGGTGACGAGGAGGCTGGTGCGGCGCCCGGCGGGAGCGGCGGAGCCCTCCTTGGGCACGCCCGCCCTCGGTCCGGCCGCTTCCGGTCCACCCGCCTGCGGTCCGCCCGTCTCCGGTCCGGCCGCCTGTGGTCTGTGCGCCATCGGCACCCGGCGCTCGGGCATGTGCCCCTCCCCTGTCGCCGGTCGGCTGTCCGCGGCCGGCTGTCCCTGATCGTTCGTGCGGTGCGCCACCTATGCTCTCAGTTCGTACAAGGTGGCGAAGGCCGGGCGAGTGAGGGCGGGACCGGGATGACGGAGCAGGGCAGGGTGCGCTGGGGGATTCTGGCGACCGGCGGGATCGCCGCCGCGTTCACGGCCGACCTGGTCGATCTGCCGGACGCGGAGGTGGTCGCCGTCGCCTCGCGCTCGCAGGAGTCGGCGGACGCGTTCGCGGAACGGTTCGGGATCGGGCGGGCGTACGGCGACTGGGCCGCGCTCGCGGCCGACGAGGACATCGACGTCGTGTACGTCGCGACCCCGCACTCGGCGCACCGCGCCGCCGCCGGGCTGTGTCTGGAGGCCGGGCGGAACGTGCTGTGCGAGAAGGCGTTCACGCTGAACGCCCAGGAGGCCGGGGAACTGGTCGCGCTCGCGAAACGGCACGACCGGTTCCTGATGGAGGCGATGTGGATGTACTGCAATCCGCTCGTCCGGCGCATGAAGTCCCTGGTGGACGACGGCGCCATCGGCGAGGTGCGCACCGTCCAGGCCGACTTCGGGCTGGCCGGGCCGTTCCCGCCCTCGCACCGGCTGCGCGACCCGCTCCAGGGCGGGGGCGCGCTGCTCGACCTCGGGGTGTACCCGGTGTCCTTCGCGCATCTCGTCCTCGGTGAGCCCTCGGACATCGCCGCGAGAGCGGTGCTCTCCCCCGAGAGCGTCGATCTCCAGACCGGAGCACTGCTCTCCTACGAGAGCGGCGCTCTCGCCTCGGTGCACTGCTCCATCGTCGGCGGTACGTCGAACTCGGCATCGATCACCGGGTCGCTCGGCCGGATCGACGTGCCCAACGGCTTCTTCTTCCCGGACCACTTCGTCCTGCACCGCGACGGTCGCGATCCCGAGACCGTCAAGGCCGACCCGTCCGACGGACCGCGCAACAGCCTCAAGCACGAGGCCGCCGAGGTCATGCGCGCGCTGCGGGCCAGGGAGAGCGAATCCCCGCTCGTCCCGCTGGAGGGCACCCTCGCCGTGATGCGGACGCTCGACGCGATCCGGGACCGCGTCGGCGTCCGCTACCCCTCCGAGACCGGCACCGCGGCCTGAACCGGGACCTGGACCAAGACCGGGAGCCGAACCGGGCCGGGACCGGGAGCTGGACCGGGGGCGGGGTCACGCCGGCTTGAGCCCCTGTTCACCCGCCTCCGTCACGAAGGACGCGTACGTCGTGAGCGGCGCGCCCTGCGTGGTCACGTACGGCACGGTCTTGTAGTCGATCCGCGCCAGCTCCCGGTCCAGGGCCACCGTCGCGTAGCCGCGCTGCCCGTTGTAGAACCTCAGATGCGGGTTGGCGGCGAGGTGGGCGGCCCAGTTCGACGGCTTCTCGGAGCCGTCGCCGCCGCTGCTGACCGAGGTGGTGACGATCTCGGTGCCCAGCGTCCTCGACCCCGGGTCCTCGAAGTCCCGCTTGATGTCGAAGCCGTAGGCCACGTGGACGTCGCCGGTGAGGACCATCAGGTTCCCGATCCCGGCCGCCTCGGCGCCCGCGAGCACCCGCTCGCGGGAGGCCGGGTAGCCGTCCCAGGAGTCCATGGAGACCTTGGCCGGCAGCGTGGTGGTGGTGTACCGGCGGGAGAAGGTGACCTGCTGCGGTACGACGTTCCACACCGCGTCGGAGCGGTGCCAGCCGTCGATCAGCCAGCGCTCCTGCGCGTCCCCCGTGAGCGTGCGGGCCGGGTCCTGCGACTCCGGTCCCGGGTACTGCCAGCCGTCGCCGTAGGCCTGGTTCGAGCGGTACTGGCGGGTGTCGAGGACGTCGAACTGGGCGAGCCGGCCCCAGTGCAGACGCCGGTACAGGCGCAGGTCGGGGCCGTCGGGCAGCTGGGGGCGGCGCAGCGGCATGTTCTCCCAGTACGCCCGGTAGGCGGCGGCCCGGCGCAGCAGGAACTCCTCGGCGGGGCCGCCGCTCTCGTCGGTGTCGCCCGCGTAGTTGTTCTCGGTCTCGTGGTCGTCCCAGGTGACGACGAAGGGGTGGGCGGCGTGCGCGGCCCTCAGGTCGGGGTCGCTCTTGTAGAGGGCGTACCGCAGCCGGTAGTCCTCCAGGGTCTTCGTCTCGTGGCCGAAGAGGTCGGGCAGCGTCCCGGCGGGGTAGGCGCGGGCGCCGCCGACGGAGGAGACGGCGTACTCGTAGAGGTAGTCGCCGAGGTGCAGGACCACGTCGACGTCGTCCTGGGCGAGGTGCCCGTAGGCGGTCCAGTGGCCCTGGTCGTAGCGCTGGCAGGAGGCGAGCGCGAAGGTGAGGCCGGGGCCGTGGGCGTGCTCGGGGGGCGCGGTGCGGGTGCGGCCGACGGGACTGATCCAACTGCCCGCGCGGAAGCGGTAGTAGAAGGTGCGGCCGGGGGCGAGGCGGTCGACCTCGACGTGCAGGGTGTGGTGGAACTCGGGGTGGGCGGTGCTCTCGCCGCGCCGGACGACCGCGCGGAACCGCTCGTCCAGGGCGACCTCCCAGCGCACGGGGACCCGCTCGGCGGGGAGCCCGCCGTCGGGCTGGTAGGGGGCGGGCGCCAGGCGCGTCCAGAGCAGGACGGAGTCGGGTCCGGGGTCGCCGGAGGCCACGCCGAGGGTGAACGGGTCGGCGGTGAGCCGCGCGGGGTCGAGTTCGGCGGCGGACGCGGTGCCGGCGGCGGGCAGGTTCACGGCGAAGGCGAGCGCCGCCGCGGCGGCGGTGCCGGTGAGGAACCGACGGCGGCTCACATGGCGTGCGACGGAGCGGAGTTCGGGGGCGTGCCGGGACGGTCGTGCGGCGGAGGTCATGGACGGTCCTTCCCCTGTGGCCCGGTGGAATGTCGGTGCACGAGGCATTGGAGTGGCCGGGGACGACATCAGCCAGACGCGTACATGACATCCACGTGGCGGACTCATGAGTTCCGCGGTGCGGGACACCCCTCCCGTACGCTGCGATGCCATGACTGCAACCGCATCGAGGATCGCCGTGGTGACCGGCGCCGGTTCCGGCATCGGACGCGCCGTCGCCGTGGAACTGCTGCGCACCGGCTGGTCGGTGGCGCTGGCCGGACGACGCACCGAGGCCCTGGAGGAGACGTCCGCGCTCGCACCCGACGGCGACCGTCTCGCCGTACGGACCGACGTCTCACTGCCCGACGAGGTGGCCGCGCTGTTCGCGGCGACCGTGGAGCGGTTCGGGCGGGTGGATCTGCTGTTCAACAACGCGGGGACGTTCGGGCCCGGCGGGGTGCCGGTGGAGGAGCTGTCGTACGACGCGTGGCGGCACGTGGTGGACACCAACCTCAACGGGGCGTTCCTGTGCGCGCAGGCGGCGTACCGGCAGATGAAGGAGCAGGAGCCGCGCGGCGGGCGGATCATCAACAACGGGTCGGTCTCCGCGCACACCCCGCGCCCGCTGTCCGTCGCCTACACCGCGACCAAGCACGCGCTGACCGGGCTCACCAAGTCGCTGTCGCTGGACGGGCGGGCGTACGGCATCGCGGTCGGGCAGATCGACATCGGCAACGCGGCGACGGACATGACCCGGCGGATGGGGACCGGGGCGCTCCAGGCGAACGGCGAGGTGGCACCGGAGCCGGTGATGGACGTCGCCGACGTGGCGCGCACGGTGCGGCACATGGCGGAGCTGCCGCTGGAGGCGAACGTGCAGTTCGCGACGGTGCTGGCGACGGCGATGCCGTACGTGGGGCGCGGCTGAGCCGGCGCGGTGGCCGCCGGGGCCGTCAGGACGGTCCGGAGGCTCCACAACGTGCACAACCGGAGTTGTTCACTCCGCACCCATTGCGGCCGATGGCGGACTTATGCTCAACTCTCCTACACCAAAGCTTCACACTTGGAGCCGACGGCTCCCACGGACCAAACCGAGGGGGGAGACGGCAGCCGTTCCCACGCACCGGGTGGGGGTGGGCCTCGCGTGGGACCGCGAGGTGCACACCGGTGCGGGGAACGGCTGCCGCAGACGTCAGCCCCGGCGGAGCCTGCGCAGCGCGTACGCCCCGCCCGCCGCCAACGCGACGACACCCGCGGCCCCTTCGAGCAGCGGCAGGGACGACGAGCCACCGCTCCTCGCCGCCGCCCCCGACGCCCCGGCCGCACCGCTGCGGGCCGGTGCGGGGCTCGCCTGGCTCGCCGCGGTCACCAGCTCCCCCACCGCACGCGCCGAACTCCCCTTGCCGAAGCCCCAGTCGAGCAGCGCGGCCGTCTCCTCGTAGACGGCGTTGTAGCCGCTCGTGGGGTGCAGCACGGTGACGATCAGGGTGCGGCCGTCACGGGTGGCGGCGCCGGTGAAGGTGTTCCCGGCGTTGCTGGTATAGCCGTTCTTGACGCCGATGAGCCCGTCGTACGTCTCGACGCCGTAACTCCCCGTGAGCAGACGGTCGGTGTTCTGGATCTGGAAGGTCTTCCGGCCGCTCGCGTTCGCGGGGAAGTCGGCGGTCCGCGTCGCGCAGTACTCGCGGAAGTCGGCGTCCTCAAGTCCCTTGCGGGCGAAGAGCGTGAGGTCGTACGCGGAGGAGAGCTGGTTCCTGTGGTCGAAGCCGTCGGGGCTGGCGACATGGGTGTCCAGGGCCAGCAGGTCACCGGCCGCGGTCTGCATCTCGGCGACGGTCCGGTCCAGGCCGCCGTTCATGTGGGCGAGGACGTGGACGGCGTCGTTGCCGGAGCGCAGGAAGACGCCCTGCCACAACTGCTCGACGGTGTAGGTGAATCCGGCCCGGACGCCGACGAGGCTGGAACCGGACGGAACATCGGCGATCTCGGCGGCGGTGACCTTGTGCCGGTCGGTGCGCTCGAATTTCGGCAGGACGGTCAGCGCGAAGAGCATCTTCAGGGTCGACGCCGGGGCCATGCGCCGGTGCGCCCGGTAGGAGGCGAGGACCTCCCCGGTGTCGCCGTCGGCGATCATCCAGGCGCGGGCGCTGAGCTTCTTCGGCAGACCGGTGGCCCCGCTGACCTGAACTCCGTCCCGGGCGAGCCGTGCGCCCCCGACGACCGCGGAGGCCGCCTCCGCGGGAGCCGCGGCGGCCGGGGGAACGGACGCGGCGAGGGGAACGGACGCGGCGAGGGCCAGCAGTGACCTTCTGGACAGGTGGTTCAAAGAAAAGCCGCTCCTCGCGAAGGGAAACCCGATCCAACAACGGTTTCCTGGCAACAGACCCTCCACAGCTTAGGAATGAGCTGTCTTATCCAATTCTGAAAACGGCTCCCGCATTCTCAGTTCTCACACATCCTTTACTCAGTGCCGCTCAAAGGTTCCTCCCTAGGTTGTGGCCGCGCCCACAGCGGGCGCCAAGAACCTTCGAGGAACGGGATGTTTGGCATCTATCTCAAGCGCGAACTGGGTCGGCGCAAGAAGGCCGCTCTGGTCATCGCCCTCGGTCTGGCGCTCGGTATCGCGCTGGTCATCACCGTCAACTCGGTGTCGGCCGGCATGACGCAGGCTCAGGACAAGGTCCTGCAGTCCCTCTACGGTCTCGGCACCGACATGACGGTGACCAAGGCCCGTTCGGCGCCCACCGACAACAGTTCCGGCAGACCGAACTTCGAGTTCGACGCCACGTCGAACGACTCCGACGACACCCAGAGCTCGGACCGGGTGATGACCCAGGGCGGCCAGGCCCTGAAGTCCGCGCTCGTCACCAAGGTCGCCCAGCAGGCCGGTGTGGCCAACGCGGTCGGCGCGATCAGCCTGAACGTCACCAAGGTCGACGGTTCCTTCACCCAGGGCAAGGCGCAGTCCTCGTCCGGCAGCAGCGGCCAGTCCCAGGGCGGCCCCGGTGGCAGCGGCGGCGGCAACAGCACCGCCATGCCGAACGTCCAGGGCGGCGGCGCCTCCTTCGACGTGAACTCCTACTCCGTCTCCGGCGTGGACGTCACCGACCAGACGGTGGGCCCGCTGGCCGGCATGGAGATCACCTCCGGCAAGACCTTCTCGGCCTCGCAGACCAACGCCAAGGTCGCGGTGCTCAGCAAGTCGTACGCCAAGGAGAACAAGTACAAGCTCGGCAAGACCATCAAGATCTCCGGGACCAAGTACACGATCATCGGCATCGCGACGGCCTCCAGCAGCGAGTCCACCACGGACGTCTACCTCCCGCTGAAGCAGGCCCAGACGCTCGCCGACGCCAAGAACCAGGTCACCACGATCTACGTCAAGGCGACCGACTCCCAGAAGATCGACTCCGTCAAGGCCGCGATCCAGAAGAACATCTCCGGTACGACGGTCACGACCTCCGCCGATCTCGCCGAGACCGTCTCCGGCTCGCTGTCCACCGCCTCGAACCTCGCGACCAGCGTCGGCAAGTGGCTGTCGATCGCCGTGCTCGTCGCCGCGTTCCTGGTGGCCGCGCTGCTGACCTCGTCCGCCGTCTCCCGCCGGGTGCGTGAGTTCGGCACCCTGAAGGCGCTCGGCTGGCCCAGCCGCCGGGTGACCCGGCAGGTCGTCGGCGAGTCCATCGTGAACGGTCTGCTCGGCGGCGCCCTCGGTATCGCCCTCGGTCTCGCCGCGGCGTACACCGTGACCGCGATCAGCCCGACCCTGACCGCCCAGCTCGGCAGCTCCGGCGGCGGTGGCGGTGGCGGCATGGGCGGCGGTCCCGGTGGCGGTGGCGGCATGGGCCAGCAGTCCGCGCAGAACACCATGGAGATCGCGCTCACCGCGCCCGTCCAGCTCACCACCATCGCCCTCGCCGTGGGCCTCGCGGTGGCCGGCGGTCTGATCGCCGGGGCCATGGGCGGCTGGCGCGCCTCCCGGATGCGCCCGGCGGACGCGCTGCGCAGCGTCTCGTAGCACCCCCCGGGCCGGGCCCGTTCGGCCCGCTCCTCCCCTGAGCCGGGGCGCCGCCTCCACTCCCCCCGGGAGACGGCGCCCCGCCCCCTTCTCCACTCACACGTACTCACGTCCTCACGGAGCACCCATGTACAGACTGACCGGCGTCACCAAGCGGTACACGCGCGGCAAGGAGACCGTGGAGGCGCTGCGCGGCATCGACCTCACCATCGAGGACGGCGACCAGCTCGTCATCCAGGGCCCCACCGGCGGCGGCAAGTCGACCCTCCTTCAGATGATCGGCGGCCTCGACCGCCCCACCGAGGGCAGCGTCGAGCTCGACGGCGTCGACCTCGCGAAGATCAGCGAGGCGAAGCTGACCCGGCTGCGCGCCGAGAAGATCGGCATCATCTTCCAGTCCTTCAACCTCATCCCGACGCTGACCGCGCAGGAGAACGTCGAGACGGCCCTGGTGCCGCTCGGCGTGAAGCCGGCCGAGCGGCGCGAGCGGGCGGCGGAGGCGCTGCGTTCGGTGGGTCTCGGCGAGCGGCTGGGCCACGCCCCCTCGGAGCTCTCCGGCGGCCAGCAGCAGCGTGTCGCGATCGCCCGCGCCCTGGTCAAGAAGCCGAAGGTGCTCCTCGCGGACGAGCCCACCGGCAACCTCGACGAGGGCACCCGCGACGACATCATGGCGCTGCTGGAAGGGCTGTGGCACGAGTACGGGCTGACGTTCATCATGGTCACCCACGACTCGTCGATCGCGAAGAAGGCCCCGCGGCTGGCGACCATCAAGGCCGGCCAGATCACGCTGACCGAGCGGGCCCGGCCGCAGGCGCAGGCCCAGCAGCCCTACGTCCAGCAGCAGTACGCGCAGCCGCAGTACGGCGGCCACGGCCACTGAGCCCGCGTGCGGGCCGTGTGAGGCGCCGGTGCGCGGAGGTTCGGCACGCGATGCCTCGACGGGCCGCTCGGCGCGCGGTGCCCCGGTCGGCCGCTCGGCGTGCGGGGACGGGGTCGGCTCGGGCCGGCTCCCGCGCGCCGGGCGGCCTTTCGCGATCCCCTCGCGCGGGACCGCCCGTTGACCGGGTGAACAGGTGAACGGGTGAACGGGTGAACGGGCCGTCGGCGGTTACGCCTGGCCCGTCTCGAAGCGGCTGATCTTCCCGTCCTCGGCGACCTCGAAGTGCCAGCGGGTGCGCATCTCGCCCCAGGCGTCGTTGCGGTAGCGGGCGACG
The DNA here is from genome assembly GCF_044747265.1 of Streptomyces sp. NPDC090106. NCBI lineage: Bacteria > Bacillati > Actinomycetota > Actinomycetes > Kitasatosporales > Streptomycetaceae > Streptomyces > Streptomyces sp. NPDC090106. Next base: position 78,730 of record NZ_JBIVDS010000005.1, on the reverse strand, counting down.
AGGTCCCGGCCGCCGCGGGACTCGTTGTCGACCTCCATGTGGCCGTGGGAGGAGAAGATCTCCCGGTCGATCCACTCGTCGAGGTCCCGTTCCGAACCGTCGTCCGCCATCGTCGCGTCGGGCGCGAGCAGCGCCATGAAACCGTCGCGGTCATGGGCGTTGACGGCACCGACGAAGGCGCGGACGGCCGGGTCGGTGAGTTTGGACGTCTGAATCGTCATGCCAGCCAGACTCACACCGCCGTGCGGCGCCCGCCACCCGAACGGCGGGCATCGGTACGCCCGAGGCGCGGCGGCGGTGCGACGGTGGAGGCGAGGGAGGGACCTGTCTCTGCTCCGGGAGCCATCGTGACCTGCTACGACCGACGTGATCTGGGCCTGCTGCTGCTCCGGCTGGGCACCGGGGGTGTGCTGGCCGCCCATGGCGCGCAGAAGCTGTTCGGCTGGTTCGGCGGCCACGGACTGGAGGGGACCGGCCAGTTCATGGAGTCCGTCGGCTACGCCCCCGGCCGGGCGAACGCGACCGCCGCGGGCCTCGCCGAGGCCGGTGGCGGCGCCCTGCTCGCGCTCGGTCTCGCCACCCCGGCGGCGGGCGCCGCGGCGGCCGGCGCGATGGCGGGCGCCGCCGCCGTCCACGCCCCCAACGGCTTCTTCAACACCGGTGGCGGCTACGAGTACGCCGCCACCCTCGGTCTCGCCGCCACCGGCCTCGCCGTCGTCGGCCCCGGCCGCCTCTCCCTCGACCACGCCCTCGGCCACGCGTTCGACCGGGGCTGGATGGTCCCCGCGGCCCTGGCGGCCACGGCCGCGGCGACGGCGGTCGTCGTCGGGGCGCGGAACCGGCGGGTGCGCGAGGAGTCGGGGGCGGGCGAGCAGGGGGCGCTGTTCGACGAGGCCGAGGCCCTCCACGAGGAGTAGGGCGAAGAGGGCGGGCAGGGTTCCGGGGCCGCCTAGGGTGTTCCCCGTGAACCGTCCCGAGCAGCACCCCGCGCGACCGCCCCGGCGGCCGTGGTGGGCGCTGCTCGTGCTGGTGGTGCTGGCCGGACTGCTCGGGATGCACGGGCTGGCGCCGGGCGGGGCGATGCCGGACGGTGCCCTGCCGGGTGAGCACGGGCGGGCCGCGCCCATGGCCGTCGCCGTCTCCCCTGCCTCCGCCTCCCCCGTCGCCGTGTCGGTCGTCTCCGCGCCGGTCTCCGTGCCGGTCGTCTCCGTGTCGGTCTCCGTGCCGGTGGCGCATGACGGGTGCGGTGGGGCGGAGGGGCACTGCGGTGGCTCGGGGCACGCGGCGCACGCGGACTCGACGTGCGCGTCGGGGGCGCCCGCCGGGGCACCCTCGCTGCCCGTGCCGGTGCTCGACCCCGTCGCCGTCGCCGTACCGGAGGAAGCGGCGCTCCTGTGCGCCGCGGCGGGGACGGAGGGTGCTCGCGCGCCGCCGTCCCTCGCGGAACTGCAACTCCTGCGGATCTAGACAACTCCCGCGCCCCGCACCGCAGGGCGCGCCTCGGCATGTCCAGATCCCTTTCATCCAGCAGGAGTTCACCCATGAGTCACACCCGTACGCGGCGGGCCGCCGTCCTGGCCGCCGCCACCGTCACCGCCGCTCTCGTCCTCACCGCGTGCGCGGGCGAGGGCAGTTCGCCGTCCGGCCACAACGCGCAGGACGTCGCGTTCGCGCAGGGCATGGTCCCGCACCACCGACAGGCCGTGGAGATGGCCGGCCTCGCCGCGGACCGGGCCGGGTCGGCCGGGGTCAGGGACCTGGCCGCGCGGATCGAGAAGGCGCAGGACCCGGAGATCGAGACGATGTCCGGGTGGCTGGAGTCGTGGGGCGAGGAGACCTCGGCCGGCGGGTCGGGGCACTCGGGGCACTCCGGGACGGCCGGCATGCCCGGGATGATGGACGACGCCGCCATGGGCGAGCTGGAGAAGGCGTCCGGCACGGCCTTCGACACCCTGTTCCTGACCCTGATGACCGAGCACCACGAGGGCGCCGTCGCGATGGCCGAGACGGAGAGGGCGAAGGGCGAGTACGCGCCCGCGACCGGTCTGGCCGACGACATCGTCACCGGTCAGACGGCCGAGATCGCCGAGATGAACCAGCTGCTCGGCAAGGACTGACGCGGAAGCGCCGAGGGTGCGGGCGGACATCGTGTCCCGCCCGCACCCTCGGAGGCCCGCCGCCGGCGCTCTCAGGCGTTCGCCGGCCGGTCGCCCGGCGACGAACGGTCTCCCGGCGACGAGCGATCTCCCTTCGACGCCAGGAACTCCAGCACCGCCAGCGCGAACAGCAGCGTCAGGGCGAGCCCCACGACGACCCAGCCCGTCGGGTAGGACCACAGGAGGTAGACGAGGAGGACGACGGCGACCAGCACCCAGGTGATCCAGGTGCGGTAGCGGCGGACGAACGGGCCGACCGGGCCGGTGCGCAGCCCCGCGCGGTCGGTGACCCCGCGGACCGCGTCGATGGACGAGGTCCACAGTCCGCGCACCCAGGTCGCCCGGCGTCCGGGCCCGGTGAGCCAGGCCGCCAGCGCGACGATCACGCCCAGGGCGATCGCGACCCGCACGCTGGTGCGCAGGAAGCGGGTCAGGACGTCGTAGACGGACCCGGCGGCGGGCTGCGAGACCCCGGACGGCAGCCGGTCGAGGTAGATCGCGCGGCCGATGGTCAGACCGATGCCGAGCAGCGCGGTCGCGACGGCGAAGCCGAGCGCCCCGGCGACCAGCGCCCGACGGCGCCGGCCGGCCAGCAGCACACCGCCCGCGATCAGCGCGACGGCGACGAACGGCAGCCAGGTGCCCGCGAGTTGGAGCAGCCGGACGTACGTCTTGACCTGGCCGATGTCGTCGGCCTTGACGAGGGTGATGTCGGTGTGGACCTCGGGGATGTTCCCGGCGACCGTCATCCCGTCGTCCACGAGGCGTTGCTTCACCTGCTCGACGACGGGTCCGAGGTCCAGGGTGACGGTGTCGTCCTTGAGTTCGACCGCGCCGCCGCCGCTGCCGGTGAGGGCCTTGTCGACGGCGCCGTGGACCCGGCGGTTGGCATCGGTCCAGATCGTGCGGAACGCGTCGGAGGCGACGACCGCCTTCGCCTTGTCGTGCACGAAGCTGCGGACCGCGCCCTCCAGGGAGTCGCCGAGTCGGCCCAACGCCTTCTCCAGGAGCGGGCGTTCGGTCGGGGCGACGCCGGAGAGCAGGGTGGTGAGGTCGAGCCGGGTCATCACCGCGTCGGTGACCCGGTTGGCCGCCGCGTTCTGGATGTCGGGGTCACCGGCGAGGGGGGCGACGGTGTCGACGTAGCGGTCGGTGTCCCCGACGATGCTCGCGCTCCACGCGGCGACCGCCGACAGCGGGGCGAGGACACAGCCGAGGACGATGAGCAGGGCGGCGAGGAGGGAGCGTATGCGGTGCTTGGGGGGCCGCTGTCCGGCCGCCTCCAACTCCGCGACGCGTGAGCGCAGTTGTTCCAGCTCGGCGTTGGCGCCGGCTCCGTCGCGCGGCTCGGGGGCCGCCTGCTCGTCGCTCATCGCCGGCGCCCGGCCGCGTACGCGCGCAGGAACAGGGCCTCGACGTGCGCCATGTGCTCGATCTCGGTCGGGTCGACGCTCTCGTTGGGCGCGTGGATGAGGCAGCGGGGTTCCTCGACGCCCATGAGGATGATCTCGGCGCCGGGGTAGGTGGTGGCGAACACGTTGCACAGGGGGATCGAGCCGCCTTGGCCGAGGAAGGCCAGCGGTTTGCCGTACACCTCCCGCATCGCCTCGCCGAGGGCCGCGTAGGCGGGGCCGTCGGTGGCCGCCTCGAACGGCGATCCGGTGCCCTCGGTCTCGACGGTCACCCGGGCGCCCCAGGGGGCCGCCTCGGTGAGGTGGTCGGTGAGGGCGCGGCGCGCGGTCTCCGGGTCCGTGCCGGGCGGGACGCGCAGGCTGACACGGGCGCGCGCGGTGGCCGGCACGGCGGCGGCGGAGCCCACGACGGGCGGGCAGTCGATGCCGAGGACGGTGACGGCGGGGCGGGCCCAGAGCCGGTCGGCGACCGTGCCGGTGCCGGTGAGCCGGACGCCGTCCAGGACTCCGGCGTCCGCGCGGAACTGTGCCTCGTCGTAGCCGACGCCGTCCCACGTGCCCTCGCAGTCCAGGCCGTTGACGCGGGTGGCGCCGGTCTTGGGGTCGCGGAGGGTGGACAGCATCTGGATCAGGGCCGCGAGGGCGTCGGGGGCGGGGCCGCCGAACATGCCGGAGTGGATCTCGCCGTCCAGGGTGTCGACGGTGACGACGAGGTTGGCGAGGCCGCGCAGGGTGATGGTCGCGGTGCCGGTGCCGACCTCGGCGTTGCCGGTGTCGCAGACGAGGAGCGCGTCGGCGAGGAACTGCTCGGGGTGCTGGGCGACATACGCCTCCAGGCCGCCGGTGCCCTGCTCCTCGGAGCCCTCGGCGACGAACTTCAGGCCCACCGGGATGTCCTCGCCGAGCGCCCGGAGCGCGGTGAGGTGCATGACGATGTTGCCCTTGCAGTCGGCGGTGCCGCGCCCGTACCAGCGCCCGTCGTCGCCCTCGGTGAGGGTGAAGGGCGGGGTGGTCCACGCGGCGTCGTCGAGCGGGGGCTGCACGTCGTAGTGGCAGTAGAGCAGCACGGTGGGGGCGCCCGGCGGGGGCGGGCGGTGGCCGATGACGGCGTGGCTGCCGTCGGGGGTCTCGGCGAGGTGGACGTCGCGCAGTCCGGCCGCGGCGAAGGCGTCGGCGACCCACTGGGCGGCCCGCCGGCACTCCTCGGGCGGGTACTGGCGCGGGTCGGCGACGGACGGGACGGCGACGAGGTCGGCGAGGTCCTGTTTCGCGCGCGGCATCAACGCGGCGATCCTGTCGCCGAGTTCGCTGGTCATGCGGACCGCCTCACCGTGTCGTCGAGCTTGAGGTCGTCGAGCTCGTCCTTGATGTCGTCGAGCTTGTCCGGGCAGTAGATCTGGAGGATCTTGGCCTCGGCCCGCAGCGCCTTGCGGTCGCCGATGACCGGGCGCTGGCCCACGAACGCGGCCCCGTTGGAGATGTTGATCTTCCAGAGGGCGGACTTCAGGGCGGTGGCGGGGTCCTTGCAGACCTCTCCCCCGTCGGTGCCGAGCGCCCGTTCGATGACCTCGGTGTCGGGGCGCGGATAGCCGGCGTCGACGGCGGCGTCGGCGAGCTTGTTGGCCTTCGTCGCCGCCTCGTTGGTGCTCTTGACGCTCTCGTACTGGACGACCCCGACGATCGCGAGGGCGACCAGGACGACGATGGCGCCGATGTAGATCCACTTGTGCTCGGAGGCGAACCTGGTGGGGCTCATGCGGTCCCCCCTTCCTGGGCACGTTCCTGCGAACGCCAGCTCGGCTTGCGGAACTTGAGGAACGCGAACGGGATGAGCAGCCCGAGGACCACCAGACCGCCGCCGATGAACAGGACGTACGACAGGACGCTGCTGCCGCCGAACTGGGAGGGCGGCACGAAGCCGATGGCGAGCGCGGCGAGGGAGGCGAGCAGACCGACCGTGCACACGAGGGGCAGGGCGGGCACGCGGTAGCCGCGCGGGTGGTCGGGCTGGTTCTTCCGCAGGCGCATCGCGGCGGCGAACATCAGCAGGTAGACGATGAGGTACACCTGCGTGGTGATCGTCGAGAAGATCCAGTAGACGCTGGAGACGTTCGGGATGAACGCGTACATCAGGGCGATGACGGTGGTGACGACGCCCTGGGTGACCAGGATGTTCTGCTGGATGCCGAACTTGTTGAGCTTCTGCAGGTACGGCGGGAGGTAGCCCTCGCTGCGGGAGATCTCCAGCAGGCCCTTGGACGGTCCGGCGAGCCAGGTCAGCATGCCGCCGAGGGAGGCGGCCACCAGCATCACGGCGGCGATCGGGGTCATCCAGCCGATGTGGAAGTAGGAGAAGAAGGCGTTGAACGCCTGCATCACACCGGCGGTGAGGCTGGTCTGGTCGGCCGGGACCACCCAGCTGATCGCCAGCGCCGGGAGGATGAAGATGAGCAGCACCAGCCCCATCGCCATGAACATCGACTTGGGGTACTCCTTCGCCGGGTCCTTCAGCGAGGAGACGTGGACGGCGTTCATCTCCATGCCGGAGTAGGAGAGGAAGTTGTTCACGATCAGCACCAGGCTGGCCAGGCCCGCCCACTGCGGCAGCAGATGGCTGGAGTCCATCGGCGCGGCGGACGGGTTGCCCTGCCCCAGGAAGACGATGCCGAGCACGACGAGAAGCGTGCCGGGCACCAGGGTGCCGATGATCAGACCCCAACTGGACAGTCCCGCCAGGGCCTTGGTGCCCCGGGACGACACCCACACGCCGGTCCAGTACAGGACCATGATGACGATGGCGGTGTAGAGGCCGTTGGAGGCGAGGGCGGGGTCGATGACGTACGCGATGGTGCTGGCCACGAAGGCCAGCAGGCTCGGGTAGTAGAAGATCGTCATCGCGAACTGGCACCACACGGCGAGGAATCCGAGCGGCTTGGACAGCCCCTCGCTCACCCACCGGTAGACGCCGCCGTTCCATCCGGACGCCAGTTCCGCCGAGACCAGCGCGGTCGGCAGCAGGAACACGATCGCCGGGACGAGGTAGAGGAAGACGCAGGCGAGGCCGTAGACGGCCATCGTCGGCGCGGCCCGCAGGCTGGCCACCGAGGCGGTCGTCATCAGGGCCAGCGTCATCCAGGAGATGAGCGGCGCCTTCGTGGCTCTCACCGCCGTGCGCGCCGCCCCCCTCTCCTGCGGCACATCGGCGGGCACGTCCATCGACGCCATGAGGCCCTCCCGGAACTGTCACGTTGGGGTGCACGGTGGGGTGCACGGTGAGGTGTCTGCCAGCCTCGACGCACCCTCGGCCGTCCGCATGACGGGCTACGCCGATGGAGTGAGCACGCTCCGTGTCCCCCGGACGGCCCACCCGTCTCGCCGTCCGGGCGGAGCGGCCAGCAGGCTGGAGCGACCGGCGCCGGAGCGCCGGACCCCGCCCGCCCGGCGCGGACGCGCCCCGTCCAGGCACCCGCCCGTCCCAGGAGCCGCCCGTGGAACCGTCCAGGGAACCGCCCGTGGAACCGTCCGTGGAGTCCCCCGCATCCGGTTCCGGCGCGGGTTCCGCAGCCGCCCCCGCACCCGCACCCGCCGGTCTCGACGACCTCACCGGGTTCCTGACGCGGTTGACGCGGCTGCTGCTGAACTGCAGCGGGGAGGGCGCCGAGGGGATCGAGGAGACGGTGACCGGGACGGCCAGAGCACTCGGCGGCGACGCGTCGCTGCTCCTGGTGCCGGACGGCGCCGCGCTCACCGTCACCGCGGCCGACGGCACGCCGCGCACCGTCACGATCCGCGGCTTCCCCGAGGTGTTCCGCCTGGACCAGGTGACCGCGCTGAAGCCGCTCCTCGCCGACGTCCGCGCCGGCCGCACGGACCTGGCGGGCGCCGACCGCCGGCTGACCCGGATCGTCGAGTCGGACCCGCCCTACCCGTGGTGGGGCAAGCTCCTCGGTGTCGTGCTGTTCTCGCTGGGCTTCGCGCCGCTGATGCAGCCCACATGGTGGGAGATCGCCGCGACGGCGGTCCTCGCCACGATCGCCGCGTCGCTGGCCGTCGCCGCGGACCGGGTGCCGCGGCTGGCGACGGTGCTGCCGCTGGTGGTGTCGACGGTGATCTCGGTTGTCACGCTGGAGGTGTTCGCCCGCAGCCCCTCGCACGGCGGCCCGGTGCTGCTGATGCTGCCCGCGCTGTTCTTCTTCGTCCCCGGCGACTACCTGAGCGCGGCGACCGCCGAGCTGGCGGCGGGCCGGATGACGACGGGCGCGATCCGCCTGGTCTACTCGGTGTTCCTCCTCGTCCAGCTCTATCTCGGCGTGATGCTGGGCGTGTTCGCGACCGGCACCTCCACCCGCGCCCTCTTCGACGTGGCGGCGGACTCCGATCTGCCGCGCTGGGCGCTGTTCCTCTCCTGGATCGTGTTCACGGCGGGCACCGTGCTGGCGTTCGCGGTGCCCCGCCGCCTGTTCTGGCCGCTGCTCGCGCTGGTGTACCTGACGGTCGCGGTGCAGTCGCTGGTCACCAAGGCGATCGGGGAGGCGGGCGGCACCTTCGTCGCCGCGGTGATCCTGACGGCCGCGGCGACCCTCCTGGCCCGCGCCGCGCACATGCCGCCCCGGCTGGTCCTGCTCCTGCCCGGCTTCTTCACCCTGACCGTCGGCTCCCTGGGCATGCGCGGGCTGACCACGCTCGCGGGCGGCTATGTCATCGAGGGCTTCCGGGACCTGCTGAAACTGGTGACGATCGTGACGGCCATCGCCGTGGGCATGCTGCTGGGGGCGACGCTCGTCCAGCCGCGAGCGACCACCGGGGATCACCCGGACGGAGTACGCCGCCGGGCATGAGGGATCCCCTGGCCCGGACGATGAGGCAATGAGCGACGACACGCCCGAGCCCTTCACGGAGCAGGACTACGCGGACCGGATGGCGCGAGCCGCCCAGGACGCCGCGGCGGCCGGACTCGCCGGTCTCCTCGTCGCGCCGGGCCCCGACCTGGTCTGGCTGTGCGGCTACCGGCCCACCGCCATCACCGAGCGCCTCACCCTCCTCGTCCTCACGCCGTCCGCCGAACCCCGGCTGCTGGTACCGGCGTTGGAGCTGCCGGACGCGCAGGCCGCGCCGGGTGCGGGCGCGGTGCGGATGTCCGACTGGCGCGACGGCCAGGACCCCTACGCCGCCGCGACCGGCCTGATGCTCCCCAACGGCCGCTACGGGGTGTCCGATTCGACCTGGGCGCTGCATCTGCTCGGCCTCCAGGAGACGTTGCCGCTCACGACGTACCGGGCGCTGACGACCGCGCTGCCGATGCTGCGGGGCGTGAAGGACGCCCACGAGGTGGCACGGCTCGCCGCGGCGGGCGCGGCGGCGGACCGGACGTACGAGGAGATCCTCTCCGTCCCCTTCACCGGCCGCCGGGAGACGGAGGTCGCCGCCGACCTGGCCCGGCTGCTGCGCGAACACGGCCACAGCCAGGTCGACTTCACGGTCGTCGGCTCGGGCCCCAACGGCGCCAATCCGCACCACGAGGCGGGCGAGCGGGTCATCCGGCCCGGCGACATGGTCGTCCTCGACTTCGGTGGCCTGAAGGACGGTTACGGCTCCGACACCACCCGCACGGTCCACGTGGGCGAGCCGACGGAGGAGGAACGGCGGGTGCACGGCATCGTGCGCGCCGCCCAGCAGGCCGCGTTCGAGGCGGTCGCGCCGGGCGTGCCCTGCCAGGAGATCGACCGGGTGGCCCGCAAGGTCATCACCGACGCCGGCTACGGCGAGTACTTCATCCACCGCACGGGCCACGGCATCGGCGTCACCACCCACGAACCCCCCTACATGGTCGAGGGCGAGACCCAGCCCCTCGTCCCCGGCATGTGCTTCTCCATCGAGCCCGGCATCTACCTCCCCGGCCGCTTCGGCGTCCGCATCGAGGACATCGTGACGTGCACGGAGACCGGGGGCCGCCGCTTGAACGACACGGCGCACGAGATGGCTGTGGTGGAGTGAGACCGTCTTCATCCCCTTCGGGTTGACGGGCAAGGCCACCACCATGAACGTTTCCGCAGGTCACCGCCACGCACCTTGATCACTCAATCGCGGTCAATGAGACGTGTACGTGTAACCGACGATCACAGGACCGGGTTGTCCGAGGTACTCACACAAGAGCACCAGGAGGCAACCTTGATCCGCCAGTACCTCACGCGCCTGACTGCGGCCTTAGCTGCCGCGGGCGCCCTCACCCTCGTCGCGCCAACGGCCGCTCACGCCACGGCGATCGGCTCGACGCCCGTGCGCACCTTCGAGTACAGCGTCGGCGGCATGACGATGAAGGTCCCGACCGGTTGCATGTTCACCCACGCCATCCGGGGCAGCGGAAAGAAGATCACCTACCAGAACGCCGGCGTCGACTGCGGCTTCGTCGCGGCCCTCAGCAGCGGCTTCTGCAACTGGCGCATCGACTTCACCTACGCGGACACCAACAACCGCATCTACCGCACTTCACGGGGCAAGACGCACAGCGAGTGCAAGATTGACCCAATGCGGAACAACTCTCCTCAGAGGCTGCCTCGTTACGGCAAGGCCTGCGCCCACCTCAGTGTCAGCGGAGTGCGCCGCGTAAGTCAGTGCCACCACATCACGAAGTGAGCCGCGCATGGTCGAGCAGCAGCAGGAGAAGAACATGGACGAGACCGGGGAAGTACGGCGACGGAAAGCCGGAATCGCCGCGTTCCTCACCGGCCTGATCATCACGCTCGCCTTCTTCGCCTTCTGGCCCGGACTCCCGCACGTCATCGACTGGGGGGCGATCCTCGTGGCACTCGCGGTGGGCGTCATCGCCCGCTGGCTGTGTCGATCGCAGATGGCGAAGGCAGCGCGGAGGAAGTCCGAACGCCCGTGACCACCTCGGTGGAGCCTCCCGGCTCCACCGAGCGTTCTCCACGCTGTCATGGGCTGAAGTATCCTTCCGGCCGCCGCACCCCGCCTGGGAGGATCAAGAGAATTGACTGCCCTGTCCGCATTCCCGCTGCCGTTCAACGCCGCATCGTCCACGTCATACGAACCGCCCCGGACGCTGCGGGAGCTTCAGATGATGGAGTGCAGCGCCCATCTCCGGTCCAAGCCGGGCTGGTTCGACAAGATGAACGACCCGGAGATCGCGGCCAGGTGGAGGCGGGAGGCGATCGACCAGGGCCTGACCGAGGCGCAGGCCGACTACGTACTGGCTGAACTGGCGCACTACGCCGGGCTCAGGGACGCGCAAACAGGCATAGAGGTCTCGGCGGTCGACGGGGTCTGGCAGTCAGACACCCTGATCGACGCCGACCTCAGGTCGCGGCTGCGTGAGGCGGTCCGTGTCCTGGAGGAGGTCCCCGAGGCGGAGAAGGACTGGCACCCCGGTTCCGACGGCCAGGTGCTGGACCTGGTCCACCCGTCCTTGTTCTGCCTGACCCGCGAGGCGAGCGGAGCCCCCGAACAGGCCTGGCACAACCCGACGGACCGCTACTCGCGGTACGAGTTCTCGGAGAAGTTCCAGTGGCTGCCGACGGACGTGGACGTCAACGACGAGGGCGACGCCGCCTTCCGCTCGTACGTGAACAACGTCCACCCGGAGACGCACAGCGAACTGGCCGCCGTCCTCCCGGACTTGCTCGGCCGTATGCGCCCGCTCCTGGAGAACGTCCTCACCGACCTGCGCCACCCGCGCCCGCTGCGCATCGAGGCCGACCCGTACGGCTGGTACGAGGAGGGCCCCAAGTACCCGAACAAAGCGTCCTACGGTGACGCGACGGCCTTCGAGGAGGCCCGCCGCGCCTGGAGCGAGGCCCACGACGAGTGGTGGGAGAACCGCCGCCCGACCATCCCGGACGCCCCGTCCTTCACCCCACCCCCGGAGAACCCGGCTCGCGTCGACCTGCGAGGCCGCCGCCTCCAGGTGATCACCAAACTGGCCACCATCCACCTCACCCCGGACAAGCCCGAGTACGCCGGCGGCTCCTGGCACGTCGAGGGCATGCTGAACGAACGGATCGTCTCGACCGGCATCTACTACTGGGACAACGAGAACATCACCGAAAGCACCCTCAGCTTCCGCACGGCCCTGGACGAGCCGGAGTACGAACAGAGCGACGACGACGGCATGCGCGAGGTCTACGGCCTGGAGAACGAGGAAGCCCTCAACCAGGTCCTGGGCGCCGCCTCCACCCCGACGGGCCGCTGCCTGGCCTTCCCGAACGTCCTGCAACACCGGGTCGGCCCCTTCCGCCTCACGGACCCGACCCGCCCGGGCCACCGCAAGATCCTCGCGTTCTTCCTGGTCGACCCGTCGACGCCGATCGTCTCGACCTCCGACATTCCCCCGCAGCAGCCCTGGTCCCCCACCTCGACGATGACCCTCGCCGAGGCGAAGGCCTTCCGCGAACAACTCATGCAGGAACGCAAGTTCTTCGTCGACGAACACAACGAACAGCTCTACGAACGCGAGTTCTCGCTGTGCGAGCACTGAGTCACTGAGTCACTGGCCCAGGGAAGCATTGAAGGGGGTTCGACCGGAACGCATCCGCCCTACGGCGTCCTAAATGGATCTGCGCCAACCAGCCGATGCACTAACGTGATTACCCGCTGCGCACCTTCCCGGAGGGTACGTCGGCGGTGTTCCAGGTGCCGTTTCTCGGCGATGAGCGACGAGTGGTCTCCGCCGCGTGCAACACGCGGTGTGACTGCGGATGCCCGGTAGGGCGATCCCTGCCATTCCCAGCTCACGCTCAGGAGTGGAAACCGATGAACCCCGTTGAGTACAAGCCTGCACGTCGTGACCGGATTCGTCAGATTCTGGCCGACGTCACGGTGGGAGTCATCACCAATCTGCTGGTGATGACTCTGACCGTGGTGGCACGCCTGGTCTTCTGACCGGCATGTGGCGGGCCCGGGAGCCCGCCACACTCCATCGGCCCGCCTTCAGAAGAGCATCTCTCCGGGCGGGGTGTCCTTCGTCTGACGCTTCCTGCGGCGGCGCCGCCCTCGGGCAGGACGGGGCAGATGCGGCTGTCGCGCCTGTTCAGGCAAGTTCTCCCAGGTGGGTCGCAGGCCGTGGATCTGGACGTCGCCGACCAGCCGCTTCAGGTACTCGCGGGTCTCCTGGTCCGTGGAGTAGAGCACGGTCGCCCGGCTCGCCCGGGTCATCAACACGTGGTAGGCATGACGGACGAGCCGGGCGAACTCGTCGTCGTCAACGCTTTTCGGCTTCACCTTGGGATCGAACGACCCCGGAACGGCGACCCGCTTCACGCCCGCCTCCTTGTCCGCCCGGTCCTTGCCCCGGTTGAACACCCAGCGGTCGCCCCGGCGCACCATGTCCTCACCCATGATCACGCCGCACCAGTCCCACTCCAGTCCCTGCGCGGTGTACACACAGCCGATCTGGCCCAGGCCGTTCTCGTGCACGGACCAGATCTTGGAGGGCGGGACGGTCTTGTTCTCGCAGAAGGAGTCGCTGTCCGCGTTCCACGGCCGGTGCCAGTCACCGATCCGGACATCGGGCTCGAGCCGCTTCTCCTGACCGAGGGGTTTCGTCCAGGGCCAGCAGTACCCGGCGACCATACGCGCGGAGGCTCCCGCGCCGGCCTCGGAACGGATGATCCGTTCCAGTTCCTCCGGGCTGTCCACGACCTCGACGTGCATCAGGCCGTCCGGGGTCCACGACTCCGGCACCGCGTCGGACACCCCGAGCGCGCCACGTACCCAGCGGATGTAGCCATCGCTGCCACCGCAACGGAACTGCTCCCGCAGCCCGAAAGGGACAAGTTTCGCGTTGTAGCGTCGCGCCGCGTCTGCCACGAGAGCGACGGTGCCGACCTCCTGCGGGCGCACGGACTGGCCTTCGTCGAGGAAGAAGACCGTCAACCGGGAAGCGTCGAGGAGTTCGTCCACCTGGGCTTTCGTGCCCCAGTCCTCCGGCTTCCAGAAGCGGTTGGTGGAGCGTGCACGCAGACGGTGTGCCTCGTCGCAGATCAGCACGTCCAGGGGCGGGTCGGGCGGGGTGACGAAGTTGCTGAAGTAGGTGAAGCTCTCCTTGAACTCCCGGTCGCCGTAGCCGACATGCTCCTGCAGGGCTCCGTTGAACGCCCGGCTGCCGCTCGCGTACTTGACCGTGCGGCCTTCCGCCTCCAGTTCAGCCTTGAGTTGGAGGCCGATGGCGCTCTTGCCCGTACCCGCGCCTCCCGTGACGAGGAACACCACCCGCCGCTCGTCGGGGAGGAGCGCCGGCTGCCGGGGATCAGGAAGTACCTTGGCGGCAGTGTCGAGGATGTCGTCCGCGACCTTCTTCTGACGGCCCCGCAAGGTGAAGACCGTGTCCTGGCCATTGGAACGGATCATGGCGTCGAGCAATGGGGTATTGCGCAAGCCCATGTTCCGCAAAAGGATCTCGGCGGCCGAGTCCGCACCATCCGTGCCAAAGCTGCTCCGCATGTCCGCGAGGAGTTGGGCGCGGCGGTCGTTGGTGTAGACGCGGGCGTAGGAACCGGTCGGCGCGTCCACACCGATCAGCGGGAGCACCGAGGCATCGGTGGCGTTGTGCAGATAGGCGAAGCCGCCGCACTCGAACTCGAGCCCACGCAACGGACCACGGTCGCTCGTGAACGCCTCGTAGTATTCACGCAGTTGCAGCGCCGGGTGCTTCTTCTCCCCCATGCCGGGGACATGCACCAGTTCCGCGGTCGCCTGCTCCACTCGGGTCACCGTGGACCAGCGCTTCAGCTCGACGAGTTGGACGGACAGCCCGCTCCCTTCGGGGTGGTGGCCGACGAGGACGACGTCGATGAGCCGTGGGGCTCCGGCGCGCTCGGCCTCGTCGAGAGTGGCCGCGCACTCGACGATCATCTCGACGTTACCGCGGTCGGCGGCGACCAGATCCTCGGCGAGATGCACCAGGCTCTCCGCCCAGGCGGAGCGCTCAGTCAGCGAAGCATCGGTGCTGAGGAAGTGCCTCCACCTCGCGGCGAGGTGGGGCACCATGCGGCGTCTAGAGTTCAGGTTCAGCAGATCCCGCGCTGCCAGTTTCAGCAGGAGCATGGACACGAGGTGGATCCCCCAGGGCACGAGTGACTCGTGCGGATGGGGGCGTGTCCACCTGGGAAGCCCGTCGGGCCGCAATGACGTTTGGGATCTTAGGCAACTGACGTATCGTCACGGGGCATATGACACGGCGGTCGGCCGGAAGCACAACCATCATGGCCGGATATCGCACGCTCACCGCCGCAGGGAGGGCTCCTCAACCGCGGCAGGCCGCGGCTCCGGGCTGCCGGACACCAGTTCCCTCAGCTTCTCCCGGGTCTCCCGATCGGTCGAGTACACGATCGTGCCGACCATGCCCCGCGTCAGCAACACCTTGTACGTGTTCCGGATGAGACGGTCCACATCGGTGTCCGGTGTGGACTTCTTGAAGACCGGGTCCCGGGACGCTGTGCGGTCGGTGACCCAGCGGTCACCCCGCCAGACCAGGTCCGGGCCGATGATGACACCGGACCAGTCGTACTCGAAGCCCTGGGCGGTGTAGACGCAGCCGATCTGCCCGAAGCCCGCGGGGTCGGTGGCCCACAGCGCGGACGGGGGCGCTCCCGATACCGAGCGGTCTCCGCGCAGGTTCCAGGGCCGGGCCCAGCCACCGATGACAACGTCCGGAGGCAGTGGTTCTCCGGGCTTGGGCTCGGGAGACCACCGCCAGCAGTAGCCCGCGGACATGCGGGCACCGTAATTCTCGGCGCGACGGGAGGCGAGGAACGCCTCGAGTTCTTCGGGGCTGTCCGCCACCAGCAACTGCATACGGTCGTCGGGTTCCCACCCGACCGGTCCACCGGGCTCAAGAGCGAGAAGCCTGACCACCCAGCGCAGATACGCGTCGCTGCCTCCGCAGCGGAACTGGCTCTCCAGGGAGACGACATGGCACTCGATGCCCCGTCTGGCGGCGGCCTCACGGATTTCGTCCACGGTGCCCATCTCCCCGGGACGCACCACCTGGTGCTCGTCAAGGAAGAAGACCGGAACACGCGCGACGTCGATGAGTTCGTCGATCTGCGCCCTGCCGGTCCGCAGTGCCGCGCGGGTGTAGCGATTGGCGGAGGTCTCCCGGATGCGGTGCGCCTCGTCGCAGATCAGGGCACCCAGGCTGTTCTTCTCCGTGGTCATGAAGCTGTTGAAGTACTTGAAGAGATCCTGGACTTCTCGCTTCCGGGAGCCGGCCACCTTACGCATCGTCTTGGTGAACGACTGCGAGCCGGTCGCATGGACCGCCGCCACACCCCTCCGGTACAGCTCGCCGAGCAGTTGGAGCGCGATCACGCTCTTCCCGGTACCGGGACCGCCGGTGACGATGACTACTTCTTTGTGGTCGGCGCGCTTCGCCTTCTCCACCGCGTTGAGTACCGTGCGGTAGGCGACCTGCTGCTCGTCGAGGAGGACGAACTGCTGCCGCTCACGCACTTCCTGAGCCGCCACGGACATCAACTGCTTGGACGGCACGGTGGCTCCCGCGAGCAACTCGTCAGCCGCACGGGCACCGGGGTACTTGTCGCTCAGTCTGGACCGGAGGTGATCCAGGAACGCGCCCCGTGTCTCTCCCGTGAAGAGCCGGCCCCGCTCGTCCCGCTCGATCTCCCTGAGCCCGCTCACCCCGAACTCGGTGGCGTTGTGCAGGAAGGCCACTCCCTGGATCCGTTCGCCGTGCTCTGCGACCGCACCGTTGAAGTTGACCAGGTAGTCGCGGTACCGCCGCACCTGCTCGATCGGGTTGAGCACGGGGTGCGCGTAGACATCGACGAGGCACAGCGTCGGGTCGTCCTCGTGCGGAGCCGCCTGGCTCCACTGCTTCAACTCGACCACGACGTAGGACGGCTCTCCCGTCACCGGGTGCACTCCGGCAAGGACGGCATCGGCGCGTTTGCTGTTCAGCGGTAGCGCGTACTCCAGCATGAGCTCGACGTCGCCCAGACCGGCGTCGTTGAGCGCGGCGGTCAGCAGTGGGATGCTGCGCTCCCAGGAGCGGGCCTCCGGGGCTCCGGGCCGATAGCCGTGCATGTGGACGAATTGCTCGGTGAGGTGCAGGAACAGCGAACCGTCGAGTGCCATGACGGCGACCGTTTTCGCGGACGCGCGGAACAGCAAGGACTTCCCCCAGGCAGCACGAAAAGACTCGTGCGGGTGGGGGCATGTCCTTCAGGACTCCACCGGGATGGAGCGGAAGCCCGTCGGGCCGCGTTGACGATGTGCTTGAGAGTACCTGGTGGTAGCGACAGCCGGACCAGCGGTCACACTGCCGTCGGCGGACAAGCCGAGTTGCACGCCGGGGAACGACGCCGCAGTGGACGGCTCCCGCGTACGCCCGCCCGCCCGCGAGGCCTCAATGACATCGGCGTTCAGTAACGGCTTCGGCCGCACAACCCGCGGTGGTACTCGACGCACGTCTGGTCGATCACGTGCTTCGGATGGCGGATCAAGGGACGGATCAGTTTCTCGTCCCTGCTTCGGCGCACGTTCCACTCCTCGTCGATGAAGAAGAAGAGCTTGTCGAACTGGACATGGTGGTTGGGGCAGAGGCACAGCATGTTCGACAGTCTGTCCGGCCCTTTGTGAGGCCTTCCGACCCCTTGGATGTGCGCGGCCTCGCTGTAGTGGCCGAACCGTGTCTCCAGACGTTCCCCGCACACCTGGCACCGGTGTCCGTGGAGCAGCTTGATCCGCTCGGCGAGCCGCGGGTCCCGGTCGGGGCGAGATCCGTTGACCGGCCGACGCCCCGGACTCGCCGAAGGCGTCGCACCGACCGCCCCTTCCTCGCTCTCCTCGTCCACGGTTCCTTCGGCGTTCGCGTATCCGGCGAGCCCTACCCGCTCCAGCAGGACTGCCTGGTCGGCATCCTGGAAGTAGGAGGTACAGAGCAGCAGCCCGACCGCCTCCGCACGCGCGAGAGGCGTTTGAAGGAGCCGCGCGACATCCCGTTTCAGGCCCGCTGCGAAGCCGCCACCCGCGCTTTCGGTGTGCCAGAGGCCGGTGTCCTGCAGATGCTGGAAGGTGTGGTCCAGTGCGACGTCCACGTCGTGGGCCCCGAAGTCCAGGAGGAGGGGGCCCATTTCCCTTGCGCAGAGGTCTCGCGGCACCAAGCGGTTGTACCCGGCCACGAGGCGGCCGAGGGCCCACAGCAACATGAGCGACGCATCGCGCGTGTGCTGTTCGTCCGGTGCGCCGGCATCCAGGGTTCCGAGGGCGTGCAGCAACTCCTCGCGCCGCATTGCAGGAACGGAGACAGCCGGCTTGCCGTCCAAGGACCGATGGTGCGCCTGGGGTGCCTGCCCGTCCAAGAGGCTGTTGAACAAGGCCAGATGTCGCCGACGCACCTCAGCAGGTATCAAGGTGAGGCTGCGCAGGATCGGCTGCTTGACCAACTCGGTGAGCAGCGAAGCCGCTGGTACGTCGATCTCCACGATCTCGCCCAGCGCCATGATGTGTTCCCACGTCTTCTGGTCCTCGTCCGCTCCCCAAACGGCTGCAGCCAGCCCAGGGCTGTGCATCAGACCGAGTATGCGGGCCTTGG
Organism: Streptomyces sp. NPDC090106; assembly: GCF_044747265.1. Lineage (NCBI taxonomy): Bacteria > Bacillati > Actinomycetota > Actinomycetes > Kitasatosporales > Streptomycetaceae > Streptomyces > Streptomyces sp. NPDC090106. The sequence goes on along the minus strand of NZ_JBIVDS010000005.1, from coordinate 60,593 downwards.
CGATGAACCGGTCGCCGGCACAGAAGAGGACCTCGTCCCCGACCTTCTGGTCCCGGATGGCCACGGCCTTGGTGTGCCATGGCACTGCCACAGGAGTCGCCCCCCACAGCCTCGCCACCCCATCAGGGAAGAGACGATTCAGCAGCTCCGCGTGACCACCGAGGACATGTTCGTACTCCGCGAGCCGGATTCCCTTGCGCACCGAGTGCTCGAAGTGCTGAGGCCCTCGCTTGGTAGACCTGCCGCGTGGCTGCAGAACCCATTGCACCGCGTCCTCGGTACCGTGACCATTCCCCATGGCGATCAGATTTTCATACTAATAAAGGCTGTTGGAAGCCGCCCTGTCCGGCCTCATCGAGGAGAGGACCAGTCGACGGATGGAGACACCGTCGCGGCGCACGTCGGCCGGTGACAGGGCGCTTTCAGCATCTCGGCGAGGTGATCGCGTGGAGAGCGGCAGACGAGCCGGGCCGTACGCCGGGTTCTGTGTCCGGGGGGACCTCACGGTCCTCCCGGCGACGGCCATCCATCTAGGGCCGGTGTTGCCACCGGCCTCGTGCGGTCTACCCGGGGACTCGGGCGGGCAGCCCTCGAACGTCTCCGCAGAGCGCTTTTTACGGCGCTCCTTTTGACCTTGCTCCAGGTGGGGTTTACCTAGCCGCCTGAGTCACCTCAGGCGCTGGTGGTCTCTTACACCACCGTTTCACCCTTACCCGGTGCCGAAGCGCCGGGCGGTCTGTTTTCTGTGGCACTGTCCCGCGGGTCACCCCGGGTGGCCGTTAGCCACCACCCTGCCCTGTGGAGCCCGGACGTTCCTCGGGAAGCCCTCGTCAGAGGGACTTCACGCGGCCGTCCGCCCGGCTCGTCTGCCGTGGGGTCCATGCTACCGGCCTGCGAGGGGCCGCCGTCGCCAGGACCGATCCGGCGAGGATGAGGGTGAAGGCCGCGCCGATGCCCAGCGACAGTTCCTCGCCCAGGAACAGTGCGCCCGCCGCCACCGCGACCGCCGGGTTGACGTACGTGAAGACCGTCGCCCGCGTCGGGCCCACCTCCTTGATCAGCTCCAGGAAGGCCACGAAGGCGAGGGCCGTGCAGATCGCGCCGAGGACCGCCAGGGCCGTCAGGACCGAGGCCGACGGCATCTCGTCCGGCCAGGTCAGCGCCGCCCCCGGGGCGTACACCAGGGCCGCCAGGGCCAGGCACGGGGCCGTCAGCTGGAGCGTGGGGACGTCCTTGAGGCGGCGGGCGGCGATCAGGGGTGCCGTCGCGTAGCCGAGCACCGTCAGGAAGACCTCGGCCAGCGAGCGGGCGTCCCCGCCGGTCAGGTGGGGGACGGTCAGGACCGCCACCCCCGCCAGGCCCAAGCCCAGCCCGGTCGCCCTGCGGGCACCCAGCCGCTCGGTCGCCCCGAAGAAGCGGGCCAGGAACACCCCCACGATCGGCACGCCCGCGATCAGCAGGCCCGCCGTCGAGCTGGACAGGTGGCGTTCCGCGTCCGTGAGCGTGAACCACGGGCCGATGATCTCGATGCACGCGAAGGCCAGCATCGGCAGCCAGTGCGTCCGCAGAGTGCGCAGGAGGCCGCCCTGGCGGATCGCGAAGGGGAGCAGGAGCGCCGCGCCCAGGGCACAGCGGGTGAACACCACCATGGACGGGGACAGCGGGGCCTCCACCGCCACCTTGATCAACAGGTAGGGGATGCCCCACACCACTCCCATCAGGGAGAACAGGAACCAGCCGCGTGCAGTCATACGGTCATGCTGGCCGCCGCGCGCGTCGCCCGTCTTGAACGCTGTTGCGGTACGCCGCCGGCGTCACCCCCAGCACCCGCCGGAACCAGCGGGTCAGATGCGCCTGGTCGGCGAAGCCCACCGCCGTCGCGACCTCGGCGGGCCGCAGCCCGCTCTCCAGCAGGCGCCTGGCCCGGTGGACGCGGTACTGGGCGAGCCAGGCGTACGGCGGCAGCCCCATCGTCGTACGGAAGGCGCGCAGGAGCTGGTAGCGGGACAGGCCCAGCTCGGCGGCCAGCTCGGCGAGGGACGGAGGGTCGAGCAGTTCGTCGGCGAGGCGGTCGCGTACCGCGTGGGAGACGTGGGTGGCGGTCGCCGCGCCCGGCAGCCAGTCGTCCGCCGGGCGTGCCGTGGAGTGGCGGCGGGCGAGAGCCGTCAGGAGCCAGGGCAGCCGGGACTCGGCCTCCAGGGGGTCGGGGCAGGCGCTGAGTTCCGTGTGGGTCAGACGCAGGGCGTGGGCGAGTTCGGGGTCGTCCAGGGCCGGTTCCGGGAAGTGGGGGACGCCGAGGGTGCCGTCGGAGAGCAGGGACGTCGCCGCGTACAGGGCGCGGTAGGCGTAGCCGTCCGTCGCGTTGCCGGGGCCTCCCGTGTGGACCTCCCCGGGTGCCAGGACGACGATGCTGCCCGGCCCGGTCTCGAAGCGTCCGCCCCGGTAGTCGATGATCTCGCTGCCGCCGACGCAGACGCCGACCGTGAACTCGTCGTGGGCGTGCGGGGCGTACACGTGCTTGTCGAAGCTCGCCGTCAGCAGGTCCAGGCGCGGGCCGCAGCGGCCCAGCCGCGCCCTCGTCCACTCAGCCCGTTCACCCATACCGCGCTCCCCACCGACACAACTGTCAGACAACCGTCAGCGCCGTTTCCCTGTCAGGAATTCCGCGGTGCTCACGCGGGCGTGAAACGCACCGTGCGGGCTTCGGGGTCGGCCTGGGTGAGGCGGACGCGGAGGCGTTCGCCGAGCGGCAGGGGGGTCGGGCCCTCCAGCCGGCCGATGACCGCCGGGGTCTCCAACTGGACTACTCCGACGGCGGGTCGGCGTTCCTCGGTCTCCACGACCGTGCCGTCGAACAGCTCCCCCACCCGGTCCTTGAGGAGCGCCGCCTCCACGATGTCCACGCAGGCGCGCTCGACCGCGTTCGCCCGCCGTCCGCCCTCGGCCATCTCCCGGGGCAGGGTGTCGAGGGCGGCCGTCACCCAGTCGGGCACCTCGTCCCCGGCGACCGCCGCGAGGCAGATCTCCGAGGCGTAGCGGTCGACGAGGCGGCGCAGCGGGGCGGTGCAGTGGGCGTAGGGGGCGGCGACCGCCGAGTGGGTGGTGATCTCGGGCAGGACGCCGTCGCGGAAGACCGTGTAACCGGCGCCGCGCAGCAGGGTCGTGCACTCCTGGAGGAACGCCGCGTGGTGCGGGAGCGCGGGGTCCAGGGAGCGGACCAGCGCCGCGTACGAGACGTGGTGGGGCCAGTCGATGCGCAGGGCGTGGGCGGTGCGGCGCAGCCGGCCGACCGCGCCGTCGGGGGCGGCGGGCAGGGTGCGCAGCACTCCGGTGCCGTGGGTGAGCATCACATCGGCGGCGGCCATGCCGGTGAGCAGGGAGATCTGGGCGTTCCAGGCGTCGGCGGGCAGCGGGGCGCGGTAGCCGAGCTCGTAGACGCCGTCGCGTTCGGCGATCTCCTGTTCGGGGACGTTCAGGGAGATGCCGCCCCGCTCGACCTCCTGTCGCTCGCGCAGCTCGCCGATCTCCTTCAGCAGGGCGAGCGGTTCCTCGGCCGTCCCGGTGTCGATCTCCTTCTGCACTCCCTCGTAGTCGAGCTTGGCCCGGCTGCGCACCAGGGCGCGGCGTACGTCGACGGCGGTGGTGCGGCCGTCCGCGTCCAGGTCGATCGTCCACAGGGCGGCGGGGCACGTCTGGTCGGGGAGCAGGCTCGCCGCGCCCTCGCTGAGCGGGGTCGGGTGCAGGGGGACGCGCTCGTCGGGGAAGTAGAGCGTGGTGACGCGGCGGTGGGTCTCCGCGTCGAGCGCGCCGCCGGGGACGACGAACGCGGCGACGTCGGCGATGGCGTACCGGACGCGGTAGCCGTGGCCGCGGCGGGAGAGGTGCATCGCCTGGTCGAGGTCGACGGAGGCGGGCGGGTCGATGGTGAAGAGGGGGATGCCGGTCGCGTCGTACGACGGGAGGGCGGGCGGACGGGCCGCCTCCGCGAGGGCCTCGGGCGGGTACGGCCCGGGTACGCCCAGTTCGGTGCGGAGTGCGGTGAGGGCGGCCCGGAGGGGGGCTTCGGGTGCGCCGGTCACACGGATGAGGCGGCGGGGCATACCAGCGAGCGTAGAGCCGGGTCCGCCCAGGGGCACCCCGTACGCTGTGCCGGTGCCGCATCGCGTCATGAACCGCCTGGTGAAGGAGATCCCGCCCGTGCTTGTCCTGTTGCCGCCGTCCGAAGGCAAGGCCTCCTCCGGTCGTGGCGCCCCGCTGAAGCCGGAGTCGCTGTCGCTGCCGGGACTCACCGAGGCCCGTACGGCCGTCCTCGGGGAGCTGGTCGAGCTGTGCGCCGGGGACGAGGAGAAGGCGCGGGAGGTGCTCGGGCTGAGCGAGGGGCTGCGCGGCGAGATCGGCAAGAACGCCGAGCTGCTGTCCGCGGGGGCGCGGCCCGCCGGGGAGATCTACACGGGCGTCCTGTACGACGCGCTGGACCTGGCCTCCCTCGACGCCGCCGCGAAGCGGCGCGCCGCCCGGCAGCTGCTCGTGTTCTCCGGGCTGTGGGGTGCCGTCGGGGTCGCGGACCGGATCCCGTCCTACCGCTGCTCCATGGGTGTGAGGCTGCCGGGGCTGGGGGCGCTCGGGGCGCACTGGCGGGCGCCGATGGCCGAGGTGATGCCGGAGGCGGCGGGGCGGGGGCTGGTGCTGGACCTGCGGTCCTCCGCGTACGCCGCCGCGTGGAAGCCGAAGGGCGAGGTGGCCGGGCGGACGGCGAGCGTGCGGGTGCTGCACGCGCCGACGCGGAAGGTCGTCAGCCACTTCAACAAGGCGACGAAGGGGCGGATCGTACGGAGTCTGCTGACGTCCGGGATCGCGCCCGCGGGGCCCGCCGAGCTGGTGGAGGCGCTGCGGGACCTGGGCTACGAGGTGGAGGCGGCGGCGCCGGCGAAGGCGGGGACGGCCTGGGCGCTGGACGTGCTGGTGGACGAGATCCACTGAGCCCTCCGGGGGTCGGGCGGCGAGGTCCGTCGGGCCCGTACCGGGCTCCCCGGCAAGGCCTGTCGGCCCTTGGGCCACCCGGTGAGGTCCGCCGACTTCCGGGCGGGCTCCCCGGTGAGGTCCGCTGGTCCCGGGCAGGCCGCCCGGCGAGACCCTCTGACTCCTGGGCAGGCCACCCCGCGAGGCCCGCCGGCTCCCTGGCGGGCTCCCCTGGCGGGATCAGCCGGCTCCCAGCGGGCTCCCCCAGCGAGGCCCGCCGACTCCGAGACAGGCCTCCCCGCGAGACCCGCGAGACCCGCTGGCTGCCGGGCAGGCCATCCGGCGGGATCAGCCGGCTCCGGGCTGGCTCCCCCGGCGAGGCCCGTCGGCTCCCGGTGGGCTCCCCGGCGAGACCCGCTGACTCCCTGGCAGGCCCCTCGGCGAGGCCTGTTGCAGCATGCGCAATGGTCTTTGCGCATGCTGCACGGCGACGGCAGGATGTCGCCATGACCTCCGTGCTGGACCTCGCCCCCGTCGTGCCCGTCGTCGTGATCGAGGACGCCGCCGACGCCGTACCGCTCGCCCGTGCGCTGGTCGCCGGAGGGCTGCCCGCGATCGAGGTGACGCTGCGGACGCCGGTCGCGCTCGACGCGATACGGGCGATCGCGCACGCGGTGCCGGAGGCGGTGGTCGGGGCGGGGACCGTGCTCACGCCGGAGCAGGTGCGGGACGCCGTCGGGGCCGGGGCGCGGTTCCTGGTCTCCCCCGGCTGGACGGACGCGCTGCTGGAGGCGATGCGGGCGGCCGGGGTGCCGTTCCTGCCGGGGGTGTCGACCGTGTCGGAGGTCGTGGCGCTGCTGGAGCGCGGGGTGCGGGAGATGAAGTTCTTCCCGGCGCAGGCCGCGGGCGGCACGGCGTATCTGCGGTCCATCGCCGGGCCGTTGCCGCAGGCGCGCTTCTGTCCCACGGGCGGGATCGGCCCGGCGAACGCGCCGGACTATCTGTCGCTGCCCAACGTCGGGTGCGTGGGCGGCACTTGGATGCTTCCCGCGGACGCGATCGCCGCGCGGGACTGGGGCCGGGTGGAGGCGCTGGCCCGCACGGCCTCGGGGCTACGGACGCAGGTGTGACGTGTCGTTGAACAGACGGACGCTGGCGTTGCCGTCGGCGTAGTACGCCACCGCCGACAGGGAGGCCGCGCTCAGTTCCATCCGGAACAGCGACTCCGGCGGGGCGCCGAGGGCGAGCCGCACGAACGTCTTGATCGGCGTGACATGGGTGACCAGCAGGACCGTGCGGCCCGCGTACGCGGCGACCAGCCGGTCGCGGGTGGCGGCGATCCGGGTGGCGGTGGCCGCGAAACTCTCGCCGCCGCCGGTGGGTTCGGCGTCCGGGTCGGCGAGCCAGCGGTTCAGGTCGTCCGGGTGGCGCTCGCGGACCTCACCGAACGTGAGTCCCTCCCACGCCCCGAAGTCCGTCTCCCGGATGCCATCCTCGACGCCCACCTCGATCCCGAGCCGCTCGGCGACCGCGGCGGCCGTCTGCCGGGTACGGGTGAGGGGCGAGGCCAGGATGTGCTGGACCGTCCCCCGCCGGGCGAGCGCCTCGGCGACCCGCGCCGCCTGCTCCAGGCCCACGGCGGAGAGCTCCGGATCGGTGCCCCCGCTGCCGGAGAACCGCTTCTGCGGGGTGAGCGGCGTCTCCCCGTGCCGCAACAGCACGAAGGTCGCGGGCGCCCCCATGTCGGCGGGCGCCCACCCCGCACCGGCCACCTGCTCGGCGGCCCGCACATCGGCCCCGGCCTTGCCGGCGCCGGCCTTGACGGTGCCGGACGCGACGGCGGCGGACGCCACGGCGGCGCCACCGGCCCGCGCGGGGCCGGCCCCGGACTCCGACCACTGTTCGCCCCGGGCGCCCGCGTCCATCGCCTCGTTGGCGAGTCTGTCGGCCTGTTTGTTCTGCTCCCGGGGGATCCACTCGTAGGTGACCCGGTCGGGCGGGTGGATGCGGGCAGCGTCGAGGGCGAGGGGCTTCATGTCGGGGTGCTTGATCTTCCAGCGGCCCGACATCTGCTCGACGACGAGCTTGGAGTCCATGCGGACGTGCACCGAGGCGGCCGGGTCCAGCTCGTGCGCCGCGCGCAGGCCCGCGAGCAGTCCCCGGTACTCGGCGACGTTGTTGGTGGCGACGCCGATGAACTCGGCGCGCTCCACGAGCGTTTCACCCGTGACGGCGTCGATGACGACGGAGCCGTACCCGGCCGGCCCCGGGTTGCCCCGGGAACCGCCGTCGGCCTCGACGATGAACTCCCGCACGCGTGAAGCCCCTTACAGCCCGGACTCGGACGTGCGCACCAGGATGCGGCGGCAGTTCTCGCAGCGCACGACCGTGTCGGGGGCGGCCTTGCGGATCTCGTTGATGTCGGTGATCGCCAGCTCCTGACGGCAGCCCTGGCAGGTGCGCTGGTAGAGCTTCGCGGCGCCGATGCCGCCCTGCTGCTCGCGCAGCTTGTCGTACAGCTTGAGCAGGTCGGCGGGGACGGAGACGGAGACGACCTCGCGCTCCTTGGTGACCGTGGCCGTCTCGCCGTCCAGCGTCGCGAACGCGTCGTCGCGGCGCGCGGTCGCGTCGTCGATGCGGCCCTGCACGGAGCCGACGCGCTCGGTCAGCTCGGCGACCCGCTCCTGCGCGGACTCCCGGCGCTCCATGACCTCCAGGACGATGTCCTCCAGGTCGCCCTGGCGCTTGGCGAGGGAGGCGATCTCGCGCTGGAGGTTCTCCAGGTCCTTGGGCGAGGTGACCGCGCCGGAGTCCAGTCGCTGCTGGTCGCGGGCGGCGCGCTGGCGGACCTGGTCGACGTCCTGCTCGGCCTTGGTCTGCTCGCGGGCGGTGTCGCTCTCCTCGGTCTGCGCGGCGACGAGCAGGTCGCGCAGCTGCGTGAGGTCCTTGCCGAGCGACTCGATCTCGGCGTGCTCGGGCAGCGACCGGCGCTTGTGGGCGAGCTGCTGGAGGCGTACGTCGAGGGCCTGGACGTCGAGGAGACGGATCTGGTCGGCGGGCGCGGCGTTCAGTTGGGGGCTCCCATGGGGCTAGAGGTCTGGTTGGACGCCGCGTGGGCGGTCCAGGGGTCGGTGACCGTCTTGGAGACGTGGACCCTCAGGCCCCATCCGTTGCGGTCGGAGATCTCGTCGAGCTGGGTCGCGGCCAGCTCGCACCAGGGCCATTCGGTGGCCCAGTGCGCCGCGTCGAGCAGCGCGAGGGGGGTCTGTGCGACGGCCTCCGACACCGGGTGGTGGCGCAGGTCGGCGGTGAGGAAGGCGTCGACACCGGCGGCGCGCACCTGGTCGAACAGGCTGTCACCGGAGCCGCCGCTGACGGCGAGCGTGCGCACCACGGCCTCCGGATCGCCGGCCACCCGGATGCCCTGCGCGGTGGCGGGCAGCCGCTCGGCGGCCCGCGCGGCCAGCTCGCGGACGGTCAGCGGGTGGTCGAGCTCGCAGATCCGGCCGAGGCCGCGGCGCCCGCCCGGGTCGGTCGCGTCCGGCACCAGCGGCCCCACCACACGGACGTCCAGCGCGCCGGCGAGGGCGTCGGAGACACCCGGGTCGGCGGTGTCGGCGTTGGTGTGGGCGACGTGCAGGGCGATGTCGTTCTTGATGAGGGTGTGCACGACCCGGCCCTTGAAGTGGCTCGCCGCCACCGTCGTCGTACCGCGCAGGTAGAGCGGGTGGTGCGTGACCAGCAGGTCGGCGCCCAGCTTCACGGCCTCGTCGACGATCTCCTGGACCGGGTCCACCGCGAACAGCACCCGCGTGATCCGCTGGTCCGGGTCGCCGACGACGGTGCCCACCGCGTCCCAGGACTCGGCCCGCGCGGCGGGCCACAGGTTCTCCAGCGCGGCCACGACGTCCGACAGACGGGGCGCGGGGACGCCGGACGGCGAGGAGGCTTCAGACAGACGGGACACGGACAAAGGCTACCTGGCCGTTCCGCGCCCCCGCACCGGTCCGGCTCCCCCTGACCCCGCGCAGCACAATCGCCCCGATCTCCTCAGGCGAATCGTTCCTGGGCCACCCCTTTGTGTGAAGCGGTCGCCGCCTCCTCCCCCGTCCGTGCGTACGAAAACTAGCTTCGTGGCCGGAGGTGACCGAACGATGACGGCCTGTGCGATCGAGCCCACGACCAGCCCGGGTGACGAGGGCGAGCCGACGCGGTGTGTGATCACCGCGGACGGTTCCTACGCCGCCCGCCTCACCCTGGACGGCGACTCCTGGTACCCCGAGCGCTGGACACTGGACGGCCCCGCGCCGTACGCCGTGCCGCTGCCGGGCAACCAGCCGGAGGAGCCCGGCACCGAGGTGCACCCGATGGGCGACGGCCGGGTCCTGATCCGGCGGTACGCCGACGGACGGCACGCCTTCTCCCTCCTCTACCCGACCGGCCCCGACACCGGCGAGCTGCCGCTCGGCGCGGTCGAGTGTCCGGACGAAGGCACCCTGCTGCGGCTGCTGCCGCCCGCGCCGGGCGGGGAGAAGGCGTACGCGCTCGCGGTGGGCCGGCGCTCCAGCACGGTGTGGCTGGTCGCCGGGGGCGCCTTCGGACCCGAGCATCTCGCCGAGATCCCCGGCCGCTGCTCGGGCGGGGTGTGGCTGGACCGGACGGGGCGGATGCTGGTCCTGGACCGTGAGGTCGGCGGGTGCACCAAGTCGATCGTGGTGGACCTGGAACGCGACGGCGAGGTGTCGCCGCTGCTCCAGATCGCCGCGGGCAGCGACGACCGGCTGCTGCTGGCCGACCCGGATAGCGGGCTGCTGCTCATCAGCTCCACCGCGCCCGGTGAGGAGCGGCTCGGGTGGGGCGTGCTCGGCAGCACGCTGCCGGTGCGGTTCCCGGAGAGCCTGCGGGTGCCGGACTGCGCGGTGACGCCGTTCGCGGTCCAGCCGGGGCAGGTGCTGATGCCGGAGAGCTGCGCGGTGGCGCTGCGTGTGGACGGCCCGGTGGGGAGCTGGGTCGGGATGTGGCGGCCCGACGGACGGCGGATGCACCATCTCGCCGCGCCCTTCGGGTGGTTGGCGGGCACCGGCCTGTGGACCCCGGAGGGGGTGCTGCGCCTGCCGTACGCCACGGAGGACGTGCCCTGCGGGGTGCTGGAGTTGACGGCACCGGCCAGGACGGCACCGTCCATGGGCACAGGAGACACAGGGGACTTGGGGAACACAGGGGACTTGGGGAACACGGGGGACTTGGGGAACACGGGGGACGTGGAAGCCACGGGGGACACGGGGAAAAGGGAGCCGGGGGAAGACGGGGGTGCGGGGGAAACGGGCCCGGAGGGTCGGCAGCAGGACGAGGGGGCGCAGTCGTCGGCGTCCTCGGAATCCGGCCCTCCGGAGCCCGCCGCGCCCCGCCCGGTGCCACTGGGGAAGGCGCCCCTGGGACGTCTTGTAACGAAGTAGTGCCGGTTGGCGTGGCCGCCTGGATTCGCCCCGCCGGGGGCCGGATAAACTCTCCCGGCTGTTAGAAAGATCATGTTGACGGGGTGAGTTTCTTCCGATGAGCGACGCACGCACGATCCAGCCGCCGCACGCAGACGAGGCCTCGACGGGCCACGGCCGGCATCGCGGCCAGATCTCGGACCACGACGGGGACACGTCCCCGCGCGGCCGGCACCGCAGGCAGGTGGCGGTCGAGGAGACCGAGACGGCTGCCTGAGCACGTTCGGGGCCGAGCCCCGTTCCCGTCACCGGGAGCGGGGCTCGGCCCTTTTCAGCTCCTGCCCCTGCTGGGGGAACCCCGCTCAGGTGGCCCTCTTCAGGGCCAGCACCTCGGCCGCCGCGAACGTCTCCTCCACCGGCCGCCCGGCGTAGTGCGGGGTGAGGACGGCGTCCAGCTCGTCGTAACTGAACGTCTCCTGCTTGCTGTCGAACTTCTCCCGGACCCGCGGCCGTTCGACGATGGCGATCATCCCTCCGTGCACGACGAGCAACTGCCCGTTGACGCGGGCGGCGGCGGGCGAGGCCAAGTAGCCGACGAGCGGGGCGACATGCTCGGGGGCGAGCGGGTCGAGCCCCTCCGTCGGCTGCTCGAACCCGGCGAAGACGTCCTCGGTCATCCGGGTGCGGGCGCGCGGGCAGATCACGTTGGCGGTGACGCCGTACTTGGCGAGGGCGAGCGCCGTGGAGGTGGTGAGCCCGACGATCCCGCCTTTGGCCGCAGCGTAGTTGGGCTGTCCGGCGGAGCCCGCGAGGAACGCCTCCGAGGAGGTGTTCACGATCCGCCCGTACACCGGAGCTCCGGACGCCTTGGCCCGCTCCCGCCAGTGCGCGGCGGCGAAGTGGGTGGTGTTGAAGTGCCCCTTGAGGTGGACCCGGATCACCGCGTCCCACTCGCCCTCCGTCATGGAGAACACCATGCGGTCCCGCAGGATGCCGGCGTTGTTGACGAGGATGTCGAGCCGGCCGAACTCCGCGACGGCCGACTCCACCAGTTCGCGGGCCTGGGGGAAGTCGGCGACGTCGCCGGTGTGCGCGAGCGCTCGGCCGCCGGACGCGACGATCTCGTCGGCGACCTGCTGGGCGGGGCCGGCGGAGGCCTCGCCCGAGCCGTCGCGGCCGGGCTGCCCGAAGTCGTTGACGACGACGGCGGCGCCGAGCCGGGCGAGTTCGAGTGCCTCGGCGCGGCCGAGTCCGCGGCCGGCTCCGGTGACGATCGCCGTCAGTCCGTCGAGTGGCAGTGACATGGTCCGGTTCCCCTCGTGGCCTCAGATCTCGATGCAGGTGCGGAGCGCGGTGCCGGTGCGCATCTGGTCCAGGGCCTCGTTGATGTCGGCGAGCGGCACCCGGTGGGTGATGAGCCCTTCCAGGTCGATCCGGCCGGCCCGCCACAGGGCGATGGTGCGCTCGTAGGAGGTCAGCACGTCGCCGCCGCCGTACATGGACGGAAGGATCCGCTTCTCGTCGAAGAACAGCTCGAACATGTTGAGCTGGAGGAAGTCGTCCATGGCGCCCGCGCCGACGACGACCAGGGTGCCGCCGCGCCGGGTGGTGTCGTAGGCGGTGCGGGCGGTGGCGGAGCGGCCGACGACCTCGAAGACGTAGTCGAAGCCCTCGCCCGCGGTCACCTGCTGCTTGGCGTCGGCCAGTTCGTCGGGCGAGACGGCTCGGGTGGCGCCGAACCTGAGGGCGGACTCGCGGCGGGAGGCGACCGGGTCGACGGCGACGATCTCGGCGGCGCCCTTGAGCCGGGCACCCTGGATGGCGGAGATGCCCACGCCGCCGCAGCCGATCACGGCGACGGACGAACCGGCTTCCACGTCGGCGGTGTTGAGGGCGGCGCCGAGCCCCGTGGTCACCCCGCAGCCGATGAGCGCGGCCACGTCGAAGGGCACGTCGTCGGGTATCGGTACCGCGCAGCCCGCGTCGACGACGACCTCCTCGGTGAAGGTGCCGGTCCCGGCGAAGCCGAAGACGTCGCCGCCGGGGCGCCTGAAGTTGGGGGTGCCCGCGTTCATGAAGCCGGCCAGACACAGCTCGGTCTGGCCGCGCTTGCAGGCGGGACAGGCCCCGCAGGCGGGCAGCCAGCAGACGACGACCCGGTCGCCCGGCTTCAAGTGGCTGACGCCCTCGCCGACTTCGAGGATCTCCCCCGCGCCCTCGTGGCCGGGCACGAACGGTCCGGGCTGCGGCAGCACACCGCTCATGGCGGACAGGTCCGAGTGGCAGAGCCCGGCGGCCCGGACCCGGATCCTGACCCGTCCGGGACCGAACCCCGTCACCTCCACGTCGTCGAGGACCTCCAGCTTGTCCTGGCCGATCTCGTGCAGTACGGCTGCGCGCATGGTGCGGCTCCCCTCAGCAGAGGCTTGGTCCAGCGGATGTGCGGCTCGGGCGGATCGGCTCAGGTGGATCGGCTCAGGTGGATCGGCTCAGGTGGGTCGGCTCAGGTGGGTCGGCTCAGGTGTGGCGGACGAGGGTGTCGGCGAGAACGGCCGCGTCGTCCCGGTCGACGGCGCTGACGGCGATCTGTGTCGCCTCCGGCGTGTGCCACATCCGGATGCGCAGGGTCTCCCCCGGGTACACGACCCCCGCGAACCGGGTGACGTACGACCGCACCCGGGTCACGTCCCCGCCGAGCAGGGTGTCGACGACCGCCTTGAGCGCGATGCCGTAGGTGCACAGGCCGTGCAGGATCGGCCGCTCGAACCCGGCGACCTTGGCGAACTCGGGGTCGGCGTGCAGCGGGTTCCAGTCGCCGGACAGCCGGTACAGGAGCGCCTGGTCCTCCCGCAGGGTGTGCTCGACGACCCGGTCGGGCTCCCCCTCGGGCGCTTCGAGCCGCCCCGAGGGTCCACGGTCGCCGCCCCAGCCGCCCTCCCCGCGGATGAAGATCTGGGCGTCGTTGGTCCACAGCGGCCCGTCGGCGTCGGCGACCTCGGTGCGCATGACGAGCACCGCGGCCTTGCCCTTGTCGTACACGGCGGCGATCCGGCCGGTGGAGGTGGCGGTGCCCGCGGCGGGGAGGGGCCGGTGCAGGGTGAGGGTCTGGCCGCCGTGCAGTACGCGGGCCAGGTCGACCTCGATGCCGGGCATGGACAGCCCGCTGATCACACCGGGCGCGCCGTTGCCGGCGACGGTCGCGAAGCTCGGCAGGACGTGGAGGCGGGACTCCAGGGTGTAGCGCAGCTCGTCGGGGTCCGTGGCCGGGACGCCCGCCCCGATCCCGAGGTGGTAGAGCTGCACGTCCTTGCTGTTCCAGCTGATCTCGCCGGTACGGGGCGGGGCGGCAACGGCCTTGGCGGCGTCGATGGGCATGGGACTCCTGAAGGGGGCTCGCGTCAGGCACGGAGGCTCGCTCGGGTACGGAGACCTCGGCGCGGCCGTCCGCACCGTCGGCCGCACCGAGGTCGTTCGGGGCACCGCGCCGGCCCGCCTCCCGGTCCTCCGGGGCTCCCAGCGTCAGGACCTGGAACGCGTTCCAGTACGGCGCCCCCTGTATAGCCCAGCTCCCGGCACATGTGAAGACTGCTGACGGTATGTCAGATCCGGCTCGCGGCCCGGCGACCGTGACATTTGTCCCGGGAGCCCGTGTACACCTGACCCTGCCGCGCAGGTGGGCGCCGTTCGTACCGTGGACGCATGACACAGGGGACCGGGAACGGCGGCGGTGGCGGAACGCGGGCGTGGCTTCGGTGGCAGACCGGCACCGGGCAGTGCCGGAACGACCGGCGCGGGACGGACGGGAGTGCGGACGAGCCGGGCCCGCCGCCCACCGGCTTCTCCCTCCTGCCCTGGCTGCTGCTGGGGATGGGCGGGTTCTCCAACCTCTTCCAGGCGGACACGCCTCAGCCGTGGATCGGCGCGATCGGCCTGCTCACCTTCAACTCCCTCTATGTGTACGTGGTCTTCCGGTCCTTCGTCCGGGAGGCCCGGGAGTCCCGCTCGACCAAGGCGGCCCTGCTGCTGATGGGCCTGGTGACCTGCGGCCTGGCCCTCGGCTACGGCGGCAGCTGGCTCTACTTCTTCCCGCTGCTCGGCCTCGCCACGGGAGCGGTGACCCGCGGCCCGCACCTGGGCCGGATCGGGCTCGCCCTGGCCGCGCTGGCGGGCGCGGTCTCCGCGTACCGCGACGGCTGGGACGCGTTCAACATCACCTACGCCACGTTCCTGTCCACCATGGTGACCGCCGCGATCCTCTCCCTCTCCGAGGCGGTACGGCAGTTGCGCGCCGCCCGCGAGGAGCTGGCCCGGCGCGCGGTCGCCGAGGAGCGCCTCCGTTTCTCCCGCGACCTGCACGACCTGCTCGGCCACACGCTGTCCGTGATCGTCGTCAAGTCCGAGGCCGTACGGCGGCTGGCGCCGCGCGACCTGGACGCCGCCCTGGCGCAGGTCACCGACATCGAGTCCGTCGGCCGCCAGGCGCTCACCGAGATCCGCGAGGCCGTGACGGGCTACCGGGAGGGCAGCCTGAGCACGGACCTGGACCGCGCCGCCTCGGCGCTGCGGGCCGCCGGCGTCGAGCCGTCCGTCCATCTCTCCGGGCCCCCGCTCGCCGCCCGCGCGGAGGCCCTGCTGGGCTGGGTGGTCCGCGAGGCGGTCACCAACGTCGTCCGGCACGGGGAGAGCGCCTCGCGCTGCGAGATCTCCGTGACCGGTGACACCGAACGCGTACGCCTGCGCGTCACGGACGACGGCCGGGCCACCGCGCCGGTGCCCTCGGCGGGCGGCACCGGTCTGCGCGGGCTCCGGGAACGGCTCGCGGCGGCGGGCGGCCACCTGGAGGCGGGGCCGGGCCCCCGCGGCGGATTCACGGTCACGGCGGAACTGCCGACGGAGACGGACCCCGTGCTGCCGCCGCGGGACCGGACCCCGTCGGGCGGCCTGCTCGAATCGGCCTAGGGTCGCCCTCCCGTACCGGCCGCCGGGCCGCCGTCGCCGGGCCGCCGTCGCCGGACCCCGCGTCTGCCGCGCCGCCGTCCCCCGGCCTCGGGCCGGGAGGTGCCCCCGCCGCGTCGCCCGCCGCGGCCGACGGCCGATCCGGCCGCGCCTCCCGCCTGGCGACCGGCCCGCCCCGACGACAGGCCCCGGCCCACCGAGCCGAGTCCCACGGCCCCATCACGCCCTGCCGTCCCCCGCCCCTCCCCCTACGCTGGGGCCGTGAACGAGATGCCTCGCGACCATCGCCCCGCCAAGTCCATCCGTGTGCTGCTCGCCGAGGACCAGGGGATGATGCGCGGGGCACTCGCGCTGCTCCTGGGGATGGAGGCCGATCTGGAGGTGGTCGCCCAGGTCGGCGCCGGGGACGCCATCGTGGACGCGGCGCTCGTGCACCGCCCCGACGTCGCCCTCCTCGACATCGAGCTGCCCGGCAGGAGCGGCCTGGACGCCGCCGCCGACCTCCGCGACCAGGCACCCGACTGCCGGGTGCTGATCCTGACGACCTTCGGCCGCCCCGGCTATCTGCGCCGGGCGATGGAGGCCGGGGCGGCGGGCTTCCTGGTGAAGGACGGCCCCGTGGAGGAACTGGCCTCCGCGATCCGCCGGGTGCTGACCGGCGAGACCGTCATCGACCCGGGGCTGGCCGCCGCCGCGCTGAGCGCCGGGCCGAACCCGCTCACCGCCCGTGAACGCGACGTCCTCACCGCTTCCGCGGACGGCGCGACCGTCGCCGACGTGGCCGCCGCGCTCCATCTCTCCGAGTCGACGGTCCGCAACTACCTCTCCTCGGCGATCGGCAAGACGGGCACCCGCAACCGCACGGAAGCCCTCCAGGAGGCCCGCCGGCAGGGCTGGCTGTAGCGGGGACCCGGCAGGGGACCCGGTATCGGGCCGTCTTCACCAAGAAAAGACAAAGAAATCGTTAGCTGCTCGAAGCACCGGAATAGTTGCCCGGGTGAACCGAGTTCCTGACTGACATGACCGCTGACACAGCCGCCCCCACGCCGACCGCCGCGCCCGACCGAAGAGCGTCCGGCGCCGTAGTCCCCGTCCTCGCCTTCGCGGGCATCGTCGTCGCGGTGATGCAGACCCTGCTCGTCCCGGTGATCAAGGACCTGCCGCAGCTGCTGGGCACCGCGCCCAGCAACGCCACCTGGGTCCTGACCTCCACCCTTCTCTCCGGTGCCGTGGCCACGCCGATCATGGGCCGCCTCGGAGACCTGTACGGCAAGCGCCGCATGCTGATAGCCAGCCTCGCGGTGATGGTGGTCGGCGCGCTGGTCAGCGCGTTCACCAGCGCCCTGCTCCCGATGATCGTCGGCCGCACCCTCCAGGGCTTCGCGATGGGCGCGATCCCCCTCGGCATCGGCCTGATGCGCGACATGCTGCCCCGCGAGAAGCTCGGCTCGGCGATGGCCCTGATGAGCTCCTCCATCGGCGTCGGCGGCGGCCTCGCCCTGCCGCTGGCGGCCCTGATCGCCCAGCACGCCGACTGGCACGCCCTGTTCTACGGCGCCGCCGGTCTCGGCGTCCTCGCCATCGCGCTGACCCTGCTCGTCGTACCGGAGTCGCAGATGCGCGCGGCGGGCACCTTCGACCTGCCCGGCGCGCTCGGCCTCTCCGCCGGCCTGGTCCTCTTCCTGCTGCCCATCACCAAGGGCAGCGACTGGGGCTGGACGTCCGGCACCACGCTCGGCCTGTTCGGCGCGTCCGCGCTCGTCCTGCTCCTGTGGGGCCTGTTCGAGCTGCGCAGCGCCGCGCCCCTGGTCGACCTGCGCACCACCGCCCGCCCGGCCGTCCTGTTCACCAACCTCGCGTCGATCATGGTCGGCGTCAGCTTCTACGTCGTCTCGCTGGTCCTGCCGCAGCTTCTCCAGCTGCCGAAGGCCACCGGCTACGGACTCGGCCAGTCGATGGTCGCCGCGGGTCTCCTGGTCGCGCCGCTCGGCCTGACGATGATGGTCACGGCGCCCGTCTACGCCCGGCTCTCCGCCAAGTACGGCCCCAAGTTCACGCTCATCCTCGGCATGCTGATCATCGCCGTCGGCTACGGGGCGGGCCTCGGTCTGATGAGCGCGGCCTGGCAGAGCCTGGTCATCGCCGTCGTCCTCGGCGCCGGCATCGGCCTCGCCTACTCCTCGCTGCCCGCCCTCATCGTCGGAGCGGTCCCGGCGTCGGAGACGGGCGCGGCGAACGGCCTCAACACCCTGATGCGGTCCATCGGCACGTCCGTGTCGAGCGCCGTCATCGGCATGGTCCTCGCCAACACCGCGAACACGGTGAACGGCGTCGCGATCCCGACCATGCACGGCTTCCGGGTCTCCTTCCTCATCGCGACGGGCGCGGTCGCCGTCGGCCTGCTGATGGCGTTCTTCCTGCCGAAGCCGGACCGCGCGCCCCAGCTGCGCGCGAGCAGCGAGGAGGACGCCAACCTGGAGCGCGCCGAGCAGGCCCTGCGCGGCTTCCGCGGCCGGGTCCTGGACGCCGCCGGCTCGCCCGTCCCGCGCGCCAAGGTCACGCTGATCGACCGCCGCGGACGGCAGGCGGGAGCGGTGGTCTCCGACGAGGACGGCGGCTACGCGCTGGCCGTGCCGGCGCAAGGGGCGTACGTCCTGGCCGCACGGGCGGTGGGGCACGGGCCGCTCGCCTCGTCCGCCACGCACTCCGGGGAGGAGCTGGCGGTGGCTCTGGATCTGTCGTTGCCGGCGGAATCGGTGAACGCGTAGGGCCCGGCCGGTTCCGCCGTGCGGCGGCGTGCGCGCCGCCGTCGTGGCCGGTCGCGCGGCTCCCCGCGCCCCCGGGCATGTTCCGCACCCTCTGTCGAACCGTCGACAGGGGGTGCGGCAGCATGGGGGCCGTAGACGCTCGCCCGACCGGAAGGACCGACCCCATGACCGCGGCCACCGCGCCCGAGCCCGAGATCCTGGCCGCGTTCGAGGCGGCGAAGGGCTTCATGCCCCTGGACGAGGGGCTGGCCCTGCACGCGGCGGCCGTGGAAGCGGGCGGCCTCGGACTGCCCCTCCTGGAGGTCGGCACGTACTGCGGCCGGTCCGCGATCCTGCTCGCCGACGCGGCCCGCGGGGCCGGGGTCACCGCCCTCACCGTCGACCACCACCGCGGCAGCGAGGAGCAGCAGCCGGGCTGGGAGTACCACGACCCGGAGACCGTCGACCCCGCGCTCGGGGTGATGGACACGCTGCCGACGTTCCGCCGCACCCTGCACCGGGCCGGTCTGGAGGACCACGTGGTCGCGCTCGTCGGCCGCTCCCCCCAGGTCGCGAAGGTCTGGAACTCCCCCCTCGGGCTCGTCTTCATCGACGGCGGCCACACCGACGAGCACGCGAGCGCCGACTACGAGGGCTGGGCGCCCCATGTGGCGACGGACGGCCTCCTGCTCATCCACGACGTGCACCCGGACCCGAAGGACGAGTTCACCGGGCAGGCCCCGTACCGGATCTATCTGCGGGCCCTGGAATCGGGCGCGTTCACGGAGGTCTCGGCGACGGACACCCTGCGCGTACTGCGCCGGACGGGGCCGGGCGTCTGACCGGTGTCCGGGACCGGGCGTCCGATCGGCGTCCGGGTCCGCGCCCTCCGCACGGTCGCCGCGGCGGGCCCGTATGGTGGCAGGCGTGTCGTACGCAGGCCCGGACTTCGATCCTCCCCAGCCCCGCCGTTCCCGGTTCCGCCCCCTGACCGTCGCGGTCGCCGCGCTCGTGCCGGGCGCGCTGCTGGGGTGGGTGGTCCACCAAACCGTGGGCGGTGACGGCGGCGGCGCGGACCGGCAGGCGATCGGCGCCCCGGCGTCCGCCTCCTCCGGCGCGGCGGCTCCCGCCACCGAGGGCTCCGACGGCTCCGACGCGAAGCCGAGTCCCACGCCCACCGCCGCCTCGACGTCCTCGACCGTGTCCGGCCCGCTCAAGGGCAAGGTCGTCGTCATCGACCCGGGGCACAATCCCGGCAACTTCCAGCACACGGCCGAGATCAACAAGAAGGTGGACATCGGCACGAACCGGAAGGAATGCGATACGACGGGCACGTCGACCAACTCCGGTTACGCCGAGGCCCGGTTCACCCTCGACGTGGCCCACCGGCTGCGCACCCTGCTGGAGCAGCAGGGCGCCACGGTGAAGCTGACGCAGGACGACGACCGGCCGTACGGCCCGTGCGTGGACGAGCGGGCCCGCATCGGCAACGACGCGCACGCCGACGCGGTGGTCTCCGTGCACGCGGACGGCGCGGGCGCGGGCAACCGCGGCTTCCACGTCATCCTGCCGGGCAGCGTCCACTCCGGGGGCGCGGACACCCGCCCCATCGTCGCCTCCTCCCGCGATCTGGGCGAGCGCATCGCGGGCAACTTCGTCCGCGCGACGGGCAGCGCGCCCTCCAACTACATCGGCGACGGCACCGGACTCGTCACGCGGAAGGACCTCGGCGGTCTCAATCTGTCAACGGTTCCGAAGGTGTTCATCGAGTGCGGCAACATGCGCGACAGCAAGGACGCGGCCCTGCTGACGAGCGGCGCCTGGCGCCAGAAGGCGGCCGAGGGCATCTCCGAGGGCATCGCGGGCTTCCTGGAGCGGTAGCCGGCACCGTCCGCGAGGCTCGCGCGCACACGTCCCAACCATCTCGATCTGCCAACAAACACGACGATGTCTGTCGAGTGGGGCACCATGCGCGATAGCAAGGACGCGGCACCGTCGACCAGCGGTGCCTGACGGCAGCAGGCGGCGGCTCGGGGGATGTCTGAAGGAATCGTGAGTTTCCTGCGTGGCCGGCGGTCCGCGGACTGATCTCCACGGACACGTTCGTCGGACGGACGATAAGGTCATCCTTACGATGAGGGGCCACCCCCGCGCTTCACACCGGGGCCTGACGGCGACATGGTGACAGCGACGCCTCCAGCGATGCCGGCGAAGAGACGACTGACGAAGGACCGACTGAAGTGAATATCCGCTCCCTCACTAGAGGCGACGGCGTGGTGATCGGAGCAGCGGTATTGCTGTTCATCGCGTCGTTCCTCAGCTTCTACACCGCCAACGGCTACAGCGACACCCCGAACTCGTGGGAATACCTGTACATGGGCTTCGGCGTCTACTTCGGCGGCGTGATCGCCGCCGCGCTGATCGCGGTCAACCGGATCCTGCCCCAGCCGCGCAAGATCGCCGGGCTGGACCTCGGCGCGGTCGGCACGTCGTTCGCCGTGCTGGTGGCGTGGATCCTCTTCTGGTCGCTGGTGGACGTCCCGGACGGCCTGAACGCCGGCGGCGGTCTCATCCTCGGCTTCATCGCGGCGCTCGCCCTGGCCGGCGGCGCCATCGCCGGCCCGCTGGTCCCGGCTCTCCAGGCCGCCCTCATCCCGGCCCCCGGCCCCGCCGCCCCGCAGCCCTACGGCGGTCAGCCGCAGGGTGGTTACGGCTACCCGGGCGCCCCGCAGCCGCAGCCTCCGTTCGGTGGTCAGCCGGGGCAGCCGCAGCCCGTTCAGCCCTTCGGCGGCCAGCCGCAGCCCGGTCAGCCGCAGCCGCCGGCGCCGCAGTCCGGCGGGGACTTCTCCCCGTTCTGGTTCGCGGTCCCGGTCCCGCGCCCCCTGTTCGCCGAGGACGGCTCGCCGAGCCCGATCGCCGAGCTGGCCCCCGGCACCTGGTACCTGGCCGTCGAGCAGCGCGGCCCGAACCTGGTGGCCCAGACGCAGGACGGCCGTCGTGGCGTCCTCCAGGACACCTCGGGCATCCAGCGCGGCTGACGCCCCACGGACACCCTCGCGGCCCCTCTCCCTTCCGGGTGAGGGGCCGTTGTCGTACAGTCGCCTTCCTCCCACAGGAACTGACGGACCGTCAGGAGGCGGCTATGCGGCTCGGTCTCGCACTCGGCTACTGGGGGCGCGGCCCCGACCCCCGCCATGTGCCGCTGGCCCAGGAGGCGGAGCGGCTCGGGTACGACTCCGTGTGGACCGCCGAGTCCTGGGGGTCGGACGCCTTCACGCCGCTCACCTGGATCGCGGCCAACACCTCAAGGATCAAGCTGGGTACGGCCGTCGCGCAGATGGCGGCGCGGTCACCGACCACCACCGCGATGCACGCCCTCACCCTGGACCATCTCTCCGGCGGCCGGGTCCTGCTCGGCCTCGGGCTCTCCGGCCCCCAGGTGGTGGAGGGCTGGTACGGCCGCCCGTTCCCCAAGTCGCCGCTCACCGCGACCCGCGAGTACGTCGACGTCGTACGCCAGGTCCTGCGGCGCGAGGCGCCCGTCGAGGTGGACGGCCGCTTCCACGCCCACCCCTACCGCGGTCCGGACGCCACCGGGCTCGGCAAGGCGCTCAGGCCCATCACCCATCCGCTGCGGGCCGAACTGCCCGTCCTGCTCGGCGCGGAGGGGCCGAGGAACGTCGCCCAGACGACCCGGATCGCCGACGGCTGGCTCCCCCTGTACTGGTCCCCGACCCGCCCCGAGGTCCACGAGGCGGCCCTCGCGGACGCGCCCGACGGGTTCCTCGTCGCGCCGATGGCCCAGGTCAGGGTCTGCGACGACGTGCGCGAGGGGCTGCTGCCCGTGAAGACCATGCTGGGCTTCTACATCGGCGGCATGGGGCACGCGGCACGCAACTTCCACGCCGACCTGATGGCGAGGATGGGGTACGAGGAGGAGGCCCGGCGCATCCAGCGGCTGTTCCTCGAAGGGCGCCGGGAGGAGGCCGTGCTGGCGGTCCCGGACGCCTTCGCGGACGAGATCTCGCTCGTCGGGCCGCGCGAACGCATCGCCGAGCGGCTGGAGTTGTGGCGCAAGGGGCCGGTGACGGACCTGCTGGCGCTGGCGCCGGACCCGGCGACCCTGCGGGTGCTGGCCGACCTCAACCGGTGAGCTGGGAGGTCGACGGCACCTGGTCCGTCACCTCGGCGCCCGCGCTCTTCCCGGCGTCCTTCATCTGCTCGACGACGTCCTCGAACGAGCCGACCACACTGGTGTCGCCCTTGCGGAGCTTGGCCGGGAGGTCCTTGAGGGCGTCGATGCCGGCCGTGAGCGGGGCCACGGCCTTCGCGAGGAGCGGGTCGCCCTCGGCGTTGCGGGCGGCGGCCTTGAGCCGGTTGTAGGCGAACGTGCCCGCGAGACCGGCCTTGACGAGCGCCACCCTGCGGCCGTCGGCGCCGCTCTTGAACGTGCCCGCCCGCCACGGCTTCACGATCCACTGGTACGTCGCCCCGGCCGCGAGCCCGGCGTTCGCCACGAAGCGGGTCTTGGCGAACTTCTGCGCCGACGCCGACGCCGACGCGGTGGGCGTGGCCGTCGAGGAGCCGGCGGCGTCATCGTCGTCCCCGCCGCAGGCGGTACCGGTGGCGAACAGGGCGCAGCACAGCACGAGGGCCATGAGCAGGCGGCGCGTCGATACGGACAGCACGGGGCCTCCGGAGGGGTGCGGGCACGTCTCCCGGCAGCCTCGCCCGGGCGCGTGGGCGCCGCCACCCGGGCGAACCCGTTCGGGTTTCATCCGCCGTTCAGCGGCAACCCGATATCCATGTCCTCATATCGCAAGGGCGGTTCCGCCGGCACGGTCATCGCCGTGATCGCCGACATCATGGCCTTCATCATCGGCCTGTGGATCCTGATGTACCTGCTGGACGCCAACCGGGCCAACGACTTCGTCCAGTTCATCCATGACTCCGCCCGCTGGCTCGCCGGCTGGTCCCACGACCTCTTCACCTTCGACGAGGCATGGGCGAGGGTCGTCGCGGGCTACGGCCTGGCCGCCGTGGTCTACCTCTTCGTGGGCCACGCGATCGCCAACCGGGTCCACCGTCTCTGACGTCACTCCACCGGGCTCAGCCGCCGGGCGCATCGGCGGCTGGGCCCTTCGCGGTCCCGCGCCCGGCTCAGTCGCAGCAGTCCGGGTCCAGGCCGCCGGGGAGCCGCTCGCCGCCGAAGACCTGGCAGGTCGCCTCGTGGCCGCCGAGTGCGGCGACCGCGAGGAGCAGGGAGCCCGCGGTCCAGGTGGTGAGCTCCCGGGGCCAGACCGCGTCGTCGTCGAAGACGTAGCCCGTCCAGTAGAGGCCGGACTCCGGGTCGCGGAGGTGCTGGATCGACTGGAGGATGTCGAGGGCGCGGTCGGATTCGCCCATCGCCCACAGCGCCAGGGCGAGTTCGGCCGATTCGCCGCCGGTGACCCAGGGGTTGGGCACCACGCAGCGGACCCCGAGACCGGGCACGACGAAGCGGTCCCAGCCGTCCTCGATACGGGACTTGGCCTCCTGGCCGGTCAGCGCGCCGCCGAGCACCGGGTAGTACCAGTCCATCGAGTAGCGGTCCTTGTCGAGGAACCGCTCCGGGTGGCGCCGGATCGCGTGGCGCAGCGCGCCGACCGCCAGCTCCCAGTCCGGCTGGGCCTCTTCGCGCTGGTCGGCGATGGCGAGGGCGCAGCGCAGCGCGTGGTGGACGGAGGAGGAGCCGGTGAGCAGGGCGTCCGTGGTGGACGTGCCGTCCGGCTCACCCTTCCAGCCGATCTGGCCGCCGGGCTGCTGAAGGCCGAGGACGTACTCGACGGCCGCGTAGACGGTCGGCCACATGCGGTCGAGGAAGGTGTCGTCGCCGGTGGAGAGGTAGTGGTGCCAGACGCCGACGGCGATGTAGGCGACGAAGTTGGTCTCCCGCCCGGCGTCGGTGACGTCGTCCCACGCGCCGTCCCGGTAGGCGGCGCACCAGGAGCCGTCCTCGTTCTGGTGGCGGGCGAGCCAGTCGTAGGCGCGTCCGGCGGCCTCGTGCTCGCCCGCCGCGTCGAGGGCCATCGCGGCCTCGGTGTGGTCCCACGGGTCGAGGTGGTGGCCGCGGAACCAGGGGATCGCCCCGTCCTCGCGCTGCTCGGCGAGGATGCCGGCGACGGTGGCGGCGGCCTGACCGGCGGTCAGCACCCCGGGCAGGACGAGGTGTTCGGTGCGCGGAGTCGTCACCGCGCGTCCACCGCGGGCAGGTGCGGCTTGGTCGCGTAGACCACGAAGCTCTTGCCGATGAGCGGGTTCAGCGCCTGTTCGGCGACCCGGGTGGCCAGCGGCTTCTTCATGATGTCCCAGACGAGGAGCTTGTGGTACGCCCGTACCGGCAGCGCCTTGTCGTTGTCGACGCCGAACGCGCACTTCAGCCACCAGTACGGCGAGTGCAGCGCGTGCGCGTGGTGGGAGCCGTAGGGGCGCAGGCCCGCTCCCTTGACCTTCGCGACGAGTTCGTCCGCCTTGTAGATGCGGATGTGGCCGCCCTCGACCTCGTGGTAGGCGTCGGAGAGCGCCCAGCAGACCTTCTCGGGGCCGTAGCGCGGGACGGTGATGGCGATCCGGCCGCCGGGCCTGAGGACGCGGACCATCTCGGCGAGGACGCCCTTGTCGTCCGGGATGTGCTCCATGACCTCGGAGATGATCACGACGTCGAAGGAGTCGTCGGGGAAGGGCAGGGCGAGGGCGTCGCCCTCCATGGCCGTGGCGGTGGCGCCCTCGGGGGCCTCGCCGGCCTCCTTCATCGCCGCGAACCACTTGGCGACCTCGCGGATTTCCTCCGCGTTCTGGTCCAGGGCCACGACCTGCGCACCTCGCCGGTAGCACTCGAACGCGTGCCGCCCGGCCCCGCAGCCGAGGTCCAGGACGCGGTCGCCCGGGGCTAGCGGGAACCGGGAGAAGTCGACGGTCAGCACGTGGCCCTGCTTTCGGATGGGATGCCTGCAACGGTGGGGGCGGACGGAGTGCGGCCGGGAGGGGCGATGGCCTCGCGGTACCGGGCGACCGTGCCCTCGGCGGCCTTGGCCCAGGTGAACCGGGACAGGACGCGTTCGCGGCCCGCGTGGCCGAGCCGGGCGCGCAGCCCGGGGTCGGCCAGCAGCCGGCTCAGGCCCGCGGCGAGCGCGCCGGCGTCGCCGGTCGGCACGGCGAGGCACGTCTCGCCGTCCGGGCCCGCGACCTCGGGGATGGCGCCGCCGGTGGTGGCGAGCAGCGGCGTTCCGGTGGCCATGGCCTCGGCGGCGGGGAGGGAGAAGCCCTCGTACAGGGAGGGCACGCAGGCGATCTCGGCCGAGCGGACCAGGTCGACCAGTTCGGCGTCGGTGATGCCCTTGACGAAGTCGACGGCGCCTTCGAGGCCGTAGCGCTCGACGGCGGCGGCCACCGGGCCCTCCTCGGGGCGTTTGCCGACGACGACGAGATGGGCGTCGGGGCGTTCGGTGCGGACCTTCGCGAGCGCCTCGACGAGGAAGACGAGGCCCTTGAGGGGGACGTCGGCGCTGGAGGTGGTGACGATCCGGCCGGGGACGCGGGCGACGGACGGGTCCGGCTTGAACAGGTCGGTGTCGGCGCCGATGTGGACGACGTGGATGCGCTCGTCGCGGACGCCGAGGTGGTCGGCTATCTCCTGGCGGGAGGTGCCGGAGACGGTGAGGACGGAGGGCAGCCGGCGGGCGACGCGCTTCTGCATGCGGGTGAAGGCGTACCAGCGGCGGACCGAGTAGCGGCGCTGCCATCCCTCGGCGGCGTCCAGCTCCAACTGCCGGTCGACGGTGATGGGGTGGTGGATGGTGGTGACCAGGGGGGCGCCGATGTCGCCCAACAGGCCGTAGCCGAGGGTCTGGTTGTCGTGGACGACGTCGAACTCGCCGCGGCGGGCGCGCAGATGGCGGCGGGCGCGGAGCGAGAACGTCAGCGGCTCGGGGAAGCCGCCGGTCCACATCGTCGCGACCTCCAGGGCGTCGACCCAGTCGCGGTACTCGTCGCGGCCCGGGGTGCGGAAGGGGTCCGGGGAGCGGTACAGGTCGAGGCTGGGGAGCTCGGTGAGGGGCACGCCTTCGTCCAGCACCGGATAGGGCTGGGAGCCGATCACCTCGACGTGGTGGCCGAGCCGGGCCAGTTCGCGGGAGAGATGGCGGACGTAGACGCCCTGGCCGCCGCAGAACGGGTTTCCCTTGTAGGTGAGGAGTGCGATGTTGAGCGGTCGCTCGCCGTCGGCTGCGGGATCCTCCTGGGACCCCGCCTGACTGGCCTCAGCGGTCACTCCGGGCCCCCTTCTCACAGCACTGTCCCGCGAGATTACGCCGGGACGCTAATCTAGAACAAGTTTCAGACTTGATCGTTCAGGAGGCTCTGAATCTACCGGCAGGTAGGGACGCTGTGAGCAGTGGATCAGGTGATTCACGCCACGGCGGACGGCCCTGCCATGCTGTGTGATCACCCGCCCTCACCGACGGTCACGGAACTCAGGGAACTCACGGAACGGGATCCGATCCATGCCTGCGCAAGCCAAGCCGGTCAAGGTGGAAGCCAGAACGGCGCGGAGCGACACCCCGCCGCTCACCGAACGGCAGGAGGCCCGCCGTCGCCGCATCCTGCACGCGAGCGCGCAGCTGGCGAGCCGGGGCGGGTTCGACGCGGTGCAGATGCGGGAGGTCGCGGAGTCCTCGCAGGTGGCGCTCGGAACCCTGTACCGCTACTTCCCCTCCAAGATCCACCTTCTGGTCGCGACCATGCAGGACCAGCTGGAGCACATGCACGGCACGCTGCGCAAGAAGCCGCCGCAGGGCGAGAGCGCGGCCGAGCGGGTGGCGGAGACCCTGATGCGGGCGTTCCGGGCGCTCCAGCGCGAGCCGCATCTGGCCGACGCGATGGTCCGCGCCCTCACCTTCGCCGACCGCAGCGTCTCCCCCGAGGTCGACCAGGTCTCCCGGCAGACGACGGTGATCATCCTCGACGCGATGGGGCTCGCCGACCCCACCCCGGCACAGCTCTCCGCGGTCCGCGTCATCGAGCACACCTGGCACTCCGCGCTCATCACCTGGCTCTCCGGCCGCGCCTCGATCGCCCAGGTGAAGATCGACATCGAGACGGTGTGCCGCCTGATCGACCTGACGGCCCCGGAGAGCCAGGGGAGCTGACCCTGCCGCGCTACTCCTCCGGCGGGAACACCGGCTCGCCGCTGCCCAGCAGGGTGATCACGATCGCCTCGACCGGGCAGTTCTCGGCGGCCTCCAGCACCTTCTCGTTGGCGTCGGGTTCGGGGTCGACGGGGTGGGACTGCATGGCGGAGTCGAGGCGGAAGGCGTCGGCGGCACGGTGCACGCACTGGGCGGAGCCGATGCAGATGGAGCGGTCCACCTCGACCTGCCAGCGGTCTCCCATGGCCGGTGTCACCCTTCCCAGTCGGCCGGCAGGTGGATCATCTTGTGTTCCAGGAATCCGCTGAGCCCTTCGGGCCCGAACTCCCGCCCCAGACCGCTGTTCTTGTAGCCGCCGAACGGGCCGAGCATGTCGAGGCTGAAGGTGTTGACGTTGTACGTGCCGGTGCGCACCCGGCGGGCGAAGTCGACGCCGTGGGGGGCGTCGGCGGTCCAGACGCTGCCGCTGAGGCCGTAGTCGGAGTCGTTGGCGATCCTCAGGGCCTCCGCCTCGTCGCCGTAGGGCAGCAGGCAGATCACCGGGCCGAAGATCTCCTCCCGGGCGATCCGCATGGAGTTGTCGACGTCGCCGAAGAGGGTCGGCTCGACGTACCAGCCCTTGTCGAGGCCCGCGGGGCGCCCGCCGCCGGTGAGGATCTTCGCGCCCTCCTCCTGGCCGATGCGGATGTAGTCGAGGTTGCGCTGCTGCTGCCGCCTGGCCACCAGCGGGCCCACCTGGGTCGCCGGGTCCAGCGGGTCGCCCACCACCAGCGCGCTCGCCGCGGCGGTGAACGCCTCGGCGAACTCGTCGTAGCGGGAGCGGGGAAGGAGGATGCGGGTCTGGGCCACGCACGCCTGCCCGTTGTTCATCCACGCCGCCGGGACGACCCCGGCGACCGTCGCCTCGACGTCCGCGTCCGGCAGCACGACCGCCGCGGACTTGCCGCCCAACTCCAGGGTCACGCGGGTGAGATGGCGTGAGGCGACCTCCATCACGCGCTTGCCGGCCGGGACCGAGCCGGTGAAGGAGACCTTGTCGATCCCGGGGTGCCCGACCAGGTACTCGCTGACCTCGCGGTCGGCCGGGAGGATCGACAGCACGCCTTCGGGCAGCCCGGCGTCCCGGGCGATCTCGGCGAGGAGGTACGCGTCCAGCGGGGACTCCGGCGACGGCTTGAGGATCACCGTGCAGCCGGCCAGCAGCGCGGGGGCCAGCTTGGCGGCGGCGACGAACTGCGGGACGTTCCACGGGACGACGGCCGCCACGACCCCGACCGGCTCGCGGCGCACGAGGATCTTGCCGAGGACGCCGTCGCGCTGCTCCTCGTAGGTGAAGTCGCGCGCGACCGTGATCGCCGCGTCCCACACCATCATCGCGCCGAGCGCCTGCGCCAGGACGCTCCAGGAGTACGGGGAGCCGTTCTCGGAGGAGATGACGCGGGCGATCTCCTCGTGCCGGACGAGGATGCCGTCCTTGATGCGGGTGACGACCTCGATCCGCTCGTCCAACGACAGCCGGGGCCAGGGCCCTTCGTCGAACGCCCGCCGCGCGGCGGCCACCGCGCGGTCCACGTCCCCGGGCGCGGCGTGCGGCACCCGCCCGATGACCTCCTCGGTGTGCGGGGAGATCACCTCGATGACGTCCGGGCCGAGGGGGTCGGTCAACTCCCCGCCGATGAAAAGCTGTCCGTGTTCCACGAGCTCGGTCATCGCCGACCGCCTCCCCGGGAGCTGACTCTGACGGTTCATCAGATTCTGAGATACCGGAACTGATACCAGTTCCACTCGGATGAGTCCACAGACCTCACACCGGTTCACCGTGCCGCCGGAGCCGGTCCGAGTAGGTGACTGGGGCTCCCACAGGAACCCGTTCTAGTTATAGTGACGGGAACGCGGAGACGGGGGAACCCATGTCACAGCCCAGGCCCACGGTCGGCGACCACGGTGGGGGTGTCCGGTCCCTCAGGGTCCCCATCCCGGACAACCCGCTCGGCCACACACTCGTCTACGTCGTCGACACCGACCGGGGTCCGGTGCTGATCGACACGGGCTGGGACGACCCCGCGTCCTGGGACACCCTCGCGGCCGGTCTCGCCGCGTGCGGCACCGCGCCCGGCGAGATCCACGGCGTGGTGATCACCCACCACCACCCCGACCACCACGGCCTGTCCGGCAAGGTGCGGGACGCCTCCGGCGCCTGGATCGCGATGCACGAGGCCGACGCCGCCATCGTCCGCCGCACCCGCGAGACCCGGTCCGAGCGCTGGTACACCTACATGACCGCGAAGCTGACGGCCGCCGGCGCCCCGGAGGAGCACATCGCGCCCCTGCGCTCGCCCCGCCCGCGCCGCCTCCCCGGCTTCTCCCCCGCCCTGCCCGACCGCGAGATCGTCCCCGGCGAGACGCTGCCGCTGCCCGGCCGGCGGCTGCGCGCGATCTGGACCCCGGGCCACACGCCGGGCCATGTCTGCCTGCACCTGGAGGAGGACCACCCGGAACGGCTCCCCGGCAACGGGCGCCTGTTCTCCGGCGACCACCTGCTGCCCGAGATCACCCCGCACATCGGCCTCTACGAGGACCCCGACGACGCCACCGTCACCGACCCCCTCGGCGACTACCTCGACTCCCTGGAACGCGTCGGCCGCCTCGCCCCCGCCGAGGTGCTCCCCGCCCACCAGCACGCCTTCCCCGACGCCCCGTCCCGCGTACGGGAGTTGCTCGCCCACCACGAGGAACGCCTCACCGGCCTGCACACCCTCCTGGCCCGGCCCCTCACCCCCTGGCAGCTGGCCGAGCGCATGGAGTGGAACCGCCCCTGGTCCGACATCCCCTACGCCTCACGCACCATCGCCGTCTCGGAGGCGGAGGCCCACGTCCGCCGCCTGGTCAAACTGGGCCGCGCGGAGGCGGTCGCGGGGAGCGACCCGGTGACGTACGTGGCGGTGTGAGGGCACCGGGCGCGCACCTACCCGAAGCCGTGCCTCCGGGGCCCGCTCACAGGGGGCTCCCAGGCGCGTCGGCACGGCCCGGTACAGTGACCGGGTCGTCATCACACCCGTACGGGGGAAAGCCGGTGCAATTCCGGCGCTGACCCGCAACCGTGAGCCGCCCGCGAACCAGGGGCGGCGAGCCGGATCGCCCCGTGCGGTGCTCATGACCGGCTCACGCGCGTCGGCAACCGGCCGGCGCACGGCACCGTCGAGGTCTACGGGGCCGAGCCGCCCGGGGTCGTCCCGTGCTGCCCGGCTCCCCCGCAGGGAGAGGCATCCGCCGATCATGAACGTCCGCCGCAGCGCCGCGGCCCTGGCCGCCACCGCCGTGCTCGCCACGGCCGCCCCGGCCGTGGCCGCGTCCCCCTCCCCCTCGCCCTCCACAGCCGTCCCGGACGGCCTGTACGGCTCGGCGGACCCGACGTACGACGGCGTGTGGCGGCAGTCGCTGACCCTGCTCGCGCAGCGGGAGCAGGGTGTCGAGCCGGCCGCGACGGCGGTGGACTGGCTCGTCGGCCAGCAGTGCGCGAACGGCGCCTTCCCCGCGTTCCGCGCCGACCCCGCCCAGGCGTGCGACGCGAAGGTCATGGTCGACACCAACAGCACGGCCGTCGCGGCGCAGGCCCTCGCCGGGAACGACAAGGCGGTGTCCAAGGCCCTCGCCTGGCTGCGGTCGGTCCAGAACACCGACGGCGGCTGGGGCTACACCGAGGGCGGGGCCAGCGACGCGAACTCCACGTCCGTCGTCATCGGCGCGTTCCGCTCCGCCGGACGGTCGGTCACGGAGGTCGAGAAGGACGGGCACACCCCCTCGGACGCCCTGCTGGAGCTCGCCCTGCCCTGCACGGGCGACGGCGCGGGCGCCTTCGCCTACCAGCCCGGCAAGAAGGGCGAGCTCACCGCCAACGCGGACGCCACGGCCGCGGCCGTGCTGAGCGCCTTCGGCGGACAGCCGGGGGCCGTGGTGCCCGGCGCCGACCAGGCCTCCACGTCCTGCGCGAAGCCCGGCGACCTCACGCGGGCCGCCCGCAACGGCGCCGCGTACCTCGTCGGCGCGATGGGCGAGGACGCCCACCTCATGTCGGCGCTGCCCGGCTCCGAGGACCAGCCGGACTTCGGCAACACCGCCGACGCGGTCGTCGCCCTGTCCGCCGCCGGCTTCACGAGCGAGGCCGCCGCCTCCGCCCGCTGGCTCGCGGCCAACTCCCTCGAATGGGCCGGGCAGAGCGGCCCCGCCGCCTACGCCCAGCTCGTCTTCGCCGCCCGCGCCGCCGGCCTGGACCCGCGCGCCTTCGGCGGCGAGGACCTGATCGCGCTGCTCGACGCGACCGGCCCGAAGCCGGCGAGCGTGCCCGCCGCGAAGGGGACCGGCGCCGCCGGGGACAAGGAGAAGGACAAGAAGGAGGACGAGGACGGCGGGGGCGTCGGCGTCTGGTGGATCGTCGGCGTCGGACTCGTCGGCGGCATCGGCATCGGCTTCCTCCTCAGCGGGCGCACCAGGAAGCGGCAGCCGTGATCCGCCGGGTCCTCGCACCCGTCCTGGCCGCGCTCGTCCTCGTGACCGGCGCCGCCCAGGCGGCCCAGGCCACCGGCTACCGCTACTGGTCGTTCTGGGACCGCGCCGGCACCGCCTGGACGTACGCGACCCAGGGCCCGGCGACCGCCGTGCCGTCCGACGGCGACGTCCAGGGCTTCCGGTTCGCGGTCAGCGAGGACTCCTCCGAGGCGACGACACCGCGCACGGCGGACTTCGCGGACCTCTGCGCGGACACCCCCGCGCGGGACGGCCGCAAGCGCGTCGCGCTCGTCCTCGACTTCGGTACGGCGGCGGACGCCCCGGCGGGCGAGACCCCGCCCGCGCTCCGCACCGCGTGCGCGTCGGTGGCCGAGGACGCGACGACCGCGGAGGCCCTCGCCTCGGTCGCGAAGCCCCTGCGCTACGACACCAACGCCCTGCTGTGCGCGATCTCCGGGTACCCGGAGTCGGGCTGCGGCGAGCAGGTGGCGCACCAGGACGGCGACAGGACCGACCGGAAGAAGGCCGCGTCGGAGGAACCCGGCCCGTCCGTGGGCCTGTTCGCGGGCGTCGCGGCGGTGGCGGTGCTGGGCGGGGCGGCGGTGTGGCAGGCGAGGCGTCGCAGACATGCCCGCTGAGCCGCGGCGGCCCGCGCCCGACTCCCCGCACCCCGGGGCCTGGTGGCTCTGGGCCCTGTCCCTCGGCGTCGCGGCGACCCGCACCACCAACCCGCTGCTGCTCGCCCTCCTCATGGCGACCTCCGGGTACGTGGTCGCGGCCCGCCGCCCCGACGCCCCCTGGGCCCGCTCCTACGGCGCGTTCGTGAAGCTGGCCCTCGCCGTCCTGCTCATCCGTCTCGTCTTCGCCGTCACCCTCGGCTCACCGCTGCCGGGCACGCATGTGATCGTCACGCTGCCCGAAGTCCCGCTCCCCGCCTGGGCGCAGGGCATCCGGCTGGGCGGCCGGGTCACCGCCGAGACGCTCACCTTCGCGTTCTACGACGGGCTGAAGCTGGCCACCCTCCTGGTCTGCGTCGGCGCGGCGAACGCCCTCGCGAGCCCGACCCGGCTCCTGAAGTCCCTGCCCGGCGCCCTGTACGAGATGGGCGTGGCGGTGGTCGTGGCGCTGACCTTCGCGCCGAACCTGATCGCCGACGTCCAACGCCTGCGCGCCGCACGCCGGTTGCGGGGCCGGCCCGACAGCGGCTTGCGGGGCCTGCTCCAGGTGGGCCTGCCCGTCCTGGAAGGCGCACTGGAACGCTCGGTCGCCCTCGCCGCCGCGATGGACGCGCGCGGGTACGGCCGCAGCGCCGACGTCCCGCCCGCGGTGCGCCGTACGACCGGTGTCCTCGTCCTCGGCGGGCTGCTCGGCGTGTGCGCGGGCACGTACGGGCTGCTGACCGCCGCCGGCGGCACGTACGGGCTGCCGGTGCTGCTGCTCGGGGTGGCCGCCGCCCTGGTGGGCCTGCGGCTCGGGGGGCGGCGCACCCCGCGCACCCGGTACCGGCCGGACCCGTGGGGCACGCGCGCGTGGCTGGTCGCCGGGTCGGGCCTGGCCGTGGCGGCCCTGACGGTCCTGGCCTCGGTCCGCGATCCCGCCGCCCTGCACCCGGGTGTGATCCCGCTGACCGCGCCCGCCCTGCCCCTGTGGCCGGCGGCGGCCGTCCTGCTGGGGCTGCTGCCCGCCTTCGTCACCCCGGCCCCGGAGGACCGACCGTGATCCGCTTCGAGGACGTCTCCGTGCGCTACGACGGCGCGCCCGAACCCGCCGTCCAGGGCGTGGACTTCGAGGTGCCGGAGGGTGAACTCGTCCTGCTCGTCGGCCCGTCCGGCACGGGCAAGTCGACGATCCTGGGGGCCGTCAGCGGTCTCGTCCCGCACTTCACCGGCGGCACCCTGCGCGGCCGGGTCACGGTGGCCGGCCGGGACACCCGCACCCACCGGCCGCGCGAACTGGCCGACGTGGTGGGCACGGTGGGACAGGACCCGCTCGCGCACTTCGTGACGGACACCGTGGAGGACGAACTCGCCTACGGCATGGAGTCGCTGGGGCTGGCCCCGGCCGTCATGCGGCGCCGGGTGGAGGAGACCCTGGACCTCCTCGGCCTCGCCGATCTGCGCCGCCGTTCCATAGCCACCCTCTCGGGAGGTCAGCGGCAGCGGGTCGCGATCGGCTCGGTCCTCACCCCGCACCCCCGTGTCCTGGTCCTGGACGAACCGACCTCCGCGCTGGACCCGGCGGCGGCCGAGGAGGTCCTCGCCGTCCTGCAACGCCTCGTCCACGACCTCGGCACGACCGTCCTGCTGGCCGAGCACCGCCTCGAACGCGTCGTCCAGTACGCGGACCGCCTCGCCCTCCTCCCGGCCCCCGGCGCCGCGCCGGTCCTGGGCACCCCGGCCGAGATCATGGCCGTCTCCCCGGTGTACCCGCCGGTGGTGGACCTGGGCCGGCTGGCGGGCTGGTCCCCGCTGCCGCTGACGGTGCGGGACGCGCGGCGGCGGGCGGCGGGGATGCGGGACCGGCTGTCCGCACCGGACCGCGGGCAGCCACAGGACACGGACGAGCGTGGCGGGCCGGGCTGCACCAGCGGCACCGGCGAGCCCGGCCGCACACAGCACACCGGCCAGCCCGGCCGCACGGGCAGCACCGGCGGGACAGGACGCACCGGCAGCACGGGCAAGCCTGGCCGGACGGGCGGCACCGGCAGCACGGGCGAGCGTGGCCGGACAGGCGGCACGGACGGCACGGGACGCGCCGGCCAGCCCGGCCGCACCGGCGGCACCGGCGGGCGGGGTGGTATCGGGCCGGTGGGGGCGGGCGCCCCGGCCTCCGCCTCCGCCTCCCCCCGGCCGCCACGCCGCTGGTTCCGCAGACCCGCACCCCCCGCCCCGGTCACCGCCGCGCTCATCGCGGAGACGCGGACCCTCTCCGTGCGCCGGGACCGCGTCCGGGCCCTCACGGACGTCACCCTCACCATCGCCCCGGGCGAGACGATCGCGCTCATGGGCCGCAACGGCGCGGGCAAGTCCACCCTCCTGAACACGCTGGTCGGCCTGGTCGCCCCCACCTCCGGCACGGTCCGCGTCTCCGGCGCCGTCCCCCACCGCACTCCGCCCCGCGAGCTCGTGCGCCGCGTGGGCCTGGTCCCCCAGGAACCCCGGGACCTGCTGTACGCGGAGACGGTCGCCGCCGAGTGCGCGTCGGCCGACGAGGACGGCGGGGCGGCCCCCGGCACCTGCCGCGCCCTGGTCTCGGACCTCCTGCCGGACGTGCGGGACGACACGCACCCGCGTGACCTCTCCGAGGGGCAGCGCCTCGCGCTCGCGCTGGCCGTCGTCCTCACCGCCCGCCCGCCGCTGCTCCTGCTCGACGAGCCGACCCGGGGTCTGGACTACGCGGCGAAGGCGCGGCTGGTGGAGATCCTGCGCGCGCTGGCGGCGGACGGGCACGCGATCGTCCTCGCCACGCACGACGTGGAGCTGGCGGCGGAGATCGCGCACCGGGTCGTCCTGCTCGCGGAGGGAGAGGTGATCGCGGACGGCCCGGCGGCGGACGTCGTCGTGGCCTCCCCGTCCTTCGCCCCGCAGGTCAGCAAGATCCTGGCCCCGCAGCCGTGGCTCACGGTGGCCCAGGTGCGCGAGGCGTGGGTGCGGCGATGAGCGCGATCCGTCTGGGCCCGCGCTCGGTGGCCGCGCTGCTGCTGGTCAGCGCGGTCGGGGTGGCCGCGCTGGGCTGGCCGTTCCTGGCCGCGCCGGGCGCGCAGGTCACCGCGCACTCCACGGACGCGCCCTGGCTGTTCGCGGCGCTCCTGCTCCTGCTGGTCGTGGTGGTCGCGGCGACGATCTCGGAGTCGGGGCTCGGCCCGAAGGCGGTGGCGATGCTGGGGGTGCTGGCCGCGACCGGTGCCGCGCTGCGTCCGCTGGGGGCGGGGACCGCGGGCATCGAGCCGATGTTCTTCCTGATGGTGCTGAGCGGGCGCGTGCTCGGTCCCGGGTTCGGCTTCACCCTCGGCGGGGTGTCGATGTTCGCGTCGGCGCTGCTGACGGGCGGGGTGGGTCCGTGGATGCCGTTCCAGATGCTGGCGATGGGCTGGTTCGCGATGGGGGCGGGGCTGCTGCCGCGGGCGGTACGGGGCCGGGCGGAGCTCCTGCTGCTGGCGGGGTACGGCTTCCTCGCGGCGTTCGCCTACGGCACGGTCACCAACCTGGCGGGCTGGCCGTTCATGGCGGGCAACGCCTCGTCCATCGCGTTCGCCCCGGAGGACCCGGTGCACGCGAACCTGGCCCGCTTCGTCCTGTACTGCCTGGCCACCTCCCTGGGCTGGGACCTGGGCCGGGCGCTGTGCACGGTGCTCCTCACCTTCCTCGTGGGGCCCGCCGTGCTCAGGGCGTTGCGCAGAGCGACCCGGCGGGCCGCCTTCGAGACCGCGGTCACATTCGAACCTCGTTGAGCGGTGAACCGACCCACATGACCCACATCACAAACTATCTGACCTAGTAGGGCATTTCGGACGCCATGGGCATGCCATAACCGCCTCTGACCTGCGCTTTGAGAGCCAGGTCACACGCTCCTCTCCAACCCCGAATGCGACCACAACTAGTAAAAGGGGTCATTGCGGACGGGCTCCGAGCCTGTTTGTCTGGAGGACGTCGCACGGCGCCGACCCGCCCCCCGGGCATCGGCGCCGCGGCATGTCCCCCCGCTCGATCCGGGGATGTGCACGCGACGGCCATGTCCCCGAAGAAAAGGTTCTCCGTGTCCGTCTCCCGCATCGTTCGCCGCATCGCTTCCCCGAAGAAGGCCATCACCACCGCCGCGATGGCCGCCGCCACCGCCGGCCTGGTGCTGACCGCGGCGCCCGCTCAGGCGGCGACCACCACCTCCGCCGCGCAGGCCAAGAGCATCGCCCACCAGCTGATCCCGAACACCGCGCAGTACAACGCGTTCAGCAAGATCGTCGAGCACGAGAGCGGCTGGAACGTCAGCGCCACCAACGCCTCCTCCGGCGCCTACGGCCTGGTCCAGGCCCTGCCCGGCTCGAAGATGGCCTCCGCCGGTTCCGACTGGAAGACCAACGCGAAGACCCAGATCAAGTGGGGCGTCGACTACATGAACTCGCGCTACGGCAGCCCCGTCGGCGCCTGGAACTTCTGGCAGGCCAACGGCTGGTACTGAGCCGGACCTCCAGCGACCGCGCCAGGCGGCGCCCCCGACCGACCGGGGGCGCCGCCTTCGTCGTACGACCGTTCTCTCACCCCGGCGTGGTCCACTGGGCCGGTGGAAGCGCGGGAGAAGAACGAGACCGACCGGGGCCTGCGACTGGTGCCGGTGCTGCTGGTGCTGACCTTCGTCAGCGGACTGATCGACGCGGTCAGCTATCTCGCCCTCGGGCACGTCTTCACCGCGAACATGACCGGCAACGTCGTGGTGCTCGGCTTCGCGGCGGCCGGGGCGCCCGGCTTCTCGGTGCCGCACACCCTGACCTCGCTCGCCGCGTTCGTCGTGGGCGCGGCGGCGGGCGGGCGGACCTCGGTCCGGCTGGGCAAGGGGGCGCGCCGCACCTGGGTCCGGGTGACCCTGGCCGCCGAGGCGGGTCTCCTCGCCGTCTGCGCCGCGATCGCGTTCGGCGCCCCCGACGCGGGCGTCACCGAGTACGCCCTCATCGCCCTCACCGCCTTCGCCATGGGTCTGCGCAACGCCACCGTCCGACGGCTGGGCGTGGCCGACCTGACGACGACGGTCCTCACGATGACCCTCACCGGCCTCGCCGCCGACTCCCGCGCGGGCGGCGGCTCCGGCACCCGCTCCCCCCGCCGCACCGGCGCGGTGGCCGCGATGGTCGCGGGCGCGGCGGCGGGCGCCTGGCTGGTGCTCCACCACGGCCTGGCCCTGCCGCTCCTGGTGTCGGCGGCACTGGTGACGGCACTGGCCGTGGTGGCGTCGGGGCGGGAGTAGCCGCGGCGGACGGCGGCCACCTCGCCCCGCGGCCGGGGCTACAGGCGCTGGAGGATGGTGCCCGTCGCCAGTCCGCCCCCCGCGCACATCGTGACGAGCGCGAACTCCTTGTCCGTGCGCTCCAGTTCGTGCAGGGCCGTGGTGATGAGGCGGGCGCCGGTCGCGCCGACCGGGTGGCCGAGGGCGATGCCGCCGCCGTTGACGTTGACCTTGTCCAGGTTCTGGTCGAAGACCCGCGCCCAGCTCAGCACCACGGAGGCGAAGGCCTCGTTGATCTCGACCAGGTCGATGTCCTTCAGCGACATGCCGGCCTTGCCGAGCACCGCGCGCGTCGCGTCGATCGGCCCGTCGAGGTGGAAGTGCGGGTCGGCGCCCACCAGCGCCTGGGCCACGATCCGTGCCCTCGGGCGCAGCTTCAGCGCCCGCGCCATCCGCTTCGACGCCCACATGACGGCTGCCGCCCCGTCGCTGATCTGGGAGGAGTTGCCCGCCGTGTGGACGGCGGTGGGCATGACCGGCTTGAGACCGGCCAGCGCCTCCATGGACGTGTCGCGCAGCCCCTCGTCCCGGTCCACGAGCCGCCACATGCCCTGCCCGGCGTGCTGCTCGTCCTCGGTGGTGGGGACCTGCACGGCGAAGGTCTCCCGTTTGAACCGCTCCTCGCTCCAGGCGACGGCGGCACGCTCCTGCGAGAGCAGCCCGAGCGTGTCGACGTCCCGCCGGGTCAGGCCCCGGTGGCGGGCGATGCGTTCGGCGGCCTCGAACTGGTTGGGCAGGTCCACGTTCCACTCGTCGGGGAAGGGCTTGCCCGGACCGTGCTTGGATCCCGACCCGAGCGGCACGCGGGACATCGCCTCGACGCCGCAGGAGATCCCGATGTCGATCACCCCGGCGGTGATCAGGTTCGCCGTCATGTGGGAGGCCTGCTGAGAGGAGCCGCACTGGCAGTCGACGGTCGTCGCCGCCGTCTCGTACGGCAGCCCCATCGTCAGCCAGGCGACCCGCGCGGGGTTCATGGACTGCTCGCCGGCGTGGGTCACGGTGCCGCTGACGATCTGCTCGACGCAGTCGGCGGGGATGCCGGTGCGGCCGAGCAGTTCCCGGTAGGTCTCGCCCAGCAGATAGGCGGGGTGGAGGTTGGCGAGCGCGCCGCCGCGCCTGCCGATCGGAGTACGTACGGCTTCGACGATCACGGGTTCCGCGGCCATGGGGAGTTCCTCTCCTCCGTACCCGCGCGGCGCGGGGGCGTCCCGGCCCGGCCCGCCACGCGGAACTAGTACGTGTTCTAGTTCCATAGGCAGTCTGCTGACATCGAGTCCGCCGCCGCAAGAGTCGTGCACGCCTCTTGCCACTTGTAGAACCCGTTACTACGTTCACCGCACGACCTGATGGACCGTCAGAAGACTCTCAGCACACGCCAGTACAAGTCAGTACACGCCAGTACACGGCTGGAGCCGCCCATGCCCTGTCCAGCGCTCCCCGACGGGTTCGACCTCACCGATCCCGACCTGCTGCAACACCGCGTACCGCTGCCGGAGTTCGCCGAGCTGCGCCAAGTGGAACCCGTCCGCTGGATTCCGCAGTCGGGCAACGTCGCGGGATTCCAGGACGAGGGCTACTGGGCGGTGACCCGGCACGCGGACGTCAAGTACGTGTCGACGCACCCCGAGTTGTTCTCCTCCACCGTCAACACGGCGATCATCCGCTTCAACGAGC
The DNA here is from genome assembly GCF_044747265.1 of Streptomyces sp. NPDC090106. NCBI lineage: Bacteria > Bacillati > Actinomycetota > Actinomycetes > Kitasatosporales > Streptomycetaceae > Streptomyces > Streptomyces sp. NPDC090106. The sequence continues at coordinate 21,134 of NZ_JBIVDS010000005.1, read as the reverse complement.
ACATCGAGCGCGACGCGATCGACGCCCAGCGGCTGATCCTGCTGAACATGGACCCGCCCGAGCACACCCGGGTGCGCGGCATCGTGCAGCGGATCTTCACCCCGCGCGCCATCCGCGCCCTGGAGGACAACCTCCGCTCCCGCGCCCGGGCCATCGCCGCCCAGGCCCGCGAGCACTCCGGCTCCTTCGACTTCGTCACCGAGATCGCCTGCGAACTGCCCCTCCAGGCCATCGCCGAACTCATCGGCATCCCGCAGGACGACAGGATCAAGATCTTCGACTGGTCGAACAAGATGATCGCCTACGACGATCCCGAGTACGCGATCACCGAGGAGGTCGGCCAGCAGTCGGCGGTCGAACTCATCGCCTACGCCATGAACATGGCCGCCGAGCGCAAGCAGTGCCCGGCCAAGGACATCGTGACGACGCTGGTGGCGGCCGAGGACGAGGGCAACCTGGCCTCGGACGAGTTCGGCTTCTTCGTGCTGATGCTGGCGGTCGCGGGCAACGAGACGACCCGCAACGCCATCACCCACGGCATGCACGCCTTCCTCACCCACCCCGCCCAGTGGGAGCTGTACAAGGCGGAGCGCCCCTCGACGGCGGCGGAGGAGATCGTCCGCTGGGCCGCCCCGGTCAACGCCTTCCAGCGCACCGCGACCCAGGACACCGAACTGGGCGGCAAGCTGATCCGCAAGGGCGAGCGGGTCGGCATCTTCTACGCCTCCGCCAACCACGACCCGGAGGTCTTCGAGAACCCGGACGCCTTCGACATCACCCGCGACCCCAACCCCCACCTCGGCTTCGGCGGGGGCGGCCCCCACTTCTGCCTGGGCAAGTCCCTGGCCGTCCTGGAGATCGACCTCATCTTCAACGCCATCGCCGACGCCCTGCCGGGCCTGAAGCTCACCGGCGACCCGCGCCGACTGCGCTCCGCCTGGATCAACGGCGTGAAGGAACTCCAGGTGAGCATCGCCTGACCCGGTCCCGGGCCGGCGGCTTCCCGGCGCCGCCGGCCCGTCCCGAGGGAGGCAGGAGCACCCTGTCCCTACGCCCGGTTCCTGCCTCCCCCGAGGTCCACGCTCCACGGCTCCGCCCTGCCACGGACCGGCGGCTCCGACCCGGACCGAGGTCCTCGGTCACCAGCTTCCCCGAGGCCCTTCCCCCCCCCCAGGCCCTCGGGCCCTCGGCCTCCGGTCTCCGGCCGCCCCGAGAACCGCTGTCGCCGACTCCCTCACGTCCAGCGCATCCGCTTCCCCAGGAGACCGCCGCCTCCCGGTCCGCCCGCCGGCTCGTCCGTCCGCCCGTCAAGAAACCCGTTCACCGGCGCTCCCGGCGGCGCCCCGCGCGGCCTCACCCTCGTGCGGCCCGGGTCCGCTCCCGCCCCGCGGCCCCGCCCCGCGCGCCCGCGGCCCCTGGAACAGGTACGCCAGGCCGAAGCCCGCGGCCACGACCGCCGCGCCGCCGGCCGCGTCCAGCACCCAGTGGTTGCCGGTGACGACGATCGCGGTGACCGTGAACAGCGGGTGCAGCAGCCCCAGGGCCTTCATCCACACCTTGGGGGCGACCAGGGCGATGACGAGGCCGCACCACAGGGACCAGCCGAAGTGCAGCGAAGGCATCGCGGCGTACTGGTTGGTGAGGGCGGTCAGGGTGCCGTAGTCCGGCTGGGAGAAGTCCTGGACGCCGTGGACCGTGTCGATGACGCCGAGTCCGGGCATCAGCCGCGGCGGGGCCAGCGGGTAGAGCCAGAAGCCGACCAGGGCCAGGAGCGTGGTGAAGCCCAGGGAGGCGCGCGCCCAGCGGTAGTCGACCGGGCGGCGCCAGTACAGGACGCCGAGGACGGTCAGCGGGACCACGAAGTGGAAGGACTCGTAGTAGAAGTCGAAGAAGTCGCGCGCCCAGCCGACCCGGACGATCGCGTGGTTGGCCCAGTGCTCGATGTCGATGTGGAGCCACCGCTCCAGGTCGAGGATCTGCGTGCCGTGCGCCTCCGCGCGGGCCCGCCCGGCGGAGTTGCTGCCGCCCGTCGCCGCCAGCCGCACCTTCTGGTAGGCGGCGTAGGTGACCCGGATGAGGAGCAGTTCGAGGAGCAGGTTGGGCCGGGTCAGGACCCGCTTCAGCCACGGCAGCAGCGGCACCCCGCGCAGCCGCGCCGGCACCGGCTCGGCGTACCGGGCCGGGACCGGCGCGTCGTAGTACGGCGAGGTCCGCAGCAGGAAGGGCACCGCGGTCGCCGCGGCGAGCGCCGCCAGCAGGACGGCGTTGTCGCGCAGCGGCTGGAGCTGGGCCATGTTCGGCAGCAGCATCCGCGCCGGCAGGGTCATCACCAGCACCACGGCGACCGGCCACACGTACCGGTCGGAGGCCCGCCTGCCGACCCGTCCCGCCATCGCGAGCAGCACCCACAGCAGCTGGTGCTGCCAGGCCGTCGGCGACACCAGGATCGCCGCGCAGCCCGTGACCGCGACGGCCGGCAGGAGCTGGCCGTCGCGGGCGTAGCGGACCGCGCGGCGCAGCGCCACCACGGCGACGGCCGCGCCGAGGGCGAGGAAGGAGGCGACCTCGGCCGGTCCCGACAGGCCGAGCCGCAGCAGCGCCCCGTGCAGGGACTGGTTGGCGAGTCCGTCGGCCGCGCCGCCCAGCCCGGTGCCCGCCACGTGGTGGACCCAGTACGTGTACGAGTCGTGCGGCAGCGCGGCCCAGGCGAGCAGGGTGCAGCCGGCGAAGGCCGCCCCGGCGGAGACCGCGGCCCGGCCCCGCCCGGTGCACCACAGCAGCACCGCGAACAGCAGCACGGTCGGTTGCAGGGCGGCGGCCACACCGATCAGGAGGCCGCTCGCGCGCTGCCCCCGCACGACGAAGCAGGCCAGCAGGACCAGCAGCACCGGGATGATGCTGGTCTGGCCCAGCCACAGCGTGTTGCGGACCGGCAGCGACAGCATCAGCAGGCTGATCGCGACCGGCGCGGCCAGCAGGGACGTCCGGCGGCTCACCGGCTGCGGCAGGGCGCGCGCGACGATCAGGCCGAGCGCGGCGACGAGCAGCAGCGTGCCGAAGGTCCAGCCCCAGCCGAGGGCCTGTTCGGCGGCTCTGGTCAGCGGTTTGAGGACGAGCCCGCCGAAGGGCGTGCCGGTGAAGAGCGTGGAGTCGTACAGCGAGCCCTTGACGTGCAGGACGCCGTCGGGGCCGACCCAGGTCTCCAGGGCGGTCAGCCGCTCCCCGCTGGGGGTGCCGAGCACGACGGCGAGCTGTCTGACGGCGAGTATCGCGGCGACGAGCCAGAGGCCGAGGCGGATCACCCGCAGGCGTGCCCCGGCCCCTTCGGCCGCTGTCGCTCCGAACGCCTGCGCCGGTCGCCCGCTGTGCTCCGCATTCGCCACGCCTCGTAGGCCTCCCGCCCCGATCGTCACACGAGTAACACGTGTCACCTGAGCGACTCGGGCTCAAGTGTGCGAGGGCGGTGCGGCGAGCCGGGTGCGGCCCGCACCACCCCCAGGAGAGGACGCGGGTCACCCGCGCTTCACCTGACGGCCGCCCTCCTTTTGTCCGGAAGACGATAGTGCGTGCCGACTTGCTTCGCCCGCGACAAGGCCCACTGAGCGCACGGACGATCACCTACGTAAGGACGTTCGGACAGTTACGTAAGGTCGCGAAAGGGATCCGGTACGTAGGCACGGAACTCGGAACCGTATGCTCCGGCGTACCGTCCGAAGGCCCGCGACCGTACAGCGGAGGGGGACATGGCCCGTTTTCTGCGAGGCATGCTGCGGGGCCTCGGGCGCCGCCGCCTCGGCGCGGTGGTGCTGGCGTTGCTCGCCACCCAGCTCGGCTCGCTCGTCGCCCCGGCCTACGCGTGCGGCTGTGGCGCCCTGATCCCGGACCCGGCCCGGCAGGTCGGGGTGGCCCGCGAGGTGTCGGTGGTGCGCTGGGACGGCGACCGGGAGCAGATCGTGATGCGGCTGACGGTCGAGGGGGACACGAGCAGCGCGGCCTGGGTGATGCCGGTGCCGAGCAGGGCGACGGTCGCGCTGGGCGATCCGGAGCTCTTCGACCAGCTGGACGCGGCCAGCGCGCCCGTGCACCGCGCCCGCTACCACTTCTGGCCCCAGGACGGCGACTGGCCGCTGGTCTCCGGCGGCGGCACCGACACGGTCGGCGGCCCCCCGCCGGGCGCCGGACCGCCCGTGGACGTCGTGGGCCGCCGACGGCTCGGCCCCTTCGACGTGGCGCAGCTGACCGCCACCGACCCGGCCGCGCTCGGCACCTGGCTGAGCGGCAACGGCTTCGCCCTCCCGCCCCGGCTGAGCAGCGCCCTGGCGCCGTACGTGGAGCGCCGCTGGGAGTACGTGGCGGTCCGGCTGGCCCCCGAGACGGCGGGCACCGCCCTCCGGGGCGTCCTGGACCCGCTGCGGCTGTCCTTCGCCGCCGACCGTCCGGTCTACCCGATGCGGCTGTCACGGCTCGCCGCCGGCCCGCAGTCCCTGGGCCTGTACGTGCTGGCCGCGCACCGCATGGAGCCCGCCTCCCGGATCGGCGGCTCCCGGCCCCGGGTGACCTTCGCGGGCCGCGTCCGGGCGACATCGGGCCCGCTGGCCGAGCTGACCGAGGGCACCCCGTTCCTCACGGCCATCGGCCAGGAGTTCCCGACGCCGTCGCTGATCTCCGGGGACCACGTGCTGCGCCGGGCGGCCGAGGACAGCTCCTTCCGGCAGGTGATCTACGAGGACCGGCTGCGCGAGGTGGCCGGGGTCCCGGTGTGGATGCTGACGGTGATCGGCGGCAGCGGCGCCCTGGCCACCACGGCCACCCTGCTCGTCGTACGACGCCCGCGGCGCTCGCGGCACGGCGGCGGCCCGGTGATCCCGCCACGCCCCCGGCACCCCCCGAAATCCGCCTGACAACGGAACCGGGACCGGCATACGTTCGTTAGTGCAGCTAACTAGCCGGACGAAAGGCAGTGTGCATGAGCGACGACTCCCGGCTCTGGGACGACGTGGACGCCTACTTCACCTCGCACCTCTCCCCCGACGACGAGATCCTGACGGCAGCCCTGCGCGACAGCGAGGCGGCCGGACTCCCGCACATCGCGGTCAGCGCGCCCCAGGGCAAGCTGCTCCACCTCCTCGCCCGGATCCAGGGCGCCCGGAACATCCTGGAGATCGGCACGCTCGGCGGCTACAGCACGATCTGGCTGGCCCGCGCGCTGCCCGACGACGGCACCCTGGTCTCCCTGGAGTACGACCCGCGCCACGCCGAGGTCGCCGTCCGCAACCTCGCGCGCGCGGGCCTGGGCGAGCGGGCCGAGGTGCGGGTGGGCCCGGCCCTGGAGTCCCTGCCCCGGCTGGCCGACGACCACCCGGACCCCTTCGACCTGGTCTTCGTCGACGCCGACAAGGCCAACAACCCGCGGTACGTCGAGTGGGCCCTGCGGCTCACCCGCCCGGGCAGCCTCATCGTCCTCGACAACGTGGTGCGCGGCGGCCGGGTCACCGACCCCGACGACACCGCCCCCGACGTCCGGGGCACCCGCGCGGCCATCGAACTCCTCGGCACGCACCCGAGACTGAGCGCGACGGCGATCCAGACGGTGGGCGCCAAGGGCTACGACGGCTTCGCCCTGGCCCGCGTGATCGCCTAGCCCCGGCGGGCTCCCGGACGCTCGCCGCAGGGCTCAGTACTCGTGGTAGAAGCCCACGTTGACGCTGCGCGGGGCGGTGCGGTCGACGACGACGATCTCGCCGCTGCCGCCCCGGGGCAGCGTGACGGTCCCGCCGTACGTGAGCGGCTGGGCGTACTCGCCGACGGTGAGCCGTACCTCGCTGGACGGTTCGGCCTGGGAGCCGCGCAGCCAGGTCACCTGCCAGGTGCCCTCGGGCCCGCACAGGAACTCCAGGTGCACCCGGGAGACGAACAGCCAGTCGTCGGGCGTGGCGAGACGGCACACGCTCTGGTCGCGGCCCACCCGCAGGACGGCTCCCGGCTCGCTGGGCGCGTCGGCCATGAGCATGCCGGCCGTGGCACCCTCCTCCGCCGCGGAGACGGCGGCCATGGTGAGTTCGAGCACGTGAGCTCCCTTGTGCAGTTCCTGACGTATCCCTGTGCAAGTGTCCATGCACAGCCGCCGCATGATAAATCGCCCGGCCCCATCGCGTCCGGCGCAATGGACGCATGACCGAGCGAAAGCCTCCGGGAGTCCCGTTCGAGAGGGGGATCCCCCGCTCGGATCCGGGACACGCGGACACGCGGTGACGTCGATCAACCGACAGGAGCGGGCGAGCCGTTGACCGGCGAGCCGGGGACACCGTAGGCGCTCAGGCCGCCGCCCGGCCCCCCGCCGGGTGCACGCCCGTACGACGTGGACACTGTCGTACGGCGGTGGCGGGAGCGCCGGGCGGAGCCGGAACCGGAACCGGGCGGTTCACAACCGCAGGAGCCGCTCCGCCAGTTCGCGGTAGTCCTTGAGCGCGAGCCGGAGCTTCTCGGTGTCGTCCACGTCCTGCGCGGACGAACGCAGGGAGCGCCGGCGCTGGGTGACGGCGTCGGTGACGCGCGAGGCGACCTCCTTCACGACCTGTTCGGTGTCCTCCACGGCCGCCTTGGGTCCGTCCACGAACCCGCCGACGGCGTGCTGGAGCCGCAGCGAGAGCTTGTCGGACTCCTCCTGCGGGAGCAGCCGCCCCGAGGTGGGCACGTCACGCCTGTCCTGCGCGGGCCGGACCGCCTGCCGCGGCTCCTGCGCCCCCTGCCGCTGCTCCTGCGATCCCTGCGGCTCCTTCGGCGACTGCGGCTCCCTCGGCGTCTGAGGGGCTTTCGGCGCTTGAGGTGCCTGAGGTGCTTGAGGTGCCTGAGGTGCGTGCGGCTCCCGCGTCTCCGCGGCCTCACGCGCGGCGGGACCCGCCACCACGGGCGCGGTGCCGTCGCCCTTGGGGCGTTCGGTGTGCTCGGGACGCGGGGTCCCCTCGGAACGTTCGGGTGCGTTCGTCATCGTCAACTCCCCTTGACCTGACGTCGGTTGAGTGCCCAGGGCAGAGCCCCGCGGCGTTCTTCCTGCTGTTCCTGCTGGTTCTGCTGGTTCTGCTGTTCCTGCCGGTTCTCGCCGTCGCTCGCCGAGGCGCGCTCCTCGCCGCGCGCCTCGTCACGGGACGGTCCCCGGCGACGGGCGGGACGCCCCAGGAGGTCCTGGAACAGGGCGCGCGCCTCGACCATGGCCGTGCGCATCTCCTCGGTACGGCCCTCCCCGTCCTCCTGCGACCGGGCGGCCCGGTGGGCGAGCCGGTAGCCGTGCACGTGGTCCGCGTGGTGCACGGACAGGGCGGCCACCTGCTCCTCGTGCTCGCCGTCGGGGAAGCCCCGGTCCCTGGCGACCTCGGCGAGCAGCCGGTCGGCCTCACCGAGGGCGTCACGGGGCGAGTCGACGAAGCGTTCCTGGGCGGCGGTCCAGCGGGCCTCGTACATCTGCCGCCGGGCGGGCTCCAGTTCGCGCTCGCGCAGCGACCCGTGCCGGCTCACCAGCTCGCCCAGCTCCCGCTCGGCGGCCTGGGTGTCGCCGTCGTGCCGGGCCACGGCCCGCTCGTACTCGGGCCCGAAGCGCCGCTTCAGGTCCCGTCCGCCGGGCGCCCGCCGGGCGAAGAGGAACGCGCCGGCGATCACGGCCGCCACGATCACGATCAGAGCGATGATCACGCCTGTGGACATGAGTGCCTTCCGGTGTCTCGACCGGACCGATCCCCCCTACGGGCCGGTCCCCAGGCCGAGTTGCCCGGACACCCGCTCTCAAACCGGGATGCGCCGCCCTGCCGCCGTCAGGACAATGCCTCCATGCCCTGGACGATCACACCGGAGCCCTTCGACTCCCCCGCCGCGACCGCCCTCTGGCGCGCCTACTACACCGAGGTCAGCGACCGGTACTACCTCCGCCACGAGGGCCGCCGCACCGACCCGGCCGAACTGGAACGCGAGATCGCCGCCACTTCGGGAAGCGAACTCGCTCCGCCCCGAGGTCGGTTGCTCATCGCCCGGCACGAGGGCGAACCGGCCGGCAGCGCGGGCATCCGCCTCCTCGGCGACGGCGTCGCCGAACTCACCCGGGTCTTCGTCCGCGAACCGCTGCGCGGCCGGGGCGGCGCGCCCCTGCTGGTCGGGGCGGCCGAGGAGGCCGCCCGGGGCTTCGGCGCCACCCGCATGATCCTCGACACCCGCTCCGACCTGACGGAGGCCCGCGCCCTGTACGCCCGCCTCGGCTACCGGGAGACGGCCCCGCACAACAGCGAACCGTACGCGGAGCACTGGTTCGGCAAGGACCTGTGAGGCGGGTCAGCCCGGCTTCAACGCGGCCCCGTTGTGCGGCTGTTCCCGGTCCGAGCCGCAGAGTTCCTCGTTGAGTTCCCTGACCAGTTGGACCAGGTCGGTGGGACGGTCGGGGCCCCACCAGTCGCCCAGGAGTTCGGCGAGGGAGGCCTCGCGGGCGGCGGCGAGACGCTCGGCGGTCGCCCGGCCCTCGTCGGTGAGCAGCAGGTCGAGGCCCTCCCGGCGGGCGAGGCCGCGTTCCTCGACCTGGCGGGCGGCGGCGAGGACGACGGCCAGCGGCACGGTGGCGCGCTCGGCGAGGGCGGCGGGCTCGACGGAGCCGTACTTCTTCATGCGCAGCAGGAGCCAGCTCGCCCCGGGGAGCAGGTCGTAGCCGGCCCGTTCGGTGATCGTGCGGTAGATCCGGTGGCGGCCCTCGCGGGTGCCGAGGACCGACAGGGCGCGGCAGACCTCGTCGTAGGAGGAGCGTTCGACGGGGTTGCTGGCGAGGGTCTCGGTGACGTCGGGCGCGGTGACGGAGCCGCGCAGGGGGTCCTCCTTGAGGAACCAGGCCAGGACGAAGCCGAGGAGGGCGACGGGCGCGGCGTACAGGAACACGTCGGTGATCGACGAGGCGTAGGCGTGCAGGACGGCGGGGCGCAGCGCGGCCGGGAGCGCGGCGATGCCGCGGGGGTCGGCCTCCAGGGCGTCGGCCGTGACGCCGTCCGGCAGGGTGACGCCCCGGAAGGCGTCGCTGAGCTTGTCGCCGAGGCGGTTCGCGAAGACCGAGCCGAAGACGGCGACGCCGAACGAGGCGCCGATGGAGCGGAAGAAGGTCGCGCCGGAGGTGGCGACGCCGAGGTCCTCGTAGGACACGGCGTTCTGCACGATCAGGACCAGGACCTGCATGACGAGGCCGAGGCCCAGGCCGAAGACGAAGAAGTACGCGCTCATCTCGGCCGTGGGGCTGTTCTCGTCGAGCCGGTGCAGGAGCAGCAGGCCGATGGTGGTGACGCCGGTGCCGACGACCGGGAAGACCTTCCAGCGGCCGGTGCGGCTGACGATCTGCCCGGAGAGCGTGGACGACAGGAGCAGGCCCAGGACCATGGGCAGCATGTGGACGCCGGACATGGTCGGCGAGACGCCCTGGACGACCTGGAGGAACGTCGGCAGGTACGTCATCGCGCCGAACATCGCGAACCCGACCACGAAGCTGATCACGGCGGAGAGCGTGAAGGTGCGGATGCGGAACAGCTTGAGCGGCAGCACCGGTTCGGCGGCCCGGCGCTCCACGGCGACGAACGCCGCGGCCAGGGCGACGGCGAGTACCGCGAGCAGCACGATCTGCGGGGACGACCAGGCCCAGGTGGTCCCGCCGAGGGAGGCGACGAGCACCAGGCAGGTGGCGACGGCGGCGATCAGGAAGGTGCCGAGGTAGTCGATGACGTGCTTCGTGGACCGGCGCGGGATGTGCAGCACGGCGGCGATCACCGCCAGCGCGACCACGCCGACGGGGAGGTTGACGTAGAAGACCCAGCGCCAGCTCAGGTGCTCGGTGAACAGGCCGCCGAGCAGCGGCCCGAGGACGCTGGTGGCGCCGAACACCGCCCCGAACAGGCCCTGGTACCGGCCGCGTTCACGGGGCGGGACGATGTCCCCGACGATCGCCATCGACAGCACCATCAGCCCGCCGCCGCCGAGCCCTTGAAGGGCCCGGAAGCCGATCAGCTGGGGCATGTTCTGCGCCGCGCCGCACAGCGCGGAGCCGATCAGGAAGATCACGATCGCGGTCTGGAACAGCTTCTTGCGGCCGTACTGGTCGCCGAGCTTGCCCCACAGCGGGGTCGCGGCCGTGGAGGCGAGCAGATACGCGGTGACCACCCACGACAGATGGTCGAGCCCTCCGAGGTCGCTGACGATGGTGGGCAGGGCGGTCGACACGATGGTCTGGTCGAGGGCGGCGAGCAGCATGCCGAGCAGGAGGGCCCCGATCGAGACGAGGACGTTCCCCGACACGTGCTGATCGTGCCGCTCGCGCTGCTCCTCCGTGCCCCGCGCCTTGCCCGTCCTGCCGTGCGCGTCCGCGGCCATGAGCACCTCCCGACAGACTCGTTACCTCTCCATCGTGATCGGTGTGTCCGTTTATGGCCTGTCGAGTCCTTTTGGAAGCCGTGGTTCCGGGGACTGGCGTGACACAAGTGTGAAGAGTGTCTGCATAATCTCTGGAGTTCGCGAGGGGAGGGACGAACACATGGCGGATTCGAGCGGTCATCTGTGCCCGGAGTGCGGGGCGCCGAGGGGGGCCGACAACACCCCGTCGTGCGGCTGTGCGCGGCGCGCGTCCGACGCCCTGCGCGACGCCCGCACGGCGGAGCAGGCCGCGGCCGAGGACTTCGACCCGCTGCGGATACGGCCGTACGTCGAGCTGGACTCGCGGGCGCACCCCGCCGAGCCGCTCGAAGCGGACGCGACGATGGCCCTGCGCACGGTCGCCGCCCCGGGGCCCGACCTGAGCCCGTTCGAGAGCGCGGAGCCCGAGACGGCCGTCCTCGCCGCGAGCCCGGTCCTCACCGGGGACGAGGAGTCCCGCGGCCCCGCACGGCGCCGGACGGTGCTGCTGGGTTCGGTGGCCGCCCTGGTGGCGGTGGTCGCGGCGGCCGGTCTGGCCAGCGGTCTGCTCTCGTACGACAGCCCCGAACGGGACGGCGCCCTGCCCGAGGAGGTCCGGGCGAGCGTCCCGGACGCCTCGACGGGCCCGGCGTCGTCCGCCCCTGCGTCCGCGAGCGCCTCCGCGTCCGCCTCGCCGAGCGTGAGCGCCGACGCGAGCGAGAGCACGAGCGCGAGCCCCTCGGCCTCGCCGTCCCCGAGCGCCTCCAGCGCCTCACCGAGCGCCGGCACCTCGGTGCAGCCGTCGGCGAGCGCCTCGGCGACCGGCGGCAACCCCGTGGCCGGCCCGGACGGCTCCGGCACCTCCGACGGCTCCGACGACCCCGATGAGACCACGCCCCCGGTGCTGCGCCGGGGCTCCTCAGGCCCCGAGGTCGTCGAACTGGAGCTGCGGCTGACCCAGCTGCGCCTCTACGACCGCAAGGCGAGCGGCCACTACAACGAGGGCGTGGAGGACGCGGTCCGCCGCTACCAGTACTGGCTGGGCCTGCGCGTCGACGAGTACGGCGTCTACGACCTGACGACACGGGCGAGCCTGGAAGCGAACACCTACGAGCCGTAGGCGACACCGAGGAGCCCGAGCCGGACGCCGGAAACGCGCCCTCGGGTCGGACAACGGGACTGCGGGCCGCGCCCGCCGGACCCCGCACCCCAAAGGCGCGGGAAGCACCCCCGCTCGGCACAACCGGCCGAGGACCCGAACCCGCCCCGCCCGGTCCGAGAGCCCCCGCCCGGCCTGCCGACAGCACGCACCGGACGCCGGGAGCGTGCCCCCGGCGTCGGGCGACGGGGCTCCGTGGACACGCCCTGGAGCCGTGGCGCACTCCGGGCCCGCCCGGCGGACCGGGAGGTCTCAGCCGATGGAGAGGCGGATCCCGCCGTCCTCGGCGGGCTCGACCCGTACCCGGGTCAGGTCCGGCACGACGACGTCGGGCTCGTGGAAGTCGGCCCGCGGCCCGATGCCGACGACCCGCATCCCCGCGGCACGCCCGGCGGCGATGCCCGCGCCGGAGTCCTCGAAGACGACACAGTCCTCGGGCGCCACGCCCAGCTGCGCGGCGGCCTTGAGGAACCCTTCGGGGTCGGGCTTGCTCGCGCCGACGGACTCGGCGGTCACCCGCACGTCCGGCAGCGGGAGCCCGGCGGCGCCCATGCGGGCGGTGGACAGGGCGACGTCGGCGGAGGTCACCAGGGCGTGCGGGAGCGCGGCCAGGGAGGCGAGGAACTCCGCGGCGCCGGGGACCGGGACGACGCCGTCGAGGTCGGCGGTCTCCTCGGCGAGCATGCGGGCGTTGTCCGCGTGGTTCTGCTCCATGGGCCGGTCGGGCAGGAGCAGCGCCATCGAGGCGTATCCCTGGCGGCCGTGGACGACCTTCATGATCTCGTCCCCGTCGAGCCCGTTCCGCTCGGCCCAGCGGCGCCAGCAGCGTTCGACGACGGCGTCGGAGTTCACGAGGGTGCCGTCCATGTCCAGCAGGAGGGCGCGGGTGGTCAGCACGGTGGGCACGGCGGTGGCCGTCATCGGCAGCTCCGGAAACGGGGGCGGGGGACAAGGCGGCCCCGCCCGCCGGTCAGGGAAAACGGGCGGGAGCCACTTTGTTTCTCTACGGTACAAAATCGATCCATGATCCCGCCACCGGATCCCGGAACAGTTCACCCACCGTTCAGCTCGGACCCGGCCGCGCGGGGCGGTCCCGGCGGTCAGACGGCGATCGCCTCCCACAGGCTCCACACGCCGAGGCCCAGCATCAGCACGGCCGCGATCCTGGTGATGAGCTGGAGCGGAACCCGCTTCATCAGGGCCTTTCCGCCGACGATGCCGAGTCCGGCCACCGCCCACAGGGCCAGCACGGCACCGAGACCGACGGACAGCGGGTCGTCGTAGCGCGCCGCGAGGTTGGCGGTCATGATCTGCGTCAGGTCACCGAACTCGGCGACGAGGATGAGCATGAATCCGGCGCCGGCGACCTTCCAGAAGGACTGGTCCCGCGGCTTGCGGATCTCCTCCTCGCCGTCGTCCTTCTTCATCAGCAGCACGGCCGCGCCACCGAGGAACAGCACACCGGTCAGCGCGTGCAGGAGCTGCTGCGGCAGCAGGGTCAGCACACTGCCGGCCGCGACGGCCAGGGCGACGTGCAGGGCGAAGGCGGCGGCGACGCCGGCGAAGACGTAGGAGGCGCGGTAGCGGGTGCCGAGGACGAGTCCGGCCAGCGCGGTCTTGTCCGGGAGCTCGGCCAGGAAGACGACGCCGAAGACGAGCGCGGTGACGGTGAAGCTGATCAAGGTTCCTCAATCGGTCGGGGCTGCCCCACCGAGAGTGATCGCTCAGAAACACAGACACCTCGGCACGGCAGCGCACACAGGGCTGTGCACTGCTTGCCGAAGGTCTCGCTGGTGAGTCCGTGAGGACCCACCTCCGGGCGCCGGCTCAGACGAGCTGAGCAGTATGTCGACGGTCCGGCGAAGAGCTACTCCCCTTCAACTCCGATCAGCATACGTGATCGTTTCGCCGTGAAGGAATGACCGCGATCACACGGAATCCTCCACGAGATGTTCCGTCGCACATCTTGTCGTGTCATGAACACGTCATTAGCTTCTTACCCGACGCACACCTCCCCGCAACACGGCGTCGCGAGCATTCTCACGCCCGCACGCCTCAACACCCCCACACCCCAAGGGAGTTCGCATGCCGAAGTTCTACGCGCGTCGACGCCTGAGCATACTCGCGGCGTTCACCGGACTCATAGCCTCCGTCGGACTTTTCAACGGCCCGACCGCCTCCGCCGCGCTCCCCACGCCGGTCAGCGCCGCCACCGCCCGCACCTACCTGGCCTCCCTCACCGTCGCGACCGAGGACCGCACCGGCTACGACCGGGACCTCTTCCCGCACTGGATCACCATCTCCGGCACCTGCAACACCCGTGAGACGGTCCTGAAGCGGGACGGTACGAACGTCGTCACCAGCTCCGCCTGCGCGGCCACCAGCGGCACCTGGTACTCCCCCTACGACGGCGCCACCTGGACCGCCGCCTCCGACCTCGACATCGACCACCTGGTCCCGCTCGCCGAGGCCTGGGACTCCGGCGCCGACTCCTGGACCACCGCCCAGCGCCAGGCGTTCGCCAACGACCTGACCCGCCCGCAGCTCATCGCGGTCACGGACAACGTCAACCAGTCCAAGAGCGACCAGGACCCGGCCGAGTGGATGCCCTCGGTCACCTCCTACCGCTGCACCTACGTCCGCGCCTGGGTGCAGGTGAAGTACTACTACGGCCTCTCCGTGGACTCCGCCGAGAAGAGCGCGCTCACCAGCTACCTGAGCGCCTGCTGATCCCGCCGGGGATTCCCTGACGGAACCTCCCCGTGAGCCTCCGCCGTTCCGTACCGTACGGGGCGACGGAGGAGGTTGATCGGGTTGGCCGAACTGCGCCTGGGACCGCTGCTCAGGTACGTCGACGGCTCGTCCGCGACCGTATGGGTCGAGACGAGCCGTCCGTGCGCCGCCGAGGTCCGCGGAGCACGGGGCGCGACGGGAACGTCCCGCACCTTCCAGATCGCCGGGCACCACTACGCGCTGATCGAGGTGACCGGTCTCGCGCCGGGCACCGCGCAGCCGTACGAGGTGTTCCTGGACGGGACAGCGGTGTGGCCGCCGCCCCACTCCCGCTTCCCGCCCTCGGAGATACGCACGCCCTCCGGCGCGGCCGACGAGACGGTCCGCGTCACCTTCGGCTCCTGCCGCTGGGCCGCCCCGCCCGACGGCGAGAAGGACCCCGTCGGCCCGGACGCGCTGGACTCGCTCGCCGCCCGGATCGCGGCCGACCCGGAGGCCGAACGCCCCGACGTGCTCCTGCTGCTGGGCGACCAGGTCTACGCCGACGAGACCTCCGAGGCGACCCGCCGCTGGCTCGCCGCCCGCCGCGATCTGGGCGACCCGCCGGGCGACGAGGTCGCGGACTACGAGGAGTACACCCGGCTCTACCACGAGTCGTGGCTCGACCCGGAGATCCGCTGGCTGCTGTCGACCGTGCCGAGTTCGATGGTCTTCGACGACCACGACGTGATCGACGACTGGAACACCTCCGCCGCCTGGCTGGCCGACATGCGGGCCACGGACTGGTGGCGCGAACGGCTGCTGAGCGGCCTGATGTCGTACTGGGTGCACCAGCATCTGGGCAACCTCACCCCGGCCGAACTGGCCACCGACCCGCTCTACGCCGCCGTGCGCGAAACCCCCGACGGCACCGACGAGTTGCGTGCCTTCGCCTGCGCGGCGGACGCCGATCCCGCCTCCGTGCGCTGGAGTTACCGGCGCGACTTCGGCCGGGTCAGGCTGCTGATGGTGGACACCCGGGCGGCCCGCGTCCTCGACGAGGGGAACCGGGCGATGCTGCACCCCGGCGCCGCCGCCTGGCTGCGCGAACAGGCCCTGGACGAAAGGGAGTCGTACGACCATCTCCTGATCGGCACCTCGCTGCCCTGGCTGCTGCCCCATCTGGTGCACGACGCCGAGGCGTGGAACGCGGCGCTGTGCCGGGGCGACCGCGGGGCGCGCTGGGCGCGGTTCGGGGAGAACCTGCGCCGCCGGGCCGACCTGGAGCACTGGGCGGCGTTCCCGGCGTCCTTCGAGGCCCTCGCCGGGCTCATCGCCGAGGCGGGGTCGGGGGACGCGGCGCCCGCGACGGTCTGCGTGCTGTCGGGCGACGTCCACCACGCCTACATCGCGGAACCGACCTGGCCGCGGGGCACCGGACCGCGGGCCCGGGTCCTCCAGCTGACCTGCTCCCCCGTGCACAACGCCATCCACGGCGCGATCCGGCTCGGCTTCCGCTTCGGCTGGAGCGCGACGGGACGCTGGCTGGGCCGCCGGTTCGCCGGGCACGGCGGGGTGCCCAGACCGTCGGTCGGCTGGCGGCGCACGGGCGGACCCTGGTTCGGCAACCAGCTCATGACGCTGACCCTGCGCGGGCGTTCGGCCCGGCTGCGACTGCAACAGGCGCGGGAGGACGGCACGCTCCAGCCCGTCGCGGACTCCGTGCTCACCAGCGACTGAACCCGTCTTCACCTGCACATCAGTCCGCCCGCACCGGTGCAGGAGTGACAAATGGGGTTTCCGGTGCTCGCGTTGGCTTCCGTGACGGGCGACGGCATGATGAGGCGGACCGTCCGCTTCCCGTGGACCGCCCCAGCACCCCCCACGCCCGGGAGTCACCCTTTTGTCCACGACCGCGCCGCCGTCGTCCGTCGCCCTCGCCGTGGTCGGCGCCGGACCGCGCGGCACCAGCGTCCTGGAGCGCCTGTGCGCCTCCGTACCGGAACTGCTCCCGCCGGGCGTACGGCTGACCGTGCACGTCGTCGACCCGGCGCCGCCGGGCGCGGGCGGCGTGTGGCGCACCGCGCAGTCGCCCGAGCTGCTGATGAACACCGTGGCCTGCCAGGTGACCCTGTTCACCGACGACAGCGTCGACTGCTCGGGCCCGGTCCGCCCCGGCCCGAGCCTGCACGAGTGGGCGGAGGGCGAGCTGGGCCCGGACGAGTACCCGACCCGCGCCCAGTACGGCCGCTATCTGGAGTGGGTGTTCGCCCGCACGGTGCGCGAGGCGCCGCCCGCCGTCCGCGTCGAGACGCACACGGCCCGCGCGACCCGCCTGGAGGACGACCCCGCCTCCCCCGACCGCCGACAGCGGCTCACACTCGACAACGGCTGTGTCCTGAGCGGGCTTTCGGCGGTCGTCCTCGCCCAGGGACATCTGCCCGCGCACCCCGGCACGGCCGGACTGCGGTCCGCGTCGCACGCCGCGCGGCACGGACTGCGGCACGTCGCGCCCGCCAATCCGGCCGACGTCGACCTGTCCGCCGTCGCCCCCGGCGAACCGGTGCTGCTGCGCGGCCTCGGCCTCAACTTCTTCGACCACCTGGCCCTGTTGACCACCGGACGCGGCGGCCGTTTCACCCGCGACGCCCGCACAGGGCTGCGCTACCTCCCCTCCGGGCGCGAGCCGCGCCTGTACGCCGGCTCCCGGCGCGGAGTCCCGTACCAGGCGCGCGGCGACAACGCGAAGGGCCCGTACGGCCGTCACACCCCGCTCGTGCTCACGCCGGAGGCGATAGCCGGGTTCCGCAAGCGCGCGGACTCCGGCGAGGCGCCCGACTTCCTCGCGGAGATATGGCCGTCGGTGGCGAAGGAGGTGGAGGCGGTCTACTACGCGGCGCTCGTCGGGCGGGCTCCGGCGGCGGCCGGGTTCACCGAGCGGTTCCTGGGCGCCACCGACGCCGAAGTACCGGCGCTCCTGGACGAGTTCGGGATCGCACCCGCGCGGCGCTGGAACTGGGAGCGGATCGCGAGGCCGTACGCCGGCGAGGAGTTCGGGCATCGCGGCCACTGGCGGGACTGGCTCCTCGCCCACCTGCGCGAGGACGCCGCGCAGGCCGCCCTCGGCAATGTGGACGGCCCCCTCAAGGCAGCCCTGGACGTCCTGCGCGACCTGCGCAACGAACTGCGGCTGATCGTCGACCACGGCGGCATCGCGGGCGCCTCCCGCCGGGACCATCTCGACGGCTGGTACACCCCGCTCAACGCGTTCCTGTCGATCGGCCCGCCCCGGCGCCGGATCGAGGAACTGGTGGCGCTGCTGGAGGCCGGCGTGGTCGAGGTGCTCGGGCCCCGGCTGGAGGTCCGCGAGGAGGACGGCGCCTGGACGGCGTACTCCCCCGACGTACCCGGGTCCGTCGTACGGGTGAGAACCCTGGTGGAGGCGCGGCTGCCGGAGCCCGATCTGCGGCGCACCGCCGACGAGTTGCTCGCCTCACTGCTGCGCGACGGCCAGTGCCGCCCGCACACCACGGACGGTCACGAGACCGGCGGCCTGGACGTGACGCCGCGCCCTTACCACCTGATCGACCGTCAAGGTCAGCCGCATGCGCGCAGGTTGGCGTTCGGGGTGCCGACCGAGGGGGTGCACTGGGTGACGGCGGCGGGCGCCCGGCCGGGGGTGGACTCGGTGACCCTCTCGGACGCGGACGCGGTGGCGCGGGCGGCCCTGCGCACGACGCCGCCCGCGCCGGTCCCGCCGCACCCCTCTCAGACGGCGCTCCCCCCGAAGGGCACGGTGAAGCAGCCCACCCGGTCGCCCTTCGCGCCGGGCGCGCTGTGGATCACCACGGAGGACGCCTCGCCGCGTCTGAAGCCCCACGCGTGACGGGCCTCGGCGGCGCCCGAGCCGTCGGCGTCCGCCGTGAAGTCGAGCCACACCTCGTTGCCGGCGCCTGCGTGCTGCGCGTCGGGCGACGGCTCGTGCTGGTAGTGCCCGCCCGCGGCGGCCGGATCGGCTCCGCAGGGGCTGCGGTGGACGTGGACGCCGTACCGGTGGCCGGGCGCGAAGCCGGTCACCCGCAGCCGGACGGTCGTCGGCCCGAGCTCCTCGGACCGCTGGCCGACCTCGATCCAGGAGGCCGCCGGGACCAGGGCCATGTCGTAGGTCACCGCGGCCGACGGCACGAAGGCGGTGGGCGGCGCGAACTGCGCGTCCGTCCGCATCTCGTACCCGTGGACCCCGGACGTCAGCATCGCCGCGGCGACGGCGCCCGCGAGTATTCCTGCCACCATGATCAGTACCGTTCCTCACGTTCAGTGGCCAGTGGTCCCCTCTCCCGTGCTACGGGAGAGGGGGGCCGGGCGCCCTCCGGAACGTGGCAGCCGGGTGAACACACCGTGCGGATCGCCCGCGCCCCTCGTGAATCTCCTGTCACACCCCGGGCGTACGCTGTATGGCTGTCACGGGGGATCAACGGGGAGTCGCGGTGCTGGAAAGTCTTGGGAGCGTGGGGTCGCTGAGCGGCAGCCCATGGATCTACGCGGTGGTGGCCGCTTCGGTGCTGCTCGACGTCTTCCTGCCGGTCCTGCCGAGCGGTGTCCTCGTCATCATGGCGGCGACGGCGGCGGCCACGGTGCCGGGCGAGGTCGGCGAGGTGCTGATCCTCGTCCTGTGCGCCGCGTCGGCCTCGGTGGTGGGCGATCTGGTCGCCTACCGGCTCGCCTGGCGCGGCGGACCCCTGCTGGACCGCGCGATCGCCCGTTCCCGCCGGCTCACCTCCGCGCAGGAACGTCTCGGCGCGGCGCTGGCCCGCGGCGGCGGCCTCCTGGTCGTCCTCGCCCGCTTCGCCCCGGCCGGCCGCTCGGTGGTCTCCTTCCTCGCCGGCAGCGCCCACCGCCGCGCCCGCGAGTTCGTCCCCTGGTCCGCCCTCGCGGGCCTCGCCTGGGCCGCCTACAGCGTCGCCCTCGGCTACTACGGCGCCCACTGGCTGGGCACCACCTGGCTCACCACCGGAGTCTCGGCACTGGCCCTCTTCGCAGCGGGCGCGGCAGCGGCCTACGTAATGCGCCGCACCCCGGCGTAGCCCGCACCCCCCAGGGGCGCGGGGAACTGCGGGACGAACCACAACGGCGCCGCAGACGGCACTCAGGGGCGCGGGGAACTGCGCGACCAACCACAACGGCGCCGCAGACGGCACTCAGGGGCGCGGGGAACTGCGCGACCAACCACAACGGCACCGCAGACGGCACTCAGGGGCGCGGGGAACTGCGCGACCAACCACAACGGCACCGCAGACGGCACTCAGGGGCGCGGGGAACTGCGCGAACAGCCACCACGCACCCGCGGCCGACACCCGCCCTTCGTCAGAACGGCGAACGCCCTACTTCCCCCGGCCGGCAACCCCCCGCACCTCCAGCCCCGCCAACAACTCGGCCGTGGCCAAGGCGATCGCATCGACCGCGCGATCGAAGACCTCCTGATTGTGCGCGGCGGGCGCACGGAACCCGGAGACCTTGCGCACGTACTGGAGCGCGGCGGCCCGGATGTCGTCCGGCGTCGCCTCCTCGGGGAGCGCGGGCGGACGGAGAGTCTTGATGCTGCGGCACATACGTCCAGTGTGCCCCCGCCACGACACCCGGCGCCCGGGACGCCCGTCCGTCTGGAAGGATCACGTCCGAGGCGGCCACCGTCCACGGGGCCGACCGGAGAAGGGATTTCCTGACATGACGCACGACAGAGAGACGCGCGGCAGAGAACAGAGCGGGCCGACCATCGCCGTGCTCGGCCCGGGCGGCATCGGCGGCCTCCTCGCCGGCCTGCTGGCACGAGCCGGACACCGGGTGGTCTGCCTGGCCGGCGACGAGACCGCGGCAACGCTGGACACGTCCGGCATCCACGTCCGCAGCACGGTGTTCGGCGACTTCCACGCCGAGGTCGAGGCGGACACGGAGCTGCGGGTGCCGGTCGACGCCGTCCTGGTGTCGGTCAAGCACACCTCGCTGGCGACGGCTCTGGACCGGGTCCCGCCCGCCTCGCTGGGCGACGCGCTGATCGTGCCGTTCCTGAACGGCGTGGAGCATCCGGCACTGCTGCGGGAGCGGTACGGCGACGGGGCGGTGGCACCGGCGGTGATCCGCGTGGAGTCGACGCGGACGGCGCCGGGCGAGATCGAGCACACGAGCCCGTTCGCCGAGATCGACCTGACGGGCGACAAGGTGGCCCCGGGTCGGCTGGACACGCTGGCCGGGGTACTGGGGGACGCGGGCCCGACGACACGCGTGCTGCCGGACGAGTCGGCCGTGCTGTGGGCCAAGATGTCGTTCCTGGCGCCCTTCGCTCTGCTCACCACGCGCTACGGGCTGCCGCTGGGCGACGTACGCACCGATCACCGCGAGGAGTTGACCGCGCTGGTCGAGGAGACGGCCGCGATCAGCCGTGCCTCGGGCGGTCCGGCCGACCCGGCGCAGGCACTGGCGCGCTACGACGCGTTCCCGCCCGCGACGAAGTCGTCCATGCAGCGTGACGCCGAGGCGGGACGCCGGCTCGAACTCGACGCGATCGGCGAGGCGTTGCTGCGCGCGGCCGAGCGGAACGGCATCCCGGCGCCGGTGACGGAGCGCGTGGTACGGGAGTTGCGGGACTTTCGCCCCACCCTCTAGTAGGGCTTGGTCAGGTTCGTAGGGGTGTGGGTATGTCGCGGTGGCTGGTGGGACAGGCGCCGGTCCAGGTGGCGAGGAGGGTCTGCAGTTCCCGGAGGACTTGGTAGAGGCTCAGACCTGCGCCACGTCTTTTGGGTCTCGTGCCAGTCGTTGCAGCGTGCAGAAGGCATGAGCGGCCGATACGAGGGTGACGTGGTGGTGCCAG